>NZ_JAJJMM010000001.1:4800000-6000000 GCF_020905295.1 Flavobacterium piscisymbiosum | reverse complement strand
CACAAATGCTGTAATGAAAGAGTTTTCATCAAATAACGGAGCAGTTACTTTAACTCCTTTTCAAAAGAAACTTTGCCAAAACTACTTTATTAAAGTTGATCAAACGCTAAAAGATAACGAAAAGAAGAGATTGGCGAAAGATGAACGATATCGAGATGGATTAGCTTTTACATGGGAAAATGTAAACATGGCTAAACTTGCCACTGACGTAATCGCTTATTCAAGCGTTGAGTTAGATCCTACTCAACCAAACCACATTAGTATTGTTCCATATAAAAACACAGCAAACAATAAGTTTGATATGGGTTTTCTCATCGGTTACCGAGGTATGGAGATCAAAGCGAAAAAGTATGGTTTGGAAGTTCCAAGTGACGTAGTTTATGAGTTGGTTTATTCGACGGATAAGTTTAAGCAGTTTAAAAAAGATATGAATAATCCGGTTGAATCGTACACATTAGAGATCACTAATGATTTTGATCGTGGTAAGGTTGTCGGAGGTTTTTGGTATCACGAATTTAAAGATGCTCCTGAAAAGAATAAAATTAAGGTCTTTTCTTTAAAGGACATTGAAAAAAGAAAACCAAAGTATGCTTCGGCTGAATTTTGGGGAGGAGAGAAGGATATTTGGGAAAATAAAAAGAAAGTTGGAACCGAAATAATAGAAGGATGGTTTGAAGAAATGGCCATTAAAACAATTTCCCGAAATGCTTATAACGCGATCACTATCGACAGCAAGAAAATTGATGATAATTATTTGGCTATTCTTCAAAAGGAAAATGAAATGAATGATTCAATCATTCAAAATCAAATTGATGCCAACGCAAACAAAGAACCATTAGATTTTGAAGATGCTGAAATGGTCGATGATAAACTTTTGGAAGTTGCCGGAACAACAGTAATAGATCAAAAAGCTAATCAAGATCCGGAACCTGAAAACGCAACTCAGCAAACCTTAGATATAGATCAATCACAAGGTGATGGACCAGGCTTTTAATTATGAAGTTAAAAGTAATTTCAACAGGTAGTATTGGCAACGCTTACATTCTCGAATCAGAGAATGAAGCGTTGCTTATAGAATGTGGTGTCAATATTATGGACATCAAAAAAGCATTGAATTTTGATTTTAGTAAAGTCGTAGGCTGTCTTGTTTCGCATGAACACCAGGACCACGCTAAATCATTTGATGAGGTCATGGGTTTAGGCATTACAACTTATACCGGTGCCAAAACTACTCAGTTCCTAAATCCAGATAACTTTCACAGATCACTGACAATTGCATCAAAAGAGATTGTGAAGATCGGAAGCTTTAAAGTAATGGCGTTTGATGTCAAACATGATGCAGTTGAACCTTTAGGTTTTTTGATAGAACATCCGGAATGCGGCAAAGTGCTTTTCTTAACCGATACCAACTATTGCGAGTACACTTTCAAAGGTTTGAACAACATCATAATTGAGGCTAATTTCTCTAAAGAAATTATCGATAGAAAGTTTGGTTCAGATAGTGGAAAGGAATTTCTAAGAAATAGGATTCTGAGATCTCACTTCTCCTTAGAAAACTGCAAAGAAATGTTGGCGGCAAATGATCTTTCAAAAGTCAACAATATTGTTCTGATTCACTTATCAGATAGCAATTCAAATGCTAAACAATTTCAAAGAGAAGTTTCAGATCTGACTGGCAAGAATGTGACAGTGGCCGAAAAGGATTTAATAATTGATTTCAACCTAACACCCTTTTAAAAATTATGCTTTACAATCCAGAAAAACCGATCGATGTCCAGAGAGCTATTGAAAAGTTCAAATATTTTGTAAAGCATAATAAAGTATTTGAACTATCAGCAAAGAAAGTTCCAAAGACATATCCTCAATTAAAGTATGCTCATCTTATTATGTCCTGGTTCGCATTAGAATACGGCGAACAACTTGAATACATAAAACTTGAGTATTTCAAAAAGCTTGTTAATCCTGCCATTTTTAAATATGATTTTATTAACCATAAAACTGGCGAAATACGAGTTGAGTACAAAAGCTTGGCGAACATCACTAAAGATGAACTAACGTTAGCAATTGATCGATTTAGAGACTATTCAAGCAAAGAGGCTGGTATATATCTTCCAGAACCTAAAGACTTAGCTATTATCAGAGAAATAGAAATTCAGATTAAAAATAACGAGCAATTTTTATGAATCAGCAGGAAGGGAAATACAAAGAATATTACTTAAAAATTAACCAATAAATAATAACTCATGACTAAGACGATAACTATCAATTCAGATAAATTTGTTCAAGCTTTAGAGAAGATTTCAGAAAAAGAAGTTGAAATAAAAGGTGCTTCGATAAAAGACGCACTCTGCACTTATTCTTACCAGCTGCTAAAAGGACCTACTAAAGGCGATACACTAAGCCGAAATGGAGCGCACATTGTTCACGATGATCTGCAAATAAGATTTGATCAGCTCGATGTTTTTTTTGCTCATCTGGATGATGCTTACACAGGAAATACGAATGTTACTCCACTGGGAGAATTAGAAGCTGAGATTGAAACTGAGAAATACCATGTTACCGGATTTAAGATTTCAGGTGTAGAAGAAAACAAGTCCGTTGTCCTTTCCGGATGGAAAGAGGTAACTAACGGAATAATAAAATTCGATGCACCAAAAGTTAAATACTCAAGTGCTTATTTATATATCAGCGACTTGAAAGAAAGAGTAGAAAATGCTCTTGATGAGGTGGAGCAATATATGAATGGTAAGACAGCGCCGCAAGAAGATCCTAATCAAGTTAACATGTCTTTTGAGGAAGAACATGCTGCATTTGAAAATGCCAAACTTTAATTATGGCTTTTCAATTACGACCTTATCAAAGTGACTCCATAAATTTAAGTGTTGACTTTCTCAAAGATAATACTAAAGGAAATGCTTTGGTAATACTTCCGACAGGATCTGGAAAATCAGTTGTAATTGCTAAAATTTTGGAACCGCTGGAGGGCAAAACTGTTGTTCTCCAGCCTTCAAAAGAGATTTTAGAACAGAACTATGAAAAGTTTTCCAATTACGGTAAGGCATCCATTTATAGTGCCTCTGCAGGTGAAAAAAGAATTGATAAAGTTACTTTTTGCACGATCGGGAGTATCATTAACAAAAAGCATCTTTTTAAAGGATTAAAAAACATTCTTATTGACGAATGTCACCTTGTTAATTCTGATGCCGGAATGTATATTGAATTTATAAGAGCGTTTCCCAATGCTAAGGTGTTGGGATTAACAGCAACTCCTTATCGATTAGATCAAGCTTCTACCGGTCCGCAACTTACCTTCTTAACTAGAAGTACACCGGCAATATTTGACAAAGTTCTTTACTATGTTCAAAATGATGTACTGTTTAATGCCGGGTTCTTGGCGCAATTGGAATACTACAATTTTGATGTTATTGACCGAAGCAAATTAGAAGTTAATAGTTCTGGAACCGATTTTACGCAAACATCCTTAAGAAGATATTACAAGTCCATCGACATGCCTTCACGAATTGTCAGAACAGCTCTAACGATTCTGAGTAAAAGAAAAAATATATTGATCTTCTGCTCCTTAATTGAAGAAGCTAAAGCAGTTCAAAAGCGCATACCAGGATCCGAAATTCTAACTGGAGAAACAAAAACAGAAGAAAGGGAGCGAATCTTAAGTCAGTTTAAAAAAGGCATTATAAAGTGCCTTATAAATGTTGGAGTTCTAACAACGGGATTTGATTATCCAGGACTTGAAGCGGTTCTTATGGCCCGTTCTACAATGTCGCTTTCCTTGTATTATCAAATTGTTGGCCGCGTTATGCGAATCTTCACTTATCCTGATGGTACTAAAAAGACAGGTTGGTTCGTAGATATGGGAGGTAATGTCAACTTCTTTGGAAAGATAGAAACAATGCAAATTAAGGTTGATTCTGAAGGCAGGTTTGCTATCTGGAACAATGGCCGGCAACTAACCAACGTACCATTTAAAAAATAGAAAATATGGCTGATGATAAACTAGATTACTTCAAGCTTATGCGTGATTTTTGGGAGTTTGCTTTTAAAAACCCTGAAAGTATAAAGCCAAACCATTGTGCTGTGTATGCCTATGCTGTAGAACACTGTAATCGTTTAGGATGGAAAGAGAAGTTTGGTTTTCCAACCTCAATGGTTTTAGATTATGTTGGAATTAAAAGCTACTCAGTTTATAAAAAAACCTTTGATGATTTGGTTCAATTTGGTTTTTTCGAAGTAATAGAATATAGCAAAAATCAGTATTCAGCCAACATAATTGCTTTGAAAGAAAATAACAAAGCACCTATCAAAGCACATGCGAAAGCAACCCCAAAAAGCGAAGAATGCTTTGAAAGAAAATTACAAAGCACATGCGAAAGCACCTATCAAAGCACCTTACAAAGCACGGAGAGTATAATAAAACAAGAAAACAATATAAAACCTTTAAAACCTCTTTCTAAAAATGAAATTTTTGGAGATGAAGTTTTACAAGATCAAATTTGGTTAGAAGCAATTTCGATGCAAAATCGAGTTGCATTAGAAAATGTTAAAGATTGGATTTTAAAATTCAATCAAAAATTAATTGTTGAATGTGATTTAAAAATTAACAAACAAGATTATGCCGGACATTTTTCCCGGTGGCTTCCAGGAGAAATTTTAAAATCAAAAAAAGTAAACAAAGATGGAAACACAAAAGGCACGGGAGGATTTACTAAAAATCGATAATGTATTAATTCCCATTATTGGAATTCACAAATACAACGAGTTAAAAAGCTTCAGTAGTGATAAGTTAACCGAAGATCAAAAAAGTCAAATTGCTGCATACGAATCCAAAAACTCAGAAGCTACAGAGGAACAGATCGCATTTCGTGCAAAATATGTTGAAATAGTTCATCGCCCAAAATCAAAACCGAAATTTTCAATTACAGCGAGAAGGCTTTACAATCTTTTCAAAGCAAATTTTCAAAAAATATGCGAAAGGCCATTTATCAAAATCGAGGGTGTTACGATAAAAAACTTAGAGCCTTTGATTTATTATTTTTCGAGAGATGAGCGCTTTTTCAAATGTGAAAATTTATCGAGAATTTCCGAACCAAGTTTTGATAAAGGTCTTCTGATTATTGGCAATTATGGAAATGGTAAAACATCAACAATGAAAGTTTTCGAGCATATTTTCAAAGGTGTTCCCGGAGTGGGATTTAGAAGTTTTTCGGCAAATGAAGCGGTAACAATGTTCGAAAAATTATCAAGTGATCTCGACCGGGATAACTTTGAAAAGATCATGTGGCGTGGAATTATAAACTTCGATGATTTAAAAACAGAACGTATCGCTAGCAATTACGGCAAGGTTAATATTTTCAAAGAGATCCTCGAAGAGAGATATCGCCTTAAATCAAAAACATTCCTGATTTGTAACTTCAAAGAGGGGTATGAAGATGATCTGCAAGCTGCAATTGATGAAATCGGCGAAAAGTATGGTGGCCGTGTCTGGGATAGGATTTATGAAATGTTCAATATTATCGAATTCAAAGGTAAATCCTTTCGAAAATAATTGGCCTGATGAATCACATTAGCCAACGCAATCTTTTAGAAGTTCAACTTAAAAGCTTCAAAGATTTTGTCCCTTTTTGTCCAAATGATTCGCTTCAGCCGTTGCTTCAGGAAATTACAAAAATTCATGATCGACTGGAAAAAATAAGAGAATTTACAATTGAACAATTGGTAGAAGAGGTTCATTACCACTACGAAACGCGTCAAAGCAAATCTAACTTTAGAACTATTTAAAATGGGAAATATAGAAATTGTATCTGACTTGACTGCAATCAAGAAGCAAATTGCAGAATTAGGAATGAAGTATGTTGAAAATCAGATGCCGGTATCATTAAGTGATGTTGGATTAACCCTGAGGCCATTTACCAGTATTGATACTTCGATCGACCAGGCTATTAAAAAACTTAGTTCCGGTAATGTTGGTCTAATTCCAAAATCAAGCACACTGAAATCATGATCAAGCAAAAAGAAAAGTTTATTGTTGGTATTGATCCGGACGTTGATAAATCAGGAGTTGCTTTTTTAAGTGGAAATCAGTTGCAATTGGATAATCTTACTTTCTTTCAGCTTTTTGATTACTTCAACGAAATGAAAAAAAAATATCCTGGGCTTGAAGTTTATGTCGAATGTGGATTTTTAAACAAATCAAATTGGCATAAAAAAAGTGATAGATCAGCTGCTTTTAATTCTAAAATTGGTGAGCATACTGGAGCAAATTTTGAAACAGCGAAAAAGATTGTTGAAATGTGCGAATACTTAAAGATCACTCACTATAAAATCAAACCAACCAAAAGTAAAATAAGTAACGATTACTTTAAAGCGATCACCGGTTACACTGGTAAAACTAATCAGGAACAAAGAGATGCATTTATGCTGATTTTTGGAAGATAGTTGATCGATTCAATCCAAAACATTTTTAAGGCTCTCGATATCGAGGGCTTTTTTATTGCCTAACCACAAAACATAAATATGGGAAATATTATCATCGATAAAATCGAGACTGAAAAAATAGTTAGATCTGTCTGGGTCGCAAAAACTACAATCTATACTCCAACTAAAACCGATATAGAAATGAAAGGAGAAAGCGAGATTAATGCTTATGAAAAGCTAATGCTCTTTTTAAAATGCGAGCAAAAACCAAAAGAGGTTAAAACGCTGCCGAACGGAAACAAAATCTATCACTTTAAAAAACCAACTACAAATGATGAATCAAAAACCTTATAAGGAATTTTTAGAGGATAAGATTGTTGTAGCTGACAGCTACGGTGTAGAAATAGACCGATCAAAAATAAATCCAATCGCTTTACCTCACCAAAAAGACATTATTCATTGGGCCATTAATGGAGGTCGAAGAGCGATTTTTGCCAGCTTTGGTTTGGGTAAAACATTGATGCAGCTTGAAATTGCCAGATTAATTATCGAATTGACAGGAAAACCTTTTCTTATTTGTATGCCTTTGGGAGTTATTGGAGAATTTAGAGATGATAATAATCTTTTAAGTACCGGTTTTGAGATAAAGTACATTACTGATACGGATGAGGTCGATGATCTGGAATTGGCGATTTATGTAACCAATTACGAGCGAGTTCGAAAGGGAGATATCACACCCGACTGTTTTGGAGGTGTATCTTTTGATGAGGCAAGTATCTTGAGAAATCTTAAGACTGAAACTACAAATTACGTTTTAAAGCACTTCAAAGACATCAATTATAGATTTGTTGCAACAGCGACGCCCACGCCAAATGATTTCATTGAGATATTAAATTACGCCGATTATTTGGGAGTTATTGACCGAGGTCATGCGCTTACACGATTCTTCCAAAGAGATTCTACAAAAGCCGGACATCTTACACTTTACGAAAACAAAAAAGAGGAGTTCTGGAAGTGGGTTTCTTCTTGGGCAGTGTTTATCAATAAGCCGTCAGATCTTGGTTATGATGATACCGGCTACAATCTCCCGAAATTGAACTTTCACGAAGTTGAAATTGATAATACTGTAGAAGGAGTTGTCACCAATAAAGAAGGTAAAATTGTTTTATTCAAAGACACAACTAAAAGTCTTGTTGATACTTCTCGCGAGAAAAAAGAGAGCATCGAAATTAGAGTTCAAAAAACGTTTGATCTAGTAAATAATGAACCCAATGCTAATTGGATTTTATGGCACCATCGGGAAGCTGAAAGAGATGCCTTAGAAAAGAAGTTTAAAAAGTTTGAACTAAAATCGGTTTACGGTTCGCAATCCAATATCGAAAAAGAAAATTTACTAATCGATTTCAAGCATTCTAAGTTTCAAATACTTTCTACAAAACCAGAAATAGCCGGTAGCGGATGCAACTTTCAACACGCTTGCCACAATATGGTGTTTGTTGGTATAGATTACAAGTTTAACAACTTCATTCAGGCCATTCACAGATGCTACAGATTCAAGCAAGAATTTGAGGTGAATGTTTACGCAATCTTCACAAATAACGAACGTGAGGTACTTAAAACCCTAAAAGAGAAATGGCGCAAACATATCGAATTACAAACTGAAATGATCAACCTGGTCCGTGAGTATGGACTTAACTCAGATAAAATTACAGCTGATATGAAAAGACAAATTTTTGAAAATAAAAGAAGTGCGATCATCGGAAATGCAAAAGTTTTCAATGATGATACTGTTGCCGTCCATGAGCAAATGCCGGATAATTCTACGGACATGATTCTAACGTCAATTCCTTTTGGTGATCATTATGAATACTCAGACAATTATAATGATTTCGGCCATAATAACGGTAATGAAGAATTTTTTAAACAAATGGATTACTTAACTCCAAATTTGCTTAGGACTTTGAAGCCTGGTAAAATTGCAGCAATCCATGTCAAAGACAGGATCCGTTATTCATATCAAAACGGAACTTCATTTACTACAATCGATGATTTCTCAGGTAAGACAGTTTCGCACTTTGTTAAACACGGTTTCTATCTTGTTGGAAAGATCACAGTTACAACGGATGTTGTTCGTGAAAATAATCAAACATATCGTCTCGGATGGTCGGAACAATGTAAGGATGCTACAAAAATGGGTGTTGGCCTTCCTGAGTATGTTCTTCTTTTTAGAAAGCGACCAAGCGAAATGAACAATGCTTATGCTGATGAGCCTTGTATAAAATCAAAAGACGAATATTCAATTGACAAGTGGCAACTTGATGCTCATGCTTACTGGAAATCATCCGGTGATAGATTTATGAGTTATGAAGAATTAGCTGCATCTGATATGAAATCTGTATTTAATCGCTGGAGAGAATTTGACAAAAAGAATATTTATAGTTACGACGAGCATTTGAAAGTATGTAATGATCTGGAAAAATCAAACAAGCTAAGCCGTTTATTTATGACTATTCCCCCAACATCACCAACTGATATGGTTTGGACTGATGTCAATCGTATGAATACTTTAAATGCTAATCAGGCAAACCGAAAAAAGGAAAAGCATATTTGCCCGCTTCAGCTCGATATAATATCTAGATTAATTAATCGATTTACAATGAAAGGCGATGTTGTTGATGATCCTTTTGGCGGTTTATTCTCTACAGCTTACAAAGCACTTGAAATGGAACGCAAAGCGATATCTGCAGAGCTGAATCCAAGCTATTATGATGATGGTCTTTTTTACCTGAAATCTATCGAGTACAAAATAAATGTTCCAACCTTATTTGATTTAGCAATATGAAAACCACAGATAATTTTAAAAAAGTAATAAGCGACCACCTTGAATTGGTCGCTTCAAATGATGCATTATTTGCAGAAACATTAAAAAAAGAAAGCAAAAATATTGAGGGATGCGTTAATTATATTTTATCAGAAGTTCAGAAAAGCGGTTGTTCGGGATTTACAGATGATGAAATTTTTGGAATGGCGATTCATTATTATGATGAAGATAATATTAAGCCTGGGAAATCTTTTTCCGGAAATGTCGTAGTGAATCATCATGTTGAGCTTACTGAGGATGATATAAAGAAAGCAAAGGAAAAGGCTATCTCACAAGTTGTAACTGAAGAAAAGGAAAGATTAAAAAAGAAAGCAAATCTAAAAAAACAAGATGCAACTCAAACCGTTCAAGCTGAATTATTCTAGGTATGGAACCAAAAACTAAGCAAGAGATTAGGATAGTCGAATTGAGTAGTAAGCTTCCTAAATTAACCGAAAAGCAATTGAAATATCCCGAAGACAATTTATTTCGAACATGGGGATCATTTTCCAGAAACAGAGTTCATTGTCTTGAATGTGGACATTCATGGAAAGAAGATTCTCCTACATGGCATAATGAAATTGTTGAGCCTATATGTCCCACTTGTAGTTCAAAATTGAAAATGTTTAAATACAATTCAACTCTTTTTCAAGAGATGAATTATTTCGCAATATTAACCAAAAAAGAAAATTATCAAGTTGTTAGAATGATAGCTTCTTATAAGTATATGAGGAAAAATCAACCACCGACTTATTTTAGTTGCGAAGTTATGCAACATTGGATTGATGAAAATGGAGAGGTCCGATCTTTGGCAAAGTTTACTCAAACTATGGGAGCAAGAGGTTGTTATGATCTCTGGATTCACAACAGCAGGATGGAAATTAAACCTAAAAGATTTGTTTACGATAATAAGTATAAACTTAATCCTTATAAAATTTATCCAGAAAGAAATATTCATCCCTTAATTAAAAGGAATGGTTTTAAAGGACATTTTTACGATATAGCTCCGCAAATATTTTTTTCCTATTTATTAAAAGATTCGACGACTGAGTTTTTATTAAAAACTAAACAGACAAACGTTTTAGGATTCCATCTTTCAGATTCCTCATATAAAGTAAATGGGTATTTAGATTCTATAAGAATCTGTATTAAAAATGGATATATAATTAAAGATTTTGTAACCTGGAAGGATTACGTTGATTTACTAAAATACTTCAATAAGGATTTGCGGAATGCAAAATATACATGTCCCGACAATCTTGTTAACGCTCACGATCGACTAATAAAAAAGAAGCGTTCAATTCAAAGAAAACAAAAGTTATCTGAAATGAAAGCAGAAATTGAGAAGTCTCAAAAGAAATACGAAAGCGAAAAAAGACCTTTTCTTGGTTTAGAATTTAAGGATAAGGAGATAACTGTGAAAGTGATTTCAACAGTTGCTGAATTTATGGAAGAAGGAGATAACCTTAGCCATTGCGTCTTTACAAATGAGTATTATAATAGACAGGAATCTCTAATATTATCTGCAAAAATTGGAAATAATAACATCGAGACGATCGAAATATCCCTTTCTAGTTTCACCATCAAACAATCTCGCGGCAAAAAAAATAAAGCTACTAGATATAATAAGCGAATCATAAAACTTGTAAACCAAAATATGGATCAGATCAGATTGATAATTAAGCAACAAGAAAAACTTGAAAAACGAAAAAAAACTATTAACCATTCAAATACTAAAATATGAAAATCACTTTAAATAGTAAAAATTTACTCGACAAGCTTTTAATTTTAAACGGTGTTATTAATTCGTCAAATACGCTTCCTATCCTGGATTGCTTTTTATTTGATATTGATGGAAATGAATTAAAAATCACAGCTTCTGACTTAGAAACAACTATTAGTTCTACTCTAGAAATTACCTCATCCGACAAAGGGTCTATCGCGGTACCATCTCGAATGTTGATCGATATTTTAAAAGCTTTCCCAGAGCAGCCGCTTGACTTTTACGTCAAAGATAACAGTACGATTGATATTAATTCCGATGCGGGAGTTTATTCGATAGCTTATGCGCTTGCAAAAGAGTATCCGCAAGCTGTTCTGATCGAAGATCCTCAAACCGCGACAATCAATTCCAAGATTTTAGGAAAGGCCATCAGTAAAACAATTTTCGCAACTGGTACCGATGATTTAAGGCCGGCAATGACCGGAGTGTTATTTCAATTTTCACCTTCCGGATTAAATTTTGTTGCGACCGATGCACATAAGTTGGTGAAATATCAAAGATCAGATATTACATCTGCAGAGGAAATTGATTTCATTGTTCCAAAGAAACCTCTTAATGTTCTAAAAGGAATTCTTTCCACGTTGGATATCGATGTTGTGATTTCCTTTAATCAAACAAATGCAATTTTCACTTTTGAAGATTATGTTTTAATGTGTCGTTTAGTTGATGCTACTTATCCAAAGTATGAAAACGTAATACCAAAGGAAAATCCAAATAAAGCAGTGATCAGCAGATCAAAACTTTTAAGTTCTGTAAAGTGCGTTTCTATTTTCGCAAATAAAACTACAAAACAAATTCGCTTTAGGTTTACTGGCAACGAAATTAACCTTTCGTCTGAAGATGTGGACTATTCAAACAAGGCAGATGAGCGCTTAAATTGTAATTACGAAGGTCAAGATACTAAAATCGGTTTCAATGCGAAATACCTGGCTGAAATGATCAGCAATTTAAGTTCAGAAGAAATCAACTTCGAATTTTCTTTACCAAATCGAGCTGCAATTTTAACTCCTATTGATGATAAGGATGATCAAGAAAAGATATTAATGTTGATCATGCCGTCCCTAATAAACTAATATAAATCCTTTTTCTATAGAAGAATCTTTGCTTGTCGGCAAGGTAGCTAGTTATAATGTGTTAAGATTGGGAGAAAAAGGGAAACGTTTCATTAACCCAATCAAATTATAATCAGACTTTTTAACCGCCCGTAATTGGGCGGTTTTTTATTAGCTAAATACGAAATGTGATGAAAAATAAAAAGATTCAAAAAATTAATAAAAACACACAAGAATTAATCATTGAAAGATGGCAGTCCAGCAGATTAAATTCTATTCCTGCTATTGCATTGGAGTTTGGATTAAAGCAGCATGTTATTAAAGCGACTGTAAATAATTATTTATCAACTCAAATAACAACTTAATCATGAAAAAAGATAAGCCAAAATTATATTTTAAAACTATTGATGATACATTTTGCAGCTCCTTAGAAAGTCACTTGCAAGATGCAAAGAATGAAGGTTTAGAAGAAGTTACTTTGATCGAGGCGGATCCGGATAATGACAATACAGACTTTACTTGGTGTACAAGTGAAGGGGAATGTGTAGAAAGACATATGTGTAAAAAATCACAATGTTCTAGCTATAATTCAAAATCGGGCAGGGGCGTATGTTCAGACCGTGGCAACTTATATAAGCATGGCGATGAGGTATCTTTTAAAATAGAGTAGTTAAATCATAAGTGGTCGATTTTGACCACTTATAAATAAAATCATATTATGAAAGCACTTTCAGTAAAGAATCCTTGGGGTTATTTGATTGTACTCGGAATCAAAGACATTGAAAATAGATCCTGGCGTACTAATTTCAGAGGGACATGCTATATTCATGCATCCGGACAAATTTACCCATTCTTCAAAGGAAATAATTTGGCTTTTCCTAGTGATCAATGGGCGGAAATAAACAAAGTAATTGATCTGAAACTTCCAGGTGAAAAAGAAAAGTTTTTTATAACCTCAGCAATTATTGGCGAAGTAGAAATAATTGACTGCGTTCAAAACCATCCGTCAATTTGGGCAGAAAAAGCAGATCCCGAAAAAAAACCAATTTGGAACTGGGTTCTTGCAAATCCGGTACTTTATGATAAGCCTATCTTAAATGTTAGAGGTAAACTTGGTTTTTGGGATATTGAACTTGATGTTTGTAATTATTGTCTTCAGTGGTGTAAAAAACTGGTAGATGGTTTTGGATGTAGAGAGTGTTCTGAAGTATATCGTTAACGTTTATCAAACCATTTTTTTCGTATTTCAGTTACAATCATTCCAGATACTAAAAGAAAAAATGAAAGGGCTATTATGCTTCCTATTAGGTAAGTAAAGAAGATGATAATGTTTCCGGTTAATTTTAGAAAGTAATGAAGTAACCAACCTATTAAAAGCATACCGACATTAAACAAAAACAAGAGAATTATAACTCGAACGATCTGATATAATATTTGTAAAAATTTATTCATAATTTCAGAAGCGGGTATGAGCAAAAAAACAATTTTATTAAGAACTGGTAGCATTGCTACCAGATTAAAGCTAATTTTTTTTTTCAGCTTTAATAGTAAATACTCCTAACAAGTTAAAAGAAAATTTACTGTATCCGGTAGCAGCAAGAACCAGAATAATCACAGTTGCACAAAGCGCAACTCCTCCAATTACATATCCCATATTTCATTTGATTATTTTTAGCAAGCACAAAAAGAAGCTGCATTCTCTTTGATAGTAACATAGTTAAAAAGTACTTAATCTTTGCTTAAGGCAGCAACTTTTTAAATTAAGAATTGCTTTCTGCTTCTGTAATTTTTCTTAAAATCACTTCGATTGTCTCATTTGTGTGAATTTCGTTGCCGGCAGTAATAATGTGCCTACGATCTTTTCTGTCAAATACATCTACAATATAATTTATATTAATGTAATGAATACGGTCGTTTCCGTCACTTATTTTAATTAGTTTCATTTATTAGTATGTTTTTGTGGTTAAGAGCTAAATATAAGGTTTTATATTAATTATTACATTTTTTTGACAGTAATTTGAATATAAATTAAGATAAATCTACCTAATCTTGTAAGTGTGACTAGTTGATTATTCAAATTTACTATTCCTAAATCTATAAATCGATTTAAATTATCGGGGTGTACACTTAGCATTGGAAAAGCCTTATGCTCTTTGCCATTACCAAACATAGTTTTTAGCGTGTTTCTTTCATCTTCTGTTAATTTTGGTAATGTCCTCTGTATCGTAAAATTAACATCTGGATCCAACACGAAGTCCAGCTCGTCTTTATTTTCGTATTTATGAATTGTTTCTGTGATACTGCTTTTTAGGGCAATAATTTCTTTATCTTTTTGTTGATTTAATTTTATTAGTTCATTTTCCTTTTCAAGTGCGAGATCTCCTCTTTCTAACCATCTTTGATGGTCTAGTTTATTGAGTTCGGTTAGATCTTTAATTTCCTGCTGCAGACTTTCTATTCTAGCCTGTAGATTATTAATTTCACTGGTACCGGCTTTTGCATCGGCAACTTGTCTTTCTAGTGCCGCATAATCTCTTTCTTGATGTAAGTCACCAGTTCGTTTAGCTTTTTTTTCCTCTGCTCTTTTTTTAGAATATTTCCCTAACAGAAAATCTATAATTAGATTTATGTAGGGTAGTGGGACTATATAGAATAATGCAATTCCGATTGGAATCAATAAATTTGGCCATTTACAATAATTATCTTCAATCCATTCTATTCGACAATGAACAGGCCATTCCGAGTAAAATAGAATTGCAAATACTCTCCAATTAAAAATTAAGAAAGAAATTATAAAGGAACCAACTAAAGGACTTTTTATTCTCTCCGTTGAGCTGTCATAGATATTTTGAAAAAACTCCTTAATTGTCTCCATTCATTTTTTAATTTTGGCAAACATAGGATTTAAATTGAAGTTTCCAAATAACTTACAATAGTGTGAAGCAAAAACAGGTATAAATACCTGTTTTTTCAATGGTCAGTTTTACACTTCATAATTTAATAAAATAAAACTGTATGTTTGCTAAAATTTGATAGCAGAAGATAATTATGGAAATTTTCTAAAAGCTATAGATTAAACAGCACGCATGGAAGTAATGTTTTTAATATATCGGCATTATTATTGCATAAATAATTTAATATAAAGATAAATGATAGAAAAGTACTGGGACCCAATTTATAATTTTTACAAAAAAAATGTGCTCTATATCATAGCGTTTTTATCCATAATTATTTTACTTATTGCCTACACATGTTTTGAAAAGGATTTCTGGGCGTTCGATGTTTTAAAAAGTCTTGGTTTTACATTGATATCTGGAGGTGTATTTGCTGTAATAGTAAAATCAGAACAGTTTTCTAATATATTTCAGAATGAGTTGCGTAATATTATTTATGGGGATGAAGACTTAAAAAAAAGGGTCGACTTAGAAGAACTTTGGGACAAAGTAACGAAAGCTCTTTGTAATCAGAAATTCAAACTAATTAGTAAAAAATTGCATGATGGTGTAAAAATATGTTATTTGCCAATCAATCATGAGTTTTATTATCGAGATCATAAAGTTGAAATTCATATCGAAATTGATAAGGAAAATCCAGAATATGTAATTGTAAACGAACAAACTGAAACAACATTAATTTCAGAAGATACAAAGGAAATATGTTATAAATTTTCAAGTAGTATTCCGTTAATTGAAGGAGAAGAAGAATTAACTACATATGAAGTTTCAAATTTTACAGTCGACAAAGAGAAAAAAGTATTATCTGTTGATGAATTAGTAATAGTTAAAAAGGATAATTATTTAAACGCGTACTGTCATTATAAAGTCAGTGGAAAAAAGAAATATAAAATAATACGAGTGGAAAAAAAACGATATAATCTTAAGGCAAATCCGTATAGACAGCATAATGCAATTTGGTTATATCAAAACTTTTCATTAGATTTAATATATTCAAAAGAATTAAAAATTGATTTTATTGAAATGGGGGTCGTAAATAAATTCGAAACTAATTTAAAAGATCACTTAGGGACACATAATAGATTAAATGCTCATTACGAGGGGCTTATATTTACGAAACAGGGGTTTATTTTGTTGTTAAACAAACTTTAAAAAAATTAAAATAATCATTGGATATTTAAATAAAAGAATATCTTTGGAAAGAAATTGTAATGCACTAAATCAATTTAAAATCAAATATTATGGAAAAAATGGCGAAACAAGATGTAGTTCATGGTTAACCGATGAATACAACTAAAATTACAATTATCACTACTATAGCCACTCAATTGAGTGGCTTTTTTATTTGCTCTATAGTAATGTTTCAGTAGATATTTATATTTAATAAAGCTTACTTTAATTCTTTTTGTAAGTTATTGAGTATTTTTCCAAACGAATTATTGAAATTGTCAAATTGATTCTGTGGAAACTCAGGAAAATCACCACTCCTTTTCTTCATATGCTCTACTACAAGATCAAAATATATAATAACTTCATTTAGATCAATTACGAGCTGCTTAAATTCTTTAGCTGTGAAATCATATATAAATAAGTGTCCAAAACGATGATTAAATGTTAAGAGAAAAACATGAAGATGTTTAAATATCCTAGCTTTTTCTGCTAGTGCTTTTACTTTAGGGCCAAATTGTAGTTCAGGATAATGTAGGATCTCAATAAGTCCGGAAATATCATCATATAAATCAAAGAATATTTGATTTAGTGTAGGCAAATGGTCTGTTAACTTCTCATAGCTATCTATTCTCTTTAAAAGTAAAGTTACATTTTTATTTTCTTCACTTGACTGCTTGCTAACTGTATTGGTTAGAATGGCAAGAATTATTAAACTACTTAGTGAGACAAGTGTATTAATTGTTCCGCCAATGTAGTCACCAAATGTGCCCCACACTGCTGAGTCATCAGATATTGGATGATCCCAAAAAGTTACAATATAAAATGCACCTGCAACTACTATAAGTAATAAAGAAATAAGTGAGATTGTTACTAGTATATTTTTCTTAAAATAGTCAATCATAGGTTTTGGTTTATAGTTGTTGCAAACATACATTTTTTACATCAAAATTAATTTGTATTTTTATGGAAAGAAATAGCAATATGGCAAATCACACACTCATATTATCAACAGCAAAAGTGGCAATTCCGGAAAGAGTTAGAATCGACTTTATCACAAGTTTGATTAATCGCGGATTAACCGGAATCGAATATTTTGGACCGGAGATCGATAACCAGGAAGATTTTATTGAACCCGATATGAAACTGGCCAGTGAAGAAATTTCATATTTCGAATTCTTTTTTGATACTGAAGAACCAATCGAATATGATCTATTTTCAGAAACTGATATTGACGGTTTTGTCCTGGAAGTAATAAAAAAATCCGCTAACATTGAACTGCGAGCGGATAAAAAAGATGTGACACTTTACTTGCATCATTAAGCTTCTTCAAATTCATCATTTTCAAATTCATCTTCGCCAGGGTAATCAGGAATAAACACAAGTGGAATATCTAAATCGATTTGTGAAATAATTACCTCTTCTTCATATTTGGCAATTATCGGTTCCAGTAATGGTTTCAATTCAAAATGCTTATCTTCAGATTTTATAATCTGAGTTTCATTGTCGAGCCATTTTCCCTCTTCATTTTTAGCTTTCTGTACAACTTTTAAAATTTTGTTGTAAAGAATTTCAAGACACTTATTGACGTGGTAATCCAAAACCTCAAATCCTTCTTCAAACAACTGAGTTGGATAACTGTAATTCGTCAATTCCATTCTGCTGTGTAAAAGCTGAGTGAAATATTTTATATACAGTTGATTATCTATGTGTGCGTAATAATCTGTAGGATCATCGGATACTGGTCTTTTCAGCTTTTCAGCTATCTTATCAAGTACTTCTTGCTGCTCTGGGGTAAATGAGGATTTCTTTTCTTCCATGTTTATAATTTTATGCAGCTTCAAAAGCCACGAGTTTTGCTTCATAAGGAAATGCAAATATAGATACATCATTTGTAGGGTCAAGCCAAGCTTGCTCATCCTCTTTTCGAAGCATCACAGGCATCCTTTCTCTATTATTGTGAATGTATTTCATTAATTCGTTTGCTTCGGTCGTAACCATTGTATACGTCTTTAAACTTTCACCAGTTGACGGATTTAGCCAAGTATCATATAATCCTGCAAAACAGAAAATTTCATCGTTTTGAGAAAATATTTGATACTTTTCTTTCTTCTTCCCTTTGGGATCTAACCAACGCCATTCGTAATAGCCAGTCGCTATTATCAAACATCTATTTGACTTAATGTTTCTATAAGAAGGTTTTGAATCAAGATCTTCTATTCTTGCATTTAGTTTTCCAGTTCTGAACTCTAACTGTTCAATACCTGCCCATGAAGGCATCAAGCCCCATGTAAAATCAGTTTGGACTTGATCGGGATCCGTATTTGTAATAATAGGAATGTTAGGATGATCAAATCCATTCACAAAAACGCCTTCATAATATTGGCCAGTATTGTTCACAGAAATATTAAATCTGATCTTTACATCTCGGCGACTTCCTTTTTGATCTACATAGTAGCACATACGCTTTATATTAGTAATATAAAGTTAATCTTTTTTCACAATTATGTTATAACGCTCACAGTAGCTTTTTTCTGCTTCTTTCGGTTCTGGTGTCATTCCAAGTATATTTTTGTAATACTCATTTATAGCATCGTTTTCTAATAGTACTTTGTCAGCTCTAATCAGAACTTTTAAACCAATGTTTTGTAACCATATAGCTAAGTCTCTATGAAGTTGTGGCTCACGTAACATCCAAAAATCCCATTCGTTCTTATCAAATAATAGCTTGATTGCTTGGTATCCTTTTGTTGTATTATCAAATCCGGCTATCTTAATTATGTGCTCTGCTACGGCTTTTTTTTCTTCGCTATTCATTTTTTTTGATTTGAATATTTAAATTAAAGTCACTTGATATGGGTTGCAGGCCCATTACATTCTCGTAATATTTTACTATTATATCAGGAGTGATCATGATTTTGTCAAATCGCATTCCGCATTCAAATTTCAAAAACCAAAGTTCTTTTCTAAGGGACACCGCATCGTCATAATTTACGTCTATAAATAGTAGTTCGTCATCTTTAAATAGACGCTGAATTAATTTATATTGCGGAGTTGCTGAGTGAAATCCGCACGCTTTGAGTAGGTGTGCTTCAACTGCATTCTTTTCATCTGTTTTCATCTTCATTAATTTAGAAATGCAAAATTAATACAGATTGTAACATAGTCGTTTGTATAGAGTGTTCTAAATTGGAACAAAATGCAAATGGAGATTTTGAGTATAAGAAGAGAGGTTTTTTGAGGAATTTAGGGAATATCAGGAATTGTTCAGGAATTCGGAGGTAATTATTTGAGGAATTTGGGGATTTTTTTGAGTTATAAACGAACTGTTGATAAATAAATCCTGAATTTTGGGATATTATCTTTAACATTTATAATATATTTGTCAAAAGAAAACCGCCTCAGTTTTTAAACATCAGCGGCTTCTGAAACATAATTATTCTATCTTTCGATAAATAATTTCACAAAGTCATAAATGAGTCGTCCAAAACCAAGAATTGACAATGTGAGGATCCTAAATTTGAGCCATAGACTTTCGGAGTCTTTAGGCTCATTTTTTTTATCTTTCAATAGACTACAAAGATTGTCATTTATCGCTAAAGATGAAAGCCAAACTTATGCACAATTCGACGTAGTTTTTAACAAAGGAGAAAAAATGAGATACTTTTCATACAATATTTACATTGTTGATTATTAAGAATTTACTGTTGATGAAAGTAGCTATTACCCTGTAAAATATAGACTTTTTACAATAAAAAGCAAGAAATTTTTAATTGTTTTTAAAAGTTTTTTTTGAGTTAAAGCCTTAATTTTTGAGTCAAAGTATATCTCTAAAAAGTTGTTAGTGAGGCGCTGGTATTTTTACTGTTTTTTAAGTACTTCAGCAACTTTTTCAAGCTCCAAATACCATTCCTGACCAAAGCGGCGTATTAATGCTTCTTTGACAAATTTATAAACCGGAACTTCTAATTCTTTCCATAAAGAACAAGCATCATCGCAAATATCCCATTTATCATAATTGACTGCGGCATATTCTGTAAAGTCTTTACACGAATTGGATATAAATGACAAGAAGCCGGTTTTTTCCAGTCTACGATTCCTTGGTTATAATCTTGCTCGATTCTGCAAAGAGCCGTTTTTCCGTCGAAAAGAACGTAACCTCAATCTTTTTCGGCGATAATGGGTTTCAAGATATCCTCTGAGAAAATGGTTTTACTTAATTGAATCAATCTAAGTTTTTAGTAAGTTCTTTTATAAATGATATAAGATCCTGATAGTTTTTTTCATTGAATGAATGCCTTTCATTTTTTCCGGTCTTTTTACTTCGGAATGTATCATAGGAAATTCCCATTGCTTCAGCAGCTTTTACGCCAGACATCCCGAAATCATCAAGTACTTTGTTTATTTTTTCACCTGTTTCCATATTGATATAATTATTACATTTACAGCAAATTTAATTTTAATAGTTAAGTTTCCTTTCTACAAAAGGTAAAACCTCTCCGATAAAGAGAGGTTTTTTTGTTTCGGGACTATTCTATATATTTTCCGATCAATCTGTTTGCTGCTCCATAGGGAGAGTAAATGATATCTTCAACTAAAAACAGCTTTGTGATATCTGGATTAGGAAAATCCCGGACCAGAACTTCTACCTTAGATCCAATATGCGGAACTGTTGCCATTTTACAGACCAAAACCGTTTGTCCATTTTGAACCAATTGAATTTGAAAGCTCAATTCTTGATCAACGAAATCGATCAAAAATCCAGTTAATAGCCAATTGAAGAATCTCTTTTTAAATTTATATGTTTTCTTTTTCATGATGTTTTAAGGTTTTTAAAGAGGAGCCTTTCGACTCCTCCGGATTAATTAATTTACAGCTTTGAACTGGCTGTTTGAATAACTATAGAACTTCTTTTTTCCTTTATCGGAGATGATATAAAAATCGTACTCACTTAGGTTAACCACTTCGTATTCTTTACCTTTTGTCAAGTTCTCTGTACTATTTCCGTGAACTTCTACACATTCTACAAAATCGCCAATTTCTAAATCTTGTAGTGACTTGTACTTCTTTTTGGAAGGTGTTGTCATCAATTGAGCTAATTGAATGTGATACGCTTCGACCACATCTAAAGCTTTGTTGTAATCTTCTCTTGAAATCATTGTTTTAAAATTTAATTGTTAATAATTGTTTCATTTCTACCCTACAAATATACGACGCAAAAATGTGTCGTGCAACACAATTCTAAACTTTAACATATTATGCAATAAAATAATATATTGTATTACTTTTGTATTGTTAATAGAATCACTATGAAGATTAATAATTTGACTGAAAAACAGGAAGCCTTTTCTAATGCGTACATAAGAATAGGTATTGGCTCGGAAGCTTATAAAGAAGCTGGTTATTCGTATTCAAACAAAAGCGATAAGTCAATTCATGAAGCAGCGTGTAGAGTGCTAAACAACAGCAAGGTACAAGCAAGGATAAAAGAATTGCAATCTGTTGTGGCCGAGATTGCCGAAAAAGAATTTAAGATCACATCAGAAGAAATGCTTCGTCATTTGAATATTCTTCGTAAAGCGAGAATCGATGAATATGTAGAATACTATGAGTACGAAGTTCCGATCACCACTACAACCGGAACGGGTAAAAATAAGAGTGTTTCAACGACAATTGAAAAGAGGACCGAATTGAGGTTAAAGACTTTCGATAAACTCAACGAAGAGCAAAAGATGTGTATTGAAGGTATTAAGCAAACCAAATATGGGATTGAGATTAAACTTCACGGTAAGGAGTGGAGCATTGAAAAGATAAATAAGCACATTGGATTCTATGAAAAGGATAATGATCAAAAGAAATTAAGTTTAGATATTTCAAATCCAGAAGATCGAAATAATAGGATTGCAGAATTAATTGCCAAAGCTCAAAAACAATGATGATCCTACTGCAATTAAAAAATAACATATAATGCAACATAATTGTAAAATATATTAGCTTTGTAGTATTAACCAAAAACAACATATCATGAGCATAGAAGTAGTAAATGGCCGCGTATTCGTAGAAGGTAAAGAAACTGTTGATCCGGCTTTAATTGGATATGCTGTATTGGATGCGGCTGAAAACGGTGATATGATCATATGTCAGGAAGAGGAAATTAAAAAACTGATCATGAATGTTCACGATTCCTCTTTTGCTGCAGGTTAGATTTTAGAAAAAAATCTCAATTTAATTGGAAGTTCTGAATAATATGACAATTGAAAACAAAAACATTTTACTAATGATTGAAAGGATTCAAATTTTAAATGAAATAGTAGCATATTTCGCAGACAGAAATCGCAAAAGTAAAGCAAGAAAAGCAGCGCTTAATCGTGCAAAAAGTAATTACGAAGCTTTAATCAATGAACTAAGATTAATTCAGGAAAAGAAAAGTAAACTGTCAAGACGCGAAAGAGAAATTGTTGTTTTGCAAATTAAATATCTTATTTCAAAGGGCCATATCCAAGTAAAAAACTAAAGGAAATAATTGAATGTCATTAACCGATGCTGAAATAATAGAGCTGGAAGAATTGTTGGCTGCACGTGATATCGATATGTCACGTGAGAGGCTTACAAAAGTTGATGACGAAACCAATCCAAATTACTCTCTACTGTTCAATGCTATTCAGAACCAAAAATACGAGGTAATAAACGGTAAGTCAGAACTAGTATCCGGATATCGAGGAGCCGGTCTTGAAGGATCTTCTCGTTCTGGCAAAACTTGGTCCGGAATTGATATCATTATTTGGCTTTGCTTATTTTATGAACCAAAAGGATGCACCATCAATATTTATCGTGAAACCTATAACGAGTTTAAGACGACTCTTTATGATGACTTCAAGCGCCGATTAGACGATTATGGATTGCCTAATAAATTCAAGGACAATGATGAAATAAAATCATTTAAGATTGGCAATAGTAAGATCTTTTTTATTGGAGATGGTAAACATGGGGGAGGATGTGATTATGCTTTCTTTAATGAGGTGATGTTCATTAAAAAATCAGTCTTTGACCAGGTAAAAATGCGTTGTCGTAAGTTCTGGTGGGCCGATTATAATCCATCCTTTACAGATCACTGGTTTTTTGACAGCGTTTTGGCCCGACCGGATGTAGTATTCTTGAGAACAACATTCAAAGACAACAAATACATTTCTGCTCAGGAAAGAAATGAGATCTTAATTACAGAACCATGGAAGCCAGGTTCTTATATGGTTAAAGATAATGTTGTTCAATGCTACAATAAAGAAACTAATAAGGTTGAACCATTATCTCCGACCAACCAACCGCCGCCACATCCTGAAAACATTAGAAACGGTACTGCTGATGAAAGCTACTGGCGTATTTATGGTTTAGGTCTAAGAGGAGCAATGAAAGGATTGATTTTCCCATTTGTAAAATGGATCGATAAGTTCCCAGAAGATAAAGCTCCAATATATCCAAACGACTTTGGCTTTACGACGGATCCTAACACATTGGTTAAGTATGCGGAAGATGAGTATAACATATGGATTGAGCCGTTGAGTTATGAACCAATAGAGACACCGGAAGCGCTTTCAATGCTTCTCGAAAGTTTAGGAATTGATAAGTCAAAGGATATTATTCCCTGCGATTCGGCTGATAAATACACTGGAGAGAACAAGGGAACCGTGGAAATGGTTAAGGGTTTAAAAAAGCTTAAATGGATAAATGCGTACAAAATAAGTAAAACCAAATCAGTTATGTTTTGGTTGGCTTCAATGAAAAAGAAGAAGATACATATAGTTAAAAATCATCTTTATAAAGAGGCTTTAAGGGAACAACAGAATTATAAGATGCGTGAAATCGCAGGTATTTCAATTAATCAACCCTTAGACAAATTCAATCACATATGGGATAGCGCAAGGTATGGTCACATCGCGCATAACTCAAAACCCAAAACATATACAACAACGGCCGAAACAATTAAATCAGTAAATTATTAGCTATGTTAGATATTAAAGGAGGATTGACCTCAAACACAGAAAAGACAATTGAAAGATTGTTTGCTGCTGGAAAAAAACCTGAAGACATTCAAAATATCAGAAAGGAATTTAACAACAGAGATAGATCAATTAGAGAAAGCCAAGTCGGTAAGACACAGAAAGATAAAGACGTTGGTACCGGCGAAAAAAGAAGAACTGTTGTTGCAGTTCGTATCGCAATAAATTTTGCAAAAAAGATTTGTCGTGTGGCAACGGCATTTGAAGTTGGGAAACCAGTTACTCTAATTCCATCAGAAACTAATAAACTGTCACAGTTGATTAAACTATTGTGGAAAACGAACAGGATTGATAGTATATTAGTAAGATTTGTGTTTCAGAAAAAGTCCGAAACGCAGGCTGCATTACAATTTTATATTGCTGATGTAAAACCTGATGGACTATTTATGAAAATAATTTCGTTCGTTGGAGCTAAGCTTGGTATAAGTTCTCAAAATAAAGAAACTAAAATAGCACTCCTAGAAAATAAAAATGGGGTTATGGCTCCATACTTTGATGAAACTGGAGATATGAAGGCTTTTAGTTGGAAATATGCCTCTAAAAGCGATGATGATAAGGATTTAGAAAACGTTATGGTCTGGGATGATTTAACTGTTTACAAGTTAGATAATTCAACAGGTAAATTAACAATGTCAGAGGGATATCCAAAACTTCATGGATTCGATAGAATTCCAATTGTTTATGATGATCAAGATGAACCTGAATGGTTTGATGCTTTAGACCCTGTAGATAGGTATGAAACTATAATATCGAAACTAGGCGGTTCAAATGATCGTACGGCATATCCTTTAATGAAATTATATGGTGAACTCGGTTCCTTTCCTGAAGCCGATGATAACGGAAAGATTTTGCAATTTCCAATTAAAGTTGATGAAGACTCCGGAAAAGAAATTCATGGGGACGCTGAGTTTATGACAAACCCAAATGGTCCAGATAGTATTAAACTAGAGCTTGAGACTTTAGAAAAAGCAATTTACGGCATTACTTCTACACCTGATTTATCTTTTGATAATGTAAAAGGTCTTGGTGCAGTTTCTGGAATAGCATTAAAATTAATGTTCTTGGATGCAATGATTAAAGCTTCAATGAATGAAGGTGACAATAGAACCGTTGTCGAAAGAATAATCAATATTATGATGTCAGGTATCACAAAGACAACAAACACTTCATTAGTTGTTGAAAGTAAAAACCTTTATTATGATATAGTTTTCAACAGCATTCTTCCAGATGATCTAAAAGAGTTGGTTGAAACTATGAGCTCCGCAAAAGAAGCTGGACTTGTTGCTACAAAAACAGCTGTCGAAAGATTGGGACTTAACGAAGACACTGAAGAGGAGATGAAATTGATTGCTGCTGAAACAGTCATTAAAAATCCAGATCCCATTACAGCATAGCGAATCCCTAATAAACTAAATAAAACCACATCATTTGAAGTGGTTTTTTTTTGTCAAATTATTTTCTTATTTATAATGATTCTAAATAAGAAAAACTTTATTACTTTTGTTTCTAATAATAAACAATTTAAAATCAATTCTTATGGCAGTTAAACCAGAACAGATTAAGGCACGACTTAAGATAAAATTTCCTAAGGCGAACTTATCGACAAAAAGGATAGACGCATTGGCGGCTAAACTATGTTTGAAACCAGCAGACGATGCAGATGATGAAGCTATTGATGCAGTATTGGAAACAGCTAACGACTTTATGTCTTTTGAAGAAATTGCCCGTGAGGATGATAGAATCAGAACATTAGAGGCGAACCAAAAGCCAAAACCAGAACCAACTCCAACGCCAACACCTACAACGGATCCTGATCCAAACAATCCGACACCCAAACCAGCGGACGATGCTCCAGCATGGGCGAAGAAAATTCAGGAAGATCTGGAAGCTCTTAAATCAGAAAAAATTATTGGATCTAAAACTCAAACAGCTCAGTCATTACTTGACAAGTCTGAAATTTTAAAAGGTCTAAAACCTGATATAAAGGCAAATTGGCTAAAGCGTATTGATTTGGATTCAGAAACTCCCTTTGAAGATC
The DNA here is from genome assembly GCF_020905295.1 of Flavobacterium piscisymbiosum. Taxonomy (NCBI): domain Bacteria; kingdom Pseudomonadati; phylum Bacteroidota; class Flavobacteriia; order Flavobacteriales; family Flavobacteriaceae; genus Flavobacterium; species Flavobacterium piscisymbiosum. The sequence goes on along the minus strand of NZ_JAJJMM010000001.1, from coordinate 5,973,660 downwards.
AAGTTACTGCTTTGGAAACAGAGTACACTGAACTTGTGCAAGGAGTTGCAGATTCAGGAGATTATGCCGGACGTGCTCCGCAAGGAAGACCGGACGCAGCTAAATTCTCAGATGCTGAAGCTGAAAAAATTGTTGAAAACATTTTATAAACTTAAAATTACAAAATCATGGCAGGAACTACTGCAAATTTAAGCAACGATCCGGTGTATGGCGACATGGAAAACGAGGGTATCGTAATTCAGAAAGTTGTTGATACAGTTCCGGGAGGTAGAACTTTGGATGTTACTGGATTTGCTCCAGCATTTATTCCACAAGGACACCTCGTGATCGAAGAAACAGCGACTGGTGTATTAAAGCCAATGCCGATTTCTGGAACTGCCTACGGGGCATTACCATCAGGTCACACTTACAAGTATGTCGTAATGGCTGGAATTCCAACAGCAAAACCATTTGCAGGTTTACTGCGAATCGGAACTGTGAACTGGAAAGCTATGAAGTACGATGCAACTTCGATCCTTAGCGCTGTAAAAACAGCGATTCCATCAATCTATTTTACAAAAGACTAACCTATGTTAAGTATTTTAATACAGTACATCGCAGCCTTTAAGGCAATGATGAAAGCGGTAGAGTTGCGTGTAAATGGTTCGAAAGATCCTTTGCAGTATACTTTCACAACTGAACTTAAAAAAGAGTTCAGTGCAGATATGACCTGGAATACAGGAAGCATCGATAATACAGTTGTTACTGTTGATTTCGTTGCAATGGATTCTGATTTGCCATTGGCAAAATGGGATAAGCTAGGAGTGGCCACGGGAGAGGTTCCGAAATTCGGTAAGAAGATTGTTCTTTCTGAGAGACTTTTAAGCGATATCGACAATATGATTGCGAAAAGCGCTGATACCGCTACAGTAGCAGAAAAATTATTTTCTGGTGCAGTTAAGTTGGTTTCCGGTGTTGCAGAAACAATGCAGTACCGCTACGACCAAGCTTTATCATCCGGATTAATGTTAGTTGATGATGATACTAATGTTGGGGTTGGTTTCAGAGTTAACTTTCGTTACTTAAATGCGAACAAGTTTGGAGTTGTATTACCATGGTCGGATGCAAATGCAAAACCTCTTGATGATATTAAGCGCGTTTTAAAAACTGCAAAGGCAAAAGGCGATACGATCTCTATTCTTAAAATGGATGATACAACATTTGATAATTTTTCTCGAAATACTCAAGTAAGAGAGCAGTTTGCTTTTTACAATAATTATGTTGGTTCAGTTCAGAACGTTCCAAGTCTTGATTTAGAAAAGGTAAACTTGATGTTGAAAAACAACAGCCAATTCAAAGTGCAAATTCAGATAATGGATCGTACAGTAACACATGAAAGAAATGGAGTTCGAACTACTGTTCCAACCTGGACACCAAACAAAGTTGTGTTTTTGACTTCGACAAAAGTTGGACGTCTTGTATGGAGTAAGTTAGCTGAAGCAACACGACCTTCAAAAAAGGTTGAATACACTTTTGTTGATCAGTATATCATGACCAAACTTTGGAGAGACGAAGAGCCATTCGCTGAGAACATTTCTGTACAAGGTTTAGCGCTTCCAATCATCGACAATGTGGGTAGCATTTATGTATTGGATGCAGAAGAAGCTGTTATTGATGCGCAAACAGAAGGTGACGCAAACTTTGCCTATAAGGGAACAAATTACACCAAATCTTCAGTTGTTGCTTCTTACAAACTTATCAAGCCAAATTCTACAATTACTTTTAGTACCACGGATGCTAATATTATGGCTGGTGTCAACAAATTATCTGAAGAGGATGTATTGAAGTTTGAAGGAAATATAACTCCAGCATAACATGTATACTCAAGAAGCTATTGATGTATTAAAAAAACGTATTGGTTGGTCCGATTTATCATCGGGCCTTCCTTTCGTTTTAAGTGATGAAAACTTAACTGCTGAATCTGGTAAAAAATTCAATTGGTATCATTCACTTGTATTGGTTGATAACATTTATGCAGCTGTACCAGAGGTTGAAATGTCGGAGGAAGATTTTAATAAATACCTATCGGACATTAGAAATCAGGCTGTATTAAGCGTTCTTACATCAATTCTTGATACACATGAGAACTATGTTTCCACAATTGATTATTCACGAACTATAATCGACAGACCGACTTTGTTTGATGATGCAATTGGCTATTCTTTAGCAATAAAGATGATCGAGATGTTCGTTTCTACTACCAGAACCAATTTTAACGAGAGAAGTGCAAAGATGAGTTATCAGTCACTCAAGGTTGAATTAGAGGGTGCAAAAAACGATAACGGTCATTTTATAGCAAAAGGAATTGTTTACAAGATGGAGCAAAGCATTAAAAAGGCACAGAAAGTAATTTTTCCTTATAAAATTGTTGTAAACGACGCTAACGCCTGGTAACATGAATTATCCAATAACACAACCAAAAGGAATAGATAAAGAGATCCAATTGATACAAACTTCTTTGTTTGAAAAATTAGGATGGTCGCCAATCGATGTATTTGGTCGAGTTCATAAAAATCAATCTAAAGAAAAGGGTTTAGTTCCAGAGTTTTATTTAGGGAAAGGCGAATATAAAGATGTATTCACAAACGATCTCAAAGCAGCAAATATCTTCTTCATAGATGATTCGGAGCATACTACTGATAATAGAGTTTTTTATTTCAGTGAAGTAAAAATAGTATTCATGGTTGATCTAAAAAAAGTAAAACCAAGCATTATACACCGTGCAGATATGGAAGTTGAAATTGATGCTTTAAAAATAGTCAAAAGGCATAGAATGTTTCAGGTTGATGGCTTTGAAAAGGGGATTGAATCTGTTTTTAAAGGCTTCAATATCGACAGAGTAAAACTTTTAGATATGCAACCATTTCATGTTTTTGCTATTACTGGAAAAATGAAATACAAAATAAATTGTTAACTAAAAAAATATTACACCATGGTTTACCAAGAATGTAAAAACAAAAAGAAAGCCAAAAAGAACACTGGTGCGAAAGAGCAGTGTCTTGAAGGGCTTACAATCAAAACGGCAGTCCACGTGCCGGGATTCTCTTTTGAATCGATTGCAGATGCAAAGGACAAAACTAAATGGGATGCTGCAGTTGCTGCTAAGAAAGTAATTCCATTGTATGAGGTTGAAGAATTAGCATCTGCCAATACTGAAGATACAACTTTCGAAGGTAGAAGAAATCAGTTCATTACCTCAGAAGGTAAAAAAATCACTACTTACAATAGCTTCTTAAGCTTATGTTCTCACTCGGCGCTTAAAACCTATCACAAAGCTGAATTAGGTTTATTTGAGTTTACCGAAGATGGAGCGATCAAAGGCGTGATCAATGATGATGGAACTATAAAAGGCCAATCAATTGTAATGAACGTTGGAAAACGTATTGATCCTTTAGCAAATAGACCAGCATCAACAGGAGTTACTTTAAACTACAAAGACTTTAACGAGTTTGAAGATGATGGCGCAATCTTTCGTCCTGAAGGTTGGGGCGCTGATGATTTGTATGGAATATTCGATATTAATATCAATCAGGTTTCAGCAACTTCAACAGAAATCAAATTCACTGCAACTGATGGTTGTTCCGGAGGCGATGAAGAGATCACTTCTTTCTTAGCTGCTAATATTGTGGTTAAAGATCTTGATGGAGCTACAGAAAGTGTAACGTTTGTTCCTGCTGATTCCGAAGGTGTTTACACTGTTACCGGAACTGGATTTGCAACAGGATTCACTATTGGCTTAAATGGAGTGGTTACTCAAACCGGAACTTCATATGAGACTCCAGAACCTACAAAAATTAAAGTTACACCATAATGCGAGGTGAATACAAAGGGATAGTATTTGCAGAGGGCTATAACAAGCCCTTTGCAGATTTTAAAAAAGAGTTTGCTTCAACTCATGTTTTTAAAGATATCCCATCAGACGAAAGAGAAGCCGAACTAAAAAAAGCTCACAAAATCGCAACCAATGGCAACATTTCAACAACAATTGGCAAGGGCAAAGAAGTTGAAACCGAAAAGCCTGGAGATAAACCTTTATAAATTCATTAGAAGTATTGAAAAGGATTTTTTAGATCTCGAGAAGAAAAGGCTGTCTGTTGATCATAAAGACATTTTCGGAAATCCGATTGGTTTTTATTCAGAGAACACAGAAATCATTTCAGGAGGTCGGAAAAAAGCCGGAGATCCGTTTACCGGATTAGATACTGGGGATTGGTTCAAAGGATTCTATATGCAAGAAGTTAATGGTGTTTTGAGATTTAGTTCTAAAGACCCTAAAAACTCAATCATCCTCAGTGATGGACCAGATAATACTTGGCTTTCTGATGAATTATTCGGATTAACTGATAAAGAATTAAAGGAAGTGATCACATCTCGATTGCTTCCTTTTTTTATACAAAACGCACGAAAAATACTTGAGCTATGATTTACGATTCACTTGACATAATTCCTTATAAAACATTTTTCAAGATCGCTGAATCTGGAAATTTCACTTTGTTATCTGATACTGAAAAGGATCCGGAAGTACTGTCAAAAATATGGGATTCTCTATATGAACAACATATTGAAATTGCGGGGGCCAGTTCTCAGGAAAAGAAAACTTTTAGAATTTCTAAACAGATCAGCGCTTTGGAAACCCAATACAAAGTGATTCTTATGGCTTGTGATGCATTAAAATTTGATTTTAGTCAAGAACTGTTCGAAATACTAACTGTTGACTACGGCTATACTTTGAGAATTACAGATGAGAAAGTTTACTACGAAGACATTGAACAAATTGAAAGAGAATCGAAAGCGCTTAAAGTAAAAATAAACACTCTTTCTAAGCTGCTTCCTAAAGTTGATCAAGGGCAAGAATATAACATCGATGATGTGATGGCCTCGTATTGTTCCATCCTAGAATTTCAAATTGGGGACTTCAATAAGATCACTTATACAGCTTTTAATAGCTACGAAAAGCAAGTTCATAACAAGATAGAGCACATTCGCCAACAAAACATTAAAAGCAAAAAAAATGGCTAATTCAGACGGTATAATTACAAGAAAACAGGTCATTGAAGATGATGCTCTAACCTGGGGATCGACATACGCGAAACAAACTCAAATTGCAATTGATAAAAATAAAGAATTTGTGCAAGGTATTGTTCAGATTGCTACTATTCAGAAACAGATTAAAGATGCAACCGGTAATTCTGCCTACACAGATGCTCTGCAGCAGGGAATATTAGCCACGCAAAAAGCTATTCTTGCAATCAAAGAAAGAGAAGCTGCTGAAATTTCTGCGAACAAAATCAAAATTTCCTCTATTGCTCTAGAAGAAAAAGAGCGCAAAGCAAAAGAGGCAACCAATAAAATGACTTTGGATGAAAAAATTTTGTTAGCTGAAACTAATAAACAATTAAAAGAAGCTGCAAGGGAAAGGCTCGGTCTTGTTGGAGCATATGCCAAATTAAATAAAGCCAGGCTTGATGCACAAAAAAGACTTGCTGAATTATTATCTGCTGAGAAAAGTAATATTGCGGAGGTCATACTGGCGCAGAGAGAATTTGAAAAATTAGATGCCAGAGTTAAAGCAGTTGATGCTGCAATAAAAAACTACTCTAAAAATATAGGTAATTATCAAGATGCGTTCAAAGGTCTAAACGGAACCTTAAGAGACTTAATGTCAACGTTTGGAATCGCAACAGGATTAGCTTTATTTGGACAAATTGTAAAAGACATCTTTAGTGTAATTAAAGATTTTGACAGACAATTAATTGCGGTAGGAAAAACAACTAATATTTCTGGTGAAGACTTAAAACAATTTGGTCGCGAAGTAGTAGAACTTGGAGATAGATTAAATGGTGTTACAGTTGAGGGACTAATTAAATCAGCTGAGGTTGCTGGACAGTTAGGTGTAACCGGTACCGCTAATATTTTAAAGTTCTCAGAAGCTATTGAAAAATTAAAACTGACATCAGATATTATTTCAGATGAGCAGGTTGGCCAGTTTGCCAAGTTCATCGAGGTATCATCTGACAGTTTTGAAAATGCTGATCGTTTAGCATCGGTTATCACGCAATTAGGTAACTCATTTGCAACGACTGAGAAAGAAGTTCTTGCGAATGCGACAGAGATTCAAAAAGGTGTTGCGGTATATAATACTTCCGCGCAGGGAGTTTTAGCATTAGGAGCAGCGACTTCATCATTAGGATCCGAAGCTGAGGTTTCTGCTAGTTCTATTCAAAAAACATTTGGTGTAATTAATAAATCTATTGCAACGGGTAAAAACTTAGAGAAAGTATTAGAGCTAACAAATTTGACTCAAAAAGAACTTTCTAAGCAATTTAATAAAGATGCTACCGGTGTATTTGTGAAGTTCATTAAGGGACTTAATTCAGCTAAAAAAGAAGGTCAAAATTTAGCGGTTGTATTAGGTGAATTAGGTTTGGATGAGGTTAGGTCATTTAAAACAATTGGATCCTTAGCGGCAAACTATGATTTATTAGCAAGTGCAATGGAACAAGCTAAAAAAGAGTATATCGATAATATTGCATTAAATAAAGAAGTTGAGGCGGCTTCTGAAAGTTTATCATCTATTTTATCCGATATAAAGGATCGTTGGGAAGCTTATATCTTAAGCGCTGATGATGCGAATTCGGGTTCACTAACTCTCGCTAAGACTTTGAAATTTGTTCGTGATAATTTCAAAGAAATCATTGATTTTATTGTCAAGTTTGGAACTGTTTTACTGACATATTTGGGTGTTCTCAGGACAGTAAATTTTGTTATTACAGCATATGGCGCATTACAAACTGCCGCAACTGCTGCACAAATAAGATTTGCGTTAGCAACGGGAATTGGAACAAAGTCAATTCTAGCACAAGCAGCTGCTGCCAGAGAAGCGATGATTGCTCAGGAAGGTTTGAACGTAGCAGTTAAAGCAACTCCATGGGGGTTGATTCTTGCGTTTTTATCTGCTGCAATTGTTGCTTACATGATATTTAATGATGAAATGAGTGATGCTGAAAAGAACATTCAGAGGATTGTTGATGCGAATAAAGATATGGCTAAAACTGAAAAATTCTATTCCGAAGAGAGAGACAAGGCAAATGCTGATCGATTTAAGGCAATTGAAAATGATATTAAACTTAGAAAAGCGCAAGGTGAAAATTCAGATAAGTTAGATAAAGAGGAAATTACCAGAAAGAAAGCAGTAATTCAATCCAGTATAGATGTTCTTGCAGATTTGGATGCTAGAACAACAAAAAGAACTCAAAGCGAGATTAATGCTTCAAGGCAAAGAATCGCTCAGTTCCAGCTAGAACAAAAAGTTTTAGAAAATAGTGGTTATAGAGTAAGTAAACAAGGTCGGACAAGTGAAGATCTTGATGAGTTAATTAGAACCGAGAAAGAAAAAAAGGACTTTAAGCAAGCCACTCAAGCTCAAAGTTCAAAATTATCCATAGAGGAGCAGCTTAGATTGAAAAAACAATTGCAGAGTTTAGAACAAGATGCTGCAATCAAAGATGCTGAATTTAAAAAAGAACTTTCAAAGAAAGAACTTGCTGCATTGAGAAAAAGGTTAAAAGAGCAATTCGAACTTTGGAAAAAAGGCCTTGAAGATCTTTTCAAGTTGCAACAATTTAGACTTCAGGTTGGTCTGGATATGGATGATGAGATTCTTGGGAATGAGAAAATGTCGTATGATAAAAGACTTGATGCTCTTGCCGATTATACACAGATCGCATCTGAAAAAATACGTAATGCAGCAGAGTTTGAATTGTCACAATTAGGAAAGTATAACGAAAAGACTGGAAAACTAATGCGTGAGCTTTCTGATTTGGAAATTAAAACTCTGTTAGAAAATGGTGAGATTAAAAAAGAACTGACATCTGGACAATTATTGATCTTAGAAAAATTTCAAGATGATCAAAAGAAGTTGACTTTGAAAGGTGTTAAGGATCGTCAAAAAATTATCGATAGCGAAGCAGATGAGATTAAAAAGCGTATTGATGCTGAACTATTACTTCAAGATACCAAACTTCAAGAGGCTCTTGAAGCGGAAAATATTACTTATAATGCATCCTTAAATAAATTTACGGATCTAGAAAAGGCACAGGAAGAACACGAAAGAAAAATTCTTGAGATAAAAAAGGCATTTGCGAAAGAAGCTTTAAATGTTCAGATTGGAGTAATACAAAAATTATTAGATGCAGAAAAGTTACGAACCGACGGATCTGCTATTTCTATTGATAAAATAAAGAAATTAGAGAATGAATTAGCAACTTTGAGAAGGGAAAATTCAGATATCAATGTTGAAAATAACGATGCAGCAACAAAAAAGACTTTGTTTTTCGAAGAAGAAAATTTTAAAAAAATAGAAGAAAGATCTCGAGATTTAACTTATGCCCTACAAGATCTGGGTAATGCAATTTTTGACAGTAGGATTCAAAATATAGAAGCTGAACAATCTAAAAATGATGAGTACTATGCTAAGCAAATTGAATTAGCAGGAAAAGACGAAAGACAAAAGGATCTTCTACAAAAAGAGCGTGATAAAAAGAATGAGGCTTTAGAGAAAAAGAAACGTAAAGAACAGGAAAAGCAAGCCATATTTAATAAAGGTTTAGCCATTGCCGAAGCAAGTTATAATACTGCGAAAGCAATCACTTCGGCTCTATCTGCCGGCCCTGGTATTGGTTTAGCGTTAGCAGCTATTACTGCGGCAGTTGCTGCTGTTCAATTAGCAGCTATCATCGCAACTCCAATACCAAAATACAAAGATGGTCGTAAAGGAGGTCCGAAAGAAGTTGCGATGATCAATGACGGTGGAATGACCGAGATCGTAGAATCTAAAGATGGTAGTGCAAGAATATATTCCGGAAAGAATCGAATTGTTCAACTTTTAGAAGGCGATACTGTACATAAATCCTTTGATGATTATAACAAATTGCAAAGAGCAGCGATGTTGACCAGTCTCAACATGGAAGGCAGAAACATGAGCGATTTCCAAGCTTCTCAATATTTTGAAGCTTCTTATGGAAAAGAACTTTTAGAAGAGTTAAAACGTAATACGGCCGCTATTAGGAATCAAAAGCAAGCCGTGTACAATGCACCTAAAATAGATATTCCTCATGCTATTTGGAAATCAAAAAACACTAATTGGAACTAATGGGAAATATAAATCCACAATATAACAACCGTGTTGAGTACACCTTAAAAAATAAAAATTTTGGGGAGTTGGTAACTATTGAGCCAATTGGATGGACCGACGATGATAAGGAATATTCACGTCATGAAAAGTATGACGGAATAGTAGCTAAGTTTTCTAATTCCCTAAAGTTCATCGGGGATGCTGCAGAATATATTCAACTGATTTATGATATCGACGGGATTATGGCCGATGTTGAATTGACTAGAAGAGAGAGACATCCACAAACTGACGTTTGGACATTGACTTATTCTGGCTTTTTAGATCTTTCAACCTGGAGTCGAGAAAATAGAGTTCAAGTGATGGTTAAATTCAATTCTGGGGGATTAGAACAGGAACTAAAAGCCCGGGAATCCGAAAGTGTGGAAGTTGATCGAACTACAACATTTAATGATACTAAGATTCCGGAATTAAATACAATCGATGTTGAATTAGATGGTAGACGAATTTTTCTACAAACAAAATTTGCAACTAAGGCAAGTGATAATACAGCAAAATTAAGCAATCAAACAAATGGTAATACCAGAGGTAGTACGATTGCTGTACCTCTTTCACTTGTAAATAAGTCACATGAAAGTGCACAAGCGCCGCTTCAGGGGGTATTGGTTGGCGATAATTCTTGGGATAGATCGGGAAGAGCGGAGCCAGGAAACCTATTTTTTGCTATTTCAGATCGAGATCGTGATTTAAAAGTAAACATGAAACTTACTTTTAAAGTAAACATAACAAATTTCGATGATGTTAATCATTTCACCTTTTGGGCCAGAATCGGTAAGTATAAAGATGGAGCAGAATTTATTTTTAAGGAAAATATTATTTTATTTTCAAAGGATTCTTATTCTGCTTTAAACGGAAATACTTTCAGCGTGAATTTTGATGGTACGATCGAAGTGCTAACGGGCGAAAGTCTACAACTTGTTTTTGATCAGAATTACGATGGTGCTAATGGCCATAGTTCGCATTTAGATATTACAGTTTCCGATGTTGTTTGTAAAGTTGATATTGACGAAGATAGTTTTCAGGAAAAATCTACGACGAAAGCAATTTTGGCTCATGAATTAGCTGATCGCTTAGTTACAATTTCAACAAACAAAGAGCGGGTATTTTATTCTGATTATTTTGGTAGAAAAGATTTAGGATATGCAGTTGACGGACCTGGAGCTTATATTGCTTTTACACATGGTTTTTGGGTTAGAAAGTTTGATAAGCTTCCAATTCCACAAGAAGAAACTATCACTCAAGATAAAGTTACAAATCTATTCAAGCCATTGACAACATCATTCAGTGACTTTGCGACTTCTGCTACTGCAGTCTTAAATATTGGAATTGGTATCGAAACAATTGGAAATAAGGAAGTAGTAAGAATTGAAGAAAAAAGCTATTTCTATAATCGAAACGTAACTATTAGGCTTCCTAACCAGGTAAAAAATGTAAAAAGGAAAGTAGCTACTGACAAGTATTATTCTGCTTTAGAATTCGGTTATGAGAAAGGCGGCGATTATGAAGAAGCAGTTGGATTGGATGAATATAATGTGAAATCTAATTTTTCAACAATCATCAGCAGACTTAAAAATGTTTATATCCAAATCTCAAAATATAGAGCCGATAGTTATGGAATGGAGTTCGCTAGAAGAAAGCTGGTCACATTAAACGATACTGAAGATACTTCTTATGATGAAGATATTTTCTGGTTAGACCTGTTTAAGAATCCAGTAGGAGGATTTGAACAAAGATTTTGGTTTAATAAGTACGATCGAACAAAGGATGATTTCGAGCAAGCTCCGACAGGTATTTTCAGCCCGGAGACAGCCACAAATTTAAGATTCTCACCAGTTAATTGTTTATTGCGACACGGTTGGTGGATAGCAGCTTCAGTAATTAAATACGCAACAGATAAATTAAAGTTTGGTTCATCTACTGCAAACAGATTGCTTAAAACAAAGATGATCGGCCGCAATGAATATGCTGAGAATGGTGATATTTTGAATTCGGAATTGCCAACTGCTCGTTTTATTCCAGAGGAAATTGAATTTGAACATATTTGCGATTTTGATGTTCTACAGCAGATCAATGGTACTACAACAATCTTAGGTAAAGAAGTAATAAATCTATACGGTTTGATTGAATTTATAAATGAAAACGGCGAAAAGGAGAGAGCTTTCTTCTTGAACATTAAGCCTAACGGTAAAGGTCAGTTTAAAGTTTTAAAACTAAATAGATAAGTCATGGCATATTCAAAAATAACAATACAATTTAACTCAATTCCGATTTTCAATGAATCAATTTATTTTGATCAAAGAAATGATGCGTATTCAAATTTTTATAGAGAAACATTCCGAGATAAAAGGCTAGGTTCTTACCAGGCAGAACAGCCGAAGTTTAACTATGAAAACGAGACATATATGGGATATGCTTCGGATTTTTATAGGACTGCTTTTAACTTAGACTATAATAGTGCTAATTTATATACAGTACAATCTGTTCGAGGTGAAGTAGGGTCAGGCTTAGGAACCGTGATAATTACTGCTAATTTTCCAAACGCAGTTTTCGAGAACGCTTCTGCTAGTGCAGATGTGACTTTTACAATTGAGAATGAGCCTGCATTACCTGATTTCAATATTACCAATGTGAGTTTTTCTCAAAGTTCAACTACGCCATGTCAGAATGTAAAAGTGAACGTGACCACAGATCACTTAGCTACCAAAGTAATTAGCCCTGTTTCCATTAATCCAAACAGTAACAATCCCATTTCATTTGATTGGCTGCGTGGTGACACTGTAAATTTGGTTGTTGAAGATTCAAACGGACAGCAAGTGGCACAAAGTCTCTCACTACCAAGTTTATTGAACGCAAGTAATTTTGTGATTAACGTAAATAACAGTCCAAATGGTGCAACGGTTGTGATTGAAAATATTAATACATCAGGATTGAATCTTGAGTATTCCTTAGACAGTTCAACATGGCAAATATTAAACACTTTTTCAGGTCTGGAAGTAGGTAATTTTACTTTGTATGTTAGAGATCAGTTAGGATGTTCTTTTAGTAAAGCTTTTTCAGTAAGTGAGTTCGGAATACAAGTTCCGTATTTCTACATGTCGAAAGCAAACGCAATAAGATATGCCAATAGAATTACCTGGGGAGATTCAGCAAATTATAAAACAGATGAAAATACCTTAAGCTTCGAAGTAGATGTAGATGTTCCTTATAAAGAAGTTCAACAATTTCAAAGTGCTGATATTGTTCCAACACAATTTAAATCTAATTATAGCAATATTGTAGCGAAAATTATTAAAGAGGATCTTTCAGAAGTTACTATTCCCATCGAAAAGAAAACAAGTAACATTGGTATTAAAGACAAACGTGATGCAAGGAAATACAATTTAGGTGACGGTAGAACAGGAATATACTTTTTGTCTGGAAACACATATAATTATGATACAAATGCTGTTACTGGTACATACTCTTTAAATGGTAATTTGCCAGAGTGGGCCATCATCGGTAATTATATTATTGTCGGAACTTCTTGGTTTTTAATTGAGGAAATTGCTTTTGACGAAACAAAAAGCGCTGATGTTGTGATCTTCTCACAAAGTTATGCCGGACCTGAAATTAATCTTGTAGTGGGTTCTATTTTTAATAGATTCAATTATGAGGTCTATGAATACTACATTGACATGGTTGATTATATTGATCAACATTTCAGTGTTGAGCTTGTGAATTCAGATCCCAATTTTACCACAATTACGCATCTGAGTGAAGAGATCTGGTGTAAGGTGAAACATGAGGATACTGTAGAAATTAAATACAGAAATACGACAAATACTGATGTATTTTATGCAACCGGCATTGAGTTTAAAGTAAGAGTGCCGCTCACAATTCAAAAAGGCGTGCCGGATGAGGAAAGTGAAATTCATAAAACTGATACTGATACAATTCTTTTAACGGCAGATTTATACGAAGGTGATCAATTTGTTTTTGAACCAACTACCAAAGAAATTTGGAAAAAGAACATGATCGCTTTATCACATGAGAAAGTATGGGTAAATGGAGTAGGATATGTCAAAAACGGAAGCTTTAGCACCGAGGGTCCATTGGAGAAATCAAACCTTTATGTATTAACTGCCAATATGCTTAAAACAGGAAATGTTTATAATTCACAAGGAACTGGTAATATTGATTTTGATGGAAGTCAAGTTGAAGTACCAGGATTAATTTCGACCGAATCTGGATATGTAAGTTACTAAAAGAAGAAAGCCTCTAATTGCTTAGAGGCTATTTTATTTAAGCAATAAGTAAATCCTTCTTTATGTGCCGCCAGCCGTATTAGGTATCTGACGGAACGGCTTAAATATTATTTAATTATTTGTTCAAATCTTTAAACTGTTTTCCATCAACATGCACACTTCTGTTGTCATGATAATGATGGTGATGCACAATTGTTGTTGAATTATCAACGTATTTCTTCGAGTCATCTCTATCAGGAAAAAGAGCATTGCCAATGCCTTTGCCGATCATCCAACATCCACCCACAACAACGAAAAAAAGTACAACTATAAATCCCATAAAGCAAAGTTATTAAATATTAATCTTTTAGCTAATTCAAATTGTTATTTAGAATGATTCTAAATAGAATAATATTTTTTACATTTGTTGGATAAAATATTCATTATCATGAGCTTTCAATCCTTTATTACTCAACAAGTCGCTGCATTAACTGAAAGATTAAATGCAATTGCAAATAATGCCAAGAAAATCATCGAATTACCATGGCAATCAGTTTTGCGTCCAGAATCTGAAATTCATGTAAGTGATGCCGGTACATCATTTAAAATCAAGATTCAACAAATATTTGATTGGTTTTATTCAATTCGTCAAAATCAATTATTATCAGCTAATATTTCTGTTCTAGTAAACGAGGTAAAGGTTGCATCCGGCGCACAATGGATCATAGGCAATGTAAATTATTCAACAATTAGTGATACTTCATTCACTATTGAATATGCTGAAGATGGTTATACCCGAAATGATATTTTGGTTGCTGACAAAAACAATCACATCATTCGTGTCATTGGCCCTGAAACAGTAGGGATTTCGCCGACTCCGCCAACTCCAATTGATACCGTATTAGTTACAATTATTAATATTACAGATGCAACGATTGGTAATACACCACCGATAGTAGGAGGAGATTACGAGAAAGTGATCAATAAACAAAACTCTTTGGCAGTTGATGGGAGCGGAACTAAATATCCTACGGTTGATGCGGTTAATGCAGGTCTAGCTGCAATTGTAGTTCCTGATGCTACGACAGTTGTAAAAGGAATTGTAAAACTTGCGGGTGATCTTGGAGGTACAGCAGATGCTCCAACAACACCTACAGCGTTACATTTAACAGGAAATGAAAATTTCAAAGGACAAAAAAGCTTTACTAATTCAGATTCAGGTCAAGCACTTTTTTCAGGTGTTCAAAATAGAACCTCAGGCACACTTGTTACTTTTCAAACTGGGTCTAATATTTCTGGCGGAACCTTATTAAGTATAAATAGTACAGGAGGAGATTCTTCTACAAATACATGTAAATTATTGGTTTTAGATACAGGAGTAAGTTCATTGGGAATGCCTTTTACAGTATCAAAATCAGGAGTAGTTAAAGCTACAATAGACAAAGAAGGTAATATCATAACTACGGGTAATGTTTCTGGAGCCAATCCTACTACTGCAAATCATTTAGTAACTAAATCCTACGCGGATGGTTTGGTTGTTGGTCTTTTGGATGACAGAGGATCTTATAATGCATCAACAAATGTATTTCCAACAACCGGAGGAAGTGGGACAAGTGGGGCAGTTTTAAAGGGTGATCTGTGGTACGTGTCGGTAGCCGGAACTTTAGGAGGTAAGGCGGTTTCTGTAGGCGATTCTTTCAGAGCGCTAACAGACGCACCCGGACAGACTGCAGGGAATTGGAGCGTATTAAGTTCTAACTTAGCGTATGTTCCGGCAAACGATGCGAACGTGGTTCATAAAACTGGAACAGAAACTATAACTGGATCAAAATCATTTGATACGACAAGCGGGTCAACAGCGTCGTTAAATGCTACAGTATCAGGAACAGGAACAGCCGCGGCAACTATAAATGCTTTAAATTCAGGAGTAGGTTTAATTGTATCAGGATTTAATTCTTTTAATAGAAACATAGCTACATTTTCTAATTATGGAACATTGACAAGTGCCTCTATAATCACAATAAGGAATGAATCAGGTAGTGTAAATTCAGATTTTTTAAATTGTTCTAACCCGACAATAGGTACAGTTTCTAGAATTAATAAAACGGGGGATATTACAGCAAATTCCTTTATTAAGATCGGAGGTCTTGCAACCGAATATTTAAAAGCCGATGGCTCAGTAACTACATTAACAAACCCCATTACAGGAACGGGAACACCTAATTTTTTACCGAGATTCACAGGGACTGGGGCAATTGGAAATAGTCAGGTTTTTGATAATGGTACTAACGTAGGTATAGGAACAACTAATCCCCTCGATAAGTTTCAAGTTAATTTGGCAACAAATAAAAATGTTTTCATTAGGCTAGGAGGAAACAATCTCCCATCTATTGGTTTTTTAAATGACGCGGGTAATTCTTATGTAGCTGGTGAAATTAATTTTAATAACTCTTTAATGCTTACAGGAGGAAATGTTTTAATTGGAACTGCAACAGACAACGGAGTAGACAAACTGCAAGTTAATGGTACTATTTCAGCAACGGGTATTTCAGCACCCTCATTAGGTGCTACTAATTTAGATACAGTATTTGATAGTATGCCGAATAACTCAACATCAACATTTTTAGCAAATAACGGGGGAGCAACATCTAATGCGCCTACTTCTAACTTATGCTCTGTTAACGTATACAAGGCGTCAGCCTCTTATGGAACAATGCTCGCTATAGATTTATCTAGCAATAAACTATACACAAGGTCATCACACGGGAGCGGGTGGGCTGCATGGGTTGAAAAATAATAAATAATAAAAAACGAAAATGATTTTAAAATATATACCTGATGGTAGTTTGGTAATTGGATTACTAATTATGTGTGCTTTAGATTTTGTGTTTGGGGTTACAAAAGCAACATTGACAAAAACTATTAGAACTTCGAAAGGGTTCAGAAAAACATTTACCAAATTCACTCAATATGGAGGTGCTATTGTGATGGGCATAGTTCTTTTAAATATAAAAAGCGTTAGCGATAGCAGATTTGGAAGTGAATACTCGAGTCTATTTGGGGATTCGATGATAAGTATAATGATTTACATTGAAGTTGTTTCGATTTTGGAAAACATGGAAGTCATAGGAAAAGATACTGATTTTGTAAAATATTTTATCAGACCAGTTCGACGATTAATCACTTTTCAAGTAAAAAATTTATTCTCTGATACAGGGAATATAATAACTAAATAATTATAAAATGAATGAGATTTTAAGGATTGCAGAAAAAGAAATTGGTCAAAGTGAAAAACCAGCTAATTCAAATAAAACACCGTATGGTAAATGGTTTGGTTTGGATGGTGTTGCCTGGTGTGGAATATTTGTTTCTTGGTGTTATGCTCAGGCTGGATTTCAGTTGCCTAAAATAGGTTTTTTGAAAGGTTACGCGGGTTGTCAAACTGCTGTCGCCTATTTTAAAAAAGTAAATCAAATTACAAATGATCCGGTCGAAGGTGATATTGTTTTTTTTGATTGGAATGCAGATGGTAGATATGATCATACTGGACTTTTTGTAAAATGGATAAATGATAAAGAGTTTCAGACGATTGAAGGTAATACTGCTGTTGGAAACGATAGTAATGGTGGAAATGTGATGAAGCGAGTTAGAAAAAACAAAAATGTAATATTTGTACATCCATGATTTCTTTTAAATTGTTAGGGGATAATATTAAGCATGTACTTATTATTGTTTTGGTTGTGGCTGTCGTTTGGTTTTATAAAGATTACACTTTCCAAAAATCTGAAAATTTAAGGCAAACCGAAAATGCCAGTCAATTAAGGAAATCCGAAACGCTTCTTTTTACTACTCAAATTTTGAACGAAAAAGAAATGAACGATTATCTGAAGTATCAAAATTCCGATCTGAAAAAGAAATTAGATAATGCCGGTATAAAGGCAAGTCGAATTGAAAGTATAGTATCTAATTCTTATAAGTACCAGGATACAACCAAAAGAGAAACGGATCTTTCACGAATTGTAGAAGCTGTAAGGAATAATACTCCCACAAGTCAGGAAGTGATAGATACGTTGAATTGTTGGACGACAAAGGGAATTATTACTTACGAGAATAATAAACTTAAATGGCGTGTATTGGATAGGCAGTTCAATAATAAGTCTGATGGTGTTCTTTATTGGGAACGCCGCCAATGGAAATTTTTAGGTATTAAAACTCGGTTGTTTGGTAAAAAGGAATTTACATCTCAAAATTTTGATGATTGCGGAGAAAGCCGGATTATGAAAATTGAAAAGAAAAAATGATATATGACCTACATGAAAGTGAAATTTCATGTAGGTTTTTTATTTACATTTGGCTAAAGTTAAATTAAGCTAATGTTTGGGATTTTAAAAATTGATATAGGTAATAATAGAGTTTACGGTTTAGATATTATTAGGTGTTTGGCAATATTTTTTGTAGTTTTTGGGCATGGAAATTTATTTATCTCAGATTCCACTGCTAGATATTTAGAATATTTTGTTTTTGATGGAGTTAGTATTTTTTTTGTTTTAAGCGGTTACCTGATCGGATCAATACTTATAAAGGAAATTGAAACTAAGCCTTTCACAACAGATGTGTTAATTAATTTTTGGAAAAGAAGATGGTATAGAACATTACCGAATTATTTTTTAGTTCTAAGTGTGTTGATTATTCTAAGTTATTTTTTTACCAGTAATTTTAATTTAAGTGACTCCCTTGCATACTATATTTTTTGTCAAAATTTATATTATCCTCATCCAAATTGGTTTCCGGAAGCGTGGAGTTTAAGCATTGAGGAATGGTTTTATATAATTATTCCAGTTGTTTTATTCTGTTTAATTCGCTTTTTAGATCTTAAAACAAAAAGATCAGTTTTACTTACTGCAATTTTGGTAATATTTTCAGTTACTATTTTTAGATATTTCAGGAGTATGGAAATGGTATTGTTAACGGGCGGACAGCGTGATTTGTATTTTAGAAAGCAAGTATTTACTAGAATTGATAGTATTATGTTTGGAGTTTTAGGTGCCTATATTGCTTACTTTTATAAAAGCTTTTGGATTCACTATAGAAAAATTCTGTTTGCAATTGGAGTTGTTTTGTTAATATCTAATAGGTTTTTTATTAAAGGAGAATTGAATTCTTTTTATACTACCAATTTTGCCTTTACTTTAAACTCAATTGGTACTTTGCTTATTTTGCCTTTATTAAGTCAAATAAAATCAGGTAAAGGATTCGTTTATAAAGTGGTAACTTACATCTCGCTGATTTCATATTCAATGTACCTGATAAATTTGACTTTAGTTAAAAATTGGATCATTTCAAATATGGGAATTGATTTTATAAATTCATATTTTACATTAATTATAAATTATTTTCTGTATTGGATTTTTACAATTGTGATATCAATTTTCCTCTACAAATATTTTGAGGTGCCGACCACTAAGTTAAGAGACAATAAAAAAAGCGATCAATAACGATCGCTTTTTCTTTTTCTCCAGCTACCGTTATGATATTTGTCGCTAGGATGTCCTTGAAACTTTTTAAATAGCAATGCTACTACAAGGACAATTACTGCTACTGTTATTACAATGTCGGATAATTCCATTTGATAATTTTTAAAAGTCCGGTGACTTTTCCATAATTTGGTTTCTATTTACTTCTTTTACAACTTTTGCATATCTCAAAGTCATCATTTTTGAGGTGTGGCCGTATAGTTCACGAAGAGCATCAAGTTCTACGCCTGCCAGAATTTTTTTGTTTGCTCCAAGATGTTTTAACGAATACATGTTGACATTTATTTTAAGTCCGTCAATAATTAATTTTCTCCATAATTTAGAAGCACAATCTCTATTCAATCTTCGCGGCCCAGGAATGAAATCTAAATCTTTTTTTAATCCACGATTTGTAAATTCTCTTTTTGAACCAAATACAAAATATTCATCCGGATAATCGGATAGCTTCATTTCTTCAAAGTAATTTTTTAAAAATGGATTCAATGGAACTATTCTTTCGATGTCGGTTTTAGTGATTTCCGGAGGTAATATAATTTGTGATTTTTTAAGATCAATCATTTTTAGCTTTATGTGCAAAAGCTCTTCTGGTCTAATGCCGGTATGAAAGATCGAAATTATGTACACGTAAAAACTCGGGAATTCAGCAAGGATCTTTTCCTTTATTAGTTTTACTTCTTCATCAGTTGCCGGAGTGAAAGCAGTAATTTCGCCAACCTTTAAAGATTTTATTCCGTGCGCTGGGTTATTCTCTATTATGTCCCATTGCATCAGTTCAGACAAAATTGCCTTTAGATAACCTAAATTTTTATTGAATGACTTATTCGACCACTTTCGCTGCTCTTTTGTTTTCTCAATAATTAATTTTATATGGATCCTTTTAGTATCGGCTACAAGAAGCTTCGTCATATTAGTAGCTTTTAAAGCTTCTTTTATGAATTTTACTGTGCTCTTATAACCGCAAAGAGTTTTGCTACCTAGATTTGGCGTTTTCTTTTCAATAGCAAAATCTAAAGCTTCGCTAAACGTCAGGCTGCTAAAATTATTTACTACATCCGGAACATTTGGATTCCATCCTTCCTTGAGTTTTTGAAGTAAAGCATCACAAATTATATTTGCTTCGGCTTCTCTTTTCTTAAGATTTGCAATGTAGTTTATTCCGTATTTGTAACGGAAGAGTTTGCCGCTATATCTAAAAAAGACAAACCACGGCTTTGAAACATCGTCATACTTGACAAGCTTTGGGATTGTGTAAATTGATTTCATTTTAATTTGTTTAAAAATTAAAATGTTTGCGGGGACATTAAATCAATTATTTGTAATTCTGTTCACTTTTTGTTCTCGAGTTTTAAAAACTCATTGTAAACCCCTGTAAAACAGGGGTTTTTTGTGGAGTCGCCGGGAATCGAACCCGGGTCCAAACAAGCAACTAAAGAGCTTTCTACACGTTTATTTCCTGATTGGATTTTCGTTGTTAAGCTAGGTCAGGAACAACCACTCAACACTTATCTTCTTAATTTCGATCTCCACCCGAAGCTCATGGAAATCTAGGTCTATTTTTACGGTTCTCCTGGACTGACCGCCACAAACCAAGGCTTTCAAGGAGAATCCAGCTTCCCTATCTGATAGGGACGTGGCTTAATCTTACTATAATTCGGATTATGCAGCTAAAGCGTAGTTATTTTCGCCGTGTAAAATTGTAAGATCTTATATTTACGAGCAAGGTCTCAATGCTCGACGTGCTTACTTTTCAATTCGACTTGCTGTCAAAACCAGTCGACCCCAAAAATGAGTTTGCAAATTTATACTATTTGAAGTTAGTTTTGTAATAAATTTTTCAGAAAAATAATATTATTCTTCATCCTTGAAATTAAACGGATAATCACCAAAAATAGGAGCCAGTTTACGCACCGCATAGGTCTTCGTTGTCATTTTATTGGATAAAGCAATTATGGTAACATGCTCTTTCATTAACGGAATATACGATGACGTATTACCATGCCACCAACCGTTATGGAAATAATAGTTTTGTCCGGTTTCCCAATTGATCATTCTAATTCCTAAACCGTAGTTTTTTGTGCCTTTTCTTTCATTACTATAACCGGTATAAACTTGTTTTAAAATTTCAGGTTTTAAAAATCCGGGAGCATTTCTGGCACGGTCAAATTTTAAAAGATCTCTCGCAGTCGAAAATACGTTTTTATCTCCGTAAACATTGTCCAGGTAATCAAAACCAATTTCGACACCATTACCTTTATAGGAAGGAACAATTTTTTTTCTGTCCTTATCATCATCAAAAACATAGGTATGTGTCATGCCTAAAGGTTTAAAAATCATTTGAGACATCGCTTCTTTGTATGATAGCCCCGTAATTTTTTCGATAATAAGCGCAAGCATTGCATAATTGGTATTGCAATAACTAAAACGTGTTCCGGTTTTAGCTTCTAATCCAATATCTTTTGTAGCTAAAATATCAAGAATATCTTTATTGGTCAGTTGATTGTGTCTGTCCCAAACCGACTTGTCTCTGTCTGTAAAATAAGCGTAATTACGCATTCCGCTTCTGTGAGATAATAACATTCGAATCGTACAATCCGGGTAAGGAAATGTTTTTAAAATCGTATTTACTTTTTGGTCCAAATCGATTTTACCGGCATTAACCAATTTTAAAACTGCGGTTGCAGTCAAAACTTTGCTTACAGAAGCAATTTGCACCGGAGTTTCGGCTGTAATCTTTGTTCCTTCGTTTTTATTGGCAAAACCATTATATCTTTCAAAGATTATCTGACCATTTTTGGCCACTAAAAAACTTCCGTTCATGCTATTGTTCTGCCAGTTTTTAGTATAAAAATGGTTTATTCTTCCGGCAACTGAATTTATATAAGCTTGTGAAATTTTAGTTTCATTCGCTAACGGTTTCATTTTAGGTAAAGTATCTTCGACTTCTTGCGTTGTATCTGTTTGTGTTTTTTTGTCTTTACCACAAGAGGTTAAAACTAGTATTGAGAAAAGTATTTGTGGTATATTTGTTTTTTTAAGGAGGCTCATTTTCATCATTCTTTAAAAACAAATATATAGAATTCAATATTTATGTTTTGTCTTTTTTTACTGTTTAAAAAGAGTATTTTAACAAAATATTAAGACGTAGTTTAATTAGTTGATTGTTATTCAGCTTTTAACGGTTTTAAAACATTCTAAATTGTATTTTCACAACAAAACTTTAACTAAATTTGTTATATTTGAAACAAATTGAAGTTAAAAAGTTATATTAATAATTATTTTAATCCGCTATAAATGAAATTTGGAATTATAAAAGAAAGAAAAAATCCACCGGATCGACGTGTTGTATTTTCACCAAATGAACTTGCAAAACTGAAACAAACGTATCATGATGCTGTTGTTGAGGTAGAAAGTTCTGATATAAGGATTTTTTCTGATGTTCAATATAAAAGTATGGGAATCACTGTGACAGACGATGTTTCCGGTTCTGATGTTTTATTTGGAGTAAAAGAAGTTCCTGTAGACAGCTTGATTGCAAATAAAGCCTATTTCTTTTTTTCTCATACGATTAAAAAGCAGCCTTATAACCAGAAATTGTTGAAAGCAATTTTAGAAAAAAATATCGATTTGTATGATCACGAAACTATTGTTGATGATCAAAATCGCCGTTTAATTGGTTTTGGAAAATACGCCGGAATGGTTGGTGTTTATAACGGAATACGTGCTTTTGGGATAAAATTCGAATTGTTTAAATTACCAAAAGCTGAAACTCTTGCCGGAAAAGATGCCTTAATCGCGCATTTGAAACGTCTTAATTTACCAGCATTAAAATTTGTAATTACCGGAACCGGAAAAGTGGGGAGTGGTGCCAAAGAAATTCTTGATGCTATAAAAGTAAAAGAAATTACGGTCGAAAATTATTTAACCAAAAATTATGCACAACCTGTGTATGTTCAGTTGGATGTTTTAGAATACAATAAAAGAATAGATGGTGTTGAAAAGGATTTTAATGATTTTGTAGCACATCCTGATGAATATGTTTCTGATTTTGAAAAGTTTACTAAAGTCACGGATATTTATTTCGCAGGACATTTTTATGCAACCGGAGCCCCAATGATTTTATCGAGAGAAATGCTGAATGCCAGTGATTGCAAACTAAAAGTTGTGGCTGATATTTCTTGTGATGTTAACGGTCCAATCGCGTGTACTTTGCGTTCTTCGACAATTGAAGAACCTATCTATGGCTATTTTCCTTTAGAAGACAAAGAGGTTGAGGTTTTTCACCCGGCAGCAGTGGTGGTAATGGCAGTAGATAATTTGCCATGTGAAATCCCAAAAGATGCCAGCGAAGGCTTTGGAGAGCAATTTATGGAACATGTAATTCCTGCTTTCTTTAATGGAGATAAAGATGGAATTCTGCAACGCGCCAAAATAACAGAAAACGGAAAGTTAACCGAGAGGTTTAGTTATTTACAAGATTACGTAGACGGAAAATAGGAGGAAGTTGTGAGTTATGAGTTATGAATTGTAACTTTTAGAAATAATAAAAAAGCAGAAGATTTTTTTTAATCTTCTGCTTTTTTACTTTAACTCATAACTCATAACTCATAATTTTTTTTAAACCATTTCCTCTGGTTTTACCCAGCTATCAAAATCTTCTGGAGTTACATAACCCAAACGAACCGCTTCGTCTTTAAGAGTTGTTCCGTTTTTGTGTGCGGTTTGGGCGATCTCGGCTGCTTTGTAGTATCCTATTTTAGTGTTTAAAGCCGTAACTAACATTAATGAATTGTCTACCAGTTCCTTGATGCGTTTGTAGTTGGGCGCGATTCCCTGAGCGCAATGTTCGTCGAATGAAACGCAGGCATCTCCCAATAATCTTGCTGATTGCAGGAAGTTTGCTGCCATAACAGGTTTAAAAACATTAAGTTCATAATGTCCCTGCATTCCGCCCACGGCAATTGCCATATCATTTCCTATTACTTGTGCGCAAACCATTGTTAAGGCTTCGCATTGCGTTGGATTTACTTTTCCGGGCATGATTGAGGATCCTGGTTCGTTTTCTGGAATATGAATTTCTCCAATTCCGGAACGTGGCCCTGAAGCTAACATTCTAATATCGTTTGCTATTTTGTTTAATGAAACAGCTAGTTGTTTTAAGGCTCCGTGTGTTTCTACGATCGCATCGTGTGCTGCCAGAGCTTCAAACTTATTCTCGGCAGTTACAAAAGGTAGATTGGTAAATTTTGCGATGTATTCGGCAACTTTTACATCATAACCTTTTGGCGTATTTAGTCCCGTTCCTACTGCGGTTCCTCCAAGAGCAATTTCTGATAAATGAGATAATGTATTTTTTAGCGCTTTTAATCCAAAAGATAATTGAGCGGCGTAACCTGAAATTTCTTGTCCTAAAGTTAGAGGAGTAGCATCCATAAGGTGCGTACGTCCAATTTTTACAACATCTTTGAACTCGGTTGCTTTCGCAGCTAAAGTAGCGTGCAGTTTTTCGACTCCGGGAATAGTAGTTTCGATTACCATTTTATACGCTGCAATATGCATAGCAGTAGGGAAGGTGTCGTTTGATGATTGCGATTTGTTTACATCATCATTGGCTTTGATAAATGGTTCACCTTCGCCAATATTGAATCCTTTTAAAACTTGTGCACGATTGGCAACCACTTCGTTTACATTCATGTTGCTTTGTGTTCCTGAACCGGTTTGCCAAATTACCAATGGAAATTCATCTTTAAGTTGTCCGGCAAGAATTTCGTCGCAAACGGCTGCAATAGCGTCACGTTTTTCGGTAGGTAAAACGCCTAAATCGGCATTGGCGTATGCGGCGGCTTTTTTTAGGTAAGCAAATCCTTCGATGATTTCTTGTGGCATTGAGGCCGAAGCGCCAATTTTGAAATTGTTACGGGAACGTTCTGTTTGTGCTCCCCAATATTTATCGGCTGGGACTTGTACTTCGCCCATAGTGTCTTTTTCTATTCTGTATTTCATGATGTTATATATGTGTGATTATTGTTTGTTGTTTAATGTTTGTATGGTAAATGGAACGCTGATGAAACAGATTTACTTTGTGACGCGGATTTACACGGATTTTTTACTGGTATGCTTACTATTTCTTTAGTTAATAGAAACTTCTTTTTGAAAACTATTGACCTAGCCCTGATGGGAGCGGCATCCTTTTGTGTCCGCGGCGGCGGACACAAAAGATATAGTGGACAGCAGGAATCAGCTCCTGAAAACACTCATGTTCTTATAATTTAGCTAGTTAAATAATAATCGAAAAAATCCCTTATTTAAAATGAGTTTAAATATACGGATTATTGTGATTTTATGAAAATTGATTTAGTTTTTATTGCTAAGGAAAAATATAAAACATACATTTGTCGTTACATTCAAAAATTCCGGAAAACATGTTTGAATTTTCACAGTACTTAGGCTTTTTACTTTTCTTGACCATACTAACTATAGGGTTTTGGTTGATGTTTTTCTTAGTTGGTTTCGTATCTTATTGGGTTACGGGAGCAAGCTGGGAACTTATCAAAGAGAAAAGAGCAAAGAAAAAAGCAGAACAAGCAATTTAATTTTAAGTTGACTTCATAAAAAAAGGACCCGTTTTTACGAGTCCTTTTTTTTATGCAAATAAATGAAATTCCAAAAATAAAAAAATCCAAAACCTATACAGAAAGAAAAAATTTACCGCAAAGAACGCTATGGTTTTCTTATTATTAGCTTTTTATAAAAGGCATCCCGAAGCGTCGGGACGCAAAGCTTTATGTTGATTTAGCTTTGCATTCTTTGTGTTCTTTGCTTAAAAAAAAATGTAGATATAGTATGTTTTCAACAACATTTAGAGTTTATAAAAAAAAATCCAAATTCCAACTTTTAAATTGGAATTTGGATTTTAAATTTTGGAATTTATCCAATGAGATTGGAATTTGGAATTTTTTATTTTTGGAATTTAACGAAGTGTTATCCAGGAAATTCTCCTCCGCCGTCTCCGCCACCATCATTTTTAGGAGCTCCGTTCTTTTCTCTTTCGTTTTTAGGCTTGTTGAAACGATACGTAAAAGACAAATTGAATTGACGTTTACGGAATTGCATTTCACCATATGATGTCTGGCTCTCAAGAGTGGTGTCGTTTTGAAGGTAAGTATACGACTTCATGATTCTTGAGTTGAAAATATCACTAATATTGAATGCGATTGTAGCTTTGTCTTTTAAGACATCTTTACTAAAAGCGGTGTTCATTGCAAATTGTCCAAGGTTTTTACCCTGAGCTGTTTTTTGCTCTCCATTGTAAACTCCGCTTAATTGCCAGTCAATTTTGTATGGTAAAGTTAGCTTAGAGTTGATTCTTGCAAACCATGTTGTGGCTTGATTGTCCAGATTTTGTACAACAACGTTTCCTTTAGAATCATTGTACGTGTTTTCTCCGGTAGTTTTTACGTTGTAAATATTGAAATTACTGTTTACTCTCCATTTTTTGAATGGTGTATAATTCAGTGTAAATTCAAACCCTATTTTTTGTTCTCTTCCTAAGTTAATTGGACGGCTTAAAATAACCGGAATTCCATCATTAACTGGGTTTTCTGGTGTAGGAGTTACAACCTCACCGTCAGAATTTACAACTTCACCTGTAGGAGTTCTTACGAAACTGAAAACATCTTTTGTGTTTTCGAAATATGCTGAGGTATTAAAAGTTAGTTTGTCCCAACGTTTGATGTATCCAATATCATATTTGTCTGTTAAAGAAGGATCTAAATCAGGATTTCCCTGAAAGATATTTACGTTACTGGAGTAATTTGTTGCAGGGTTCATGAAACGTCCTCTAGGTCGTGATAAACGTTTACTGTAGCTGGCTGAGAAGCTGCTTTGATCTGAAATTTCGTAACCAATAAAAGCACTAGGAAATAAGTTGTTGTATTTCTTAGTATTGAAATCGCTATTGTCTAATAAGTTCACCTGAATGTTGGTGTCTTCCCAACGCAAACCAAATAAATAAGAGAATTTGTTTACTTTGAAACCATATTGCGTGTAAATCGCGTTGATGTTTTCTTTGTATTCTAAGGTGTTAGATAATTTTGGATCTGGATTACCCAAATTGTCTGTTATTATATATTGGTTATTCAGGTCGCCAAAACTACCTTTATATCCGGCTTCAAACTGACTTCCTTCGCCTAATGGTAAAACATAATCAGCCTGAAATTGTATTTGTTTTTGAACCTGATCGTTTAAAGTATTATTAAAATTTGGTGATGCTGTAATAAGACTGTTACTGTCATCTGTATTTCTTGAAACCGATAAATCGGCAGTAAGTTTGTGTCCTTTATCGTTGAAATTTTTGATTAAATTTGAAGTATATTCTACGTTTTCACTATCGGTATCTCCATTATTTAAACGGAAAGAAGTTCCTGTAAAAGCATGATTAGCGTCAAAATTATTGTAGTTAATCAAGTCTCTGGTATTTCCGTTGCTTTTTTGGTAATTAATAGCATTTTTCCAGTATGTATTTGGTGCTACAGTCCATTCTATACCCGCTCTTCCGTTGAATCCTTCGTTGGTTCTTTTAGTATCACGATCTTCATCTAAATAACCTTTAGGCGTTTTGTCGGCATTAAAATACTCTGTATTGGTTAATCCGCCACCTTCATTGGTTCTGTAGTTGTATCCTGCAGTAGTAAAGTAGTTTAATTTTTCGGTTTTATAGTTCAAATTGGCACTTGCGCCATACGTTTCAGGAATACCAGTTGAGGCAATAAAAGTTCCGTTTAATCCCTGATTTTTTCCTTTTTTAAGAATAATATTGATTAATCCTGAACCTCCTTCGGCATCATAACGTGCAGATGGGTTGGTGATAACTTCGACTTTATCAATAGCATCGGCAGGAAGCTGACGTAAAGCTTCGGCAACGTTAATGGCATTTGAAGGTCTTCCGTCGATTAAAATCCTGATATTATCACTTCCTCTTAAACTTACATTTCCTTCTGTATCAACAGAAACAGATGGTACATTGTCAAGAACGTCACTTACAGTTCCGCCTTTTACCATCATATCCTGACCAACATTGTAAACTTTTTTATCCAGTTTTATTTCTACTGTCGATTTTTCGGCGCGCACTACAACTTCATTTAGTTGTGCTGCATCTTCAGATAAATTTACAACGCCTAAATTGGTGTCGCCCTGAATTGTTCTGCCTTTAATTTCAGATGCTTTAAACGAAATAAATTCAACTTTTATATCATAAGTTCCGGGAGCAACCGCTACATCAAATTCCCCTTTAGGATTTGTGATTCCGCCAGCAATAACTTTAGTGTCATTTGGCGCTGTGATCGAAATAGTCGCGTATTCAAGAGGCTGTTTGCTTATTTTTTCGAAAACTTTTCCTGTAACTTTTACTTTGTTATTGGCTGGTGGTCCTTGTTGGGCATAATTGTAAAAACTTGTAAATAGCATTACAAGCAATACAGCAAATTTGATTTTTTTCATTTTAATTTTTGGTTTCTTTTTCTTTTAGACCGCAAATGTACCTTTTGGTTTAAAGAGAGAAATCACAAAAAAATGTTAATAATACTCTTTATAATCAATCTAAAAAAGAAGCCATTTTGTCTAAATCTCTTCCAATAATAGCTTTCCCGTCTTTTATAACAATCGGGCGTTCTATTAAAATAGGATTATCAATCATAGTCTGAACGATTTGGTCATTCGTTAATTCTTTTCCTTTATAATTTTCGATCCATATTTTTTCTTTAGTTCGAACTAATTCAATTGGTTGTAAATTTAATTTCTCCAGTAATGCTTTTAATTCATCAAAAGAGGGAGTTTCTGTCAGGTACGGAATGATTTCATATTGCTGATTGGTTTGCTCGATAAAAGCCAGGCAATTTCTTGATTTTCCGCAACGTGGGTTATGGTAAATTTGTATCATTTTGTTATATTTAAGCTGAGTTAAGGGAATTAAATTAAAAATTAGGTATTTTAGCAAGACCAAAAGTAAGATTTAGTTGTTAAATCGAATTCTCATTTTTAAATTATTATAAATATGTTTTTAGAGCAAGGAATTAAATCTCAGAATAAGTTTTGGTTGTATCTTATAGGGTCAGTTTTAATTATTATCGCGTCATTTATAGGTCAGATTCCTTTTTCGGTTGCGGTTTTGGCTAAAACTTTGACTGGTAAACAAGTAATTCCAACTGATAATGCTGCGGTTATGAAAATCTTCGAACCAAATCTTACCTTGTTTTTGGTCATGATTTCGTTTGCTTTTGCATTTGTGGGTATTTATTATGTGGTAAAGTATTTGCATCATCAAACACTTTTATCGGTTACCACGTCAAGAAAACAGGTCGATTGGAAACGTATTTTTTTCTCCTTTTTTCTCTGGTCTTTTTTTACAATACTAAGTTTTGTAGTGGTGTATTTAAACGCTCCGGAAAATTTTATATGGAATTTTAAATTAATTCCTTTTTTGATTTTAGTTGTTGTAGGAGCGATTTTAATCCCAATTCAAACCAGTACAGAAGAATATGTATTTAGAGGATATTTGATGCAGGGATTTGCGAATCTGGCCCTTAACAGATGGTTTCCGCTGGTAATGACATCGCTTATATTTGGATTGATGCATATTTTTAATCCGGAAGTTGCCAAAATGGGTTATGTTATTATGGTTTATTATATAGGAACCGGTTTATTTTTGGGTGTCATTACCCTTATGGATGAAGGAATTGAGCTGGCTTTGGGCTTTCATGCGGCCAATAATTTAATTGGTGCTTTGTTGGTTACTTCAGATTGGTCGGTTTTTCAAACCCATTCTCTTTTTAAAGATTTATCAGAGCCATCTGCTGGCCTGGATGTTATATTGCCGGTTGTAATAATCTATCCAGTTTTACTTTTTATTTTTAGCAAAAAATACAATTGGACTAACTGGAAAGAAAAATTAACGGGTAAAATAAATGTTGTAGAAATTTCAAATCAATTATAAAATGTCAAAATTAACACACAAAAATGTTCACAACTATTTTAAGATAAATGGTTTTCATTTAAACGCTGACGAGTTGCGCCGTGTTGCTTATGATTATATAAAGGAAGGTGGCAGCAATGAAGCCGCGATAGGAGAGTTTTTGCTCGATTGGTTCGATAATAAGGAGTATATCGAGATGAAAACTTCCGGAACCACCGGGCTTCCAAAACTAGTGCGATTAGAAAAACAAGCGATGATTCAGTCTGCTTTAGGGACTGGAGATTTTTTCGAATTAGAACCGGGAAATACGGCTTTGCTTTGTTTGCCTGTACAATTTATTGCGGGCAAAATGATGCTGGTGCGCGCTATTATTTTGGGTCTGGAATTGGATATTGTAGCGCCGAGCACACAGCCATTGGTCCTTAATACAAAAGTATATGATTTTGTAGCTATGGTACCTTTGCAGGTTCAGAATTCGATTGATGCTTTAAAAAATGTCAAAAAACTAATTGTAGGCGGAGCTAAAATGGATACCGCTCTTGAAGAGAAAGTTTTACCGTTGATAAAAACCGAAGTTTATGAGACTTATGGTATGACGGAAACTATTACTCATATCGCTGCGAGAAAAGTGGGAGAGAATGTTTTTACCGTTTTGCCAAATGCAAAAATTAGTCAGGATGATCGCGGATGTTTGGTGATCACTGTTGCTACTATTTCTGACGAACCAATTGTTACCAATGATTTAGTCGAGTTGATAAGAGAGAATCAATTTATTTTTCTGGGAAGAATTGATAATGTTATAAATAGTGGAGGAGTGAAGCTTATTCCCGAGCAGATAGAAGCAAAACTGATTGGTAAGATAAATAGAAGATTCTTTGTAACCGGAGTTCCGGATACTTCTTTGGGCGAAAAATTAATTTTGGTTATTGAAGGCGAGAAACAAGAATTTGCGCCGGAGTTTTTTGATGTTTTAGATAAATATGAAAAACCAAAAGAGATTGTTTTTGTCCCGAAGTTTAAAGAAAACGAAAACGGGAAGTTGTTGCGTAAGCCAAGCTTGGTTTAAGAAAATTCCAATATTTTTAAATTCCAAATTCCAATTTTACAATTGGAATTTGGAATTTTTTATTTTTTGTGGATTTTAATGATTATTTTAAGTAGGTCTAGTTTTATGTAATTATATTATTAAGTAAGAAAATTTAGTTATATTTATAAGGTATTAACTTTAAAACCTAATAATTATGAAACTTATTCTAAATCTCCCAAGTGTTCAGGTGCTAAGCAAGAATGAACTAAAACAAATTAAAGGTGGTGATTATATTTATTATTTAAATGGTTATCAAATGCGTTGCTCAAAACCATTAACACAAACTCCTACCTGCCAAAATATACCAACATATTGTTTGATTTCGCCAGATATGTGTCCTGTAGATTTATCCTAGTATAAAAAAGCCTTTAGATTTAATTCTCTAAAGGCTTTCTTTTTATTTTAATAATTATTATTTCTAGAAGATAATACTCCGTTAGGAGTTAAATATTGGTAGAAAAAAAGAGCAGACAAAAAATATATCCTTAGGGATTATACATCTAGTAATTAAATAGGAACAAAATAAAAAATTCCAAATTCCAAGTATAAAAATTGGAATTTGGAATTTAAAAATATTGGAATTTAATCTCAATTATTCTTTAATTACTGCATCTTTACGTTCTAACAACGCCATATAAAATCCATCAAAACCAGATTCAGAAGCTAGAATTTTACGATCTTTTATGAAAGTAAATTGTTTTCCGATTTCGGTTTTTAAGAATTTTTCTACCTGCTCCTGATTTTCAGATGGTAAAACAGAACAAGTTGCATATACTAACTTTCCGCCTGGTTTTACAATTTTAGAATAGCTTTCTAAAACTTCTGCCTGTACTTTACGAATGTTATCAATAAATTCAGGTTTCAATTTCCATTTGGCATCCGGGTTTCTTTTAAGAACTCCTAAACCGCTACAAGGTGCATCAATTAAAACACGATCTGCTTTTTCGTGTAATTTTTTGATCACTTTTGTAGTGTCGATGATTCTGTATTCAATATTAAAAGCACCATTTCTTTTAGCTCTTAATTTCAATTGTTTCAATTTGCTTTCGTACAAATCCATTGCAATCAATTGTCCTTTGTTTTCCATCAAAGAAGCGATATGCAATGTTTTTCCTCCTGCACCTGCGCAAGTATCCACCACACGCATTCCTGGTTTTACATCCATAAAACCGGCTACTAGTTGTGAGTTGGCATCCTGAACTTCAAAAAGTCCTTGTTTAAAAGCGTCTGTCAAAAATACGTTTGCTCTTTCTTTTAAAACCAAGGCTTCAGGCTGGTCTTTTAAATATTCTGTTTCAATATTCAAATCCATCAACGTGTTTCTCAGACTTTCTTTGGTTCCTTTAAGCGTATTGGTTCTTAAAATAACTTTAGCAGGCTGGTTTTGAGCTGCAATTTCTGTAGCCCAAACTTTTTCGCCAAGTTCTTTTACACCCAATTCATCCATCCAGTCCGGAATAGATTCTTTTAAGGCTCTAATTTTAGAAAGTTCGTCAAAACGTCCTTTTATTTTTCTTTCAGGAGTTCCTTCCAGTTGTTTCCAATCCGGTATTGGGTAACCTCTTAAAACTGCCCAAACTGCGAACATTCTCCATAAATTCTCTCTGTCGAAAGGTTCTTTTACTTCGGCAATTTCTGCGTATAATCGTTTCCAACGAACAATTTCGTATATCGTTTCAGCAACAAACTTCCTGTCAGAACTTCCCCAACGTTTGTCTTTTTTTAATGCTCTTGCTACCACTTTGTCTGCATATTCTCCTTCATTGAAAATTGCATTTAAAGAATCGATGGTAGTATAAACTAAATTTCTGTGTAATCTCATTTTACTTATTTGAGTTGCAAAGGTACTATTAATTGATTGAAAGTTAAATTTTTAATTTTGATTGTTGTTTTAACTTCCTTTAAAAAGAAAAAAAAACACTCTAATAAGTTTAAAAGAGTGTTTTTTGAATGTATTTTTTGAATTGATTTATTTGATAATTCGGGTCAGTCCGATGTTTTCCGGAGCGTGAAGCACCATTGGGAATTTTTCTATTTTTACCGAACTACTGTCTAAACCAAAAGCTCTTTCTTCAGACAAACTCAGTTTCTTGATAAAGAAATAAGAGTTCATGATAATATTTTCGTGCCATCTTAAATCATTATCGTTTGATAAGAATTTCTCAGACAATACAAATTTGAAATCACCAATAATATTGTTTTTGTTCAAAGATTCGTAACGGCTGGTAATGTCCACTTCGCCACGTTTTACCATATCGCGAATTACTTCTCTAAACATCAAATTGATTTTGGTAGGTTCTCTAAATCCTAAATTAAAATCGATTCTGTAAATATCGTCTTTTGCGATCTCGGTAACTTTATATTGTGTTTTGTATGGTTCAGTCAAAATGTTTACGTGAACAAACCAATAAATATCAGCTCTTTTTGGGCGTTTTTGCAAGATAGAGTAAATTACTTTTTCCTCTAGTTCATCTACACGATTGGCATTGGTCATATACACCAAATGCGTTGCGTATTTAGGAATAGATAAGTCTTCGCTTAGCTCCATTAATACTTTCTTATAATCGTCAATTTTGATGATTTTAGTGTAGCTTTTATTAATTTTCTTAGCCAGATACCAGATCGTCATGATCGAAATCAGGATCATCGCAATAATTAACGTTACGTAACCACCTTCTGCAAATTTGGTAATATTGGCAATTAAGAAACTGAATTCTATTAGTAAATAAATTGTGATAAGCGGCACCATCAAATACAATTTTACTCTTTTCATTATTAAATAATAATTAAGCAAAATAGTAGTCATGATCATACATAAAATGATAGCAAGACCATAGGCATGCTCCATATTTCCTGATTTTTCGAAGTGTAAAACGATTCCGACACAACCAAAGAATAATAACCAGTTGATTGATGGGATGTATAATTGACCTTTAACCTCAGTAGGGTATTTGATTTTTACTTTTGGCCAGAAATTCAATCTCATGGCTTCGTTAATCAGAGTAAATGATCCACTAATAAGAGCCTGAGAAGCGATAACGGCAGCCAAAGTTGCAACTACAATCCCAAACGGAAGAAACCAATGCGGCATGATTAAATAGAAAGGATTTCCGTTTTCTCCGCCTAATTGTTGTAATGTACTTCCTTCATGGTGAATTAAATATGCTGCCTGACCAAAGTAATTTAAGACTAAAGTTGTTTTTACAAAAATCCAGCTGATTCTAATGTTTTTTCTTCCACAGTGTCCCATGTCAGAGTACAAAGCTTCAGCACCTGTTGTACATAAAAATACAAATCCAAGTACAAAGAAACCATCAGGGTGAATAGATAATAAATGGTAAGCATAGTAAGGATTTACGGCTTTTATTACCTCAGGATGATTTATAATTTGTATCGTTCCAAGAGTTCCTAACATGGCAAACCAAATTAACATCATTGGAGCGAAAAACTTCCCAACTAGCTTGGTTCCAAATTGTTGTATGGAAAATAGAACAAATAAGATTCCGATAACAATGTAAACAATTGTTCGGGTTTCCATTGTAGGGTAAAATGCCCTGATTCCTTCTACAGCAGATGATATCGAGATAGGAGGAGTAATAATTCCATCGGCTAGTAAAGCACTTCCCCCAATAATGGCGGGGACAATAAGCCATTGAATTTTGGTTTTTTTGACCAGTGCATACAATGCGAAAATACCACCTTCGCCATGATTATCAGCGCTTAGAGTGATAAGAACATACTTTATGGTGGTTTGTAAAGTCAAAGTCCAGAAGACACATGAAATCCCACCTAAAACAATATCAGAATTAATGGCATAATCACCAAGTATGGCTTTCATTACATATAATGGAGAAGTACCGATATCTCCATAAATAATCCCTAATGTTATCAATAAACCCCCTATAGACAACTTACTATGTAAGTTTTTATGCGATGCGCTCATGTATGTTTTTATAAAAGACGGTTGCAAATTTACTGTTTTAAAACAAATTAGAGTCAATTATAAGAAAAAAGATAAAAAAAAGCACAATCGTCAAATTGTGCTTTAGTTTTTTATTTAGAAATGCGAATTTAATATTAACCTCTTCTTCCGCCTGAACTTCTTGTGCCTGCGCCGCTTTCTCTTTGTGGCTGGCTGCTTCTTGATTCCTGGCTTGCTCTTGGAGCTTCAGATCGTTGTGTGCTTTGAGCTCTTGGTGAGCTTGATCTGCTTTCTGAACTTCCTCTGTTTTCTGAATAACTTCTTGGAGTTTCTGTTCTCTGAGGAGATGGAGTTTCTGATCTCTGAGTATAAGTTCCTCTGTTGTTCGTGTTTCTTTGTGAATTTTCTCTTGAAACATTAGAATTATTCTGACTGTAATCTCTTCTGTTTTCGGTTCTTGGAGTTGTGTTTTCAACTCTTACCGGATTGCTATTGTTTACCGTAGTCGAATTACCTCTGTTTACGGGAGTTGAACGGTTTGTGTTGTAACTTCTGTCAGTATTCGTTCTGTTTTCAGCATAGTTTCTGTTTGTTGTTCTATTGTCTGTTGGAGATACTCTATTGGTATTAGATCTGTTCGTATTGTAAGTATTTTGATTTCTGTTAGATTCTCTGCTTGCAATACGTCTTTGATCTAAATCATATCTGTTTGTTACGTTAGAATGTCTTTGAGCAAAGCTATAGTTAGGGCGTCTTGTTTCGTAACCGTAAGTACGTCTTGATTCGTATAAAACCGGAGCTCTGTAACTTCTTCTTGTATTTACATAATTGTAATGATTGTTTACGTTGATATAAACGCCAATGTTATTTCTGTATCTGTAAATTGGATAAGGGCTCCATGCAGCATAGTATGTTGGATAATAATTCCATCCCCAGGTTGAGTAGTATGGTCTGTAATTATTTACCCAAAATGAAGTATAGATTACTGGCGCAACACTGTAAACCGGCTCGTAAATATAATTGTCTCCGTATAAATAAGTATTACCTACCACCTGTACGCTTACTTTATTGTAATTATCTCTTTCTACATCGATTGTTGCAATGTCCTGGTAAACATCACGATCAAGAACTGCCTGGATAATTACAACGTGAGTTCTGTCTTCTACAGATTCTATCACACGTAAATAATCAACCTGATCATCGCCATTTAAATCAAGATTCGAGATTTGGTATTTTGGATCATTCAAACGTCTTTCGAAATCCTGAAGATTGGCTGATTCACCAAAGATAGAAGCTACTGCTCTTAAGTCTAAGTTATCGCTTATATCTGAATTTTTTGCATATACAGTAGTTTGGCTTTGTGCTGAACAAGAACCAAAAACTAAAGCTGCAAACGCTATTAAAAGTAAATTAGTTTTCATGATAAAATCATATTAAAGATTAATATTCAGAGATATCCAATTACTGTGCCAGAAAAAAACAAGTAACTTATTTTATATGTTATAAATAATTGTATTTTAGCAATAAAAAAAACTGATTTATATGAGAAAAGTAATATTTTTTTTCGGTGCTTTAATTTTATTAATGTCCTTTAAAGCGCTGAATCATAATGATGAAAGATCATTTTATAATGGTTTTACTTCAATACAAATAGATACTTTATTTCAGGATAAAATTAGTATTAGAGCGATCTCAATCGACAAGAATAAAATTTGGTACGGAGCTGATAATTCCCGATTTGGATATTATGATTTAGATAAAAAAGAGAAGTTTGAAGATCGTATTTATCGTGATACTCTAAATCTGGAATTTAGAAGTATTGCTCAAAATTCTCAAAGCATATTTTTGCTAAGTGTAGGAAATCCTGCATTGCTTTATCAGGTTTCAAAAAAAACTCAGAAAGTTAAGTTAGTTTATAAGGAAGTGAACCCCAAGGTGTTTTACGACAGCATGCAATTTTGGAATGATAAGGAAGGAATAGCAATTGGCGATCCCACAGAAGATACTTTTTCGATTATTGTAACGCGTGATGGCGGAGAAACCTGGACAAAAATATTGTCTGATAAATTGCCTACGAATGCCGAGGGCGAAGCTGCTTTTGCTGCTAGTAATTCGAATATTGTAATAAAAGGAAATGACACATGGCTGGTTTCAGGAGGAAAAAAAGCTCGTGTATTCTACTCTGCGGATAAAGCTAAAACATGGAAAGTTATTGAAACTCCTATTGTGCAGGGAAAAACAATGACCGGTATTTTTACGGCAGATTTTTACGATGCCAAACACGGATTTATTGCTGGTGGTGATTATGAACTTCCGAACAAAAAAACAGATAACAAAGCGTTTACTACAGATGGTGGAAATACCTGGAAATTAATAGGTCAGGAAATGGGTTTTGGATACGCATCGTGCGTGCAATACGTTCCGGGAGGAAATGGTAAAGAAATTATATGCGTGGGTTCTGAGGGAATACAATATTCTCAGAATGGAGGTGAAAACTGGACGCAATTATCAACGGATACGAAATTTTTTACCATTCGTTTTATAAATAGAAACACTGCAATTGCTGCAGGACATAATAAAGTAGTAAGACTTCGTTTTAAATAGTTTTAAAATAACAAGAACCCTAAATAATAAAGTAAGTATTATTATATAGGGTTCCTGTCGCTGTTGTTCTTTTAATGTTGGCTTTTTATTTATTGCCAGCCTTATCCCGGTATTGTTTTAATAATTTTCTATTAAAATCATCCTCAGATTTTTTAAGCTTTAATATTTTCTTGGCCGAAAGTATCTTTTTTAAATTAGTGTTATACTTATCACGCAAAAGATACAATTCCTTATCGGTGCTTTCTATTTGAGATAACAATACAGCAGCTTCTTTTTCTGACATCGAAGTAATATTGTCATCGTCTAATTTGCGTAAATACGTTTTCATTTTTTCATGACGCAATTCAAATTGTTTGTCATCATACGCATTATAAACGGGCCAAAATTTCTCTGCTTCTGTAGAGGTTAGTTCAAGCTCTGTAGTTAAAAACGAAACTTTATAAGCTTTGATTTTCTCACGCTTTTCATCTGTTTTATCTTGGGCATAAAACGAAAAGGTGACGAAGAATAGAATTACCGGTAGTATATTTTTAATTTTCATCTTTTTGATATTTTTTATTCTGAAATTAAATTTTCAAGATTAGGATTTGATGCTAATATATCTTCAAGTGTTTCCTGTTCAAGGGCAACGTTTTTATTCAGTTTTTCAATGTCTTTAGTATCGAGTTCCCTGATTAAGTCATATTGATTCAAATTAGATTGATACGATAAATATGTCTCTAAGGTATCTTCGTCAAGCTCTCTCGAAGTGTTATTATAGTTGTTTACGATCGGGATCATCAACGCAATAAAAACTACAGCGGCAGCAACCATAGAAAGTACCTTTTTACGTTTGTAAATCGGAATTACTTTTACTTCTTTCTCTTCGTTTAGCTGCTGTAAAACTTTTGCCGAAAAATCATCAAAATAATTTTCCGGAGTTTTAAATCCAGTGGCTATTTTCGGTTCGTTTTCTAATTTAAATGCTTTCATAATATCTATAAGACAGGTTTTGTTACAAAAGGTTTAATTTGATGTAACATATATTTCAATTTTTTTTACAGCATGATGATAAGATGCTTTTAAGGCGCCCACTGAAGTTCCCAGAATCTCAGCAATTTCTTCATATTTTAATTCCTGAAAGTATTTCATTTTAAAAACCAATTGTTGCTTTTCCGGCAATGTTACAATGGCCTTTTGAAGTTTAATCTGAATTTCATCTCCATCAAAATAAACATCGGCTTTCAAATTGTCGATGGTTTTGTTTTGTAGCGCTTCAGATGTTAATCCGTTTAGTTTTGCTTTTTGGTTTAAAAAAGTCAAAGCTTCATTGGTGGCGATTCGATACATCCAGGAGAAGAGTTTACTCTCTCCTTTGAAATTTTTTAAATACTGAAAAACTTTCACAAAAGTGTTCTGCAATACATCATCTGCATCATCATGATTCAAAACAATGTTTCGAATATGAGAATACAACGGTTTTTGATAATCTGACAAGAGTTTTTGAAACGCTGTGTTTTGCGTTTTAGGATTTAATAATTCTTGTATAAACTCCTTCTCGTCTGTCAAATTCCTTGATTTATCTTATTAGAATGAATTTTAAACAAAAGGTTTAATCAGTCCTAAATAAATTAGAATTCTGATTCTTCTTCAGTAGTTTTAGGAGTTGTTGTTTTAGGAACCGCTTTTGGTTTCGGTGCTGCTTTTGGTGTTTGTGCAGGGTCTGTTTCTGTAGGCTCTACAGATGTTGGTTCTGTATTTGCTCTGTAAACAGGAGCTTTTACAACAGGAACAACTTTTGGTTTAATAGGAAAATAAACTTCAGTCATCAGCTTAGACGGACTTTTTACATCTAATTTGCTAATGGTTAAGATTTCAAGGTGTGACCAGCTTAATTCCGGCGTTATTTTTTCTTTATTTATAAAAGCTGTGGTTTTCGTCATTGCTTCGTTTAGATGCGTATAATCACCCGTTAAAGTTGTTTTTACTGCTTCAAAACCATCCAGTTTTCCTCCTGAAATATCACTTCCTGCAGTTGTCAGGATTTCTTTGTTTGTAGGTAAACAAATCGAAATTTTTGCCAATCCGGTTGTGGTGTCGTACGTATGGTAAATAATAAAAGGTTTTCCGTTGGTAGACAAGCCATTGTTTTCGCTAAACTCAATAAGTTTAGGAATAACAATCCTGGCGTTTTTGGTTATTTTAGGAATTTCACTTGTAAAAGTTTGTCTGATATAGGCAGTTTCGGTTTTTCTTACCACACCATTTACTTTAATAGCATATGTTTTAGTTTCGAAATCCAGGTTTTTATCAATGTTGGCAAGACTTTTTTCGTAAATAGTTCCAATAACTTTATCAGAACCTCCGTTTAGAGCGGTATATACTTTAAACAAAAAGCTCATTGTTCCTGTTGCTTTCCAGGTTACTTTAGTTTTTCCTCCCAAAGTATCTTTAAAAGTCCAGTTTACATCCGCTTCTGTTCCGTCGTATTTCATTTTTTGCTGAATGCTTTCTCCTTCTTTAGTTTTTAGGGTAATGGCATTTCCGTTTCCTTCGGCTCCAGCCCAATAATACGAGGCACCGTTTCCGGCTGTTTTGTTAGGGAATGTCATTTTCATCGAAGGATCTGCTACTGACCATGATTCAAAATCTTCATAATTTCTAAAATCATTTACATAATTATAAACGGTTGCTTTTGGTGAGTTGATCACCTTGCTTCTTTCTACAGAAAAAATCCCTTTTTGGGTAGCGACAAAAACAGTTAGGGCAACTAAGCTTAATAATAATAGTAGGAATAAATATTTTAGAATCTTCATTGGGAGTCGTTTATTTTGTGTCGTAAAGTTATAAATTTTATTACTAGTCACGCTAATTGTGCCGCAATAAAAGTACACTTTATAAAATTATATTGGTCAATAAAAGCTTTAAATAAAACGTTTTTGAATAAGTTTAATTGTAAAACTTCAAAAAATATTTTATCCTAAATATAGCAATAAATTTTTCGGAATTATCTTTTAAAGAAAAATTTGATCACAAACAAAAGGGCAATAAAAATCAGGAACACGATTAATACTTTGTAATTTCCTTTATAAAAAATTCGGTGTAAGGCGAGATCTTTTCGATAAGCAAATATCATTACGATTACAAATGCGATAAAAAAACAGAGTGCGAATATTAATTGTCCTTGGCTAAACATAGTTGAAAATTATTTTTGACAAATTTAGAGAATTGTATATGAATAGTTGCTAATTTGGCATTTCATTTAAGTAAATAAAATCATGAAGAAACAACTTGACGCAGTTACCGAATTTCATACTGCTTTTAAAATAGGTCACAGTCAAACGCCAATTGCTGATTTGGGTGAAACAAAAAAAATCCTTCGTTATAATTTAATGAAAGAAGAAAATGAAGAATATCTTGAAGCAGTTCAGAATAATGATTTGGTTGAAATTGCTGATGCTCTTGGAGATATGATGTATATTTTATGCGGAACAATTATCGAACACGGTTTACAAGATAAAATTGAAGCTGTTTTTGATGAAATCCAGCGTAGTAATATGAGTAAACTTGGCGAAGACGGACAGCCCATTTACAGAGAAGACGGAAAAGTAATGAAAGGGCCTAATTATTTTAAACCTGATTTTTCTAAGCTTTTATAAAAAGAGTAACCGCAAAGTGCGCTAAGATTTATTTTTTCTTTACGCATAGAAAATACAAAGTTCGCAAAGCTAGATCAACACAAAGCTTTGCGAACTTTGCGTTTAATCTTACGCACTTTGCGGTAAAATTAACTTTGAATTTTATGATATAAATAGAAAACCCGATAACTGTGAAGCTATCGGGTTTGTTTTTATATCAATCTTTTGATTATTGAACTTTAACCGTCCATCCAAAAGTATCTTCAGAAAGTTTGTTTTGAAGATTGGTTAGTTTTTCTTTCAAAAGAGAAGCATATGAATTTTCAACCGGAGTCATTTCATAATAAACATCCTGATAAGAGAAACCTTTGATAACACTGATAACTGCAGCAGTTCCAGCTCCGAAGATTTCTTTCAAAGATCCGTTTTTGGCAGCTTCTACTAATTCTGAAACAATAACAGGACGAACTTCTACATTAAGATCTTCTTTTTCTGCCATAGCAATCAAACTTTTTCTGGTAATACCATCCAAAATTCTCTCGCTTGTTGGAGCAGTTAGTAAAGTATCGTTAATTCTAAAGAAAACGTTCATTGTTCCCGCTTCTTCTAGTTTTGTATGCGTTGCATCATCTGTCCAGATTACTTGCTGGAAACCGTCTTTGTTTGCCAAATTAGTTGGGTAAAACTGCGCTGCGTAGTTTCCTGCAGCTTTTGCAGCTCCAATTCCACCATTTGCAGCTCTACTATAATGTTCAGCAATAATTACTTTTACTTCACCGGCATAATAAGATTGTGCAGGAGAAAGTAAAATCATGAATTTATATTCATCAGAAGGATTAGCTACAACGCCAGCGCCGGTAGCAATCATAAAAGGACGGATATACATACTGCTTCCGTTTCCTTTTTGAACCCATTCCTGATCGATTTTCAATAATTCATTCAAACCATCCATAAAAATAGATTCCGGAACTTCCGGCATCGCCATACGAACTG
Organism: Flavobacterium piscisymbiosum; assembly: GCF_020905295.1. NCBI lineage: Bacteria > Pseudomonadati > Bacteroidota > Flavobacteriia > Flavobacteriales > Flavobacteriaceae > Flavobacterium > Flavobacterium piscisymbiosum. The sequence goes on along the minus strand of NZ_JAJJMM010000001.1, from coordinate 5,931,485 downwards.
CAGAATTATTAAAACGCTTGAAGTTTTCATCAGGTCTAAATAACCAAACATCGTTATTGTCATCTTTGTAAGCTTTCATTCCTTCAAAAATAGCTTGTCCGTAATGAAAGACTTTTGAAGAAGGATCCATTAAAATTGGAGCATAAGGCTTAATGACAGGATTTTGCCACTCTCCATTTTTAAAATCACATTCGAATAAATGGTCTGTAAAAACAGCACCAAAGCTTAAGTTTTGAAAGTCTACTCCGCTTATTTTTGACGAAGTTGCTTTTCTGATTTCAATTTTGCTTGTTTGAGTTGTACTCATAATTATGTAAAGTTTTTATGTAATTTTCACTGCAAAAGAAAGATTCTAAAGCGATGATTTGGTGTGAAATAGAATTAACTGAATGCAAAATTAAGTAAAAATATATAAATTCCTTGGTAAAACTGCATTAATTATGGCGTTTAACTGAGATTTATTTATCTTATAATAAAGTGAAAAAATTAAGAGAGTTTTATAAAGAATTTATGAAAAAACAGCCGTTTTTTAAGGCTTTACGCATTTGTTTTGAGTAAATTTGGCTGTTAAAAAAGACCAAGACCCAGTAAATACCCATTATAAAGTTCTAAAAAGTGAAAAGAGAAATAATTAAAACGCTAGATGGCTCAACGACAATTCATTTGCAGGATTGGGATGAATGTTACCATTCTAAACACGGTGCGATTCAGGAAGCAAAACATGTATTTATAAAAAACGGACTTTCATTATTTGAAAATAATCCGGTAAGTATTCTTGAAATTGGTTTTGGAACAGGTTTGAATGCTTTTATCACTTTTTTAGAATCAATTCAAAAAAATCAAATCATTGATTATGTTGGGGTAGAGGCATATCCTGTTGATGCATCAGAAGTTTTAGCAATGAATTATGTCAGTGAACTTGAGGCATTGGAATTTGAGAACATTTTTGAAGAAATGCATAAATGTGAATGGGATAAAAAAATTGAAATTTGCAGCTCTTTCTCGTTAACCAAAAGGAAACAATTTTTTCATGAAATAGATGATTTTGAAAGTTTTGATTTGATTTACTTTGACGCCTTTGGATACAGAGTGCAGCCGGAGTTGTGGAGTACTGAAATTTTCAGGAAAATGTACAACAGTTTAAAACCAAATGGAGTCTTAGTTACCTATGCCGCACGCGGAGTTGTTAAAAGAAGTATGATTGAAGTTGGATTTACTGTCGAGAAATTAGCAGGTCCTCCGGGAAAACGAGAGATGTTTCGAGCCTTTAAAAAGGTTTAAATGAGTTGTTTAGAATGATTCTATATTGATTTATACATATTAAGAAAACGTATTCGTTGCTAAAGTTTTTAAAATAATAAGTTAAAATGAATGCATATGAATGATATTTGATTAAATTTGTGCGAGTTTAGAAATATAGATAACCCCCGAAAATCTTATTTTATTATGTCAAAAATGATGTTTGATTACACGAAATCAATACTTGAGAGAGTAAGTTTCGATCCGATACTTTTCTGTAAAGAACTAGAAAAAGCTATCAAAACGCTGTTACCATACGAGATGGAGCAATTGCAGGAATGGTTGATGAATTTTATTATCGAAAAACCAGAACTAAAACAAAGTTTACTACTAATCAAAGTATAAAAAAAAGGAGCCAAATTGGCTCCTTTTTTTATGTCTATTTCTTTTGTAGCGGACTCACAATTTGAACGTTCTGGAAAACAATTGCTCCTTTTACAACTCCGGCAATTGTAGATCTTAGCGCGTCGATGATTTGCATTTTTAATTCGCTCTTTGGGTAAATTAAACTTACCTCACGAGCAGGTTTTGGTTCCTTAAAATTTCGTAGTTTCAGTTTATCGGAATCTTTTAAGTCTAACGTGTGCAAGTACGGAAGTAACGTTGTGCCCAAACCTTCGTCGGCTAATTTTATAAGGGTTTCAAAGCTTCCGCTTTGTATCTGAAAATTATTCTGATCGATATCAGTACCATTTTTGCATAAATTCAGGATTCCGTCTCTAAAGCAATGTCCGTCCTGCAAAAGCAAAATTTCATTGATGTTTAAATCTGCAATTTCAATTTCTTCTTTCTGAAAACTGGCGTGATGTTCCGGAATATACGCTACAAATGGCTCGAAGTATAAAACAATCTCTTTTATCTTTTCATCTTCAAGAGGCGTTGCGGCAATTGCAGCATCAAGATGTCCGTTTTTTAGCTTTATAATAATTTCATCTGTGTTTAACTCCTCAATTAAAAGTTTTACTTTTGGATACTTCTTAATAAAGTTGTTTAAAAACATTGGTAAAAGCGTTGGCATAATAGTAGGTATAATTCCTAAACGAAATTCTCCGCCTATAAAACCTTTTTGCTGTTCTACTATATCTTTAATTCTGTCGGCTTCGTTTACAATGTTTTTGGCCTGATTTACAATTTTTTGACCAATATCAGTAAGTTGAATTGGTTTTTTGCTTCTGTCAAAAATTAAAATATTAAGTTCTTCTTCAATTTTTTGAATCTGCATACTTAATGTAGGTTGCGTAACAAAACATTTTTCGGCAGCAAGTGTAAAATTTTTGTGTTCGGCAACGGCTAACACATATTGTAATTGAGTAATAGTCATTTTGATAGTATTTTGTGATGCAAAAATAAGTAAATATAATTTTTTTTTATACTATTTTAAAAGAACTTATATTAAATTTGTAGTAAACTTATTATAAAACGAAAAACTATGAAAACGAATATTTTAGGATTACCTGTAAAAGAGTCAGAATTGTTAGTAAAGGAATTAAATATTCTGTTGTCAAATTTTCAGGTATATTATCAAAATTTAAGAGGAATACATTGGAACATTCGTGGTAAACGTTTCTTTGATTTACATGTGAAATTTGAAGAATTGTATACAGATGCCCAATTAAAAATCGATATGATTGCAGAGAGAGTCTTAACAATAGGAGGGACTCCATTACATACATTTGAGGATTATATAAAAAACAACAAACTAACAGTTGGAAAAAACATCTCGAATGACGAAAAGGCAGTTCACCTTATTGTAAATTCTTTGACAGATTTATTAAAAATTGAAAGAGAAATTTTGAAACAATCAGATGAAATTAATGATGAAGGAACCAATTCTATGATGAGTGACTTTATTGCTGAACAGGAAAAAACAATCTGGATGATGAACGCATGGTTAGAAGAAGAACTGTAATGCGTTGTTTATAAAAGAATTAAAAGCAGGATTTTCAAATTTGATCTTCCTGCTTTTTTGTTATTGTTAAATTTGTATAAAATTTTTGCCCTCAAGCTTTGATTTTATTTGTTTAACACTATTTTTGCTCCAATGAAATTAATCGCTCGCATATTATTATTCATATTTATCGCTTTCTTATCGACCCCTACAATTGTTCAGGCGATAAAGAAAGGGACTAATACGGCTATATCTTTTAATTGCGCAGAAGAGGAAGTTCATAAAGAGCTTAAATCTGTTGTGCATCCTGTAATATTAGAGCACGAGGTTTTATTGCCTGTCTATATTCAAAAGAAAACGATTGTTTCTGAAAACATCGTAAAATTAGATAATATCTCTCCGAGCATTTTTGCTCCTCCTCCTAACTTAGTATAATACTTCCGATTATTTTGAATTACGCTGCATTTTTGATTAAATGTGGTAAATCTTTTAATGAATAATTTTTTTAGTATTGTATTATTATGACAAAAAAAATCAATCTTTTTGCCAACCTTAAATCTGATTTTGCTTCAGGTTTAGTGGTTTTTTTGGTGGCTCTTCCATTGTGTTTAGGTATAGCAATGGCTTCGGGAGCGCCTTTGTTTTCGGGTATTATCTCGGGTGTTATTGGTGGTATCATAGTTGGTTATTTAAGCCAGTCACATATTAGTGTTTCGGGTCCAGCTGCTGGATTAACAGCTATTGTTTTAACCGCTATTACTGATTTTGGTGCTTTCGATGTGTTTTTAATGTCTGTTTTTATTGCGGGACTAATTCAGTTAGCATTAGGGTTTTTAAAAGCCGGAAGTATCTCCAATTATTTCCCAACCAATGTTATTGAGGGAATGTTAGCGGGTATCGGGATCATTATTATATTAAAACAATTGCCTCATGCTTTTGGTTATGATGCAGATTTTGAAGGTGATCAGGCTTTTATTCAAAATGACGGAAGCAACTCATTTTCATTTTTATTCGATGTTTTAAATCATATACATTTTGGAGCTGTAGTGGTTTCGCTAGTTTCACTGGTTATATTGATCTCATGGGATAAGGTATCTTTTTTAAAGAAATTAAAATTAATTCCGGGAGCGCTTGTTGCGGTTCTTATAGGTATAGCTTTAAACGAATTTTTTATTGCTACAGGAAGCTCATTGGCGATTGCAAAAGAACATTTGGTTTCATTGCCAGTTCCAAAGTCTTTTGATGAATTTAAATCTATTCTAATTACACCAAATTTTGCTGCGGTTACAAATCCTCAAGTTTGGGTAGTTGCTATTACAATTGCCATTGTAGCTTCTATTGAAACATTATTATGTATCGAAGCGGCAGATAGAATGGATGTTCAAAAACGTTATACCAATACCAATGTTGAGCTTAGAGCACAAGGTATTGGTAATATTATGAGTTCACTTTTGGGTGGTTTGCCAATGACATCAGTTGTGGTAAGATCATCTGCTAATAATAATGCAGGTGCAAAATCTAAAATGTCGTCCATCATTCACGGTGTGCTTTTGCTGATAAGTGTTTTGTCTATTCCGGCAATTTTAAATAAAATTCCATTGGCGACTTTGGCTACTGTTTTAATTTTAGTGGGATACAAATTGGCCAAACCTGCAACATTCAAACATTTTTGGGAAAAAGGAAAATACCAATTTATACCTTTTGTTGCCACTTTAGTATTTGTTGTAGCAACAGATCTACTTAAAGGTGTTGCTTTAGGAATTATCATAAGTGTGATTTTTGTATTAAGAGGAAACTTAAAAAGAGCGTACAGCTTCAAAAAAGAAGAATACGAAGACGGAGATGTTATTCATATCGATTTGGCTCAGGAAGTTTCATTCCTAAACAAAGCGGCTATCAAATTGACATTGAATGAAATTCCTGAAAACTCTAAAGTAATCATCAATGCACATGATACAGAGTATATTGCACACGATGTTCTGGATTTGATTCGTGAGTTTAAGGAAACAAGAGCAATTGATGAAAATATCAAAGTAAAACTAAAAGGATTTAAAGAAGCTTACGAGCTCGAAAATTCACCGGATCTTAATAATCACGTTTCGATAGAACATTATTATGATGTTGCAAAGAGAGCATTGGTTAAAAAAGAAACGATTAAAGAAGATTTTTAAACAAATTAAATTAATTAAGGTATTTCTTCATTGTGAGAAATATGAAAAATTAGATAACTTTACATTAGTTATTTTAATATGTTTAAACATGTAGAAATACCATTCAAAAAAACAAAAAACAATGAGAAAGTTCTATGAGCAGTTATTAGAAAATAATAAAGAATGGGTTGAAAAATCATTAGCCTTAGACCCTAATTTTTTTGCAGACCTGGCAAAAGGACAAACTCCGCCATTATTATGGATTGGATGTTCTGACAGCCGTGTTCCTGCAAATGAAATTATTGGGGCAAAACCGGGAGAAGTTTTTGTACATCGTAATATTGCTAATATGGTAGTACACTCTGATATGAATATGTTGAGTGTTCTTGATTATGCAGTAAATGTTCTTAAAGTAAAACACGTTATTGTGTGCGGACATTACGGTTGTGGTGGTGTAAAAGCAGCGATGGGAAATATGTCTGTTGGAATTATCGACAACTGGATTCGTCACATTAAAGATGAATACCGTTTGCATGACAAATACCTAAATTCGATTGAAGATGAAACAGAACGTTTTAATGCTTTTGTTGAAATCAATGCTAAAGAACAAGTATACAACTTAGCCAAAACATCAATTGTACAAGGCGCCTGGAAAAACGGTCAGGATTTAATGCTTCACGGATGGGTTTACGGATTAAATTCAGGTTTTGTAACCGATTTGAATGTAAATATCGCTTCGAATGATGAACTAGATGAGGTATATCAGCTAAGTAATCTATAAAAATTAAAAAATCGCCTCAAAAGGGCGATTTTTTTTATTCGTTTTCGTCTAGATTTTCGTTAAAAGCAGATGGTAATAAGGTGGGAATAAACTTGATTAAAATCGGCAATAGTAAACTTCCGCCCGGAAGTAAAAATATCGTTAATGACGGAATGGTTTTGCAAATATCTAAAAGCTGTTTTTTTACTTTTTTCTTTTCTTTGGCATCCAGATCTCTTGTTGTAGAATAAGCCAAAAGAACCATTAATTCCTTACTCTGAATAATTTCCTTCACCAGTCTGTTTTTGTTTCTTACAATCAGTTTTACAACGCTGTGCGTCATTTGATCGTAGAAATGTTTTACAGGATTAGAATAATTAAAATACGGAATTTTCTTTTTATGAGTGGTTATAAAATCATTGGTGGTGTCGATGCTTTTGGTTACAAAATCATCAGAAACTCCCATCATAGAACCCAGTGAGTATAAAAAGTAAGCTTCTTCGTTTTCTACAACACCATCGCTCCATAAAGCCATTCCGGCCATATCGATTAAATAATAATGTTCCAGTGTATTGCTAAAATAATCCAGCTGTAAGGTTTCAAGAGTATCAACCGTAACTTTTGAGAATTTCGAATATCGAATCGAAGCTTCAAAAAGTTTAATTAATAAATCGTCATGCTGTGATTTGACAGTTTTAGTTTTTAAGGCCAAAGCGACAATGCCCAAAACAGTTTCTTCGATTCGTTTTAGATATTTATCTGGAATCGCGCCTTTTTCCAGATATTGTCTAAAAGCCAAAACATCAATAAATAAAAGCGCATTGGTTACTAAATGCGAAAAGTTTTTACTGATGATACTGTCATTCGTCTGAACGCGCTGATCTATTATATTTTCTAAAGAAAGGGAAGGAGTATCTTTTGGAAGTAAAATTTTGAACAAATTAAATCCTTCAGGATTCATTTCGTTATAAAACTTTAAAACTTCGCTAATAAAATTATTGGGTTCAAAGCTTCTTTTTTCTAAACAAAATACGCCGTACAAAGTATTTAGTAAAGCGACTTTAGAAATTTCGGTCTTAAACCAGCCTTTTATAGGAACCGGAATTCGGGAATCGATAGTTATGATGTGGCCATAGATAAAACCAGTTTCTCTGACTTTATAGTAAAACGAATCTGTAGTCTCAAAAGGAATAGCCTCTGAAAACTTTTGTTCACTAAAAAACTTGTCTATCCAACCTGATGCTGATGGGTTAATCATTAACTTTAATTTATAGCTGCAAAGCTATATCTTTTTCTTGTGTTAGGATAAATTTTAAATGAAATAACCACTAGATTTTGTGAAAATGTAGTGGTTATTGTTTTTTTATTTGATGATTCCGGCACAAGCGACTCTTCCGCCTGCATTTCCGGTAGGCTGTGTTGTAAAATCATCAGTTCCCTGATGTACAACCAAACCTTTACCTAAAACGTCTTTAGTTTCATCTCCACAACCAATACACCATTCGTCAGTGGTTAATGTTATAGTTCCGTTACCTTTTGCATCAGCAGTAAAGTTTCCGATATCTCCTTTGTGGTATTCTGCAACACCCCATTTTCCGTGCTTTTTAAAAGTTGGATTCCAGTGTCCTCCGGCTGAACTTCCATCAGCAGAACTACAATCTGCTTTTTCGTGAATGTGTATCGCGTGAACTCCCGGAGTTAAACCAGTCATTTTTGCAACAAAAGTTACTTTCCCGTTTTTCTCTGTAAAAGTAGCAGTTCCAGCAACGGCACTACTGCTTTTTGGTTCTAAGGCAACAGTCAGGGTTTTGGCATCATTTGATTTTGTATTGGTCTTACAGCCAACTATTAAAGCTGTAATTATAGCGAAAGAAGCGATTATTTTTTTCATGCGAAAGGCTTTTAAATTAAAGATTAAGTAAATTTAACATAAAATTCCGACATTGATTGACGCTAATAGTTAAAAAAATCTAAAACTATTGGTGGTTATTTAATGTTACTTTATGAAATCAACCCAAGATTATTGCGTAATTTCGTAGAACCCCCGAATTTAAAATTTTCAAAAACCAGTATTATTATTATTAATTTAATCTGTAAAATTATGATAAAGAATATTTTGATTTTAGTTTTTTCAGGAGTGGTATTAACTTCATGTAATGCTTCTAAAACACAGAAAAATGATTCGGTTTCTAAACTCGAAGGAACCTGGGAACTTAATTATATAACCGGACCAAGAATTGCTTTTGATGGTTTATACCCTAATAAAAAACCAACAATTAGTTTTGATCTCAAAGAAAATCATGTTTCAGGAAACAGCAGCTGTAATAACTTTACAGGAAAACTGATTGTAACCGGCAACAAAATTGATTTTACGCAGCCAATGGCTATGACCAAAATGATGTGTGTAGACGGTCAGCAAGGCGAACAGACTTTTATAAGTACTTTGCAAAAGATAACTTCCTACGATGTTACGGATGATGGTAAAACTTTAAATTTTATTTCTGGTGATATTGCGATGATGCGGTTTGCCAAAAAATAGTAATTACCTTTTTTAACTCATATAAATACTATTATGAAAATTAAATTATCGATTTTATTAGTCTTATTAAGCTTTTTAAATTCTCCTGTTTTTGCGCAGGAAAAGACTAAAAAAGAATTAAAAGCAGAACAAGAGCTACAGAAGCAAAAAGAAATTGAAGCTCTTATAAACTCTAAAAATTTTATTTTTGAAGCACAAAAAGTTAATACTCAAGGAGGCAGGCTGATAATTCTGGATTATAAGACTTATTTCTTAAAATTCAATACAGAAAAAACAACTTGCGATTTACCCTTTTTTGGACGCGCTTTTAATGTTGCTTACGGCGGAGATGGCGGAATAAAATTTGAAGGAGTTCCCGAAAATATTAAAATTGAAAAAAAGAAGAAAAGTTATATTTTGAAGGCTACTGTCAAAGGTAAAGATGATGTATATAATTTAACTTTTTCTATCTTTTTTGATGGAGGTGCTACGCTTTTTGTAAGTAGTAATAATAAGGCTTCAATTTCTTATACGGGGCAAATTGAAGCTCCAAAAACTAATGAAGGTGATAAAAAATAGTGTATTAACTTATTAAAAATCAGTATATTTGATAATGCATGAATTTTTAAGAACCCATTAAATTTAATACTATGAAAAAACTAAGTCTTATTCTTATTATGGCAATTGCCTCGTTTTCATCTTATGCTCAGTCTTCGTTTAAGGAAGATGTAGATGTATTGCAAAGTGTTTATGGCAAGTCGAAAAGTGATCTTGTAAAACAATACATGAACTTGTCTGATACACAGTCTGTTGCATTTACTAAAGTTTATGATAATTATGAAACAGAACGTAAGGCGCTGGGGCAGACAAAATTTCAGTTAATCAACGATTATGCTGCTAATTATGCAACCCTTACAGATGCAAAAGCCGATGAGTTGGCAAAAGGAACTCTAAAAAATCATTTAGGGTATGAAAAATTATACTCTAAAACTTATAATCAGGCCAAAAAAGCTGTTGGCGCGATAAACGCTGCTAAATTTCTTCAGTTAGAAGTGTATTTGCAAACTATAATAAGAGCCGAGATTTTAGAATCAATTCCTTTTATCGGTGAATTGGATAAATCAAAATTACAATAATAGAACTTTTATAAATAGAAAAACGGCAGTTACCTCATATAACTGCCGTTTTTTATTGTTTAAACTAGAATTTATTTAGCTGTTTTAACTTGGTAAATTGCGTCTACCATTCCGTTACGAGGAGCATCAAGAGGAAGTTCCCAAAACATGATTCCACCTAGGTTTTTAGCTTTAACATATTCTGTTTTTGCTTTTATAGAAGCTAAATCGTCACCGGTAGCAAATGTTTTTTCTTTTTCATTGTACCAATATGGTGCTTTAGCTTTATCATCCCAAAAATATTTCCAACCATTAGCTTCTGTATAAGTAGTGGTGAAATTTTTAAAATCAACACCAGGTATATGTTCTCCGGCTTGGTACAATCCATTATTTATATTTTCTACATTTTTCCATGTTCTGGTATAAAATGCGCCTCCAATAATTAATTTTTCAGCAGGAACTCCTTGTTTCAATAAAAAGGTAACAGCTCTGTCTGTAGATTCTTCTTTTGGATTTGTACTGTATAATGGAGTATGATGTCCGGTAACTTTAGAATATCCGTTTACCAAATCATAACTCATAATGTTGATACGATTTACTAAAGGCGCTACTGTTTTCCAATCAATAGATTCATCTAAATATTTTTGAAAACCACCAGCTGCAAAACTCAATTCGTATTTTTTACCTAAAGTAGAACGCAAAATTTTGATTAATTCTGTAAAATTTGGTTTGTCAGCAGCTTGATACAAATGCCCCGGAAGACCTTCGATTGCCGGATATTCCCAATCTAAATCTAAACCGTCTACTTTAAAATAATTGCTGACTTCTTTTACTGATTTTGCAAAAGTCAATCTTCCTTCCGCCGTTGAAAAAGCTGCAGAACAAGGCTCGCAACCGCCCCAGCCACCAAGCGAAAGAATAATTTTAAGTTGTGGATTTGATGCTTTTAAAGAAACTAAATATTTAATAGTTGTTGAATCTTTAGCAGAATCGACACTTAGTTTGCCCTCTTTTAAATGACAGAAACTAAAGATGATTTGATTTAGTTTGTTTACTTCGTATTGATTAATAAGTTTGTCATCGCCGGTGTAATAAGCAATAATGTCCATTTTTTTATTTTTTTGTGCGAATGTATTTGTGGTACATAAACACAATAAAAATAAAGCAAGCAGATTAATTTGTTTCATTGTATGTTTTTTTGAGTTTTTAGAATGCTAAATATAGAACTTTTCGAATAAAATAGATGCTAAATAGAAGAACAGTATTAAGCTCATTTGCTACGTTTTATGTTTTAAAAGGCAATTTTTGCCGCATTTAAGGGAAAAATTGCTTCTTTTTGACTAAATTTACAATACATCTCTATAGAAATTATCTAAGTTCTATTTATAAAAACTTCCTCAATCCAAATTTAAATTTCGGATTTTACTTTAGATAATAACGATGACAAAACAATTTTACTATGAATAAATCCAAAAGCTCAAGTGTCTTTAAAACCAATTTTACAAAATCAGTTGCATTACCAAGTTTAACCATAATTATTGCAATTTCGTTGTTTTGCGGTTTTTTTTCGAAAGAAGCAGAACAGTCACTTAATTTTGTAAAAGACATCATATTTAAGAACTTAAGCTGGCTCTACGTTTTATTGGTAACTGTTTTTGTTTTGTTTCTGATCACGTTAGCCATTAGTAAATTTGGGAAAATCAAATTAGGAGCAGATGATTCCGAGCCCGAATATTCTTTTTTTTCCTGGGTCGCCATGCTTTTTGCCGCCGGAATGGGAATTGGTTTAATGTATTTTGGAGTAGGTGAAACCATGTCGCATTATGCAACTCCTGCCAATGCCAATTTGGCTGAAAATTTACGAGCTAAAGAAGCTCAGTTGTATACCTTTTTTCACTGGGGCTTTCATGCATGGTCGATATATGGTGTAGTAGGGCTTTCGTTGGCATACTTTGCATATCGTCATAATTTACCTCTCGCAATTCGAAGTGGATTTTATCCAATACTGAAAAGTAAAATTCATGGAAGATTCGGGAACATTGTGGATATTTTTGGTTTGTGCAGCACTTTTTTCGGAATTGCGACAACACTTGGTTTTGGAGTCGTTCAGTTAAGTGCCGGGTTAGTAAGTCTTGGCGTAATTGCAGAATCCAGTTTTAACTATCAAATTGCGATTGTTTTGGTAGTGATGATAATTGCTGTTCTTTCTGCCATTTCAGGTTTAGGAAAAGGAGTTAAAAAACTAAGTGAGTTAAACATCATTATGGCAGTTTTATTAATGTTGTTTATACTGATTGCAGGACCAACTATTTATATTCTAAGTACTTTTACAGAAGGTTTAGGGCATTATATCAGTCATTTTATATCACTAACGTTTAATACGTATGCTTACGAAAAAGGAAGTCAGGAATGGTTTTCAAAATGGACCATTTTATATTGGGCGTGGTGGATATCGTGGGCACCTTATGTAGGTTTGTTTATTGCTAAAATTTCTAAAGGAAGAACTATTAGAGAGTTTATTTTGGCAGTATTATTTATTCCGGCATTTTTTAATTTTTTGTGGATGACCGTTTTCGGAAGCAGCGCGGTGTGGATTGATGAGCACGTAGCACATGGAGCGTTAAGCGAATTTGCTAAAAACCCCGATACACTTTTATTTAATTTCTTTACGTATTTCCCGCTAACGACCTTCTTGAATATATTATCAATTCTGATTATTTGCGTGTTTTTTATTACCTCTGCCGATTCAGGGATTTTTATCATGAACGGAATTGCATCAAAAGGTGCAGTAAGTTCACCAAAATGGCAAAGTGTTTTCTGGGGTGTTTTATTATCGCTTTTGTCCTTGAGTTTATTGCGAACAGGAGGTTTGGCTTCCCTTCAAACAATGACTTTAATTACGGCTTTACCCTTCGGAATTATTATGGCGTTGCTATGTTATAATTTATGGAAAGCACTGGTTGTAGATAGTGAATATAGCGACAAAAAATATTCCCACGGAAGTTTAAATTGGAATAATAGCAATTGGAAAGAACATTTAGAAAAGATTGTAACGGTTTCTAAAAAGAAAGATATTCATAAGTTTTTGAGTGGAACTGTGAAAAAAGCTTTCGAAGAATTATTGGCAGAACTGGCTAAGAATAATATTGAAGCCACTATAAATTCTTTTTCTTCTCCACATCAAGCTGTTGAAATAGAAATAAAATACGATCAGTTACGAAATTTCAAATATGGTGTAATGGCTCAGGTGCAAACTGTTTCAGAAACATTCATTAAAGAAGAAAACACGCCCAATGTTGATGTTGAAACAGTCTTTTTACCAATTACTTATTTTGGTGATCATCGTATGGGTTATGATATTCAATATTTAACTAAAGACGGAATTATCTCTGACGTTCTAAGAGAATATGAGCGTTTTCTGAATCTAAGTTCTGAAGGAGATCATGATTTGATTATGAAACCTAATAGTTAATTGTAAATGCTGCGTGTATTGTAAACCATGTAAGTTATATAAGATAATGTAAGTGCTGTGTTTTATGAAGTTGCGTAACTTATGATGTTATGTACAAGAAAATATAAGTAGTGTTCTTTAAATATAATAGATGTGGGTTATATAATGACGTAATAAAAGATAAACAGCATTGTTTAAATGAACTTATATAACTTATATGGTGAAAAAATCACGTGGTAAAAAAACAAAAAAATAAACCCGCACTGTTTCGGATAAGTGCGGGTTTAAACAAATTAAAAGCTAAAAACTATTTTTATATTAGAAGCAGTATTCGTTTTCTGCAACTAATTTGGTTGTAATAACCTCTCTTAAGGCTACAACATTTGGATTGTTTGTATATTTTGTGAAACGTTTAAGTCCCATCAACATCATACGTTGTTCGTCACCTTCGGCAAAAGAAATAATTCCTTCTTTTCCTCTTGAGTTTACAATATCAACCGCTTTGTACAAGTATAATTTTGCCATAGCAATTTGCTCTTGTACTTTATCTTCGCCTTGATTTTTGGCTAATTTTTCAGTTCTAAGAATTGTACTTTCAGCCATGTAGATTTCGATTAAGATATCAGAAGCAGCCATTAATAACTGTTGGTGAGCATCTAAGTCAGGTCCGTATTTTTGAACAGCACTTCCGGCAACCATCAAGAAAACTTTTTTCAGGTTAGCGATAATTCCTTTTTCTTCAGCAAATAATTCAGAGAAATCAGGAGTATCAAAAGATGGAATCCCCATTAATTCTTCAGAAACTTTCATAGCTGGCCCTAGTAAATCAACGTGACCTTTCATTGCTTTTTTGATCAACATACCTACAGAAAGCATTCTGTTGATTTCGTTTGTTCCTTCGTAGATTCTGGCGATACGAGCATCTCTCCATGCACTTTCCATTGGAGTGTCTTCAGAGAATCCCATTCCACCAAAAATCTGAATTCCTTCATCTGCACAAGCTTGTACGTCTTCAGAAACCGCTACTTTCAAAATAGAACATTCGATAGCATATTCTTCAACACCTTTCAATTCAGCTTCCTGGTGAGAAGTTCCTTCTGCTTCACGAGCAGCGATTCTGTCTTCGATATCTTTTGCAGCACGGTAAGAAGCACTTTCTCCGGCGTATGCATTAGTTGCCATTTCAGCTAGTTTAGAACGGATAGCTCCAAAAGATGAAATTGCAGTATTAAACTGAATTCTTTCGTTTGAATATTTTACTGCATTGGTAGTCACTCTACGTTGTGCATCAAGACAAGCAGCAGCCAGTTTAATACGACCAACGTTTAAGGCATTCATTGCAATTTTGAAACCGTTTCCTCTTTCAGACAACATGTTTTCAACAGGAACTTTTGTATCGTTGAAGAAAACCTGACGAGTAGAAGAAGCACGGATTCCTAATTTATGCTCTTCTTCATTCATAGAAATTCCGTTTGACGGATCGTTTTCTACGATGAAACCAGTAATATTTTTATCATCACCAATACGGGCAAAAACGATGAAAACGCTACAGAAACCTGCATTCGAAATCCACATTTTTTGTCCTGTGATAGAGTAGTGTGTTCCATCTTCAGATAGAACTGCTTTAGTTTTCCCTGAGTTAGCATCAGATCCAGCCCCTGGTTCTGTTAGGCAATATGCTCCAAACCATTCTCCGGAAGCCAATTTAGGAACGTATTTTTTCTTTTGTTCTTCAGTTCCATAAAGTGTAATTGGCATAGTTCCAATTCCTGTATGAGCACCAAAAGCAGTTGAGAAAGATCCTGTAGCACCAGAAATGTAATCGCAAACTAACATTGTAGATACGAATCCCATTCCTAATCCGCCGTATTCCTCAGGAACTGCAACTCCTAGAAGTCCTAGTTCACCCGCTTTACGCATAGATGATTCAGTATAAGCATAATCTTTCTTCTCGAAACGATCTTTATGTGCCCATAATTCTTTGTCTACGAACTCTTTTACAGAGTCACGCATCATTAATTGCTCTTCCGAGAAATCTTCTGGTGTAAAGATATCTTCGCACTTTGTTTCTTTAACTAAAAACTGACCACCACGGGTTACGTTTTTTTCGATTGTATCTGCCATTTGTTTTTTGTTTAGATAAAAGATGAAAGAATCAAGAAGAAAGATTTTAGCCCAACTTACTTATGAAACCCATAGTCATCTTTTGAAATTCAATTATTTTGTTTTCTATTTCTTCAGTTTTTTCTTTTGATAAATAGTCGTTCTGACATGCTATCAATAATTGTGTCTGTAATTCAAATGAAGATCCTAAACTAATATTCAGATAATGCTGAAAATGTTTATTCTCTCTATTTGAGCCTTCTGCTACATTTGAAGGCATTGAAACGGCGCATCGATTCATTTGGCTAGATAAGCTGTAAGTTTCTGATTTTGGAAAAGTGGAAGTCAATTTATAAATATCATTTGTAATACTCATTGCTAAAATCCAAATTTTCAAATTCTTAAAATTGTGTCTCATGTTTTTTGAACCAAGATAAGAAAAGGAATATAAAAAGTAAGTTTTTTACTACTATTTAAAAATTTTTATTCTTGCCTCATTCTTTCAAAAAAAACATCTTTCCTCTTGCTTCTTTGCTCTTTCCTCTCTTTACAATACCTCGTAAATCCCAGCGCTTCCTTGTCCAGTCCCCACACACATCGAAACAATTCCGTATTTACTACCTCTACGTTTCATCTCGTCGAATAACTGAACAGAAAGTTTAGCGCCAGTACATCCCAGAGGGTGACCTAATGCGATCGCTCCACCGTTTACGTTTACGATATCAGGATTTAAACCTAACTCGCGAATTACAGCCAAAGACTGAGAAGCAAAAGCCTCGTTTAATTCAACCAAGTCAATATCTTTCAATTCTAAACCAGCTTGTTTCAATGCTTTCGGAATTGCTTTTACAGGACCAATACCCATGATTCTTGGCTCAACACCAGAAGAAGCAAAATTTACCAATCTTGCAATTGGCTCAAGGTTTAATTCTTTCACCATATCCTCGCTCATAATCAAAACAAAAGCCGCACCATCACTCATTTGAGAAGAGTTACCAGCAGTTACACTTCCGTCAGCAGCAAAAACCGGTCTTAAACCTGCTAAAGCAGCTACAGAAGTTCCGGCTCTTGGACCTTCGTCTTGTTTTACAACGTATGATTTAGTTTCTTTTTTTCCATTTTCATTAATGAAAGTCTGTTCAACAGTAATCGGAACGATTTGTTTGTCGAATTTACCTTCAGCTTGCGCTTTCAAAGCTTTCATATGAGAGTTGTAAGCAAACTCATCCTGATCTTCTCTAGAGATTTTGTATTGGTTGGCAACCGCTTCAGCAGTTAAACCCATTCCCCAATAGTAATCTTCGTGACCTGCAGCTGCAACTTTATAATCCGGAGTTGGTTTGTAACCTCCCATCGGAATAAAACTCATACTTTCGGCTCCACCTGCGATAATACAATCTGCCATTCCCGATTGGATTTTAGCAGTTGCCATTCCGATAGTTTCAAGTCCGGATGCGCAATAACGGTTAACCGTTACACCAGGAACATCTTCAACTTTTAATCCCATCAAAGAGATCAAACGTCCAACATTTAGCCCTTGTTCTGCTTCCGGCATGGCATTTCCTACCATAACGTCATCGATACGTTTTTTGTCGAAATCAGGCAGTTCATCCATCATAAACTGAATGGTTTCTGCTGCTAATTCATCAGGTCTTTTAAATCTAAAAACCCCTTTTGGTGCTTTTCCTACCGCAGTACGGTAAGCTTTTACTATATATGCTGTTTTCATGTTTTTTTTCTTGTTTAGATGAAAGAAGAAAGAGTCAAGAGAAAAGACTTTATCTTGCTTCTTGTTTCTTGTCTCTAGTTTCTTAATGGTTTTCCTTTAGTTAACATATACTGGATTCTCTCTAAAGTCTTACGCTCTGTACAAAGAGATAAGAAAGCTTCACGTTCGATATCCAATAAATATTGTTCAGATACTAAAGTCGCTTCAGATAAATCACCGCCAGCCATTACGTAAGCCAGTTTGTTAGCGATTTTTTTATCGTGCTCAGAAATGTATTTTCCAGCTTCCATTTGATCTGTTCCAACTAAGAACATTCCTAATGCTTGTTTACCTAAAACCTTTACATCAGTTCTTCTGATAGGTTGAGTATAACCCGCTTCAGCCATTAACAAAGCATGTTTTTTAGCTTCAGCGATCTGACGATCTTTGTTTACTACAATAACATCTTTACCATGTTGAAGAAGTCCAGTGTCGAAAGCTTCATAACCAGAAGTCGAAACTTTTGCCATAGCAATAGTTAAGAAATACTCCTGAAGAACGTTCAATTCCACATCGTTTTTACGGAAAAGGTCAGAAGCTCTTAAAGCCATTTCTTTAGATCCACCACCACCAGGAAGTACACCAACACCAAATTCAACTAATCCCATGTAAGTTTCAGCAGCAGCAACCACTTTATCAGCGTGTAAGCTCATTTCGCATCCACCACCAAAAGTCATTCCGTGAGGAGCCACTACAACCGGAATAGAAGAGTAACGAACGCGCATCATCGTGTCCTGGAACATTTTGATTGCCATATTCAATTCGTCATATTCCTGCTCAACTGCCATCATGAAAATCATTCCGATATTTGCTCCAACAGAGAAATTCGCTGCCTGGTTACCAATAACCAAACCTTGATATTCTTTTTCAGATAAGTCAATTGCTTTATTGATAGCCTGAAGTACATCGCCACCAATAGTATTCATTTTAGACTGGAATTCTAAGTTCAAAATTCCATCTCCTAAATCCTGGATAATTGCACCACTATTGCTCCAAACTTTTTTGCTTTCGCGAATGTTGTTCAGAATAATGAATGAATCTTGTCCCGGAACTTTAGTTTGAGATTTTGTTGGAATGTTATAGAAATAAGTAGCTCCTTCTTTTACAGAGTAGAAACTTTCGCTTTCGGAAGCTAACATTTCGTTAACCCATGCAGCTGGTTCAAGACCTTCTGCTTTCATGATTTCGATTCCGTTTGCAACACCAATAGCGTCCCAAATTTCGAATGGACCATTTTCCCATCCAAAACCGGCTTTCATCGCATCATCAATTTTATATAATTCGTCTGAGATTTCAGGAATTCTGTTTGATACATAAGCAAACATTCCAGAGAAACTCTTACGGTAGAATTCACCCGCTTTGTCTTTTCCTTTTACCAAAACTTTAAAACGATCAATTGGTTTATCAATAGTTTTTGTTAGTTCAAGTGTAGCAAAACTTGCTTTTTTAGCAGCGCGGTATTCTAATGTATCTAGGTCTAAAGAAAGAATATCTTTATCTACTTTTTTATAAAAACCTTGACCTGTTTTACTTCCCAACCATTTATTTTCTATCATTTTGTTGACGAAATCAGGAAGTTTAAACAATTCATGTTGTTCGTCTGTTGGGCAGTTTTCATAAATACCGTTGGCAACGTGTACCAAAGTATCCAAACCAACAACGTCAACGGTACGGAAAGTAGCCGATTTTGGACGACCAATTACCGGACCAGTCAATTTATCCACTTCTTCAATTGTTAATCCCATTTCTTTTACCAAGTGGAACAAACTCTGAATACCGTAAATACCAATTCTGTTTCCAATAAACGCCGGAGTATCTTTAGCAACAACCGAAGTTTTTCCTAAGAATTTAGAACCGTATTCGTTTAAGAAATCCAATACTTCAGTTGAGGTTTTTGGACCAGGAATAATTTCAAATAATTTTAAGTAACGCGCAGGGTTAAAAAAGTGAGTTCCGCAGAAGTGTTGTTGAAAATCTTCGCTTCTACCTTCGCTCATAAAATGAATCGGAATACCAGAAGTGTTTGAAGTAACCAAAGTTCCCGGTTTACGGAATTTCTCGATTTGTTCGAATACCAGTTTTTTAATATCCAAACGTTCCACTACAACTTCAATAATCCAGTCAACATTAGCAATTTTTGCCATATCATCTGTCGTATTTCCAGTCGTGATTCTGTTTGCAAATTTTTGACTGTAAATAGGAGAAGGTTTCGATTTTAATGAATTCGCCAAATGTTCGTTTACCACACGGTTGCGAACGGCTTTACTTTCAAGTGTTAATCCTTTTTTAGCTTCAGCTTCTGTCAATTCACGTGGAATGATGTCAAGAAGTAAAACTTCAACACCAATATTAGCAAAATGACAAGCTATCCCTGAACCCATAATTCCGGATCCAATTACAGCAACTTTTTTAATTGTGCGTTTCATATTTGTAAAATTTGTTTTTTGGGTAGAATTTGAATTTTCTCTTCAAGAGAGATTATTCATTTCCTGTGTTTTCTGTTTGATTAAATATATTTTTGTCCTGAATCAATTCGTTGATGATTTCAGAAACTTCGATAAAATGTTTCAGCTTTTCATCAGAAACATGTTTTCTAATCGTTTCATTAAATTTCAGAACTGTATTTTTAGATAAATCTCTTTTTTCTTTTCCAAATTCCGTCAGGTAGATCAAAACGCCACGGCCATCGGTTGGGTTTTTTTTGCGAACAATCAAACCTTTGTCTTCCATCGATTTTAATGTTCTGGTCAGGCTCGTAGCTTCCATTCCCATTCTTGGGCCTAAAGCTGTAGACGGAGTTCCTTCTTCTTTGTCAATACTCAAAAGTGCAAATCCGGTCGCCATTGTGGCATCGTATTTTGCAGCTTCTTCGTTGTACATTCTTGATACAGCTTGCCATGTAGCTCTCAAAATATAATCTATTGTTTTCTCTTTCATATGTAACTATATCGATTTCAAATATAATCAAAAAATACTATGCATGCATATTAATTTATGATAAATTTTTGGTTAGTAAAAAAATAACTCTGATTTAGAGTGGTTTATGGTTTAATTTTAATTGAAATATACTATTCTTTTTTGAGATTTTAACAAATTTTATGCTGTAAAAATCGTTTTATGGTTTTAAATTAAGATTTAATTCTACATTTTGTAAAAAATCATGCGTTTAATTCAGTCTTATCTTCAGCACTATAGCGTGAAATTGCCTTTTCAAGGATCTTTTTCATACGATTTCGTAGATTCTCAGGTTTAATTACTTCAATTCCATCACCAAAACCTAACAGAATGCGTTCCATTTCGTAATTAGGAGAAATTAACAAATGAACGATAATACTTTTGTCCTCATTTTCTTTAATCAGTCTTTGCGTGTTATGCAAAGGTTTCGTTAGAACATAAGGTGCATTTACAGCATCAATCCAAAGTTCGATTTTTCGTGGCGGCAATCCTGTATTTACCGTAACGCCAATTACATTTTTATAAAAAAGTTCCGCATCAAAATCTTCTTCCAGATAGGGGAGGTTAAAATCATAATCTATCGCTATAATTCTGTCGAGCGCCAAATTGGTAATTGGCTGAGAACCTTTTTTCTTTCCTATTAAAAACCATCTGTTATTAAATTCCTTCAGGATAAAAGGATGAAAATGAAATTTATTTTCCTCTCTCGATTTAAACGATTTATACGTAATCACGAGAACAATCTTCTTAATAATCGCCTGATAGATTTCATCCAAATAATGTAAACCTTTCAATCCTTCGTTTTTATCCAGATAAATAACCGGTTTTGTATGCGATTTCTCCGAGTAGATTTTATCCTCCAGTCGCTGCAGAATATCCGATACATCATTAAACAAAGAAAAATCCTTAAATTGCTTCAACATCGAAACAGTTTCCGTCAAAACATTCATATCCGTTTCCGTAAGCGGAATATCGGTTATCGAAAATTCATCATCTTCATATTTATAATACTTTTTGTCATACACGACAATTGGTGCATTATAACCCAGTTTTTCACTCCGCATTAACTGAATATCCATCTGAATCGTTCGTTTGCTAATCGGGTTCTCCCGACCTTCATATTCAAACAAAGCTTCAGAACAGCATTCTATTAAATCCTCCAGAGTCCATTGCCTGTATTTATTCTGCAGACATTTGTCAATGGTTTTGTACCGTATTAAGGCGTTCTTGTTTTGTGACATAGTTTTAGGGTTTTTGCCACGAAGGCGCTAAGACGCGAAGTTTTTTTAATGCCACAGATTAAAAGATAATAAGGGATAAAAAATCTGCTTTATCTGCTAAATCTGCGAGAGAAAAACTTTGCGCTATTTTATTAAATTTTCTATTCCAATCTTCTCGTTCCTAATATGCTGTTCGTTATCATCGTCTTTGAAGGCAAACCCGACAGGTTTTTAAAACCTGTCTGGTTTAACATAACGTAATATCTACGTCAACAACAAAATTTCTTTTTCAATATTAAGCCTTGCTTTCTCTTCATACAATTTCCTAAATTCCTCAGTCTGAAAAATAAACTCATGCTCCAGAAAATGTTTCAACGCTTTTGCACGTCCGGGTTTATATAGAAAATCAGGATAAATGCGATATTCTTTTCGAATTTGTTCAAAATAGATTTTATAATCGTCCCAATCTCGGGCAAGAATCTTTAAATCAAAATCGATAAGCCAATTAATATCTTCAATTTCATTATGCTGATGTTGTTGCGTAGCACAAATGGCATCAAAAACCAATTGTTTATTTATTGTTGTATTTTCAGATAAAATAGCCAAAGCATATTCGGCACTTTTGAGTTCATTATCTTTTTTAGAACTCTTATAAACATAATCGTGATAAAAAATCGAAAATAGTATTTCATCAGGATTCTGAAGTTTATCAGAATACGTTTCAAAACAGAGAATCATATCATTAATATGTGTCAGATTATGATAATGTCTTGATTTATTGGAATAGGCCTTTTCTAAATCCAGCCAGTTTTTTTGAATGGCATTTGCTGAAAAGCCAATATTCGAAAGTAAATCAGAATAAATTTCCTGTAAATTCATATTGTTTTTTGTTTAAATCTTATTTCAAGGCTTATGGGGTGTAATATTTATAGGTAATTATATTTAGAATTGTAATTAGCTCCATCGGAGCCATATATTTATAGCAATTTATCACAAGAGCATCAAAAGCTCCGGCGGAGCGACACTTCAGCCTTTATGTTTAATCAATAAAATATGTCACCGCGCTGGGGTTCTTGAAAATTATTTTGGAAAATTGCTATAAATATGTCGTCCCTCTGGGACTTTATTGGTTTTTATTAAATCTAAAAAAAATTATAAATGTGCCGTTTCTAATGGGGCTTACGCGATTTTGCTTAATAATATTTAATCAAATATAAAATTCTTTTTTTACTGCGCAAAATAATTGCGTAGTGGTTTTGAAATCTTTGTAATGTCAAAACGAAAGGCCTTGTAGCTTAAAAGGAAAAGCCTATAGAAAAATTACTGACTATAGAGTTTGCGGATATTCCGGTTAGACCCGAGCGGACTAATGGGTAGAATTTACAGAAGCACCGAAATCGTTAGGGAAAGTAGGGAAGCGTATTTAGAGCCGCAATGCCCGAAAGGGAATATGAGTTCGAATCTCATCAAGGTTACAAAAATAAGATTCTTTTTTCCTGCGCAAAATAATTGCGCACTAGTTTAGAAATCTTTGTCAAGAAATAAAAAACAAACGTTCATAGAAATAAAATAATAATAAAACAGGTCAAGTATAAGTTACTTCGAAACACTTTCCAACGTACTACTCATACCATTACCTTTTTATTCAATTTAAAATGAAACAGTAGCTCAGCGGTTAGAGCAGGTAGTTTTGAAATTATCCTGACAGGTCAATCAAAACTTACTTCGTACACTTCTAATGTCCGGGTCGTGGGTTCGAATCCCACCTGTTTCACAATTAATGGTCAATTAAAACTTACTTCAGACAATTGGTAACTTTCGGTTCGAGTCCGAACAAGTTTTAAAATCATCATTAATAAAAAAGGAGGGTCAAGATTAACTTACTTCTCGGGGAAACCCATCAGATAAAACAGTTCATCAATTACACTCCAATTTCAGGTCAAGTGTTTCTTACTTCAAAATCTTTTAGGTAGAAATCAGAAACACCATTATCTAAATTTTAAAAATTAAAAAAATGAAAACACAAGAATTATTAAAAATCAGTTTGCGTCAAAACGCTATTTTCATTCCATCAGAAATGATTGCGAATGATATTAAAAAATTATCAGGATCAACATCGGTTTTCGTGGCCAATGTTTCAAAACTCGGATTTACGTTTTCCGAATCGTTATTATACGCTTTAAATAATGTAAACCCGAATTATAAATTAGAGGTTTTAGAAATCTTAAAAGAAGTTTTAGGAACAGATAAAAATTGGGCACCTTTGGTTAAAGAATGGAATATTCCAACCGGAGAATCTGCCATAGATCACGTTGCAACTTTTTTTGCCAATTTTTTTCAAACAAAAAACGGAACAACTTTACAATGCGGACATATTATCCCAAACAATACTTTTCCTTTAGAAAGATACAATGGATGTCCGTTTTGCGGAACTCCGTTTGAATTTGGAAAAATCGAAAATTACGGACAAGGAAGCAAATTAAAAGTTTTGGATTTATGGTCAGAAAAGGAATTGGAAGATTTCTACAAATCATTATTGCAATCTAAAACCGCTTTAGATGCTACGCAGGCAGATAGTTTAAAAAAGGCGTTGAAATACTTCCCATTACCAAAAGTAGATATCGCAATGAAGGAAACTTTGATGTTGGTAATCGATGTTTTAATTGAAGAAGGTAAAGCCGAAAATGCGTTTCAGTATTTTAAATCGCCAACAGATATCTTAAGATATTTATGGTTCAAGAATACAGGATTGTTGCAAATTATTGAGCCAAAAACCATCATTAAACGAATATCTAAAAACGCAACACATTTTTATAATCCTTTAGATACAAGTGCGCAGGCGAAAGTTGCGTCTCAAAAAGATTTGAAACTTAAATATTCAAGAAAAGAATGTTTAATGGTGGCATCCTGGTTGAATAATCTTGATATGGATGTTGAAACAATGTGCGAAATCATGCACCCAAAAAGAGGAATGTGGGTTCGTTTTATCAGAGCGTTGCGTTTGGCGGAGTACAGCAAAAGAAAAGGATTTGAGAAATTGAATTTTTTAATGGATGTATTCTACAACCAAGTGTACGACGTTTGGCAAAGTAAAGTAAACTCTTCAAGATTAAAATTTGATGCCGATAAAACATTTTCATTATTAAAACAACGTCCAGGATTGTTTGCACGCTCTTTATTTTCGAATATGCTATGGTTTGGTGCAGATGAAACAGTTGCTCATTTCGAAGAAATTATAGATAAAGTTCCTGCCAGATTGGTATTTACTTTGAACATGTATGCTCAAAATTATTTTGATAAAAACATGCAAAGAAGCGTGAAACCTTTAGGTGGAACCAACAAAAGAATTCCGGCAAATGGTTTATTGAATTTGTACAACGAAGAGCAATTAGAGGCGATGAAAAATCAAATTGAAGCGTTGTGTCTTTTGGCGATGAAAAAGCGATTTGCGGCAATCGAAAACCCAAACAAAACGATCTATATCGATCCGCAGTTGTTTAATATGCCAGTTTCGATTGGTGATAGAAGCGAAAATGTTCAGGATTTACCGGTTGCTTTAATGGGAACACGTTTCCCGATAGAAGGTAACGAAGTGCGATTGTTTATGCAATGGGGTGCAGATTTGCCAGCGCAACACCTGGATATGGATTTAAGTTGTCATATTGCTTACGAAGATAAAGCCGATATCTGTTCTTTCAGCCGATTGGAAACTGTTGGTTGTAAACATAGCGGTGATATCAGAAGTATTCCAGCTAAAATTGGAACCGCTGAATATATCAACATCAACATTGACGATTTGGCGAAAGCCAAAGCAAAATTTGTAACTTTTACCTGCAATGCGTTCAGCAACGGAAGTATCACGCCAAATCTTGTTGTGGGTTGGATGAACAGTAAACACCCGATGAAAATCTCTGAGAAAACTGGAGTTGCATACGATCCGTCTTGTGTAGATCACCAGGTTCGTGTAACGCAAAATGTTGCCAAAGGTTTGGTTTTCGGAGTGTTGGATGTAGCCAAAAGAGAAATCATTTGGTTAGAGATGACCTTTGGAGGACAAGTTGTACAAGGTTTGGATTTTAAAGGAGTTCAGGCGTTATTGGCAAAACTAAGCAGCAAATTGAATATTGGTAGCTTGTTACAACTTAAAGCGGAAGCACAAGGTTTAACCATCACCGAAGATCAAAATGCCGATGAGGTTTATGATGCACAATGGGCGATAAATGCTGCGGCAGTTATGCAATTATTAATTGATTAAATTTAAACCACGGATTCTTGAATGAGTTCGTGGTTTTGTCGTTCTGTTTGTCATCCTGACGTATTCTTAGGTGTCACCCTGAGCGAAGTCGAAGGGCGCTCCAATTGAAACGTGGGCTTCGACTCCGCTCAGCCTGACAATACCAAATACGTCATTGGTAGCGAAATCGAAGGATACGCAAGAAACTCGATTCCAATTGTCAACCTTTGTCAAAGTTTTAAACTTTGATAAAGGTCTATCTGAAAAAAAATGTATCTCAATACGAATTGTTTCAACTGCGCAAAATAACTGCGTATTAAAGCAAAATCTTTACATTATCAAAAGATAATTACAAATGAAAAATACTTTTCCGTACCCATATTATATTTATGGTTCTGATGATTCTACAGCAATATGTTGATTCCTGGTTAAAAATGTTTCAAAATTTTGGAGAATTTAAATCTGAGAATGGTTTTTTGACTTGCCATAACGAACGAATTGATATGCTAAACGAAAAATTTTAAATCATGAAAACACCAATTTATCAAATATTTGGATCTGAAAATTCGCTCGATGTCGATTTAGTTTTCTTTGTTGAAAAAATGCCGGAAACAATAGTAGAAAAATTGACTTTATCAAAAGAGTTAAGCAAATCAATTGTTCCGGTTTTTCCTGAAAAAGTAATCAATGCCAATCTTGCTGTTTGTAAAAACGGTCATTTAGTTGAGGTTTATAAAGGAACGACAGATGAGTTAAATAATGCATTGTTTTATACTTACCGGTTTCATGAACAAAAACAGGAAAATCGAATAACAAAGCTTTTGGTGCGGGATATAAATTTGAAATTTCTAAGAAGTACCAGAATGCTTTTATCTTTTATGAGCAAAACTGAATATCGGGTTTTGATAAAAAGTGCTTTGAAAGGAAATCTGGATGAAAAGATTATGGCTTTAGAAACTATAGATTTAAGTAAAATAGCCTCTTTTGGAAAAGGTAGTAAAAAAGAAGATATTTTAAAATCAATGGCTTTTCAAATAGCGCAGACGATTGCACTTCAGAAAGGAAAAGAACTTTATACAAAAAATCAAATTGCAGACTATTTTCCTGATTTGAAAGAATATCTTTTTAGGAATGAAAATGTCAATTTTGATCATTTAAAAAAATGGCTTTCAATATTTGTTGAAGTATTGAAAACAAGAATATTAATAATGAGAAATACGTCTGAATATAAGTATGAAGATGAAAATTATTTTTAAACTTATGCAAGATTTTATCTTCCTATTCCAATCATCATCCAAAGAAATCCAGTGATTAAAATGCTTGCTGTAAGCAATAACGAGCAAATAGTTATTGCCAATGTTACGCCGGTATTATCTGTATTTTTTCTTGTTCTAACCCTGAATGCAACTACAGCAAATAACAATAATGAAAAAGCTAAAATAGGGTAGAAAAACAAATATCGATCAAATAAAAGGTACAAGAGCGTTGACTGATTTGGTTTGTAATACAGAAAAATCGATATACTGTATAGGAAGCCAAGCAGAATATTTATTATGATAATTTTTGACCAGTATACTTTCATTTACATGGAATTTTAATACAAATGCAAATATCAATAAAAATAATATTTTTAACTACGCAAAATAACTGCGCAGTTCCTTTTGAATCTTTGTTTAAAGATAAGAACTAATGAATACAACGCTTTTAAAGGAAATGATTTCAAAAAATTATGTGCGGGTAAACAAACATCCTGAACATGATTTATATATTTATAATTATACCCAAAATGCTCAGTTCGAGAGAATTTGGAATGAGGTAACTTTAGCGTGCAGAGGTTTGATTTTAGATAAAAATGAAAACGTCGTTGCAAGACCTTTTGCTAAGTTTTTCAATTTAGGTGAAATGGAAAATCAAATTCTTCCTGAATCGACTTTTGAGGTTTACGATAAAATGGACGGTTCAATGGGAATTTTATATTGGGTTGATGAAGTTCCTTTTATGGCAAGTCGCGGTTCTTTTTCGAGCATTCAGTCGGATAAGGCGAATGAAATGCTGCACGGAAAATACAGAAATTCATGGCCGCTTTTGGATAAAAATAAAACCTATCTCTTTGAAATTATTTATCCTGAAAACCGAATTGTTTTAGATTACGGCGCATCAGAAGAACTGGTTTTACTGGCCATTATCGATACACAATCCGGAGAGGAATTTCCGCTTGAAGATATTGGTTTTCCTGTAGTTGAAAAATACGACGGAATCAAAGATATTTTGACTTTAAAACAAATGGATATCGCCAATAAAGAAGGTTTTATCATTAAATATGCGAACAACTTTCGGGTAAAAATTAAATTTGATGAATACCTTCGTTTACACCGAATCATCACTCAGGTTTCGAATTTGAATATCTGGGAATATTTGAAAACCAATCAATCAATGGAAGAAATTTTGGAACGTGTTCCGGATGAATTTTTCGATTGGGTAAAACAAACTAAAAGGGATTTAGAAAATAAATATTCGGTAATAGAAGTTCAGTGTAAGGCAGATTTTAAAGTTCTGGAATCACGCAAAGAAACTGCTTTGTATTTCATGACTTGTCAATATCCGGGAGTTTTGTTTGCAATGCTGAATGGTAAAAATTATTCGGAGATTATCTGGAAAATGATTCGCCCTACATTTGAAAAACCGTTTAATAGAGAAGAAGAATAAAATTAAAATTTAACTGCGCAAAATAACCGCGTAGTGGCAAAGCTATATTTGTCAAACAAAAATAGACACAATGATTATAAAACTTAAATCAGAGAATAAATACTTTTTAGATATCCTTTATAAAAATCCAAATACGGATAAAGGTTTATATTTAAAAGAATTAAAAGACGGAATTGTGATTGGAAATGTAATTTCTGCCAATGAATATCATTGTGTTTTTTTAGATGGCAAAAAAAGTTATCTGCCCGAGGAAGGAAATCAAATCGATTTTCAAAGTTACTGCAGTCCTTTATTGGCCTTGAACATGTCGACAGAATTTTTCAATCATTTGTATAAAGAAAACACAAGTTTGGGTGAAACGACAATTTCCTGGTTAGAGAAAAATTACAATGAAGTTGATACAGAAAAATGTACCATAGAAGTAGAAACTTTTTTTATTGATTCAGGTTGGTACAAAAACGGAAACTATCTTTTGTCAAAATACATCGAGGGAATTTCATTGCAGCATAAAATTGGGAATAATTTCGAATTAAAGATTGAAGGTAAAACCGTTAGAGAAGCTTTGCAGAAATTTTCGCTTGTCGCTTTGTTTTCGCACTTTACCAATAGATATGCAGTTTACACGTACATCGATGACTATTTTATTCAGAAGCATATCACGATGTTAACCAATATTTCAGGCATTCCGTATTTTGTGTTTTATCTTTTTATCAAAAGAATCATGCGTTCGCCGGTGCAGTTTGAAAAATTCAAACCACAATTAGAAGCTTATTTTGACAACGAAGTACAGTTTGTTTTTACAGACACGCATCAATCCAGAAAAGAATTTATCTGCAGTAAAATCAATTTTGATGAACCTGTTTTAGATTTTGGCTGTGGCGAATTACAATATTTTAAATTATTGCTTAAAAAAGGATTTACGCAAGAATATTATGCATACGATGAGGTCGATTTTAAGCATGTCGCAGATAAAATCGTCGCAATAGAAAATGCAGATAACTTGCGATGGATAGAAAGTTTAGATGAGATTAAAGGTTTTGAAAATCAGATTATTTTGAGTGAAGTGATTGAGCACAATTCGCTTGAAGAAGCAAAAGCATTGTTAATCTGGATTAGGGACAATACAAACTTTACGCAGCTATTTGTAACAACGCCAGACAAAGATTTTAATGTAAATTATGAACTAACAGAAGAATTCAGGCACGACAATCACGATTTTGAATTGTCAAACTCAGAATTTGTAGCGTTGATCAATGAAATTTTTCCAAATCCTAAAACCTTTTACGGAATAGGAGATTGTGTAAAAGGAGTTTACCCAACAAGTGCCGTAATCATTCAAAAAAAGTAAAAAAATGTTAGACTATAAAGTAAGAAACAGAATCGACTGGTTTTGTACTAATAAAATAAATGATTTTTCGCCAACTATTTCTCCGGCGCTAAAAAGCACGTCTAAAAATGAAATAGAAAGCATTGAAGAAGCTGTAAACTATTATTTAGGCAAAGGCGTAAACGAATTTGTGGTTCAAAAAAAATACATGGGTTCGTACTGCACCATTTACCTGAAAAGAAATCTTGAAGAAACTTATTTTGTTTCCCGAAACGGTTTTAAAATGGATCATATCGATGTAGAAAAAGCCATTGAAAGTCTGAAAGAATTGCATGCTAAGATGGTAATTGCTTTTCCTGATTTTGAAACTATTTTAATTGCTTCGGAATTATTGCCTTGGAAAGTTTTGGGAGCCGGATTGATCGAAAAAGAATTTACAGGATATTACGATGCCTTAAAAACGCATAATGAGTATTTAAAATCTTCAGGATTACTTGAAAAATTAGAAAGTGTAAAAAAATCGGAAGCGTTTACAACGTATCTTTCAGATAAAAAAGCGCTTAGCAGAAAAGAATTTGGCAGCAAACATAAGTCGCATATTGTGCGTCAGTATGAAGCTTTAGGAAGCGTGAAAATTCCGGATTTAGCCAAACAGGAAGAATCATTACATGTGTTTAAAAACCAGATTGAGACTTTTGGGAATGAAGGTGAAATACATTTTAAACCTTTTACAATCCTGAAAATAGTTACAGCTTCCGGTGATGAAACATTGCCAAACAGTAATTTAACGTATGAATTGGTAAACGATGATGCCTTTTTGCATGTAGAATTTACGGTTTCTGGTAAAGAAGAAAAGCTAAAAGAAATCTATTCGTTTTTTGAAAAACTAACGAATGACAATGAAGAAGGCATCATGATTAAACCGGTTCAGAATTATATAAAAAATCTGCCACCTTGTTTTAAAGTGAGAAACAACAATTATCTAACGATGATTTACGGCGTGAATTTTCATCAGGATTTTGATCATTATTTAGAAAAACGAAATGTAAAAAAGAAGATGGAGCAATCGATAAACGGTTGGGAAATCAATCAAAAAATGCTTCAGATTCCGTATAAAGATTTAGATGACGAAAATTACCTGATGCGTTTGTTGCTTTTGAAGCGAATCAATAACGAAGAGATAGAAAAAACATTAGATCCAAGATTATAACAAAGATTATACAATGAAAAAGATACCAACATTAACGATACTTATAGGTTGTCCGGCATCGGGAAAAAGCACTTTTGCAGAGTGGAAGGTGAGAACCGAATCTAAAACGATGAGAATAAGCCGTGATGAAATCAGGTTTTCGCAATTTCAGGAAACTTTGGATCCGGCATATGAAAGCATGATTTCGAAAATTGTAAACGGACAGATTAAAACCTTGCTTTCGAATGGTTGGAATGTGATTCTGGATACTTGCAATGTAAAATCAGATTATATAAAACAGTCGATAAATGATTTTGCCGAAATGGCCAATATTGATTTCAAAGTGTTTGATTTACCATTAGAAGAGCTTTTTATCAGAAATGAAAAGAGAGACCGAAAAGTGCCAAAAAAGGTAATTGAAAACATGTACCATCAATTGCAAAAAACAAAAGAAAAGTTTGATTTTAAACCGATAAAAAAAGTGAATAAAAATCTCGAATACTGCCCTCAAAACTCTGATCTGCCAAAAGCTATAATTTGCGATCTTGACGGAACGCTGGCTTTAATGAACGGAAGAAATCCTTTTGATGCCAGTAAATGTGATGAAGACGAAATCAATAATCCGGTCGCGAATGTGTTGAGAAATTACAAGAAACTGGGATATAATATATTGCTGGTTTCAGGAAGAGAAGATCAATACAAAGAACCAACATTGCGATTCCTGAAAAAACACGAAATCGAATATGACGACCTGATCATGCGTAAAACCAAAGACAGCCGAAAAGATTCGATCGTAAAAACCGAAATCTACAATGAGTTTATCAAAGATAAATACTTTATAGAATTCGTTCTGGACGACAGAAATCAAGTTGTCGACACCTGGAGAAATGATCTTAAATTACCTTGCTTTCAGGTATATTATGGGGATTTTTAACTTGAAGGTGCTGAGGTTCTAAGATGCTAAGGTTCTAAGTTGCTAAGATACTAAGGGAAAAAACTTTGAGGATCTGCTCTTGATAGCTATCGGGATTGCAAGATTAAATCCAGAC
Organism: Flavobacterium piscisymbiosum; assembly: GCF_020905295.1. Lineage (NCBI taxonomy): Bacteria > Pseudomonadati > Bacteroidota > Flavobacteriia > Flavobacteriales > Flavobacteriaceae > Flavobacterium > Flavobacterium piscisymbiosum. The sequence goes on along the minus strand of NZ_JAJJMM010000001.1, from coordinate 5,899,753 downwards.
AAAAAGAACAAAAAAACTTAGCGTCTTAGTGTCTTAGTGTCAAAAAAGAACAGACAAAAAGAACAAAAAACTTAGCGTCTTAGTGCCTTAGTGGCAAAAAAAACAGACATGGAACTAGTAAACAGAGACTTCGAAATACTCACAGATTACATCCTGACCTTTCATTTTAACAAATACCTCAATATCGATCTAATCGAAGACTGGGCAATCGAATTGATCAATTCAGGTTATGAGAGTGAAGCTATTTATAACTTGGCTTGTTTCTATAAACCAATTGATTGCTATGAAGTTCAGCCTTATCTCGAAGCCGTTCTCTCAGAATTGAATCTAACGACAAAAAACAAGGAGGAATCTCAAAAAAGTCATATAAGATATTTTCTAAATAAAGTAGTAAAATATGACGATGTGAGAGGGAACCTGAAAAGAATGCTGCATCTGTATTGCGACTTTGATGTAGACAAAGACATAATCGATTTGTCTGTTCTTGATGACGCTTGGGATGATTTGATAGCAGGCCAGGTCAATTGGTATTATAAAGATGTTAGTCTGGATACTATAGAGCAAGAAGTTATAGTAATGGCCCAAAAATGGCTTTATGAAAATTGATAGAGAAGGTTCAAAGGTTTGTTCTCATTTTATGTCATTTCGACGCAGGAGAAATCTTCGTTGCAAGATCGACATAGAATGGCTTTTGATTGCGGAGCTACTTGCGAGGATTTGCTTCGCCTGTTCGCTATCGCTCGGGTCTCCTACGTCGAAATGACAAACTTTGTGTAAAAAACTTTGTGACTTAGCGCCTTAGTGGCAAAAAAAAACAAATAATAAAAGGTTCCAAAGAGGAAAAAACTTAGCATCTCAGAATCTCAGAACCTCAGAAACTTAAAAAAAATGACATACATAGACATAGGAATTAATTTAACCAATAAACAATTCCAAAACGACATAGACGATGTCGTACAAAACGCTTTAGATGCCGACGTATCGCAAATGATACTAACCGGAACAAGCGTAAGAAACAGCGAAGAATCTTCACGAATAGCAAAAGAATATCCCGGAATATTATACGCTACAGCCGGAATTCACCCGCACGATGCGAAAAGTTTTGATGCGCAGAGTATTTCGAAACTGCGTAATTTATTAAAACAGAAACAGGTAGTTTCGGTAGGCGAGTGCGGACTCGATTTTGATCGTGATTTTTCGCCCAGAAATGTACAGGAAACCTGTTACAAAGTCCAATTAGAATTGGCGATTGAAGTTCAGAAACCTTTGTTTTTGCATGAAAGAGCTGCTTTTACAAAGTTTATGGATATTACCAAAGACTATTTGCCACAATTGCCAAAAGCCGTTGTGCATTGTTTTACCGGAACTTTGCCCGAAGCCAAAACCTATCTCGATAACGGATTTTATCTTGGTTTTACCGGAGCAATATCCGACAGTAAACGTTTTGAGCATTTAAAAGAAGTGATTCAGTACGTGCCGCTGGACCGAATGATGATCGAAACTGATGCGCCATTCATGTTGCCAAAAAACGTACCCAATAATCTCCTGAAAAAATACCACGAACGCCGTTGCGAACCAGCTTTTCTGCCTTTTGTTGCAGCAACTGTTGCGCAGTTTAAAGGAGTTTCGGGGATTATTGTTGCGGAGGAAACTACTAGGAATTCTAAAAGCTTTTTTGGGATTTAGCGTTTCCTAACAGGTTTTAGAAACCTGTTAGGTATTGTATTAGAGATTTTATTTGTTGGCTTTTAAATCAGGTATTTTTACTGGGTTTAAAGGCTTTTTGTTTATTTATATTTGAGGATTAAGCACTAAGTAAGATATTGTGGAAATCCGTAAAATTATCTTTGATTTAATTGGTAGCTTTGGCTTATATAGTTTATAATTTAATACTTTATTAATAATACAATTGGATTACATGATAGAATACATAAAATCAAATATTTTAGTCTTATTAGCAATCATAATAATTATGTTATCTTTTAAGAGAAGCAAGAAGTTTTTAATCGATATGTTTAAAATATTTAAAGAGTTTTTGATTAAGCAATTGCAAGTATTATTTAAAAATATTATTGAATATCTAAGTAAGATTGAAAGTAATCTATATAAAGGTTATTCTACCCCAAATGAATTATTACTTGAAGATTTAACGGCAAATTTACCTAATGATAAAAGAGACGGTCAGATAAAAACTTATCTAGATGCTTTATTTTTTGCAATACATAATAAAAACGTAATTAATATAGCATTGACAGGTGGATTTGGAACAGGAAAGAGTACAATCATTAATGAATTTTGTAAAAGTAATAGAGGTAATGAATATTTACATATTTCACTCGCGAGTTTTAAAGATGATAAATCTGATGAAAAATTAATTGAAACTAGTATAGTTCAGCAAATTCTTTATTATGAGAAAAAAATAAAAATCAAAGAATCTTCGTATAAAAGAATTGATTTTACAAAGCCTTTTCGAAAATTAATTTTTATATGTTTATTGACATTGTGGTTTTACTCATTAATTTTTTTATTTTTTGAAAAAATCAATGATAAACTTATTTTCTTTAAAGAAAGGAACACAGATATTGATTTCATTCGTTTTGTTTTTATTGCAGGTATTTTTTATATTTTCTATAAATCTTATGATATGATAAAAAACATAAAATTTTCAAAATTAACTCCAAGTAGCCTTGAAATTGTTAATGAAAACCCTGATAAAACATTATCTGTTTTTAATAGAAATATTGATGAAATAATTTATTTCTTCGAAAAAACTAATACCAACATTGTCATTATTGAAGATATTGATAGATTTAATGATGATATAGCTATAAAATTATATTCTAAAATTAGAGAACTTTCTATTTTGATTAAGCAGTCAAAAGATGTTATCCAGCCAGTTAAATTTATTTATTCTGTTAAAGATGAATTAATCTTAGAAGATAAAACGAAATTCTTTGATATCATTATTCCAGTCATACCAATTACTGACTATAGTAATTCCAAAAACATGTTTCTTTCAAAATTAGATAGTTTTTTCAACAAAGGAAAGACTGAAGATGAGTCTGGAAAAGAAATTAAAAGTTATTTAGACAAAAATTTCATTTCAGAAGTTTCTAATTATGTATATGATATGCGTACCGTTATCAATATTTGTAATGAATTTAAATTATATAATGAGATTTTAATTATTGATAAACCTATTATTGATAAAAATAAACTCTTTGCAATCATTTTTTATAAAAACATATTTCCTGATGACTTTGCACTAATTCAAAAAAACGAATCGAAATTACATCGAGTCTTTAAAAAAGATTTTAAAAATGACAAAGGTTTAGGAAAAATTATTTCAGATTTTAATGATCAATTAAAAAATGAAAGGGAAGAAAAGGATAAATTAGAGAAGGCATTAAGTGGACAAATTGTGAGAGATATAAATGAATTAAGAAATATTTATATTTTTAATCTGATAATAATGATTAATGAAAAACACAAAGTAAAAATAAAAGATATTGAGGAAACGAAATTAGGTGATTTGAGCACTGATGAAAACTTTAAAAAAATAAAAGAATCTGATAATGTTCAGTTTGGCTATGATTATACAGATAGTTATGCGTCAAAGATCTCTTTTAAAGAGGTTGAAAGTAGAGTAAATATTGAATTATCATATGATCAAAGAGAAAAACTTATTAAAGATTTTCATGAGAATAAAATAGCTTTATTGGAGAGGAAGATTATTCATTTAAATAATGAAAAACAAAATATTAAAAATTTAAGTTTATTTGAATTATGTGAAAATTATAATGAAGGAATTGATCATTTTTTAGAATTAGTTTACTCTTCTAAAATATATAGAAATGTTGATGGTAAAGAATTTATTGAAAATAAAGTACATCCTAATATTAGTTTATTTAAATATCTATTTAAAAATGATTATGTGAATGAAGATTTTATAGAATACGTCTCATACTTTCATCCAGGTTCATTATCTTCTAGTGATCATAAATTAATGATGAAAATAAATCAAAATGAATTAACTTCTTTTAATGAAAAAATTGAGGACGTAGAGAATTTGGTAAAAAGTATAATAGACATTAGATTCAAAAATCAATCAATTTTAATCTATGATATTTTTGAATTTTTATTAAAAGACTGTCAAAATCCTAATTTGAGAAATGAAAAACTTGATTTTGTACTAGATCAAATTCAAAATTACCATAATGAGAGCATTTATTTTATAGAAGGGTTTCTGAGAAAAGTAAGTAATGATAATAATATTCTATCTAGCTTTTATGTTGAAATAACAAAATGGGATAAATTCTGGAATTTAGTAGAGACAAGGTTTTCAGAGGACTTAAAAAGAAAAATTTTGTTTGATCTAATTGAATTGTTTTCTGATGATATTGATGACAGAATTTTATTTAAATTGAATAAAAATAAAGGAATAACTAATTTTATTAATTCGGATAAAGATTTACTTAAAGATATATTTGAAAGAATAAATAGTGATGCTTTTATAAAAACACTGCAGATATTACAAGTTCAGTTTAATTCCATCAGTTATTCAGAAAAAATTAAAGGGTTATTACTTAAGGTTTATGAACATAACTTATATCAAATAACTAAAAAAAATTTATATCTTTTTTCTCATCTTGATGAAAAATATAGTCATGATCCCAAACAATTCTTACATTCAAATCTAGGTTTTTTAAAATCTAAAGAAGAATCAATTTTATACAAAAGAATTAGCAAAAATTTGAATCAATATGTTGAAAATGTTTACCTAAAGATTGAGAGAAATGTCAATGAAAAACCTGAAGAAGTCCTGTATTTATTAGAGCAAAATGATGAAATACTTAGTTTAGAGAATAAATTGCAAATAATTAAAAAAGGATTTGAAGGCAAACTAGGTAGCTATGGTAAAATTCTTTCAAGAGAGATTATTATATCTTTAGTTGATGAGAATAAAATTTTATCTTCTTGGGAAAATATCGTTAAATATTATAATTGGGAAGGACCATCAACTTCAATATTAACAAATTTTTTGAATTTAGAAGAGAATTATTCAAGACTGTCAATAGTTGAACTTTATCAAAAATTAGAAGTTCTTTTTGATGATGAAGAATCCTGTTTTGATTTTATATACTGTCTAATAAATGATAAAAATCTTTTAGATATCTCTTTTGAAACAATTTTTGTAGATTCGGGAGATTTGGTTTTAAAATCTAATAGAATAAGTATAGATTCAAGAATTTTATTTTTAGAAGAAAAAGTTTTTTTTGTACTTGACATAGAGGAATTTGAATCATTATTTGAAAATAATAAAAATGTCCTAGTCAAACTAATTGAAACATATGAAGATGATTTTATTTCAAATTTAAGTACTTACAATTTTGATATTGAATTTTTGGAAAGTTTATTGGAATCAGAGTTAAATATTGAATCTTTAAATACAATTATTATTGAAAGAGAAACTGAGATAATTGAATCTGAGAATATAGAGCTTTTACAAAAAATAGCGGAGTTTTATCTTCAAAATAAATCTTTGAATTTTACCGCGGAAATGTTTGATGAACTAATTACTTCTGATTTAGAAGAAAAATATAAAGTTAGCTTATTTAATTTAGCTGTTTCTGATGAAGATAATGAATACGATATTTCAGATTTATTACAAAAGATGGGAGATAAATTTCTTAATATTATAGAAGAGGAAGGTTTATCTCTTAAAATGACTACTGAAAATGAAGAGTTTCTCAAAGTATTAAAAATGAATGAACTGATTAAAAACTTTAAAAGAGATAATAAAAAAGAAGTTTTTAATATATCTTATGCTTAAAAATTAAATTATATTTTAATTTAACAAAAAGCGCGAACCTTAAAAGTTTGCGCTTTTCAATTATTATATAAAGAAAAAGAAATATTATTTCAATTTCATCAATTTTTCTAAATACTCAACCTTATCTTTTTCAGCCTGAACCAAACGTTCGTAAAGTTCGACAACTTTATCTAATGGATTAAAAGTAGCATTCATGCCTTGATTAAAACTATTTCCCTGACTTGAACTATTATCGTAAAAGTTATTAAAGAAATTAAAAACAGATTCTTCTGTAAAATTTTCAATAGCTTCTACCGTCACGCCAAGTGCTTTTGCAATTTGTACCAATTTTTCGAAATCAACAGTTTCACTGGTTTCAATGCCAGAAATAGTTTGCTGGCTAGTGCCAATAGCATCAGCAAGTGCTCCTTGTTTCATACCGCGAAGTTCTCTTATTCGGCTAATATTTCGGCCAATGTGTTTTGGTTTAGTTTCTGTGCTCATAATTCAAAGGTATTTAAAATTCTTTAAAAAAATACTCATCGGTAAAAAACAAGGTTGATTTGATAAAATACAATTTTCGTTGTTTTTGCACTTGTAAATATATGTTTTTTCTCACTTAAATTAAAATGGTGAATTTGAAATCAAAATAATGATCTAAAAAAATCCATACAAATCAGCGTTTTCGCGAAAGCGAATCCGTATAATCTGCGTATAAAATCGCCCCAATATCAGGGCGATTTTCCTTTATATATAAAAGTATAATTTCTAAGAAATCATCATCTTCACTCCCAAAATATGCTTGCAAATCCCTCTTTTGCCCTGATAAGCCGTAAACCAGTCACAGGTACATCTTTGCGAGTTATTGTCGATAATGACTTTGTGTACAACGCCGGAACCTTTTACTTTGGCTTCGATATAATCGGCTCTTCGTTCGACGATTTCGATGTCTTCGTTGGCTAATAGTTTCTTGGCATTTTTAAGTCTTGGGTTGAGCGATAAAATACGTTCGGTTTTAAAAGGGAGACGACGATAGAAATGTGCTTTTTCGCTTAAATCATAGCCCAATAATCCCATCGAGGATAAATTCGAAGTCAGATTGTCCATCGTGCCAAAATCGATATCATTTTCGATAGAAAGCATCGTTGGGTCAAAAGTTTCATTCGATTTTAATAAACTGTTCAGTCCGTAAACCCATTCTATAGGTAAGTTTTCGGTCATGGTTTCGAGTACATTTCCTTCGCCCGAAAATCCTCGGTACGAATCTGGAGAAAAAGCCATGAGAAGCTGCATCTTTCCAAATTCGGCCACAATTGCACAAGTTTGTTTGTCTGTCGATTCGTAAATGAAGATTTTGTCTACAATCGCCAGAATTCCTTCTAACAAGCGCAATCTTTGCACGCCGCCAATTCTGACACTATCGGCTGTAGCCAAAGTCGAAAACATAAATTTTCCGGCTCTTTTGGTAATAAAAAAATCACCTTTTACGGTTCCTTTTGGTAAACTCTGAAACAACTGAATCGTCTGAATTTTGTTCAGTTCAAACTTAATATCCATATCCGCCAGATACAACTGAACGCTCGTTAAACCTTTTATCCAGCGCATAGGTAAAGTCACTTTTTTCTCCGTTACTTTTGCTTTGCTGGTAATGACCTGAACATCCTGCTGACCCACGGCAAGCGTTACTTTTTCGTTTTTCTGAATCGCATTTAAAGCATTTAGCATCGGATCATTAAAATCGACATTCGTAGTTCCGTTGGCGATAAATTCTCCGTCGATCGCTTCAGGTTTCATATCCAGTCGTACATAAACACCGTTGCAAGACGAAAAACCTTCAAAACGCAATCGCTCAGATCCTGCCGAAACAATAGGATCACGCAAACTTGGCGGAATGGGACCAAAACTGGAACGAACCACTTTGGCAATCGTAGTCCAGCATTTTGCAGTGACATATGGATCTGTCAGACTTCCCCAGAAAAAACACGGAATGTTATTGACTTCCTCAATTTCGGTTTGATGCGCCAGAACGAGATTGTTGATGCCTTTGGTTTTACTGTAAGTCGAAATTCCTTTATAATTATATTCGAGATCTGTCATTTTTCTTTATTTTAAAATTTGCTTAATCAATGATTTAAGCGATGCATTATCTTTCCATTTTTCGAAGAAAACAATGGCTTCCGTAGATGGTTTCTGATTGGTTTTCGTTAAAATATCCAGATAATTTTCTATTATTTTCTTGAAGTTGGTTGGCAATTTATCTTTTAAATCCAGATTGGCAAAGAAAGAATTCAGCAACTTCAATAAAGCATTATTATGCAAAGGAGAAACATCTTTTATGGCAATTAATCCGTCGACTAATCTTAAAAATACGCCATATTTTTCGGTTGCGAGATACGCTATTTTCTGAGCAAAAAGTTCGATATCTATAGTTTGTTTTTCGATAAGATGAATCAAAACTTCTGAAGCCATTAATCGTAAATCTTTCTTTTCCTGAAAGAAACAGCAGGCATATAAAAGCAGGCTAATATCTGAGAATCTAAACTCCGGTCTGTTGATAACGTCCAGAAAACCTTTTAATTCCGGTTTTGCTCCATCGGCAATATTACAATTGTGCAATAAAGTCAACGCGAGAGCATCTGAGTTTTGCGGTGTAATACTGTGCCAGAAATAGGTGTTTCCGGCATAATTGATATTATAATCCCAAGTGTTTGATCTCTTGTAAATATCCTGGCTATAAAGCAAATAATTGGGGATCTTAGAATAATTAGGCAAATCAAATCCTAGTTCGTACCAGGATGGTGTTCGTTCTTTTTCTTTGGTTTGATAATTCGTCCATTCGTTCCATTTTTCCTTAAACTCGACCTTAGGTTTAAAAGGAGATACCACAAACGGAATCTCTTTTAGATACGTATTCTCAAATTCGGGGAAAGTATCGTTAGGATAAAATGTTCGTGCTGCAACGGCCCAAAGCGATAGGTTTCCGGTTTCTTTGGTCGTTTTTCCCATTGTTGCCAATAGTTTCGAGAACAGAGAAGTATCGTCTAATTCGACTTTCTCGTTTACGCCCAGACAAAAGGATAATAAGGGTTTGAGTTCACCTTCGATCTTATCCAATAACGGAATGGCTTCTGCAACATTTTCTCTTGGCATACGGGCAATTGCAATAGCCAGATCGACAGCATCAATTTCTTCTTTTGTATTTTGATAGGCAATAACCCTTTCTAATAAAACCTTTGGAGCAACCCAATACGGTTTATGACTCGGGAAAGAGAGCAGGGGCAAAGTAGAATTTGAATCTATTTTTTGCTGTACTTTTTCCATTAAAGGCTGCATTAACAAAGTGGTAATAATCTTTGAATAATGATTGACTTTGCTATTGAATTTATTATCTATGTTGGCGATTTTAGATTGTAAAAATGCCTTCACGAAATTTTTGTGAGTGGCTTCAAAATAATGTTTCTGCAATTGCTTTTCATAAGGCTGCAATTGCGCGCTATAATCTGCCGGAAACAAATCACGTTGCGAGATATAAATGTTCAGTAGAATTTCTGAATCAACCGTTTCTTCTGAATTGATGAAATTTCCAAACTGAAAAACGACATCGTTCCAATCCTTTGGCAACTGAACTTCTTCTGTAAGCAATAATTCTCGATGAGGTTCGAATGTATATTCTTCATGAGCAGCATCATCAACAACCAGAGCATCTTCGTCTAAAAACTGGGTTAACCCTGATTTGATATTTCCCTGCATCAGCGTTACGTATGAGGATAATTTCTCTTTTAGCACTTTATCTTTTACGTTCGCAATTTTGGTAATAATTTTGGTAGCACGTTCCTGCAAAGCCAGATCAGCAATCACATAAACATCGGCAATAATGGATGATATAGCGGTGCTTAGTTTTGGGTTTGATTTATTTATTTTCTCGAGAATTGGCAAAACGTTTTTAATAGCTGCTTTGCAATCACTGCGCATCATAAGCGGTTCAAGCCATTCGAGAAATGATTTGGTTTTGAATTTTGGATGATCGTAAATTTTCTTAATCAGTTCAATTCCGTAACTCGTTATAGGCGGATACGGATTGTGTAGAAAAGAGAATATGTTTTCCTGGTAAAGAATAAGTTCATCGGCAGTAACATTAAATTCTTCTATTCTTTTTCTAAAGAACGATTTCAGGTTATTGTTCCATTCTTTGGTTTGAATCTGGATGGCATTTTCGATAAAAAACGCACGTTCCATCTTTTTCTCCTCTAATAAGGATTTATAAATAACAGCCCAGGTCTGGAATTCATCATGTTTTTGTTTGTCATTTTCCCTAAAGAAACTGTTGTGCAGAATCGTTTCATAATTAAACAATTCCGGAATATCCCTTTTCCAGGTTAGTTGATCATTTAATGAATTATTAATGAACCTTCTGGTCTTCATTTTGGCACGCCACTCATTTGTTGCGGCAAGTGTCAAAGCGTATAATTCAGGATTAAATGCTAATAAATGCTGCTCTTCGAGTTGGCGCAGCGTATGATAATTAAATCCCACCCAATCTTGCCTTTTTACTTTGTCTAAAATAAAAGTATCAAGCCAATTGGGTTTTGCCCATAATAAAACCTCCATCACCTGAGGTTTTTCATCAATTTCGTTCAGCAAGCTCAAAGCTTCATCCCAGGAATTGATATCTGCTTTATCAAATAAGGCGATTGCACTTAGGGTAATAATATCACTTTGTTTTTTATCGCCGCGGGTTCCCCAGCCATAATCGTGTTTGTCTTTTTTTACATAACCTGGATCTTTGGTAAGATCAGTATAGGTCATAAAATAGCGTTTACTTTTCTTGATGAGCTTTTTTAGAGCTTCAATATTCCCCTTTGATTTTTCTTTCAGGAAAGGCAATAGTAAATCTATATTTTTAGATTTTACAATTGCGTCGTATTCTTCCAGAACTTCATCAGATTTTGCGCTTTTTGCGGTTTTAGGTTTTGAAGTCAAAGCAACATCACCAGTTTCTGAATATCCTTTTTTTACTTTTTCGGCCAGTATTTTTTCTGCTGATTTCAGACATTCTTCGTCTGTAGAAAATGATTTGGTTTGAGAAGTTCCCGATGTTCCGTTTTTGCCGTAAGTCACAGTATATTCTAATCCTGTAACTTCAATTTGCCAAAACTTATCAGAATTTCCGTCTATGTATTTTAAATATTTTTTCATGGTATTTTTAAGACTGAATTTGATAAAAAATAATGTGTGCGTATATTCTCAAAAATATAAAATTATTAAGGTTTATAGGCTTTTTTAAGGGAAAATTTAGGTTAAAATTGATCGCTGTCTTATAAATATTTCAGTGCGAATACTATGCAAATGTTAAAATATATTGTACATTTGGTCCTGAAATGGAAACAAAACACATATATATCAATCTGTCAGTAAGACAATATAGTGATCGTTTAGCCGGATTTATCTCGGCTGAAGGTTCAGGATGTAATATGTATTTTAATGAATTGAAGTGTAAATTGTAGTTACAAACTCAACATAAATATATAAAAGCGTCCTTTTTGGGGCGCTTTTTTTGTTTTTGCACACTGAGAGAAGTCGAAATACGACACTTTTCCGACAGGGTCGGGATCGTTCAGGATGATAATTTATATTGCTTAGTAGGATAGAAAATGATAAAAAATAACTTTTAACTAAAAAAAATTAAAATAATAATAGATGAAATGTTACATGATACGACTAATTAAGGAATTATACTCTTGAAAAGTAATTTGATGATAGACAGTCAATTGATAAAAATAAGAATCTGCACAAGTATGCGGACAGCCATTTCTATGTTTTTTTATTGGTTTAACTAATTGATAATCAGTAAAATAAATATTAAAAATGTTTTGGATAATTGATCTTTTCAACTATATCTTTGTCGAAGAAATTTGAAGATAGAATTTCACAACAATGATTTAAAAATACAACAACAAATAAGATGGATTTTAAATATAACTCATATAGCGTAGCATTACAAGCCCCAGGATTCGTTTCTGGATGTTTTACAATACAGGTGCATGAATGGCAGTAGGATAGATATGTCTTACCCAATCTCATGAAGCACCTTTAATCGGGTGCTTTTTTTATGCCTAAAAAGTAAAGTTTTGCCACGAAGGCGCTAAGGCACAAAGATTTTTTTATAAAGAATTGAATTAAAGATCTGGCGTTTTTGCGAGAAGCAGACAAAATAGTGAAGAGTAAAAAAACTTAGTGTCTTTGAGCCTTCGCGGCAAGTAAAAAAATCAAAGGGTCACTTTAAATAAAAATATAAAATGAAAAAGATAAGTACATTATTTGCTAAAGATGAAAAGAATTTGGCAAGAGTAATAAATAAGATCAATGCCGAAAATGCATGGGTAACAAATGGCGAGGCTATTGCGACAAGAAAATTTGACGGAACAGCTGCGGCGATTATTAACGGAGAGTTATTCAAACGATTTGATGTTAAAAAAGGACGTTCAATTCCGGCGAATGCAATTGCATGTCAGGAAGCGGATTTAATTACAGGGCATCATCCGCATTGGGTAAAATGTGATCGGTCAAAATCTGAGGATAAATTTTTCTTTGAAGGTTTTGATAATCTGGAAATTAAAACAGACGGAACATTCGAATTATGCGGACCTAAAGTACAGGGGAATCCCGAAAATTTAGAAAAGCATACGCTGATTAAACACAGGTGTGAAGTGTTTGAATTTTCAAGTTTTGAGTTTAATGACTTGGAAAAATTCTTATCAGAAAATGATATAGAAGGAATTGTATTTCACCATAATTCAGATGGCAGAATGTGTAAACTAAGAAAATCTGATTTTGGAATGAAGCGTTTACAATTAGAGAAGATTTAGAATAGTAAAACAGCAAAGAAAAAAATAAGCTTAGTGTCTTTGAGCCTTAGTGGCAAAATTTCCTAAGATAATTAATAAAATAAAAAAATATATACCATGAACAACAATACATTAGATAGATACAAAAAAGCGATTAGAAAAAAATACGAGATAGAAAAAGAAGGCGAGTACTTTGATTATTTGTACAGTCCGTCTCGTGGAAAACTACGTGATTTCTGTTGGCTTATTTTCGAGAATGGAGTAACTCAGGATGACTTAAATGTTTTTAGAAATTTATTTTCTATAGATTTTGATTACACGAAAAAGAAGAAATTTAAGGATCAAAAAGACAAGTTCAGACCTATTGAAACCTTCTTGAAAGGAGAAACAGATCCGTCGAATATTGATGCAATAAATCTGGCTGCGATTATGGTTGATTTTCAACCGCGTCCTTTTAAAAACTTTAATAAAGTGTGTAGAATGGAAGATGCAATACAAGTTGAAAACAGCTACAATGCTAAAGCAGTTGTTGAAGCAGAGAAAAAGATCAGAAAAAGAACCGCTTTTGCAGAAAATGAAAAGTCAGGAGAATATTCTGGGAAAAAACGTCTTTTTTCAAATTTCGCCACTCTGTTCTCTAAAAGAGGAGATCAGAAGAGCTATCCGGAAAAAACAATCCGTTTCTCGAGTGGTTAGATACTCATTTGCCAATTGAAGGAAATCTTCGCGAAATAAAAAACGGCTGTCTTGTGAGACAGCCGTTTTCGTTTGGTTATATTATTTTGATTGTGAATTCTGACCATATATTTTAGCGTAAAGATCTTTGTAGATCTCTTTAATAATTTTACGCTTTAATTTTAATGTTGGAGTCAATTGTCCGCCATCGATAGACCAAACATCAGGAGTAAGCTCAAAACGTTTGATTTTTTCCCAGTGACCAAATTTCTCATTGATTTTCTCTACTTCTTCATCAATACGTTTAATCACATCAGCATTTGCGCTGATTTCTGCGTCAGTAGTTCCTAAAGTTACTTTATGCAGTCTTGCCCATTCTTTTACAAATTCAAAATTAGGCTGAATAAAAGCAGCAGGCATTTTCTCTCCGTCACCAATCACCATGATTTGCTCAATAAAACGAGATTGTTTCATTGCATTTTCAATCAACTGAGGGGCAATATATTTTCCTCCTGAAGTTTTGAACATTTCTTTTTTACGGTCTGTAATTTTAAGGAAACCTTCGCTGTCAATCTCACCAATATCTCCTGTATGAAAATATCCGTCTTGTAACGCTTCGGCAGTTTTTTCAGGATCTTTAAAATAACCTAACATTACATTGGGTCCTTTACAAAGAATTTCTCCGTCCTGAGCAATTTTTACTTCAACGTTGCGAATTACTTTACCAACCGTTCCAATCTTGAAACCTTTGTTTCTTTGATCGTTTACAGCAATTACGGGAGAAGTTTCAGATAAACCGTAACCTTCCATAACCGGAATTTCGGCAGCGGCAAAAACTCTCGTTAAACGTGGCTGTAAAGCAGCACTTCCGGAAACCATTAATTCAAGATTTCCTCCCAAACCTTCTTTCCATTTACTAAAGATAAGTTTGCGGGCAATTTTTAACTGAAATTCATACCAGAAACCATTAGCTCCGTAAGGCTCATATTTTAAACCTAAATCGATAGCCCAGAAAAATAATTTTTTCTTGATACCGGTTAGTTCACCACCTTTGGCATAAATTTTATCGTATACTTTTTCTAAAAGTCTTGGTACGGCTGTAATCACCGTAGGACGAACTTCTTTTAAGTTATCACTAATTTTATCAATCGATTCTCCAAAATAAACCGATACACCATAAAATTGATAGATATATAAAATCATTCTTTCAAAAATATGGCAAATAGGCAAGAAGCTCAAAGCAGTACTTTTTCCCGGATCAAACGGAATCCTTGGCGCACTGTCTAAAACGTTCGATACAATATTTTGGTGCGAAAGCATTACACCTTTAGGTCTTCCTGTTGTTCCTGAAGTATAAATAATTGTAGCGAGATCATCGGTCTTAATACTATCTTTTCGGGCTTCAACTTCGCTCTGATTGCTTTCGTCTTCACCAAGAGCCAATAACTCAGTCCAGTGTTTACATCCTGCAATTTCATTAAACGAGTAAACCTCTTTTAATGTGGGTACATTTGCTTTTATCGCATTTACTTTGTTAAGTACTTCTTCATCAGATACAAAACAGTAAATACTTCCGCTGTGATTTAATATATATTCGTAATCTTCTTCGGCAATTGTGGGATAGATCGGAACGTTTTGCGCACCGGTTTGCAAAATACCAATATCCATGATATTCCATTCGGTACGATTGTTCGAAGTTATCAGGGCAATTTTATCATCTTTCTGAATGCCCAAACGTAATAATGCTCTCGAAATAGCATTAGCTTTTGCAATATATTCCTGGCTAGATGTTTTTTCCCAGACTCCATTTTTTTTGGTTGCTAAGGCAACCGGAAGGTTATAAGTTTCTTGTTGATAATAGGGAAAATCAAAAAGGCGTGTGATTGAAACCATGTTTAATATATTGAATTTTACCGCAAATTAAATAAAAATTAGGTATGATTTTTAATTTTATAAGAATTTATGGGAAAAATTATAGGTATAATAGAAAATCTACGAAAACGTTTTCTTTTTTGTAGTAATTTTTTGAAATAACGAGAAATGTTTATTTTCGTTATGATTTTCGATCCTATTATTGAACATTATAATCTACATATTCTTTTACTCTTTCTCCCATTAAAAACATTTTTTTCTTGGCAAAATGAATCGAAAATTGAGAATATATCCAGGCATCACTATCATTTGTTCTGTACCAAAAGGTATACGATGCACTATTGAAACCCTCTTTAAAAACAGGAATTCCTTCATCTGTACATTCTATTCCCCAGTTGATTTTGCTTTTGCTTAAATCATCTGCCTGAATAAATCCGGTACCGTCAGGATTTAAAACTGTACTGGGTGCTTTTTGTCCTGTAGGGATATAAGTTCCCGGAACAGGATAACCAATTGTAGTGGTAATATAATGATCACGACCATTGTACGTAATTTGATCTACATGAACCTGAGCATGAGATTGTGCAGCAACAAAAAATAACGTAATAAGTAATAAATGTAAAGATTTCATTCTATGTAGGTTTAATTGTTTTTGGATGGCAAAAAAAATCAGTGGCATAATTTTTTTGGCGAATATACTTCAAATTTCTATAGAAAAATGATCAAAAACAGATATGAATGAGTTTATTTAGTATTTTGTTTTATTATAAAAAAGACGTTGAATAAATAATGATTTCCTGGTAAATAACAAATCGTTTGATTTGTAAAGAATCAAACGATTTAGTTGTAAATTCATAAAACATTAATTTTTAATTTTCCCTATTCCTATAGAAAATCTATATCCAAATTGTAATTGATAAAAAGCTTCATTATTATCTTTTTCTGAATTATTAAATGTTTTAAATCTTAAAAAGATTGCTTGCTGTTTAGTCTCACCTGGAAAAAAATATACTTCTGCCTTATTTTGAAAAACTAAAAATGATTGAGGATTAATAATTCCGTCAATTTCATTGAAGCTTTTGGAATTATAATTTGTTAATTCAGCTGAATAAGTGAATCCGAAATTATTGTAACGCTTAAACTCGAGTGAAATTCCTCCGCCAATACCAAGAGATTTATAATTTACTACAGTGCTGTCTGGAGTCATGATATCTGAAATTAGATATCTTGTTGCTCCATAAAAATTGATATCAAAAGGAAATTCTTTTCTTATCTTAAAAGAGAGGACATTAATATTTAACCCCATTTGAAGATATGATTTCTCTATTATTTCAAGGGAGTTTGTGATGCTTCTAGTATTGGGTTCTACTTCATTTAATGTTAGGTATCTAACGTCTTTATCAAGACGTGAAAAGTTAACAAAAGGAGATATTTTTTTAAAAATATATACAGAGCTGTTAGGTAAATTAAGAGGTGCAATATAAAAATCAGCTTTTCCTTCTAATTGTATAATTCCATTTGGACTATCTGTAAAAAGACCAAGAAAGTCAGTATAGGTTCTTAGTTCTACAATATTTTGTAGTGACGTATCTTGATTGACTTTGTAAATTATCGGATTGTTTATGTTTTCTTGAATATTATCTTTTTTGGTAGGAAAGGTTAGAGTCAGATCTTCGGGAATATAATTTTCACCGGGATTTGGAATGTAAAGAAGAACATCGGATAGTGTAATGTAATTATTTTCATCAATACCTGTATTAAGTGCTTCGTTTTTATTGTTTGAACTTGCCGTTTTAAATTGAATACGGGTTTTAGGGCCTATTGTTGAAAGTATTAATAAATTTATTGGTATTCTATTTTCAAAAAGTAATTCATTATTTTTTTCATCCAGAACAATTAACTTTAAATCGCATATACTTCCTTCTTTTAGATGAATCTTGATTTCTTTAAAGAAAGCCTTTTTTTCATCCTTGGTTTTATAATTATAAATTGTAAGTACTTGCTTGTCCTGAGGAATTTTAAAATCTCCAAGATATGTTTTACTTTCCGCAGAGAAAGAATTGTCTAATATGGTTTTTGCAATTTTATTGCCAAAAAGCCCTTCATCTTCGGGAATAATTTTGTTTTCGCCAAAATAGAGATAATTCTTAGTTTCTGAACTTACTGATTGAACATCGTTGTTTTCAATCTTGTAATCAATTTTGGCTATCTGATATATATCTTCTTGTTTGTTTTTTTTACTTAAAAGAATATTATTGTAGCTAAGGTATAGTTTATAAATTGAATCTAATTCAGTTCTATATTTTGTGGTTTTTTTAAGTTGTTATGTTATTTTCGGTACAATGCTTTCTTTCTGATTATTTAAAAGTTCTTTACTTAGTTCCTCCAGTTTTGTTTTCTCTTCTTTATATAGATTATTAATTTTTGCAAAATCAGCAGATAATTGTTCTAAGGACTTCTTATCTGGATCTGTAATTTGTGCCCAGCTAAATGCAGCAAAACTGAGAAACACGATTAATAGTAGTAGTTTTTTCATAATTGATTTGTTTTTGGATTTGTATTTAAGGTCTATTTATAGATTTTGTCCAGAAAAAATTATAACAATTAAGCGAAATAAAAATATTAACATTTCTATCTGGTAATCGTAATTTCTATCAAAAAATATTTACAAATTTAACATTTGTTTAAGACTGTGAAATACTCCAAAAGATGTATTTATCAAAAATGAAGAATTATATTAAACCCTGAAGAACAGTTTGTTTGATAAGCTGCGCAGTGTTTTTGCAATTTGATTTTGCCAGGATATTATTGCGATGTTTTTTTACTGTAAGGGCACTAATAAAGAGTTTTTGCCCTATTTCGGTATTGTTTAAGCCATCTCCAATATATTTAATTATATCAATTTCCCTTTTAGTGAATTGATTTAAATAGTGAGATTTTTGTTTTTCAATATAGTTTTGATTCTTAGAATCCATACAAAGTTATGTTTGGGGATTCTAAAAGTACTAAAAAAAAGCGTTTAAATTAACACGTAAAAACACCTGTTTTTAGCTATTTTTTAAATGTATATTTTTATACTTTAACATTTTTCAAAAGGTTAATTATTATGGTCATCAAGCATATAGAAATATTACTCTGTCGAAAACTGATTTTCCAATAGTTTTTCTTTAAAATCAGATTTAAAACTATAAGCAAAAGTAACCATCAAAGCGCGGGTATCTGATTTTGAGGTTCGATTATTGCTAAAAAGATAAGTGTTGTTTTTATAACCACTTTCTAAAGTGTTGAACATATCCGTAACCACCAATCCTAAGCGGGCATTTCCTTTGCCTAATTTTTGCTGAAATCCCATATCAACATTGTAAACCGGAATTCTTTTTCCTTGCGGAGTTGCCAATGCCGAATTATAATTGCCTATAATCTGAAGTTTTCCGCCTTTCCAGGGAATAAAATTATTAATGATTTTTCCGTACCAGCTAAAAGCACTATTCACCACATCCTGAGCTAAATTTGAAGCATTTATCTTTTGCTGAAAAGCTGTAATACTGATATTGGCATCATAAAATCCGACTGGTTTTAAACTGAAAATAGTTTCCAAACCATAAGTTATAGTACTTCCAATATTTCTGGGTTGAAGTAAAATCACACCATTATCCTTTAGTTCTGCATATTGTCTTATGGCATCTGTGGCGTTTCTGTAAAAAGCATTGGTAGAAAACGAGTATTTCGACCATTCTTTATTGTAGCTCATTTCGGCAATATGAATAATTTCAGGTTTCAAATACGGATTTCCACCATGAGGATTCAAAGCATCTGTAATATCTACGAAAGGGTTTAAATCATCTAAATCCGGGCGATTGATACGTTTGCTGTAACCCATTTTTACAAATTCGTCTGACGCTAAATTCATTTGCAATGACGCTGATGGAAAAAGTTTTAAATAATCATTGCTAAAGTGATCGCTATTATTTTGTGTTGCTCCGGTGTTTGAAACATTTTCGGCGCGTAAACCTAAATTATACTTCCATTTTGGATTTTCTTTATCGCCTATATACGAATTTAGCATTCCGTATACAGCGTTGATTTGTTCGTTATATTTAAAAGAATTACTTGCCAGCGGATCTATAATATAGTGACCATTGTTCATATCTGCACTTTGAAAATCAGAATTAAAAAATCGGAATGTTCCTTTGTAACCTGTTTCAATAATTGATTTTTCAGCAACCGGAATTGCATAATTTACAATGGCGTTCGATATGTTTTCATGCTCATAATTATGTGTTCTTTGTAAAGATGCATCACCAATCAGAGCATTATAGTGATCATAATTATTAGTGTCAATATCTGTATTTTCTTTATGTTTATTAAAAGAAGAAGTAATACTTGCATTCAGGCTTTTTCGATCATCAGCAAATTTTCTGTCGTAACTAAATGCCAGTTCACCTACTTTTGAACGTTCTAGTTCTAATGAATGTCTAATATTATTAGAAAAAAACTGATTTGCACTTGTATTTACCTGACTATGCAAAGTCTCATCATTATCCTGACTTTCTATATTTCCTAAAGCTTCAAATGAAAAGCTGTTTCGTTCGTTGGGCGAAAAATCAATATTCAATTTTAAATTCTGTAATCCTTCCGTTCTTTCGTCGTTTCTATTTTGATAAATAAAATGTTCATCATCAATAAAATTATTGGTTCTTTCGCCTTTTATTTTCTTGGTTCTTCCTGCAAAACGATTGTCATATCCCAAACCAAGATTCCATTTTTCTGATTTCTGATTCAAAAGCACAGAACTGTTCAGTCTTCCTTTCGCACCAAATCCGCCGCCTAAAACTACAGCACCATTAATACCGCTCTGATTGTTTTTTTTGAGTTTAATATTGATAATCCCACTTTCGGCATTTGCATCATATTTAGCCGTGGGATTACTAATAACCTCAATGCTTTCAATACTGCTGGCAGCAATCTGGTCCATATTGGTAATAGCCGAATTTTTTCCGTTAATTAAAATCATCGGAGATTTCCCTCTCAGTGTTATTCCTCCGTCAGCATCAACAGCAACTGTTGGAATACTTTTTAGCATATCTGTAGCGGTTCCTCCGGATTGCGAAATGTTCGAAACAGCATTAAAAACAAAACCTTCGTCAGTTTTCTGAATTTGTTTTTTCTGAGAATTCACCACAACTGCATTCAATAAATTGGTGTCGCTTTGTAAAGTAATGGTTCCGATAGAAATTGGGGATCCGGAAAATTTTATTTTTTGTTTGAAAGTTTTAAAACCTATTAATTTCAATTGTAATTGATAATCACCAGAAGGAATATTCTCTAAAACAAAATTTCCCGAGATATCTGTAACGGCATAATTTGCCACTTTGGTAGAATCTATTGTATTTTTTAAAATAACATCGACAAATTCTACAGCTAGTTTCCCGTCAGAAACAGTTCCTTTTATAGAAGAGTTTTGACCAAAAGAAAATTGACTTAATGTAAATAAGAGAATTAAAAGCGATAGATTTTGTCTGCATTTTTTCATGAGACAAAGATATTTATCGCATTAAATACAGCTTCTTAAAGTGCCTTAAGATATCATTAAATTAGTCTTAGAACCTTTTTAAATTTAGGGTAGAATATAGTTTTAAGCTTTAAAATAAATTGGTGAAGATGATTTTAAATCCAAAAATAATACAAATAGCAGAAGAAATGATAATTAGCACATTTTGTAGTTTCTGAGATTTAAGAATGCTCTTGGTAAACGGAATACTAAATAATCCGGATGCAATAAACATACCCAGAATAGATCCCACACCAAAAACCAAAATATACATCAAACCTTCCAGAGGTGTTTTCATTTGCGAAATAACCAGAATAACTAAAGATCCGCTTCCGGCCAGACCGTGAACCAAACCTACACCAAAAGCAGCTTTGTAATTTTTGGACAGATCATAATGCTGATGCTGAAAAGAGGCGATAGGATGTGAGTGAGAATACGTATGAGCATGCATGTGTGAATGTGTAACTCCATTGCTATGAGTATGCTCGTGACTATGGTAATAAGTATGCGAATGTCGTTTTTTATATAATAATTTGAACAAACGAATAGTTCCTAAAACAATTAACATCAAACCTACTACCGCTTCAAGATAACTAAAAATGTTTTCGCTGATCGAAATCTTAAAACCAATCATAATAATGCCAACCATAAAAATAGTTGAGGTATGCCCAATTCCCCAAAATATGCCATCTTTTAGCGCATCTTTAATCTTACTTCTGTTAGTAACCAGATTGTTTACAGCTAGTAGATGATCTGCTTCAAAGGCATGTTCGAGTCCGGCATAAACCGTAATTAAAAATCCGATCATTTTGAGTTTTATTGATAGTTAAAGTAAGCAGCACAAGCACCTTCAGAAGAAACCATTGGCGCGCCAAGAGGATTAGAAGGTTTGCATTTTTTACCGAATTCAGGACATTGATTTGGTTTCTTATTTCCCGTTAAAATCTGACCCGCAATGCAATGTTCGTCTGTTTTTTCAGTGCTTGTTTTTATGGTAAACTTTACATTGGCATCATACATTTTATAGGCTTCTCTTAAAACGAGTCCGCTGTTTTCTATTGCTCCAATACCTCTCCATTCCTGATTTCCTATGGTAAAAATAGTATCCACAACCTCTTTGGCCTTGATGTTTCCTTCTTCTTTTACCAAACGCGTATATTGATTTTCGACCTCATATTTTCCTTGTTCTAATTGTAGAACGGCATGATAAATGGCCTGAACCATATCGGCAGGTTCAAATCCCGAAACTACAATTGGGATCTTGTATTTTTCTGCAATTGGGTAATATTCTTCAAGTCCTACGATGGTACAAACATGACCTGCTCCTAAAAAAGCATTAATGGTACAAAACTCATCAGATAAAATAGCTTCCATCGCTGGCGGAACTAAAACATGAGAAACTAATAAACTAAAATTCGTCAAACTCAATTTTTGCGCATGCATTACTGCCAAAGCATTGCTCGGGGCAGTAGTTTCAAAACCAACGGCAAAAAAAACAACTTCACGATCCGGATTTTTCGCAGCAATATTTACAGCTTCGAGAGGAGAGTATAAAATACGTAATTCTCCGCCTTCGGCTTTGGCTTGCAATAAGCTTTTTGATGATCCCGGAACTCTGATCATATCTCCAAACGAACACATGATAACGCCCTGATGCATCAATTCAATTGCTTTATTGATTAATGAAATAGGAGTGACGCAAACCGGACAGCCCGGGCCATGAATCATTCTGATATTTTCAGGCAGCAAATCCAGTAATCCGTTTTTGACTAATGAATGGGTTTGCCCACCGCAAATTTCCATGATATTCCATGGTTTTGTCGTTATCTTATGAATTTCATTTATATAATGTTTGACCAATTCGGGATTTCGATATTCAGAGAGATATTTCATTTTAAACTATATTTAAAAGTTCAATGATGAAAACTAAAGTCGAATTGGGCTGAATCATTGGTGGTGCTCCAATATGACCGTAAGCTAAATCATGCGGAATATAAATTTTCCAGCGGGAACCTTCAGGCATCAGTTGTAAAGCTTCCTGCCATCCTTTTAAAGTTTGTAAAACGCGCATTTTTTGCGGGCCTGTTTCTTTAGTAGAATCAAAAACATCTTTATTCAGTAAATAGCCTTCATAAATGACATCAATAGTATTTGTGATTTTAGGAATTTCTCCTCTTCCTACTACCAAAACTTCATATTGTAAACTACTCGCAAGTCTGACAATACCTTCTTTTTTTGCATTTTTTTCTAAAAAAGCTTTTCCAATCTCCGCATTTTTTACTTTTAATTCTTCCTGTAAAAGTGCTACGTAATTATTAAAAATTTCAATAGAACGTTTGGGCGAAATTTTCTCAGCAGATTTCTCAAAAACAGATTTCATTCCGTCTATATAATCTTCATACCTAATTTCATCAAAACCAATATCTTTAAGACTTAAAGCCATAACAACTCCCGCCGAATACGAAATTTTGTCTTTTTCTTCTGTTTTACCAATGTGCCCTAATAATTCAAGAATATCCATAGCTTATTTTTTTAAATTTAAATAATGATTGAGTTGTCCAAAAGAGATATTTTCGTCGTTTGGTGAAAGCGTTTCGTGAAAATGCAATTTGTATTTTGGTTTAAGATGGTCAATTATTAAATCTATCAGTACTGAGTTTTGAAAAACACCGCCACTAAAAGCTATTTCTTTAGATTTTGAAAAACAGGCTATTTTTTCGATACATTTCACTAAAGTAAAATGAAAGTTTAAAGCGATTATTTCTAAATCTTTATTATTCTGAACCTCTTTGGCAACTTGTAGCAGGAGTTTTTTTGCAGGTATTAAATCAGTTATTTTTTCATCTTTTAAATAATCCTTTAATTTTAATTCTGATTTATTAAAAGCCTGCTGGGCTAAATTTTCTAAATACATTCCAGCTTCTGCTTCAAATAAAATTGAATTTTTAAATCCTAATGTAAAGGCAACAGCATCAATTAATCTCCCCATTGAAGATGTTTTTATAGAGCTGTTTTTGATGTGTTTAGAGTAAATTTTCAATTCATTATTATTAAAAAAAGATTGAAAGTAACTATTGTTTTTACTAATAGAAAGTGCGGCCATTTTAGGATTTTTAGCCATTTGATCGCCTAAAATCCAGGGAAAATATTCCAGATGTCCAATTCGGGTTATAGTATTATGATCGTATTCAAAGAATTCGCCGCCAAATATTTCTGTATCACTTCCAAATCCGGAACCATCCCAAACCACACCTAATATTTTAGATTTTTTCCAAAGCTTTTTTTCGCTTAAAATAGCAGCAAAATGCGCTTCATGATGTTGTACTTTTACGGTTGCGACAGTTGTATCTTTGTTTACAAATGCCGATATTACTTTATTATTTTCATAATTAGGATGTTGATCGCAAACCACTTTTTTGGGAGAAAAATCAAAGAAATACTCGTAATTTTTTATTTTCTTTTCAAATCTATTGTAAGTATCAAAATTCAGTAAATCACCAATATACTCACTCATATAAACCTGATTATTGGCAGTAATAGTGATCGTATTTTTTAAAGTCGCGCCCAAACAAAGTAATTGTTCTAAATTGTTTTCTAAAAAAGAAAAATCAATATTTGGAGCAAAGCCCCTTGCATGACGAAGAATAATTTTTTGTTTATTTTTTCGTGAAAACTTAATTACAGAATCATCTTGAGAATTTTGAATTTCAAGATCATGATGCAAATAATAATCGGCGATAGGATTTAATGTTTTTACGGCCTCATTTTCATCTGAAAAAATCGATGATCCGTTAAAATTTCCGCTAGTCGCTATTAAAGGTTTCTGAAACAAATTAGAAATTAAATGTAATATTCCTGAATTGGGCAACATGGCTCCGATGGTTTTCATGCCAGGAGCTATTTGATCTATCGCTAAATCAATCTGTTTTTTTAAGGTTAAAATAACAATGGGTGCCTGAGTAGATTTAAGTAAATTCTTCTCTGTTTTATGACAAAATAAATAATTTTCAATTTGTTTTGCATCAGGAAACAGAACTGCAAAAGGTTTTGTCAAACGTTTTTTTCTGTTTCGCAATTCCTGAACAGCTTCTGGATTAGTCGCATCACAAAGCAGCAAATACCCCGAAGTATTTTTTACAGCAATGATTTTTCCTTCGCTTAATTTTTCGGAGATGTTTTCGAAAATTTCTTTATTCGAACCTGAAATAATGGTTCCTGTATTATCTGTAAATGAAACCTGAATGCCACAATCAGGGCAGGAGTTAGTTTGTGAGTGAAAACGTCTGTCTGCAGGATTGTTGTATTCTTCAAGACAGGAATCGCACATTTTAAACTCATGCATACTGGTGTTTTCTCTTTCGAAAGGAAATTTTTCAGCAATGGCATATCGTGGTCCACAGCATGTACAACTTATAAAAGGATAGTAAAACCGACAGTTTTCAGGATCTAAAATTTCTTCTTTGCAATTTTTACATATCGCAAAATCAGGAGTTAAAGGCGAATTAATAGAGATATTTTTCTCGGTTGGTTTTATAAAAAAGGAATCAAATCTTTCCTGAATTACAATTTCAGAAATTTGAATATCATTTATTTTTGCATTTTTTGGATGTTTTCTTTTTATTTTATTTAAAAAATCAGTTGCGGTTTTTTCATTTTCCTGCAGTACTATAATTACCCCAAATTCATTATTAGAAACATAACCTTTTAAATTTATTTTAATTGCCAAATTGTATACAAAAGGCCGAAAACCAACGCCTTGTACACTACCTGAAATTATTATTTGAAATGAAGGTTTCAAGGAACTAAGTATTAATTTTAAAATTTTCTATTTGTTGGATAATCTGTGCTGTCACTTTTTCTATTGCGGCATCTACCTTTGGAGAAAGCTTCATAGACATCGGTTCCATTTTTAGAATGGTGATCGTGTATAAATAAATTTCCGGCATCGTATCCAGCATCGATAAGATTTCGACCATATCTTTTAGGCCAAAATTATGTCCGCTTAGCGAAATAGGGAAATCATCAGAAAAACGAGGTTTCAAGAGTGTAATTGTTCCTTCTTCCTTACCATCCATCGTGGCATCAACAATAATTACTTTTTTATGATTTTCGATATAGGGTATTAGGGTAAAACCACCTGTTCCGCCATCAATAAAAGAGGTGTCTTCAGGAAATAAGGTTTTATCGAGTCTGTTTATAAAATGTACGCCAACACCTTCATCACCCATCAAATAATTACCAATTCCCAATACTAAAACTTCATTTCCATCAGAATGAAAAGCATCTAGTTTTCTTGTAATAATTTCTTCTTGCATCATTTTTTTATTTTTATTTTAAACTGAATCTTTATTTGCTATTGCTGTTGTAACAGATTCTTTTGTTTCATCATCTTTATCTTTTTTAATTCTTTCGGTTCGAACAAATTTATAACCGCTTACCATAGCAGATGTTTCGCCCAAACCTTCGAGCCAGTCATGGAAGAATACCAAATAGATATGAACAATGGCAAACAAAATAAAAGTCCATGTGGTGAAATGATGAATGGTTCTCACATTAAAATCTCCTCCAACCAAATTGGTCACCCAACCAAACATTTTAGGAAAAAACCAGGTCGAAGTAGGAGCATACATGGCAAATCCTGTCCCAATCATAATAAGTCCCATAACGAACATTACTAAATAGGAGGCTGCCGCTACGCTATTATGACCTACAGCGCCGGAAGGAGAACCGTTGGTATGTTCGTTTTGTAAAAAAATATCAAATTTAATAACGTGCCACATCCTTTTGAAACCTTCTTTTTTGAATGGAAAAAAGACGCGCCAATTGGCATATTTATTTCCTTTAAAAGCAAAATAAACTCTCAAAATCATCACGGCTACCAAAAGATAAGCGCACATAAAATGAATTTCACGAATGTATCCAAACCAAAACTGACCTGTTGCTTCTTTGGTAGAAATAATTCCCGGCGGATTACCAATAATAAATCCTGTTATAACCAATCCTGTGATCGCCCAGGCATTTACCCAATGAAAAATTCGAATAGGTAATTGCCAGATATAAGCTCTTTTATAGTCATTAGTTTTTGTAGACATGCTGGAGAATTTAAATAGTGCAAATAGAAATGTCGTTTACTTCTTTAATGATATCGCCTTTCTCATCGTATAAATGCACTGCGCAAGCAATACACGGATCAAATGAATGTATGGTTCTGATAATTTCTAATGGTAATTCCGGATTCGCGACTGGTGTTTTTAGTAAACTGCTTTCATAAGGAGATCTTTGTCCTTTCGGATCTCTTGGAGAAGCATTCCATGTCGAAGGAACTACTTGTTGATAGTTCGCTACTTTGGCATCTTTTATCACGATCCAATGGCTTAAAGCTCCTCTTGGTGCTTCCACAAGACCAACACCTTGTGATTCTTTTGGCCAGGTTGAGGTTTCCCATTTTTCTGTATTGGCCATTTTGGTATCTCCTTTTTTAATGTTTTCAATTAGATTATCGAAAAATTCAAGGTTCCAATTCGCAACCAATTGCGATTCCAGAGCTCTTGCAGCTGTTCTTCCTAAGGTTGAGAATAAAGCTCCTGCAGGAACTTGTAACTTAGATAAAGCTGCATCAATTATTTCTTTGAATTCTTCTCTCCCTGATGCATATCCTACGAGCATTCTTGCCAGCGGGCCAACTTCCATAGCATGACCTTTCCATCTTGGTGTTTTGATAAAACTGTATTTTTCATCCACATTCAAATGCGTATAAGGCGGTTTTGGTCCTGTATAGTTTATTTTAGTTTCTCCGCTCCACGGATGCTTTCCTGCATTTCCATCTCCTTCATAATCGTACCATGAATTGTTCACATATTCTTCTACGGTTTTTAAATCTCTTAGATCTAAATCATGAACTTTTGTTAAATCTTTATTCAAAATTACCCCCGACGGAAATTTGAAAGTATTCATGTTGGTATTATTATAACCCTGTGTTGGGAAATCACCAAAAGTCATAAAATTATGAAAACCTCCAATGGCGCCCCAATCTTTATAATAACTTGCAATAGTAAGAACATCCGGAATATAAACCTGTTCTACAAAACGTTTTCCTTCTTCCAGAAGTTGTCTTACATGGGCCAAACGTTCAGCATTTAATCCGCTTGCGTCATCCAGGTTTATAGAGCACGCCATTCCGCCAACCAAAAAGTTAGGATGCGGATTTTTACCTCCAAAAATTGCATGAACTTTTACGATTTCTTTTTGCCATTCCAGCGCTTCCAGATAATGAGCCGTAGCCATTAAGTTCGCTTCGGGCGGCAATTTCATTTGTGGATGTCCCCAATAACCATTGGCAAAAATTCCTAATTGACCACTGGCTACAAATTTTTTCAATCTTTTCTGTAAGTCTGAAAAGTAACCTGGTGAACTTTTTGGCCAGTTCGAGATCGATTGTGCCAATTGAGACGTTTTTACAGGATCTGCATTTAAACCGCTTATAACATCAACCCAGTCAAAAGCATGTAAATGATAAAAATGAACTACGTGATCGTGCAGGTACAAAGCACCCAACATAATATTTCTAACAATTTCAGCATTTGGCGGAACAACAATTCCCAATGCATCTTCTACAGCTCTAATAGATGCTGTAGCGTGAGTCGAAGTACAAACGCCACAAGTTCTTTGCACAAAAGCCCAAACATCTTTAGGATTCCTGTCTTTTACAATGTTTTCTAAACCTCTCACCATCGTCGAGGATAAAAAAGCTTCTTGTATCGTACCATCTGAGATTTCTACTTCGGCTCTTAAATGTCCTTCTATTCTGGTAATTGGGTCAACAACTATTCTCTCTGCCATCTTGTTTTTTTATAGATTATAAATCTTCTAAATGTTTTTCGTTTTCAGTTCCCTGGCTTATTCTGTGGTTGAGTTCGTCTTTTTTAGATATATTCGAAAGAACAGCATGCACTCCAATACCTGCAGCAACTCCGCCAAGAGCGATTTTACCCAAAGTATCTGCATTTGCTTCGATATTACCCGGACTTATCGAAGAATCTCTGGAATAAAAACTTCCTGCATCCCAAAAATCATTGGCACTACAGCCAATACAGCCATGTCCGGACTGAATAGGATAACTTACACCGCCATTCCATTTCATGTTACCACAGGCATTATAAGTACTTGGCCCTTTACAGCCTACTTTATACAAACAATATCCTTTTTTGGCATTTTCATCATCGAAGTTTTCTGCGAATAATCCCGCATCAAAATAAGGTCTGCGGTAACAGCTGTCATGAACTCTTTTAGAATAAAAAGCTTTAGGACGACCGGCACTGTCTAATTCAGGGAATTTTCCGAAAGCGACGATATGCACAATAATTCCAGCCATAACTTCGCCAATTGGCGGACAGCCCGGAACATTTATAATAGGTTTATCAGTAATAATTTTATGAATTGGCACTGCACCTGTAGGATTTGGTTTCGCAGCCTGTATACAACCAGATGTAGCACAGCTTCCCCAAGCGATAATAGCTTTGGCTCCTGCCGCTGATTCTTTAAGAATTTCTATAGCACTTCTTCCACCAATACAGCAATAATTTCCATCGGCACCCATTGGTATAGAACCTTCAACACAAAGAATGTATTCTCCTTTGTATTTGTCCATTGTAGCTTTTTTAGCGGCTTCGGCCTGGTGACCGGAAGCTGCCATAAGAGTCAAAGTATAATCTAATGAGATTTTGTCTAAAATAATATCCGCAACAATAGGATGATCAGAACGTATAAAGGATTCGCTACAACAAGTACATTCCTGAAAATGTTCCCAAATAACAGGCAGTCGGGGAGTATTCTCTAAAGCTTTAGTAATTTGACCAATTGCGGAACTCTGAACCCCCATGTAGGCGCCTATGTAAGCAACAAATTTTAAAAAATCCCTCCTGTTATAACCTTGTCTTTCGATACTGTTATAATAGGTTTCATAGACTTTGTTTTTATCCTCCATACTCGTTGTATTTTTAAGAATGCTTTAAGTTATTTTGAAAAATGATGTAGAAAAAAGAATTGCATTTTTTTATGAATAGGATTCAAAACTATTTAAATAATAGGGATATAAATGTGATAATTGTCAGTTTTTACTTTATTTGTTGAAAGTAATTTGCATGATTAATTGTTTTGAGATAAATAGATATGCACGAGCTTTCTGTAGTTACTTCAATTGTGAAAATTGTTCAACAAGAAGTACATAAAATCAACGGCAAAAAAGCCCTGGAACTTTATTTAGAAATTGGAAAATTATCCGGAGTAGAAATGGATTCCTTTTATTTTATCTGGCCACAATGTATAAACGGAACCGTTTTAAGTGATACAAAATTATTTATCGAAGAGCCTGTAGGAAAAGCCAGATGTGCAGAATGCGAAACTGAATTTTATATTGATAAAAGTTTCGACAGCTGCCCCAATTGCGATAGTCCTTTTAAAGAAATTATTGCAGGCAAAGAATTAAAAATCAAAAAAATAATCATTAAATAAAATAGTTATGTGTACCACTTGCGGCTGCAGTTCTGATGAAAACGAAATAAGATTTACCAAAATAGGGGATACTAAACATTCCCACTCTCATTCAGGGCATTGCCATCATCACGATCACGATCATCATAATCATGAAGATCATCACCATGAGCACCATCACGATCATAATCACGACCATGATGACCACGATCATCAACATAGCCATAATCACTCTCACAGTCATTCTCACGAAATAAATATCATACAGCTCGAGAAAGATATCTTGTATAAAAATCAGTTAACAGCAGAAAGAAACAGAGGTTTTTTTGAGGCTTTGAATATTTTCTCTGTCAATTTAGTGAGTTCACCCGGTTCGGGAAAAACTTCTTTGTTAGAACGAACCATTGCAGATTTGAAAGATAAAATCGCTTTTTCAGTAATCGAAGGCGATCAGCAAACAACAAATGACGCTGACAGAATTCATAAATTAAATGTTCCTGTAATCCAGATTAATACCGGAAAAGGATGTCATCTGGACAGCGAAATGATTGCGAGAGCAGTAAAAGAACTTAAACCTGTTTCTGATTCTGTTTTAATGATCGAAAATGTGGGGAATTTGGTTTGTCCTGCCATGTTTGATTTAGGCGAATTAAAACGAATTGTGATCATCTCAGTTACTGAAGGTGAAGATAAACCACTTAAATATCCGGATATGTTCTCGGGATCTCAAATTTGTATTATCAACAAAATTGACTTGCTGCCGTACTTGAAATTTGATTTACAAAAACTAAAAGAGTACGCGAAAAAAGTAAATCCGCATTTGACCTTTTTTGAAGTTTCTGCAACTTCGGGGGAAGGTTTACAAGCCTGGTACGATTATTTGGCACAATCTATAAAACAATAATTATGTGTTTAGCAATTCCCGGAAGACTTGAAAAAGTGACAATAGAATTGGATGAAACTTTCAGAATTGGAAATGTTTCTTTTGAAGGTATTATAAAAGAAGTCAATTTGGCGCTGGTTCCTGAGGCTAAAGTTGGCGATTATCTTTTGGTTCACGTAGGTGCAGCCATTGGGATCATTGACGAAGATGAAGCCAAAAAGACTATGGAGGTTTTAAAACAAATGGGCGAGGAAATTTAATTTTAAGAGATGAACAAAAAATCTGAAGTGATTCATTTACATCACGGTAGTGGTGGTGAACATATGACTAAATTGCTTAATGAAGTAATTTTTAAGATCTTAAAAAATGATATTTTAGAAGTTCGACATGATGGTGCATTTTTAAATATGCAAGGAAATTTGGCTTTCTCCACAGACAGTTATGTGGTTTCTCCTGTATTTTTTAAAGGAGGTAATATTGGTGAACTTGCTGTAAATGGTACTGTAAACGATCTTTCGATGTGCGGAGCGATTCCAAAATATCTTTCATTGGCTTTGATTATAGAAGAAGGTTTTGGTCTGGATGAATTTATTCAGATTATCAAATCGATTAAAGAAGCGGCTGATAAAGCCAATGTTCAAATTGTTACCGGTGATACCAAAGTGGTCGAAAGAGGAAAAGGTGATCAAATTTATATTAATACTTCCGGAATTGGTGTTGTTCATGAAAAGGCCAATATTAAAACTCAGAATATTCAGGAAAACGATGTTATTATCATCAACGGACCAATAGCTTCCCACGGAATGGCTATCATGTCAGAACGTGAAGGATTAGAGTTTGAAAGCGATATTCTAAGTGATACAACCAATCTCAATTACATAGTTTTAGATTTAATAGAAAAATTTGGTGATAAAATCCATTTTTTGAGAGACGCAACCCGTGGCGGACTAGCTTCGGTTTTACATGAAATAGCAACCGAAATCAATTTTGGAATTTCACTTTTTGAAGAAGATATAAAAGTAGAAAATCAGGTAAAAAGTGCTTGCGAATTATTGGGTTTAGATCCGTTGTATGTGGCCAACGAAGGAATTTTTGTTTGCATTACAACTCCTGAAATTAAAGATGAGGTTCTAACAATTTTACAAAAAGTAAACTCAAACGCTTCGGTGATTGGTTTTGTTACAGATGAACATCCATCAAAAATAATTATCGAAAGTACTTTTGGAGGTAAAAGAGTAGTAAATCCTTTAGTAGGAGAACAGTTGCCGAGAATTTGTTGATTTTTTTTTAAAAGATTTTTTACCACAAATTACACAAATTTCCGCAAATTATTAGTTTGCAATCTTAAAAAAAGATGCACTCCAGATAGCTATCTGAATAAAGCATTAAAATGATTTTATAAGGCTATCTTTTTGTAATTCGAAAAAAAGCAAAAAAGATAATTTGTGGAAATTTGTGTAATTTGTGGTAAAAGAAAACAAAAAAAAACGCCCGATAAATTCGAGCGCTTTTAGTAATAAAATATATTTTTTTAGATTTTCTCAATCCATTTTCTTGCATTAACAAAAGCTTCATGCCAAGGCGAAACCTCGTCGTTTCTGTCTTTTGGATAGTGCGCCCAGTTCCATTGGAAAGTAGAACGCTCAATATGAGGCATCATTACCAAATGTCTTCCGGTTTTATCACACATCATTGCCGTGTTATAATCAGATCCATTAGGATTTGCAGGATAACCCTCGTAAGCGTATTTAGAAACAATATTATAGTTTTCTTCGGCAAGAGGTAAATTGAATTTTCCTTCTCCGTGAGAAACCCAAACTCCCAAAGTACTTCCGGCTAAACTAGATAACATAACCGAATTATTCTCCTGAACTTTTACAGAAGTGAAAATACTTTCGTGTTTGTTACTTTCGTTATGAAGCATTTTTCCGTGAACTTCATGCTCCGGATTAATAACTTCCAATTCCATAAACAACTGACAACCGTTACAGATTCCAACAGATAAAGTATCTTCTCTTTTAAAGAATTTATCCAAAGCCGTTTTTGCTTTTTCGTTGTATAAGAAAGCTCCGGCCCAACCTTTAGCAGAACCTAAAACGTCTGAGTTAGAGAATCCTCCAACAGCACCAATAAATTGAATATCTTCAAGAGTTTCACGACCCGAAATTAAATCGGTCATGTGAACGTCTTTTACATCAAAACCTGCTAAGTACATCGCATTTGCCATTTCGCGTTCAGAATTACTTCCTTTTTCACGAATAATAGCCGCTTTTGGCCTCTCGACTCCGCTCGAGATGACAGGCTTTTTACCAGTGAAATGTGCCGGGAAAGTATATTGTAAAACCTGATTTTTATAGTTTTCGAAACGTGCCTGAGCTCTTCCGTTTTTAGATTGTTTTTGATCTAATAAATAAGAAGTTTCAAACCAAATATCTCTGTAAGTCGGAATATCTAATTTATATTCTCCAAATTCTAAAGTTGCAGTACTTTGAACTGAACCAATTTTGAAGAATTCGATATTGTTCGCTTTCAATTTAGCTTCAACAGCTGCATCAGATTTTGCCTGGAAAACGATTCCGATGTTTTCCGCGAAAAGGATTTTCAATAAGTCTTTTTCCGCGAAAGCGCTAAAATCAATTTTTGCTCCAAGATTTACATCAGCAAAACACAATTCTAATAAAGTTGTGATTAAACCGCCGCTTCCGATATCGTGACCTGCTAAAATTTGGCTTTCGCCGATTAATTCCTGAATCGTGTTAAAAGCATTTTTGAAGAAAGAAGCGTCTTTTATAGTAGAAGTCTCGTCTCCAATCGTGTTTCTGATTTGTGCAAAAGAAGAACCTCCTAATTTGAAATCATCCTGAGACAAATTGATATAATAAATAGAATCTCCGTTTTTCTGTAAAACAGGTTCAACTACTTTTCTAATATCGGTACAGTTTCCACCAGCCGAAATAATAACCGTTCCCGGTGCGATTACTTCGTCATTTGGATATTTTTGTTTCATCGAAAGTGAATCTTTTCCTGTCGGAATATTGATTCCCAATTCGATTGCAAAGTCAGAACAACCTTCAACAGCAGCATATAAACGAGCGTCTTCACCTTCGTTTTTACAAGCCCACATCCAGTTTGCAGAAAGTGAAATTCCTTTTAAACCATCTTTAATTGGTGCCCAAACAATGTTTGATAACGATTCTGCGATAGCATTTCTGCTTCCTGCAACAGGATCAATCAAAGCCGCAATAGGAGCATGGCCAATAGAAGTTGCGATTCCTTCTTTACCTAAATAATCCAGAGCCATAACTCCAACATTATTCAAAGGCAATTGCAAAGGTCCTGCATTTTGTTGTTTTGCTACTTTTCCACCCACACAACGGTCCACTTTATTCGTCAACCAGTCTTTTGAGGCAACAGCTTCAAGACGTAAAACATCTTGTAAATATTTTTCGAAATCTGCCTTCTCATAAGAAACACCAGCATATTTTCTGTCGATAGTTTTGTCGTTCATAACCGTTTTAGGAGAACTTCCAAAGAAATCTTCTAAAGCATAATCCATCGGTTTTGAACCATTTGATTTTGATTCGAAAGTAAAACGGTGATCTCCCGTTACATCTCCAACCTGATACATTGGCGAACGCTCTCTGTCAGCGATTCTTTGCAAAATATCAATATCTTTTTGACCAATAACCAATCCCATTCTTTCCTGAGATTCGTTACCAATAATTTCTTTCGCAGAAAGTGTAGGATCTCCAACCGGCAATTTATCCAAATCGATTAATCCACCAGTTTCTTCCACTAGTTCAGAAAGACAGTTTAAGTGTCCTCCAGCTCCGTGATCGTGAATAGAAACAATTGGGTTGTGATCGCTTTCTACCAAACCGCGAATGGCGTTAGCAGCACGTTTTTGCATTTCAGGGTTCGAACGTTGGATTGCATTTAACTCAATTCCTGAACCAAAAGCTCCAGTATCTGCAGAGGATACCGCAGCACCGCCCATCCCGATTCTATAATTTTCTCCACCAAGAATTACAATTTTATCACCTTCTTGAGGTTTCTTTTTAATTGCCTGATCCAGTTTTCCATATCCAATTCCTCCCGCTTGCATGATTACTTTATCGTAACCAATTTTACGGTCGTTTTCTGAATGTTCGAAAGTCAAAACCGAACCTGTAATAAGCGGTTGCCCGAATTTATTTCCAAAATCAGAAGCTCCGTTTGAAGCTTTGATCAAAATATCCATTGGAGTTTGGTACAACCATTTTCTTTCTTCCATTGCATTTTCCCAAGTCCTGTCATCCTGAGCGGAGTCGAAGGATTTCAAACGAGAATAAGAAGTCATGTAAACTGCAGTTCCTGCCAATGGCAAAGAACCTTGTCCTCCAGCTAAACGGTCACGAATTTCTCCTCCAGAACCTGTTGCAGCTCCGTTGAAAGGCTCTACAGTTGTTGGAAAATTGTGTGTTTCTGCTTTTAAAGATAAAACCGAATCAAATTCTTTTATCTCGTAATAATCTGGTTTGTCAGCTGTTTTTGGTGCAAACTGCTGCACTTTTGGTCCTTTTACAAAAGCAACGTTGTCTTTGTAAGCAGACACGATATCGTTAGGATTTTCCTGTGATGTTTTTTTGATTAATTTAAAAAGAGAAGTTTCTTTTTCTTCACCGTCAATTACAAAAGTTCCGTTGAAAATTTTGTGACGACAGTGTTCTGAATTCGCTTGTGAGAAAGCAAAAATCTCAGAATCAGTAAGTTTTCTTCCAAGTTTTACAGCAAGATTATCTAAATAATCTACTTCCTCCTGGCTTAAAGCCAAACCTTCTACTTTATTGTATGTTGCAATATCATCGATTTCCAATATCGGTTCCGGTTGAACGTTGATAGTGAAAATCTCCTGATCTAATTGATTGAATTTTTGTGAAAGCATTGGATCAAAATCAGTGAAATCTTCCGTTGCCGGATGAAATTCTTCGATTCTGATGATGCCCGGAATACCCATATTTTGAGTAATTTCTACAGCATTTGTACTCCAAGGTGTGATCATAGTGGCGCGGGGACCAACAAAAAAATCCGACAGCGCGGATTTTTCGATCTTATTAGAGTTGGCAAAAAGCCAGTTTAGTTTTGAAATGTCTTGAGCCGAAATTTCGTTTTGCGTTTGTACGGCAAAAACAGTTTTGCTTTGGTTTTCAAAGAAATGGATCATTGTTTTGTGTAGTTTGTTGTATTGAGGTGCAAATTTAGTGTAAATAAATAGCAAGCGCAAATTTGAAAACAAACTCTTTTAAACTTTTTGCCACGAAGACACAAAGGCGCAAAGTTTTTTTTGTTTCACGCAGATTTGGCAGATTGAGCAGATCAAAGAACTGAATGAAAAATTTACGCAGATTTAAAATAAAAATCCAATCAATAAAAATCTGCTCAATCTGCCAAATCTGTGAGAGAACTTTTTTTGAATTTAGTAAAACAAAAAAGAGCGGCAATATTGCCGCTCTTTAATTTAGTAAGCACTCGTTTTTAATTAGTTGATAATGATCTTTTTGCTGAAAGTTTCAGAATCCTGATTAATACGAACAATGTAGATGCCTTTTGGCAAGTTATTTATCGTCGATAATGAATCTGTGATGTTTGATTTTTCAAATACCCTCTGACCAAATATGGAGATTATCTCGATAGAATAAGGTGAATTAATAGTATTAAAGTAAATGTTAAAGTTTCCGTTGGTTGGATTTGGATATAAAATAACTTCTTGTAATTGAGGAACAATTTCTTCTTCAGTTTCAATAGCTGCAATTTGTGCACGTTTAGCACCTAAGTTAGAGCAAGTATCTGTCGTGTAAGAATCCCATTGCGAGCTTAGGTTGAATGTTGTACTTGGAGTCGTTACGGTAGCTTTTCTTCTTAAAGTAACATCCACTGCAAAGTTTGCCGTTCCGCCATTAAAAGTTCCTATGATGTCAATCAAAACACCATTTTTGAATAAACCTACAGCGTCATTTCCGTTAAAAGTCAGTTCGGTTGCAGTAGTTGAAATATTAGCAGAGCTTGTTGCAAAACAGCTAGAAGACATTGAGCTGTTTACAATTACAAATTTACTTCCGGTTGCTAATGTTCCGCTTAAAGCCAAACCTGTGCTCCAGGCTCCGGCACCATTCGTTTGTTTTTTTATGGTATAAGTTGATAAATTCACAGAGGCACCAGTATTATTAGCGATTTCCAATGCTTTATTGTTTCCTGAACCTTCAATATATTCAGAGAATAAAATGTCCGAAGCTGTTCCGCCAGTTTCGCTTGCGTTTGTCGTTACTGCAATTGTACTGCTTGACGCAGAGCTATTTCCGGCCGCATCTTTGGCTTTTACATAAATAGAATAACTTGTAGAAGCAGTTAAGCCTGTAATAGTTGCTGTCAATCCTGAAACAGTTGTTTTTAAAACGCTGTTGGCATAAACATCGTATCCTGTAACGGCCACATTATCTGTAGAAGCATTCCACGAAAGTGAAATTGATGTTGAAGTTTTAGCAGTAGAAGCCAGACTCGTTGGAGCAGTTGGAGCCTGAGTATCTGTAGAAGAAGTTCCGCCCCAAATTTGATTCACATATTCAGGATGATCGATGTATGGATTTCGATTATTCTGACGTGCATAAATAGCATTATTTCTCGCAATTTCTCTTGCGCTTACCGGATCCTGAGCGTTCCATGCTAAAAGAGTAGCTAAAAATGCAGCAGTAAAAACTTTGTTGCTGGAACCATCAAACATAGGGTAAGAATATCCGGCAACGGTATTTTCGTAACGCGTTGCAAAATAAAAATACATTCTGGCGATATCGCCTTTAAAAGCATTGACAGGTTCAAAAACAGTTCCTGAATATCCGGATACAGCACTTGATCCTAATTTACTTCCGTTTTGAGAGGTATACGTTGCTGAATTTACGGTGCCATGCGGATAATTAGAGCGCATTCCGTTTACTTTTCCGTCAGTAGGAGTAATAAAATGCGCATCGGCAACCATTGGCGATTGTTCATTAAATACCGATTGCGGAATAATGTGTTCTCTGTTGTAGCAATCGCCTTCTGAAGAATAATTACCGCATCGTTGCGTGCTTCCGGTACTGTAATTATAAGGATCTGTTCCTGAAGGATTTTCAGAATACATGTCTAAAACAGTTCCATCGTTTTCGTAGAAATTATCAACATCTGAGGTTTGATATGTGGTGTACAAACCAGCGTATCCATTATCGGTATGCCCTTTAATGATGTTGTACAATTGTGTTTTTAATGTGTAACCTGTTCCGGTTGCCGTGTTGTAATAACCTGAAGGAATTTGGGAAAAACCAACGGCAGTAAACATCAATAAGAGTAAAAAGTAGTTTTTTTTCATAGTAAATAGGTTAAGATTTGGGTTGTTAATAAATTGAAGATTAGGTTTCTAATTTATTAATTGTATCAAATTTACTACTTTTAGGAATACGCTACGTTAAGTGATCTTTAATTTTAGATATATTTTCTTACGGTTGGTTTTTTTCTTGCCACGAAGACGCTAAGGCGCAAAGTTTTTGATCACACAAAGTTTTTTACGATATTTCATTTCGATTTCTATGATAAAACCAAATCTTACTTCAGGAGCTAATCCCGCTATCCGTTACAATCTTTTGCTTTTTAAAGAAAAAAGCAAAAGGATTTCCACTTCTATCGGGGCTAGGCACTCGTTTTCATCAGAATGTTTTTCGTCTTGTTTTGTCATTTCGAACGAGAAATCTTCGTGAGAAGCTCGACAAAGATTTGATTATCGTTGCGGAGTTACTTGCGAAGATTTCTCCTCCGTCGAAATGACAAACAGTAAGTTTAAATAGTTGCTTTAAAAAAAAACTTTGCGCCTTAGCGTCTTCGTGGCAAAAAAAACTTAGCGCCTTCGTGGCAAATTTTTATTTAGGAAATGCAGCACTTTGATAAGCGCCTAAATCGGGTGGAGAAGTTCTCGTTTTTCCAATAATATCTAACGGAATTATATATGCCTGATTCCCTTTCGCGAAAGCGGGAGTACTATTGTCGATATTAAACTTGTTCTGCGAAACATTATAAAACTTCGGATTTTCATTTAAGATAATCTGATTGTAATGTTCCGTATCGGTTTTAAACTGATAATCCGGATTGGTACTTGAACTGCTGAATTTCAACAGACAATTGTTCAACTGGTAAACAAAAGCGGCATTTGTATTTTTATTCAAATTAAATTCGTTTGTGCTTGATCCGTAAATAATACAATTATTGAAAGTGGCTTGTGTTAACGGATTTGTTGCCGGAGTGGCACCGGCTAAATTGTTGCTGAGGTTAACTGCAAAATGGGATGAGTTTTGCCAATTGTTATTGAATGTAGAATGTGTAAAAATGTAATCTCCGCCATAAACGCATGATAAACTTGCTAAACCAGCATAATTTATTACAATGTTTTCTCCGTTAATGTGCGCGTTTTGAGCCAAGATTCCGTACTCAGCACAATTGTATATTTGTGTGTTTTTAATTTCAATTTGAGTGCTGTTATTTGGACTTTTTATATTTAATCCTGTGATCGCATTTTTTAAAGTAAGATGATTGATCGAATGATTTTTACTTCCACTTGCCAGAATAACCGAATTCCATTGTCCGGGAATATCATCGTAAAGAGATTCTAATCTGTCGCCTTCAAAAATGACTTCATTTTCTAATGTGTTGGTGCTAGATACCGCGCCGTTAATTTGCAGAGTGGCATTATTATCAACGTAAAGTCCTGAATTGGCATGAAAAAATACTCTTGCACCGGCTTGAAAAGTTACGGTTTTATTCTGCGGAACGCCTGCAAAACCATAAATAACATATGGTTTCTGATTTGTAAAAAGCAATTCGTTTCCGTTTACAGCGTCATTTTCATCCAAATAAAAACCATCAACCGGTTTGCCATCGATTATAATTTTTTCTTTGGTTCCGTCAGCATTTTGTTTTGGATAGAGAAAAATAGCGTCCTGAATTAAAGTAACCAAAGCTACTTCCTGAAGATTGGCGCCGCTGTCAAACTGAATTTGATCTGTGTATAAAAAATTGGTAGGATCAGCATCTGTAATATCTGCAGTGGTTTCTATAAAAATATATAAACTGTCTTTGGCTAAAAGCGTGACATCTTTGAAGATTTTGCCATTGTTTCCGCTCATTCCGTCAACTGTCATTCGGTATTTTGAATTTAAACCATTTTTAAGCTGAATGGTTGGAATCGAAATATCGTCTTTACTCGTATTGTAAACCTTAAGTTGGTAAGTGCCTGAGCCAATATTCTTAAAAACAGTATCTAAATAAACAGTGTCTCTTGAAAATTTTAAATTTCCGGAACTGGCAACGGTGTCAAAATCAGTTCGACAAGAGCTGAAAGTTATAAGGATTCCGAAAATAAAAAGTATAAAGTATTGACGCATTTGTTTCTTTTTTTGCCACTGATCTAAAAGATTAAAAAGGATTTTATGACTATTTTAATCTGTGAAAATCTGTGAATCTTTGGCAAGAAAGAATAAATTTTCAGCCTTAGATCGATATCGATTGTTTTTTGTAAAAATAACAAAAAACTTACATGTTTGAAGTTGATTTTTAATTTAGAATTGCATTTTCGAATTTGTATCTCTTCTTTTCTTTAATTTTACGATTTTAAATTCCATTTTAATGAATTATACAAAAGAGCAGATTTTAGCGCGTTGCAACGAATTTTCTAAAAACACGCTAATGGAAACGCTAAAAATAGAATATATAGATGCCGGAGAGGATTTTTTGACGGCGAAAATGCCTGTAAATCCTTCCGTTCACCAACCAATGGGACTTTTGCACGGAGGAGCTTCTGTAGCTTTGGCAGAAAGTGTAGGAAGTGCAGCATCGTTTTTTTTCATTGATCCAAAAGAGCAGGAAGTACGCGGAATTGAAATTTCGGCCAATCACTTAAAAAGTATTCGCGAAGGCTGGGTTTTCGGGACGGCGAGAATTATCCATAAAGGAAGAAGTATTCATCTTTGGGAAATTAAAATTACCGATGAAGCGGGAAATCTGATTTCGCTTTGCAAACTGACGAATATGGTTTTAGAAAGAAAGAAAACAGAATAGAACATGAATAACTTTTTTTCTAAAATAAAAAAACATTACGAAAAGCATTTGCCTTTTGTAATGTATTCTAAGCCCAATTCCAGCAATATTTTTGGACTTTTACAACAAAATGAGACTCTGCATAAGATTTCTAATTATAAAGAAAAAGGTTTTGTTTTTGCTTCTTTTGATGAAAAACAACTGATTTTGATTCCGGAAAATGAATCTGAAATTATAACGACGGAACAAGAAGAACTTTCTTTTGAAGTTATTGAAGTTGAAGATTCAGGTTTTGATGCAACTGCTAAAATTCAGTATGAAGATTTAGTTGCAAAAGGAATTGAAGCGATTAAAAACGAAGAATTCAAGAAAGTGGTTTTGTCCAGAAGCGAAAAGGTTGATTTGTCCGAATTTGATTTTGTAGCCACTTTTCAGCATTTGATCGAATTGTATCCCACTACTTTTTCGTATTGCTTTTTTCATCCTAAAATTGGATTTTGGATGGGAGCAACGCCAGAGCAATTATTAAAAGCAAACGGAAATGTTTTTGAAACCACAGCTTTGGCAGGAACTCAAAAAGCAACTGCTGAAACGGAGATTCTTTGGCAACAAAAAGAAAAAGACGAACAACAATATGTAACCGATTTTATTGTAAAAAGATTGCGTGAGGTTGCCGCTTCGGTTAATGTTACGGAACCTTACAGTCTGAGAGCAGGATCGATCTGGCATATTAAAACAGATATTTCGGGAGTTTTAAATGATAATTCTACGCTTGAAGAAGTGATAGATACTTTGCATCCAACTCCTGCGGTTTGTGGTTTGCCAAAGAAAAAAGCAAAGGCTTTTATCATAGAAAACGAAAACTACGACAGGACTTTTTATACCGGTTTCCTGGGCGAATTAAACAGCAGTTTTGCGAATAATGAGATTAGTTCTGATTTATTTGTAAATTTACGTAGCATGCAAATTCAGGAAAATAAAGCCATTTTGTACATGGGCTGCGGTATTACAAAAGAAAGTATTCCTGAAAAAGAATGGGAGGAAAGCGTCAATAAATCAATGACGATGAAGAGAGTATTGAGAATAGAATAAAGAGAATAGAATAAAGAGAATAAGATAACAGAAAAATGATTTTAGTTTTCAGATTGAAATTGAAATTGATTTTTGACATTGACATTGAATAATTATGAAATTAGATATATTAGCCTTTGGGGCACATCCGGATGATGTAGAATTGGGTTGTGCGGGAACAATTTTAAAAGAAGTATCTCTTGGGAAAACCGTTGGTATCGTTGATTTAACACGTGGCGAACTGGGAACACGAGGTACGGCTGAAACCAGAGATCAGGAAGCAAAAGATGCGGCAAAGATTTTGGGGGTTTTGGTTCGTGCTAATTTAGGTTTGCGCGATGGGTTTTTTGTGAATGACGAAAAACATCAGCTCGAAGTGATTAAGATGATCCGAAAATATAAACCGGAGATTGTATTGTGTAATGCTATCGATGATCGTCATATTGATCACGGAAAAGGAAGTAAGTTAGTTTCTGATGCTTGCTTTTTATCAGGATTGATGAAAATTGAAACTACTGTAGATGGAGAAAATCAGGAAGCCTGGAGACCAAAAGTAGTGTACCATTATATTCAGTGGAAAAATATTGAACCAGACTTTGTAGTAGATATTACAGGATTTGAAGAAAAGAAAATTGAAGCTGTGATGGCATATAAAACGCAATTTTATGATCCAAATTCAAAAGAACCCGCTACGCCAATTACAAGTAAAAACTTT
Source organism: Flavobacterium piscisymbiosum (assembly GCF_020905295.1). Lineage (NCBI taxonomy): Bacteria > Pseudomonadati > Bacteroidota > Flavobacteriia > Flavobacteriales > Flavobacteriaceae > Flavobacterium > Flavobacterium piscisymbiosum. The sequence continues at coordinate 5,856,748 of NZ_JAJJMM010000001.1, read as the reverse complement.
ATGGAAAGCTTAAATTACCGTGCGCAGGACCTAGGAAGGCTAGTTGGTAAAGATTTTGCCGAAGGTTTTACTGTTGAAAGGTGTTTGGCAGTCAATAGCTTAGGAGATTTGATATAATTTTGATGTAAATTTTTCATTTTTTTCTTTGGTGAAGTAAACCTTTGTTGTATATTTGCAACCGCAAAGAAAAATGGTGGTTGTAGCTCAGCTGGTTAGAGTATTGGTTTGTGGTGCCGAGGGTCGCCGGTTCGAACCCGGTCAGCCACCCAGAAATTTAAAGCCTTGAAGAAATTCAAGGCTTTTTTTGTGCCTGTAAATTAAATCCCAATTTTTAAAAATTGCTTCGCCTGTTCGCTATTGCTCGGGTCCAAATTCCAATTTGAAGGGATCAACGCTAAATGTTGTGGAGCAGCTTACAAATGCTGACTGTTTTTTTACCGCAGAGAAACAAAGATTTTATCTAAGAATTTCTTATAAACACAGAGTTCGCAAAGTTAAATCAATATACATCCCGAGGCTTCGGGATGCCTCTTATAAAAAGCTAAGAGTATAAAAAATTAGCGATCTTTGCGATAATTTTTTTGCTTCAGAGGTTTTAGGATTGACGTATCAACACTGAATGTTTCTCCACAACATTCAGTGTTAATACAAGTTTCAGGACCAAATTCAAAGATGGTAAATAGTACGGTAACTACTATTTTGTAATTTGGAATTTACCTATTGGAATTTTTTTATCTATTGGAATTTATTTTATAAACAAAAAGTACAATGTTTAGATCTTGATTCATTGGTTATTATGGTTTAGTTTGTAAATCATTTTATTTCATCAAAAACATTTTCTTACTGGATGTCTTCGGTTTTGAACCTTTTTTTCTTTGTAGAAGTAAACCTTTGTTGTATATTTGCACCCGCAAACAAAAATGGTGGTTGTAGCTCAGTTGGTTAGAGTAGCGGTTTGTGGTGCCGCGGGTCGCCGGTTCGAACCCGGTCAGCCACCCGGAAATTTAAAGCCTTGAAGAAATTCAAGGCTTTTTTTGTGCGCATAATTTAAAAACCTAATTTTAAAATTATTCTTCTTGACACTATTCTGGATGTCACTCTCGAAACCTGTGGAGAGTAAAAAAAACTAACGCAGAGGACACAAAGCTTTGCGAACTTAGATGGTTCAAACACAACTTAAAAACTTAGTGAACTCTGCGAATCCCGATAGCTATCGGGATTGCGCTCCTTTCGGTAAAAAATAATCAGTGTGTATGCTTCTTCAGCATATTTAAGATTACGTATTTAGTATGAATAACCGTTATCTCTTCATCAAATAAGAAATTGATCAAATAATCAGGACCTGAGTAATTTAATACTTTAATATTTTGAATTAAAAACTACTGTTTCATGATTTTAATCATAAAATAAAATTAAGTGCCATAATATCTTTACGACGTAAATCAGGCTTCAAAAAACAAAATAATTCACGTATTCTAAAGTCTAAGATTTAAGAATACTGATAAAAAGAACCGTATGGATAAGTTATTCTTCATTGCTGAAATAAACCGACTCAAACAAGAAAAAAATGCAATTATTCTCGCTCATTATTATCAGGATAAAGACATACAAGATATCGCTGATTTTGTAGATGATAGTCTTGAGTTATCAAAAAAAGCAGCTTCTGCCAATGCAGATATTATTGTTTTTGCAGGAGTATATTTTATGGCTGAAACAGCAAAAATTATAAATCCCGATAAAAAAGTGCTTTTGCCTGATAGCAACGCAGGATGTTCTCTTGCTGATGGATGTGATCCCCATAATTTCAGAAAATTAAAAGAACTTCACCCCAATCATGTTGTAGTCACTTATATTAATTCTTCGGCAGAGATAAAAGCTTTAAGCGATTGGGTTTGTACGTCATCAAATGCAAAAAAAATTATAGAAGCCATTCCTAAAGAGCAGGAAATCATTTTTGCTCCTGATAGAAATCTGGGAATGTACCTAAAAAAGGAAATCAACCGTGAATTATTACTTTGGGATGGATCGTGTATTGTTCACGAAGCTTTTTCATTAGAAAAGCTAATCGAAATTTACAATGCCAATCCAACGGCTAAAATTGTAGCACATCCTGAATCCGAGAGGCATATTCTCGAGACGGCACATTATATTGGGTCAACATCCGGAATGCTGAATTTTATCAAGAATGATACGGCTTCTGTTTTTATCGTAGCAACAGAAGCGGGAATCCTGCATCAGCTCTCAAAAGATGCCCCGCTAAAAACGATTATTCCGGCGCCCTCACACGAAGATAATACCTGTGCCTGCAGCGAATGTGCTTATATGAAAATTAACACTTTAGAAAAGCTCTATTTATGTTTGAAAAATGAGAGCCCTGAAATTACTATTAATGAAGAATTACGATTAAAGGCCATAAAACCTATCAACAGAATGCTCAATTTGTCATAAATATCTAAATCAATCCAACATGAAAAAAACAGATATACTTATAATTGGTTCCGGAATAGCAGGTTTGTTTTTTGCGATAAAAATCGCAAAAAAGAGACCGGATTTATCTATTGCAATTATGACCAAAGACAAGGTCAAAAACTCTAATACCCAACTGGCTCAAGGTGGTATTGCTGTGGTTACGGATTGTATAAAGGATAGTTTTGAGCAGCACATTGCCGATACATTACAATCGGGTGGAGGTTTATGTGATGAAGAAATTGTAAAAATGGTAATACATCAGGCGCCTGAACGCTTAAAAGAACTGATTGATATTGGGGTTTCTTTTGATAAAAATAAATCAGGAATATGGAATTTGGGTCTCGAAGGCGGACATTCTCAACATCGTATTTTGCATCATAAAGACATATCTGGAGCAGAAATAGAGAAAAATCTAATTGAAACTATAAAACAATTGTCTAACATTACAGTACTCGAAGATCATTTGGTTATAGATGTTGATACTAAAAAAAGTAACGGAAAAATGCGTTGTACAGGTGCTTTTTATTGTGACAAAATCAATAAAAAAGTAAAATACATACGTACTAAAACGGTTGTTTTAAGTACAGGAGGATGCGGTCAGATTTTTAAGAATACAACCAATCCCGAGATTGCAACCGGTGACGGAATTGCAATCGCTTCCCGTGCCGGAGCAGTGATAAAAGATATGCAATACATACAGTTTCATCCAACGGCATTGTATGAAGAGGATAAAAATCCGTTTTTTTTAATCTCAGAAGCCGTAAGAGGTTTTGGGGCGCATATTGTTAATGAAAATCAAAAGCGTTTTATTTTTAAAGATGATATCCGTGGGGAATTGGCAACAAGAGATATTGTCTCACAAGCCATCAGTAAAGAAATAGAAACGTCCGGAAAGCAGTATGTATATTTAGATTGCAGACATCTGGATTTTGCTGAATTTTATCGTCATTTTCCCTCTATTACAGATTATTGCAAAACTATAGGATTGCATCCTGAAAGAGATTTAATTCCTATTGTTCCCGTTGCTCATTACCAGTGTGGCGGTATTAGTGTCAATAAAAAATCGCAGACCAATATAAAGAATTTATATGCTATAGGAGAATGTTCCAGAACGGGTTTGCATGGAAAAAACAGACTGGCATCTAACTCATTATTAGAAGCTTTGGTTTTTGCTCACCAAGCTTCAGATCATATTGGCAGGACTATTGACGATTTATCTTTCTCATCAAAGAAAAGCTTGCTGAAGTTTGATGAGCCTTTGATGGATAGAGATTCCAATTATTTTGTGGAATTAAAAAAAGAACTTCAAACCATGATGACTTTTTTCTTTGCCAACAAAGATTCTGATTTTGCGCCAATATTAAATCGAATCGAATCGATGAAAATGGCAACGGTAGGATTGTTATTCAAAAAACAAAAAATAACAACTCAATTGATAGAATTTACTAATATGCTCACAGTTGCTAAAATTATTGTCGAACAGAATAAGACCGAGGCTTTAAAAAACGTGACAAGTTATTAAATCTCATTTTCTGTAATCGTTTTAAACAAATCAAATAGTTTACACAAAAAAAAGCATTGTTTCTAATAACCAAAAAAGCATGACGTTTAAGTCATGCTCATTTGGTTATTATAGTTTGGTTTATTGAATTATCGTATTTCGTCGAACGTATTGCCTTGTTTGATATCGCCAGTTTTAAAACCTTTTTTGAACCAATACATTCTTTGTTCTGATGAACCGTGGGTAAATGAATCCGGAACAACATGTCCCTGCATTTTACTCTGAATAGCATCGTCACCAACTGCATTAGCAGCACTTAATGCCTCTTCGATGTCTCCTGCTTCAAGATATTGTTCGTTGTCGTGAGCCCAAACTCCGGCATAAAAATCAGCTTGTAATTCCAGAGCTACAGAAAGTTTATTAGCTTCGGCTTCACTTTTTCCTTCTTGTTCCTGACGCATTTTTGCAGACGTTCCTAATAAAGTCTGAATATGATGTCCTATTTCATGAGCGATAACATAAGCAATGGCAAAATCACCACCTTTAGCTCCAAATTTAGTTTTTAATTCTTCGAAAAAAGCCAAATCCATATAGACTTTGCGATCGCCAGGGCAATAAAAAGGTCCTGATGCAGATGATGCACCACCGCAGGCTGTATTTACAGAGCCTCTAAAAAGGACTAATTTGGGTTTTTCGTAGGTCATGCCGTGTTGGGCAAAAATTTTCGTCCAGGTATCCTCATTACGAGCCAACACAACTCTAACAAAGTCTCCCATTTTTTTGTCCTCTTCGCTTAACGGGGCTGCCGCCTCAGTTTGCGTTTGCTGACCGCCTTGCATTTGCTCTAATACATTTCCTATAGTCTGACCATTTTCACCGCCAAAAACATTCAGTAACAAAATAATAATACCAATAACACCGCCTCCAACGGCTACTTTTCCGCCAGAAAGGCCTCTTCTGTCTTCTACATTATCACTTTGTCTTCCGCCTAACCACTTCATATTATATTGTATTTTAGTTTATTGAGTTTTATGTTGTACGAATTTATATATTTTTTAGGAATTATTGTTAAAATGAAGCAAATTAGTTTGAACTATTTTAACCATTTTGATAAGGCTTCTTCTACCGTTCCTTTAATGATAGGTTTTGAAATATAATCATCCATTCCTGCTGATAAGCATTTATTTCTTTCATCTTTCTCTGCGCCTGCGGTTACTGCAATTATAGGGATATCTCTTCCTGTTACGGTATTTCTAATTGCTTTTGTTGTTTCGTAACCATTCATAATTGGCATCTGAATATCCATAAAAATCAAATCAGGATTAATGTTTTCGAATTGATTCACAGCTTCATATCCATTTTCGCATTCGTAGATATAAGCAGTACTGTATAGGTTTTTAATAATAGTTTTTAGTAACAACATATTTACTTTGTTGTCTTCTACAATCAAAAAAGTGATGTTTTTATAGTTCATCCCGGCGTTGTTAGCGCTTAGTTCGAGATTGATTTTTTTAAGTTCGGCATTGTATTTTTCATTGATACTTTGGTTGCTGGTTTTTAGATTTAAATCAAAATAAAAATTACTGCCAATATCGATCTGGCTTTCTAATTGCAAACGACTTTCCATTAAAGCCAATAACTGATTTGAAATTGTTAATCCTAAACCGGTTCCTCCAAATTTTCGCGTTGTAGAACTGTCTTCTTGTGAAAAAGCTTTAAAAATTTTCTTCTGATTTTTCTCCAAAATTCCAATTCCGGTATCGATAACAGAGAATCGAATAACGCAATTGCCGCTTTTGTTTTTTTCCAGAACAGACACATTTAATTTAATAGAACCTTCATTGGTGAATTTTACTGCGTTTGAGAGCAAATTGATTAAAATTTGTTTGATTCTCACAATATCTGTCCAAATGTATTTAGGAACATCAGGATCTACATTCAATTCGAGTTTAAGATTTTTCTGGTTCGATTCGTAAACAATGAGATCAAAAACCTGCCCCAATACTTTTTTAATATCATATAAATCAATAAAAAGTTCCAGCTTTCCGGCTTCAATTTTTGAGAAATCAAGAATGTCGTTTATAATCTCCAACAATGAATGTGCCGACTGATTGATGGTTGTCATGTATTTTTCCTGAATTTCTTCTAATTCAGTTTTCATCAGTAAATGTGTAAAACCAATAATACCGTTCAAAGGCGTTCGTATTTCATGCGACATATTGGCCAAAAAGTCTGATTTTGATTTATTTGCCGCTTCTGCCAATTGTTTGGCTTTTATGGCATCTTCGGTTTCTTTTTTGTTTGTAATATCAAAATAAATTCCACCAACAAATTCAATTTCATCTCCTTTTTTAATCACATCACCAAATTCTTCTACCCAGATATATTCGCCACTCTTTCGGCGAATTCTATAGATATTATGTAGAGGTGTTCCGTTTTGCAGATTATCAATCTGATTATTAATTACTTCATCTTTATCATCAGGATGTATCAATGAAAGAAAAGATAAATTATTCTCAATAAATTCTGATTTAGAATAACCCGTTAGGTTTGCAATCTCATCATTCAGGAAAATCTTGGTCGAGAAAGCATCAAACTTCGATAAATAAACGGTACCAGGAATATTATTGGCAATTAGTTTGAATTTTTCTTCACTTTCGAGAATTTTAGTTTCATTTCGATTTCGCTCCAATGCCGATGAAATGTTATTGGCAAGAACCTGAAAAATGTAGATTTCTTCTTCAGACCATTTTTTTTCATTGGTACAATCATCAAAGCCAATAAAACCGGTAAAAACATCGTTGATGAATAATGGCAAAATCAAAATAGATTTGATCTGGTTATCAACTAATAGTTGCTTAAAAAAATTGTCGTCAAGATTACGGGTTAGTTTGTTTAAGATTTTTCTGTTTTTTGCCGCCTCATAAATTTCCTGTAAATTATCTTCTGTAAGTTGTCGTAATTCAGTTATTTGATGTTCAATTCCTTTTCTTGACCATTTGTACTTTTGGCAAACGGTATTGGTATAAAAGTCTCTTTCATAATAATACATATGATCAACTTTGGCTGCTTTGCCAATTATTTCATAGGTTTCCTGAAACATTTCATGAGTGGTTTTACTCAGCAAAAATTTCTCTGTACATAAAGAAAGTGCCGAAAGCAGCTGACTTTTAAACTCTAATCTTCGTTCAGCTTCCAAACGTTTCTGAGACGAAATAGCTAACGAAATAACATCTGAAATTGTTCTGGCATAGTTGATATCTTCATTATCCCAGTCCCTTTTTTCAGCAGTGCTTTCAAAACAAACCACGCCGCCTAACTGTCCGCTCAAAAATATAGGAACGTCAAGCATCGATTTGATATGGTTTTTAGTAAAATAAAGTTTTTGAAATTCAGACGTTTCTAATTTATTAAAAACATCGGATGCATTGATAATGGCTTTGTTTTTTAAAGTCTCAAAATAAATAGGATAAGATTCTTTGTCGAGGATGTTTTTGTCGCTTAAGTTTTGATTGTCAACGCTAAATAAATTTTGACATGTAATTAAATCTTTATCATATTTCCAGAAACTTACCCGATTTGTTTTTGTTACAGTCGCCGCTTCTTTAATGATGTAATCAGTAACCGTATCTAAATTGTCGTATTTACTAAAATCTGATGTCGATAGTTTTTTTGTCGAATTGTTGTATGCTTCGATTTTTTTTAAACGCTTCTTTTTTTCGTTTTCTATATTTTTAATATCGGTAATATCTCTGGCTATACCCGCAAAACCAATGGTTTGGCCTAAATCATTTTTACGAATTATGATTTTTTGAGAAATCCATAACGTTTTTCCGTTTTTCTTTAAAATCGGAATTTCTATAGAAGGGAAATTGTTTTCATTGATATCCAGGTTTTCATAAAAATCAACTGCATTTCGCTGATAATTTTCATGAATAAAATTCGAATAATGTTGTGATATAATTTCATTTTCGGAATAACCCAGAATCGAAAACCCAAAATCATTTACAAAAGTAAAATAGCCTTCGCTGTCAATTTCGAAAATAATATCTGTCGCAGTCTGGATCAGGTTTTTGTATTGATCCTGAACATTAATCTGCTCAGTGACATCCTGACCAATACTGATAATTAAATCCTCAGAGAATTTTTTGTCTTTCCACTGAATGTATTTGTATTCGCCATTTTTGCTTTTTAGTTTTCGAATATAAAGTTTGTTTTCTTCGGGATTGAGATTTTTTATGTCTTCAATAAAGTCGGTTTCTTTGGTTAGTTTCCAAAATTTCAAACCCATAACTTCATCCGGTAAATACCCTAAAATTGAAGTTATGGTTTCACTGCAGAATAATACCTCGTTTTTTTTATTGGTAGCAATTGTCAATGAATTTCCCTTATGTACAATTTCGTTTGTAAATCTAAAATTATCTGAATTGTTAACTAAAACAGCATATTTTACCTGGTTGATAATGAAAATAAGGATACAAAAATTGATTAAAATAATAGAGGATTTTAAAGAAATCAAATGAAAAATAACGGTTACAATTAGAAAAGTAAAAACCAGACCAACAAAGATCCAGTATATTTTTATGGGTTTTAAAATGTTATATGAAAAGAAAAATGAGATTAAAAAAACAATAACCGGAATAACATCTTTTGGGAGATAGATAATATTATGCCCAACATAAGCGATGTAAACAAAGAAAAAGAAGATAAATATGGGCTGAACCCGATCCCGTAAAAACTTTACTTTATTTGTTATAAAATAGATAACCAATACTGTAAAACCAATAGAAACATTAGTAATCAATAAACTTTTGGGTCTTATTTTAAAAAGTTCATTGATGATTTCGATTACAATAACGGCAATACCAAAAAATAAAATATAAAGTTGATATTCTCTGTTGGCTGTTTCAGTTTCCAGTTTTTTTTCTATGAAATAGCCAATGCTCGTTTTTATTTTAAAGAATTGGTGAATAAGAACCCCTAGAAGTCCAAATAATGCCAATCCTAAAAGAATAATTTTAGGATTGTTGTAAAAAATAATGTCCGAAGTAAAAACATACCAGTTTGCAATAATTGATTTTAGGGCATTACCAAGAGTGGCAATTCCTGAAATCAACGAATTGAAAAAACTATAGTTTTCTACCATAGATTTTGGGGTATGTTTGGTTTTAGTAAATGTTTTTTTTGAAAATTCTATAGCAGAGTAGGTTAGGCTCTGTTTATTGATAGAATTTTCTATTTATTCTAAATCCGGTTGCCCAATTGAGTCAATCGGATCTTCTTTATCACTTTTAAAAATTGCATAATATATAGCGTATGTCATTGAATAACTAAGGGGAACTGTAAAAAGGATTCCGATAAAAAGAGCCATAAAACCAATAATCAGAGCAACGACAATGGTGATCATTAATCCTAAAAGTACTATGGGTTGCTTTGCAATAAGAATAAAACTCGATGTAATAGCATCAATCGCTTTTAAGTCTCCAAATACAATAAGCGGAATCATTAAAAATGTAAAATACGAAGTCAGCAACGAAACCAGAAGTCCCGCCACATTAAGATTTTGCATTTCGAAAAATGTCGATACAGATACACTGAATAATGAAATGATCGCAGTGGCTAAAAATATTTGTAAAAATTTATTTGATTTGTAATAAGTAAAAATGGTAGAAACATTAAACTCCTGATCTCTGTCTGCACAATATGCCATTTTTAGAAATCCCGCACCAAAAGGGCTTAAAATTGCCGAAAACAGGACTGTTCCCGCAATATAATAAACCAGTTGAAGACTTGATAATTGTGTTGGTTTGATGGTAAAAAAAGCAGGATTGTTTAATTTGTCAACACCAAATATTACGGCTAAAAGAATAGAGCCAATGATACCAAAAAGTATAGAAAAAACTAGTAATATTAACCCTGCATAAAGTGCTATTTTTTTATAGTTTTCAAAAGCAGTGTTAAAGACAGTTGAAAAATCTAAGGTATAACCATGATTCTTAATGTCTTTGATTTTATCAAGTGTAGATTTCATTTTGTGTAAAAGTAGAATTGTTTTATATTCTGGTATTTAGGATAAATAATGTGACGTAAATATAATATTTTTAATCAAATGCATATGAAAAACCCGAAAACATTACGAAATTGTTTTTGGGCTATTATATCCAGTCTAATATCCTTTTAATGGAAGCCAATTTATCTTTGTATGGTGCATATCTCATAGGTAAATCAAGCCAGTTTGCCTTTTTTACTACTGCTTTATGATGAGAAAAAATATCAAAGCTCAACTGACCATGATAAGCGCCTATGCCACTATGGCCAACACCGCCAAAAGGCAGCCTTTTATTAGAAAAATGAACCACTGTATCATTGATGCAGCCACCGCCAAACGAATAGGTTTTGATCATTTTTTTTGCAAAGGATTTATTTTCGCTAAAAATGTAAAATGAAAGAGGTTTCTCATAACGGCTAATCACGTTATGAATATCAGCTTCTGTTTCATAAATAAGAATAGGTAAAATAGGGCCAAATATTTCTTCTTTCATAACCAGACTATCCAATGCCGGTTCTTCGATTAAAGTTGGCGAAATGAAAAGATTGTTAGCATCTGTTTCTCCTCCAAAAATCACTTTCTCAGGTTCTATCATACTGGCTAATCGCAACCAGTTTTTGGTATTGATAATACGCGCAAAATCAGGAGATTTTTCCATTTTTTTACCGTATGCTTTTATGATTTCTTCGATCAAAAAACTAATGAAATTAACCTTCATGTTTTTTTGAACCAAAATATAATCCGGCGCAATACAAGTTTGGCCGGCATTAATAAATTTCCCCCAGACAATACGTTTCGCAGCTAATTTTAAGTTGGCAGTTTCATCTACAATACAAGGGTTTTTTCCGCCAAGTTCAAGAGTTATTGGCGTTAGATTTTCGGCTGCGGCTTTGGCTACAACTTTTCCAACTGCGACACTTCCGGTAAAGAAAATATAATCCCAGCGTTTTGCCAGTAGTTGATTAGAGACTTCTACACCGCCTTCAAAAACTTCAACATGATTGACATGAAAGGTTTTTTCGATAATTTTGGCGATTATCGCTGAGGTATTAGGTGTGAGTTCAGATGGTTTTAAAACTACACGATTTCCTGCTGCTACTGCCGCAATCAAAGGACATAAAGCCAATTGAAAAGGATAATTCCAGGGAGCAATAACCAAGACGTCTCCGTAAGGTTCTTTATAAATATAATCTGTAGAAGGAAAATTAAGAAGAGAAGGAAAAACACGTTTTCGGTTTGCCCATTTATGAATATTTTTTATAGTGTCTTTTAAATCCGAAATAACATAGTTGGTTTCGGTTAAAACAGCTTCAAATTCTGGCTTTTTAAAATCATCGTATAAAGCTTTTACAATTAAGTCTTCGCTTTTCTGAATGTTATACAACAATTTTTTTAGCGTTTCTTTTCTGTATCCGATGTCGTTTTTATAGTCCATTTTTATGATTTCACTTGATTTTTGACTATGCAAGTTAATCGATAAAAATTAAAAAATTAACAATTGTATCATAAAATCAAAGGGCGTTCCAAATAGTTTCATCGGGAGTTGGCGCTGTAATTGTTATATTTTCTTTAGAAACAGGATGAATGAAAACCAATTTTCTGGCATGAAGATGAATTCCTCCATCAGGATTGCTTCGGTCAAAACCATATTTTAAATCGCCTTTAATCGGTGATCCAATAGCAGCTAATTGAGCCCTAATTTGATGATGGCGACCTGTATGCAAATTGATTTCAAGAGCTACATAATTTTGTAATTCTTTAAAAACAGTATAATCTAAACTAGCCAGTTTACTATCCGGAACTTCTTTTAAATGTGCTTTTGAAGTATTGTTTTTTTCGTTTCTTTTAAGATAATGAACCAATTTGGCACTTGTTTCCTGATGTTTATTCTTCACAACTGCCCAATATGTTTTTTGAGTTTCACGATTGCTGAACATTTCGTTCATTCTCGTTAATGCTTTGCTAGTTCTGGCAAAAACCACAATTCCGGTTGTAGGACGATCTAAACGATGAATTACGCCCAAAAATACATCACCAGGTTTATTGTATTTGTCTTTAATGTATTCTTTTACAACATCAGATAAAGGTTTATCGCCTGTTTTATCACCTTGCACAATATCGCCCACGCGTTTATTAACCACAATAATATGGTTGTCTTCGTGTAGAACCTGGAGATTATTTTTATCTGAAACGATTTTCATACTAGACTTGTGTGTAATTTTAGATTTTAGATATCTGATTTTAGATTGAGCACCGTAGCGTTTTAATCTCTCGCAAAGACGCAAAAGCGCAAAGTTAAAATTTGGTTCTTTGTGACTTTGCGTCTTTGCGAGAAATAATGGTAAAATTAAGAAACCTTTGAACCTTTGTCCCTAAAAAAGAAACCTTAGCAACTTAGAACCTTAGTACCTTAAAAAAAATTAATATTGCTCCCCAGAGTTAGGAAAATCACTTGATTTAACATCAGCGGCATATTGACCAATTGCTTTTGTCATTTCTTCGTATAAATTTAAATAGCGACGTAAGAAACGCGGGCTGAATTCATTGTTCATTCCTAACATATCGTGAATCACCAAAACTTGTCCGTCAACGCCACCTCCGGCACCGATACCAATAACCGGAATCGAAATACTTTCGGCTACTTTTTTAGCTAAATCGGCTGGGATTTTTTCTAGAACAACAGCAAAACAACCTACTTTTTCAAGCAATTTGGCATCTTCGATTAGTTTTTCGGCTTCCTGATCTTCTTTGGCGCGAACGCTGTAAGTCCCGAATTTGTAGATCGATTGAGGAGTTAAACCCAAATGTCCCATAACCGGAATTCCTGCGTTTAATATTTTTTTGATAGATTCTTTAATTTCTTTTCCTCCTTCCAGTTTCACAGCGTGACCGCCACTTTCTTTCATGATTCGAATAGCAGAACGCAAAGCTTCTTTTGGGTCAGACTGGTAACTTCCAAAAGGTAAATCTACTACAACTAATGCTCTCTCTACAGCGCGAACTACAGATGAAGCATGATATATCATTTGATCTAAAGTAATTGGCAATGTCGTTTCGTGACCCGCCATAACATTTGATGCTGAATCGCCCACTAAAATCACATCGACTCCTGCGGTGTCAACAATTTTAGCCATTGTAAAATCGTAAGCCGTAAGCATAGAGATTTTTTCTCCGTTGCTTTTCATTTCGATCAATGACTTTGTTGTGATTCTTTTATAATCTTTTTTTGCTACTGACATTTTATTTTTTTTTGAAGATGTAAAAGTATTGAATAATTATAGATTGAAATCAGCAATAGTAGATTATTTCGATGGCAAATAACTTTCCATCTTTAAATTCTATTTCAAAATGGCTGTCTTCTAACGGTATAGAGTATGAATGTGGGTTTTTTATTGACGCCCCAATATAAGTACCGTATTTTTCGATAAAGTTTTTTTCGGTTAATGAGCTGTCTAATGCCGCATTGACATTGAAAACAAGTTTGTTGGTTTGATTGATGAAAATCTTTATGACCTCTACTTTGTTTTCTTTTTCATCTACAGAAGCTTCTAAATCCGGATAATAATAAAAAAGTTCGCTGATATATAAACCACATTCATCGCTTATTGTGGCTTTTTTTACCGGATTGCCCAATGTATTTATTAACTCTTTTTGAGTAAAAAATAATGATTTGGTTTTTAAGCCTTTTACCACAAATTCTGATTTTTTGGTAAAGGCCGTAATTTCTTCCTGTTTTTTATGCTTTACTAATCCTTTGGCTATAGCCATATTCAACTCGGTATCATCAATAAGTTTAGGATCATTTAATTGTTTTACGACCTCATAATATCTTTGATAAGCGGGGATTAGTTTAGTATTGTCGCTATTCCAGGCGAGTTGAACTAGTCGTTCGCCTACAATTTTACGTTCTGTAACATTATTGACATCGAGTTTGTCGAAATCTTTTAATAAGGTATTAAAATCAGGTCTTTTGCCAACAAACTTTCTTAGCGTAAACCTGGCATATTCGTCGCTAAATTGACCACTAATATTTACCCATTCGTCTTCATTTTTTGGGAGATAATTAATGGCTACAGGATCACCAACAAATAAAATTTCTCTAATTTTTGAATTTTTATCGGGTTGTGCACGCGCCTTTAAACCTGCAACCAAAACAAAAAGGTGATTACCACCATAATAATTGTCTCCGCCTTCTAAAATAGGATTTTCGTTGTCTCTTACTTTAACATCTTTGGCATTTAATCGTGTTGCAACATATTGCTCCGGAATATAACCTTCAGATAAATTATCGGCTTTTACTTTGTACCAGCCATTTTTGCTTTCGGATAATAATTGTATTTCGGCACCATATTTAAAATAACCCAAAAACTCAGCAGAAGTACTTGCGGAAGTATACAAACGCGTATCCGAATTAAGGAAATAACGTTCCTGAGCATTTATTAAAAGGGACGAAAATAATAAGGCTAAAAGAAAGTAATATTTTTTCATGAAAATATATTTTGGAAGAGTTTTTTGCCACGAATTTCACGAATTTCATAAATTTTTTAATGCGCAAAGAAGCTAAATATTAATTCGCGAAAATTAGTGAAATTCGTGGCAACCTTTATTATTTAACAATCAGCCATATTTACAGCAATTGCCAATCCGCCTTCGGAGGTTTCTTTGTATTTAGAGTTCATGTCTTTTGCCGTTTGCCACATCGTATTGATTACTTTATCAAGTGGTACTTTTGCGTTTTTAGAATCAGTTTCAAGGGCTAATTCGGCAGCATTTATTGCTTTTATGGCACCCATAGTATTTCTTTCGATACACGGAATCTGAACCAAACCACCAATTGGGTCGCAGGTTAAACCAAGGTGATGTTCCATAGCGATTTCGGCAGCCATTAAAACCTGAGCAGGAGTTCCGCCCATTAATTCGCAAAGAGCTGCAGCAGCCATAGATGACGAAACACCGATTTCGGCCTGGCAACCGCCCATAGCAGCCGAGATTGTAGAACCTTTCTTGAAGATACTTCCAATTTCTCCGGCAACCATCAGGAATTGTTTGATTTCTTTTTCGCCTGCATCATGATTTTCAATAACCAGATAATACATTAAAACCGCCGGAATTACACCAGCGCTTCCGTTTGTAGGAGCTGTAACCACGCGGCCTAAAGAAGCATTTACTTCATTCACGGCAAGTGCAAAACAACTTACCCATTTTAGGATCTGACGAAATTTTACTTCGGTTTTTCTGATTTCTTCCAGCCACGTTTGCGGATTGGAATAATTTGATAAACCTATTAAGTTTTGGTGCATGTCAAAAGCCCTTCTGCGAACGTTTAGTCCGCCCGGGAGAATTCCTCCGGTATGACAGCCAATGTACATACATTCTAACATCGTGTTCCAGATACGCATTAATTCGGAATGAATTTCTGCTTCCGGACGCATCGATTTTTCGTTTTCATAAACAATTTCCGAAATAGATTTGTTCTCTGAAACCGTATAATTTAAAAGCTCAACCGCATTTTGAATAGGGAATGGGAAAGCACATTTTATAACTTCTTTGATTTTGGCATTGGTGCGTTCTTCTTTCACCACAAAACCTCCACCTATAGAATAAAAAGTAGATTCATATTCAGAATCATCCTCTTTATAAGCTGTAAATTTTAGTCCGTTGGCATGAAAAGGAAGAAACTCTTTATTGAAAACAATATCCTGCAGAAAATAAAACGGGATTTTATATTCATTCGCCAGAATAATCTCGTTGTTGTCTTCGATCGTTTTAATGATTCCGGCAATATTATCAACCGGAATATATTCGGGATCCTGCCCGCTTAAACCCAGCATAACAGATAAATCTGTGGCGTGACCTTTTCCGGTTAAAGAAAGTGATCCGTATAAATCGACTTTTACACGTTTAATCTGGTCTAAAATTGATTCGTCTTTTAACTCTTCTAAAAAACGTTCAGCGGCTCTCCAAGGCCCTAAAGTATGAGAACTTGAGGGGCCAACGCCAATTTTAAGCATATCAAAAACAGAGATACATTCTTCCATTGTGCAATATTTATTAAGACAAAGATAATTGAATAATGCAATGAAGTTTTATTTTCGTTTGTTAATGTTGCAGTTTTGTTAAAAAAAATATTAAATATTAATAATTTGGCAACGAAACAAAATTTATTGCTTAATATGTGGTTTTCGTGAAAAGTTGGTGTTTTTTTTAGGTATTTTTGTAATGAAACAATCACTAAAGAATCCGGTTTTTTTGGTCTAAAAAGAAATCGGTAACCATAACTTCTGAGATTTCATTTTAATTTGAACACCTCTGTTTGCGAAAAATTAAAATACCACAAAGAAGATAAAATTACATTATGATAGAATTTTTCAAGCATTTTTTACAAGAATTCGAATTACCGCTTAGCAACCCAGTATTGATTTTCTCGTTAATACTTTTCATTATTCTCTTGTCGCCTATTTTACTTAAAAAAATAAACATTCCAGGAATTATCGGACTTATTATTTCCGGTGTAATCATTGGACCACACGGACTTAATATTCTGGCTAAAAACTCAGCCGTAGATTTGTTTTCGACAATCGGACTTTTATATATTATGTTTATTGCCGGCCTTGAACTCGACATGAATGAGTTTAAAGCCAATAGAAATAAGAGCTTATTATTCGGTTTCTTTACCTTTATTTTCCCTTTAACCATTGGGTTTCCGGTTTGTTATTATTTACTGCAATATGATTTTAATGCCAGTTTCCTGACCGCAAGTATGTTTGCCACGCACACGCTGGTAGCTTACCCAATTGTAAGTAAATTAGGGATTGCAAAAAATCAGGCTGTTGCCATAACAGTAGGAGGAACGATATTAACAGATACTGCCGTTTTGATTATTCTGGCCGTTATTATGGGAAGTAGCCAAGGTAATCTGAATCAGGCTTTCTGGATAAAACTAACGGTTTCATTGGCCATTTTCTCTGCTATTATGTTTTTGGTGATTCCAAGAATTGCTAAATGGTTCTTTAAGAAATTAGAAAGTGAAAAACATGCTCATTATATCTTTGTACTTTCTGTAGTTTTCTTTGCAGCATTTTTGGCCGAAGTAGCAGGAGTAGAGCCTATTATTGGTGCGTTCGTTGCAGGTTTGGCTTTGAATCCCTTAATTCCGCATTCGTCTGCATTGATGAACAGAATTGAGTTTATCGGCAATTCATTGTTCATTCCGTTTTTCCTGATTTCGGTGGGAATGTTGGTTGATATCAGCGTAATTCTTAGCGGACCAACGGCATTAATTGTTGCCGGAACTTTGAGTGTTGTGGCGATTTTCGGGAAATGGACGGCAGCATTTTTTACCCAGATTGTTTTTAAATATACCCGAACAGAAAGACAACTGATCTTCGGGTTAAGCAGTGCACATGCCGCTGCAACGTTGGCGGTTATTTTAGTGGGATTTAAAGCGAAAATTCTGGATGAAAATATCTTAAACGGAACTATTATTTTAATATTAATTACTTGTATTGTAGCTTCTTTTGCCACTGAAAAAGCAGCCAAAAAAATAGCAATTTGCGAGGAAGAAGTTTCTCATGAAGATGCGCATAGCGATCAAATTTTAGACGAACACATTTTAATTCCGTTAGCAAAAACTTCGGCGACAGCCACTTTATTAGATTTTGCACTTTTAATTAAAGATAAAAAATCATCTAATCCAGTAACTTTGTTAACGATCGTTCCTAATAATGATCAGGCCGAAAAAAATATTTTAAAGTATCGAAAAGCAGTTGATAAATTCGTCATTCAGGCGTCGGCTTCAGAAGTAAAAATAAATACAATTGCCAGAATTGACCATAATCCTGCCAGCGGAATTGCCAGAACTTCGAAAGAAATCATGTCGGATATTGTGATCGTGGGTTGGCCTAGAAAAACAGGATTCCTTGATAAAATTTTTGGAGAAAACGTAGATTCGATTATCAATAACGTCGACAAAAGTTTATTTATTTGTAGATTTCAAAAGACTTTTATAGAAGAAAAAAGACTGGTTTTTATCTGCCCGCCATTTTCTGAAAGAGGAGTTGGATTTCATTTGTTATTACAGAAAATCTGCCGATTATCGCAGGAATTAAGTATTCCGATTATAATTTATGCCGAATATAAAACACATCAAACGATTCAGCAAATTGCTGCTAATTTGAAACTGAATGCAAAATTAGGTTTTAAAAGTATTATGGATTGGGATGATTTTGAATCGATTTCTGATGAAATAAAACCAAACGATTTGATTGTTTTTAATCTTTCTAGAAAAGGTTCTGTTTCGTACCAGTCAATTTTTGATAAACTACCTCAGAAATTCGAAAAATCATTTGATGATAACAATCTGATTCTGGTATATGCGCAAGACGATCGCAAAGGAACTTCTATGGATGCCTACGAAGATTTTACTGCTACGCCATTAACCAAAGGTCTTGAAGCCATTGAGCAAATTGGCCGTGGTTTAGGGAATATTCTGAAGAAAGGATAAAAAATGTTTTTCGAGTAAGATTTTTATTATTTTTGATTTTGTCTTAAAAATTAAAAATGAGCGAAATTGTAAATTACTATAATGATCTGGCAAGTACTTATGATCAGAATAGATTTGATAATTCTTACGGAAGATTTATTGACTCTCAGGAACGAAATATTCTTGATAGGTTATTAACCAATAAAAACGAGCAAATTCTTGATTTAGCCTGCGGTACTGGCAGACTTTTAAATTATGCTTCTATTGGAGTTGATGCAAGCGCTGAAATGATCGAAATGGCAAGAAGGAAGTTTCCTGAAAAAACATTTTTACAAAACGAAGCTCATCAAATAACTTTACAGGATAATTCTGTAGATACCATTATTAGTTTTCATTTTTTTATGCATCTGGATCAGGATAAAATCAATCAGGTTTTAGAAGAATCAAAACGAATTTTAAAAAACAATGGCAGAATTATTTTTGATATTCCATCGCGAAAACGAAGAAATTTGCTTGGATATAAAAAAAATAATTGGCACGGAGCCTTTAGTTTAAGTATCGGGGATTTTAAAGAAAATCCCAATTTTAAGATTAAAAGAACATTTGGTTTTTTGTTTTTTCCCATACATCGATTTCCTGAATTTTGCCGAAAGCCTTTGATAAAACTCGATTCTTTTTTAGCTAATTCATTCCTAAAAGAGTATAGTTCTTATTTAATCATCGAATTAGAGAAGAAATGAATATGTTGAAACCACTCAAAATTAGCCTTAAGTTATTGCTTAGATTTAAAAAGGATTTATGGACCAAAGATTTGTTCCGGTTTTCTAAAAAATGCCAAAACGATTTTACCTTTCGTTATGCGATAACATTAACACAGGAAATAAAATCCAGTCAGACTTTTGATAATAAGTTGCACAATATTCTGCTGGCTTCAAAAAGGATTAACAGATATGTTCTTGAGCCAAATCAAATTTTTTCTTTTTTTAAAGTGGTAGGAAATCCAAATCAGGATTTTAAGAAAAGCAGAACTTTGGTAAACGGTCAATTAGTAGAAGAGAATGGAGGCGGCATGTGTCAGGTATCGGGAATTATATACCAGATTAGTTTAATTGCCGGTTTAGAAATTTTAGAAAGACACAATCATTCTGTTGATATTTATACCAATGAAACAAGATTTGCGCCCTTAGGTTGTGATGCAACGATTGTATATGGTTATAAAGATTTACGAATAAAAAATAATTTGCCATTTCCGGTTCAGTTTAAAATTGAAATAAAAGAAAGTTTTATTCATATCAATTTATTGAGCGAAAAAGCCATAAAAGAGAAAGAGCTGCTTTTTGAATCTCAATTGGACAAAGAATTTATTACTGTAAATGTTCTGAATAATGACCGACAATTACTCAATCAATCGAAGTACAAAAGAATGAAAGCAGAATTTTAGTATTTTGATTTACGCCAATCCTATAAACTTATCCTATGCAATATTTACAAGAAATATTTGAAAAATATGAGTTTCCAAAAAGAAATGTAAAATCTTATGTGGAAGTTACTGATGTTGAATCATATTCTAATTTAAGACTTCCGATAGATTATGTTTTTTATCTTGAGAATTATTTTGGAATCGATCAGTTTATTGGTGTTGAGTTTATAAAACTTTGGAGTCTGGAAGAAATAATTGAAGCGAATAAAAGTTATAATATTGTTGAAGAATTATACAGGACTATAGGAATTGGTACAAATGGAAGTGGAGAATTTATAGGAATTGAAATTGATCCATATGATAATGTAAAAGTAATTCTTTCGCCTTTTACCGATTTAAATAGCAAATATAATACTGAAATTGGTACATCATTTGCTGATTTTCTTATTCGTTTGGACAATAAAATTGAATGGTTTTCTTAAATTTATATAATTTTAAAACCCTATACTATGAACCACAAAGCCCTGTCTATCCGACCATTTATTGGAGCCAAAGATTTTGAAGTTTCCAGAAGTTTTTATCGTGATTTAGGTTTTGAAGAAGTAGTTTTAGATCTAAAGTTTTCTGTTTTTAAAACCGGAGATTTAGCCTTTTATCTTCAGGATTATTATGATAAAAACTGGATCGAAAACACCATGATTTTCCTTGAAGTCGAAGATGTCGATGATTATTACAATCAGTTATTGGCCTTAAACTTAACCGAAAAATATGGAGTAAAACTAACGCCAACAGTTCATCTGGATTGGGGAAGCGAATGTTTTTTACACGATCCGTCAGGTATTTTATGGCATTTTGGGAAGTTTAACAAATAAATTTTTTGCCACGAAGGCACTAAGGCACAAAGTTTTTTTTGAATTCCCAAAATTTTAGCAAAATTAGTTACGAGTAAATCAAATAATAAAATTGGCTAAGCGAATGGTGTTTTTTTCTCGCTGATACCAATCGTTATAAACCAGTTCCAGATTTTTGGCTTCGAATTTTCCAAAATCATAATCACGATATTTTTCTACAACTTGTATTAATTGTTCCGGATTTTCGAGTTTGTCCTGAAATCGCATTACAGTCGAATGCGCTGTTGAAATGGCGTAACGACTATCGATACTTTGTTCTAAAGAAGATTTTTTAAAGTTCTCCCGAAGTTTATCCCTGAAATTATTCAAAGATTCATCCGTTGGAAACCCCTGAATCATTATAGCAGACGGAGAAGCTGTTACACCGCGAAACCCGATTTTTATTGCATCTAAATGCACAAGACTTTGCTGAATGAGGTCGATATATTCGTGAACATTTATTTTATCTAAAGTAAAACCGTCGTAACAGGAAATAATAGACATCACAGTAATATGAATATCAGCATCAGGATAATAATATTGATGAGGTTCAACAGCCTTTAATTCATCTAAAAACAACTGAATATTTGCTTTAATGATTTCGCTCGGGCGAATGAGAAACGTGATTCCAAACCGCGAATCAGATTCATTATTAAGTTGTGAATCTAATTTGTAATTACCTGCCAAAATAGCTTCGGAAGATTTTTTGTAAAGTTGATCGTAATGTTGGGTTGAATCCATTTAATATTATTTCTTTTTTGCTTTTTCAAGGTTTTCTTTTACTCTAAATTTTACAATTTTGTTAATCAGATCATACGGCATTGGTTGATCGAGAGGAAATTGTACAGAACCTTTTCCGGATTTATATTTCGAAAGTTCTTCTCTAAAAGCTTCATGACCGCTTGGTAAAGCATACAAACCAATATGATTTTTAAAAGCAGCAAAATAAACCACGATTCCGTTTTGTTCAAAAGCTGGCATCGAATAACTGATTTTCTCTTTGGCATCCGGCGCCGCCTTCTGAATCGTTGCCCTGACTTTCTCCAGAATTTCCTGAACGTCATTTGGGAACGCGCCAATATATTCATCGATATTTGCTGGTTTCTTTGTGTCCATTTTTCTATGTAATTTTTTTAAAAGTTTGTTCTTTTTTGATCTCGCAAAGGCGCAGAGGCGCAAAGTTTTTTAATATTTTTTCTTTAAACTTTAATTTAGAATTAATTACAAATTTTAATCTGCTCAATCTGCAAAATCTGCGTGAAAAAAAAATAACCATAAATGTGCTCAAAACTTTGCGACCTTGCGACTTTCCGAGATTATTTTCAGTCCAATAAAAAAATCCTTGCGAACTTTGAGGTTAAATAAGTTTTTATGCCAATCCTTTAGGAAATCGATCCAAAACCAAATTCAACTGAATATTATGCTCCAAATATGCTTTGGCTCCAGCCAAAACCAGTGCAAAACCTTCAGTAGAATTGCGAACCTGATCGATTATTTTATCCGAATCTCCTTTTAAACCTGAATTGATGATGCTTACAAAAGTTTCATTTTCGTTTAATGGACTAAAAATCCATTCTACTAAAGTCGATTCGTCGGGATTTCCCCATTCGATCACAATTTTATGATTTTCCTGCAAAACATGAGTTGTCACGGTCAATGAAAAACCATACATTTCCCAGGTCCATTCGGTTGTAGTGTCTTGTTCTAGTTTTCCGGAACCTTTTGTAAACCAAAATTTACTTGTAATTTCCGGATCTGTAAAAGCCTGAAAAACTTCTGAAACAGGTTTTCTAATCAGCATTTCGGCTTTTGCGAAGTGGTTGTTTTCTGCTTTCATTTTTTATTGGTAAGATGTTGTTTGTAAAATGTTATTTGTAAAATTTGAAACAAAAAATTGGCGTGTAAACTTGAAACTTGAAACTTGAAACAAATTTTTACAACCTCTAATTTAAGAAAGAAATCCCAAATAACTTCAAAAAAAAATCCACACAAGTCTTAACCTGTATGGATTCTATAATCTATGATTTAAAGTTTGTTTAAACTTTATCTTTATCAATCCATTTTCCGGTGGTTGGTGCCACGTAATTTTTCATTTGCTCTAATAAATCATCAATATTATCGCTTACCAAAAGCATTTGCTGATTAGCCTCTTTCAGTAAACCTTTTTCTACCATTACTTTCGTTAATTCGATTAGAGAATCATAAAAGCCGTCGATGTTTAAAATGGCGATTG
This sequence comes from Flavobacterium piscisymbiosum, assembly GCF_020905295.1. Classification (NCBI taxonomy): domain Bacteria; kingdom Pseudomonadati; phylum Bacteroidota; class Flavobacteriia; order Flavobacteriales; family Flavobacteriaceae; genus Flavobacterium; species Flavobacterium piscisymbiosum. Next base: position 5,833,704 of record NZ_JAJJMM010000001.1, on the reverse strand, counting down.
GTTTTTTGTGAAGCCCTAATTGAGCCCAGGTTAGCATTTCGAAAAGTTCTTCGAGAGTTCCAAAACCACCCGGAAGTGCAATTACGCCGTCGCATAAATCGTTCATTTGGGTTTTTCTTTCGTGCATACTTTCGACCAAAATCAATTCGGTCAGGCCTAAATGTGCAATTTCTTTCGATCTTAAAAAGTTGGGTAAAACGCCAATTGCTTTTCCTCCTTCGTTTAAAATTCCGTCGGCTACAGCACCCATTAAACCTACGTTTGCTCCGCCATAAACCAATTCTATATTTTGTTTTGCTAAAGTTTGCCCCAGCAATGTTGCCTGTTCTTTGTAAATTTCTTCGGTTCCAAAACTAGATCCGCAGAAAACTGTAATTCTTTTCATTGTTAGAAGTTATATGTTATTCGTTAAATGTTAGAAGTTATTCGTTATTAGTTAATGGTAAGATGTTAGAAGTGAGAGGATTATTTGTTATTCGTTAAATATTGAAAGTGATAATGAAAATCAAAGATTAAAAGTCGGTATTTTGTGCCGTTAGGCACTACAGATTGGTAGAAAAAATATGAATTAGAATAGATAGCGTGCCGTAGGTACGCAACAAAAAATCCTATTGCGAATCTACGGCACGTCAACCAACTCTATAACCTAATAAACTACCAATATCTGCCCAAGGCACATTAGAAAGTTAATTTGTCAAAAAGAAGAGTAAATATTTTCCAACTCATAACTCATAACTCACAATTTATAATTTTCAACCTTCAACTCATATTCAAAATGAGGTAAATTGACTGGAATATTACCTATACTATTTACTTCGCCAATATTTATAGCTCCTAATTTCGAGACTGCTTTTTGTGAACGTATATTATCTGTACCAATATGAAATAGTACCGAATCTACATGTTGAAAAGCATAATCTATTAATAGTTTTTTATTTGATTTATTATATAGTCCGCCCCAAAATTTTCGACCAATAAAAGTAAAACCAATGGCAATGCTGGATTTCTCCGGATTGTAATCGTAGTAACGCGTATTGCCTACAATTTCATTTGTTTGTTTATCCAAAATCAAAAAAGAACTTTTTGAGTTGATTGCCGCATCAAAAAAGGGTCTGAAGATTTCTATTTTATATCGGTCTTTGATTGGATGTTGTTCCCAAATTAATGGATCTGAGGCTACTTGATAAAGTGCGTCAAAATCACTTTCCTGTAGCGGAACTAATTTTGTAATATCGTCTTCTAAAATTTCAGGTTGTAAATTGAATGCTGATTTTGTCATTTTATAAAGGTTAAATTCTCGTTTGCCACTAATTTTGACGGAGAACTACGAATTTAAAATAAAAATTTGACTTTAGTTTTCTGATAAAGAAGTTTTTTGCCACAGATTAAAGGATTATAAAAGATTTATAAATTTTGTGTGATTTCTGCTTTTGCATAAATGCCAAACGATAGGAAATCTGCGATAATCTGTGTCTTCGCTTGCGAATCCGTGTCATCTGTGTTCGAAATCACAATACTATAAACTTTTGCCGATACAGCACCTGAGATTGCTTCGTTCCTCGCAATGACGTAAAATGTGATTATATTCTCTTAATCTGAACACAGGAAACATTCTCCATTTTAACTTTATTTTCTACTTTTTTAAGCAATCCGGTTTTTTGATTTCTTTTAAAAACTACTACGTTTCCCGAATTGACATTGGTAGCAACCAAAAATTTTCCGCTTTCATCAAGGGCAAAAACTCTCGGATGATTTCCTAGAGTCGATTGATAACCAATGTTTTTCAAAAGACCATTTTCATCAATAGAAAAAATGGCAATATTGTTTTCTTTTCCTCGGTTTGTAGCGTATAGAAATTTTCCGTCAGGCGAAATATGAATGTCTGAGCTTTCAAAACCAGATATTATCGTATCCGGATGCGTATTGATGCGCTGAATTTGTTTTAAAGTTCCATCCTGATATTGATAAACACTTATTGCGCCTCCCATTTCTTCGATACAATAACCAAATTTTTCATTGGGATGAAAAGTAAAATGTCTTGGTCCGGCTTCTAAATCTGTTTTGGTAAACGGAATTTTTGTTTCTATTAATGGTTGTTTTAGAGTTGCATCAAAACGGTAACAACGAATTTTATCGGCACCTAAATCGGGCAGGAATAAATAATCACTTTGAGGCGAAAATACAGCCGAATGAACGTGAGATTTGGTTTGTCTTTCTTTATTGACACTTCCATCTGAATATTGAAAATTTTGTGCAATCGAATCTATTTTTCCATTTTCTAATATCGGGTGAACCGAAACACTTCCTTCGTTGTAATTGGCGTTTGCCAGCCATTTTCCGCTTTTATGAACCGAGAGATAAACCGGATTTTCGCCACCGCTGGATTGTTTGTTCAAAAATGTAAGGGATTTGTTCGCAGGATTAAATTCAAAACTGCTCACGCTTCCGGCATTTGGTGTTTTGGTATCAGTACAGGCATAAAGATATTTTCCGTTTGGAGATAAAGTCAAATACGATGGATTGATGATATTTTTCGCAGATGTTATTTTGTTCAATTTTCCTTTTACGGTATCTAATTGATACACCTGAATAGATTCTGCGGTAAGATCCCGGTTATAACTTCCTAAAAAGACATAAGTATTTTGGGAGAAGCTATTTAGGGTAATGAGAAAAGAAATTGCTAAAAGGTATATTTTTTGGTTCATGGTTTTTGCGAAGTTTGTTTCAGGTTTCAAGTTTCAGGTTCTGAGTTGCATTCCAATTTTTGGTTAATCTTGTCATCCTGACGAAGGAAGGATCACACAAGAAACTTTGCAAAGATTGTCGACATTCTTTGGCGATAAACTAGTGTGATCCTTCCTTTGTCAGGATGACAAACTATGGTGTTTTGGTTCAGTTAAATCACAGTTTTTAATCTACAATCTACAATCAAAAATCTGCAATCAAAAATCATCTAACCCCTTTCCACCATTGTTGAAATTCTTGATTTTCGTTTCTGAGTTCTACTACTTCTCCGATTTTTGGAGTAATTAATGGAATAGGATTTTCTGAAGCTGCATTCAATTCTGTTACTTTTATCAAAGGCTCATCCCAGGAATGGAGAGACAAAGGAAATTTTGAATTATGAACCGGAAATACTCTTTTCGCTTTTATCTCTTTCATGGCTTTTATGACATCTTCAGGTAGATTGTGAATGTATTTCCAGGCAGGATTATATTGTCCGTTATCGAGAAGTGCGATATCAAAAGGGCCAAATTTGTTGCCAATTTCAGCATAATGTGTATCGTAACCGCTGTCGCCGCCCAGATACATTTTAAAATTGTTGGCTTCTAGTACAAACGATGTCCAAAGTGTATTACATCGATCAATGCTTCTGCCCGAAAAATGTCGGGATGGAGTGGTATAAAGCGTCAGATTCTGATCTAATTCTATTTTTTCATTCCAGTCTTTTTCGATGATAATTTCTTTAGGAAATTTCCAAAATTCAAGATGTGAACCAACACCAAGAGCGCAAACTATTTTTTTTATTTTGGGTTGCAGTTGCTTGATAGTTGCATAATCAAGATGGTCGTAATGATCGTGCGTAATCAATAAATAATCAATTTCCGGAATATCATTAGCGCTATAAATATCAGTTCCTTTGAATGCTTTTGTGGTGCCGTAAATAGGAGAGGCGTTGCCGCTAAAAACAGGATCAATCAAAAAACGTTTTCCTTCAAGTTGAATATAATAGGAGGAATGCCCAAACCAAACCAAAACATCCTGATCGACAGGAAGTTCGTGTAGATTTGTTTTTACAGACGGAATAATATCTGTTGGAGTTTTGCGATCTACTTTCTTAAATAAAAAATCAAAGAAAACTTTAGAGAAACTATAACCTTCGGCAAGTTCGGGAGTAAAACTTTGGTTTTCGAATTTTCCGTTTTTATAGTTGGGTGATTTTTGTATTAAGGCCAATCTTTCCCCTGATGGCTTTTTACCATATCTGGGATGTTGTGAAACCAAAATAAGAATGGCGAACAATAAAATTATTAGTGTAAGAGTCATGGTGGTATTTAATTTTTGGGTATTTTTTTTATTGTTGTAACGAAAGTGAAATCATATTTTTTAGCACTTCAATATTGATATCGGCTATTTTTTTTACATAAATGCAACCTTTAGAAGCTTTGTGTTTGCCAAGTTTAGAAAGTAATTCGTCTCTATTTTCTGTCGGAACATTGATATAAAGTGAAATGGCTGCTTTTCGTGGAGAAAACCCCACAAGAGGTGCATCGCCTTCGTGACCGCTGGCATATTTATAATGATAACTTCCAAAACCAATAATACTTGGTCCCCACATTTTTGGCTCAAAATGGGTTACTTCCTGCATTATTTTGATGAGTTCAAAAGCGTCATTTCTTTTGGTTTCATCTTCAACAAAAGTATTTATAAAATCAGTAGTACTTTCATTGGTTTCGGTAGTTTTATTCTTTGCCATTGTGTTTTATTTTTTGTTTAGCAAATTGCTTTTCAGCAGAATATTTTTGATTTTTACTTCATTAGCATAAAACAAATCACGATTTTGATTCATTTGGTTTTCTAGAATAATTAAACTTACATCACTGTCAGGAAAATATAAATTTATCGAAGAAAAACCATCACCTAAACCTGTGTGGCCAATATATTTTATAGGTTCCTTATCGACAATTCTAAAACCGTATCCGTAACCTATTTTTTCTGTGCCGAAGAAACTATTCTGAGCCGTTATATTGTACTTAAACAGTAATAGATAACTTTCTGGTTTCAGTAGTTTTCCTTTATGCAGATTTTCATTCCAGATTGCTAAATCACCTGCCGTTGAAACAATTCCGTTAGAAGAAGTACTTTCGATAGTAATCATCGATCTTGAAACTAACTTAAAAGCATTATTGTTGTTGACATATCCTGAAACTAAATTTTTAATTGGCGCTGCAGAAAAACAAAGTGTATTTTTCATCTTTAGCTGTTTAAAAAATGTATTGGCTACTTCGTAATAGCTTTTTTTAGTAACAGATTCAATTATTTTTCCCAGTAAACTATAGCCTAAATCTCCATATTTAAAGTCACTTCCCGGTTTAAACAACAGCGGTTTTGTCAAATCGATAATTCCATGTGTATGATTTAAAAGTTGGTGAACCGTTACAGATTCTGCCCAGGTTTGGTTCATTTGAGGTAAATATTTTTTTATAGGCGCCTGTAAATCAATTTGGCCTTGTTCTACTTCTTTTAAGATTAAAACAGCCGTGATTTGTCTTGTATTCGACATGATTTCGAATTGACTGTCTGTTTTTAAATATTTTCTGGTTTCAAAATTGGTAAAACCGTATACTTTATTGTAAACTGTTTTTCCGTTTTTGGCGATCAGTACAACGCCATTAAATATTGGATTGCTGACACTTATCAAACTATCAATTTGAGCGGCATAATTGTTTTTTTTCTGAGCGAATACATTACAATTTGAGAAGAGAAGAATAGAGGATAATATAAAGGTAATTCGAAGATTAGAAGTCATTTTTATTTTTTTGTTTCAAGTTTAAGCTCTTTACGGCTATTTTACCGCAAAGAGCGCAATGTTTTTGTTTATGTAATTTATAAATTAGCAAAGTTCGCAAAGCTAGATCAATACAAAGCTTTGCGAACTTTGTGTTTTAATTAAGGTCAAATTAAGATTTTTTACCGTAAAGAGCGCAATGTTTTTGTTTATGTAATTTATAAATTAGCAAAGTTCGCAAAGCCAGATCAATACAAAGCTTTGCGAACTTTGTGTTTTAAAACTTCCTGATTGATAAAAAAACTTAGCGTTCTTTGCGGTAAATTCACCGTAAAACTAAATCAATACAAAGCTTTGCGAACTTTGTCAATTTATAAAACTCCGTAAGTAAAAAAACATTGCGTTCTTTGCGGTTAAAATCAGAACATTCCATTTTCGTTAATAGGTTCTTTTGGTACAGGTTGTCCTAAATCCCAGAATTCGACAATTTTATCTGCTTTGAATTTAAGAATATGAACAACTGCAAAACCGGGTTCTACAGGAGTTTGTTTTAAATGCGAATGTACGGCGACGAGATTGCCATCTTCAAGAATATGATGAATTTTAAAAACTTTATTCGGGTTTGTTCTTGTAGATTCTTCCATTGCCAGCATCAATGTATCGGCATCACCTTTAAAATAAGCATTATGATGTTTAAATTTATCACCAACATACAAACGAAATGCTTCGTGAGAATGCCCGTTTGCAGCGAGTTTTAAAAAGTCCTGGGCTATTTCTTTCTTAGTCATGATTTTAAAATTTTAAAAGCTAACTAAGTTATAAAATAAGAATTTAAGAAATTCAAAAAGAGATTACTATTTTATTCTAAACGCTTAAATTCATACACACCATTATAACTTTGGCCAGCCCAAAAAATAAATAACAGTGCACCCGCATTATCTAAGGCTTCGTTTATAATTAGATTATTGTTTTTAGAAAGCGTAATGCGTCTTTTATTGTTATTGCATCCGCCAAAAAGATAAGGGATTCCGTTGCATTTCAGGTATTTGTTATCGAGATAAAACATACCGTCGTTTTTAAGCTCGCCTTTTATTTGCTGTTTTTTTATGCTGTTATTGTTTTTAAATAATGCAACGTCTAAGTCCGTATTGTTAATGAGATTTAATTCGATATGATATTCAGTAAGGCCTTTTACAATAGAATCCTTTTTGTCAAATTTTAGAATATCGTTTGTGATGTAATTATAAGAGTTGATGATGTTTTGGGAAATATCATATTGTGAATTCGGATTTTTTTTGTCGAATTTCTTAATGGGATAAAAAGAATATTTTCCGTTAAACGAAAGAAGATTGCTTTCATTTATTTTAGTGTAGTCGTTTTTAAAATCTTTATTCGAAAAAGAAGCACAGTTTATGAATAAAACCGAAACCAATAGAAGTAATAATAGTCTTGAAATCTTTTTCATATCCGATTTTGTGGTATTAAATGATAGTTAATGAGTTCGATTTTAAATATCTATTTTCATTGATAACTTTTTTTGCTTCGGGACTAATCCAGAAATTTGGGCGATATAGTTTTGTATTGCTTTGCAATTTTGCTTTACTGGATAATGCTTTTATGTTTTTTATTAAATCATTAAATAACAAGGTGTTGTTGAACTGATTCGTATCAACAACAGAATTGAATTTATCAGTAGAAAAACTTACCAATTTAGGATAAGTCAGTTCTAAACCTATTGTACCTTCGGTATTCATATAAGCGATACTTAAGCTTTCCTTATGCTCTGAAAAGATAATATAAAAAGGGCTGATATCGATTACTGGTTCTGTTGGATCAACCAATTTAAATTTATTAGAAACAGTTCCTTTTTTGTCTATAATTTCTTTGAAGCCAATTTTAGAAATATCGTCAGTAATCGATATTCTGATTTTATCCTCGTACAACCAATGTTCTTTTCTATCGTATTCTTTGTTACCAATCATGATTTCATTAAAAAAATCTTTGTAACCATCATAAACATAAGATTTATCAGTTGCAGTATAATCTATGGCAACCCTTGTGTTTGTAATAACAAAGTAAAATTTAAGTTCACTGAAAATTGATTCAAATTGCTCAGGTGTAAGGATAAAATTAAATTTATTCCATCCTTTTCCAGCACCTAGTCCGCCAAAATAGCTCATAAGTTATAATTTAAGTTGAAGCAAGCATAAAGCTTACAATAGCATCCGAATGTATTTTTGTTGTATCGAAAACAGGAACAGAAAAATCAGATTGGTCGATTAATAAAGGAATTTCGGTACAGCCCAAAATAATCCCTTCGGCGCCACGCTCGATCAGTTCGTTGGCAATTTTGATATAGTTTTTTTTCGATTCCGGATTTATAATTCCTTTACCCAGTTCTTGTTTTAAAACCTGTTGTATATAATTTCGAGTTTTCTGACTTTCGGGAATCAATACATTTAATCCAAAACTTTTCAGACGGTCTTTATAAAAATCCATTTCCATAGAAAACGAAGTTCCTAAAAGACCAACCGTTGTAATTTTTTCTTGTGTTATGGCTTTTGCTGTTTCAGTACCAATATGAATTAACGGTACGTCAATTTCTTTTTCGATTTTGTCTGCATGCATATGCGCTGTATTGGCGCACAAAACAATAGCATCAACACCGCTTTTTTGTAAACTTAAGCACGCATTCAATACCAGTTCGTATGCGTTTGGCCAGGTTTTTTCCTGAATATCACCAAAGTTCAAAGAATAAATCAAACATTCTGCAAATTGCAATCCGCCCAGTTTTTTATTTACACCTTCGTTTATGAATTTATAATAATCTATTGTCGAAACCCAACTGGTTCCGCCTACGAGTCCAACTTTTTTCATTTTTTTTATTTATAACTCTTCAGACTTGATTTGTGAAATGTCAATGCCTAATTTTTCAAATCCTTCTTGTCCCAAATCAGTAATATAATAGTTTTTATCAGTTGGTTTGTTTTTGGCAATCCAGCCTTTATCAGCAAAATTTTCTACCAGTAATTGCCCCAATTTTCCGCCAATATGTTCGTAACACATTTTTGCCGGTTTCGCTATGATTGATTTGTTGCTCATTTTTGAAAAATATAAAGTTAAGACTCTTTTGAAACAACTAACTTTCTAGCCAGATAAGCCATTGGCAAGTAGGCTAATACAACATCTAATATGTTGTACCAAATAGGTGAAGGCAATGTACAAACATTGACAATACCTCCTAATAAAAAGAAAGAGCCAATTGCCAAAGCCAATTCTGTTTTGCGATTGGCAGCAATTAAAGCTGTTGTTGCCGCACCGGCAAAAGTTCCGATGGCATGTGCAAGAAAAGGAAAAATAAAATGTTTAGGTTCGAATAAATGCATGGTCGCTTTTAGTCCTTCCATTGTAGTAACATCTGCACCGTTTGGAGGAGGAATAACCGAACTACTCATTAAAATAATAGCCATATTGACAACACTTCCAACAAAAAGGCCAATAATTACGGCCAAAGTATTTTTAAAAATCGGATTCATAAACTTGATTTAAGAATAACGAATTTATGAAAATTATAGCTTCTATTTAGTTAAAAGATTGTCTGAATTCTAAAGGAGAGACATTTGTTTTGGTCTTAAACAATTTGCTAAAAGATTGCTGATGTTCGAAACCCAGTTCAAAAGCAATTTCGCTGATGGATAAGTTGGTTGTCGAAAGTTTTTCTTTGGCTTTTTCGATCAATTTATCGTGTATGTGTTGCTGCGTGCTTTGGCCTGTAAGCGATTTGAGTAATCCGCTTAAATAATTGGGCGTAACATTTAGGGTTTCGGCAATATAATGTACAGTTGGCAAACCCTTTTTAGACAGAGATTCATTTGCAAAATAATCTTCAAGCAAGTTTTCTAAACGAGCCAGAATCTGATGATTGCTTATTTTTCGGGTAATAAATTGTCGGTTATAAAAACGTTCTGCATAAGTGAGCAGCAATTCGATTTGGGCAATAATAACATCCTGGCTGAATTTATCAATATTCGACTGATATTCCTGCTGAATATTTTTTATAATGCCAATAATCATTTTTTCTTCTTTGTCAGAAAGATGCAAAGCTTCATGAACCGAATAGCCAAAATACTCGTATTGCTTGATTTTTTTTGCCAAAGGCGTATTCCATAAAAAATCAGGATGAATCAATAATGACCATCCTGTATGTTGTAACTCGGCATTTCCTTCTATAGAAAAAACCTGACCTGGCGCAATAAACAACAAAACACCTTCTTTAAAATCGTACTCCTGCTGACCGTAACGCATGGTTGCATTAGCATGACGTTTTAATGCAATCGAATAAAAATCAAGCATTAAACTTTTTGGTTCTTCTTCGTTTAGATGTTTTAGATCCACAAAATTATAAACGCTCACTAACGGATGTTCAGGCTTGGGCAAATCCCGAAACTCATGAAATTCGCTAATACTTTTTATGCGGTGTGGTTGATGATTTGCCATAGTCTAAGGTACTTATTTCTGTTTATAAATAGCAGCAAATTCTTTGGCATAATTGGCTAGTTTTGTTTTTCCCATTTCTGCCGGTCTGTTTTTAATGTAATCTTCGCCCAATAAACCGTTGTAAAGTCCGGCGTACATTTCGACCAAACCTTCGGCGATTTTAGGCTGCATTCCCACGTTTACCAAGCCGTTTAGTGTTTCTTCATCACTGATTAAAACCCATTTTAAATCCGGTTTGCCTATAGCTTCGCCTAAAATACGAACTGTTTCATCGCCTGTAAGTTCTTCGCTCGAAACATAACGAACTTTTTTTCCGTCAAGCGGAGTTGTGATTTCCTCAGCAATTGCAGCAGCAATATCATTTGGAGAAACCCACGGAATCATTCTGTCACCACCATAATTAGCTGCAATAATGCCTTGCGATTTGATCGACGGTATATAAGCCAGCAAATTGTAAAAGAAAGAAGTTGGACGCATAAACGTAATCGAAACATCGTCAAGCTTTTTCAAAATAGTTTCGATCTCATTATAACGCTGAATTATTCCTGAATTCTGCTCTAAATGTGCCCCAATACTGCTTAAAAATACCACACGTTTTACGCCGGAATTTTTAATAGCTTCGGCATAATTATTTCCAATTTTACGCGTAAAAGCATCAAGATCCAAATTGGGATCAAAATAATTCGCACGCGGAATCATACAATAAACCGAATCTGCGCCTGTAAAAGCTTTGGTTAAGAAAGCTGGGTCTTCGACAGAACCTATGGCTGATGAAGCTCCCAAATCTTCAATTTCGGCCTTCTTTTCAGCACTGCTGCTAATTACTGTAACTTCATGTCCTTTTTGCACTAATTCTTGTGCCAATGGTTTGCTAATGTTCCCTAAAGAACCTGTAATTGTAATTTTCATTTGTATCTATTTTTATAGTACAAAGTTACGCAACATTCATCAGGCAGATTTAGCCAAAACTATTTTTGTCGTAGCCTAAAAATGGGGATCAAAAAACTGAAAATTATTTTTCAGACAATTTTTTCTCATTTTCGGTTTGAGGTTTTCCGCTTGCATTTGGTTCTCCTTTTCCGGTTGTGATAAGCTTTTTCAAACTATTCTGAATATAATTTGTCCAGGAATCCCGGCAGATTTCAAAACATTCGTATTCCGGATTCAAACCAAAATGCGTAAACTTAAGTTCGGTTTTTCCGTCTTTTTCAGAGATTTCAAAAGTAGGTTTCGTGCCTGTCCATTCCGTTTTATCTTCCGTAAATTTAAAATAGTTTTCTTCGACCAGCCAAACGACTTTCTGATTCTCAATTACCTCGATCAGTTTTATTTTGCAGCGATGAACATCTTCATAATGATAATCGAATACATCGTTAAGCTGAGCCGTATTGCCTTCAATTTCTTCAGACCACCAACCCCGAACATTCGTAACGGCATCAAAAACTTCTTTAGGAGATTGGTCTACTTTTATGCTTGTGGTAAAATCTGTTGCACTCATTTTATCTGATTTAGAAATTAGTACAACAAATTTAACTATTAATAATCAATAGTTTAGGGTTGAAAAAAGACAGTTTTAAGGGGCAGATCAGACGAATTATTTGATCGTTTCATATACAAAAACAGTAAAATAACCGTCCTTTGGTTTAAAACTGTAGGTGTTAGATTCTTTATACGGAAAAATGTCATCAAACCTTTTGGTTTTGAAATATCTTCCGGTGAGCTCAATTGTTTCACCGTCATTCAGCTTTTCAATATTTTTAGCCGAAAAATTCTGAATATCATTGTTTTTAGTATCAAGATAAAAACAATAGTTTACTAAAGTAGTGTCATTTTTTTTGGCATTATAGTTTTCTTCCGTTATAAAACCGGGTCTGTCAGTAGTTGCCCATTCAATAAATTTTACTTTTATAACTTCTGTTTGCGTACTAATGGCTTCATAATACGAAAATCTGTTTTCATTGATATCATTTTTTTTGCAGCCAAAAATCGTTAGCATTACGATTGATAATATCATTAAATACAAAGGAAAATACTTCATAAATCTTATACTTTTTATTTTTCAAATATATAAGTTTTTTATTACAATTTATACGAATTCTATTAATGAAGTAACTTTATTATTTATAGCTTTTCAGGAGCAGATAAGAAGTGTAAAAAACACCTCTTGTCCCGCTGTCCGCTATATCTTTTCCTTGCTAAAGGAGCAAGAAAAAGGATACCACGTCCATCGGGGCTAGGTTAGGGGTTTTAGTTTATATAAGAAATGAAGGTTGGGGTAAATACAGAACGTTATAAATCTGTCAGGTTTGCCAGCAAATTCGTTAAGCCAGTTTTATAATTTTATTTCGAAACAAAAAAGTAATAAAGACCGGAGTAAATCTGTTTAATCTATTGCCTGTCAAACCATTTCATAAAAAATCAGGAATATTTTTTATAGATGATATAAGCAATTAAAAAATAAATAAAAAACACCCAAAATACAAACCAGCCATAGCGCTGTGTGTTTACAATAGTATCGTAATAATTCGTCTTTACCTTAAAATAAGACTTTGTAATGTTTTTTAAATTTTGAGAAAGAATAGCATAGTTGCTGACTTCGAGCGAAGTAATCACAATGTTTTTAGCATCATAAATTTCTATAATCGTCTTTTTTCCTTTATAAATATCATACAATTTGTAATTGTGCGAACCTTTTATATCGTAGTCCTGATCGTAAACTTTACAAACATCATCAAAACTAATATCGCGTGATGAATGTAAGAAAGGATATGAAATATTTAAACCAGTATTGGTAAGCGTAACTTTCTTTAGAGTTAAAATCATATAAACGCTTAAAAAAGCTAACAATACAATGAAAAACTCAAATACCCAAACTAAACTATTTTCTAAACTAATTTCAGTAAAATATTTTAGATTAAAAGTATAATAAGCAATAGTTATAGAAAGTAAAAATGTAATAATACCAAAGCCAAGTAAAAGTAAATTAGGATTACCTACAATTGTTGTGTCTTCTGTTTCTGCTTCTTTGAAGTTTTTGGTCATTATTTTTACTTTACTCAATCCTTTTTACGACATTATCAAGGTCATTAACAACAAGCTTAAAAATGATTTTATTGTCTGGAAAAAACTTTTGCATATCGTTTCTTAAGTATACGAATGTTTGTGTAGCTGCTCTATCATTTTTAATTGATTCGTTGCAGGATATAGAAATTTCGTAATTGTTATTTATTTTTTCCAGATAAACATATTTCGTTATAGTGTCATCAAAAAAAGTTGTTTTCTCAAAAGCTTCAGCAATTTTATCTGCTTCATTTTCATTGATATTACTCTGATAAGCAATTTCATGATTCATCGCGCCATATTTTTTTGTTGATTCTGTCAGTCTTCCGTTGGCGGCTTCATTCGCAAAAGCGATTCCAAATAATGCGCCAAGAGTAACAATACATCCAATAAGAGAAATACCAATTGTTCGCCACCAATTAAACTCTTCGCCGCCATTTTCGATATGTTTGGCTATGTTTCCTTCCTGATATTTTTTTGTGAAGTAAGCTGCGATTCCCATGTAAATAACCGGAAATATCACATTTGGAATATTAACATTTTCAGGAATCATAAATATTAAACCAAAAATAAGTATGCTTGCCAATATGGTGATAATCCAGGTTCTTTTTACTTTGTCGAAATCACCAAAAACTTTAAAATTTTCGGCTATAAAATACCCGGCAACTATAGGGCCTCCTAAAAAAGTTCCAACACGAATTGCTTTTTCAGAATAAATTTTTTCTGTTGGGACTTCTTCAAAAACTGATTTTTCGAGTATTATTTCTTCCATAAAATATTTTTAGGTAAAGGTTTTTCTTTTCAACGAAAATACAAATTAAAACCAAAATAAAGAAAGCCTTCTAAACCCAAGATAATTATTGAATTGCAAAAATAATGACATCGCTAAAATTTTCTATTTCTTCGATTACAAACAAACTATCATTAAAATAATCCATATCAAAATCATCATCGCCCCAAATTTCAAATCTTTTATGGCTGGTTGTTAATTTGGCTTTATCAAAAACATTTTCATTCCAGTCAAGTTCATATTGATCTGCAAGCTCGAGTGCTTCTTCGTTTACATATTCTTCTTCAGAAAGTGCAATATGCAGGCGATAATCATCATCAAAAACAATATCGATTTGATTATCATCAAGAACAATTTCGGGTTTGTTTTCTATAGTTTCTTTTTGATAAAAAGTTTCTAGATTGTTTTTTAGAAGAGATAGGCTAGCATTTGAATTTGGAGCAATGAAAGCTAAATAAGAGTAGAAAGTATGGGCCATTTTGTTACGTTTTTAAGAGTGTTTTTCGATGATAACAGGCTTTGATTCTAATATATAAGATGCCAATATTTCATTAACTTCATTTTCGTTCAAGATCTTAAATTCTGTTTGAGAACGTACTTTGCTCTCATCCATCATAGAACGTGTGAGAATTAATTTGAAAACTTCTGATTTCTTTTCTACGTCAATTTCCGGATTTTTAGAAATAAATGTTTCATAAGCATACATCATATTTTCCCAAACCATAATTTCGTTATCAGGATTTCGATCTCTTTTAAAATTGGTAATAGTATCTTCTAATGATATGGGATAAATGTCTGAAAAAACAGATTGTATTTTTGTTATTTTTTCGATTTGTTCCTCACTTAATTCATCGTGAACTATTGGCCCCGCAATTATTTTATTAGGATCTAATGTTTCGGAGTTTTGTTTTTTCTGAGCTTTTTTATACGAAAGAAAAATAGAAACTAAGATAAGCAGTAAACCTGCAAGAAGAATTATGGTATTTATTTTCATTTTTTGGATGGTTAATTAATAAGTTGATTTATGTGTTTTTGAAAATTAGCTATTTTAATTAATATTTTCCGGCAACTCGAATAGAATATAGTCACCATGTTCTGATGGTCCTCTTTCTTTTTCGATAAAGCCTTTTTTTCTATAAAACGCAACGGCTTTTCTATTTTCTTCTAAACATTTTAATGTTATAGGAAAATTGGTTTGCTGAATTGCGGCTTTCAATAGTAAAGTCCCAATGCCTTTGCCCTGATATTTTTGATCGATATAGAAATGGTGAATAAAATTATTAGGCATCCAGATCGAAATAAAACCAACTGGAATATTTTCGTCGATTGCGACCAAAACCAATTCTCCTTTTATATGCTTTTCAAAATCATCTAATTTAAATTTTGAAGGATTGAGCCATGAAAAAGTCGCTTGTCTTTCTTTTAAGAATAAGGTTCTTAAAGTATCAAAATCAGAATTTTTAATTTCTCTTATTTCCATGATAAATTAATTGGGTGAAAGGGCCGTTTTATTGTAATCGTATTTGTGCTTGCTGTTTTTTACTTACCTTTTTTATCCAGTAAACAATATAAAATCCACCTATTGTTCCGGGAATAAACCAGCCGTAAAAACTTGGGAAGAAATTGTTTACTACCACAAAAGCTGTTGTTGCTGAAATATATCCGCCAATCATTTTTCCTAAATGTAATTTTAGCCAGGCATTGTATAATTTATCAGTGTTATTGTAAAGTATTAAATCTCTGGTCGAGAAAACTAGTCCTACGATACCCAAAACACTTAAAACAATATTTACTTTTTGATGAACAAGAGGATTATATAAAATCATTAAACCTCCTGTAAACATCATAATTGCAGAGATTATTTTGTCTGTTTTAAGATTGATGTTTTTATTTTTGAATCGTAAGGCTCTGTAACCCGTTATGATAAAATAAGAACTAAAAATCCCGATAGCGAATAAAAAAGGACTTTCATGCTGCGGCAGCGAAGCGATAATTAAAGCAGTCAAAGCTGATAAAAGCATGCAATAGTAAAAAAGCTTTCCGGATTTTTTATGTGTTTTTTTTCCTTTTTTAGCGATTAATGAAATAAGGCCCGAAAGTAAAGCAACGCCGCCAAATAAGGCGTGAGAATAGATTAGGACTTTTATGATTTGTTCTTGAATCATTTAAATTTCTATTTCAGTTCTAAAAACAACTACCGCGTCGCCTTTAATTTGAATCAATGTTGGTTTGTTATCTTCAATACTAACTTTAACTTTTATTACGCCAAGACGATCTATTTTTTCACCTTGCCTTCCATTGAACTCAAACTCGTTGTTTTTTGAATCTACTATTTTATTTTGTACCAAATAACCGCCAAGTGGTCCGTTTGCATTTCCGGTAACCGGATCTTCGTTTATGCCAATTGCCGGAGCGAACATTCTTCCGTAAGTAAGAATACCTTTGTCATCAGAATCGAAGGTAAAAACAAAATAACCATTGCAATTGATCTCTTTGCTTAAATGGGTTAAATCATTATAATTAGGTGATAAATTGTTGAGTTTTGCCCTGCTTTTTATTCCAATCATTACTTTAGAATGCCCGGTAGAAGCTATCTGAATGGGACATGTTTTGTCAAGATCTGATTTTTCGAGTCCTAATGCAGTTATCATTTTTTGAGATAAAACAGAGTTAAATGTTTCGCTTAGTTCAAAACTTCCCTGAGTCATTAGAATTTGATAATCATCTTCTTTTTTTATTATTTCAAAAGGAAGAATGCCCACTTTTGTTTTGAATCTCAGAATACAAGAATCCAGTTTTTCTTCGATAGCTTTTGCATACATTGCAGCGATTGTAGCATGTCCGCAAATTGGAACTTCGGTATTTGGGGTAAAGTAGCGAATAACGCCATCGCAATCTGCACTATCTGGATGAAAAAGAAAGGCAGTTTCAGAATTGTTGAGTTCTCTGGCAATTTGTTGCATTTGGTAGTCATTCAATCCGTCTGCATTTACAACAACTCCAGCCGGGTTTCCTTTGAATTTTTCTTTTGTAAAAGAATCTATTTGGTATGTTATTCGTTTTTTCATTATAGTTTTAAACATATTATTTTATGTTGAATCAAATTAAAAGGTATTATTATTCAGGGTGAAAATTAAAATTTTTTCGGTCTTTTTTAATCATATTCATACTCTTTCTCTGTGATTAAATTTTAGAATTACCATGTTTTTTTACGTTTTTTTGATCCGGCGTTCCAAATTGTATAGGCTTTGTTTGTGCATTGGGATTGAGCTAAAATAATCTTTTTTATTATATGATTTGATTCAGAAATGTTGCTGTTATGAAAACCGGTGTTTGCGTTAGAGATGGTAACGGCATCCTTTTATAGTGGTTCCGAAGCTTTGGGACAACATAAAAGATATAGTGGACAGCCCGGTTCGCCGCGGCGGATTCGCCAAAATAAAAATCCGACTTACTTTCATAAATCGGATTTTTGGAATTATTTTCTCGTGAGATCCGTAATCAACAAAGGATTGTTTTCTTTGAGTTTATGGGCTAATTCCTCGGCTGTTTGGGGATTTTCTTTTAAATGTTCGTATTCGGCAGAGGTGATTCCTACGATTTGCAGAAAAGAAACTTCGCCATGTGGGGTTTGCTTTTTTTCGATTTCGGGATCGGCTACAATCAATAAAGCAGTGATATCGGTGTCTGTGTCAAGTCTGATTGGACCGTTTGCCGGCATGTAATGAAATTCTTCGAACCAATTGCCGCTGTCGAATACATATCGGGCAATATTTTGAAGCATTACAATGGCCCAGCTTGGATTTCCGTTGTCTGGTTCAAAAGGTTTTAATCGAAAGGTAAGTTCGAATCCCCATTTGCTAAATTCATCGTCTAATTTTTCTTCGTTATAATATAATTCTGAAAATCCGTAGGTTACAAAATGAAGGTGATCTGTTTGGTTTTTACTTTCGTAAACGCTTATGCCGTCAAGCGGATCTTCGCCGCCCAGCATATAAGGTATTGGCGGTACATAATGTTTGGGTTCCTGATTGGGGTAAAGACGATCAAACTCCTGATCTATGGATAACCAGCCGACAGCATCGTCTTCTGAAAATTGTTTTTTGTATTCGTCTAATGTCATGTTTTCTGGTTTAAATATGAGACTTTAATTATTATTTCTTTTTTTTAAGAAATATTGGTTGGTCTAATTTAAAAAGAAAATTTAGGATTTTTGTATTTTGGAATATAGAATTTTCTGTTTTTTATAAGGTTAATTTTCCAAAATGTGTATTGAAAGTGGTGGTGATATGATGCACAAAATCTTTGGTATATTGTCCCGTAGGATCTAAATCCGGATCGAGAATTGTGATTTCGAGTCCGCTAAGTTTTTCGCTTTGAAATAAATAGGAGGTAAGCTCATTAAATTCATCGTAAGTAAGTCCGTCTGGTGTTCTGCTGTCTACGCAAGGCATAACTGAATCGCTTAAAACATCGACGTCGATATGCAGCCAAAAACCGTCGAGATTTTTGTTTTCGATTTCAGAAAGAAAAGCCTGAATGCTTTTTGAAATACCTTGTTTTCTTAATTCGTTAAGACTTAAATAAGTCGCGGCAGAATTTCTGATCTGATTTTCGTATTCTTCATCATATTCGCGATTACCTACGCACCATAGATTTTCTTCTTTTATATAAGGTGATAAATTAAGAATATCGGTGAGTTTTTTATGTCCGTTTCCTGTAACTATTGAGGCTGCCATTCCGCCAACTCCGCCAGTTTCTGATAGAGAAATATCCATAAAATCAGTATGGCCATCGAGATAAAATAAGCCGTAATTGCCTTTTTGTTTTAACGCAATTGCTGATCCTAATAAAATACTGCAATCTCCGCCAAGAATGAAAGGAAATTTATTTTGCGAAAGTAAATTGTTGATTAAATAGGCTTGCTCGCGTGCGTAATCGACCAATGCATTTGCATTGAGAATATTAGTTTCGGTTTCTCGAATGTTTGTATATCGTGGCGGATCGAGTCTTAGAATATCTTTATGAGTAATGGCTTTATGCAAATTATGTTTCCAGAACCAGTTAGGCAAATTTTTCACGCCAGGCTCTTTTCCGGGTTGAGGTTCTTTTAGACCTAAATTAGACGGAAATTCAACAATGCATACTTCTTTCATGACTTTTGATTTAGGGATAAAGTTATAAAAATATATGTTTTGCTGTGTTTTTTAATTAAATGAAACAATTTAAGGACTTATAAAAAAATCCGACTTGCTTTTACAAATCGGATTTTAATATTGTTATTTTAAAATTGGAATGATGTGTTCCCATTTTAGTTGTTCTGCAAAATCTAAAGGTGTTTTGTCATTATTCGTTTTCGCATTTTTATCAGCGCCAGATTCTAATAAAACTTCGACGATTGTGCTATTTCCTGCAATTGCTTCGCGGTGTAAAAAAGTATATCCAAATTCATCCTGAGCTGTAATCTCATTCGGATTTGCTTTTACAAAATCAACAAGACTTTCTTTCATATTCCTGCTCATAGGATGTTCGATCAGGTTTTCCGGTTTTTCTTTTTGTTCGTAAGCAATCAGAATACTGTTGTAATCTCCAAAATTTAATCCCCAGGCAGCATCATGTTCTTCTCTTTCGGTTTCGTCCATTTCAGATCGCATGGCTTGTATCGTAAAACCTCCGTATGTTTTATCCTGAGTAACAAATAACCAATCGCTAATTTGATTGGTCGGAATCTCTACATATTCGCCATTGCTCACATTGGTTAATTCGTTGGGATCGTTGACTAAGATGCCTTTTATTTTTTCGCCATCAAAATTAATCTCATTGATCCACATATGTTCGACTACGGTCTCGTTATTTATTTCCTGTGTAAAAGCTAGTTTTACGCAGGCAACATCAAGTGCCGGAACTATTCGGCGGTATTCCCATGATAATTCTCGCCAGAAATATTTAAAAGTTTCCTGAGCTTTTTTAAACGCTTCAATCATTTTTGGACTTTCTCCGTCTGCAAAAAATATTGGTGTATTTTCCATTACTGCTATTTTAGAATAATTATTTCTTATTACGTAAATATAATTTTTTTGTAAGAAAGGAAAAAAAGTAATGGCTGATTTTATGAATGTTTTAATGAAAACGAGTGTTGCGTGAGGGATAGCAACGAAAAGCCCACAGCCTGATGAAGGAAGTGCGAGGACTTGTAGTGTATAGCCCGGCCCGGAGGGACACGCCATTATGAAGGTTCTGAAATTTCGAGATGCTAAGGTTCTGAGTGGCTATCCCGAGGCTTCGGGACTAAGATTTTCTCAAAGTATTTTTTTGTGAGGAACGAAGTAATCTCAATTCATAAATCGATAAAAAACTATAGTAGTGCGGTTACTTTGTTTCTTTCAATGGCAAAACAATGGCTTATGCAAATAATCAGCGCATAAAAAAAATCCGACTTGCTTTCGCAAATCGGATTTTATAAAAAAAGTTTTATTTAAAATCTATTCGAGTTTTTTTACTATTTGATTTACTGCATTTTCTAAGCCTTTATAAAAATCACCTTTTTTAAATTCGGGTATTGCAAAATTGCTTATAATGTTTCTAGTTTCTTCTTGAGTGAGTGTATTAAGCTCTTTGTGGTTACTTTGAATTTGAATTTGTCGAAGCTCTTTGCTCAATACAATTAAGATTGTAGGATTTAATTTTAAATTATCTGTTAAATATTTTTCTAAATAATATGCATATTCCGGCACGTTTGTATACGGTTTAATAGAAGAAATTGTGACAACAATAATTTTATGACCTGATTTTTTTTCAGATGATTTTAGAGTTGTGTTTAAAGTTGTAATTTGATTTGAAGTTAATATTTTTTCGAAATCGTTTACATAACTATATGATTTTGAAAAAGCATTTTCGGTTACTGGATTTTGAGGTACGCTTTTTCCGGATTGACCAAAAAAAGTGTTTGGCAAAAGAAAAGAAATTGTAATTAAAAGTAATATTTTTTTCATCTGAAAATAAATTTGGGTGCTGCAAAAATATCATTTTATTATCATAAATCTGCTTTCGTTTTATATGAAATGGTTACTATTTTGATTGTTTTTTAAGATGGTATGAACTTACTGATTTAAGTGTACTAGTCATTGATAAAAAAAATCCGACTCGCTTTCGCAAATCAGATTTTTTAAATTGAAACTAGGTATAACTAGTACTATATCTTTTATTTTAAAGGAGGATACTCTATTCCTTCTTCTTTGATAAGTTCGTATCCATATTTCATTATTACTTCAATTACCGGAATCGCTTTTTTTCCTTTTATGGTAATATTGTATTCAACCTTTGGCGGTACTGTAGGATATGCAGTTCTGGTGATTAAACCCTTGTTTTCCAGTTCCTTTAATTGGCTGGTTAGCATTTTGTCTGTTATATGAGGAATGTCTTTCTTTAGTTCGCTAAATCGTAAAACACTATTTTGTAGCCTCCACAATATGGGCATTTTCCATGTGCCTCCAATATGCGCAAGTGCAAATTCTATTGGAGTATAATAAAGTTTTCTGTCGTGAAAAAAATCAGGCATTTTTCTAAGTGTTTAAGAATCAATTAACTTTCAAAAAGGTAAGTGTATTACATAAATGTAAGTAATGGATAAGTTGATTATTACTGATGCAAATTTGCAAAAAATAAATTTATGAAACGTATACATTATCTATTGGCTTTGGGAACATTTGGAATTGGAACAACGGAATTTGGAGTAATTGGGATTTTGCCTCAAATAGCTTCTGCTTTTGCTACTACGATCGAAAAAGCAGGGCAGCTTTTAAGCTTATTTGCCTTAATAGTGGCTATATCAGGTCCTTTTATAATGCTTTTGATGTCGTCATTAAATAAAAAAAAATTAATGCTATTTGTATTGGCTATTTTTGCTTTTTCAAATGTTTTTTCTGTTTTTGCAACTAGTTTTAATATGCTTTTGGTTGCCAGGTTATTACCGGCTTTTTTGCATCCTGTTTTCTGGTCTATAGCGCTTTCGACTGCTGCGAATAATTTGGCCAACGAGCAATCTTCAAAAGGAGTTGCTATTGTTTTTGGCGGATTTACGGTGTCTAGTGTAATTGGTATTCCATTAGCAACTTTAATGGCTTCATTGTTTAATTGGCAATCATCCTTTGTGTTGTGTGCTATTATTAATACAATATCTTTTCTGGGCATATTGTTCTTTTTACCTTCAATAAAAACTCCGGAAAAACAAACTATATCATCGCAAACCAAAATTTTGAAAAAGCCTGTTTTATGGATTAGTTTTTTTCTGTCATTTTTGATAATTGCGGCCATGTTCTCTACTTATAGTTTTATGGCTGTTTTTTTAAATACCGTCACTAAAATGAATGGAATACAAATTAGTTGGATGCTTTTAATCTTTGGGTTAACTGGAGTTGCAGGTAATTGGCTTGCAGGTTTCATGTTAAGTAAAAGTATTTTAAATACTGCTTTTGTTTTTATTATTGCTCTAACAATTATTCATTTGCTTTTGTATTTCTATGGGCTGTATTATATACCTATGTTACTATTAATCTCAATTTGGGGCTTTGTACATACGGCAGGTTTCTTAATCGGAAATGTTAATCTTACTTCATCAGCTTCAGAATCTCCCGAATTTGTAAACAGTATTTTTACAACTTGTGGTAATGCCGCGGTAACTTGCGGAACAGTTCTTGGCGGATATTTTATCTCTAGTTTTTCTGTTCAAAACGTAATTTGGTCTAGTATTGGTCTACTTGTATTAGCATTCGCAGTGTGGATTATAAAAAGATTTGGCAATTTTGAATAGATAAAAAAAATCCGACTTGCTTTCGCAAATCGGATTTTTTAAATTGAAAATTATATATAACCGTAAAACGGTATGATATTACAAGTGAATTACTTCGCCATAAGCATCAGCTACAGCTTCCATAACAGCCTCACTCATTGTTGGGTGAGGGTGAATAGATTTAAGGATTTCATGACCTGTAGTTTCAAGTTTACGGGCTACAACTGCTTCAGCAATCATATCTGTAACACCAGCACCAATCATGTGGCATCCTAACCATTCTCCATATTTAGCATCGAAAATTACTTTTACGAATCCGTCAGCAGCACCGGCAGCTTTTGCTTTTCCTGAAGCTGAGAATGGGAATTTACCAATTTTTAATTCGTATCCTTTTTCTTTAGCTTGTTTTTCTGTTAAACCTACAGAAGCAATTTCAGGAGTTGCGTAAGTACAACCAGGAACGTTTCCGTAATCGATTGGGTCTACGTGTAAACCAGCAATTTTCTCTACACAGTTAATTCCTTCAGCAGATGCTACGTGAGCCAAAGCTTGTCCAGGAGTAACGTCTCCAATTGCATAATATCCAGGAATGTTAGTTGCATTGTAAGCGTTTACTAAGATTTTATCTCTGTCAACAGCGATTCCAACTTCTTCTAAACCTATGTTTTCGATGTTAGTTTTAATTCCAACTGCAGAAAGTACGATGTCAGCTTCAAGAATTTCTTCTCCTTTTGCTGTTTTTACAGTTGCTTTAACTCCAGTTCCGGTAGTATCAATTTTCTCAACAGAAGAGTTGGTCATGATTTTTACACCTGCTTTTTTCATAGAACGCTCCATTTGTTTAGAGATATCCTCGTCTTCAACAGGAACGATATTTGGCATAAATTCTACAATAGTAACATCAGTTCCCATTGAGTTATAGAAATGAGCAAATTCAACTCCAATTGCTCCAGAACCTACAATAATCATAGATTTTGGTTGTGTTGGTAATGTCATTGCCTGACGGTAACCAATTACTTTTACACCATCTTGTGGTAAGTTTGGTAACTCACGAGAGCGAGCACCGGTTGCAATGATAATGTGATCAGCGCTATATTCAGTAACTTTATTATCTTTATCAGTAACGTCAAGTTTTTTACCTGGTTTTAGTTTTCCAAAACCTTCAATAACGTCAATTTTGTTTTTTTTCATCAGGAACTGAACTCCTTTGCTCATTCCGTCAGCAACACTACGGCTACGTTGTACTACTGCAGGGAAATCTTTATCGAATTCAGAAACTTTCAATCCGTAGTCAGAAGCGTGTTTTAAGTAATCAAAAACCTGAGCTGATTTTAGTAATGCTTTTGTTGGGATACATCCCCAGTTCAAACATACACCACCAAGGTTTTCTTTCTCCACTACAGCTACTTTAAAGCCTAATTGCGAAGCTCTAATAGCTGTTACATATCCACCAGGACCACTTCCTAAAACAATAACGTCGTATTTCATCTTTTTGGTTTTTAGTATTTATTACCGAAAAATGAAGTTTAATTCCGAAACTCATTTTTCGATTTATTCTTTTGTTATTTGTGATTGCGAATTTAAGGAATTATTTTAAAAAACACCTGAAATTTTATTTTTACCCGTACTGATTTTGATCTTTTCACAGAAACTTAAGTAATTGTTAATTGCAAATTGTGAATTATGAATTGAAAAATCAAATTTAGAAACGAAAACTCAAATTAAATTGCTAATCAAAATAAACGAAGTCGAAGTCCTTTTCGTATTGAAAAGATCTTCGACTTCGCTCAGAATGATAAATTACTTAAAAATTAAAAATTAATAATTCATCATTCATAATTTATAATTAAACTTTAACGTGTCCCCAGTTTTCACCGCTGGCAATACGTCGTATTTGCATTTCGCTTACGCCAAATTGTTTGGCAATCATTTTTAGTCTAGTTTTTTGTTCTGGTCTCGCCAGTATTTTCTTGATTAACATTACTTTGGTAGTCGTTAATTTTCTTCCGTCGGCTTTTAGGTTGTGTTCGATCAGGTTCTTTTTGGCCTGAATCACACGCGGACTTTTACGACTATGCGCCATCATTTCGGCCTTTGTAGCCCAACGCAAATTATTTACATCATCATTACTTCTGTTGTAATCCAGATGCAATACATAAGTCTGTTCTTCGGATGTTTTTGGAATAAAATACTGGGCAACTAATTTGTATAAGAAAAGGTATTTTTTGACAATTTTGTCCTCATTTTTAACCTTAAATCTAAAGGTTGGATAACCATCGCTTAAACCGCCTTTTAAGAGACGGCCGTTTTGAATTTCGTCTGAAAAGCTGATTAATCGGCCTTTGTTTGAAATGGCATATCTAAGTTGTAATGAGGCGTTTATTTCTATTTCTTTGAATTGTTCGTTTGGATAAAATCTGTTTTGTGGCATTTTCTTTTGCATTTGAATTATACATACTCAAATATAAATAATTCAAAAATCAAAGCAGTTATATAATTTCCGTCAGATATTACATTTATGATTCCTATAACGCTAATTTAACTTTTTTAAGAATTTTTTTAGCATTTCAATTCCTAGTTAGCGACCGAAAACTGCGAGTCGTAGAGGTTTTTGTAGTAACCGTCGACTTTATTAAGCAATTCCTGATGCGTTCCCTGCTCAACAATCAAACCTTTATCCATTACTACAATTTTATCTGCATTTACAATTGTAGCCAATCGATGCGCGATAATAATCGAAGTTCTTCCTTTAGTAATCGTTTCGGTAGCACGCTGAATCAATTCTTCAGAATACGTATCGATCGATGACGTAGCTTCATCCAAAATCAAAATACTAGGATTGCTCACATAAGATCTTAAAAACGCAATTAACTGACGTTGTCCTGACGAAAGCATTACACCACGTTCCTTAACATCAAAATCATAATTATCAGGCAAACTCATGATAAAATCGTGCACTCCAATTTTTTTCGCAGCGTCGAGTACTTTCTCACGCGTAATTTCAGGATTGTGCAAAGTGATGTTATTATATATAGTATCGGCAAACAAAAATACATCCTGCAAAACCACCGCAATTTGTTTTCTTAAAGAAGCCAAAGTATAGTTCTCTATATTATGACCATCGATAAAAATAGTTCCGCTATTGATCTCGTAAAAACGATTCAGCAAATTGATGATTGTCGATTTTCCTGCTCCTGTAGAACCTACAATTGCCACGGTTTGGCCTGAAGCCACAGATAAATCGATACCTTTTATTACTTCCTCTTCCGGAATATAACTAAAACGAACGTCCTTAAACTCAATACTTCCTTCAAAAACCGGAGCTTCAAGCGTTCCTGTATCCTGAATATGATCTTGTGTATCTATAATATCAAAAACACGATTGGCAGCAATCATACCCAATTGCATCTCGTTGAATTTATCCGCAATCTGACGCAGTGGATTAAACAACATCCCGATAAACATCGTATAAGAGAATAAATCCCCAAACGTAGTGAAGTGATCGCCGTTTAGGATTTTAAATCCGCCATAAACCACCACTAATCCTAAAGTAATAGACGAAATAATATCGGCAATCGGGAAAAAGATCGAGTTGTACAAAATCGTTTTTATCCACGCCACTCGGTGTTTATCGTTGATTACTTTAAAATTATCCGCTTCAATTTTCTCACGGTTAAAAAGCTGTACAATCTTCATTCCCGTAACACGTTCCTGTACAAACGAGTTCATATTGGCAATTTGCGTTCTAACTTCCTCAAAAGCCACCTGCATTTTGCGTTGGAAAATTCGGGTAATAAAAACCAGAATAGGCATTGCAACCACCACAATCCAGGTCAGCTTCCAGTTCATATAAAACATAAAAATCAAAACCACCAGCATTTTCATCAGGTCGCTAATAATCATGAACAAACCCTGACTAAAAATACGCGCAATCGATTCAATATCAGATACTGATCTGGTTACCAATTGCCCCACCGGAACCAAATCAAAATATTTCATTCTAAAGCTCAAAATATGTTTGAATAGTTTTGTTCTAATATCCTTTACAATATCCTGACCCAGCCAGTTGGCCCAATACACAAAATAAAACTGAGAGAATACTTCAAACAAAAGAACAACGCCCATTAATATAATGTACATCAATAAACCTTCCTTGTCATGCGTCTTGATATAGCCGTCGACCGTTTGTTTTAATAAATAGGGGCGAAGCGCTGCAAAAATCGACAAAGAAACTGCAAAAAGAATAACGCCATAATAGCGCCATTTATAAGGTTTTGTATAAGTTAAAATTCGTTTGAATAATCCGGTATCAAATGCTTTTGCTTTCATTATATTTTTTAGGAGCTATTTCCTGCTTTCCGTTACAAGTTTTTCTCAAAAATATGTTTTTGTACTGTTTTTATAAAGCTTCCGTTGGTCGCTCTATAAAAACACAAAAACAATATTTTTTTCAAAAAAGCTTTTCACTTCAATCAGGGCTATTTTATGATGTAATCGTAATAAATTTCGGTTAAATATAATCCGTGTGCCGGAACCGAAAACCCAGCTTTTTCTCTGCTTTTACTTGCAATAATATTTTCAAAATCGGTCAGCGAAATTTTGTGTAAACCAATGTTTACAAGAGTACCCACAATAGAACGAACCATATTTCGTAAAAAACGATTTGCCGAAATGGTAAAAATCAGGTTCTTGTTTTCAATTTTCCAATAGGCTTCAAAAATTGTGCAATCAAATGTGTTTACATCTGTATTTACCTTCGAGAAACATTGAAAATCTGTATGATTCAGTAAGATTTTTGCCGCTTCATTCATCAAAGCTACGTCTAATTTTTGATTAAAATACCAACTCAATTCCTGCAAAAACGGATTTTTAACAGTATTGATATGGTATTCATACGTTCTTTTAGTAGCGTCAAATCGACAATGTGCATCGTCCTTAACCAAAATAATATCAAAAATCGCAATGTCTTTTGGCAAATACGAATTCAGTTTATGTATTAAAGTCAGAACATCAATTGGAGTTTCAAAATCAAAATGACCGTACATTTCACTTGCATGAACACCAGTATCCGTTCTTCCGGCTCCCATTACATTTATAGGAGCATTCAGTAAAACCGAAAGTGCTTTGTTTAAAGTTTCCTGAACAGAAGACGCATTGGGCTGAAATTGCCATCCATGATAATGTGTTCCGTTATAGGCAAATTGAATAAAATATCTCATTTTAAGGTAAAGAGGTTCTGAGGGGCAAAGGTACAAAGGTTTTTTTGAAGAAGCTAAGGTTCTAGGTTGCTAAGAGTCTAAGATGCTATCCCGAGGCTTCGGGACTGAGATTTTTTTCCACAACGTATATCGTAGAGACGTACTGCAGTGTGTCCCTACAATAAAAAACATATTATAATTTTTTCACGCAGATTTTACATATTTTTTAAAATCATTTTAATCTTTAATCTGTGGAAAACTTTATAGTTTCATAGACACAAAGGTTCAAAAGTTTTTTCCGCAAAGTATATCGTAGAAACGCACTGCAGTGCGTCTACGCAACGTTTATCGTCGTAGATTTACATGACGTTAGACATACTGCGTCTCTACAAATAACCGCCGAATTTCAAAAATCCCAAAGGAGAAACTTAGACTCTTAGCAACCTAGAACCTTAGAACCTGCCCAAAAAACTGTTAAAGTCCAAAATACCAATCATAGTTTGCTCAGTAAAAAATCGTGTCAGAAATTGACAATTCCAACGATTTAATGAAAGGCTTTTTTTAACATTATTTCATTAAAATTAACAAAAGTTAATTTTAATAATTTTTCATTTTAACAGGAAGTATTTCTCCTATGTTTGTAATCTAATATATCAAAAACTATGAATGAAATTACTTCTTATTGGTGGATAATTTTAATCTTATTCTCCATTATTTTTTACAAATTTATTTTGCGTGTTTTCTTCGGGATGGTAATGGTTCCTGAGGATAAAATTGGTCTTGTAACCAAAAAATTCGTTTTGTTTGGAGCTGATAAATCGCTT
This sequence comes from Flavobacterium piscisymbiosum, assembly GCF_020905295.1. Lineage (NCBI taxonomy): Bacteria > Pseudomonadati > Bacteroidota > Flavobacteriia > Flavobacteriales > Flavobacteriaceae > Flavobacterium > Flavobacterium piscisymbiosum. The sequence goes on along the minus strand of NZ_JAJJMM010000001.1, from coordinate 5,805,038 downwards.
CCGGATGGTCGTATTATTGCGACAAAAGGAGAAGCAGGTTATCAGGCCAAGACGCTTGCTCCGGGTTTGTACTGGGGAATGTGGATCTGGCAATACTCAATCGATATGTCTGGATTTACCGTAATTCCGGAAGGCAAAATTGGATTGGTTTTAAGCAAGGACGGACAGGAAATCCCAACCGGACGAATTTTAGCCCGAAAAGTAGACAGTGACAATTTTCAGGATGCTACTTTTTTCCTGGATAATGGCGGACAAAAAGGACGTCAAACGGCATTTATTACCACAGGTTCGTATCGTATTAATACGTTCTTGTTCGAAATTGTAATCGCTGATCAAATCAAGATTTACGAGAACATGATTGGTATTGTAACCGCTCTTGACGGAGAACCAATTCCGCAAGGACAAATTGCCGGAAAGTTTGTGGAAGGTCATAATAACTTTCAGGATTTTGACAAGTTTCTGGATACTGGCGGAAATCGTGGTTTGCAACCTCAGGTAATGTTGGCAGGTTCTTACTATATTAATACATGGGGAGTACAAATCGAACAAAACCCAATGACCGATGTGCCTATCGGATATGTTGGTGTTGTGATTTCTTATATTGGAGAAGACGGTCAGGATGTTACCGGAGATACTTTTAAACACGGAAATATTGTTTCGAAAGGACAACGTGGTGTTTGGATGGAACCTCTTGGACCAGGAAAATATGCTTTGAACAAATACACAACTAAACTAGAAGCTGTTCCAACAACCAATTTGGTTCTAAACTGGGCAAATGCCAGAAGTGAATCCCATGATTTAGATAAAAATCTTTCTACAATTACGGTGCGTTCAAAAGATGGTTTCCCGTTTAATCTGGACGTGGCACAAATTATTCACGTTCCGGCTGCCGAAGCGCCAAAAGTAATTGCCCGTTTTGGAAGCATGAACAATCTGGTTTCTCAGGTTTTAGAGCCTACAATTGGTAACTATTTTAGAAACTCGGCTCAGGATAGCGATGTGATTTCTTTTTTATCAACTAGAAAAGAACGCCAGGAATCGGCTAAAAATCATATTAAGTTAGTTCTTGACGAATATAACGTAAATGCTGTTGATACTTTGATTGGAGATATCGTTCCGCCAGATTCATTGATGAAAACATTAACAGACAGAAAACTGGCTGAAGAAGAGCAAAAAACATATCAAACCCAAAGAATGGCGCAGGAACAACGTCAGGGAATGGAGAAAGAAACCGCGATTGCAGATATGCAAAAAGAAATTGTTCGCGCTTCGCAAAGTGTTGAAATTGCGCAACGTACAGCCGATGCAACCGTTAAGAAAGCAGAAGGTGACGCAACAAGTTTAAAATTAAACGTAAACGCCGAAGCCGAAGCTACAAAAATGCGTGCCAATGCCGAAGCTGAAGCTACGAAAGCAAGAGCGGGAGCACAGGCAGAAGCTACGAAACTAAATGCAAGTGCCGAGGCCGAAAGAATCTCAAAAACAGGTCTTGCCGAAGCAGAGAAAATCATGGCAATTGGTAAATCGACCGCAGAATCGTATCAACTTCAGGTTAGTGCAATGGGTGGTGATAATTTTACCCGATATAAAGTAACCGAAGAGATTGGAAAAGGAAATATCAAAGTAATTCCAGACGTTTTAATTTCAGGAAATGGTGGATCTGACGGCTCTATCAGCGGTTTATTGGGATTAAAACTAATGGAGATGATGGATACCAAAGATTCTAAAGATGGTAAAAACCTTAAGAAACAGTAATTATTATAAAACGTTTGATGTGAAATGTTATACGTGAAAATGTAAAACACATCGTATATCGTAGAGGCGCACAGCAGTGCGTCTTAAACAAAGTTTTTAAATCCGGTTTGCGAAAGCAGACCGGATTTTTAATTTTAAAAAATATATGTAAAACACAATGTGGATAAACCTGACAGGTTTCAAAAACCTGTCAGGTTTAATAAGCATATTTTTATGCTCAAAAATAAAAGAAAACCCTGTGAAAGGCGCACTGCAGTGCGCCTTTACGAAAAATCTTTAAATTTATTTTAAAAAAAATCTCAGTACCTTAGCAGCTTAGAATCTTAGTCACTTAGAATGAAAAAAATCCTCCTCCTTTCCGATACCCACAGTCATATTGATGATACTATTTTAAAATATGTAAATCAGGCAGATGAAGTTTGGCATGCGGGAGATATTGGAGATCTGAATGTTACCGATACCATAAAAAAACTGAAGCCCCTGCGTTGTGTTTATGGCAATATTGATGACGCACAAGCCCGATTAGAATTTCCGTTACATAATCGTTTTTTATGCGAAAATGTTTCCGTTTGGATTACCCATATTGGCGGTTATCCCGGAAAATACAATCCGGCAATTAGAGAGGAAATGGCTTCGAATCCGCCTAAATTATTCATTTGCGGACATTCGCATATTTTAAAAGTAATGTTTGATAAAAAGAATAATTTACTGCACATGAATCCCGGCGCGGCAGGAAAAAGCGGATTTCATCAGGTGCGAACCATGTTGCGATTTGTAATTGATGATGATAAAATAAAAGATCTCGAGATTGTCGAAATCGGCAAAAAGTAATTGATTAGTGCGGTAACGGAATTTTTATTTTAATAGAAGTTCCTTCGTTGACCTTAGAAATAATGGATAAACTTCCTTTGTATTTTTTAATACGGGCTCTAATTCTGTTCAATCCAAAACCCTCAGCCTCGTTTAGTTTTTCGGTTTTAAAACCTTTTCCGTCATCATGAATAACAATGATAAACTGATCGTTGTTTTCTTGTAGCGAAATCTGAGCTTTTTTTGCGTCGCTATGCTTTATGATATTGCTAAAGAGTTCTGATACGATGAAATATACTTTCATTTCGAATTTCTCAATATATCTTTTATCAGTCGTAATTGTACTTGAAAATTCAAATTGAATACTCGAATTGGTATTTCTTTCACATAAATCTTCCAAGGCATAAATCAAACCAAAACGCACCAAAAGAGTAGGTACTAAATCGTGCGACATGTCCCGTAAAAGATCATGTGCTTGCTGCAGTATCGCTTTGGCTTTCTGAATCTCTTCAGATTTTAGATTATTTTGGGTGGTGTAAGTATTTAAATGCAAACCTACAGACGACAATAACGAATTGATATTGTCATGCAAAAACGAGGCAATCTTTTTGCGTTCGATTTCCTGACTGTCTATTCCGGCATTGATAACATTAAGGAGTATTTTTTGTTTGGTATCTTTTCGTTTAATTTTTTGTTTTAGCTTGTTATTCTGATAAAGGAAGTAAAACAAAAAGAAAACGATGACAACAAGTACAATCGATAAACTTACTACTTTTTTATTGCGGAGCTGCTCGAGTTTTCGAACCTCAGAAAGACTCTTTTTATTGGGTTTTTCCTGAGCTCTTATAGTAGTTTCTGTAGAAGCCGAAGAAGGATTTTGCTGGCTAAATAAGGCGCTTCCGCCAGCAGAAGAAAGAAATAGAAATAATATAAAAACTCTGATTAAAGCCATGAATTAAAATAGTTTCGATTCTTTAATATAATACCTAAGGGGTTATTAAGTTGTTTTTAAGGGCGTACTTTACCAACCCAATGGTATTTTTAATCTGAAGTTTTTTCATAATATTTTTTCGATGTGTTTCAACCGTATTCATACTAATAAAAAGCTGTTCGCTTATTTCTTTACCACTATATTCAAGTGAAATCAATGTTACAATTTCGATTTCCCTGGCACTCAAAATTGGATTTTCAACGTAAAGTGGTTTGTTTAATTTGGGGTTATTATGGGTAAAACTATTAAATATTTTCTCTCTAACAGCGTCACAAAAATATTCCTGACCCTGATACACAGCTTCAATGGCTTCTATTATATTCTCGCCAGCGCATTTTTTTGTGAGATAGCCTTTGGCACCTAACTTCATTACTTCTTTGATGATCTTTAAATCATCATAACTGGATAAAATAATAACCTTGCAGGGAAAATCTTTTTGGCTGAATTCTTTTAATACTTCGATACCATCTTTTTTGGGCATGCTGATATCTAAAACCAGAATGTCGGCATTGTTGCGAATGACATCATCATAAACAGTAGTTCCGTCCAATGAATTGCCCACCACTTCAAAGTTGTTTACGGTTTGAAGCAGATTGGTAAGGCCATCGATAAGTACTTGATGATCATCAGCAAGATGTATCCTTATTTTGTGTGTCATGATTGTTTTGGAACTGAAAAAGCAAATTTATGAAAAAATTATCTTACAAAGTTGTTTTTAGTCCCTGTTTTAATTGATGGTGAGAAAAATTATAAAATTTGACCCACAAAAAAACCCGAATTATACAATTCGGGTTCTCTTCGCACAAAAAACTTAAGTTTATAGGTTTATCTCAAACGGTCTGCAGATTTTACAAGATCTTCATCCTTCTTGATGGCCTTATTAGCTAACACTAATAATACGATAGCAACAATTGGTAGAAACATCCCAATACCTTTCTCTGAAACTATTGTTTCTCCAGATAAATTTAGAGAGCGATATACAAACAATCCTAATAAAATTAAATTTAATATTATGTTCAGTCTGTTCATTACAAACTGATTTTGTCTTTTTTTGTATGAAATGATACTAATTATAGTAAGCATTGTACTTAATCCCACTATTACAGTATATATTGGATCTTGATTAAAGAAAAATAATGCTCCGCCTTTTAATGTCCATAACGGAATAAAAAGAAGCAAAACACTTGTTGCAATAAATGCAAGAATTAAATATACAGTCTGAATTCGTTGTATCATGGTCTAAAATTGTTTTACAAAAATATATTTTCTTTTTTTAAAATACTATTGTATGATTAAATTTTATTCGTATTATTGCATCATAATACCGTAAGCACTTCATACTGCGGTCAATCGAAAACTATTATCTACCTATCTTTTTACAGTATTCCGTTAAAATAATTAAATTCATAGAACATTCATGTTTGATATTTCTGCATTAAAAGAAATGAAGCTTTCTGAGCTTCAAGAAATAGCTAAGTTAGCTAAAACTATAAAGTTTACTGGTGTCAAAAAAGAGACCTTAATCAGTCAGATTTTAGCACATCAGGAAACCACTGTAGCACCATCTCCTAGTGCTGTAACCGAAAAGGAAAATGTTGATGATAAGCCAAAAAGAGCCAGGATTGTTCCTGTGAAAAAAGCGGCTATTAGTAAAAATGCTCCCGTTCTAGAATTTGATACAATAGAGGAAACTCCGGAAAAAACAGAAGCTCCGGTAGCTGTAAAACCAACTCCAACAGCTAAAATAGCTCCTAAAGCCAAACAAGCTCCAATAGTTAAGGCAGCTGTAGAAGTTAAGCAAGAGGCAGAAACTCCTGAAAATTCAGAAGTTCAGGAAGCTCCGGCAAATGAAGCAACAGAGAAAAAAGGACCTAAAATCGTAAAATTTAATAAATCAGCTTACGAGAAAAAAGTCGCTTTGCAAAAAGAAAAAGAAGCCGTAAAAGAACCCGTTCAGGAAGGCGAAGCTGTAGCAGAAACTTCAACTGCTGAAAAAACAGAAGCACCTGTTCTGGTTAAAAAGGTCAATCCGAACCAGATTAAAAATCCAAACCAGAATCCCAACCAAAACCCAAATCAAAATGCAAATGCAAATCCAAACCCAAACCCAAATGGGAACGGAAATGGGAATAACGGGAATCAAAATCCAAATCATAAAAACAAAAAGAACAATTTCAGAGATTCAGATTTTGAATTTGACGGAATTATCGAAAGTGAAGGTGTTCTTGAAATGATGCCGGACGGTTATGGTTTTTTACGTTCATCAGATTATAATTATTTAGCCTCTCCGGATGATATTTATTTATCAACCTCACAAATCAGATTATTTGGTCTTAAAACCGGAGATACTGTAAAAGGAGTGGTTCGTCCTCCTAAAGAAGGCGAGAAATTTTTTCCATTAGTTCGTGTACTTAAAATCAATGGTCACGATCCGCAAGTTGTTCGCGACAGAGTTTCTTTTGAACATCTTACTCCTGTTTTTCCTTCAGAAAAATTTAAATTAGCCGAAAAAGGCAGTTCAGTTTCAACCCGTATTATCGATTTGTTTTCTCCAATTGGTAAAGGACAACGTGGTATGATTGTCGCTCAGCCTAAAACGGGTAAAACAATGTTGCTTAAAGACATTGCAAATGCAATCGCTGCCAATCATCCTGAAGTTTACCTTATTGTTCTTTTGATCGATGAGCGTCCTGAGGAGGTTACAGATATGCAACGCAGCGTGCGTGGTGAAGTTATCGCGTCAACTTTTGACAGAGAACCACAAGAACACGTGAAAATTGCCAATATTGTTCTTGAAAAAGCAAAACGTTTGGTAGAATGTGGTCATGATGTTGTGATTCTTTTAGATTCGATTACACGTTTGGCAAGAGCTTACAATACAGTTCAGCCTGCATCAGGAAAAGTGTTAAGTGGTGGTGTTGATGCCAATGCATTACAAAAACCAAAACGTTTCTTTGGAGCGGCAAGAAATGTAGAAAACGGTGGTTCGTTAAGTATCATCGCAACTGCATTGACTGAAACTGGTTCTAAAATGGATGAGGTTATCTTTGAAGAATTTAAAGGTACAGGTAACATGGAACTTCAATTGGATCGTAAAATTGCCAACAAACGTATTTTCCCTGCAATCGATCTTACTTCGTCAAGTACACGTCGTGATGATTTATTATTAGACGAAAAAACTTTACAAAGAATGTGGATCATGCGTAAATATCTATCTGATATGAACCCGGTAGAATCTATGGATTTTGTAAATGAACGATTCAAGAAAACAAGAAACAACGAAGAGTTTTTGATTTCTATGAATGACTAAGAAAGTTGCTAAGGTTCTGAGATACTAAGATGCTGAGTTTTTCTTTGAGATTAAACTAAATGATATAAAAAACGGGATGAGTCTTAAAACTCATCCCGTTTTTGTTTTTCAAAGATAATGTTTTGACATAGCCCACGGTTGAAACCGTGGGCTATATTTTTGGAGTGTCAATGTTATTTTTTCTTCCAAATAACAACATTTTATAAACTTTGGTCTATAAAAAAACTTAGAATCTTAGTATCTCAGAGCCTTAGTAACTCTTTTAGAAAAACTTAGAATCTTAGTATCTCAGAGCCTTAGTAACTCTTTTAGAAAAACTTAGAATCGTAGTATCTCAGAACCTTAGCAACTAAAAAAACTTACTTCTTATCCACTACCGGTCTATTCTCTCTATTGGCTAAATCCCAGGCAACCACAAAAGCCAGTTTTGTTCTTTTGGTCAAAGCATCGTATTCGATTTTTTGAGGTTCATCACCTTTACCGTGGTAATCTTCGTGAACTCCGTTGAAGAAGAAAACAGCAGGAATGCCAAACTTTGCAAAGTTGTAATGATCAGAACGCTCGTAAAAATGGTTTGGATCTTTAGGATCGTTAAATTTAAAATCAAGATCTATTTTAGTGTATTTTTCATTTTGTGCTACCACAATGTTGTGCAAATCTGTAGATAGTCTATCGGCACCAATTACATAAACATAATTATTTGTTTTAGCATGTTCTACATCGCGGCGACCAATCATATCAATATTGATATCTGTAATGGTATTGGCAATTGGGAACAATGGATTCTCAGAATAATAACGTGATCCGTGCAAACCATGCTCTTCGCCCGTTACGTGAAGGAATAAGATAGAACGTTTTGGTCCGTGACCTTGTTTTTTAGCTTTAGCAAACGCTTTAGCCATTTCTATTACCGCTACAGTTCCTGAGCCGTCATCATCAGCTCCGTTATAAACTTCGCCGTTTTTAATACCTACGTGATCGTAATGTGCAGAGATTACAAGAACTTCATCCGGTTTTTCAGAACCTTCGATATACGCCCAGATATTTTCAGAATCCGGTAAGTTTTCGTTGCGTCTTGCGTTTAAAAAAGCAGCAGGAATATGTTGGTAATAATCAGTTGCTCCTTTAGGAAACGAAATGCCATTCTTTTTATATTGCTCGATCATATAAAGACCTGCTTTTTTCTGGCCTTTAGATCCGGTCTCGCGGCCTTCCATTTCGTCAGAAGCCACAACGTACAACATCTTTTTTAAATCTTTCTCGCTAATAGATTTTATGTATTTAGTTGGGTCTGAATTGTCTTTTGATGCAACTGACTGCATGTTTTTACAGGAAAATGCAGAACCAATTAATAATAGAATTATAATTTTTTTCATTTGGTATTAGTGTAAATTGATAAATGTATAAAAAGCAAAGGCTAATAGTAAAAGTAGGATAAAAAATGAGTTAATAAAAAACAATACTATGCTTTTCGTAAAAGACAAAATTCTGGACTCTCCGTAAAATCTATGATGAGCTGGGAAAAAGTAATAAAATGCCCAAATTACTCCAATAAATGTTATACAGCCACTTATAAAATTAATAAAGCCATAGTTGAGTAAGGTTGCTATTTTATCTACAGAAAAGAGAATTAAAAAGATTAACAATAAAAATGAAAAGTAATGTAAGGTAAATATACCGTGGTCAAAATAATACCAACGCTTTTTATTGTGAAAAATCCATAAAAAGAAAGCGAAAAAAGGCATGATTATAAATAAAACCTTAGGTAAATTATGTATAAACGATTCTATAAATTTATCAAGAGCTTCCCTACCGGTATTTTGATCTTTTATAATTTGTATTTTTCGATTGATCCAATAACCAAAGGCAGAAAGCTTTTTAGATTCTGGACCATATTTTTGAATAGAATCAATTTGATTAACAGATTTATATCCTAAATTGATTAAGCTGTCGTCACTTGTTTTGGGATGGCTTAACACATTTTCAATTGCTTTTTTATCTTCCTGAGATATTGATTCGGAGTTTAATAAAGCTTGTACATTTTTATCATCTTTTAATGAATTTGTATGTGATGAAGCCTGATTTTTAATATTTTCAGATTTATGAGATTCATTTACTTCATCATTGACATGAACGGGAAACATTGCAATCATTAAAAACGTAACAAAACTGATGAAAATATAAAGACGTACCGGTGCCAGATAAGACAATCGCTTTCCTGAAAGATATTCTTTTGTTAAAGAAGAAGGTTTTAATAAAAGATTTTTGATAGTACGCCAAAAAGCATTTTCATAATGCGTTAAATCTTCAAAGAAATGAATAAATAAATGATGAAATGTTTTTCGGGAATCTGTGTTTTCCTGTCCGCAATTTGGACAAAATTTTTGTTCTACAACGTGTCTGCAATTCAGGCAGGTTTTGTCTTTTCTAATCGGACTGTGTGACATTGAGTATAAATTGGTTTGGTTTTGGTTGTTATTTTTTTGCCCACGGGTGTTACGGGTTTTATCTAGTTTTACGCTGTTTTTTTGCCACAAATGCCACAAATTTCCACAAATTTTAATTTAAAAAATAAATAAATAATCAGCGCAAATCTGTTTAAATCTGTAACATCCGTGTGCCATCAATACAATATTATTTTTTCAATACTTCATTCAGGAAAAGCTGCAAATGCTCAAATGATCTTTTTGCTGCAACTGCATTATAAGCAGCTCCTTTTGAGTTGTCGTTTCCTGCTTCAGGATTGGTAAAAGAGTGAACGGCATTAGCATAATATATCATTTGCCAATCGGCTTTTGAGTCGCGCATTTCCTGCTGAAAAGCGGTAATTTCTTCTTTTGATTCAAACGGATCATCAGCACCGTGACAAACCAGTACTTTTGTTGTAATTGGTTCAACAGCACGGGCCGCATCTTTACCTAAACCTCCGTGAAACGAAGCCACACCTTTTAACTTCAAATGTCCGCGGGCAGCTTCAAGAACCCCGGTTCCTCCAAAACAATATCCTATAGCAACAATATTATCTGCATTTGCTCCGGATTTTACTAATTCCTGCAAAGCTGCATTAATTCGTTTTTGATAAACTTCGTAGTTCTTTTTGTAATAACCGGCTTGTTTTCCGGCTTCGGCAGTATTTGTTGGGTAGTTTCCTTCGCCATAAATATCAGCGATGAAAACATTGTAGCCTAGTTTTGATAAATTTTCTGCAATATCCTTCGACGCTTTATCGATTCCCAACCAGGCTGGTAAAAGCAAGATACCCGGATTTTGACTGCTTTTTTTAGCAGATTTTATAAATAATCCATTTAATGCCTGAGAACCATCTGTATATTTTACAGCTTTTAATTGTGCGCTTATAGTATTAGAGAACAATATAGTAGCAAATAAGAGTAGGGCTGAATTTTTCATAGTTTTACAATTTTTAACAAATATCTGAAATAAAATGTTACAAAAAAACCTCGAAATGTATTTCTTCCGAGGTTTCTACGTTAATTTATAGCTTAAAAATCATTCGCCGGGATGATATGTTTTTTCGGCATTTTTAAGGACATCTTCTTTATAAAACAATACATCTTTAAATTGCCCTTTTTGATACATTTCAGACTGATCATTAAAATGTTTTGAATTTAAATCTCCGCTGTTTCCACCTGCCAACAATGACTTTGCTTTTATTTTTGAACCAAATTCGACTGCGCAAACAAAACTGTTTCCGTTATATCCATATCTTTTTTTGGAACCATTTTGATAGTTGCTTTTAAAAGAAGGTAAACTTCCCCACGAGCCAGGACCAAAAGCAATGGGTAAACTAGATTGTGAATCATCGTATTTTAGATCGATATCACCATTTAAACGCTGAAAACGGTTGATTTCTCCCCAAGCTACTTGCCATGTTCCCCAGTTTGATTTTAAATTTTTTAAAACTTCCTGTAGTTGAGGAATTAATTGCGCTACGGTAGCATTTTGAGCAAAGTTTTTAGTATTCTGTACCTGATCCGGTTCGCCTTCATCAATATAAGCTTTTAAGATAATCGGGTCTAATTTGTATGCCCATTCAACGGCTAATGTGGTCGCTACTGAATTTTCTTTGGCATAATAATCCCAATTTTTAAGTATTGAAATCGGTTCAATTAATTCTGAATATTCAGGATCAGATGGTTTTATGTTTTTTTCGAAAACAGCAATCAGACTCGGAATCAGGATTTCAAAAATAGATAATTTGGTATCATACCCGTCAGCGATTACCTTGTCTAAAGTATAATGATCGCCTTTACTGAAAATACGAACAGCATTTATTCCTCTAAAATTTTCTCCGTCCGGCGCCATATATGGTAAATAATTTTCTTTTTTAGGGCTATTTTCTCCGGCAACAGAATAAGGTGTTGAATTACAATTTTGTAACCAGCCGTTTACCGGATTATAAATATGAACCGTTTCGTCGACCTCATGTAAGCCTTTCCATTGTGTTGTAGAAACCGAACCATCAACGACTTTTGCCCAATTAAGGCTTTTGTCCCGAATTGGGATAAAGTTACCGTGCCAATAAGCGATATTTCCTTTGCTGTCTGCATAAACGGTATTGTTGGAGGCGTTGGCTTTTAGATCCATCGCTTTTTTATAATCGTCAAAACTTTTTGATTTTGTTCTCACCCAACTCTGTATCAAACTGGTCATCGAACGATTGTTTGATTTTAAGCTGATCCATTTTCTGTCACGTTTGGACATAACCGGCCCGTTGTTGGTAAAGTAGGTTTTGAACTTTTTAGGAATTAGTTTTCCGTTTTCGGTATACTTTATAATGATTTCTTTCTCGATAACAGGTAATAGTTTTTTATCGAATTCATAAAATAATTTTCCGTTTTTATTGGTGATTTTTTCGGCGTACATATCCGCAACATCTACGTTTGATGAAGTGTGCATCCATCCGCAATTGTCATTAAATCCCTGATAAATAAAAAATTGTCCCCAGGTAACGGCTCCGTAAACGTTGAGGCCTTCTTCGCTTGTGATTTGTACTTCTGGTCTAAAGTAAAAAGTCGTATGCGGATTGATGTATAAAATGGCTTTGCCATCAGCAGTTTTTGACGGCGAGAACGCAAATCCATTCGATCCGGTTTGTACATTTTTCTCTCTTTCTACATAAGCTACTTTATCATTATTACCGGAATAAAAAGCCTTTAATTCTCCTGTCGAAAGATCAGCAGTACTTATAGCGCCAATACTTCCGTCTGTCCAGAGTAGGGGAAACCACGGTTCAAAATGCGTTAAAAGTGCGGGTTTTACTTCGGGATGTTTGTAAAGATAAAAGTTGATTGCATCGGCATAACTGTTTAAAAGTTTTTTAAGCCATAAAGGTGCTTTTTTATAATCTGATTTTGCTTCTTCAGTATCTATCAAAAGACGAATTTCTAAATCATTGTATAAAACCGATTGTCCTTTTATTTCGGATAGACGCCCCAGTTTTTCGACATAATTCATTTCAATTCGTTTAAAATCATCTTCGCATTGTGCATATAATAACCCGAAAACAGCATCAGCATCAGTTTTTCCGTAAACATGCGGAATTCCCCATTTATCTCTGATAATAGAAACTTGTTGGGCTAATTTTTCCAGACGAACAACTTCTTTTGCATTTATTTTTTGTGCAGAAATCTGCAAATTTGCACAACAAAATACAAAGATGAATAGTATTATTTTATGGTATTTAAACATGATTATTTGATATTAAATTTTTGTCCGGCCATATAAATACTCATTTGAAGACTTTCGATCGAAATCAAATCGGTCTTTTTTGCCTTTTGAATTCCTTTTGGATTTCTAAATACGATTACTTCGCTATCTCCGGCTACTTCTATCTGATTGTTTCGAACTATAATTGCCGTAGCTTCATCAATTCCAATTCCTGTTAGCGTTGGAAATTCAACCAAAGCAGAAAGTAAACGATTGTAACGGTTTCTCTTTAAAAAATGCTGATCAATAATGGCTGTTTTTAGTAAACCCAAACCTTCAGAAGTTTCCAGGTTATCGTGTCTGATATTATCAAAAGTTCCTGAATATTCTTTTTGTAATTTCTGATTTCCGGTAATCATTTTTTCAGACATTACGGCTGCTCCGGCGCTTGTTCCAGAAATAGTGCTGCCATTTTCGTATGCTTTTTTTATGGCGGTTTTTATTGGAGTGTTTTGCACTACATTCATAAAACGAACCTGATCGCCACCACTTATAAAGATCAGTTTTGCTTTTTGCAGCGAGTCGGTCAGGGTTTTGTTTTGTGCCGTTTCTTTGTTGAAATTGAGCATTACAATTGGGTGGGAGGTTAATTTTACCATTTGTGTTTTAAAGAAAATAAACGAACTATCCGGTTCTTCGCTCGACATAGGTAGAACCACGATATAATCCTTTTTGGATAATTCAGCGACACTCAAAACTTGTTTCATCAAATCATCAGATCGGTCTCCGCCGCCAATAATAAATAACTTTCCTTTTGGTGTTTGCGCCTGTATAAAATAACCGTTGAACAAGAATAAAAGCAAACAGTATTTTTGAAATGAAAATGTAAAAAGAAGCTGATTTTTCATGGTTATTTTGGTTTAGTTATGCTGATTTTCTATAAATTTTAAAATAGAATTATTAACTATAAACAATACATCTTGTATTTTATCTAAATCTACTTTTGAAACTTTATCCCGGGGCGTATGATAATCTTCGTGAAAACCACTAAAAAAAGTCATTACCGGAATTCCTTTTGTGGTAAACGATGCATAATCACTTCCGGAATGACCATCGGTTTCCCAAAGATCCAGCGAAAAAGGTTTGGCAAGTTTATTATTGCTGAAATTAGCAATTTCTTTTAAATTATCACTTCCTTTTTGTGTTCCAATACTTAAAATTCGATGCGTTTTATCTTCTGGTGCACTTCTTGAAATCATGTCCATATTGATAGCAAGCAAGATTTTTTGTTTTTTGAAATCAAAATTCTGAACAAAATATTCACTTCCTAAAAGTCCCATTTCTTCGGCAGTCCATGCCGCAAAAAGAATATTAGATTCTGGTTTTATGTTTGATTCAGACCATTTTTTGGCCAAAGCCAGCATGCCCGAAGTTCCCGATGCATTATCATCTGCACCGTTATAGATCGAATCATTTTTAATTCCTAAATGATCGTAATGGGCTCCTACAATAATAGTTTTTGTAGTGTCTTTTCCCGGAATAAACCCTAAAACATTTCCAACATAAGAGGTTTCATGTTTTAATTCTATTGAAAAATTGATTTTTACTTTTTTTAATGGAGTAGAAGTAAGTTCAGTTTTTAATGGAATGTTGCTTTTTGAAAAAAGATTTTCTGCTGTTTTTTTGCTAATTCTAAAAATAGGAATCGACGTTGCAGTTGTATTTTCTAAAGAATGAAAAACTTCATTTTCTTTGCTTTGAGGCTTAAAATTCTCTCTTGTTTCGATAATGATTAAAGCAATTGCACCTTTACTAATTGCGGTTTTGAGTTTGGTTTCTTCTAAATCATTTTCTTCCGGAAATATGTTCTTGAATTTTTTATAAAATGAAGAAGTGGTGTCCTGATCGCCCGGGAATCCGCTTAAAACCACCACAATTTTGTTTTTTACATCCAGGTTTTTATAATCGTCGTAGTTTTCTTTTGACACATCTAAACCATAAGATGCAAAAACAACTTCGGCTTGTTTTTTTTGAATGGAATTTGTTGTTGGAGTAATTTCAAAATCTTTGTCAGGAGAAAGGGAAATTGTTTTGTGATTTCTTTTTTTGATTTGTAAAGATGTTTTTTTTACGGTATGTTCTTCAATTGCAAATATTTGAAAATAATCTTCGAAATCATTGTAAGCTTTCAGCTTGTAAGAATGCATTTTAGAGGATATATAAGAAGCTGCTAAACTGCCACCTCTTCCGTTAGCTTTCCGACCTTGCAGCGAATCTGAAGCTAAAAGAGTTAATGCTTCAGAGAAATCATTTTTAGACGGGTTTTGAACGGTCGTTTGCGAAAACAACAATGATTTACAGCAAAGCAAGGTAAATAAAAGCGGTATTCGTAAACGCATATTTTTTAGATTAGAAAATGATTACAAACTAATATTTCGTTTAAAAGCGCAACCTAACTCAATAATCGAATCGGTTTTGGCAATACCGGGGATATTATCAATTTTTTCGTAAAGAATTTTACGCATATGTTCGTGATTCTTTGCAACGATTTTGATATAAAGTGTAAATGAACCCGTTACGTAATAACACTCTGTAATTTCAGGAATATCTTTTAATGCTTCGATAATTCGGTCAGAATCTGAGTCTTTATTTAAGGTAATTCCGGTAAAAGAAGCCCAGTCGAAACCAATTTTCTTTTCCTGAATAATAGGTTTTATTCCGCCAATAACACCTTGTTCGATCATGCGGTTAATACGTTGATGTACCATAGTGTTTGATATCTTCAAATTGGCAGCAATTGCAGAAAAAGCCATTCGGCCGTCTTTCTCCAACTCTTTAATGATGCTGATATCAAATTCGTCTAATATATCCATTGTTTTATCTTGAGTTTAAATTTCTTTCAGATTTATAAAAGTAATTATTTTTTTGAATAAAAAGGAATCCGGATCTTATTAAAACAAAAGCGATTTGATTTTTATAATGCTAAAAAATATTATTTTTGACTTAAAAATAGTTGCAAAAAAGTCAAAACAAATGATTTTAGCCTTGATAATGAATAAATTTTAATACTTTTGCACTTTAAAAGATATATCATGATTCATACTGAAAAATCCCTTTCGTCAAAATCAGAAGTTTTGATTGAAAAAGAAAATAAATACGGTGCTCATAATTATCATCCACTTCCAGTTGTGTTAGAAAGAGGAGAAGGTGTATATGTTTGGGATGTAGACGGAAAGAAATATTATGATTTTTTATCGGCTTATTCTGCGGTAAACCAAGGGCATTGTCATCCTAAAATTGTAAAAGCAATGGTCGATCAGGCGCAAAAGCTTACGTTGACTTCTCGTGCTTTCTACAATGATAAATTAGGTGATTATGAAGAGTTTGTAACCAAATATTTTGGTTTTGATAAAGTACTGCCAATGAATACCGGAGCAGAAGCGGTTGAAACTGCACTTAAAGTATGCAGAAAATGGGCGTACGAAGTAAAAGGTATTTCGGAAAATCAGGCGCAGGTTATTGTTTGCGAGAATAATTTTCATGGAAGAACCACTACAATTATTTCATTTTCTAATGATGAAGGTGCCCGTAAAAATTTCGGACCTTTTACAGAAGGATTTATAAAAATTGAATACGATAATCTTGAAGCTCTTGAAAAAGTTTTAGAATCATCAAAAAATATCGCCGGATTCCTGGTTGAGCCAATTCAGGGTGAAGCAGGGGTTTATGTACCTTCTGAAGGATATTTGGCGAAAGCAAAAGCATTGTGTGAGAAACATAATGTATTGTTTATTGCAGATGAGGTTCAGACCGGAATTGCGCGTACCGGAAAATTATTAGCCGTACATCATGAAAATGTACAGCCAGATATTTTGATTTTAGGCAAAGCTATTTCCGGAGGAGTTTATCCAGTTTCGGCAGTTTTGTGTAACAACGAAATCATGAATGTTATTAAACCAGGTCAGCACGGATCGACTTTTGGTGGAAACCCTGTTGCCGCAGCAGTTGCTATTGCCGCGCTTGAAGTTATCAAGGAAGAAAATCTGGCCGAAAATGCAGAACGTTTAGGAATTATTCTAAGAAAAGGTCTAAACGAAATCGCGGAAAGAAATAACCTAATTACACTAGTTCGCGGAAAAGGTTTATTGAATGCAATCGTAATTAATTGTGGAGAAGATTCGGATCTGGCTTGGGAGATTTGCCTAAAATTCAGAGATAACGGATTATTGGCAAAACCAACCCACGGAAATAAAATCAGGTTAGCACCGCCATTGGTAATGACCGAAGCGCAAATTCAGGAATGTCTTGAAATTATCGAAAAATCATTAAACGATTTTAGAGACTAAAAATATTGATTATATAATTCAAACTACAAAAGCTGTTCAGAGATGAACGGCTTTTTTTTTAAATCTCAGTCACAGTTAAGAAACTGAAAACTGAGACCGAAAACTGAGACTGGAAACTATTTCTTCACCCCATCCTATAAATTATATAACAAAGCAGATGAATTGTATAATTTTTTTAAGCGACTTGAGAAGTAGTTTTGAATGTCTTTGAAACGGAATTAAAAATGACTCTTGAAAAAGGTTTTTATTTAATTTTTAATAAAAAGGAAAAGGAAAGAACCCAAACGGTTTTACAAAATTTTATAAATACAATTCTATAATAATGGCTTACTCAAATAATGATATCACACGTTTTTTAGATGCGCAGAATAAACTTTATCTTACTGCTCTTTCCGAAATTAAAAAAGGAAAAAAAGAGACACATTGGATGTGGTTTATTTTTCCGCAAATACAAGGATTAGGTACAAGTAATATATCAAAGTATTACGCTATTGCTGATCTTAATGAAGCTAAAGAATTTCTTGATCATCCTGTTTTAGCAAAACATCTTATAGAAATTTCTAAACTTCTTTTGACTTTTAAAAGAAAATCTGCCGAAGGTATTTTAGGAGATTTAGGAGCCCGTAAATTATGTTCGTCTATGACACTGTTCTCTCAGGTTGAAGGAGCTGATCCTGTATTTCAGGAAATATTAGATACTTTTTTCTTAGGGTATTCAGATCAACTTACTTTGTCTGTGACTAATTCACAAATAATGTCGCCAGCTGTTGAAGCATTACTATAAATTACATCGAAATGTAAAAACGAAAAGCCATTCCGCCTTAACGGAATGGCTTTTCATTTATAAAGTGTTTTTGTATTAGTTATTATATCCCGGATTCTGAGTGATTTTTTTGTTGGCATCAGTTTCGCTCAACGGAATAGGGAATACGAGATTATTGGCATCATAAAGCAACAGGCTTGAACCGTCGCCATTCTCGCTAATATCAATAGAGCGTTTTGTTCTTTTGATATCGTGAATTAAGAAACCTTCCATTCCTAATTCTAATTCACGTTCCAGTAAAATATCATCTATTGTAACAGCTGATAAATCGTCTGCATTTGCTCTTGATCTTATTATATTGATATCGTCTAATGGTGTATTTCCAACAGCTGTTCCTTGTCTGAAATTTGCTTCTGCTCTTATCAAATACATCTCGGCCAATCGAATAATAGTCACATCAGAAAATTGATCTGTAAATTTAGAAGTCAATATTCTGCCGTTTGCTTCATTCTCATAATTAAAAGTCGCTCTGTCATCCGGGCTGCTAAATTTTTCTAAATAATGATCTCTAATAGAAAAATCCCCCCCACGGCCTCCATTATCTTCAGACTGATAAAAGGTATTGGCGTCATTTATACCGGTTTGTTTTGTGATTTGTATAGCAAATACATCTTCGGTCTGATCTGTATCGTGATTAAAGGCTGCGGCATAAGTTTGAGACAATCCGTGTCCGCTATTTTCGATCACATCATTGGCTGCATCTCTTGCTTCAGCATAATTACCTTGTTGCAGATAAACTCTGGCCAATAATGCTTTTGCTGCATATTTATCAGCATAAAAAGTATTGTCAGCAGGAAGATTAGTGTAGGCAAGATTTAAACCATCGATGATTACTTTGTAAACTTCATCGACCGTACTTCTTTCTTTAGAAAGATCTACATTAAAATTATAAATCGCGTTGGGTCTTATTACAACTCCTAATTGTGTATTGGCCTGACCACTCACATAAGGTTTTGCAAAAAAGCGAACAAGGTCAAAATAGGCAAGAGATCTTAAAAAACTGGCCTCACCAATCATTCGGGTTTGTTTGGCCGGATCTTTTACTTTATCGACGTTTTCGATCACCGTATTTGCTGCATTGATTATCTCGTAACATCTCGAATAAGTTCCTTCAATAATTACGTTATCTGATAACATTGTTTTGATGTACATCTGTCTCAACTCTCCGAAAGTTCCACGCCATCTAAGATCAGTTGTATTTAGTGAACCACTAACTCCTAATAAATCGGCGTAAAGTAATATTCTTCCTCCATAAGCATTTCCATTGGCTGCCAGAGCATAAGTTCCGGTCAGTATATTGGTGACACCACCTTCTGTACCCAGTGTAATAGAGGCATCTTCGGTTTGTTTTGGGTCTATATCCAATTCATTTTCGCAACTCGCAAAAAGGGCTACGAAAAATATATATAAGATTATTTTATTTGCTTTCATTTTGTTCGTTTTAAAAATTAATATTTACTCCCATTGCAATTGTTCTCGCTGGCGGAGCTGAGTAAAAATCTTCTCCTGCTCTTGGGCTTGTTCTGCTAGTGTCATCTCTTCTTGCTTCAGGGTCAGTTCCGTTATAATTGGTAAAAGTAAGCAGGTTCACGGCAGTAACATAAACTCTCAAATTGCTCATTCCCATATCACTTACAGTTTTTTTAGGCAAAGAATATCCTACTGTTACATTTCTTAAACGAATAAAATCTGATTTTTCTAAGTAACGTGTAGAATTCTGTGTTCCGTTTGAACCTCCAAATCTCGCCTGAGGTACATTGGTAATATCTCCCGGTTTTTGCCAACGGTTTAACTGATCAGCGGTTTGATTATCAAAATAATCAGCTGCTGTTGATTGGTATAATCCCGCTGAATTATAAATACTGGCACCCCATTCTCCCTGAAAAGTAAAAGTAAAATCAACGCCTTTGTACAGGATTGTATTGGTTAAACCCGACATTAAAGTAGGAAACGGATTTCCTGAAATAACTCTTTTGGCTTCACTGTAATCATTGGTAGTGCTTTTATCAATACTTCCGTCAGCGTTTTTAGTGTTTTTTACAAAAAGAGCATCCCCGTTTTGTGAATCAACTCCTGCGTATTCCACTAAATAAAAAGAAGAAATGTTTTCGCCAACTCTGTTGATTGTAAAATCTGAAATAATATCTGTATTGTCGTTTGGAAGTGATTTTACTTTAGATTGATTGGTCGTAATATTAAAACTCGTATTCCATTTGAATTCTTCTGTTTCAATGTTTTTAGTGTTTAAAGTAAACTCGAAACCATTGCTTCTAATCTTTCCGATATTCTTGCTGATAGTTCCGCTGGTACCAGCGCCGGCACTTTTAGGAAGCGGTACATCAAAAAGCAATCCGTCAGTATCTTTTTGATAATAATCAGCTTCAAAAGTAATTTTGTTTAAGAATCCAATTTCGAAACCAACATCCGTCTGAGTTGATTTTTCCCAGGTAAGATCGTCGTTTCCTGGTTGGTAAAATGTTAATCCTGATTTTAGATTATACGGATTTGTCTGGTACAATTGTCGTGAAGCAAAGTTTCCAATTTCAGCATTTCCTAGTTTTCCCCAACTTCCTTTTATTTTTAAATAACTTAAAACAGGATTGTCTTTTAAAAATTCTTCCTGAGAGATTACCCAACCAGCAGAAAAAGCAGGGAAAATTCCAAATCTGTTATTTTTTCCAAAGCGGGATGAACCGTCACGACGTACACTTGCTTTAAAAAGATATTTACCATCATAGCTGTAATTTAATCTTCCAAATTGAGAAACAAAGGCATAATCAGTCTGACTTCCGTGACCTTCGTTTACTTCTGCTCCTCCATCAACGGTCTGGAAATTATCGTTAGGAAAGTAAATACTTTGTACATCCTGGTATCTTCGGTTGTATTTATTAAATTCCATACCGGCAACCGCATTTATAGTATGTTTTTCTGCAAATGTTTTATCAAAAGTAAAATAGTTACTAAAAACATAACTTTCAGTATTTACAGAGGTTGCAAACACTGCTCCGTCAGTAGCCATAAAAGGAGCATTTTTTCCTTGCCAGTAATCTTCTGTCTGACTTAAAAGATCGTATGAAAAATCAGAATTGAATTTCAGAGAGTTTAAGATTTTTAATTCCCCAAATACTTTTCCGGTCACTCTTCTCATGATGGTTTTCCAGAAGCTATTGTCTTTGGCTAAAAGATAATTGGCATATTCTGTATTAGGATTTGCTGTTCCGTCTGCTAATCTGGCTTGCGAAATAGGAGCCTGGGCAACAGATTGTAATGGCGTTGTAAATTCATTATCGTCCTGAACCCTGTCTATTAATGATCTTGAAAAACCAATATTCATTCCTGCGGTAAAACGACTAGAAACTTTATGTGATAAGTTACTTCTTGCCGTTAATCTTTCCAGACTATTGCTGTCTACAATACCAATTGTTTTATTATAAGAACCGGAGAAAAAATATTTTGTTTTGTCGTCACCTCCTGAAACCGAAAAATCAGCATCAGTAGTGTAACCGGTTTTTAAAGCTTCTTTTTGCCAGTCTGTATTTACTTCACCATTTCTCCAGTCTGTTCCTTGCGCTAAATACTCTAGTTCATCTTCTACAGATTCCAGATCGTCAACATTTCGTCCGGCTTCCTGTAGTAATTGTACGTATTGTGTAGCATTTAACCATTTCTTTTTATGAGTTGCTTCGCTAACACCTTGTGAGAAATTGATTGAGAAAGTACCTTTTCCGTCTTTTCCTTTTTTAGTGGTAATGATAACTACTCCGTTTGCACCACGCGCACCATAAATAGCTGCAGAAGAAGCATCTTTCAAAACATCGATAGATTCAATTTCGCTTGTACTTAAAGTCAGTAATGGGTTGGTTGGAGCTCCGTTACTTGATTCATTATCAGTGATTAATGGAATGCCATCAAGTACGTACAATGGTTGACTTCCTGCGCTAATACTTGCAGCACCACGAACTCTAATATTAATTCCTCCTTCGACTTTACCATTTGTTTGCGTTACTTGTACACCTGCCAGTTTACCAACTAAAGCATTTTGCAGATTTGAAACCGGTATTTGCTGAATATCTTTTGCAGTTACACGGGCTATATTATCAGTTGAATTTCTTTTAGTTTGTGTTCCATAACCTACTACGAGAACAGCTTCAAGTTCGTTTTGAGTTTCAACTAATTCAATGGTCATTAAATTTGATGCAGGAACCTGAACTGTTGCAAAACTTACATAACTCACAATTAAAATATCGCCTTTGCTGGCAGCTATTTTAAAATTTCCGTCAAAATCAGTCTGAGTACTGATTTTTGTCCCTTTTAGGACAATATTTACTCCCGGGATAGGTACTCGCTTTCCATCTGTAACTTTACCAGAAATAGATCCTCCTTGTGCATTGGCTAATTGCACAAATAATACCAACAAAAGCCACAAAAAATGCTTTAAATTAATTTTCATTTTGTTTAATGTTTGGATTAGTTCTCTCAAATGTCTTAAATATATGTTAATGTTCCTCGTTTTTTTTATGTTAAGTATAACTGTTTTATGTGCTTTTGTGTTATTTGTAACATTTGAACTCAGATTTATCGTTTTTTTGTAAAAAAAATATGCTTGCATTGTTTATTATGCAATCTATTTGGTTTTTTGTCTTTATTTATGATAGCGTTTTAACTATAGTGTTGATTCGATTTTAATTATTTTTTGTTTTATTCGATAATTGTTTAAAAAGAGGTCCATTTGATTTTAATCAAAAAAGCGACTGTTCGAAAACAATCGCTTTTGGTCATAATTACTTAAAATATCAAAAAAAGTAATTATTTTTTTCGAGAAGATGTACAAGACAATTTCTCTATTTTATTTTAAAATCTAACTTTTTTAAGTTCCCACAATGTTTTGATGAATGTATCAACATCTTCTGTAGTATTATAAAAAGCCAAAGACGGCCGAACAGTAGTTTCAACTCCCATTCTTCGCAAAATAGGCTGCGCGCAATGATGTCCGGTTCTTACTGCAACACCTTCTCTGTTTAAAGCCTGACCAACCTGATCGTTGGTATAACCTTGTAAATTAAAAGAAAGTACACTTGCTTTATTTTTCGCCGTTCCTATCAGTCTTACACCCGGAATTTCCTTCAATAGTTTTGTGGCATAATCCAGTAATTGATGTTCATATTGTCCGATAGCGTCAATACCAAGTTTAGTAACATAATCTATTGCAGCGCCAAGACCAATGGCATCAGCGATATTTCCGGTTCCGGCTTCGAAACGATTCGGTGCTTTGTGGTATTTTATTTCCTCAAAAGTCACATCCTGAATCATGTTTCCGCCAGCTTGGTAGGGTTCCATTTCGTTTAGTAACTCTTCTTTTCCGTATAAAGCGCCAATTCCGGTTGGACCAAAAAGTTTATGTCCGGAAAATACCAGCCAATCCGGATTTAGATCCTGAACATCCACTTTCATATGCGAAACTGATTGTGCTCCGTCAATTAAAACTTTTGCTCCAACAGCGTGTGCCATTTTTACAATTTCTTTGGCAGGAGTTACAGTTCCAAGTGCGTTTGAAACTTGTGTAAAAGCAACCAAACGGGTTTTAGAATTCAGTAGTTTAGAATATTCATCCAGTAAAATTTGTCCGTCATCGTCTACGGGAATTACTCTTAATTTCAAGCCTTTTTTATCCGCCAATCTTTTCCACGGAACAATATTCGCATGATGTTCCAGATTGCTCACAATGATTTCGTCTCCGGCAACCAGATTATGATCGCCCCAACTTTGAGCCACCAGATTGATACCTTCTGTAGCACCGCGAACAAATACAATTTCGTTTACAGAACTTGCATTCAAAAACGTTTTTACTTTTTCACGAGCGGCTTCATAAGCATCAGAGGCGCGAGCGGCAAGTTCATGTGCTGCACGATGGATATTCGAATTCTCGTGTTCGTAGAAATACGCAATACGATCAATAACCGATTGTGGTTTTTGGGTAGTAGCAGCATTATCAAACCAGACTAAAGGTTTTCCGTTTACAGTTTCTCTTAGAATAGGAAAATCTTTTTTGATCAGATTAGCATCAAAACGAGAACCTGAGACATTCCCAAAATCTGGTTTTTCGAAAGTATTTCCAACAATTAAATTTGAATTTCTCTGATCGAAAGCAAACGGATTTTGTTCTAAAAAATAATACGAATTTGGTATTTCATTTCCGTTTAACGGAAAATCAACGCGCTTTGTAAAGTTGGTATCAACAAAAGACAACGCCTCTTTTAATTCCGTTTCAAAAGAAGAACTTTCGGTTTGAAAAGGCAGATAATTATGGTTTAAAAGCAATTGCGAAAAAAGGTTTTCTTCATTCGATTGTGCCGTTCCGCCATTCTTGAAATTGACATCATGAAAACCCGTTTGCGGATTGTTGACATTGACATTATTTCCGTGCGGAATTCCTGATGGAGAAACCCCACTTTGAGGATCAAATCCGGCTCCGGCATTAGGATATAAAGCCGAAGCTCCTGAACCATAATTGGCAACAGTGGGCGAAGCTCCAAAGCCACTAAATGCAGGCGCACCAGAAGGTGGTGTTGCTACATTCTGTAACGGAAGAGTTGTTGCACTATTACCGCTTAAATTCCCGGTATTCAACAAAGTTTCTGCAATTTTTGTTGCACGCGGATGTTCATTTCGATCAGGACTTAACGAAATTTCCTTAGGAAACTCGTTAGGTAATGACTTGAACAATTCGTTCGCCAAAAACTGCAAATCCTCAATGTTGGGTAAACCGTCGTGGTTAGTATTTATACTCATGGTACTTTCCTATTTCTACATCTTCAAGAACTGCAATAGCATCATCGACTAAAATTGCCAATGAGCAATAAAGAGATACCAAATAAGAGGCAATTGCTTTTTCGTTGATTCCCATAAAACGAACCGATAATCCTGGTGATTGCTCGCCTTGTAATCCCGGTTGAATTAATCCGATAACACCCTGACGGCTTTCGCCCGTACGTAATAAAATAATTTTCGATTTTCCGTTTACGATAGGTAATTTATCCGATGGAATAAGCGGAATCCCTCTCCATGTCAAAAACTGAGATCCAAATAAAGACGTTGTAGGAGGTGGAACTCCGCGACGTGTACATTCGCGGCCAAAAGCAGCAATTGCTAAAGGATGCAACAAGAAAAAACCAGGTTCTTTCCAAACTTTTGTCAACAATTCGTCTAAATCGTCAGGAGTTGGCGCACCGGTTCTGGTTTTAATGATTTGAGATTTTGCAACATTACTCAACAATCCATAATCTTTATTGTTGATTAATTCGCTTTCCTGACGTTCTTTGATCGTTTCAATAGCCAAACGTAATTGTTCAGAAATTTGATTGTATGGTTTGCTGTACAAGTCAGAAACCCTTGTGTGTACATCTACAATCGTTTGTACTGCTGCCAGATTGTATTCTCTTGGATTATCGATATAATCTACGAAAGTATTGGGTAAAACTCTTTCGTCACGTGCAGAACAATCGACTTCGATATGGCTTCCGTCTTTTACTTTATTCAAACGAAATACGCCTGATTCTACTGGTGTCCAATGCAAAAGATGCGTCAGCCAACGTGGTGAAATTGTCCCAATTTGAGGAACCGTACGAGTTGCAATTGCTAATTGTCTTGCTGCAACATCTCCTAATGCTGTTTGTTGTTGTTTTTGTTCAGCCATGGCTTTAAAGGTTTAATGGTTAATTTATTTTTGGTACACTATTTTAAGAATTTTTATTCGTAAAAAACACTGTTTTACCGTCTAAGTAAATTTATGTTAAAAATAAAAACATCAGAAGTAAATGTTGTTTATTTTAATGTGAAATAATATGTAAGTTGTTGAATTATAATATTATGAAAGCGGATCGAATAATTCGTCAACCGAAAGATATCGTTCTCCGGTATCATAATTAAAAGTCAAAACAACAGCATCTTTAGGGATTTTATTGATTTGTTTTGAAATCGCCGCCAACGAAGCTCCCGTCGAAATTCCTGCAAAAATTCCTTCTTCTTTTGGTAACCTTTTAGCAAAATAAAAAGCATCTTCTTTTTCAACCGGAATGACCAAATCGACATAATCCCGATTAAAAACTTCCGGAATAAACCCCGCGCCAATACCCTGAATAGGATGCGGGGCAGGAGATCCTCCGCTTAAAACCGGTGATAAGGCAGGTTCGACCGCGTAGGTTTTAAGATTAGGAAAATGTTGTTTCAAAATTTTAGAAACTCCCGTAATATGTCCGCCCGTTCCAACTCCCGTGATGAGGTAATCGATACCTTCCGGAAAATCCTGCAGAATTTCCTGAGCCGTTGTTTTCTCATGAATCTCAACATTTGCCGGATTCGTAAACTGAAAAGGCAAAAATGAATTAGGAGTTGATAAGGCTAATTCTTTTGCTTTTTCTACTGCGCCCAAAGTTCCTTTTTCTCTTGGAGTTAAAACAAATTCAGCACCATAAGCATTCATGATTTTTCGTCTTTCGATACTCATCGATTCCGGCATTACCAGAATCACTTTGTATCCTTTTACTGCAGCAACCAATGAAAGCCCAATGCCGGTATTTCCCGAAGTAGGTTCTATAATAATCGAATCAGGATTTAAAAGTCCTTTTTGTTCGGCGTCTTCAATCATTGCCAATGCAATCCGGTCCTTGATACTCGCCCCCGGATTCGACTTTTCGATCTTAATCCAAACCTGATGCTCCGGAAAAATCTTGTTGAGTTTTACGTGGGGGGTGTTGCCTATGGTTTCTAGTATATTTTGATATTTCATGTTGCTTTTTTTTAACTGTTATTTTTTTAAACACATAGGGACATAGCTTTTAGTTGTGCTTAAAAAGTCGTTTCACTTAGAATAAAAATCATAGCGATGTGAAAAAGAATACTTTGATTTCGACAACTTTGACAAAGTTTTACGGCCAATGATTCTACTCATTTTTGTCATCCTGAGCGAAGTCGAAGGAACGCAAGAAACTCCACAAACAAAATCGCCAATCTTTGTCGAGCTACTAACGGAGATCCCTCGTTACTCGGGATGACAAGATTGCGGTTATAAACTTTGTCAAAGTTTTCAAGACCTTTTATATGTTCTTACATTACTTATATGGTTCAAATATTCCTTACATGGTTCAAAAAAAAAAAATTAAATCGAATAAAAAATAGGTTCCGGAAACGGATTATTATCCTTCACTTTAATCTCATTTTTATGATACACCACAGAATTTGACGGAACCGTATAAGTTAGCCAGACATTTCCTCCAATAATAGAATCCCTTCCCACAACAGTTTGCCCGCCCAGAATCGTACTATTCGAATAAATAATTACATTGTTTTCAATCGTAGGATGTCTTTTTATAAAAGCTTCTTCCTTTTTTACACTCAAAGCGCCCAATGTAACACCTTGATAGATTTGCACATTATCGCCAATAATCGTGGTTTCGCCTATTACAATTCCGGTTCCGTGATCTATGGCGAAATCATTGCCTATTTGCGCGCCTGGATGAATTTCGATACTGGTTTTGATGTGCGCATATTCAGAAAAGGTTCGTGCGAGAAGTTTTAAATCCTGATTCCAGATTTGATGTGAAAACCGGTAAACGGCAATCGCAAAAAATCCGGGATAAGCGTACAGAACTTCTTCAATGGATTTTGCGGCGGGATCTTTTCTAAAAATAGTATCGGCGTCATTTAATGTTTTTTTGTACAGATTAGGCAATGCTTCGAAAAAAAGTTGAGTTTGCTCGAAACTGTCCTCTTTTTTGGATGAATAGTCAATTACGATTTCATTAAATTGCTTTTCTAAAACTTCAAATTTGTTTTTGATAATAGATAAATCTCCAAAACGCTTTGAAGTATTCGAAAATAAAACAGAGAATAAATCCTCAATAAACTGATGAATTACCTTTTTTTGAGGAAGGATCAATAAACTCTGATGGTTGTTTGCTATTTCTTGATAAAATGAATTCATAATGGTTTGTTTTTTGGTTCATAACTAACATCTTTATGAGAAATCAACTAATCTAATTAGGCATTCTAAAATATTTTAAAGCAATTCGTCGCATTCAAAAAAATATTAAACACATAGAAACATAGATTTTATGTATCTGAAAGGAGACAAAAAGAAATACATTTCTTCACATAGCTATGTGATTTATTCTAAGTAAAACACCTTTTTTAAGCAACCATAAGCTATGTTTCTATGTGTTAGAATAATTATGCGCATTGTTTTAAATGTCTGTAATTTTTCGTTTTGAAAATTTCTCTCTAATATAAAAAACAGGTATTCCGATACCGGCGATGATTAATCCCGGCCAGGTATAAGTAGGTTTATAAATGATTAATAAAACACAAAAGGCTGATCCTAAAATAATGTAAATAATAGGTAAAAACGGATATCCAAAAGCTCTGTACGGTCTTTCGTGTTGCGGTTTTTTAATTCTTAAAACAAAAATCCCGGCAATGGTAATCACGTAAAATAATACCACTACAAAAGAAATCATGTCTAATAAATTTCCGTAACGACCGCTTAAACTTAAAATCACGGCCATAAAAAACTGAATCCAAAGCGCATTTGCAGGAACCGAATGTTTGTTTAAAATCGCTGTTTTCTTAAAAAACAAACCATCTTTTGCCATACTTTGGTAGACTCTTGCGCCCGATAAAATCATTCCGTTGGCACAACCAAAAGAAGCAATCAAAATCATTAATGCAATAATCGAAGTTCCGCTTGAGCCAAAAATAGCCTGTGCTGCAGCAATACCAACGCGATCTTTTTCCGGAGTTCCAATAGCTTCAACAGGCAAAACGGCTGTAAACATTACATTTACCGAAACGTAAATAATCGTAACAACGGCAGTTCCTAAAAGCAAACTCAAACCAATATTTCGTTTTGGATTTTTTATTTCATCCGAAACAAACGTCACATTATTCCAGGCATCATAGCTAATTACCGTTCCGACTAATGCCGAAGCAATTGCGCCCCAAAAAGCGGGTGTATTAGTGTATTGTAAAAACGAACCGTCCGGATTTAGCTTTTGTAAATGAAACGGATTCGTCCAGTTTGCCTGCCACACTTCGGGTTTGAAAAAGATAAACCCGAAGACAATCAGAATTAGTAAGCTTATCAATTTAGTTCCCGTGAAAAACTTCTGAATCACTTTTCCCAGTTTTACGCCTTTGGTATTGATGTACGTTAAAACGAACAACAAGACAATAGAGGAGAGTTGTGCGGGCGAAATGGTGAAAGAATCTCCAATCCTGAAAGCGACCAAATCTTCGCTGAAAAGCGGAAAAAAATACGCCAGAAATTTAAAGAACGATACACAAACCGCAGCAATAGTTCCGGTTTGAATTACGGTAAACAAACTCCATCCGTATACAAAGGCCACAAGCGGATTGTAGGCTTCTTTTAGATAAATATACTGACCTCCTGATTTAGGAAACATGCCACTCAATTCGCCATAACTCACAGCAGCAATCAATGTCATGAATCCGCCAATTAACCAAACTAAAATCAACCAGCCCGCTGATCCCACATTACGCGTAACATCGGCACTCACAATAAAAATTCCCGAACCAATCATTCCGCTGGCCACCAATAAGGCTGCATCGGCAAGACCGAGTTCTCTTTTGTATTCTTGTTTTTTTTCTATTTCTGACATTCTGATTTTTTGTTTTTATAACTAAACCAATTCGGCATTGGTCAAAGGTGTTGTAGGTGTTTCTTGCGGAATTCTTCCTTGTAAATGAGGCAACGATGCATTCGGCAAACGCGGCAAAACCAATTTGGCAAAATAATTCGCTTCTTCAATCAAAGGAAAACCGGAAAAAATAAAAGATCTGAAACCCATATCCATGTAGCGGTTTAGTTTTTCTATAATCTGATCGGCACTTCCTACCAAACCACTTCCGCAGCCGGAGAAAACTTTACCAATATCGGTCCATAAGATATCTTCTACATATCCCTCTTCATCCGAAGTTTCTCTTAATTCATCTTGTTTTAAAACACCTAACGAACGTGAATCTTCGCCACGGCTTCTGATTTCTAAACCTCTTTTCTCATCAAATTTTGAAATTAGCTTTTTCGCGTAAGCTCTTGCTTCTTCCTGCGTTTCACGAACTATAACGTGAATTCTTAACCCGAAATCGATGGTTCTTCCTTCTGCGGCAGCGCGTTCACTCATTTCTTTCAGAGTGGCGTACATTGATTCTTCAGATTCCGGCCAGGTCAAAAACACGTCGCAATGTTTCGCGCAAACAGCTCTGGAACCAGGGGAAGTTCCTCCAAAATACAATAATGGACCGCCGTTTTGCTGATAGGATTTTACAGGATCTGATGGCAAATCAAACTGATAAATTTCTCCTTTGTGCGAGATTCTGTCTTGTGTCCAGCCTTGTTGTAAAATCTGAATAACTTCAGAACATCGTTGGTATCTTAGATTAGGATCTTCACGAGTTCCCGGCAAATCAGAGTTGATGATATTCAAGATCAATCTTCCTTTCAGCATGTGATCTAACGAAGAAATAGCTCGCGCCAACATAGGCGGATGCACTTCTCCGGTACGAACCGCGAGCAAAAATGTAATCTTGTTGGTTTCCGGTGCAACGCTTGCTGCAAAAGCCAATCCGTCTTGTCCTACGGTATAAGCTGATGGATATAAAATGTTGCTGAAACCTAGTTTTTCTGCTTCTAATGTAATGTCACGACAATGCTCGTAACTGCTTCGGCGATCATTATCCAGAACACCTAAATATGCTGTATCTCCACCAATAATGTCATTGAACCAGGAAATTTCTGCGACTCTTTCCGGGGTTCTAATGGCTACTGTTTCAATTTTACCTTCAATCATTTTTTCTTTTCTTTTTTAAGCTTTTTTTCAATTTTTTGTTCTTGTTTTCCTGTGCGTTTTTATCAGCTTCGCTCGACCAGGAAATTTCAGTATTTTTAATTCTCATTGATACAACAGGTGCGGGATTTAGGTTGATCTGATTCATATTTTTGAGTTTTAATTATTGATTATTTTTTAAAAACTGTTTTACCTTCTTTTATCGTTTCGAGAACTGTAATGTCTTTTATTTTAGAAGGATCTATTTTTGTTAAATCATCAGAAAGCACTACTAAATCGGCCAGTTTTCCAGTTTCGATAGAACCTTTGCTATTTTCTTCGAAATATTCGTAAGCACCGTTTATCGTGATGGCACGCAGTCCTTCGATAGGAGTAAGTCTTTCATCCGGACCAATAACCTGACCTGAACGGGATTTTCTTTCTACCGATGTCCACAATAAAAACAACTGGTTTAGTGGCGTAACCGGATAATCTGTATGATTTGTTGCTACAACTCCTTTTTTGATGGCAGTTTTTAATGGGCTTAAAAAATTAGCTCTATCTGCACCTAAATTGCGAACGTGTACGTCACCCCAAAAGAAAGCGTGATTGCTAAAGAAAGCCGCAATAATTCCCAGTTTTTTATAATCATCAAGCTGATCTGGTCGCACAAACTGAGAGTGAATGGTCACTGGTCTGCGGTCGTTACTATTCGTATTTAAAGTTTTATTGGCATTTTCTATCGCTTTCAGATACATATCGATAGTTGCATCTCCGTTGCAATGCACAAACGGACGAACATTATTTTGGAATGCTTTAATAACAAGATCATTAAACTGTTCCTGTGTAATATTGGCAAAACCGGTACATACATCGTGGTTACAACCCGGAACTTCTACCAAATATGATTTACTAAAAAAAGCAGTTTTACCTTGAGGCGAACCATCGGCAATCATTTTGGTACCGGCTAGTTTTAAGTGATTTTTTAGAACGCCAAATTTAAAGTCAGGATTTTTTAATACTTTTTCTAAAGTAGGATAACCCGGCAAAGCTTCAATATCGATAAACAACTCGTTTCTTTCTGCCGCTTTATGCAATAATTCGACTGATTCGTAACTTGAATATCCGTCCTGAGCCGTTGTAATACCATTGCTGGCATAAAACAATTGTTGCTCTTTTAAACCTTTTATTTGTTCGTCTAAAGTTGGAGCTGGTTTGGCTGGCCTTTTCAATAATCGGCTTGCATTTTCCTGTAATAATCCTGTAGGTTCGTTGGTACCTTTTTTTCTTTCTATCGCGCCTCCTGGAGGATTTGCTGTAGTGGCATCAATTCCTGAAAGTTTTAAAGCATACGAATTCGAAACCGACATATGCCCGTTAATATTTGTAATCGTTACCGGATTGTTAGGAAAAGCAGCGTCAAGATCTTCCTTATTCGGGTGTCTTTTTTCTTCAAGCTGATCCTGATCATATCCGTAAGCATCGATCCATTCGCCTGGAGCGACATTATTTTTCTTCTGAAAATCCTGAATACGGCTTACTAAATCGGCAATATTTTTAACATCGCCCATTGGCGGCGAACCTACATTTACTGTAGTCGATCTTGATAAACCCATAAAATGACTGTGACCGTCAATAAATCCGGGAACTACTGTTTTGCCTTTCAGATCGACAACGATCGTATTCTTGTCTTTTAATTTTTCGATTTTACTATTTGTTCCAACAGCCAGAATTTTGCCATTACTTACTGCAACAGCTTGCGCAGTACTATTTTTGGCATCAACCGTAATGATATTACCGTTGATGAAAATTTTCTCGGCGGTGTTTTTTTGCTGTGCACTGATAATCGTCGTAGCGAAGAGTACAGCCAGATATTTTAAATTAGTTTTCATTTCGTTATTTCTTTTTTTGTTTTTTATAAATGCTATAGTGAATGAACTGTTGAGGATAATTATTTTAAACACATAGAAACATAGGTTTTGGGCTTTTTAGAAAAACGAAAATTTGAAAGAAACTAGTTTCTAACACATAGCTATGTTTGTTAATGCGAGTGAAACGCCTTTTTTAAAGTTTTTAAAAGCTATGTTTCTATGTGTTTAATTTTAATTTTTTATAATTATATCTAATAGTATTCTATCTAGGAGCCAGTTTGTTATAAGCTAATTCGTTACTTGGTATTGCCCAGACATAATTGGCTGCTGTTGGTAAAACTTCAGGTGCAGCGCCTGCATTTCCTGTTTTGGCAGGAAGCGCCTGAACTCGTCGCAATAAATCCGGTGTACGGAATCCTTCGCCTACTAATTCTATTCTTCTTTCGTTTAAAATAGTGGCAATCAATTCGTCTTTTGTAGCAACTCCGGTTGTGAAAACGTAAGCGGCATCAGAACGATTTCTTACTGCTGCCAATAAAGATTGTGCTAAAGGCAAATTGTCACTTTGAGCAGCGGCTTCGGCATAATTCAATAAAACTTCGGCATAGCGAATCACCGGAACATAATCTGTAAAAGGCGCACCATTTTTCTTGAATTTGTTCAATAGTTTTTGTCCGGTTGCATTGGTGATAACCAAACCTTTTCTGGCATCTGCAGAAGTTGCCGAAGCATAAACAGGATCAGCAATTATTGCTGCGGTATTAAAATAGATAACCGGAGTTAAGTAGTTTCCTCCAAGTGCGCTTTGCAATCCCGGAGCTTCTGCCGCGGTTGTAAACGGAATCGAAAATATCGCTTCGTTCCCTACATAAGAACCTCCAAAAACGGTGGCAACATTTGGTTCTAAACGATGTGTCAAACTTCCGGAAACGTATTGGAAAGGAGCTGTTGCAGGAACCAGTTTACTGGCTTCTGAAATTACTTTTGCATAATCGCCTTTGCTTAAATATACTCTTGTTTTTAGAGCAATCGCAGTAGCTTTGTGCGCTCTTGAAGCCGTAAGAATTCCGGTGGAATAGCTCTCCGGTAAATCAACTTCGGCTTCGTCAAGATCTTTTAAAATCTGAGTGTAAACATCGGCAACACTACTAAAAGCAAAGTCATTGAGTCCGCCTGATGTGTTTCCTTTTAATCTTAGCGGAAGTGCCAATGCAGCACTATTTTGTGCATAAGGTTTTGCATAGGTTTGTACCAAACTTAGATACGAAATAGCTCTTACAAATTTGGCTTCGGCAATATAATTTTTACGTAAATCTTCAGTAACAACAGTAGAAGTTGCCAGATTGTCGATCAGAATATTCGAAAAGTTAATCGTCGTATAGGCAACGCTCCAAACCGAGTTTACAAAATCTCCTGATGAGGTAATGGTTTGATTCCAGACATTGGCTCCGGTTGAATTGTTACCATCATTCTGGCTGAATTCATTGCCTCTTTGTTCATTAAAAATAATGAATCGGCCACCGTAAAAAGAGGGATTGCTAAACTGACCGTAAAGTCCGTTTACCTGACCTAAAATTTTGGCTGGTGTGCTGAAAGCAGTTTCTGTAGAAATGCTCGTTTCAGGAACAGTATCTAAAGCATTATCACTACATCCTGTCAATAATAAGGCTAGAAATGGCGTAATAATCAAGGTTTTTTGTATGCTTTTTTTATAATTGAAAATCATGATGTTTTTATTTTTAATTAAGATGAATGCCTAGAAACCTACATTAAGTCCTAAAGTGAATACTACTGAATTGGCCGGCACGTTTTGATCTTTCCCTGAATTGATGGAGTTTCCGTTGATGGAAATCTCAGGATCTGAACCGCGGTATTTTGTCCAGGTATATAAATTAGAGCCCTGAGCATATACTTTTGCAGATGAAATGTATTTGTTGACCAACTCGTTCTTCACCGGAATTCTATAGCTTAAAATGATGTTTTTTACTTTTAAATAAGATCCGTCTTCAACATAAGCAGAGTTACTTGACGAGAAACCACCTGAGAAACTGTCTCCGTAAATTAACTTAGGAACATCTGTAACTTGTCCCGGAGTGGTCCAGCGATCTTTGATGAAAGTTCCGTTGTTGAAAAAACGCTGATCTGATAAAGTAGATCTTGTCCCGTTGTACAATTTGTTTCCGCCGGAAAAGGTTAAACCAATCGTTAAATCGAAATTTTTATAAGATAAATTGTTATTCAAACCTCCATAATATGTTGGTAACGAAGGTCCCTGAATACGACCGTCACGATAGTTGTCGATTGCCGGCGCAGTAGCTCCGTTGAGATACGTAAAAGCTTTTGTAAGCGCATTGTATTGTACTTCTTCATTATTGGCATTTACATAAACGCGGTTTCCGTTTTCAGGATTTACTCCGTTAGTTGGTACTGCGAAAATAGATCCTACAGAATAGCCTTCTCTTGTAATATTCTGGATTCCGAAAGTGCTTAAAGCCGTTGGATAAATATCTCCGTAACCGCCTAGTGAAGTCACTTTGTTTTTGATGGTAGATAAATTAAAACTTGCATTCCACTGAAAATCATTGTCGTTTATGATGTTGGCATTAATCGAAAGTTCAAATCCTTTGTTGTATAAAGATCCCACGTTTGCTGCAATCGAGTTATTCGGAATTCCTTGTGATAAAGACTGAGGCGCATTCAAAATCAAATCGTTGATGTTGTTTTTATAATAATCAGCTTCAACAGTGATTCGGTTATCAAACAATCCAAAGTTGATTCCAAAGTCAAACTTTTTGCTGGTTTCCCATTTTAAATCCGGATTTCCAGACTGTGAAAAACTAAGCGTTGGAACTCCGGCGTAAGTACCTGCTGAATATTGTGATAAAGCGGCATAATCATTCAATTCGCTGTTACCTACAATTCCGTAACTCGCACGAACTTTAAAAGCATTTAAAACATTTTTTATAGATGAACCTTTAAAGAAATCTTCTTCAGATACATTCCATCCAATAGAAGCCCCTCCAAAATTTCCCCATTTGTTCCCAGATGCCAAAGCAGATAATCCGTCTCTTCTGAAATTAAGGTTCAGCAAATATTTTTTGCTATAATCGTAAGCAATGCTGCTAAAATAAGAAAGCAATACATTTTCTGTCTGAACAGAAGGGCCAGGTGCAATAGTTGTAAATCCACCTTGATAACTGGTAAAGAAAGGATCTGTTAAACCTGTTTTTATAGCGCCCCAACCGTCAATTTCGCGAACATTTTTCTCTTGTCCCAAAAGCACTTTCAAATTGTGTTTTTGATCAAATACAGTTGAGTAGGTTAGGGTATTGGTCCAGTTTGATCTCGAGTATTTGGTGTTGGAATTTGTTGCAGCTCCTTTGGTAGAAAAACCATCTCCGCTATACGGATTTCTGAATTCCTTATTTTCTACGACAAAATTATTGATGCCATACACCGTTTTGAATTTCAGGTTTTTGATGATTTCAAGTTCGGCATAAATGCTTCCGATAAAAGTGTTATTTTCAGAAGTGTTTTTATCTAAATCTAAAATAGTTTGTAAATTATAGGCATTAAAAACACCTAATGAAGGGCTGTTTGCGCCATATCCTATATTTCCGTTACTCGGATTGATGTTGTAAGAACCATCAGGATTGTAAACCGAAACGTTGGATGGTAAAATATATGTAAGTCTTCCTAAAGGTTGTAAACCAATGTATTGCGTATTCACGGCATTTCCAGCCGAAGATCCAATAGAATTGGGTGTCGATGAACCTGAATTTGGACCTGAATTTAAGGAGTTGTTATAAGAGAAATTAGTTCCTAAAGTAAGGGAGTTATTCAGCTTATGTTCAAAATTCAATCGGATTCCTTTTCGCACAAATTCATTCGTTCTTAAAATTCCTTCCTGATTAGAATAGTTGGTCGAAATAAAATAACTGGTAGAATTTGTTGCTCCAGAGAAGCTTAAATTATGATTTTGTGAAACTCCTGTATGATAAGCCACATCGTACCAATTAGTTCCTATTGTCGATCCGTCGGCATTTTGACCTAAAGCAAAACCGGGTGTAAGTCCTGCATTGGTTCTGGCTTCGTTTTTAATGCTTACATAATCTTCGGCATTCAGCAGTTTTGGTAAATTCGAAGCTTTGTTCCAGCTTACCCAAACATCATAATTGACATTTACTTTTCCTTTTTTTCCTTTTTTAGTCGTAATCACGATAACTCCGTTTGCTGCACGTGAACCGTAAATGGCTGCTGCCGAAGCATCTTTCAGCACATCGATAGATTCGATATCGTTTGGGTTAATATCAGATAACGGATTGTTGCCTATAGCGCCTCCCGCAGTTCCTGTAAATACAGTTACACCATCAACAATAACCAAAGGATAAAGTGAACT
The DNA here is from genome assembly GCF_020905295.1 of Flavobacterium piscisymbiosum. NCBI lineage: Bacteria > Pseudomonadati > Bacteroidota > Flavobacteriia > Flavobacteriales > Flavobacteriaceae > Flavobacterium > Flavobacterium piscisymbiosum. Next base: position 5,768,230 of record NZ_JAJJMM010000001.1, on the reverse strand, counting down.
GGTGATCGAGTTGATTCCTCTAATTCTGATTACCGGCGTACTGTTTAATGATCCGCTTGGTTGTACAATGTTTAATCCTGAAGCCTGACCGCCTAACAACTGATCGAAACTTTGTGCCGGACGATTCGCTATTTGCTGTGCATCAATTTTTGAAGTTGCTCCTGTAAAGGTTTTTTTTGCCGATGTTCCGTAACCTACAACAACAATCTCATCTAGTTTCTCGACTTGTTCTGTTAGTTTTATTACCACCGGACTTCCGTCTACGATTATTTCTTTAGAATTGTAACCGATATAATTAATAACTAAAGTATAAGGGAATTTTTGTCCTGTCTGAAAGTAAAATTTTCCGTCGATATCCGTTTCAACGCCGTGTGTAGTTCCTTTTATGTTTACCGAAGCGCCAATAATAGGCTGATTTGATATTTGATCCACAATCGTTCCGCTTAGTTTCGATTGAATATTGGGTGCTGTGTCTTGAGCATTTATTCCGATGGAGATAAACAAAATGCTAATCCATAAAATAAGTTTGGTATTTTTTTTCATTCTTGGTTATTGATTTTTTGTAATTAAAAAATGACGGAAGATTGGATGTCCTGCGCATTGTTTTATTGAGTGATAAATGTTCTTTTAGCCTTGCTATTTCTGTTGCCGCAGAAATATTAGGAGCAATTTTGTAGTGGTATTTGTGTCATGTTTGTTCGTATTAATTATTGTTTCCGGATGATTTATAGTTATGCGTGATACTTCTTCCTGATGCAAAAAATGCAGCAAAATGATGGTGTATTATTCAATAAGAAACCGTTGAGGTTAAAAAAAAACGATTCTTTTTAGATAGAAATCGATTTTTAATGAAAAGAATGTGAGGGAATTAACAACAGAAGCACATATAACAAAAAGTGTTATAAGTATATTTTTTTGGAAGAATGTAAAATGATATGCTTTCGGTTGTTTTCAAAATTAAGTTGTTTTGGTTTTAAACTCTACTAATTCTATAGACAAAGTTAAATTTAATATAATAAAAACCAAAAGTTTTTTAATTTTTCTTTAAGTGAATAGAGGTGAGGAACTTATAAATTGAATAGGAATTTGTGTTAATGTATTGATTTCTAGTGATTTGAATTTTATTTTATTTCAATAAAAAAAACAAAAAAATAAGTATACGTTAAATATTTATACTTATTTTTCTGTCTTTAAGGGTTTTATGTAAATAGAAATATAGATTTATTTTTGTGGTAATTCTCAAATGAGTATTTATTTTCATGCAGATTTTGCAGATTGAGCAGATTTTAAAATTCCTTAGTTTTTATTTTAAAACATCGAAATCTGGTTTTTATACCTATCAAAAAAGGAAAATATTTTTTTACTATTAAAATCAATACAATAGATTAAATTTCTAAACGATAAAAAAAGAATCTGCTCAATCTGCAAAATCTGCGTGAAAAATTTAAACGTACAGCAAATAAATGAAACGCTTTTTTTACTGTTTAAAATAACTACAACCAGTTACTTTTTCAAAGCTGCACCGCCAGGCATAACCTCCGTTTTCAATTTGAATTTACTGTATTCAACCACTCCGGTTTTATCTGCCCAGTCAAAATAAGCAGCCGAAAGTTGGTTTACAATTCCCGGATTTTGCTGTGCGACATTGGTAGTTTCGCCACGATCGATTTCGATATTATAAAGTTCCCATTCGTACGAAGGATAAGTCGAAACCAGTTTCCATTTGCCATCTCTTACGGCTCTGTTGCCCGCTCTTTCCCAAAATAATGGTGCGCCTCTATCGACCTGTGAAACATTATTAAATAAAACAGGCAACAAACTGCTCCCAACCAAAGGGTTTGTCGTCACACCATTATACTGTTTGGGATATTCAATTCCTGCCAATTCATAAAAAGTAGGAGCAAGGTCAATAATATGTCCCGTTCCTTTATCGATTCGGCCAGCTTTTATTTTTGATGGAAACCACGCAATAAACGGCGAACTGAATCCGCCTTCGTGCATGTTATTTTTGTATTGCTGCAACGGAGTATTCGATAAATAAGCCCAGTTTTGTTCCTGATAATCAAAGGATCCCGAAGTTCCAACTGGCCCATCATTTCTTACTAAACCTCTTCCTAACGGATTATAAGTATTGAAACCGCCTTGAGCACCATTATCCGAAATGCAAATAATCAGCGTGTTTTTGTCTTTCTTCAACGCTTTTAATTTCTCCAAAACTTTCCCCACATTCTGATCCATATTATCGACCAGAGCGGCGTAAACTTCCATTTTGGCTTTCCAGAATTGCTTTTCGTCATACGTTAATTTACTCCATTCCGGCACTTCAGGATCTCGTGCAGAAACCGTTTGATTGGCGGGTAAAATACCGTTTGCTTTTAGTTTTTCAATTCTTTTTTCTCTTAAAATATCCCAGCCTTCATCAAATTTCCCTCTGTATTTGGCAATGTCAACAGGTTTTGCCTGTAATGGCCAATGCGGAGCCGTAAACGCTAAATACAAAAAGAACGGTTTATTTTCTTTATTTTGTTCGTCTAAGAAAGTCACGGCATTATTCCCAATTTCATCTGTAAAATAATACGAATCATCTTTAGGGTGTAACTCTTCATTATTACGAATCAGTTTTACAGGATAAGGTGTTTTCCCAAAAGGCAAAGGTTTGGTATCAAAATAGTTCGATGCTCCTTTCAGGATGCCGTAAAATTTATCAAATCCTCTTTGATTGGGCCACTGCGCCTGATCTTCAGAACCTACGTGCCATTTTCCTGAAAGCAAAGTGCTGTAACCACCGGAACGAAAAACTTCTCCCAATGTCAGAGATTCTTTGTTGAGATAACCCTGATAAGCCGGCAATCCTAAATTAACATCAAAAAATCCCATTCCGGCTTTGTGCTGATATTGCCCAGTAAGCAAAGAACCGCGTGTTGGTGCACAAATCGAGTTATTGTAAAATTCGCGTAAGCGTAAACCTTCACTGGCTAATTTATCGAGATTGGGTGTTTTAATTTCGGAACCATAATTCCCTAAATCAGAATATCCCATATCATCGACCATTATTAAAATGATATTGGGTTTTTCAGCAGTTGTTTTGTTTTGTGCATTTAAAGCCACTACAGCAAGTAGAAGGTTTAGTGTAATAAGTGTTTTTTTCATTATTGTTGATATTTTAAAGTGTCGAAAATTATATTGTAGGGATGGATTTTAATCCATTCTTCTCATTTTTGTCATCCGGGATTTTTATAATAAAACCTAATCTTTTTTTAGGAGCTAATCCCGCTATCCGTTCCAATCTTTTGTGTCCGCCGTGGCGGACACAAAAGGATTTCCACTTCTATCGGGGCTAGGCCAATCATAGTTTGTCATCCCGAAGGAACGAGGGATCTCCGCAAGAAACTCCGCAAAGATTAGCGACAATCGTTGTCGAGCTACTTGTGTGTCCTTCGACTTCGCTCAGGATGACAATGATTGTGGTTACTTTTGTCTAAATCATTGAATTTTAACTTTGACATAGTTCTCGAGTTCAAAATCTGGTTCTACATTCCCATAGCTATGTGTTTTATTACGAGTGAAACGACTTTTTTAAACACTCCAAAAAGCTATGTCTCTATGTGTTTAAAAAAAAATCATTTCCCAAACAGTAAAAAAGCAATAATCAACGTAATAATCACATTGAATAATTGTGCGATTAAAAACGCATACAAAGGTTTTCTGCTATTATTACTCAGTAAATCTTTAAAGTTGGTTTCCAAACCAATACTCGTAAAAGCAAGTGCAAACCAAATTCCCTGAAGATTTTTCAAACTGTCTTTTACAGCATCTCTGGTTTCAGCAGTAAGCAGGAAAGAGAAGAGCAAAGAAGCAGCAATAAAACCAATTACAAACTTTGGAAAACGTTCCCAAATAACACTCAAAGTAGGTTTTGATTCTATGGCTTCCGCCGAATTGTTATGCGTATACGTCCAATAAACGGATATGGCAAAAGCAGCGATTCCTAACAATACATTCTGCGAAAATTTTACAATCGTACTAATCTTCAAAGCCGTTTCGCCAACCAAAGATCCGGAAGCTACAACGGCACCTGATGTATCGATACTTCCGCCTAACCAGGCTCCGGTAACTTCTTCGGGAAAATTGAAATATTTGGCAATTATGGGCATGAAAATCATCATAGGGATTGCAGTTACCAGCACAATCGAGATTACGTAAGACAGTTTTTTCGAATCTCCTTTTATAGCTCCCGAAGTAGCGATTGCTGCAGAAACACCACAAATAGAAACCGCGCTCGAAATCATCATGGTCAATTCATCATCGACTTTTAATTTTTTACACAACCAAAAAGCAAAATACCAAACGGATAAAACAACTACCAAAGCCTGAATTAATCCTAAAGAACCTGCTTTTAGAATATCCGAGAAAATAACACTCGTTCCCAGTAACACCAATCCAATTTTGACAAATACTTCTGTCGAAAGTGCTGATTTGAACCAATCCGGAAGTTTGAAGAAATTCCCAATCGCTAAACCAATTCCCAAACTAAAAATTACAGCTTCGAGATTTAGTCCTTTTACTTCGGTATTTCCGGCAATAATCAGGGCAAGAACAGTCAGGATATAAACAACAGGAAATCCTAATAAAAAGTATTTTACTGATTTACCTATTAAAAAAGCACCTAAAGTTCCGATGGAAATCAGGTATAAAAACTGTAATCTGAGGACTTTTAGGTTTTCAAGATCGAAGACATCATGAAATAAATCGGTTCCTGTTGACCATTTGAAAACGGGAACTTCGGGAAGAAAAACAAAAAGGGAAATCCCGATGATGATAAATCCGAGAATTACGACGGTCCAGTCTTCGTGAATGTTGAATTGTTTGGTTGGGGTTGACATTGTATTATTTTATTATCCTAACAGGTTTTAAATCCCGAGGCTTCGGGACTGCTAGGTTATTGTTGTGTAATTAACATTGGCTTTAGCCGAACTTTTATATTTGGCTAAAGCCCTGAAATATTATTAAATCTAATCTCCAGCTAAAGCTGGAGGCTATTCAAAAAATCGAATTAAAAGATATTCTGAATTAAACCCGACAGGTTTTTAAAACCTGTCGGGTTTGTATGATGTTAACTATAAATCGACAAAATATTTTTGTTTGCCAAAATCGAATTCATAATGGGTTAGATTTGGCCATAAAGGTTTCACCAAACCTTTTTCCCAGTTTTTTAAGGCAACATGTAATTCTTTTACTTTTTCAGGATTTTGTTGAGCCAAATCGGTTGTTTCAGACTTGTCATTTGCTAAATTATAAAGCCATTCTTCGTGCGTTTTTCCGCTGATAATTAGTTTCCAGTCACCGCTTCTGATGGCTTTTGCATCGCCGGAACGCCAATATAAAGTCTTGTGCGCTTCTTTATTTTCATTGACCGTACTTACAAGATCAACGCCATCATAAACGCGGTCTTTTGGTAAATCAGAATGTATGGCTGCGGCAATTGTAGCAAAAATATCCAACGTACTTACGGGAGTTTTATAAATAGTATGCGGTTTGATTTTTCCCTTCCACGAAAGTGCAAACGGAACATTTACGCCGCCTTCGAAATGAGAAAATTTTCCGGCTTTTAATGGTGCGTTTGTGGTAGCAAAAGTATAATCGGCGCCACCGTTGTCGCTGGCAAAAATGATTAGAGTGTTATCTTCCAGACCTTCTTTTTTAACTTTTGCCCTGATTCTTCCCACGGCATCATCTAAGGCGCTGATCATGGCAAAATAAACACGTTTGTTTTCGTCTTTGACATTCGGGAAACGATCGTAGTATTTTTTACGAACCTGAAATGGCGTATGTGGTGCATTAAACGGAACATAAAGTAAGAATGGTTTCTTTTTATTTCGATCAATAAAAGCTTCGGCTTCATCCGCAAATGTTTCGGTTAAATAGGCTTTATTATGAATAATCGTAGTATCACGACGAATTTGCCCTATGCCAACGCGCCCATTTCCCCAAATTGTTTTATCTGTAAAATCTTTGTGATGGTGGTTGATAATATCCGGATTATCATCTTCGGGAGTGTAAAGCGAAAATGCCTGATAAAATCCGTAATGATAATCGAAACCCCGGTCTAAAGGAAAAAATCCTTTGTTATGACCCAAATGCCATTTTCCGATAATTCCTGTGCTGTAACCTTCTCTTTTGGCGAGATCAGCAAACGTAATTTCAGACTGTGGCAAACCTTGCGTGGCGATCGACGCTTCGTTTGGATAATTGATTTTATCATTCAGTCTCCAGTTATTGGTATTGATTAAATATTTGAAACCGTAATATTCGAGATTGTTTTTTGGATAACGATCTCCGGGCTGGTATTCATGCCCAAAACGTTCCTGATAACGACCGGTTAAAATTCCGGCACGCGAAGGCGAACAAATCGAAGCCGAAACATAACCATCCTGAAACGTAACTCCTGACTCTGCAAGAGAATCTATTTGTGGTGTTGGTGTCGATTTTCCTCCGTACAACGAAATATCATATTTCCCTAAATCATCAGCCAAAAGAATGATAATATTTGGTTTTTTGAATGAGGAATCTGTTGGAACTTTTTCAGATAAAAATGCTGTTTTTCCTGCGAGTAGTTTTGCGTCTGGTTTTATTAATGTTCCATCGGTATTGATGGGCCAGAATAAAAAGATAGCCAGAATTGCCACTACAGTAAGAATGGAAAAAAGAATCTTTTTTGTTTTTGATAATGCCATGGTTTTTATTTTTTTATTTTGGATGTTGTTTTGAAACGCATAGAAACTCTTAATTTTTTAGGGCGACAACTTTGTCAAAGTTTTAAACTTTGACAAAGTTTGCACTCAAAGCTATTAAGCGCATTTTTGTCATCCCGAGGAACGAGGGATCTCCGTTAGTAGCTCGACATGCTACATAAACTTTGCGTTAGTTTCTTGCGGAGATCCCTCGTTCCTAGGGATGACAAAATGGCGATTATGATTGCGAAAAACAGATTAAAATAATTAGTAAAATAATAATCTGCCGAATCTGCCGAATCTGCGTGAAAAAAAATTATTTTACAGCCAAAGCCACATCAACATCGTTTTTCAAATCGCCTAAACCATCTTTTTTGAATACAATTTTACCATTTTGATACAAGATCAAAGTAGGGAAGACTTTTACCGTTTTTAAATCGGCAATAACTTGTGGGCTTTCTTCTAACTCAATCTGAACTATTTTAAGTTTCTCTCCGTATTGTGTTCTCAGATTTTCTAAAATTGGTTTTACGGTTTTGCAGGTGGCGCAATATTTAGAACCAATGTCTACTAAAACATACGTATTGTCGGCAATGATTTTTTTGTATTCCGGTGTGGATAATTTGCTTTTTAAATTCGAATAAAAAGGTTTTCCGCCACCAATCCAGGCTGCAATTCCGCCATCAAGAATATAGACTTCAGAGAATCCTTTTTTTATTAATTCAGTAGATAAAAGACCGCTTCTGTAAGCTGCAATAGAATAGATAAATACAGGCTGCGAAGGATTTAAAGCCGCTACAGCTTTCTCGTAATTTTCTGATTTAAGATTGAAATTTAAAGCACCTTCAATATGATTTAACGCAAATTCTTCAGGACCTCTGGCATCAATTATCTGTGGATTTTTCTGGATTTTAATTTTCGCATAAAAAGCATCCAGTAATACAACACTACTGGCGCCTTTATCTTGTGAAAATCCTACTACTGTAAAAATGAAAAATACAGCTGCGAAACTACTTTTTAATATATTGTTTTTCATGATTTTGATTTTATGGAGTTACAATATTCCAATACGGATTTGCCGGTTCGAAAGTGCTCGCCAATTCTCTGAATTTAAACGGATCACCTTCAAAACTAACGCCGTCAGAAGTTAGAATGTCGCGTGCCGTTTCAGGATTGGATAATAAAGCTACAAACTTGGCTTTTGGAATGGTTAAGGTGAATTCGGCTTTATCATTTGGTCGGGTTTGGCTTTGGTGCAAAACGCCGTTTTTAAGATAAACCAGAATGTTTTTATTGAGTTCCGGGAAAATGAAACGCAATTTTACATCTTTTCCGGCTGCTTTAGTTCCGTCAACTGTTACGGATAAATAATCAAAAATAGCTTCGGGAGTTAGTGTAGACAAAAATCCTGCGGCACGATTCACAGGGTTTTTAGGAACAATTACGCCTTCGCGAAGTTCTTTTGCTCCGGATAAATATAAATCTCTCCAAATTCCGGATTCACTTTGATAAGCGATTTGTTCGAAAGCATCGGCTTGTAAATTTTTAGCGGCAACATTTTCAGGATTCGCAAAGATGATATGTTTCAAGACTTCGGCAACCCAACGGTATTCTCCTTTTTGATAGCTTTCGGTTGCTTTTTTCAAGGCAACTTCTTCGCCGCCAAACCATTCAACATATTTTTTAGCCGATTCTACTTGTGGTAGTTTATCATAATCAGCAGGATTTCCGTCCCACCAACCTAAGTAGAATTGATAAGTTGCTTTGGCATTGTGTTTTACCGTTCCGTAAAAATCACGGTTGTACCATTCTTTGCCTAATTCGGCAGGAAGTTTTATTTCTTCGGCAATTTCGTCTTTATTCAAACCTTTGTTGGCCAAATGAACAGTTTGATCGTGCACGTATTTGTATAAATCTCTTTGTTTTTCCAGAAAAGTAATTCCTTTGTCATGTCCGTAAACCGGCCAGGTGTGCGACGGAACTATAAATTCAGTTTTGTCTCCAAATAAATCAATGGCTTCGTCCAGATATCCTGCCCAGGCTTTTGCGTCTCTGGTTTTGGCACCGCGTGGCGTTAGAACATTATGATAGGTATGACTCGCAATTTCGGCAGAAAAGAAAACTTTTTGGGCAGGAGCAAAGACCGTTAATTCGGCTGGAGCTTCAGAATTCGGCGTAAGCTGAAAAATTAAATCCAGGCCATCAATATTGATCGTTTGTCCGGTTTTCTCTACTTCAAAATTAGGCTGCAAAAGAGAGGAAGAACCTCCGCTTAAAAACGGTTTTCCTAATCCCACATCAACCTGACCTGTTGCACTTCTTTCTAAACTTAACCCAAATTGATATCCGGCTCTTCGGCGCATTACGTTTCCTAAAAGCACATTTTCGCTTACAGCTTCTTCGTAGAAACCTTTTGGTGTAATAAATTTTACTTTTCCGGATTTGATATCCTCGGCAGCAACTAAACCTTCAATACCTCCGTAATGATCGCCGTGACTGTGTGTTACAATTACGGCAAGAATTGGTTTATTGGCAACGTGTTTTTTGACCAATTCATAAGCGGCAGCAGAAGCTTCACCAATAGTTAAAGCATCGATGACAACATAACCATTTTTGGTTTCTATGAATGAAATATTGGCAACATCAAAAGAACGAACCTGATAAACGCCATTGGTAATTTTAAACAATCCGTTGATGTTGTTGAGCTGTGCCTGACGCCATAAAGCAGGATTTACCGTTTCAGGAGATTTTCCTTTAATGAAGGCGAAATCGTTCAGGTTTACTGCGATATTTCCGGTTTTAGAAAGAATTTTACCGTCGGCAAGAGTGGCGATAAAACCTCTCTTGGCGTCGGTAAAATCGGCAGTATCATCAAAGTTTAACTTTGAATATACTGCCTCATTTGATTTTTGGGTAAAAGTTGACGCCTGTTTTGGCGCTTGTGCGTTTGCAGCAATGGTAAAGCCTATTAACAGGGTCGTTATTTGATTTTTTTTCATGGTATTTTTTAAGATTGAGCCTGCTCGTAATACACCGGACTCGGAGAAACTGTTTCTATTTTGGCTTTTATTGGGACAGATAAAACTCCTTCTGCCAAAGCACTTCCTTCTTTTTTAGATTTGAATATTGGCCACAAAAATTGCGCGTACCATTCTTCTTGCTTGTACGATTTCATTCCGTATGAAGTTGGATATTTACGGGTGATCAAAGCAGTTCCAAAAATAACATCCCAAAGAAAAAACATGTTCCCAAAGTTGCCTTTAAAGTGCCCAACGCCGTCTCCGCTAGTATCTGCATGATGTGCGTGGTGCGTTGCAGGAGTCGAAATTAAACGTTCAAGAACCCATGCAACTGGATGTAAGATTCTGTATTTGTAAAATGGTTTGTCCCATTTGATGCTTGAATGCGCGCCAAGAGTGATGAAGCTTTTGATCACCAAAACAAACAATGCAGGTAATCCTAAACCTAAATACGTCAAAGTAGCCGTTAAATAAATTTGAGAAAAGAAAACCGTATAAATAAAGTTTTGTCTCGATGCCATCGCCATTCCCATATATGGAGCCGAATGGTGCGTTCTGTGAAATCTCCACAAAAACGGAACCTGATGATGAAGTCTGTGGTACCAGTATTGTGTTAAATCATCGGCGATTGCAATAAGGAAAAATCCTCCCCAAAACGGAACCCATGAAAGTGAGTTGGCCAAATTCGGGATTAAATATGGCAATGCCGTTAAGCTAAAAAATGCGATTACCGGTGGTAAAAGTAATTTTGGAGCCAGGAAACAAATAATATCTATTTTGCGTTCTTCACCCGTCCATTCGTCATCATATAAACCGGCTGTAAATTCTATAATTCCCAGAACCAGCATAAAAACAGTTAATCCCCACGTACGAATGTTTTCGAAAGCGGGTTTTGTAAATTCTAAAAAGGAGGGTAAAGTAAGGTGCGATTGCGTTATAACACCATTTGTTAGTTTGAAATAAAGAAATATTGCCACTACCGGCAGTGAATATATTACGAAACTAATACTTAAATCTCTTATTAATCTGCTTCTTGAATTGTGATCTATTATTGCCATGATATCTTATTTAAAAAAATTACTAATTAATGCTAAACCTCCCGCCAAAATGACTAGCGGAACTAAAAAAACAATCGCTCCCACGATGATTTTTTTTCCTATAATTTCATAGTCTACTCGTTTCATATTTGTGAATTTTATTTTTTAATTGTCAAATATGTAATCGCCATTATTGCTGTTTGTTTTGCACAGATTTTGTTTTAGAGGCGATTTCATGATTTCTAATTTTTATGTTTATAACTGTATTGAAAATCAATGCGTTTTTAATCAATGTAAAAATAAATAAAATACTACTTTAGTTCTATTGAATTAATAGAGTTTTATTTATTGATTTTTTCCAAATTTGTTATAATACGTATTGATTGTTATTTTACTTTTTGAATGGTTGGAAGCGTTTCCACCGTTAAATTTTCTCTGAGTTTTTCAGAAGGCAAGTACAAACGAATGATTAAACTTGCTTTTTGAACATCGTTGATTGGCAGCCAGTTTTCTTTTTTCTCAGTTCCCGAAAGATTGATTTTATACGAAGTACTATCAGCTTCATATTTTACATCTTCAAGATTATAGCTGTATTTATTGATTGGGTTTTTAATTAAAAAACCATTTTCGTCATACGCTGTAATGCTCCAATATTTCGCGTCTAGTTTTTTTCCGCTAATTACATAATCAGCTTTTGGGTCTAATGCGTTTCCTTCGCTATCAGTACTTGTGCTCAGGTAGATAACTTCTTTTTTTGTTAAGGCATAAGGTCCGTAAACTGCCACTTGTGCTATGGTTAGCAAATCGGCTGAGTTGAGGTCTTTGTCTTTATCAACCGTTTGCCAGTTACCAATAATGCGTTGCGAATCGCTTTTGCCGGATTTGATGTTGTAAACACCAACGGCACTCCCAAATACAATAGCCAGAATGATCAATGCTACCGCAAGTCCTATCTTTTTAATTTTTTGATTTAAAGCCATTTTTATTTTTATTTAAATTGAATGTTTTGTTTGGGCAGCTTTGTCAAAGTTTTAAACTTTGACAAAGCTTTCATACGTTTTTTCCATTTCGATTTCTATGTAAAACCGAATCTTTTTCAGAAGCTAATCCCGCTATTCGTTCCAACCTTTTGTTCTTCCCGAAGCCTCGGGACTATCGGGGCTAGATCAATCTTTTTCGAGTTTCGCGTGTGTCCTTCGACTTCGCTCAGGATGACAAACTTTGGGCTTACGATCGCGAATGATGATTAAACTAAAAAATCCGTTTAAATCCGTGTCTTTGCAAAGCAAACCCGTTTCATCCGCGTATCATGACAAAGCTTGTGCGGTTACAATCGCGAGTGATGGATTAAACTAAAAAATCTGTTTAAATCCGCGTCTTTGCAAAGCAAATCCGTGTCATCCGCGTATCATGACAAAGGTTAAGCTTACTTCCCTAATTTCTCTACCGTAACACCATGTTGCAATTCGGCCAATGTTTTTACCGGATATGCTTTCGAAACCAAATAACGAAACAGAATCAATCCTTTATTCGTTGGACTGTAAATGATTTTTTCCTTTGGAATATTTTTCAAGATTTCGGCAGTACTTCCTTCAGGAGCTAAATAATATTCGAATTTGGCTTTTACTTTTTCTTCATTTTCAACAAAAAAATTAGTGGTGTTTTCCTGATAAGCCGAAATGGACCAATAAGTAGAATCGGGAACAATTCCTGAAATTTTCAATACATCATCTTTCAAATCGTAATTGATTGTCGAATATAAAAAGTCAGGATTTGGTAACGGAATTACTCTGCTGTTTTCAGCATTGGGCTGGTCTCCAAATCGGGGAGTATTGACAACGCCTAAGCTTTTTTCTGCAAACTTTTTTTGAACGTAATAAGGAGTTATCCAGATCGTGAGGTAGTAAAAACTTACTGCAATTACTACAAGAATCAAGGCGAAGAAGCCTTTTTTCAAAATTGGTTTTGTTGCTGCCATAATTTACTTGTTTTAATATCAGTACTATTCATGATACTTTACAGCATGATGAATAGTACTGATGGATTTCTATTTATTTTTCTTGTGAACTCGTTGTTTCAAAACATCCTGCCAGTCGATAAAAGGATAGATGTTATTTTTCTTCGCCTGATCATCAAAAGCAGCCTGAAGTTCTTTTAGTTTTTCAGGATTCTTTTTAGCCAGATCAACTCTTTCGTTAAAGTCAGTATTCAGGTTGTATAACTCCCAAACATCATTGTCGTAGGTACTTGGTCCTGTACTTTTTGCCAAAGCGCCATTATCAACAATATCGATAAAATCAGGATGATGAGGTGCCGCAGCTTTCCAGCCGTCTTTGTACAAAGCTCTTGAACCAAAAATATAATAGTATTGAATTTTATGTCTTGAAGGCGCTTTTGCATCAGCATAAGAATAGGCTAATGAAGTTCCCTGAATAGAATCCTGAGCAATACCGCGGATTTCCTTTGGAGCAGTAATGCCAACTGTTTCCAGAGTGGTTGGTAAAATATCGATCACGTGACCGTATTGGTTACGAATTCCCGGAGTTTTTATTCCTTTTGGATAATAAACAATCAACGGATTACGCGTTCCTCCTTCAGAATGAGCATCTTGTTTTAGGTTTTTAAAAGGTGTATTCGCTGCCAAAGCCCATCCATAAGGATAATTTCCTTCGATAGCTTCCGGAGTTCCCAAAAGATCAATTTTAGCCAGGTTTTCTTTTACATCATCTTCTTTAGAACCATTCCCAAATAATTTTTTCAACAACGGCTGATCGATTGTTCCGGATCCTGTTCCTTCTTTACTAGCTCCATTATCACCCAAAACAACGTAGAAAACGGTATTGTCTAACTGATTTATTTCTTTCAGATGATTAACGATTCGGCTTACTTCATAATCCGTATATTCCAGATATCCGGCGTAGATTTCCATGAAACGAGCGTATAGTTTCTTTTCGTCAGGAGATAAAGTATTCCATGCTTTTACATACGAATCACGCGTAGGCAATTTGGCATCAGCCGGAATTAAACCTAACTTCTTTTGATTGGCAATTACTTTATCGCGGTAAACATCCCAGCCTTCATCAAATTTACCTTTGTATTTATCACTCCATTCTTTGGCTACCTGATGCGGAGAATGTGTTGCTCCTGGCGCATAATATAAAAAGAAAGGTTTGTTTGGTGCTGCACTTTTCTGGCGATCGATATAGGTAATGGCTTTGTCTGTGATTAATTCACTTAAGTGTTTTCCTTTTAAATCAGCTGTAAATTGGTTTTTAGATTTATCATTTCCTGCATTATTCAGTCTTGTATTTCCGTTTAACCAGGTTTGATCTTCAACTAAATCCGGATTGTACTGATCTGTTTCTGATCCTAAGAATCCGTAGAAATGATCAAAACCTTTTCCCGTTGGCCATCTGTCAAACGGACCTGCATCTGTAGCATCTTCATCTGGAGTTACACCGTATTTACCGACGGCAAAGGTATTGTATCCGTTGTCGCGTAAAATCTCAGCAATTGTTCCTGCCGAAGACGGAATTCGACCATCATATCCCGGAAAACCGGCTGACATGGCAGTATGCGAAAATCCACCTACGTGAACTGCGTGTGCATTACGACCAGTTAATAATCCGGCACGGGTTGGCGCACAAATCGCAGTAGTATGAAAGTTGGTATAACGCAAACCATTATTGGCCAAACTCTCGAAAGTAGGCGTGTTGATCAAACCTCCAAAAGCACTTGTAGCGCCGTAACCCACATCATCTAATAAAATCCAGACTACGTTTGGCGCACCTTCAGGAGCTTTTACAGGATCTGGCCAATATTCTTTAGAATCGGCTAAGGTTTTACCAATTACACCTTTGTAATTTGGATCAGGTTTTATTTGCGCAAAACCTAATTGCGTCAATATTAATGCAGTAATCAACAGCCCTTTTTGTGGACTTTTGATTTTAGTATTCAATTTTAAATTTTTCATTAGATTAAATTTTTTAATTATTTAATGCGTAATCATTGTTTAGCTATTTTATTTTATTCCAATCTTGTACGCCTACTTTTGCGGACCATTGTTGATGTAATTCAATCAGGTTTTGGAGTAGTTTCGGTTCTGATTTTGCTACGTTTTTTGTTTCGGTTCTGTCAGTAGCAAGATTGTACAATTCCCAAGGCTGATTGTTTTCGGCTACAGCCTTCCATTGTCCTTTTCGTACTGCTTTGCTGCCTTCATGTTCCCAAAACAAAGCTTCATGTGCATCAGATTGTTGTCCTTCAAATTCCTTTTTTAAACTAATTCCTTCTAAAGGTGTTAGCTTTTTTCCCTGAAAAGAATCCGGATATTGAAACCCCGCATACTCGAGAAAAGTTGGAAAAATATCAATCAAATGACTTACTCTGTTGCTTACTGTTCCCGCTTTAATATGCTTAGGATAATAAGCAATAAAAGGGGAAGCAATGCCACCTTCGTGAGTGTTCTTTTTGAATAATTGAAAAGGCGTGTTGCTCACATTTCCCCATGGACTTTCGTAACTGTCAATTGATGCAACTGAACCTGGTGTCCCGTTTTTTTGTGTAACATAATTCCAGTTTTTTACATCATCAGCACTTCCGCCATTATCCGAAAGAAAAAGAACGATCGTATTATCTTCTTCTCCCAACGACTTGACTTTCTGCAGGATTTCTCCAATTCCGGCATCCATTCGGTCGATCATGGCGGCGTAAATTGCCATTCGCGTATCCCATTTGTCTTTTTCTTCGACGCTTAGTTTTTCCCAATCCGGTACTTTTTCAAAGCGATTTGATAAGTCCCAATTTTTATCAATGATGCCTTGTTCTTTCAATTTTTTGAAACGGCTTGCTCTCAATTTATCCCAGCCTTCGAGGTATTTGCCTTTGTATTTTGCAATATCTTCGGGCAATGCCTGAATGGGCCAATGTGGAGCATTATAAGCCACATAAAGAAAAAAAGGCTTTTGCTGATTTCTTTGTTTTTCTAAAGAACTAAGGGCAAAATTGGTTATTTCCTGAGTCAGATAAGTCGAAGTATCCTTGCGAATAATTTCTTTATCTCCTTTCCTAAAAGTGACTTTTCGTCCGTCGTTATATAAAGGTTCTGAGTTGAAATAACTGCTTCCATTATTTTGTAAAGTAAAAGAATCATCAAACCCTCTATTAACTGCCCAGGCTGATGGTACAAGACCCACGTGCCATTTTCCGGAAACAATTGTATTATATCCTGCCTGTTTGAGTGCTTGTCCAATAGTGATGCAATGGTCGTTTAAATATCCCTGATAGGTAGGAAATCCTTTGTCCTGAACCATATCACCAACTCCTGCCTGGTGTGGATATAAACCCGTGAGCAATGAAGCCCGGGAAGGACAACAACGTCCTGCATTGTAAAACTGCTTTATAATAAGCCCGTTTTTAGCGAGCTTATCTAAGTTTGGAGTTTTAATTTCTGACCCAAAAGCACCAATATCTGAGAAACCTAAATCATCTGCCAAAATGACGATGATATTAGGTTGCTTTTTCTGTGCCAATAGCTGAAATTGTGCAATAACCAATAGGGCAATAATGAACAGTTTTTTAATCATTTTATTTATTTGGATGAAAATCGGTTATTAGTATCCAGGGTTTTGTGGCAAACCAACCGGATCAATACTTCTTTCGCTTTGCGGAATAGGGTAAAGGTTATTTCTTTCTGAAACAGAGTTTTTTGCCGTTACTTTTTTCACTTCGGTAACCAGAGTTCCCCAACGAACCAGGTCAAACCAGCGTTGCCCTTCCTGAACAAATTCTTTTTTGCGTTCTTCCTGTATGGCAGCTCTAAAAGTAACCTGAGTTAATCCTGATAAATCTACAGCTGCATCTGGCGTTGTAATTGGTTTTCCAAAAGCTCTTCTTCTCACCTGATTAATCAATTCATAAGCTTCCGGAGTTGGTGTTCCCTGTTCGTTTATCGCTTCCGCTAAAGACAATAAGATATCAGCATATCGAATAATTGGGAAATTAATAGCTACGTTACCTGGAGTTGCCACATTGGTTAAATCCAAATATTTTTTAAAAATGGGTTTAGGGAAAGTGTAAATATTTGCAGTTCCCGGAATTGGTAAGGTCTTAGCATAACTTACATCTCTTCTTGTATCTCCAGGAGCATATATATCATAAAATAAAGCAACATCTGAAATAATATCTGCTGGTTCTGTAGCAGTAAAACCTATAAATGAGGTAGCTTGAAAAGTACTTCCGCTTGATCCGTTTCCTGCCTGATTGGGCTCGAACTGTACAGAGAAAATATGCTCTTTTCCATTCTTTTTTGTTTTAGTAAAAATATCCTGAAAACTTTCAAAAAGAGCATATCCGTAACCGCCATTAATAACTTCTCTCGCTTTTAAAATGGCATTTGGATAGTCTTTTCTGGTCAAATATACTTTTGCTAAAATAGCTTTTGCAGCTCCTGATGTTGCACGTCCTAAATCACTTGCAGGATAAGTTGCCGGTAAGGCTTCGGCAGCATTCAAATCTGAAATAATTTGAGTGTAAACAGCATCGACAGTTTCTCTTCGTGATTTTAAACTTTCTAATTGTATAGAAGTTGGTTCATGCAATTCAATTGGCACTCCTCCCCACAAACGAACTGCCTGAAAGTATAATAATCCTCTAATGAATTTTGCTTCATTAATCAATCTTGTTTTAACAGTTTCGTTTCCTACGACTTTAGGGATATTATCGATAGATACATTGGCCCTGTTGATTCCGGCATAAATCTGACGCCATGCTACCTGAACACGATCAGAAGTGGCATCATGGGTCAAACTGCTTAAAGCTCGTACCTGAGGGTTTGTTGCCGAAACTCCTGCTGCAGCGTAATCAGTAGCCATATCGGTTAAGAAATATAAATTTCTGCCAAATAAACTTTGTTCTCCCGGATCAAGACTTAAAGAGGCATAAACAGCAGTTACACTTGCAACGGCATCATCCTGCGTTTTAAAATATTTATCTTCGGTAACAAAAGAGGTAGGTGTTACCTCCAGATCTGCGCACGATGTAAATAAACCGGCGCTAAATATGATTGTTATAATAATCTTTTTCATTGTGTATATTTTTTGCTTAGAAAGTTATGTTCAGACCCGAAATGAATGTTTTAGAGTTTGGATAAGAACCAAAATCAATTCCGGGATATAAGTTGTTTTGTTCGTATGAACTTACCTCTGGATCATAACCAGTGTATTTTGTCCATGTAATTAAATTTTCAGCAGATACATAGAATTTAATGCTTTTGGCTCCTAATCTTTGAGAAGCGCTTTTAGGCAATGTATATCCTAAAGTGATTAATTTTAATCTTAAAAAAGAAGCATCTTCTACATAACGCTCAGAAACGATTCCGAGAGGAGAACTTGTTGCTCTCGGGACTTCATTGCTTGGATTCGTTGGCGTCCAGCGATCGTCCAGAGTAACATTAGCATTTGTTCCAAGAGTAGAAATCTCTAATTGCTGATTTAAGGCATTAAATATCTTGCCGCCATAAGATCCCTGAAAAGAGAAATTAAGATCAAAATCACGATAAGAAACCGTGTTGCTGAAACTTCCAACAAATTTAGGTTGAGAACTTCCTAAGTTACCTTTGTCAAGTGCAGTGATTACACCATCTCCGTTAGTATCTACATATCTTCGGTCTCCAACTTTTGTGTTGGCTAAACTGTTTATTTTTGGCTGCGTATTAACTTCTTCCTGAGTCTGGAAAATTCCATTTGTTTTGTATCCCCAGAAAGTTCCTAATGGTAGTCCTACTTTTACTGTTACGGGTTGTTGTTGTAGTAAAGATCCGTTTGGCACTACAGGAAAAAACTGATCAACTCCGTTTCCTATCGAAACCACTTTGTTTTTGTTGGCAGAGAACACAACATTTGAGTTCCATGAGAAACTTTCGGTTTTTACATTTTCTGTTGTTAAGCCAATTTCGATACCTTTATTTTCAACCCCTCCAATATTCTGAAGAACTGTGGCATAACCTGAAGTAAGCGGAATAGGGACATTAATTAATAAATCATTTGTTTTCTTGTAATACACATCAAATACAAAATTGATTTTTCTATCTAATAGCGATAAATCTAAACCAACATTATACTGATTTGTTTTTTCCCATTTCAAATCCGGATTTGCCAATCGGGTAGGAGCTAAACCTGTCTGTAATGTTCCTCCAAAGGCATAATTTACAGAACCCATTTGAGCTAAAGAAAGGTAATTACCAATTTCCTGGTTTCCTGTTGTTCCCGCTGTAATTCTAAGTTTAGCTTCGGTTACGCCTTTAATGTTTTTAGCAAAATCTTCGTCGGTAATATTCCATGAAAACCCTGCTGATGGGAAATAACCCCAAAGAGATTCCGATCCAAATCGTGATGAACCATCGGCACGTGCAGATAAAGTAAAGTTGTATTTTCCTTTGTATGAATAATTTATTCTGGTTAACCATGATTTTAATACACTTTCGAATGCATCACTATAAGGTTTTACCGCAACACCATCTTGCAGAGCGTTATACGTATTAGTATCATTTACAAATGTATTGGATCCTGCATTTACTACTTCACCTTGAGTGTATTGAAGTGTATATCCTCCTAAAGCTGAGAATTTATGGTTTTCACCAAAAGTAGTATTGTAATTCAAAGTGTTTTCATTCAATACAGAACTTACCAGACGATCTCCCACAGAAGCCAATCCTTTTGTTCCTGCTCCGGCAGTAGTGGTAGACGAAGCATAATAGTTTTGTTTTGTATCGATAACATCACCACTCACGGCTACTTTTGCAACAAGTTTTTTAGTGATCTTATATTCACCAAATAAGCTGGTCAAAATTCTGTTTATTTTAGTTTCGTTGATCGTACTTACCAAATCATTGATAGGGTTTGGTATAATACCATTTACTGCAGTTGCATAAGGATTATTGGTTAAGTTATAACTTCCGTCTGCATTTTTAATAGGTACTACCGGAGGCTGATACAATGCCACCACTAATGGGTTTGGAGATCTTCCGGCAGCCGCACCGCCATTTGTACCTACACCATTAGAAATCGAATTACTGTAGTTGGCATTTACACCAAATTTAAATTTCTCAGAGTAATTTCTTTCGTAATTGACACGAAGCGAAATCCTTTTAAAATCTGATGCAATCACAATTCCGTCTTGTTGAAAATATCCTGCAGAAATAGCATATCTGGAACGCTCATCTCCGCCAGAGAATGATAACTGATGATTTTGTACAGGCGCTGCAGTTCTAAAAAGAGCATCTTGCCAATCGTAACTTCCAGATGTTTTAAAAGCTTCTATCTGAGCCGGCGTAAAAGATGGAGCCTGACCAATACTTGCCTGAACATCATTGCGCAAGCTTGCCCATTGGCTGGCATTCATTAAGTTTAGTTTTTTCGATACATTCTGGAATCCAAAATAACCTTGGTACGAAATGTTATCCTGTCCTTTTGTTCCCTTTTTGGTAGTAATGATAACGACACCATTTGCACCACGCGATCCGTAAATGGCAGTTGCTGACGCATCTTTTAATACTTCGATAGATTCAATATCAGCTGGGTTTATAGTAGAGAGAACATTGACAGTAGCACCGGCATTCGTAACTCCCGCTGTACTGTTGTTATTATCATTATAGATTAATATTCCGTCTACAACATACAGAGGTTCATTACCGGCCGTAATCGAGTTTCCTCCTCTAATACGTACGCTTGATGAAGCTCCCGGACGACCCGAACTTTGTGTAACTACCACTCCCGGAATCGCACCTCGTAACAGGTTGTCTGCAGATGAAGTGACTTGAGATAAATTTGCTTTAGGAACAGAGGCTACAGAACCTGTAATATCTTTTCTCTTTTGAGAACCGTATCCCACAACAACCAATTCATCTAATTCCTGACGTTCTTCTTTTAAATTAATTGTAATTGGGTTTTTGTCTACAATTATTTCAGCTTTTTTATATCCAATGTAGCTTACGATTAAAGTATAAGGAAATTTTTGACCGGTTTGAAAATAAAATTTTCCTTCAGCATCTGTCTGAACACCGTGAGTTGTTCCTTTAATAACGACAGAAGCTCCAATAACAGGCTGATTTGTAACGTCGTCTACCACAGTTCCGTCGAGTTTAGACTGTATAAGTGGCGTTGTATTTTGGGCATTAATTCCTGCCGTGACAAGCAGGAGAAATAGTAATGAGTTTATTTTTAAAAAATTTTTCATTTCTTTGTACTGGTTTTAAGTAATTAACAAGAAGCCTTGAAAGTTGATTTTTCAACTCTCTAATGGTATTCTTGATTTAGTGATAAATGTTCTTTAAGCCTTGCCATTTCTGTTGCCGCAGAAATGGCTTTTTTTATTTACAGCAACAATTTTGCATCTTTTTCATCTTTGTTTTTTTAGTTATTAGTTATTTTCTTTTTAATTTACAGGTATAGTTTCAACGATCCTTTTGATACAAATTAAAGTATCAAACAGATTTTTGTAATTTCAATAAGTAATCTTTGTGGGTGTATTTTAAATTTCGTCTTTTAAATCGATCGATGAAAAAGAGATCTCGAATGTAAATGAAAAAAATGCTAAGAATTAGCAACAGAAGCACATATAACAGACTGTGTTATAAGTATATTTTTTAGGAAGAATGTAATACGCTATGCTTTCGGTTGTTTTCAAAATATAATTCTTTATGGTTTCAAATATTTTTATACTCTACTAATCCTATAGACAAAGTTAATTTTAATATAATAAAAACCAAAAATTTGTTCATTTTTTTTTTATTGAAACTAAAATAAATAATTTTAAAAGTAATATTTACGAATTAATTTATTGATAATCAAATACTTATTTCTAATTGATAATTTGGAACAAATGTTAATAAAGTAGTCTGTACCAGATTAAAAATGTAGTATTTTATACTTAATTTTCTCGTTTTTAAAAACTTAGTAAATTCAAAAACGCTTCAAAAACGTCTAATACTGACTAATTTACAATCAGATATGTAATTCTCAGATTATAAATGACTTTCTGAAGTTTTAAATTTTATAAGAAAAATGATAGCAATTACGCAGGTAGAAAACAAAAGGCTGAGGATAAAAAAGTAGACTTTGGTAATTTATTTTTTTTAAATTATTAATTGTTAGTTATTTACTACAAAAAAAATCTTATTTTTATTGTGTTGATTTTTGTTATAAAAGTAAAACGGATACTATTTCAGCCACATTCTGTAGAATTTGGCAGAAGAATTAAAAAATGGTCTAGCATTATAAATAGATTAAGATTACTTACAAAGTGCTGTTAATCTGTAAATTCCCCATCTTAAAAAAAAATATCATTACTGTTTTTGATTAAACTATCTGTTAATAAGATAGTTATTGTTTGTTTTGTATTAAAGATAAGAATGTCTTTAATATGATATATGTCATGTTTTGTAAGAATCTAACAATCTAATTTTGCATTGTAATTGAGGAAGTAAGTACTCATTAATAATTAAAATTAGATATTTTAATATTTTTATATGAATAATCTATCTCAATCTCACAAAATTTTATTTTTAAATACACTGGCTTTTTCAGTGTGTTTTGCCTGTTGGACACTAAATGGAGTTCTGGTTACTTATCTGGTTGATAAAGGAATTTTCAACTGGACGGTTGTCGAAACAGGCTGGTTACTTGGAATCCCTATTTTATCAGGTTCTATTTTTAGACTTCCCATTGGTATTTTAACAGATAAATATGGTGGTAAAATTATATTTTCTGTCTTGCTGTTATTATGTTCCATTCCGCTTTTTCTTCTTCCTTTCGCTAACTCTTTTTGGAGTTTTGCTGTTCTAAGTTTTTTCTTTGGCTTAGTAGGTACAAGCTTTGCAGTTGGAATTGGATATACCTCTATCTGGTATCCCAAAAATTGGCAGGGTAGGGCTTTAGGTATTTTTGGAATGGGAAATGCAGGAGCTGCAATTACCACTTTTGTTGCGCCCACTTTATTAAATAATTTTTCAGAAACAGATCCTGTTAATGGATGGAAAATGCTGCCTGTTATTTATGCCTCCGTATTAGTACTTATAGGATTGCTTTTTATTGTTTTTGCTAAAAACAAAGTCAATCCTGGTGTTTCAAAAACAATGAAAGAGTTAATGTCTCCTCTTAAAAACATGAGAGTTTGGAGATTTGGAGCTTATTATTTTTTAATCTTTGGATGCTTTGTAGCGTATTCGCAATGGTTAGTGCCAAATTTCATGAACGTTTATCATACTTCACTAGTAATGGGAGGAATGTTTGCAACCATGTTTAGCTTACCATCCGGAATTGTCAGAGCATTTGGAGGATACTTATCAGACAAGTTTGGAGCAAGAAAAGTAATGTACTGGGTACTGGGATCATCAATAATAATTAGTTTTTTACTAATGTTCCCTAAAATGGAAATCTTTACAGCAGGACCCGGAGTTCTGGCAACTAATAATGGGGTAGTCACTGAAATTGCTGCAGATGCAATAGTTGTAAATGGTAAAGTGCATAAAATCAGTCAAAAAGAAACTTCAGAAGATCACGAAACAGCTATTTTCCCGGTGAAAAACTCCTGGCAGGAAATTGTTGTAAAACAAAATCAGGAAGTAAAAAAGAAAGAACTATTGGCTCAGGGTATTACACAAATTAAGTTTAGTGCAAATCTTTGGGTGTACGTGATATTGGTAATTCTTATTGGTATTTCTTGGGGAATTGGTAAAGCGGCTGTTTACAAACATATACCGGAATATTTTCCTAATGAAGTAGGTGTTGTAGGAGGAATGGTTGGTTTAATAGGTGGTTTGGGCGGATTTGTGGGGCCTATTATCTTTGGTTACTTACTTAATTATACCGGACTCTGGACCAGCTCATGGATATTTATTTTCGTCATTTCTGTTCTTTGTTTGCTTTGGATGCACCGAACAATTATAAATGTAATGCGAACAAAATCTCCCAATTTCAACAGACATATAGAAGACAATCATTAATAACAAATAATTTAATAAATATACAAATATGAAAACTTGGTTAGACAAATGGGACCCCGAAGATGATGTATTTTGGAGTTCTACCGGAAGTAAAATTGCCTGGAAAACATTAACAATAACAACTATAACATTATTATTATCATTCGCCTCTTGGTTTATGATGAGTGTAATAGCAGTTAAATTGCCAGGACTGGGATTTAATTTTTCTAAAGATCAGCTTTTTTGGTTAACAGCAATTCCTGGTTTATCAGCAGGTTTTCTACGAATCATACACACTTTTATATTACCAATTTTTGGTACGCGACATGTAGTTTCTTTTGCTACAGCAATTAAATTAATTCCCGTAATAGGTATTGGTTTTGCAGTAATGGATGTAAATACTCCGTTTTGGGTATTTGCAGTATTAGCTTTTACAACTGGTTTTGGTGGAGGTGATTTCTCATCTTACATGCCAAGTACAAGTTTATTTTTTCCTAAGAGACTTAAAGGTACAGCATTGGGAATACAAGCGGGAATTGGAAATTTTGGGGTTTCAGTAGCTCAATTTGTTACTCCACTTGTTCTTAGTGTTGGTATTTATGGAGCGGCTTCAGTTTTTACAAGCATTGATCCTAAAGAAACAATAACTGTTTTCCAAAATACAAGTATCGAAAAACAAAAACAAGTTTTTGCAGCTCTTAATGCCGAGGTTCAGACTAAGATTTTATCAAACGTAAAGAAAAACGTAATTGATTCAGTTGCAACATCAATACAATCTGATGATAAGGTGGCTCTTTTTACTTCATTACCGGTAAAAGCAAAAGCAAAAGCGATTGCAAATGCTAACCCAAAAATGGCTGAGAAAATATTGAATGATCTTAGCCCGGATAATGGCGCTGTTAAAAACAAAGAAATATACCTGCAGTCTGCCGCATTCTGGTTTGCACCTTTTTTAATAATACTATCTATTATAAGCTGGTTTTACCTAAAAAGTATTCCAATGAAAGCATCTATTAAAGAACAAATGGATATTTTCTCTAATAAACATACTTGGTATTGTACCATTACGTATGTAATGACTTTTGGAACATTTGCAGGTTTATCTGCAGCTTTCCCTTTAATGATTAAGTTTTTATATGGAGATTTCCCTAATGCACCGGATCCTTTAGTGTATGCATTCTATGGTCCTCTTATTGGATCTGCAAGTAGAATTGCTTTTGGTTTTGTTGCCGATAAAGTGGGTGGAGCTATACTTACTACAATTACAGGTCTGGGAATTTTGGCTGGAGCTATATTATTAGTAACTCAGGGATTGGTAGCGCCAACAAGTATGGATCAGTTCCCAATGTTTGTAGCTGTAATTCTTGGAATGTTCTTCTTTACAGGAATTGGAAATGCGGGAACATTTAGACAATACCCAATTATTTTTGCTGAAAACCAACGTCAGGCAGCTGGAGTTATAGGATGGACAGCAGCAATTGCAGCATTTGGTCCGTTTATATTCTCTAAGCTAATTGGAAATAATCTTTCTGCTAATGGTACTGTAAATCAATTCTTTATTGGTGTTGCTATTTTTACTATATTAGCTACAGGTATCAATTGGTGGTTCTATAATCGTAAAGGTTGTGAGAAACCAAGTTAAGGAGTAATCATTAAATAAAAATTAAGGATGAAAAATAAAACATTTAATACCAAAGCTTTACTTGTTACAACCCTCGTATCTGCATTAACTATAGTGCTTGTGTTTTACGGATCCCGACAATTACAAAATTTTGATGCGGCGCTTGTAACTTATCTCTTCGGAACCGTATTCGCTTTCTTCGGAATAGTTTATCGTTACTCTGTGTGGCTGCAGCGTCCGCCAACATGGATGTATTTCAAACGTAGTATTAAATTTCTATTTACGGGAAAAATATTTTCTCATATGTGGTTTTTAGGTAAAGAAACAGTAGGGAATATTGTAGTGCAAAAATTCATTTATCCCAGAAGTAAATACCGTTGGGCGGCACACTTTTGTATTGCGTTAGGCTGTTTATCTGCTTTTGCAATAACAATCCCGCTTACATTTGGATGGATTCATTTTACATTGGCACAAGATTCAATCTCGGTTTATGAAGCTCATTTTTTTGGATTTAAAATGATGGATTTTCAAATTGGATCTGTGATGGCTTTTTTGATTTTTCACGCCTTAAACTGGTCTTCATGGCTGGTAATATTCGGATCTGTTTATTACTTAAGAAGAAGATTGACAAATCCAGGCTTAATTGCAACCCAAACCTTTGAAGGAGATTTATTGCCTCTAATTTTATTGATTGCAATATCAGTTACGGGATTGTGTCTTACTTATTCTTATCAGTTTATGAAAGGATTTGCGTATGACTTCTTAGCTGTAATTCATGCTGTAACGGTAATTATGTTTTTGATCTGGATTCCGTTTGGAAAATTCTTCCACATCATTCAGCGTCCGGCACAGATTGGAGCTCATATTTATAAAAAAGAAGGAATGAAAAAGGGAATGGCAGTTTGTCCGCATACACGAGAAGAATTTGCTACCAAACTTCATATCGATGATTTAAAAATTGTGACCAAACAATTAGGTTTTGATTTTACACATGAAGATGGTACATCGCACCTTGATTTAAGTCCTGAAGGAAAAAGATCACGCTTAGCAAAAGCACACCTAAAAGCAAGATTAGATAGTGGCGGAAGCTTATTTGGATAAAAAAAAAGAGTTTCAGGTTTCAAGTTTAGTTTTTTGTTTCAGGTTACTATAGCATATCTATAAACCAAAGTCTACACAAAGTGTGAACTTGAAACCTGAAACAAAAAACTTGAAACAAAAAAAATAAACCTGAAACAAAATAAAACAAAATAAAGACATGGCAAAATTACCCGTATCAACCGAAAAGATTATTGAAGATTTTGGACCGCATTTAAATTATGCACCAAAAGATGGTTATGTAGGTAGAGATGAACCAGATGATGTAGTAAAAACGCATTGTTGTTTTTGCGGAATGCAATGTGGTATTCAATTATTGGTGAAAGAAAATAAAGTAGTAGGTTTTGAACCCTGGATGGAATTTCCTTTTAATGAAGGACGTTTATGTCCGAAAGGGGTACAGCGTTATTTGCAAAACAATCACCCTGACCGTCTTTTACATCCTTTAAAAAGAGTAGAAGGAAAAGGATTTGAGAAAACTACGTGGGATGAAGCAATGGATAAAACCGTATCTGAAATCAAAAGAATTCAGGAAAAATACGGTAAGCATGCGTTTGGAATGCTATCAGGAGTATCGTTAACAAATGAAAAAAGTTATCTGGTAGGAAAATTTGCCCGTGTTGCATTAAAAACTAGAAATCTGGATTATAACGGAAGACTTTGCATGGTAAGTGCGGGTGCCGGAAATAAAAAAGCTTTTGGTTTAGATCGTGCTTCCAACAATTATTCAGATTTAGAACATGCTGAGGTAATTATAGTTGCCGGAGCAAATATTAGTGAAACTTTTCCAACATTAACACATTGGATTTGGAAAGCCAGAGATCGCGGAGCAAAATTAATTGTTATCGATCCAAGGATGATTCCATTGGCAAGAACTGCTGACATTCACCTTGATGTAAAACCGGGAACAGATTCTGCTTTATATGGTGCTATGCTAAAATATCTCGTAGATCACGATATGCTGGATCACGATTTTATAGACAATTATACTTCAGGTTTTCAGGAAACAATTGATGCTGTAAAAGACAACACTTTAGAATGGGCAGAAGAAATTACGGGTATTGATAAAGAAAAGATTAAAGCTGCTGCCGAATTATGGGGAAAAGCAAAAACGAGTTTCTTACTTCACGCACGCGGAATCGAGCAACATACTAAAGGAGTTGATAATGTAGTAGGCTGTATCAATTTAGTTCTGGCAACAGGCAGATTGGGTAAACCGTATTGCGGATATGCCACAATAACCGGACAAGGAAATGGACAAGGAGGAAGAGAGCACGGACATAAGTGCGATCAATTGCCTGGTAACAGAGATATCGAAAATCCGGAACATCGTAAATACATATCAGAAGTTTGGGGAATCGACGAAAAAGATATGCCTGGAAAAGGCCTGTCGGCTTATGAAATTATTGATGCCATTCATCGAGGAGAAATCAAAGGTTTACTTTCTATTTGTTTCAACCCGTTAGTATCATTACCGAACAACAGTTATGTGCGTGAAGCACTTGAAAAACTGGAATTTTATGTTTGTATTGATTTCTTCTTGAATGAAACTGCCCGCCATGCAGATATTGTTCTTGCAGGATCTTTACAGGAAGAAGAAGAAGGAACCACAACTTCAGCAGAAGGTCGTGTGATTCGAATTCGTCAGGCGGTAACTCCCCCGGGAGATGCAAGAACAGATACCTCTATCTTTTTAGAATTGGCTAAAAGATTGGGTGAAGAAGATAAATTTACATACGAAAATAGTGAAGCGATTTTCAATGAATTACGTGTCGCTTCTAAAGGTGGAACAGCAAATTATTTTGGAATATCTTATAAAAAGATAGAAGATAATATGGGAGTATTCTGGCCATGTCCTACAGACGATCATCCGGGAACACCTAGATTATGGGAAGACAAAGTATTTTGTACTCCGGATAAGAAAGCGCATTTTAATCCGGCACCTTACAGATTGCCTAGTGAGGTTACAGATGACGAATACCCAATAACGCTTACTACGGGACGCGTTGTTTCTCAATATTTAAGCGGAACACAAACCCGAAGAATTGGTAAACTCGTAGATCAGTTTCCTGAACCAATGGTAGAAATTCATCCCGAACTTGCTGCTAAATACGGAATCAAACAACGAGAATTAGTTCGTGTCGCAACAAGAAGAGGTGAAGGGCTTTTTCCAGCCAATATTGTGGAGACTATTAGAAAAGATACCGTTTTTATTCCTTACCACTGGCCAGGGATCAAATCGGCAAATCAACTAACAATAGGCACTTTAGATCCGGTTTCTAAAATGCCGGAATTTAAAGTTTGTGCGTGTGAATTACATCCGCAAGGAACAATAGCACCGCCATCTAATGAATCTGAAGCTTATGCAAGTGTTTAATCTATAAAAAAATGACACGATGAATTTAACTAATTTCAATAAAAACGAAGAGTTTTTTGTAGATCTGCAACGCTGCATTGGCTGCAAAGCCTGTGAAATGGCTTGTGCAGAATGCGAAACGAATGGGCAGGAATCATTAATAAGTGTGAATTATGTAGAACGTTCTTCAACAATTCAGACAACTGTTCAGGTTTGTATGCATTGCGAAGATCCGGTTTGTGCTAATGTTTGTCCAGCTGACGCCATTTCTCAGGACGAATTTGGAGTTGTTCATACTGCAAATACAGAAAGATGTATAGGCTGTTCAAATTGTGTAATGGCATGTCCGTTTGGAGTTCCTAAAAAAATGGAAGAGTACGATTTGATGATGAAATGTACCATGTGTTACGATAGAACAAGTGTGGGTAAAAAACCAATGTGTGCAACTGTTTGTCCTAGTGGCGCTTTGTTTTATGGAACAAGAGCAGAAATCGAAGAAATGAGACCCAATAGTTCGCCTGTCAATACATTTATTTTTGGTAAAGAAACAGTCAATACCAAAGTGAATATTATGATGCCTAAAGGAAGTAAAGAATTAAGAATATATTAAATCTATATCCATGTCAAAAGAAGATAATTTAAATGAAAACTGGAAAAAAGATTTCCCAATAAAAAAACTAGAATCTACTCAGGTAAGCCGACGCGATTTTGCCAAGTTCCTGACCTTTGTTTCAGGAGGATTAATGGTAGGAAGCGGATTCGTGGCTGCCAAAGCCTATTTGTTACCAAAAGAAGATGTTCAGGGAGAACATTTTATTTGTAATAAAGATGAAATTCCGGTAGGAGGAACAAGAGGATTCGTAATCGAAGGAAGTACAATTCCGTACATATTGATTCATTTAGAAAGTGGAGATTTCAGGGCGTATGAGCAAAAATGTACGCATCTTTCCTGTTCTGTATTTTATAAACCCGGAACCGGAATCATTCATTGCCCATGTCATGAAGGTTCATTTGATGCCATGACCGGAGATGTAATTGCCGGGCCGCCGCCAAGAGCGTTACCTCAATTAGAAGTGTTTTTTAAAGATAATGCTGTTTATGTAAAAGCAATGGTAGAAAAAAAAGACATTTATTTATAATCCTAAATTCAATAAGCTATGAGTACTTTTAGAAGAAGTCAGAATCGCGCTAATCCTAATAAGCTTAATAACATACTTTCGACACTCATTTTTGTTTTAATTTTAAATGTGAGTATTCAAATATGGTTACTTTATGCTTCCCTGAATAACGCTTTAGATAATAATAAAGAGATTTTATTACCTGCTTTTATAGCTTCTGCAGTCCTGTTTTTTATCGGATTTGCATGGATGTATTATTTGCCATCCGGAAATTTTAAAAGAAAAATAACGAAATAAAATTTATTATACAGAATAACAAAGCTATTTGTCGTTTTTTCTGGAAGTATATGAAGAATTAAGCTTAAATTTATATTCTTTTAAAATTTTAGATTACTAATGATTTAAACTAAGTAAAAATACTTATATTTGTAATAAGTATTTTTTGCTTATATACAAAATAGCCAACATGATTCAAGTCGAAGAAGCCTTATCAATTATTGTAGAGAATAGCACGAACATGCCAGTTCAGAAAATTCAGGTGAGTAAATCACTGGGATATATTCTGGCAGAAACAGTGTATTCTCCAATTGCAATGCCGCCATTTCGTCAATCGGCAATGGATGGTTATGCATTTATTCATAGCGAAAAACATCAATATGATGTGGTAGGTATTGTACAGGCCGGAGATCATTCAAAAATAAAGCTGAACGAAAATGAAGCAGTGAGGATTTTTACAGGTGCTCATGTACCTGATAATGCCGATACTGTGATCATGCAGGAGCATGTAATGGCTACTGAAAGTTCCATTTTAATTACCAGAATGCCGGAACGATTTACTAATGTTCGGAATAAAGGAGAGCAAATTGGAAAAGAAGAAGTTGTTTTTAAGGCGAATACTTTAATTACACCCGCTGCAATTGGCTTTTTAGCCTGTTTAGGAATAACTGAAGTTGAGGTATATCAAAAGCCCAAAGTGGCAATTTTAGTAACCGGAAACGAATTAGTAAAACCTGGTAAGAAATTATCTAAAGGAAAAATTTACGAAAGTAACTCGGTGATGTTACAGGCTGCACTTCAGACAATCGGAGTGAAGAAAACCAAAGTTTATAAAGTAAAGGACAATCTCAAGGCTACTAAAAAAGCACTAAAAGAAATTTTAAAGAAATACGATATCGTTTTAATATCAGGAGGAATCTCTGTTGGAGATTATGATTTTGTAAAAGAAGCGTTATTAGAAAACGGAGTACAGGAACTTTTCTATAAAATCAACCAGAAACCCGGAAAACCTATGTTTTTTGGATCTAAAAATGATACTTTAGTTTTTGCTTTACCCGGAAATCCGGCTTCATCATTAACTAATTTTTATATTTATGTATATCCGGCAATCAAAAACAGAATGGGATTTTCAGACATTCATTTAAAGAAAATGCTTCGAAAATTGAATGAGAATGTTACCAATACAACCGGAAAAACATTATTTTTAAAAGCTTTGTATGATGAAACCCATGTTACCGTTTTAGACGGTCAGAGTTCAGCAATGCTAAATACTTTTGCAATCGCCAATAGTTTATTAGTGGTTCCGAATGATGTAGAAAGTTTGAAAAAAGGACAATTAGTTACTCTTTTGCCAATAGATTAGGGTTTTGAGAATAGAGTAAAGAGAATAGAATAAAGAAATTGAGTAAAAAGTTTGAAATGCAGTATGTAAATTTAAACATACAGCATAAACCTGAAACAAGGAAAACTTGAAACTTGAAACAAAAAATAAAACCTGAAACAAAAAGTATGAACCTTCTTAGTTCCGAAAATATTGTATTATTCAGCTTCGCTTTGATCGTGATTGCTTTTTTGTATTCTAGTGTAGGACATGGCGGTGCATCGGGTTATTTGGCTTTGATGACCATTTTTGCTTTTCCGGTGGCGATTATGAAACCTTCGGCATTACTGCTGAATTTATTTGTATCCAGTATTTCGTTTTTCTTTTATTACAGAATGAATTATTTCAAGCCAAAGCTATTTTATCCGTTTGCGATTGCCTCAGTTCCAGCGGCATTTATTGGAGGTTTTGTCACTTTGGATAATACCATTTATAAAATTATTTTGGGTCTTGTATTGGTTTTTGCCGCATTCAGATTGTTTGGATTATTTAGTTTTAAAGAAAAAGAAGCAGTTGAGATTAAATTGCCTTTTGCATTGGCAATAGGATTTATAATAGGTTTATTGTCTGGAATGTTAGGAATTGGCGGAGGAATCATCCTGAGCCCAATCTTATTATTTTTAGGTTGGGCAACCGTAAAAGAGTCTGCAGCAATATCAAGTTTATTCATTTTTGTGAATTCATTTGCTGGTATGTTAGGCTTCTTTTTAGGAGGAAAAACGATCCCGACAGAGAGTTTTTATTTGGTTCCAATTGCAGTTATTGGAGGAGTTTTAGGAGGGTTTTACGGTAGTGGCTATTTCTCTAATAAGACATTAAAATTTGTTTTAGGAACCGTGATTTTAATGGCAAGTATAAAATTGATTTTTCCATAAAAAAAAATAAGTAACAATGGTAAAACCTGAAATTTGACAAAAAATTAACCACAAAGTACACAATGTTCTTTTGCCTAAGTAATTTAGTGAAAACAACAAAGTACGCAAGCTTTGTATTGATTCAGCTTTGCGAACTTTATTTTAAACTCAATAGAAAATAAAATCTTGGCGCCCTTTGCGGTAAAATTTTTATCATTTTAACCTGAAACAAAAATTAGTCATGGAAGCTTTAACAGTATTTATTCTTTGTGGAGGAAAAAGTTCCCGAATGCAAGCTGAGAAAGGATTAGTCCTGTTTCAGAATAAACCATTTATTGAGCATATTATTAAAGCAGTTTTACCCATTACATCGACTATAAAATTAATAACGAATAATAAAGAATACGAGTATTTATCGTACCAAAAAATACCCGACATAATAACTGATAAAGGACCTTTGGGAGGAATTTACACAGCGTTGACCAATTCTGAAACAGAATTCAATTTGATTCTGAGTTGTGATATTCCGTTAATTTCTACTGAATTATTATCAGAATTAATTTCGAAACACAATCAGGAAGCTGAAATTACCGTTTTTGCTTCGGAAAGCAGAATGCATCCTTTAATTGGAATTTATTCTAAGAAAGTATTACCCATTATCAAAAGCGCAATTGATAATGACGATTTAAAAATGATGAATTTAATAGCGAAAATTCCGCATCAAATCATCACGATAGAAGAGAGTGAAAATTTTCATTTGACTAATATTAATTCCGTTGACGAATTAAACGACCTGAATATCAATTTAAGTTAAAAATTATGCGAAATTTAAAAACACCAAAA
Organism: Flavobacterium piscisymbiosum; assembly: GCF_020905295.1. Taxonomy (NCBI): domain Bacteria; kingdom Pseudomonadati; phylum Bacteroidota; class Flavobacteriia; order Flavobacteriales; family Flavobacteriaceae; genus Flavobacterium; species Flavobacterium piscisymbiosum. The sequence continues at coordinate 5,734,916 of NZ_JAJJMM010000001.1, read as the reverse complement.
TTAACTGTTGTAGGCGCAGGTCCTGGCGATGCCGAATTAATTACATTAAAAGCAATAAAAGCTTTAGAGAATGCTGATGTTGTTTTATATGATGCGCTTGTCAATGAAGAGTTATTACAATATGCAACAAAGGCAGAAATTGTTTTTGTGGGTAAAAGATTAGGCTGCCACGTTTATACGCAGGATCAGATTAACGAATTGATTGTCTCTATGGCAAATCGTTATGGTCATGTAGTACGCTTAAAAGGTGGTGATCCGTTTATTTTTGGCAGAGGGAGTGAAGAAATAGAATTTGCAGAACAATTTGGGTTAGAAACTAATATTGTTCCGGGGATTTCATCTGCTCTTGGAGTTCCGGCTTCGGTTGGAATAAGTTTGACGCAACGACAAATTGCCGAAAGTTTTTGGGTAATTACAGGAACAACTTCTAATCATGAATTATCTAAAGATGTTCATTTAGCTTCAAAATCGAATGCGACGGTGGTTATTTTGATGGGAATGCATAAATTAGAGGAAATCATTGCAATCTATCAGCAAAATAGAGAAGACGATTTGCCTATAGCGATTATTCAGAATGGTACTAAAAATACCGAACAAAAAGTAGTAGGAACGATAAGTTCAATTAGTAAATTAGTAGCTGAAAATAAAATTTCGTCGCCGGCAATTATTGTGATTGGTGAAGTAGTAAAAAATACTTCAAGTCTGACTTCTTATTTTCAGGAACATTTTGAAGATGAATTTATTTTTCAGAATTTAAATTTAAAATAATGATTGAGATTAAATATTTTGGTGCTGTGGCTGAAAAAACGAAATGTAGTTTCGAAAAGATAGTTTCTTCTGAAGTATCACTGCAGGATTTATTGCAGGATTTAGAGGAGAAATATCGATTTGAATCTATCTCTTTTAGCGTGGCAGTAAACCAAAAAATTGTACCAAAAGCAACAGATTACAAGTTACAAACAAGTGATATTGTGGCCTTATTACCGCCTTTTGCAGGAGGATAAATTGAGTTTGTATGAAAACAACAGCACGTTATAACAGACAAATAATTCTTCCTGAAATAGGAGAGGACGGTCAGGATAAATTTTCTAAAGCAAAAGTTCTGGTTATTGGAGCAGGAGGTTTGGGCGCGTCGATATTGCCATATTTGGCTGCAGCCGGTGTTGGCGAAATAGGGATTGTTGATGATGATGTTATCGAAATTTCGAATTTGCATCGTCAGGTAATTTATAAAAGTTCAGCTGTTGGAAAATATAAAGCAGAGGAAGCGAAATTGATGATTACTGAATTGAATCCGCTTGTAAAAGTGAATGCAGTTACAGAGAAGTTATCCGGAAAAAATGCTATTTCCTTATTCGAAAATTATCATATTATTGTTGATGCAACGGATAATATTGCAATTAAATATCTCATAAACGATGCGTGTTTAATAACTAACAAACCAATGGTTTACGGATCTATTTTTAGATTTCAGGGTCAGGTTTCGGTTTTTAATTATCAAAACGGACCCACTTACAGATGTTTGTATCCGGATGAAAATACACAATCAGCCAGTTGTGAAGATGCTGGAGTAATTGGAATAACGGTTGGAATTATCGGAATGCTTCAGGCAAATGAAGTTATCAAAATGATTCTGGAAATTGGAGAAGTTTTGAATGGTAAAATTCTAGTGTATAATATTTTGAATAATGAACAGCAGAAATATGACTTTGATAAAAGCGATGTTCAATTGATGAACAAAGAGATTTTTGATAAAAAATATAAAGAAGAAAATCAGATTGCAGAGGTGAATTTTGATTCGGTTTTAGATGAAATCAATAATGATGAGGTTTTATTTCTAGACGTTAGAAATAGTGATGAATCGCCAAAAATCAATTTGAAGAATCAAATCCAGATTTCTTTAATGAATTTAGAAAATCAAATTGAAAAACTGGATAAAAACCAAACCATTTACATTTTCTGTCAATCCGGAGTCAGAAGTAAACTAGCTGTTGAATTGCTTGATAAACACCAATTTAAAAATATAAAAAGTATTGTTGGCGGAGCTTTGGCAATGAATCAATTACTAAAAGAGATAATAATATAGCCACAGATAAATAAAGATAATTAGTTGTTTCGTCTCGTTTGTCATTCTGAGGAACGAAGAATCTTCGTTAGTAGCCCGACAAAGATTATGGAGTTTCTCGCTAGATTTCTCCTCCATCGAAATGACAAGATTGTGGTTAATTTGCCATGATTTAATTCGAGAAATTAGCGTAATTCGTGGCAGAATGAAAAATCATTTGAATCCTTTAATCTTTGGCAAAAAACATAAAAAATGAGTAAAAATGTATTTGTAGAAGGGCCAATTGCTCCTGAATTTATAGCTGAGTCAATTGCTAAACATCAATCAAAACATACGATTGGGGCGCATAATATTTTTTTAGGACAAGTTCGTGCCGATGTTATTCACGATAATACGGTTGTCGCGATCGATTATTCAGCTTATACTGATATGGCAAACGAAGCTTTACATGCTATTCGCGAAAAAGCTTTTGCAAAATTCGACTTAACCTGCATGCATATTTATCATAGTTTAGGCGTGGTAAAAGCAGGTGAAATTTGTTTATTCGTATTTGTTTCGGCAACGCGACGCAAACAAGTTTATGAAGCGACAGAAGCTATTGTAAACTGGATAAAAACCGATGTGCCAATTTTTGGTAAAGAAATGTTTGAAAACGATACATTCACCTGGAAACAAAATACTAATGGTTGATATTACGCATAAAATAAACACCTTAAGAGCTGCAACAGCAACAGCAATTGTCAAAGTAAGTAAACAAGAAACAATTGATGCTGTGGTGAATAATCTGGTGCCAAAAGGGAATGTGTTCGAAATGGCGAAAACTGCCGGATTATTTGCAGTAAAAAACACGCATTTATCGATTCCGGATTGTCATCCCATTCCAATTGAGTTTACTTCAGTTGAATATAAAATTGAAGGTTTAACGATCGAAATTATCTTTAATGTAAAAACAGTTTACAAAACAGGAGTCGAAGTTGAAGCCATGCATGGAGCATCGATAGTTGCGTTGACGATGTACGACATGCTGAAACCGATTGATAAAGAAATCGAAATTTCGACTATTAAATTAATTAATAAAGATGGTGGAAAATCATCTTTCAAAAATAAGTTTTCGAATGTAATTAAGGCAGCAGTTTTTGTTTGCTCTGATTCTATTTTTGCGGGTGACAAAGAAGATCGTTCCGGAAAAATCATCGTAGAAAAATTGAATGCCTGCGGAGTAGAAACGGCGCATTATGAAATTATTCCTGACGAATTAGATATTATTCAGGAAAAAACTAAGGCTTTCGCCAAAGAACATCAGTTGGTTATTTTTACGGGAGGAACAGGATTATCACCAAGAGATGTTACACCCGAAGCTTTATCGCCATTACTGGAAAGCAGAATTCCGGGAATTGAAGAAGCGATTCGCAATTATGGTCAGCAAAGAATGCCGTATGCGATGTTGTCCAGAACAGTTGCAGGAAGATTAGGAAAAAGTTTGGTTTTGGCTTTGCCGGGATCAACAAACGGTGCCAGAGAATCTATGGACGCGATTTTCCCTCATGTATTGCATGTTTTTCATATTTTAAAAGGAAAAAATCATGATACCCTCTAAAACCATTTTAACGGATGATTTTGGGCGAAAACACAATTATTTGCGTATTTCGCTGTTAGAGAAATGCAATTTGCGTTGTACGTATTGCATGCCTGCTGACGGAATCGCATTATCTCCAAAAGCCAGTTTAATGACGGCCGATGAGATTTTTTCGATCGCCCACACTTTCGTAGAAAATGGTGTTGATAAAATAAGGTTAACAGGAGGAGAACCTCTTTTACGAAAAGATTTTCCTGAGATTGCTTCAAAATTAGCCACGCTTGGAGTTGCTCTTTCGATTACTACAAATGGTATTTTAATCGATCGCCATATTGATGTTTTAAAACAAAACAAAATCAATAAGATCAATTTGAGTCTCGATACCTTGATTTCATCTAAATTTCATTCGATAACGCTTAGAAATCAGTTTGAGAAAGTAGTTGATAATTTGCATTTGCTTTTGAATAATGATTTTAAGGTAAAAGTAAATGTAGTTTTGATGAAAGGTTTTAATGAAAATGAAATTGTAGATTTTGTCAAATTAACGCAGCATTTGCCTTTATCAGTTCGTTTTATCGAATTTATGCCTTTTGCCGGAAACGAGTGGGACAGAAGTAAAATGATTTCTCAAAACGAGATTTTATCAGAACTGGAGAAAACTTTCTCTTCTGAAGAAATTCAGAAACTCGAAGACGAAAAAAACTTCACAGCGAGAACTTATAGAATAAAGGATTTTCAGGGCGATTTTGGAATCATAAGTTCTATTACAAATCCGTTTTGTGATGGCTGCAACAGAATCCGCCTTACGGCAAACGGAAAAATCAAAAATTGTCTTTTCTCTAATTCCGAAACCGATTTACTTACAGCTTTAAGAAATGGTGAATCGATTACTAATTTGATTTCTGAGTCTATAAAAAGTAAAAAGAAAGTCAGAGCAGGAATGGTTACGCTCGAAGAAATCGATGATCCTAAACTTCACTTTGATAATCGTAGTATGATTGCGATTGGAGGTTAATCTCTTTGCTTATTGTCATTTCGATTTCGATGTAATTTTTTTTCAGGAGCTGATCCCGCTATACGTTCCAATCTTTTGTTCCGAACCCCGGAACAAAAGGATTTCCACTTCTATCGGGGCTATTATAGGCCTTTACGACATAAAAAAAAGGTCTAACTTTTTCAAGTCAAACCTTCTTTCTAAATTATTTCTTCTTTTTTGCTTTGTCTTTTTTCTTAGATTTCGCTTTCTTTTTGGCTATTTTTTTAGCTTTTGCTTTTTCCTTAGCTTTTTTAGCTTTTTCTTTTTTCTTAGCAGCAGCTTTTTGTTTTGCTTTTTTAGCTTTTTCTTTCTTTTTGTCTTTTTTAGCCTGATCTTTTTTCTTCGCTAATTTCTTTTTCTCTTTTTCCTTGTCTTTGTCTTTCACTTTTTTCTTCTTTTTATCTGTTGATTTATCTTTTTTACTTTCTCCTTTTGTTGCAACCGCGGCATCAGCTTTACTGTCTGATGATTCTTTTTTTACTGGTTCTTTGATTGTTACTTTTGGAGTTGTTATTTCTTCTGTTTTTTCAATAGCAGCCGGAGTAATTTTTCTTGCAGGAGCTCTTCTGGTTGCAGGTTTTGGTGAAGTTGTTGCTGCAGTTTTTGTTGTCGCTTTTGGCGTTGTAGTTGTTGGAGTAGCAGGTTTTGCAGCCGTTGTTGGTTTAACAGGTGCTGCTCTGCGAACTGGTGTTTTTGTAGCCGGTGTATTTACTGTTTTTTTATTTTCTGTAACAGGCTGTGTATTTTCAGGTGTTGGTGAATCAGTTTTTTCCTGGGTAATTTTTTCGTTCTCGTTTTCCATATTGATGCGTTTTTAGATGAGTAATTGCTACAATGTAACTAAATTGTTAATTAACAGTTAAGTAAAGATAAACATAAAACAAGTCCGCCAATGTTAAGTTTTTATTTAAAAATTAACGATAACGTACTTATTTTTAATAGATTGAGTTTTTGGTAAAAATTTAAAACTAAAATCTCTTAACAATTCTACTTGAGAAATAATGTAAATTACTTTGTAAAGATGAAAGAATGATAAGTGATAGTTTTACTTGATTTTTAGTTTGAAAACGAGTGCCCTAGCCCAGATGGAAGCGGCATCCTTTTACTTTTTTCTTTAAAAAGTAAAAGATATAGCGTACAGCTGGATTAGCTCCTGAAAATACTAATGAAAGAAAGCCGTTTAATTCCCGACAATTTCCAGAATCTTAAAATTACTCTTTGGGGCTTCGCATAAAGAACAACAATAACTTTCTGCTAAATCGGTAAATAAAATCCCTTTAGGAATTCCTTGGCTTTCATCTCCGTATTCAGATTTATAAAGCGTTAAACATTCCTGACATTGGTAAATGTCTAATTGTGGTTTTTCTTTTTTCTGTGGATTTTCTGTTGTTTCAGGAATAGAATTCCCAAGTTCTTCGAAATATTTCCGACTCAGCTCAATTAATATGGTAGGGAGTTCGAGTTTGTCGATATCTTGCGAATGCACCACATATTCGCGTGTATTGGCGTCGAAGTTCTTTGCATACAAAACATTATAGGTATCTCTGATTTTAATGGATTCAAGATCCTTAGGCAACTCATTTTTCTCGACCACAATCGATGTAAAATAATGTCCGTCGCGATTGTATTCTGATATGCCAAAAGTGAGTCCGTAAGTGCTGATATCAAATTGATCAAGTGTTCGAACAAGATATGTTTTAAGATTCAGAGCCCATTCTAGCGCTACAGGCAAATGCCAATTGAGTTCTAATAACGAATGGCGGACATTGATGCCTCGCTTACCCAGGAATTTTTCCCATTCGAGTTTTCGATCTTTCGGAATTCCTTTTACAATAAAAGATTTCCATGGCGTAATACATATTTTTCCTATTTTGCAATCAAAACATAGATCACACATTTCTTTCAGGAAACCCAGATCATATAAATTATTTCTCCAATACAAACCGAGCCAATACTGGTCGATTCCCATTCTATTCATACCTTCATAATAAGGAAATGGATAAAACGGAATATTCAATGGCTTGTCAATTGTTCTATTATTGGTGTCTAAAGCTTCGCTAACAAGCGCAAATATCATATCGATACCAATAGATTCTTCGGCTGTAATTTTTTCGATTTCGTAATAAAATTGTGCAATATCCCAGCTGTAAATCAGGATGGGATAGACTTCCATACGTTCCCAATTGGGCAAACGAATGTATAAATACCAATAATCTTCATGCTCTGAAGCAATAAAATTAAGATGTCCGGTAAACAAAGGTACAAGCTGTTGCTTGGGATCATTGATGTTAACTTTTAATCGTGGCTGCTCTTTAAATTGCTCCAGAATGTACAAAAACTTATTGCCTGTAAGCCAATTAGTATTCCTGAAAATATCTGTAGAAACATAAGAAGAAACAATATTATTTCCGCTTTTTTGCTCTGGAAAAACAAAGTGATGTTTGCCCAGTTTTTCTTTGTCTAAAGTTTTAAATCCTTTTGGAAAAATAATATCCTGCCTTGAACCAAAGGAAATAGAATCTAAACCCTGATCCATCGCCATATTGACTACTTCTCTTAACTCTCCCGGCGAAATAACGCCTCCTTTTACTATTAATCTTGTTAGTTCCATATCTTTATTTTTGTTTCAGGTTTCAGTTTTTTTTTGTTTGCTTTGTCTGTTCGGCTTTCAGCCTCGGGTCAGGTTATTGGATTGTGTTGATTTAACCGCAGAGTTCGCAAAGTTTTTTCGCAAAGTTTCGCAAAGATTTTTTAGTTTGTGTTTAATAAGTAGTCAAAGTTCGCAAAGCTTTGGGTAAAGATTTTAGCATATAGCTTTGTGAACTTTTTTCGATAGAAAAGAAATTCACAACTTAATCCTTTGCGAAACTTTGCGAAAAAACTTTGTGACCTCTGTGGTAAAATTTATGTTCAAAGTAACTTGAAACTTTAAAAACTAAACTTTACACTTTGCCAATATCTCCTTAACCTCAGTTTTACAGCTACCGCAGCCTAATCCTGCACCTGTGTTTTTGCATAAATCCGTAAAATTGTTTACGCCGCTTTTTATCGTTTCTTCTATATTTCCGGCTCCGACCTGACTGCAGGAACAAACTAATTTTCCCAGAACAGGTTTTGCATTTGAGCTTCCTCTTAATAATAAATTTCGCTTGTCTGATAATTCTATTTTGCTTTCGATCATGGTTTTAAACTCGGCAAATTCATTTTTATCTCCCATTAAAATAGCACCAACAAGCAAATCATCCTTTACGATACATTTTTTGTAATAGCGTTTTTTAAGATCGGCAAAAATAATCTCTTCATATGAATCGTCGTTTTCCGGAATTTCGATGTCACCAATGCTACAGAGGTTAATATCTTCCAGTTTCAGAATATTCATTAAAATAGAACCTTTGTAAAAACTGCTAATATCACCTGCTAAAAAGTTAGCCAGAATATCAGCTTGTTCTTCGGCAGCAGAAGTGATTCCGAATAATTTATTGTTGAATTCGGCTATTTCTCCAATAGCAAAAATATCAGGATTAGAGGTTTGCAAATACTGGTTTACTTTTACACCGCGTCCGCAGGCAAGTCCGCTTTCTCGGGCGATTTCGATATTCGGAATTGTTCCAATCGTATAAACAATCGCATTTGCTGTGATGATTCTGCCACTTTTTAGGGCAATTTCGATTTCATTCGGATTATCAGTTTCAAAAACAGTACTTACTTCATTATCAAAATAAATCTGAATATCACGAAGCTGAACTTCCTCTGCTAATAATTTACTCGAAATTCGGTCTAGTTGACGTTCCATTAAACGTGACGCTCTTTGAACAATAGTTGTTTTAACTTTTTTATGCTTTAAAGCAGCAGCCAGTTCTAAACCTAATAAACCTCCGCCAATGATAACAACGTGTTGTTCTTCGGGTGGTAGATTAGTGCTGTCAAGATGTTTTTTTAAACGATCTGCATCTTCTTTGCGTCTTACAGTAAATCTGCCCGGAAGGTGTAGTTGTGCATTTTCAGGAACAAAAGGACGGCTTCCCGTTGCCATAATCAAAGCATCATAAGTATGTATTTCGCCTAAACTATCTGTAATTGTTTTTTTGCTGGAATCAATTTTCGTGATTGCCACATTGGCATTCATGGTGATTTTTAATTTATTTAAAGCCTCACCATCTTTTACTTTTAGCAATTGTTCCCAGCTAAATTCGCCGGTCATATATTCCGGAAGTAAAACCCTGTTGTAGAATGGGTTTACTTCATTAGAAAAAACTACAATCTCATCTGTTTGATTGAACTCACGATAATTCTGAATAAATCTAAAAGAAGCTGCTCCGGCGCCCACAATAGCAATTTTCTGGAACGGTTTTACATATTTGGTAATATTGACCGTTGTGTATTTAAAATCAGGTTCTTTAGAAACGGGATCAACAACCGTATTGGTCAAATTATTAGTTCTGTTCAGGTCATTTTCGAGTTGTTTTCCCCAGTGCATTGGCAGAAAAAGAACTTTTTCTTTGATAGCATCTGTAACTTTTGCTTTTACACGAACTTCTCCGTTTTTGCTCGATACAACTACAATATCGCCATTTTTAATATCATTTTTAAAAGCATCGATTGGGTTTATTTCTAAAACCGGACTTGGCGTATGCGTCATCAATCTCGATACTTTTCCGGTTTTGGTCATCGTATGCCATTGATCGCGAACTCGTCCTGTAGTTAAAATAAACGGAAACTGCGGATTAGGCTGTTCTGATGTATTTTCTATAGCCGTTGGTAAATTGAAAATTGCTTTTTGTGATGGTGTATAGAATTTTTTATCCGTAAAAAGTCGGGGAGTGCCCGGATGTCCGTAATCCGGAACAGGCCATTGAAAAGTACCTTCGGTTTTTAAACGATGATAATTTAAGAATGAAATATCAATATTGGTATTTTTGGTCAGTGCGCAATGTTCTTTATAAATTTCTTCGGCACTATTAAAGTTGAAACCGTTGAAATTCATTTTTTTAGCAAAGCGAATTAAAATCTCAATGTCCGAAAGTGCTTCGCCGGGAGCGTTGATTCCTTTTGGCAAATAAGAAATTCGTCGCTCTGAATTGGTCATTGTTCCTTCTTTTTCTAACCAACCGGCTGCGGGTAATAATAAATCAGCATATTTTGAAGTATCTGCATTATGCGAAATATCCTGAACCACTACAAATTTTGCATTTTGCAATGCTTTTTCGATTCGGCGGGAGTCCGGCAGACTTACTAACGGATTGGTGCAGATAATCCAGACGGCCTTCATTTTTCCAGACTCCAAAGCTTCAAACATTTCGGTTGCGGTTAAACCCGGTTTGTCTGATATTGCATCGACGCCCCAAAAATCAGCGACTTCTTTTCGATGTTCCGGATTCGCAATGTCTTTATGCGCCGCCAGAAGTGTCGCCATTCCGCCAACTTCTCGTCCGCCCATTGCGTTAGGTTGTCCTGTTAACGAAAATGGGCCTGAACCCGGTTTGCCTATTTGTCCCGTTAATAAAGATAAATTCAATAAAGCGGTATTTTTATCTACACCAACAGCGCTTTGGTTCAGTCCCATTGCCCAAAGCGAAATAAAACCTTTGGCTTTGCCAATAATATCGGCAGCAAGTTTAATATCATTAACCGAAATACCACAAATTTTGGAAGCTTTTTCTAAAGAAGTACTTAAAACTAAGTCTTTGTATTGTTTAAAATTCTCGGCATTGTTTTTTACAAAATCATGATCTACGTAGCCTTTTTCGATGATACGTTTGGCGATGGCATGGTATAAAATAATATCAGATCCGGGAATAATTTGTAAATGTAAATCGGCAAAAGCGGCTGTATCCGTGCGTCTTGGATCAATAACAATGATTTTTATTTTAGGATTTTTCTCTTTGTGTTTTTCTATTCTTCGAAATAAAATAGGATGACACCAAGCGGGGTTTGCGCCCGTAATAAGGAAGGTATCGGCCAATTCGATATCATCATAAGCAATGGGTACAGAATCTTCGCCAAAAGTTTTTTTATACCCCACAACGGCTGAACTCATGCACAAACGCGAATTTGTATCGATGTTATTGGTTTTCAAAAAGCCTTTTACGAGTTTGTTTACCAGATAATATTCTTCGGTTAAACATTGACCTGAAATGTAAAATCCAACGCTGTCAGGACCGTGTTTTTTTATGATAGAAGTAAATACAGCTGCGGCGCGATCAAGTGCAGTATCCCAACTTACACGTTCCAGCGGATAGGATTTACTGCCACGCATTTCTGGATATAAAATTCGGTCTGATGTGTCATTGACTACGTAGTGCAAATTCATTCCTTTAGAACATAACATTCCTTTATTGACAGGATGGTCTTTGTCGCCCGTAACCATTACGCCATTTTTGGCATCCTTGGTTACGATTATGCCACAGCCAACGCCACAATACGAACACGTAGTTTTGATTTTGGTATTTTGCATCACAGCTTTTTTTAAGTAATAACTAATGAAATCTGTTTAAATCTAAATAATTCACTTATTTATTCTTAAACAAAAATAAGTATTTTTACGTATAAATACTTATTTTTATAATTTATTTTTCTACTTTTGATTCAAATAAAAGAGGAACAACAATTTAGTGTACCATGCATAAAATTTGAACTCATGAAAGAAGAGCAACCTATTTGTTATACCTGTATCAACGAAAATTGTTTTATTAAGAAACATTTGCATTTAGAACAGATGAAAGAATATGTTTTAAGGAAAGAAACTTTTGTTTGTAAAAAATCGAATTCTTTTATTAAAGAAGGTGATCTCATAAAAGGGTTGTATTTTATTTGTTCAGGTAAAGTCAAAACAATAAAAACCGGAATAAACGGAAGGGAACAAATTGTTCGGTTAACAAAAAACGGAGACACAATAGGTTTTCGTGGATTTGGAACGAGCAGTAGATATTTAATTGGTGCCTCTGCTTTGGAAGATACTGTTTTATGCAATTTTAGTAACGAAACGATGTTAGAAATTCTTCAGAAGATTCCTGAATTTACCTATGCTTTAATGTTATTTTATGCCGATGAACTCAATAAAAGTGAGAACAACATTCGTAAAATTGCCCATATGAATGTGCGCGAACGTGTAATCGATTTGTTGCTGTACATCCATCGTAAATTTGGTCTAATTGACGGTTTAATAGATATTGAACTTTCCAGAAAAGAGATTGCTGATTTTGCAGGAACTACAGAAGAGCAGGCTATTCGTGTACTTTCGAATCTGAAAAAAGAAATGCTCATTAAAACCATTGGTAAAAAAATAGGGATTTTGGCTGTTCCTAAATTGCGATCTGAAATTATGGAACATAAATATTTTACTATTTAAGTGGATTAAGTACTATTACTTATAATTTTAGAGACGCACAATAATGTATTTCTTTTGTACGTCTCTTTTGATGAGATTTATAAATTAGAATACCAATTTAATATATAATCTGCTATTTCTTCCCAGCCTTTTTCGCCACAAATAAAATGACTTTTGGTATCATAAATTTTTACATCAACTCTGCTGTTGGGATCTTTGTATTGAGTAGCAATTTTTTTGGTTAAGGCTGGCGGAAATATATTGTCATTTCCTCCGCCAATAAATAAAATTGGCTGATGCGGTTTTTTGAAATCGGCATTTGAAAAAGATTTCAAAAGGGTTTCTCTACCAATTTTTCTACTTTCGGGAACAGCAATCAGATCGTAAGCTTTGTCTTGTTCAGGTTTGGGAAGTGTATTAAAAAAGGCACGATTGTACCAGTCTCTTGATCCTAAATAATAACCTTTACTGGAAAAGAAGTTTACTGCCGGCCATACAATTTTTACTGTTGAAAATGGAGGTAAAACATTTTTGGGAGGTGCTCCATTGATGCTTACTGCGGCATCGGCTTTGCCTAAATCAATCAGTTTTTGTACCGCTAATCCCGCCATCGAGTGCCCAATTACAAGCGGTTTCTCGGGTAAGGTATCGATCAGTTTTGCAATATTCTCTACTACATCTATAAAGCCTGTATCTACAAGTTCCGGATGTATATTTTCCCGAAGTGCTGCAGGATCGCCATCGTGTCCCGGATTTGCAGGAGCATACACCGTATATCCTTTTTGCTCATAGTAATTTTTCCATTCTGACCAGGTACTATCATTCACGAACATCCCGTGTACTAACACAATTGTTTTTGATTTTGCCATTATTAAGGTTATTTAAAATTGATACTAATTTTAGAATAGGGCAATGCAAAATGAGAAACAACCTTTTAATTGAGGTTGCCGCTTGTAGATAGTTTCTTTTTTTTTGTACTAAAATACAAATAAAAGTTTTTATTTTAACAATTGATTTTAATTTAAATAACTGTATTGTAGTTAGTTATTGTTTTTGAAAGGGAAATGGTGTAGAGATGTACACTAGTAATTTTTTTATACATCTCTACGAAACGTTTTTAGGAAGCTTATTTTTTCTTTCCAACAAATCGAATAACAGAACCTTTTCCGTTATGGAACAAACCTTCGTTTAATTCGATTTCTTTTTCTTCTAACTGAATGATTTCATAATCAGGAAAATCAGATTGTATTTCTTCAATAGAAAATAGGGATTCAATATCTTTTGGTCCGCCAACTTTATCGTTTATAGCCAGATATTCTAAATGTTTTTTGCTGAAAGCTTCAAAAATGATGTATCCATCTTTACGCAAATAAGTTTCTAATGTTTTATGAATGGATGATTTAATCGCTGCAGGAAAGTGTGCATAAATTAATGCAATCGCATCAAATTGTTCAGCCTGATAATTAAGGGTTTCCAGTTCTCCAACTTGGTAATCAATTACAATATTATTTGCTTCGGCTAGTTTAAGGGCTTTGTTTTTCCCTTCGGCACTAATATCAAATGCGGAGACTTTCCAACCTATTTGGGCTGCGAAAACAGCATTTCTACCTTCGCCTTCAGCCGGAAAAAGAATACTTCCGGGGTTTAGTTTCTCTAATTGTTCTTTTAAAAAATTGTTGGGTGCTGTTCCGTAAGCAAACTCTTCGCTGCTGTAACGGTCGTTCCATCTGTCTGTCCAGGTGTTGTTCATGGTTTTTTGTTATTGAGATTTAAGATTGCATCAAGAGATGCTTTACTGATTATTCTTTCAGGTAAATAAGAAAGATTTAGTTTTTTGTACATCAAATATACCCAATTATAAGAGTAAATGCCCTTAATATAGAAAACAAAAAAATACCCTTTTTCTAAAAGAGAAAAAGGGTAAATTGTCTTGTTGTTATTAGAGTTTAACTATTTCTTCCAGCTAAAAATTCTAGGGTTTACAGAAATCATTAACCATGCCCAGTTGTTGGTATGTCCTGCATATCCAGGAGTTTTTAGAACTTCTAAAGTTTTAGTACCAAACATTTGAGAATATCCTCCTGTAAGTGTAATATCTTTTTTGAAATTGAATCCGGCTGTAAAGTCAACCTCAGTTCCTAAATAAGAATCCATTTTTTTGTTTGCTACCACTACATCAGCAGCAGATAAGAATACGTGTGGCATTAATGCAAATTGCCATTTTTTTACATTGTAATTGAATTTCAAAGAAGCGTCTTGTAAACCAACACTGTTTTGATGACCTCCACCAACATAGAAATAATCCATGTAACCGTTGAATGCGTGGTTAGTACCAAAAATAGGATTGAATGATTTGATTACTGTACTTCCGTCATTTGTATCTTTTCCTGATAAATATTCGTAACCAACACCTGCTTTAAATGAATCTGTTATAGCATATGCAAAGTTTACTGCTCCATCCCATGCACTAACCTGATTGTCTGTACTTTTTCCGGTTTGACCGTAGAAACTTAAGTTACCGTCAATTTTTTTGGTTTTGTAAGTCAGGTAAGTTCCAAAAGTTTGTTTGTAATCAACTAGTAGTTTTTGTGCAGGATTAGCATATTCATAACCCGTATTCAAAACTAATAAACTAATACCTAATTTGTCTACATTAGTATGGTACCATGCGTATTGCATCGCTTTGTAATTACCTACTTTATAAGGAGTTTGAAAATTGTTTTCGGCATCAGAGTTATACGCTAATCCCATATCAAGCTGGTGATTTTTTGGGTGGAAAGAGACCATTAAGGCATCGTGGCTTTGTCCTTGTTGTAACCAGTCAATTTCTCCCATAATACGTTGGTTGTCATAAGAAAGTACTTGGCGACCAGCTCTTGCGCTCCATTTTTCACTGATGTCATATTGTGCCCAAGCTTCAAAAACGGCAATGCCATTTTTATCAGAAGTTGCAGTTGTACCTACATCTCCCCATGTTCTAACATTCTGTAGAGTTAATTTTGCAGATAATTGATCTTGTTTGTAATTAAAATTTAATCTTGAACGTTGTGAGATTTGAGAAGTTGCTTCTGTACCTTCAGGTATAAGTGTTTTGTATCCGTTACGATATTCAAAACGGGGTCTTAATTGTAAATTTACATCTAATTCCTGTGCCTGAATATCAAGACTAATTCCTACTAATAATAAGAATAGAATTACTTTAAGTTTTTTCATAATTGGTTTCTTTAAATATCAGCAAAATTATAAGAAAAATAGCTCATTGTATATGATAAAAATCATATTAATGCTTATTTTTTGCTCTAAAAGTTTTGTTTAATCTATTGTCTGTCAATTACTTTTGCAAAAATAGGTGATTTTTCTTTCATAATTTTGCTTATGGTATAATGCATCCAAATCAGGCAGATAGCAGAAAAAATGAGAATAAAAATCCATGAACTGGACCAGATTCCGGTTGCTGTTAAAAGATATCCAAAAATGATTGGCCCAAAGAAACCGCCCAAACCGCCAATCATGCCCACCATACCGCCAACAACGCCAACCTCGCTAGGGAAATATTCCGGAATATGTTTGTAAACTGCCGCTTTTCCTATTCCCCACGAAATACCAATTAGTATTACTAAAACCAGAAAAACCCACATGTTAGCATCGAATTTAATCACTGTAATTCCTTTAGCAAGAAGTTCTTTTTTCTTCACCGTTTGGTTTTGCTCGACCACGACTTGCTGCCAGGATGTACTGGTTGGAAAGATCGAGCTTTCGCTTGCATCTTCTTTCTTTTGTGCGACCGCAAAATCTGTTTTTCCAATCGTGATATTATTATTTGAAACCGAAGTTATAGTACCTTTTTTAGTAGCTAAAACGCCTGGGCCTGTAGTGGTGATTTCCATTTTGGGGATCATCAATAAAGCACTTAAAATTACTGATGAACTCAAAACCCAATACATCACTTTTCTGGCTCCGAATTTATCTGATAAATATCCTCCAAAAGCACGAATCACGCCAGATGGCAAACTAAAAAGCGTTGCAAATAAACCGCCCATAACTAAACTGGTTTGATAGACATTCATGAAATTGGGTAATAACCATTGCGAATAAGCCACAAAACATCCGAATACTAAAAAGTAATAGGCTCCAAAACGCCAGACTCTGGCTGATTTTAAAGAACCCAGCATTTGAGAAACGCTTTTTGTATTATTTTCTATTTTTTTATTTTTGGCAAAAATCAAAAAGGCGACTCCAATTACCAATAATGAAATGGCATAAATAACAGGCAATATTTTCCAGCCATTTTGAGGATCATCAACAGAGAAATGATTTAATAAGGAAGGTGCCAAAAAAGTAGTTATTGCGGCTCCGGCGTTCCCCATCCCGAAGATTCCCAGGGCACGTCCTTGCCATTCTTTTGGATACCAAATCGAGGTATATCCAATCCCGACAGCAAAACTTGTTCCGACCATTCCGAAGAAAAAACTCAATAAAGCAAACATAAAAAAACTGTCGGCATAAGGAAGCAGAAATAAAGGAATCGAGCAGAGGAGGAGTAAAAGTGAAAAAACGTATTTTCCGCCATATTTGTCGGTTAGAATTCCAATTGGCAGACGCATTATAGAACCTGTTAATATAGGAATACCCAGAAGCCATCCCACCTGAACAACGCTCCAGTGAAAAATTCCGTTATCGACTAAAAAAGTTACTAAAACACCGTTTAGTGTCCAGCAGGCAAAACACACTGTAAATGCCAATGTGTTCAAAATTAAAATTTTGTGAGATTGAGATAATGGGTTTGTAGTTTTCATAGCACTTATAATTTTTGATAAAAATAAGTACTATAACTTAGTTAAAAACTGCTAAAACGCAGTTATTGAAAAATAATTACGTATTTATACGTAATTTATAGTAACGAATACTCAGTCGCCTTATTCGAAAGTTCCATTAAATTTTTAACTTTTAACTTTTTCATTAAGTTAAAACGATGTACTTCGGCAGTACGCTTACTGATATCAAGTGCTTCAGCGATTTCTTTGTTTCCTTTTCCGGACAATAAAAGTGTGAGGATTTCTTTTTCTCTTTTGGTAATCATCATTTCTTCGGACAAGCTTTGTTTCGGTTCTAATGATGTTGAAGAGTTGGTCAATTGGCTAATTAAGATAGACGAAATATCGCCGCTAAAATATTTCCCGCCGGCAGCAACGGTATGCAGTGCTTTTAGGAATTCTTCTTTGCTTGAACCTTTTAATAAATAACCATCGGCTCCGGCTTTTATAGACTTTAATACGTATTCTTCAGACTCGTGCATAGAAAGCATGATGATTTTTACGTTATTATTTTCGCCTCTAAGTTTTTCTACTACCTCGATACCGGTTAAGTTAGGCATACGAATATCTACTATAAGTAAATCAGGTTTGCTGGCTGCAACCACTTCAAGAGCATCTGCACCATCGATTGCTTCTCCTACAACCTCGATGTTTGCTTCGTTTTCAAGTAATGATTTAATTCCATCTCTTACAAAAACATGATCATCTGCCAGTACTACACGAATGATATTACTCATAATTTACTTAAATTTTATTTTGGATTTTTACGTATATTCATCTACAAAGAAGACGCTAATATACGTAATTTTTAGATTTTAATTTCTAATTTTTTAAAATTGCAAATTCTAATATTAAAGCCAACATTAAAATATCATTAAAAAATGAATCATATTATAAGTTATATGTTGCTATTTGAGAATGGTCTTAGGTTGAACTTTGTCAAAGTTTAAGACCAAGGCTGTAAGGAACTTTTATTGTTTTTTTATAAGAACTTACTCGATTAATTTACAACCAATTAAATTGCCTTAATTTACAAAATTCAATGATAGACAGAGCGTTTTTCTTAGATTTTTAAGGTAAATTTTAGGTATTAAATACTTTTATTTAATGCACTGGAACGCGCATATTACAACGAGATTTTAGAATTGAATAGCCTCCAGCTTTAGCTGGAGATTAAAGCGGATTACATTAGATTGGAGGCTTTAGCCAAATAAGTTGTAGTTTTAAGCATCTGTACAAAAATTTGGCTAAAGCCTTTTTTTAGCTTCTATTTTGAACTCCAGCTAAAGCTGGAGGCTATTCAATTACAACAGAACGAAATTATAAACAATTGTTTATTAATGTATTTGCAGATAAAAAGTATGCAAAAAATATGAAGTTTTAAAGTTTGTTATAGTCTTGGTTTCAAACTTTGACAAAGTTTGCTGCGAATTACATTATTCATTTATCAAAGATTGGTGATTAAGATTGTGTTCCTTCGACTTCGCTCAGCCTGACAAGATTGTCTAAGAATTGGAATTTGGAATTTATTTTGTGAAGATTCCTATTGGTTTGGAATTTTAAAATTCGGAATTTCCTTTTTCTAAATCGGAATATTAAAAGTAATTCTCGTTCCTTCGCCAGGAATAGAATTAATAAATACGCGACCGTTTACGTATTGAATTCGCTCTTTCATAAACAATAATCCCATTCCGGATTCGCTGTTGCGTTTTTTGTCTACGGCGTGAATGTCAAAGCCTTTTCCGTTGTCGTCTACGATAATGCTTAACAAAGTATTACTGTGCGAAAGCTGGACGATTATATGCGATGATTCGGCATATTTTATGGCATTATTGATGGCTTCCTGCGTTAGTCGGTAAATGTTGATTTCGATTAGAGAATCTAAACGCTGATTAAAGTCGGTTTTGTTGTAAAACAGAATTTCTTTTCCGGTTAGTTTAGAAAGTTCCTGGGTAAGTTTTGCCAAAGAGGAAACGATGCCGTGATCGCTCAGTTCCGGAGGCATCAGGTTGAAAGTGGCGGTACGAACGCCTTTTATAATATCGAGTGATAGTTTCTTTAGGTATTCTATTTTTTGAGCTGATTTCTCTTTGTCGTCGAGATTGATACTTTCGAGACTAAATTTTAATCCGGTAAGCATTTGTCCAATTCCGTCGTGAATTTCTTTTGCGATTCGGTTTTGTTCGTTTTCCTGATTTTCAACAATTTTACTCGAAATAATCTTTTGCTGATTGATTTTTTCAGTACTGTTTTCGATATTCAGGCGTTCGACTTCGCGTTGTGCTTTTTTACGCTCGGTAATATTGAAACAGATTATTAAAAGTTCTGATTCTTCTTTTTTGATCGTTACGGGAACCATGGATAAATCAAGCCAAAAAGTCTGCGCTTCTTTATTGATTATTTTAATTTCGCCTTGCCAGCCACTTCTGTGTTTTTCAAAGATGATTCGGTCAATATTAAGTTGTTCTTTCTCATCGGTTGTTAGTACTTCAGAGAATTTTTTATCAGAGGAGAATCGGGTGTAATTTAAGAGTTTGGCAAATTTTTCTCCAATATGAATGATCGAACCATCTGGCGCAATACGGCAATACAGCAACGTATTTTCCATGGCGTAATTCAGCGACTTTAATTCTTTTACTGAGTTTTCTTTTATTTCGCTAATGATTTCAGTGTCGTAAGCGAGTTTTAAAGCTTTCTTTTCAGACGATAAAAGTTTGGCAATCAGTTTTTCTATTTTTTTGTTGGTAGGTTTGAAGATGAAGAAAAACTCCATTAGTAAAACGAAAAGTGTAAAGGCAAAAATCCAATATTCTATTTTGCGTTGTTCTGTAACTTTTTCGTGCGCTTCGAGATCGTACTGACTTACAATTCGATTCATTTTTGAAAGGAAAACGCCTTCGTTTTTCAGGATGGTCTGAACCAGTGTTTGATTCTGGGCTAAGTTGCTTTTTTGTTTTAAGTTTAATAGAAAAGAATCGGTTGATTGACTGATAGTACTGAAAACCGGATTGATTTCGGCATACAATTTATTGAGAGTTTCGCTTTTTTCTCTGGGAAAAGCCAAACTGTCGTTGCCATTTTCAAGCGCGTTTTGAGTGGTTTTCCAGAGTTCGAGAACATCTTTTAAATGCGAAATCTGTTTTTGGGAAACGGTGTCTGAAACATAATTTAAAATCAAAACCTCTTTTACAATTTTCTGGCTCAGCATTCGCTGTTTGCCTGAAATATTGATAATTTTAGAATCGCTTAATTGTTGTTTTAAATTGTACTGAACGAGGATCTGACTTAGAATGACGGTTATAGCAATAGTCCAGAGTGCAAAAAAATACCAACGGCGTAAATTTTTGAAATTGATTTTATCTGCAGCTTCCTGATTGCTTTTTTTCATTCGAAGTGAATATTTGTCTTTTATCTTAAAATGAAATTTGTTTTAAATGTATTCCATCTATCAGATTACAATCCTAAAGAGGCTTTTATTAAGTTGAGATTTTCTTGAGAATAATTAATTTTTAAGGCTTCCTGATGTCCTTTTTCAGACATTTTATCCCAGGTTTTTTTAATGATGTTTTTTAGTTTTTCATCGTCGTGTTTGTGCACAAACGGATCCAGATAATATTCTAAAAATACCAGACAAATAATATCTTCGAGCAATTGTGTTTCGGCATCTTTTTTCAATAATTTCTTTTCGATTAAAAAAGAAACACGATCGATAAAATCCTGATTGTATCCTGCTTTTTCTAAAATTTCGGCAGTAGTTTTAGCATGAAATTTTTTCAGGTCTTCTCGCCATCTTAAATAGCCCACACGATCCATTGGGTAGGATTCGCGCGCGACTTTCCATCGGCAAATGTGTTGTGCTTTTGAGGCAATCTGAATTTGCTCCGAAGCTTCGGGTTCAAACTGCATCAGTCTTTCGTACATTCTGTTCGAATATAATAATTCCTTTGGGTATTCGGTATTTTGATCGATTTCGATATTAGGATCCTGTGCGTTTTCAGCATCAATCCACTCGCTTGCTTTTTGAAAAGGTGTAGTCATTGTTGGTAAGATAATAGATTTCAAAGATACATAATTAACTAATAAAGCTTAATTTTTAAACACATAGAAACATAGGTTTTTGGCTTTTTAGAAAAAAGAAAATTGGAAAGAAACTGGTTTCTAACACATAGCTATGTTTGTTAATGCAAGTGAAACGCCTTCTTAGGGTTTCTAAAAGCTATGTTCCTATGTGTTTAAATTGTTTTAGAGCAGAAATTTATTAATCCACAAAACCAACAAATACTTCATCTTCAATAACTTTAATTGGATAAGTTGCAATTTTAAAATCATCGCCGTTTAGGTTAGAACCATCAACCAGCGAAAAAGTCTTCTTGTGCATTGGGCAGGCAATTTTTGGGATATCATCTGTAGAACCTGTCATTCCTCTTGCGAGAACCATTTCCATTTTATGCGGACAGGCGTTTTGGCAAGCGTACCATTGGTTGCGGCGTGCGAAATTGAAAATGGCAATTTGTTTGTTTTTGTATTTGATGCAGCCGCCACGATTGGTAGGGAAATCTTCTACTTTTCCGGCTTTGAACCAAATTGTTGCATCGTTTGGATGAACTGTTTCGTATTGATTTAAGATTTCTTCCATTTTGATAAGTTTTGTGTTCCTGTTCTTATCCCTCTTTTTACAATCAAGAGAGTTTGATGGCGCAGTAAAAAAGAGGGTAAGAGGACAGCAAACGTTTTTGTGATATTTTTTTCTTTTTTTTGGAGCTGAATTGTTTAATTAAAAATTGAGAATTAAAAATTAAAAATCTTTGAAAGCTATGTGTGTTTAAATTAAGTGAAATGCCTTTTTTATTCACTCTTAAAAGCTATGTCTCTATGTGTTTAAATAATTATGTATAAAGCTTTATGTCCATGCTTTTGGCGCTTTTTGATCTCTTAACGGGACAAAAACAACATTGTCATCTTTCTCTTCAGAGTTTACAAAGTGATTGAAACGTTTTAATAATCTTGGTTTTTCTAATACTTGTTTCCATTCGCATTCAAAAGTATTTACCAGAGTCTGCATTTCGGCTTCAAGGGTTTCGCAGATTCCTAAACTGTCTTCGATGATTACTTCTTTTAAATATTCTAAACCTCCATCTAGTTTATCCAACCAGGTTGCAGTTCTAATTAGCGGACCGGCAGTACGGATGTAATACATTAAAAAACGATCGAGATATTTAATAACAGTTTCTTTATCAATTTTTTCAGCCAATAAAACGGCGTGTTTTGGGTTGGCACCGCCATTTCCTGCGATGTATAAATTCCAGCCGCCTTCAACAGCGATTAATCCGAAATCTTTTCCCCGGGCTTCGGCGCATTCGCGAATACAGGCCGAAACGCCACCTTTTAGTTTGTGCGGAGAACGAATTCCTTTGTATCTGTTTTCGAGTTCGATGGCAAATCCGGCGCTGTCATCCATTCCGTAACGACACCAGGCATTTCCAACGCAGCTTTTTACGGCGCGAAGCGATTTTCCGTAAGCGTGACCACTTTCGAAACCATTATCGATTAAGATTTTCCAGATTTTTGGCAAGTCACTCAAATGCGCTCCAAATAAATCGACACGTTGCGCTCCGGTAATTTTAGTATATAAATCAAATTGTTTGGCTACTTCGCCAATTACAATTAATTTTTCGGCAGTAATTTCACCTCCAGCAACTCTTGGAACAACAGAATAAGTTCCGTTACGTTGAATATTGGCTAGAAATCTGTCGTTTGTATCTTGAGTTGTTACGTGTTTATTGGCAGTATCATTATAAATACTGGAGAAAATAGAAGCTACGACAGGTTTACAAACTTCGCAACCATCGCCTTTGCCATGATGATCGATTACTTCATAAAAATTCTCGTATTTATTGATTTTAACCAAATCGTATAATTCCTGACGTGTGTAGCTAAAGTGTTCACAAATAACATCTTTGACTTCTTTACCAAGTGATTTTTGAATGGCTTTTACCAAATCAGAAACCATTGGTTTACAGCCTCCACAACCCGAAGTTGCTTTGGTATGTTTGACAACATCCGAAAAGTTAGAACAGGTTTCGTCTAAAAGTGAACAGCAAATAGCACCTTTGGTAACATTTTCGCAAGAACAAATTACTGCAGTATCAGGTAAATCCAGAACGCTACCTAAACTAGAACCTTCAGAACCATCGCGAGAACCTAAAATTAAATCTTCAGGATTTTTTGGCAGTGCCATGGCATTACTAAAAATTTGAAAAAGAGAATTGTAATCGCTGGAATCTCCAACTAAAATCCCGCCCAATAAGGTTTTAGAATCTTTGGTCACGTTGATTCTTTTGTAAATTCCGCTTAATTTATTTTCATAAATAATGGCAGTTACATCATTATTTTCTACGAAAGGATCACCAAAACTCGCTACTTCAACACCAATTAATTTTAATTGAGTCGACATATCGATGGTTTCTCTCATGGTTTTAGAACCATTTAAGATTTGCTCAGCGGCAACATCGGCCATTTCGTAACCCGGAGCAACAAGTCCGTAAATGTTTTGGTTATAAAGTGCTACTTCGCCAATTGCAAAAATCGAAGGATCTGATGTCTGCATTTGATTGTTTACCACAACGCCGCCTCGTAAACCCACTTCAAGTCCTGAAACTCTAGCCAGTTCATCACGAGGTTTTATTCCGGCAGAAATAACCAACATGTCAACTTTTAACAATTCGTTTTCTGCAAACATCATTCCCGTTATACATGTTTCTCCGTCAATATATTGTGTTGCTTTGTTTAGGTGAATGCCAATATTTAATTCTTCGATTTTAGATTGCAGCATATCGCTTGCACCTTTGTCTAATTGTCTTGGCATCAAACGGGGAGCAAATTCTACAACATGCGGATTTAAGCCTAAATCACGAACGGCTTTCGCAGCTTCAAGTCCTAATAATCCTCCGCCTAAAACCGCAGCTTCTGTTGCCCCTTTTTGCTTTATTTTTTTGGCGTAAGCCATAATTGCATCCAGATCTTCGATAGTTCTGTAAACAAAAACACCTTCTTTTTCGACGCCGTCAATAGGAGGAACGAATGCCGAAGATCCTGTTGCCAAAACTAAGTAATCGTACGTATGAGTTTTTTCTAAATGGGTGTGTATTGTTTTTTCTGAGCGATTAATATCTGTAATTAATTCAGAAGTGTTTAGAGTAATATTATTTTCTAAGTACCATTCGGTTGTTGAGAGTGATAAATCGTCTGCAGTTTTTCCTCCAAAGTATTCACTTAAGTGAACACGATCGTAGGCACGTCGTGGTTCTTCACCAAAAACGGTTATCTGATACTTTTCCTGTCCTGATTTTGCAATGAATTTTTCGCAAAATTTATAACCAACCATGCCGTTTCCAACTACTATTACTCTTATCATGATTTCTTTAATTAAGTATTACTACGCAAATATAAGTATTTATACGTATTGAAATACGTAATATTTTTATTTTTTATAATTAAAAGTGGATTGTTTATTACGTATTTTATCGTAATCTTTTACGTAGCGCGGGTTTTGAAAGAATTCAGGAAGTTATAGTTTTATAAATTTGAAAAGATTCTAAATAAGCATTTCAAAAAAATGTTGTAAATTCATAAGAATTTTATATATGTTTTATTTAAATAGAATATTCTTAACATAAAGTCTATGAAAAAATCACTTTCGTTTTTGCTATTACTTTTATTAATAGTAGGTTGTAAATCTACAACAGGCAAAACTTCAGATACAAAAAGCACTACTTCTGAATATGGAACTCAGGAAGATCAAATGAAATATTACTTTACTGGAACCGGAAACGAACCTTTTTGGGGTATAAAAATGGGAACTGAGAATATTGAGTTCACCTCTTTAATTTCCGGAAAAGAAAAACTTACTTTCCCTGCAACCGAAGTCATAAAAGCAATGGATGCTAATATAAAAATGTATAAAGTAACTAATGAAACATCAACTGCGACAATTACGATTCAGCAATTAGAATGTCAAAATTCGATGTCGGGCGCAATTTCTCCTTATAAAGTTTCAGTTGAAATTAAAAATAACAGCGAACTTACTGATACAAAATTAAGCGGATGCGGAAATTATAATACTGATTATCGTCTGCACGATATTTGGGTGCTCGAAGAATTAAACGGATTCAAGGTTTTTATAACCGATTTTCAAAAGGAATTACCAAGAATTGAAATCAATTCGTCAGAAAATAAATTTATGGGTTACGGAGGCTGTAATGCGATTAGTGGCAGTATTTTTTATGAAAAAGATTTACTCCGATTTTCTAAGGTAGTGGCTACGATGATGGCTTGTGCGCCGGGAAATAAAGAAGATCAATTTACAAAAGCGCTGCAAAGTACGACTACGTATTCTATTGGAGATAATAGATTAACGCTTTCTAATCCGTCTGGAAAACTTTTGGTGTTTAGAAAAGTAGATTAATTTTGGATATAAATATGTCTTTCAAAAAAAAAGTTAAGTGAGAAGATTTTAGTTAAAAATAAAAAGGCTTCACTATTATTAGTGAAGCCTTTTTACTATAGTTTTGTGTGAATTCTGTACATAGTTTTTGCTTCGTTCCTTGCAATGAACATTACAAAAAAAAAAATCCGTGCAAATCTGCGTTTTCGCGTTAGCGAATCCGTTTAATCCGCGTGCCATTTCGCATTGTTATTCCAATTCTTTAAGATCTTCTTTATCCTCTTCAATAAAATCTAATTCTAAAGCTCTCACGGTCTGAACCGCATTTCCGGCAATACCACGAATAGAACCGTACATTCCTAATGTATTATGAACCACTTTTTCAATTTGTTTTTCGCGTTGTTTCCAGATACGCTGCATCGCTCTTTTTTCGGCATCAAGATCGCCTTGCATTTGCGTAAAGCCTTCTACAATTCCTTCAATCTGTAAACGGAATTCGTTACTGGTTAAGAAATCATACAACATCGACATTTTATCGCCTTTGTTTTCCTGCGCCTGAACAGCCTGACTAATCTGAATTAACGATTGACGTAAAACAGCGCTTAAACCTTTAAATTCTTCATAGGTACAAATCCAGATCCCGTCGCGCATTCCCATTCTGTCCATTCCGGCAGGCATTACTTCGGTCACCAAAACGCCAATATTTGCTCTTTTTGTTCTAATATCATTTTTGAATTTCTCAATCCACGCTGGTTGAAAGGCTTTTGTACGCTTGCTTTCGTAATAAATAGAACCACAATTTTGAAGTTCACGAGTATTTACAATCTGAAGACAATCAGCTCCGTTTGCACCTTTTTTAATTTCATCAATACTATCAAGCGGAAAGTTATTGGCCAGCCATTCTTCAATCGCCAATTCCATCACTTCGCCTTGCAATTGCATAGAACCTTGTTCCTGCTTGCGTTTCATTTCTTCAATCAGCTTTTTTTGATCGTCAGATTGTTTTTGGTATTCTTTTATTTTAAGCTCGTTTTTTTCTTCTTCCTGTTTACGAATTTTGTCACGTTCTAAAACTAAAGTCTCATTCAACTGTTTTTGAGCTTGAGCTTCGATGGCGTCCTTCATCTCCAGTTTTTCACGTTGGAGTTTCGCAATTTCGCCTTCCATTTTATTTAATTCACGAAGTTTTTCTGATTTTTCAGAAAGTTCTTTTTCCATTGCAACCAAACGATCTTTGTTTTCTTCGTCGAGTTTAGTTTTTACTTTTTCGGTTATTTCTTTTTCGGCAACCTTTTTTTCACGTTCTAAACGTTCTGCAAAAAGTTCATTTTCCTGTTTCTTTTTGGCTTCAAATTCGGTTTTTGCTTTTTCGAATTGCTCGTTTTTAAGTTCCAGCTCTTTGGCTTGAGCATTTGCTTTTTGTTGAAATTCTTTACGAATACTATCTTCCAATTGATGTTTTAGAATATCATTTACATCGATTGTAGTTCCGCAATTTGGGCACTGAATTGAAGATTGCTCTGCCATTTTTATTGATTTTATTTAGGTAATGTAATAATCTGCTAAGGTATTTAAAAGTTCGTTCTTTTTAGAAGATTTATCTGTGATAAATTGTAACTTTTTTGTACTAATTGCTTAGTGTTTTGTGTATTTGTTGTGTGCAATTTAATTCCTTTAAGTTTTTATTTTTTACGGATTTCCACAATTTAAATTAATCTCGCAAAGTCACAGAGTCGCAAAGTTTATTTTAAAGTACTGGTTAATCCTGCTGTTTGTTATTTCTAATTCCTCAAAATGACAAGATTGGGGTTACTTTGCGTTTCAAGAGATTAAAATCCCTAGCTACAAAATAAATCATTCCTACGGAATTTTATAAAGAGTTCGGGAGGAACGGATCATATTTTAGGGATGGATTTTAATCTATTCTACACATGCTAAATCGCCAATCTTTGTCGAGTTTCTCGCGAAGATTTCTCCTTCGATGAAATGACATAAAATGAGAAAAAACTTTGCGACTCTGCGACTTTGCGAGATTATTTTTAAACCAAACTTAGCGCGAAACTCTTGTGATTACTTTTTAAAATTCAATAAAAAAGCCACCGCAGATTTCGTGATTTCTGAATCGTCTTCTTTTGAAGTAATCAATGAAACATCAGTATATAAATTAACTTTTTTTAATTCGATAAAACCAATTTCCGGATCTTGATTATTTCTGGCAATATTAGATGGGACAATCGAAATTCCCAAACCGTTTTTGACCAGTTGTACAATTGAGTTAATATTGTTCGATTCGTGAACAACTTTTGGCGTAAAACCATAAAAGGCACAAAGTTCCAGTAAAACTTCATGATAATGCGGCGCGTAATCTTTATTAAAAAACACAAAAGTTTCGTCTTTTAAATTCGGAATATCTTTCTCAGAATTAATTTGGATTAAACTCTTATTGTAAACTACCGAAAATCCGTCCTGAAACCACAATTGCGATTTTATTTTGGGAGATTTTATCGGCGAACGAATAATGCCTAATTCGATTTTTCCTTGTTCTAAAGCATCGATTTGTTTGGTTGTAGAAACTTCAAAAAGCTTGAAACTGACGTACGGAAATTGCTCTTTGAGATGTTTTATTAATTCTGAAATTACAGAAGAATAAATCGAACTGATATAAGCGATTCTAAATTCGCCGGAAACATTCTCTGCTATTTTTTTTGTTTTAATTGTAATGCGTTCCAGATTCTGAAAAAGTGCTTTTACTTCTTTTTCGAAATATTTTCCGGCTTCGGTTAATTCGACTTTTTTATTATTTCTAATGAATAAGCGTGCCTGGATTTCTTCTTCTAATTCGATAATCTGGCGACTCAAAGGCGGTTGAGAAATAAAAAGCTTTTCGGCAGCTTTGGTAAAGTTTAATTCTTCGGCTACAGCCAAAAAATATTTCAAGTGACGTAATTCCATAAATACTTATTAGGTATTAATAATTGACAAAATAAGTATTTTTGAAGTATATATGAAAGAAATACTTTTACTAAAAAAATATATGCCCACAGGTTTTACGGATTAAGCGGGTTTACACGGATATTTTATTTTATTGAAGGGAAAAGGATTTATTGCCACAGATTAAAGGATTAAAAGGATTTTTAATTATGCTTGAAAATAATAATCTGTGTTAATCCTTTAATCTGTGGCAAAAAAAAGATACAGATTATTAAGATTTAAAAAGAAAAAATCCGTGCAAACCAGTTTAATCCGCGTCATCCGTGTGCCATAAAAAAAAACAAAAACTATGAAAAAATCAACTATTACAGAAATCAGAGAGCGTTTTGATAATGATGTCGAAAGATTCTCAAACTTAGAAACCGGACAAGTCGCGACAATCGACGCGACTATTTCTTTGGAATTAATTACAGAAGCTTCTAAAAGGATTGTTCCTAATGCGAAAAACGTTCTGGATATTGGCTGTGGAGCAGGAAATTACACTTTAAAAATGCTTTCGAAAGTTCCGAATTTGAATTGCACTTTAGTCGATTTGAGTTTGCCGATGTTAAACAGGGCTTTTGAAAGAGTATCAGAAGCAACGAATGGAAGTGTAGAAGTGAAGCAAGGTGATATTCGCGAAGTCGATTTGCCTGAGAATCATTTTGATATTATTTTGGCCAGCGCAGTTTTGCACCATTTGAGAGATGATCAGGATTGGGAAACAACTTTTGCTAAGATTTTCAAGTTACTGAAACCCGGAGGATGTTTTATGATTTCAGATTTGATTACGCAGGATACCGAATTGTTGAACGAATATACCTGGCAGCGTT
Source organism: Flavobacterium piscisymbiosum (assembly GCF_020905295.1). Lineage (NCBI taxonomy): Bacteria > Pseudomonadati > Bacteroidota > Flavobacteriia > Flavobacteriales > Flavobacteriaceae > Flavobacterium > Flavobacterium piscisymbiosum. The sequence continues at coordinate 5,705,852 of NZ_JAJJMM010000001.1, read as the reverse complement.
ATGGTGATTATTTAGAAGGAATTGGCGGGGCAGAATATCGCCAGAAAGTTTTGGATTATGTAGAAAAAGAAGACACGCCAAGATCTATGAATTACCAATTGGATTTAATGAAAAAAGTGGGTTTTACAAGTGTTGAAATTTTACACAAGAATATGTGTTTTGGTGCTTTTGGCGGAATTAAATAATAGTTTGCCACGAATTTCACGAATTTGCACTAATTTTAAAGCGTCAAGAGTAAATAAATTCGTGTAATTCGTGGCAAAAAAAACTTAAACGATTTCTACAACAATTTTACCAATTGCAGAACCATCGCTTACGGCATTATGTGCTTCTATAGCATTGTCTAAAGTGAATTTTCTTGGGTCAATTAAAGGTTTTAATTTTCCTTCTTCGATTAGTTTTGTGGTTTGTTTTAGAATATCTCCGTGGTGTTTTCTTCCTTCATTTTCATTACCAATCATGGCGCGTAAAACAAAAACACCATGAATACTGGCAGAACGAAGCGAACTTGTTGCTAAAGTATGTGTCCCGAAAGCGTAACAACTCGCAATTTGCCCGTAATGACGAATGGCTTTGAAAGAATTATCAAGTGATTGACCACCAAGTGTATCGTAAATAAGATCAAATCCTTTTCCGTCTGTATATTGATTTACATAATCCTCAACGGGAGTGTTTTTATCAATTGGCGTTGCTCCGAATCCTTTTACAATAGCTGATTTTTGCTCAGAAACGGTTGCATAAACATCGGCACCAACAATTTTAGCAAGCTGAACTACCATATGACCAACTCCGCCAGCTCCGGCATGCACCAAAACTTTGTCGCCTTTTTGTACTTTGGCTCTGTCAATCAAACCTTCCCAAGCGGTAAGCAATACTAACGGAATTGCAGCGGCTTCTTTCATGCTTAGGTTTTTTGGTTTTATGGCCAATAAATCTGCATCGACAGCGGTGTATTCGGCTAAAGTTCCCTGAACTCCTAAAACTCCTCCGGCAAGTCCATAAACTTCATCGCCAACTTTAAAATTAGTAATGCCTTCGCCAATTGCTTCGATAACGCCGGCAAGATCTGTTCCTAAAATAGCTGGTAAAACAGGAGATGCGTAAGGAGAAAGTCCTAATCTGATTTTGTTATCGATAGGGTTTACGCCGCTTGCGTGGATTTTTATTAAAACTTCTCCTTTTTTAGGAGTTGGTTTTGCTGTTTCTGTGGTTACAAAATCAGATTCGTATGTGTTTGTGAAAAGTGCTTTCATTTTTTGAATTATAATATTTGAACCGTTTTGTAAACCTGAATAGGTGATGAAACTAAACTTTCGCTTTTGGCGATAAAATCTAATAAATAGGGTTGATTATTATGAATGTCTAATCCTGGTTGATCCTGCCATTCTTCCCAAATGATAAAAACATTTTCAGAATGATGAAGGTCGTATCGTACACAAGCATCTTCTTTTCTGGTTTCGGTCACCAAATGATTTAGCATGCTTTGTAATTGTTCTTTATTTTCTGGTTTACTTTTGAATAGTGCTGTAATTGAGATCATAATAGTGAAAGTTAAAGGTTAGAAGTTAAAAGTTTTTTCTAAGTGTTTGGTGTAATTTTCTTTAAAGATGTCAATGTTTTCTGCAGTTGCACCTTTTTCAACGTCATGAAAATGGAAGCCGTCTAATTTTTCCATACCTGTAAATTTATTCATTTTATGGAAACCAAACATCGCTCCATCATCTACAGATGTTTCTTCGAAGAATTCTCCCGGAAGTGTAAAGGCTGTTGCAGGTGCATTCCAGCTTGTGGTAAGCATGTATTTACGACCGTGTAATTGTCCGCCGGTTCCGTAATTGATGTCCGGATTTGTTCTGGTTCTTCCGTCGCTTTTGTAGATTCCTTTGTTGTGTCCGGCTGTAAAAACGTCGTCGATGTATTTTTTGAAAAGGTTTGGTAACTGAAACCACCAAACTGGCGTGTGATAAATGATAACATCTGCCCAAACGAATTTTTCGACTTCTTCGTCAAGATCAAAATCTTGTTTGATGTCGGTTGTTTTTATTTCGAATTGTTTGGTGTTGGTTAAGTATTCGATTGTCCAGTCGGTAACGGTTTCGTTGAATTTCCCGCCTGAATGCGCGAAATTTTGACTTCCGTTGATGATAAATATTTTTTTCATTTTTCTTGTTTTCTTATGAATTCGTGAGTGTGAGGGATAGCAGTGGAAATCCTTTTGTGCCGGGGTTCGGCATAAAAGATTGTAACGAATAGCCCGGCCCGCTTTTTCTGCGGGTCACACCCTAATTATTTTTATTGATTGAGTGTAATTTTTTTAAACACATAGAAACATTGGTTTTGAACTGATTTCTCAAACACTGTCCTCACAGTTTGTCATTCCGAGGAACGAGGAATCTTCGCAAGTAACTCCGCATAGTGAATTGCCAATCTTTGTAGAGTTTCTCGCGAAGATTCCTCGTTCCTCGGAATGACAATATTGCGCAAACTATGTTTGTTTAAACAAGTGAAACGCCTTTATGCATTCCTTTTGGCTATGTTTCTATCTGTTTAAAATTTTAAAGAATGCTATTGTTTTACTTTCGCAATAGCCTGATTAATAAAATCTAGTTCTGAAAGTGATAAATCAAAATCCAATGCTTTTGCGTTTGAAATGGCTTGTTCTGCGTTTCTTGCTCCGGCTAAAACGATAGTGATTCCTTTTTGTAAAGTCGTCCAGCGTAAAACCAATTGTGAGATTGAAATGTGTTTTGTATTTGCCAGTGAGCTCAATTCTTCAACTAAAGTTTTTACTTTTTGAAGATCAAACTGACCGAAATATCCGTTTCTGTGGTCGTTGTCTTTTAGTTTGCTATCTGTGAAATATTTCCCGGTTAATAAGCCTCTTTCCATCGGGCTGTAAGCAATGATTCCGATGTTTTCTGCAGTTGTGTACGGTACTAAATCTGTTTCGATACTGCGATTCAACATACTGTACGGAACCTGGTTTGATGCTAATTGTATTGTTTTTTGTGCTTCCTGAATTTGTTCTGCGCTATAATTACTAACTCCTGCTGCTCTGATTTTTCCTTGTTTTATTAAGGTTTCCAAAGCTTCCATAGTTTCGTGAATTGGAGTAGTGGAGTCTGGCCAGTGAATTTGCAATAAGTCGATATAATCGGTTTGAAGGCGTTTTAAGCTATCTTCGACTTCTTTGATAATGTTGGCTTTTGAGGCGTATTTGTAAACCGGAATTTCTTTTCCGTTGTCTTCTGCATCAAAAAAAAATTCTCCTTTTTGGTTGTTGCTTCCGTCCCAAACCAAACCAAATTTGGTTAATAATTGAACTTTTGATCTATTTTGTGTTTTTAATGCTTCTCCAATCATTTCTTCGCTTAAACCGAATCCGTAAAAAGGAGCGGTGTCGATTGTGGTAACACCGTTGTCGATTGAAGCGTGAATAGAATCGATTGAATCTTTCTTTTCGTTTCCGCCCCACATGTTTCCGCCAATAGCAAATGCACCGTATGTAATAGTTGATAATTCAAGTTCAGTGTTACCTAATTTTCTATATTCCATAATATTATATTTTTGATCCTTAAAATTTGTTTGGCAAAATTATACCATTTTTAAGAGTGTTAAGTTGTATATATTTGTCTTTTTTATGTAAATTTGTAGCCGAATTAATAAAGACTATTATGAAAAAAGAAAATTTATACGAGCCGTTTACGGTTTCTTTTGAAACTCTGGATGAATATCCGGATGTTGGAGATCGTCATAATTTCTTTGAACTGGTGTATATTTTAGAGGGTACGGGAAGGCAATGTATCAACAAAAATATTTTTGAATATGATGCCGGTCATATGTTTTTATTGACGCCTGAGGATTGTCATAATTTTACGATTGAAACGGAAACAAAGTTTTTCTTTTTGAGGTTTAATGATATTTATTTGAAGAATTCGAGTTTGCAGAATGAGAATATTCAGCGTTTAGAATATATTCTACAAAATGCGAATCATCAGCCGGGTTGTATTTTAAAGAATCAAGCTGATAAATGTTTGGTAAAAGTGATGGTAGAAGCGATTATTCGCGAACGTCAGGATAAGGATGTTTATAATAAAGAATTGATTCAGCAATTGGTGAACACGCTGATTATTGTGGTTGCGCGAAATATTGCGAAGTATTTACCGGAACAGGTAAATATTGGCTGCGAGGCTAAGGCAATGGATATTTTGCAATACATTCAGAATAATATTTATTATCCGGAAAGGATTAAAGCGGAATCTCTTAGTGAGTATTTTGGTATTTCGAATACATATTTAGGCCGTTATTTTAAGAAACATGCTAATGAAACCATGCAGCAATATATAAGTAATTATAAAACGAAACTGATTGAACATCGTTTGCAGTTTAGCGATAAACGCATTAACGAAATCGCCTATGAATTTGGCTTTACAGATGAAAGTCACTTTAATAAATTCTTTAAGAAACAGAGAGGGAATAGTCCTTCTGAATTTAGGAAAGTGATTCGTGTTAGTGCGTGATGAATTGGCACGCGGATGGCGCGGATTCGCAAGCGAAAACACGGATTGTCGCGGATTTTTTTAGCCACTGATTCCACTGATTAACACAGATTTTAAAATCATTTTTAATCCTATAATCTGTGGCTAAAAAAAAAAAAAAAATTAATTTATTTCTTCTTTGCCGATTATAAAATCGAAATGTTGGTTTTTGCCGGTTTTTAGGTTGTTTATTTCGTTTTTTAGAAACTCTTCTAAAGATTCAGCTACTATGTTTCGTTCCCAGGATTCGTTTTGAAGTTCTATGATTTGGCCGAATTTTCCTTTTTCTGCCGGATCTGTATTGTAGAGTAAGTAATCTCCATTTCGTCCTGTTGCAAACGGAATCCATTTTGGATTTGCGTAATTGTCTGTCTTGATTTTTTCTAAGTCTATTTCTAATTCGGGAAGATCGTCTTCGTCAAATTGTAAATCTTGTATCGAATTCCATTCTTCTGCAATATCTTCAAACGGAATAAGATCATATGTCCAATCTCCTATCAAAAACTGAAAAGCAGAAGTTACGGCATCATATTCTACATTTTGAACTTTGTAAAAATTTTGAAGTGCGGGCGGAATTGTGATTTCATTTTCTAAGGCTGAATGTTGTTCTAATTCTTCTGGAGAAATACCATCTGTAAGATTGTAATAATCATTATCAGTTGCAACGATTTTATTAATTTCGGTAATCCATTCCTGCCATAAGGATTCAAATTGCTTAAATTCAGGATCAATAGGTGTTTTGGCTTTCTTTTCTTTTTCCTGATATGAAGAAATGTCAAGTGCAGTTATTTTACCATCTTCTTTATCAAACCAAACGCTGATTCCGTTAAGGATAAGAGCTCCGGTTTTGTCTCCTTTAAAAAGTTTTACTGATTGATTTTTGTTGGATTCGTAAAATTTAAAAAGTTCTTGTCCGTCAAAAAGAAATTCTCCGTTAAAAGGATTTTTCGAGCAATAATCATATTCATTGCACTTTAGCTCAAGCATTATGTTTTCTGCTTGTATTCCTTCTTTAGAAAATGCTATGATACCAAGATTATCCCAAGTATAAATATGGTTGTATTTTTTCTTTATATAACGATACTCTCCCAAAGCCTTTTTTAAATTATCTATATCAATTGGAAATTGAATATCAACATCGTTGATTGTGAAATCTGTTTTAGATAATGAAATCTTTGTCAAGGTGTTTTCTTTAAGGGTTGCTGAAAAGAATTATATTATTTTTTTAATCACACGTAATTTATGTGTGTGTTTGTTTAATTCAGGATTGTAAATTCCTAAGTGATCTAAACGGTCAATACGGACTTTTCCACTTGCGTGAATGATGTAATTGTTGTCCATAATGATGCCTACGTGAATGATGTTTCCTTCGTCATTGTCAAAAAAGGCTAAATCTCCCGGCTCGCTTTCTTCAATAAAACTTAAAGGTTCTCCTTCAAGCGCTTGCTGTGAGGCATCGCGGTGAATTTTATATCCGTTTAGTTTGTATACCATTTGAGTAAAACCGGAACAGTCGATTCCAAAAGGTGTTTTTCCGCCCCAAAGATAAGGTGCGTTTAAGTACATGAAAGCGGTGTTTATTAAAGCATTTTTAGGTTTTACGCCACTTGTTTTTGTGCCTTCAAATTCGAAATTAGCAGTATTGATTTCGTTATTATTCAAAAAAGATAAGGACGCACCAAGCGGAATTGGTAATAATAAATTTTCGGGTGCGCTGATATAATCAATCAAATCGGCATTCAAAATAATGGCTTCATTGCTTAATTGCTTATAATTTGCTTCTGAAATTACCTGATATTGTTTCGAATCTACCCAGCCTTCATAATCATCAAACTGAATTTTTATTCGGGCCCATTGATTTTGACGTTCTAAAATCTCGATGTGTTCGCCAAACAAAAGTTGTGTGACGATTTCACTTCTGTCACTTGGCTCAGATCGAACGGGTACTATGGCTAGATTGCAAATTCCGAACATTTAGGGTAATTTATTAGTTGAAAATTTGGAGTTGTTTCATTTGCAAACAACTCCAAATTTAATATTATTTAAGCTCTTTCGATAACAATTGCTGATGCACCGCCACCACCATTGCAAATTGCAGCAGCTCCGGTTTTGGCATTGTTTTGTTCTAAAACATTTAGCAAAGTTACGATGATTCTGGCTCCCGAACATCCTAGAGGGTGACCTAATGAAACAGCTCCACCATTTACGTTTACTTTATTGTTATCAAGACCAAGGATTTTTGAATTGGCTAATCCAACAACGGCAAATGCTTCGTTGAATTCGAAATAATCTACATCGCCAATTGCAATTCCTGCTTTGTCTAAGGCTTTTGGTAATGCTTTTGCCGGACTTGTTGTAAACCATTTTGGTTCTTGAGCAGCATCGGCATAACTTTTTATGTAGGCTAAGGGTTTAAGTCCTAACGCGATTGCTTTTTCTTCAGACATTAAAATTAAAGCTGCAGCTCCGTCATTGATTGTCGAGGCATTTGCGGCAGTAACAGTTCCGTCTTTTGTAAAAACAGCTGCTAACGAAGGGATTTTATCCAATTTTACGTTGGTGTATTCTTCATCTTTAGAAACAATAACTGGTTCACCGCGTCTTTGCGGAACTTCTACAGGAACAATTTCGTTGTCGAATTTTCCGGCATCCCAGGCTTTTGCGCTTCTTTCGTAAGACTGAATAGCAAAATTGTCTTGTTCTTCACGGCTAATGTTGTATTCAGATGCACATAAATCAGCGCAAACTCCCATTGCGTTGTTATCGTAAGCATCTGTCAAACCATCTTTTTGCATTCCGTCAAGCATTGTTGCAGGGCCAAATTTAGTTCCGTTACGCATTTGCACGTAATGCGGAATCAAACTCATGTTTTCCATTCCACCGGCAACGACAATTTCGGCATCGCCACAAGCGATAGCCTGAGCAGCAAACATTACTGCTTTCATTCCAGAGGCACAAACTTTGTTTACTGTTGTTGCAGCAACTTCTTCAGAGAGACCTGCGAAAAGTGCAGCCTGGCGTGCTGGAGCTTGTCCAACTCCTGCTTGTACCACATTCCCCATGAATACTTCATCAACTAATTTTGGGTCAAGGTTAATTTTTTGAAGTGCGCCTTTAATAGCGGCAGCACCTAATTTTGGTGCGGGTACGGTAGATAAACCTCCCATGAAACTTCCGATAGGTGTTCTAACGGCAGAAACGATAACAACTCTTTTGTTCATTTTCTGTTAATATTAGTTAATCAAGCAAATTTACTCTTTATTTGAATAAATTCAAATTTTGGTGCAATTCGATTGGATTTTAAATTTAATATGAAATTTTTGTTAATTCTATTTGTTTGATTGTTAAGTGTTTTAAAAAAAAGATTGAAAAAAGATTAAAAAAAGCGCAGAAATACTTGTGAGATATGGAATGTTGTCTTACATTTGCAACCGCAAAACAGAACACGTTTCTTGAGCTTGGAGAGGTGCCAGAGCGGTAATGGAGCAGATTGCTAATCTGTCGACGGGTAACCGTCGCCAGGGTTCGAGTCCCTGTCTCTCCGCTTAATAATTTGCTTATTGAGTATTGAAGAAATTCGATTATCGTGTTCCAATTAAAAATTGGGAAGAGCACAGAAAGAATTTTCGGGGTGTAGCGTAGCCCGGTTATCGCGCCTGCTTTGGGAGCAGGAGGCCGCAGGTTCGAATCCTGCCACCCCGACGAAAACTTTGCCATAAAGTTTTAAAACAAATGGACGCATAGCTCAGCTGGATAGAGCACCTGCCTTCTAAGCAGGCGGTCGAAGGTTCGAATCCTTCTGCGTTCACGAAAAGCCATTCAATCGAGTGGCTTTTTTGTTTTTATTAGCGTGGTTTTAGTTTAGGAAGTTAGTTATATAAAATTCTAACTTTGCCATAAAGTTTTAAAACAAATGGACGCATAGCTCAGCTGGATAGAGCATCCCGATTTCCAATCGGGACGGTCAGAAGGTTAAGTTTTAAAATAAATGGACGCATAGCTCAGCTGGATAGAGCACCTGCCTTCTAAGCAGGCGGTCGAAGGTTCGAATCCTTCTGCGTTCACGTAGAAAGCCACTCATCAATTTGAGTGGCTTTTTTTGTTTATTTTATTTGTTTTCAAAATTGCTGAAAAAAATGTGGCAAAACTGTGGCAAACGGTTTTTGAAATTACTGAAGTTAAGAAATGACGCGGGTTTGCGGCTATAGTTGCAATCCTTCTGGGATCACTGAAACCGATTTTTATAATTGGTTAATACATTGAAACCCGCACTTTACAAGGATGCGGGTTTTTTTATTCTTCTTTTTAGATTCAAAAACACTCATTCTTTCACTAATTTTTATGGCACATTCGTGGCAATTTATTTTGGTAAAAAAAACTGCCACAAAAAAAGGCGTAACAACTTGTTATTCAACATGTAAAGCTCGTTAACGACTTGATTTAGAGATATTATAATTCGACCTTTATTAACTTATTAAATTGTTGAATTATGTTAGAAAGCAGTTTTGGAATTACCTTCTTTTTGAAGAGTTCCGTAAAAAGTACCAATGAAAAATACATTTATCTAAGAATTACTGTAGATGGCGTTCCTAAAGAAACTTCCACAAAAAGAAAGTGGGATCTAAAACGATGGGAGCAAAAGACTGCAAGGGCTACAGGAAATAAGGAAGATGCCAAGACTCTGAATTTGTTTTTAAACTCACTTGAACTTAAAATAAGCCGGTACAGGGACGAACTTTCTGAAAAAGGTGAAACAGTTACCAGTATAAAGCTCATTAATTATGCTTTAGGTAAAACAACAGAAAAAAAATCTACAGTACTGCAGGAATTTCAGCTTCACAATGATCAAATGCTGGCTTTGGTAGAAAAAGAGGAGTATGCTATAGGAACCCATGAGCGTTACAAGATATCAAAAAACCATGTCAGAGAATTTATGCTTTATAAATACGGTGTTGAGGATATGGAATTTAATGAGCTTAATTTTGAATTTGTAAAAGATTATGAGTTCTATCTTAAGACAGTAAAAAATATCAGTAACAACACTGCCCTTAAGTACATTACTAATTTTAAGAAAATCGTCCTTAGTGCCGTTGATAAGGAAATTATTGCATCTGATCCATTTAAACGTTTCAAATCTAAAAAAACGAAAGTTCCTAAAAAGCCTTTGACTAATCATGAATTGGACTCACTGGAAAAACATCATTTTTCTACAGCCCGTCTAAGTGTGGTTAGAGATGTTTTTGTTTTTCAGTGCTACACTGGTCTAGCGTATGTTGATGTTTATAATCTGAAACAGTCTGATTTAAAAGTAGGTATTGATGGTGAAAAATGGATAATGGCAGGGCGGCAGAAAACCGGGAGCCCTATTAATATTCCACTATTGCCTAAAGCGGTTATGATAATGGAGAGATATCGAAATCATCCACTTTGCTTGGAAAGGAATTCAGTATTGCCTGTAAGTTCAAATCAGAAAATGAATGAATATCTTAAAGAAATAGCTGATTTATGTGGTATAACAACTGCTTTAAATACGCATAAGGCGAGAAGGACTTTTGCGAGCACTATAACGCTCAATAATGATGTGCCTATACATGTAGTAAAAGAAATGCTAGGGCACCAGTCTGTCAGCCAGACCGAACAGTATGCAATGACCGAGCAGCTGTCAATAGGTCGCGAGATGCAGGGACTAAAACACAGACTGGCAGATAAGGACGATGTTTCTGGTGAGTTAACTTTACAGACAATTGAGCGAATGGAGAACGAGTTAAATGAAATGAAAAAGAAGCTTGCTTTAATTAAAGCATAATCTAATATGAAGGTGTTTCTATTGAGATCAAGTGTAAAAAGGTGCTAGCAACATTGAATGCGATCTCGTAGATTATTCCAAAGGTTTTTTGTTTTTATAGTGCATAATAGGACGTGAATTGTTCCAATTATTATAGCGCCAGGTATAAGGTTAATAATGACTACATGAAATAATTCAAAGTTTTGATACTGATAAATGTTTGGAATGATAACTATATTCTTGTTTTCATACTTTAATTTTAGAGATAAAAATAATGCTATGGATGAAAAATGCAGTCCGTTGACAAAAAGATGAAGAATATATTCCCAGCGGGGAAGTCCTCCCATAAATTCCCTGCTGTCTTTTTCCATATATGCATCAATGGACATTACTAAAATGTCAAGAAAGACAATGATTATTCCAATTAAAAAGCTGATAGTGCAATCTTGTTTTAAAAATAAGAAATATAAAATTGCAGGAAAGAAGATTGCTCTTATTGTATGGATATAATGTTCTGTTTTACTTTCTGGATGATTGTGCAGTTTGTATTTGAAAATATGAAGATAAAATCCATCATACAATGCTAGAATAGAAAAAAGAATAAGTAAAATTGTGATGATAATAATAGCTGTTTCCATTTATTTTTGAATTTGTTATAAGGCAAAAATAATGGGAGGCTAGAATTTATCATAGGACAAATGTCCTCGAAATTATTGCGTGATTTCTTTTCGAATCCGGCTGAGTGTTCTACGGGTTACACCAAGATAGCTGGCGATATCATTTACGGAAGCTTTGTTTAGAATCGATGGCTCCTCTTTTAATAAACGGAGATATTTTTCTTTAGCTGTCTCATTGCAAAGAACACTGGCATACTGTTCCATTACCATGTATTGTCGCTCAGCAATTATCCTCCCGATATTCTGCCAAACTGAACTTTTTTGATAAAGATTTTGTAAATCACGGTAATCAATAACCAAAAGCTCAGTATCTTCGATAGCCTGAATAGATAGTTCTGAAGGCTGTTGGGAAACAAAACTTTTATAAGATGTTGTTAAGTTGTTTTGGGTACAGAAGCAAGAAGTTACTTCCTCAGATTTTTCATTAAGATAATAATTTCGGAGTGTTCCTTTTTTTATAAAAGCCACTTCATGACATATTTTGCCCTGCACTGCAAAATAACTGTTTTTAGGTAAACTACGGACTTTAAAATATTGGCTGTAATTTTCAAATTCCTGATCGCTGACAGGAGTAAGACTATTCAAAAATAATTTAAAATTTTCCATGAATGATTTTATTGCGGCAGTTTTTAATATGCTTTTCGAAGCATAAGTGCGTAAACGTTTGGTAGTGGACTTTCTTCAATAGCCATCGCAGTTTTTTCAACATCATAGTCTACTCTTATGAATTCTACCTGTACACCTTCTTTTTTTGAGAGATTACTGCTTTTGTCCATAGTCAGTACTGCATAACAGCATTTAGGATTTCCGTCCTTTGGTTTTCCTACTGATCCTGCATTAATAGCATGGAAATAACTGCCTTTTTTATTCGGGTTTTCTAAAACTCTATGATAAGGCTTGTGCGAATGGCCACAAATAATAATGTCAGCGATGGAGTCAAGAAAAATAGCAGTAAAATCATTTTCCTTTTTATCCTCAAGCAAATATTCGGTATTGCTGTAAGGACTGCCGTGTACCATTAAGATCTTGATTAGTTTATCCGTTGTCTGAAATTCTAGTTTAATATGGGCAGGAAGAGCAGAAAGATATTTAATCTGCTCTTTGCCCACTATTTGATATGCATAACTTTCTGAGTCATTAGAACCCTCATTATGTATTTCTACAGCTTTAACATCATGATTTCCTGCCAGAGTCGGAATATGTCTTTTACGAATTTCATTTATCACGGCGTTAGGACATAAATTATAACCTACCAAATCTCCTAGGCAGTAAACAGCGTCAATATTCTGCTGTTCGATACTTTTTAAGGTTTGTTCCAGTGCCGGAAAATTGGCATGTATATCCGATATTATTGCAATTCTCATCTTTTAGAAATTAGTATTGGAAACTATGCTGTTTTTAAATAATACTTCTTTCTGAACCAGAAAGCAACATTAACCAGTGCAATGAGCGCCGGAACTTCTACTAATGGCCCTATAACTCCTGCAAATGCCTGACCGCTGTTTATGCCAAAGACACCAATGGCTACTGCAATAGCAAGCTCAAAATTATTACCGGTAGCCGTAAAAGCTATAGCAGTCGCTTTCGAATAGTCAGCACCAAAATATTTTCCAACAAAGAAGCTGATGATAAACATGATGGTAAAATATATTACCAATGGAACTGCGATACGAACAACATCCATAGGAATATGGACAATAAGCTCCCCTTTAAGGCTGAACATCACTATGATTGTAAAAAGCAACGATATAAGTGTAATAGGAGAAATAAATGGTACGTATTTAGTTTCAAACCACTCAGAACCTTTCAGGGCAATAAGAGCATAACGGCTTATGATTCCAAGAGCAAAAGGAATTCCTAAATATATCCCCACGCTTTCGGCGATCTGGCCAATACTGATGTTAACTTCAAATCCATTATAGCCAAAGTAGGGAGGAAGAACAGTTATGAAGATATAAGCATATACACTATAAAGCAGAACCTGAAAAATGCTGTTAAGTGCAATAAGGCCTGCAGCATATTCCCTGTTTCCATCTGCCAAATCATTCCAAACGACAACCATTGCAATACAACGGGCCAAACCTATCAGAATGACACCGATCATATATTCAGGATAGCCATTTAAAAAAAGCAAGGCTAGTAAAAACATTAAAATTGGTCCAACAACCCAATTTAAAAATAAAGAGGCTCCCAGGATTTTTGTGTTTCTAAAAACTTGTCCCATTTGCTCGTATTTCACTTTGGCAAGAGGGGGGTACATCATAAGAATAAGTCCAATAGCCAAAGGAATATTAGTTGTCCCGCTTGAGAATGAATTTATAAAATTACCACTGGACGGAATGAAATATCCTATTGCTACGCCAAGAGCCATAGCCAGGAAAATCCAGAGGGTTAAAAATCTATCCAGGAAACCTAATTTTTTGCGTCCTGCGGCATGCGCACAGTTATTTACTGACATTTTTATTGTTTGATTTGTGAGAATACATAAAACATTTCAGTCCCAATCTGAAGGCTTCGCTCCAGATATACTTCTTTTTGCTGTGCTGTGCCGTCTGAAACTTTTGGATCTTCAAAAGTAATCGGTATACGCTTTTCGGCACCTGCAATAAAAGGACAGCCTCCATCAGCCTGTGAACAGGTCATTATAGCAACAAATTCACTCTCGGGATTAAAATCATCATCATAGGTTTTAGAAAAACCGATAACGGGTAGTTCATTTGCTGAAAATTTTATAGAGTAAACCGGGTTTTGACTTTCAGAAATAGTTTTAACTTTAAATCCATTGCGTTGCAGGGTTTCGGCTACCATTGGGAAAAGTGCAGTAGCTTCTGTACCTCCTGAATAGCAGGAAACATTCTGTACATTATAATGTGCAGCAGCAGTCTGTGCCCAGACCTGGGACAAGTGACTTCTTCTGGAATTATGTGTGCAGATCAGATTAAGTCTAATCGGCAGTTTGTTGTCGACTTTATTTTGAATATAGTCCACTAATGGCTGCAGTATAGTTTTACGATCTTCTGAAATCTGATTAAAATCAAATGAGTTTAGGGTGTTTTTTATTTCAGTAAATAACATAGTTTTTGTCTGGTATTTATAATAGATGTTTAATTGTCATTAAAAATTAACAACAGCCTGATCCAGGTGCGCATGAACTTGCAATATCAGCATTTAATTGAGATAATTTTACTTTTGATTTGTCGGACGGGATTCCACATTGCTCCTGAGCCAAACATGCAGTCTGTTTATTTAATAGAATAAAGTTTTTGCCATTAAAATCAAGATCATATTTACCGATTGTGGTATCCTGATATTCAACTTCAATTTCATGGTCTTCAATGCCTAAAACCTTTTCTGAAAGTTCAATTATATGAATCAATTTTTGTGGTTTAAGTCTGTGTTCATAATCATTAGCATCCCAAAGCTGAAAGTTTACAACAGTTTCTTTTCTTACTGTTCCGCCACAATCAATAAAGTTTTTAGTAATTAGACCAACTTCTGTTACATGGAAATATTCCGGAACAAAATTTCCGTTTGGCAATTCAAAATTTACAGCGTCAACTGTTTTTAATACTTCTTTAATTTCTGAAAGTTTCATAATTTATGTGTTTTAAAAATTTATAATATTTTTTTGCAGCGGTGGTAATAACTATGATTAAGCAATTATTGCTGCTATTGTATTTTTAAGTAAATATTTATTTAATTAATTAATTTGCTTCTTCTTTCCAAAAGGACGTTATCTCTCCAGATTCCATTTTGCTTCCCGATCTTTTCGCGAATGCCTAAGATCCTGAATCCGGCTTTTTCATGAATACGCAGACTTGCTGTATTTTCAGGAAATATACCAGCCTGAAGCGTCCATATGCCTTCAGCTTCACTTAAATGAACAAGCTCGTTTAAAAGTAAAAGACCAATTCCTTTGCCTGACTGTTCAGGATCAACATACACGCTGACTTCAGCTACGCCTGCATATACACACCGTGAAGAGACTGGTGTTAGTGCTGCCCAGCCTAGAAGCTGCTCATCTTTTTCTGCAACAACTCTGCAGGAGGCCAGATGTGATGCATTCCAATCTTCCCATGAAGGACTACTGGTCTGAAAAGTAGCATTGCCAGTATTTATGCCTTTTTCATATATCAAGCTAACCTGTTCCCAATCAACTGCTAACAAATTTCTTATTTCCATCTTTTTTCCATCTTTATAAAATTAACAGCACTCGTTTCTCTTTTTTTCCAAATGAGTGGTGATATGTTCGAAAAAGCCTTTTATTTTTTCTAATCCAGGTTCATTAATGCAATAACAAATAGAGTTACCATCAATGCTTCCTTTTATTAAACCAGCATTTTTAAGTTCCTTAAGATGCTGGGATACTGTAGGCTGGGATAGTGGTAATTCATTAACTATATCTCCGCAGATACAAGTGTCTACTTTTAATAAATATTCCATAATAGCAATTCGGGCTGGATGTCCTAATGCTTTAGCCAAAACAGCAAGTTCGTTTTGACTGTCTGTAAAATAATCTGTTTTTGTAGCTCCCATTGTTTTATATTTATATTGCAATATTACGATATTAATTTTATAAATAAAAATAATTCTAATTAAATAATTTGAGAACAATTAAAGAAGAAAGCCTTTAAACTCGTATGTTTAAAGGCTATATGAGGCTTTTTTGCAATTTTAGTTATGGATTTAAAAAGAGGTCAAGTCTAAATATCTAATATAGAAAACCTGTTTAAACCTAAATAGAGTCGCTGATTAAGCCTATCGTATTATGTTAATTTTAATATTTAAAGCCTCGTCCTACATTACAAAACGGGTATATAGATTAATATCATTACAGGAAGTGAATTAAGATCAATTACATAAGGTATTAATTTGCCATCGCTTCACAAGCTTCCGCACATTTGCGACAAGCTTCCGCACATTCCTTACAGTGACCCATGCCCATTGCGGCATGTTTTTCACATTCCTCGGCACAGGCCTTACAGATTTCTGCGCATTCAGCACATAAATGGGAGGCATGTTCGCCTCCAATACTCATAAGGTTTGCGGCGGCAAAACATACCACTGAACATTGCCTGTCGAGCTGTATGCATCTTGCAAGCATTTTTATATCGTCTTCATTCAGACATTCCGTTGCGCAGTTGTTGCACGCTATACCGCAAGCCAGACAGGCTTCGATACAATTTCTAAATTTCTGATCCATAATTTATTTATTTTGTATTAAAAGTTATTCATACTGAATTAATTTGCTACAAGCCAGTTGCCAAAATCAATTATTTCCTGGGTCTGCATTTCTACCATCATATTCGCCATTGCTTTGAGTTCTGCGTTTTTTCCATGATGTAGATAAGCCGATGCATTATCGAGTGCACTTTGGTGATGGACAATCATTAGTATGGCAAAATCATGGTCCGTATTTCCGGTGATTAATTGCGTGTCAGCAGTAATTCCCATTTTGTCCATTGATTTCATAAGCTCCATAGCAAAAGCATTATCGGTTTCATCAGCTGGCATGCCATTTATAATTGCTTTCATATGCTCTATTTCCTGCTGTTGGGTATCAATCACATCTTGTGCCATTGCCATAATCTGGGCATCAGTACCATTTTTCAGTTCATAATTAGCCATATCTATAGCACCTTGATGGTGCATAATCATCATATTGGCAAAATCCAGATCTGGATCTTTGCTCATGGTCATTGCGTCCATTTGATCCATCATTGTGTGCATTTTATTCATCAATATGTTTTTATCATGCTCCTGAGGATGTATTCCGTTATCTTCATCATTTGAACAAGAGCCAACTATTAGCCCAATTACTATCAAGGTTGTGAATGCTGCTTTTTTCATAATTTTCACAGTTATAAATTATACTAAAGCTAAAATAATTATACCATTTGTCCTTTATTTATAAAATTTAGCCCAAGTTTTACATTATTATTACTACTGCACTCAGGCATCGAGCGTTTGAATGATACTAGGCAACATAAACCGTTAATAATTCAAAGTGAATCCGGCCCCAAAACCCATATCGCTGTCATAATGTGAGGAAAGTGATCCCCATCTGGTTACTATGTAACGAAGCCCCGCCATATATTCCTTATCTGTATTCCACATTAAATTCATTCGAAGCCTTTTAGAAACTGGAATGTCCTTACGTTCAAACTGTAGTCTGACTTTACCGTCTGTGAAAACTTCAGCCTGTGCTACTATTAACATAGGAAGGGTATAGTTGACCCCTAGACTCGCCACTGCACGTTTATCTTTAGTATTTTTTTGTCCAAAGAGATTTCTTTCCTGTTCATCTTCTCCCATTTTTCTATATCTCCAGTCAAATCCTATAAATGGCATTAGCCATTGCATTTTTCCAATATAGCGTCCAATATGTGTTTCAGTTTCATAGCCATGCATATCATTGTAGCCTAATCTCCATTCGGTCCCTATACTCCAGCGTGTCCCCTGATACATTGCTTCGCCATCGTTTCCATTAGTAGCAAAATCGTTTTCAGCCATGAAATGGAATTCTCTATCATCAGCAAACAATTTTCGCTGAGCCAGTTTAGGGTCTGGTATTTCTGGATTTGGAGGTGAATCTTCATAAGAAAAAATTCTGCCCATACCAGCCATCATATGGTAGAGAATGTGACAGTGGAAAAACCAGTCGCCACCATCTTCGCTTGCGGCGAATTCAATAATATCTGTTTCCATTGGCATGATGTCGATGATGTTTTTCAATGGCGCAAAATCACCTTGCCCATTGATTACCCTGAAATCATGTCCATGCAAATGCATTGGATGCCGCATCATTGAATTATTATGCAGAATAATACGTAAAATTTCTCCCTTCTTGATCAGTATTTTATCAGCTTCGGAAACGACCTTGTTATCCAGGCTCCACACATAACGATTCATATTTCCCGTAAGCTCGAATTTGAGTTCTCTTACGGGAGCATCTTTTGACAATGCCGTGTTTGTAGGAGATCTTAGCATAGCATAATTTAATGTGACAATATCGGCAAGGGCATTGGCATTGTACTTATTTTCCATATTGTGCATATCGTGCATTTTATCTGGGGCATCCAATTTGGTTTCTTCTTTGTCCATCTCCATTGGCATGTCTTTGCTTCCTTTTGTTTGTGGGCCTGTAATTTCAGGGTACATTACCGAATTCATGTCCATCTGATTCAGCGACATCTTCATCCCCATATCATTTAGGTCTCCATTCATTTTCATCATACCGTTCATCATTTGCATCCCTTCAAAGTATTTCAGTTTTGGTAAAGGGGAGGCGAGCAGTTTAATGCCATTTCCAATGTAGAGAGAAGCCGATTTTGTCCGGTCTTCCGGTGTTGCCAAAAATTCATAAGATGTGTTTTCTGCCGGAATGCTCAGGACAACATCATAGGTTTCAGAAACTGCAATTAGCAGACGGTCTACTTCAACAGGCTCAACATCATTACCATCACTGGCCACTACTGTAATTTTGCCTCCGGCATAGGTAAGCCAAAAATTACTGGATGCACCGCCATTAGAGACGCGTAATCTTACCTTATCACCGGTTTTGAACTGCGAAAGCTGGCTTTCGTTTTTCCCGTTAATTAAAAATTTCTCATAATAGACATCGCTTACATCCATAGCGTTCATACGCTTCCACTCATTGAGGACCTTGGTTTTTAAATAGCCTTGTTTTATAGCTTCGCCATAACTTTGGGTCGTGCCTTTTTTTATCGCAAACCAATCGGAGGCATTATGGAGCATTCTATGAACGTTCTCCGGGTTGATATCGGTCCATTCGCTCAGCACAATCGGAATTGTGGGAAGATCGTCTATTCCCTGGCGGAAATTCGGATCGGAGTTTCGTTTGTTCATCACAAAAGATCCATACATTCCTATTTGTTCCTGCAATCCCGAGTGGCTATGATACCAATGGGTCCCATGCTGCCTGATGGGAAAAGAATATTTGTAGGTACTGTGCGCTTTTATCGGCATTTGGGTAAGGTTAGGCACTCCATCTTCTTTATTGGGTAGAAACAAACCATGCCAGTGTAATGAGGTTTCTTCGTCAAGTTCATTATGGACATAAATTTCTGCGGTATCACCTTCTGTAAAGGTTAACGTAGGCATTGGTATCTGGCCATTTACCGCTATTGCTCTTTTTGATTTCCCTGAAAAATTTACCACCGTATCGCGAACATATAAATCGTACCTTACAACTTTAGGTGGCTCATCATTTATCATCATTTTTTTTACTGGGGGATCTACTGTTTTCTTTTCCATGTTTGTCATGTCATGCGCCTGGTGACTGTCGACCTTATCCGTAGCGGAAGATTTACCCTTTTTAGGCATTTCCTCTTTAACAGGAGTTGCAGCTTTAGGTTTTGTGCCTGCTTTCGGCTGAGTTGTTTTAGCCTTTGCTTTTACTAATGTCATGCCGCATTTTGGGCATTTTCCCGGTTTGGATTCATGGATATCGGGATGCATTGGACAGGTATAGGTAGTGGGATTTGACTCTTCTTTTGCTGGCTTTTTATCCATTTGCATTGTTTTCATGTCCTGGGCCTGAATTAAAACAGGAAGCATGATAAATACGAGTATTGTCAGTATATTTTTCATATTGTTTTTTAATAAATATTACTGTATTATTTTTTTTTCATCTCTTTCAACTTGGCTTTCATCTGTGCAATTTCATTCTGTTGAGCTTTTATAATGTCTTGGGCAAGCTGGCTTACTTCCGGATCTTGAAGAGAAGCCTCTTTAGCCATCAGGATTGCTGCTGCATGGTGTGGTATCATTGATTTTAAGAATTGTTTATCATCAACAGTTGCCTGCTGTCTGATGCAGGAAAAAAAAAGGATTGCAGCAAGGCTGCCTGTGGTAAGTAATACCAGGTTCCATTTTTTATTCATATACATACTGCCCATTACAATAATCTCAATTATGAGCATTGGCATAGTCATTAGTGCTGCCATGTAAAATTGGTTTATATTAGGAATGACATTAGCAAAAATATCGACCATTGAATACATTAGGACGTACATAGAAATAAATGACAATACGATCATAAGAGCTAATTTTTTGTACATTTTGGAGTTTACCTCTTTTGAATGTTGCTGTGTTGCGTGTTCCATTTTCATATTTTTTAGCTTTAAAAATTATTTTGATTAATCGATTTCCCAGCAAAACAAGTCTAATGTGCTACAACATAGTATTGGCTTTAATGACAGGGATTCTTTCTGTGCCTGTATTTTTCAATAGGATATTGTAACAGCAGTTATTTATTTGCTTTTAAGTAATAATTCCCATTCTATGATTTGTTTTTTTAATTTTTCGGCACTTTTCATTTTTTTCTTCTCCGCGATGACTAGAGCTTTTTTTGCGGCTGCAATAGCATTGGGGTAATCCTTTAGGCCTACAGATAGTTTTTGTCTCAAGCTGGGATAATAAAAATTTTCCGGATCTAATTTTTCAGCTTCAATTAGCCAGGCTATGGCCTGATTACTATCTCGGTTGGTAGAGGAATAATAATTTGCAGCCTGAAATAATAAATTGGCATCGTGGCTCTTCTCTTTGATGATATAGGTATCAATTAGGGCTAAAATTTCTTTGTCAGCTTTGCTTTTCATTGGTATTTTAACCATGGTATTTTCCCATTCTATTTTAAGGAAACCTTCCCCTTTACTATTGATATCGTTTAATTCGATAGTAAAAGTTTCGTAAAAATTAGTCGTTTTTTCTGTGGGAACGCTAAAACGCATAACATCTTTTTTCTCATCATAGCCAGTTTCTCCATGTAAAGTAATATCACTATTTATGATGATAGTCCACTCATTTTCAGAAGGAATTGAAAATATAGAATAGGTTCCTGTTTTTAAAATATTTTCTCCAAAGGTGATGTCCTCATTAGTACTGATGGTCGTGCAGTCACTGGCACCTGTTCGCCATAGTTTACCAAAGGGCACCAATTCACCAAATATTTTTCGTTCTCTTGCCAAGGGTCTGCTATAGGCCATTTTAATTGTTGAACTTCCGATTTCTTGTTGAAATGATGCCGAAGGACTTGCAGGAGTGAGTTTAATTTGAACTTTTTCTTGTGCAAAAATTAATAATGATTGCATAATAATGAAGCTCAGTAGAATTATTTTTTTCATAATTTTTTAATTTTAATTTTAAATTGATTTTGATATTTTTTCCATTATTGAATGGTCTGTTCCAAACTTGCAAATCGCATCGCAATTAGCTCTTAGTTCAGAAAACAGGATGTATTTTATATTCATTTTAGAATTTTTTATAACAGGTCTATTTAGCTGCAGAACTACATCCTTTTCACGGTTATTTGGAATAATAATATAAAAAACTTCTTGACCGCTTGATAGGGTGAAGTATAGGTCAGATAACCGCAGTATGCCTGAGTAGATACTGGTGCTCTTTTCCACTTCAAAGGCTCCTATAATTTTATTTGTACCTTTTTTGAACCAGAGTACATCAATAAGCTTGATCGTATTTTGAGTATCCTTGTCTGTAGGCAGCTCAGGGAATTTTCCAAGTGAAATAAAGGAGAAATTTTGTCCATTAAATGATTTGTTTTTATCATTGCTTGCCGGGGTAACATCGAACCCCAGAGAAATGCCTATTTTTAGCAGATGGTATTGCATCTCACTATGCAGATTTTCCTCCAGTTTTTCTTCGAGTATTTCTTTTTGACGCTTGTGTACGTTTTTTTCGAATCTTGAACGTTCTGCCTCGCTTAAATACTCATCGTTACCGATTAGCATTTTCTGAGTTCCAATTTCAAAACACAATCCTGCAATGGCACCCAAATCATTTGACAGCTGAGATTTATGCAAAGTGTTAGTTTCCATCAAAGTTTCTCTTATTTTAAGATATTCTGTCCAACTTCCCAATTTTTTTTTGTCTTTAAAAAGAAAATTAAAACCATTGAGAATAGCAGTGTTGAATGGCGGGAACCAGGTTGGGTGTATAAAATATAAAATACTGGCAACCGCAGGTCCTAATCCTTTAATTTTTAATTCATCGAGTTTTATGATTTCTTTTACAACCTGTTCTTCAGACTTGGCATTGATACAATTTTCAAGGAATTGACCGAAAGCCAATTTATTGTTTTGATTTTCATAGATATCGGGAATGCGCAATTTGGGTTTCCAATAAAACGGATGGGAAACACCTGCAAAGACTTGTTTTTGTTCAGCAATGCAACTCAGAACAAATTCTAAGCTGCTTTCTTTAAAATCATTAGGAAAGGTTTTCTTTTTAATATCCTCAATGACTTGTAAAACACCTCGTCTTATAGTCCGAAATGCCTTTAACCGTTGGTTGTTATCTATAAACCAGGTATTATAGACACTTTCGTTATCGTTTTTATACTGCAGAATAATTTGTCCTAGATTGGTCATTTGTTTTTATAATAAATTATTATTCTTTAGAGTTTTAAGCTTCTCAATCGCAATGCATTGACAATAACAGATACCGAGCTAAAACTCATTGCCAGGGCAGCAATCATAGGAGAAAGTAATATTCCGAAAAACGGATATAAAACTCCCGCAGCAACTGGTACGCCTAAGACATTATAAATAAAAGCAAAGAATAGGTTTTGCTTGATGTTGCGCATTACAGCGTGGCTCAAATTTTTTGCTTTTACAATTCCTTGCAAATCTCCTTTTACCAAAGTAATCTTGGCACTTTCTATCGCAACATCTGTTCCTGTTCCCATCGCAATGCCAATGTCCGATTGTGCCAAAGCTGGCGCATCGTTTATACCATCTCCTGCCATAGCAACAACTTTTCCTTCAGCTTGTAATTTCTCTATTACTTTTAATTTGTCTTCTGGTAAACAACCTGCTTGGAAAGAGGTTAAATGCAAATCTTCGGCAACAGCTTTGGCAGTATTTGCATTATCTCCCGTCAGCATGATCACTTCAACTCCTTGACGCATTAATTCTTTTATAGCAGCAGCACTGGTTTCTTTTATAGCATCGGTTATCGTTACAAATCCCACTACGTTCTTATCTACAGCGATATAAGAAACTGTTTTTCCTAGTTTTTGTTCGGCAATAATTTTCTCTTCAATTGTGGCAGAAATAGATGCGCCTACTTGCTCCATTAATTTTTTATTCCCTAATGCGATCTTTTTATCAATAGCAGTTCCAATAACTCCTTTTCCTGCAATATTTTCAAAATCATCGACTTTCGTTAAAGAGACATTTTTAGCTTTTGCAAATTTCACCACGGCTTGTGCCAAAGGGTGTTCGCTATACTGATTTAAAGATGCAATGTATTGCAGCAGTTCATCTTCTGAATATTGTAATGCAACAATTTTTTCTACCGAAGGTTTCCCTTCTGTAATTGTTCCTGTTTTATCAGTAATCAGAACATTTACCTTATTCATTTTTTCTAAAGCTTCAGCATTTTTTATCAGAATTCCCGATTGAGCGCCTTTTCCAACTCCTACCATTACAGACATGGGCGTTGCCAATCCTAAAGCACAAGGACAGGCAATAATCAATACCGCAATGCCATTTATAAACCCATAGACCAATGCCGGTTCGGGACCAAATTTTGCCCAAATGAAAAAGGTAAGAATGGAAATTACAACAACAATTGGTACAAAATATTTAGCAATACTATCGGCTAGTTTTTGAATTGGTGCTCTGGAACGGCTTGCATTATTAACCATTTGTATAATTTGCGAAAGCAAGGTTTCCGAACCAACTTTTTCGGCAATCATTATAAATGATTTGTTTCCGTTTATAGTTCCGGAAGACACCATATCGCCTATTTTTTTATCTACAGGAATTGGTTCACCTGTAATCATCGATTCGTCTATTGTACTTTCACCATCGGTTATTTTCCCATCCACAGGAATTTTATCTCCGGGTTTTACCCGTAATAAATCACCTTTTTTTATATCATGGATTGAGATTACTTTATCACCGCCATCAATTACCAAAGTAGCTTCGGTAGGAGCCAATTTTAATAATTCTTTTATCGCACCACTGGTTTGACTGTGCGCCCTGGCTTCAAGCAATTGTCCTAACAAAACCAAAGTTAGAATGACTGTTGTGGCCTCGAAGTATAATAGTACTGTTCCGTGTTCGGTCTTAAATTCACTTGGAAAAATGTCTGGAAAAAACATTCCAACTAAACTAAATAAAAATGCCACTCCTGTACCAATTCCGATAAGGGTAAACATATTTAAATTCCATGTGATTATTGATTTCCATGCTCGTACAAAAAATACCCAGCAGGCATAAAAGACAACAGGCAGTGATAAAATAAGCTGTACCCAATTCCATTTAGCCGCATCCATTAGTTGAAGTAGAGGATTGTTGTGTGCCATTTCTATCATGGCAATGGCGAAAATAGGAACTGTAAATACAACCGCTATTTTCATTTTCTTAACCAAACGCTTATAAATCCTTTGCTCTTCGCTTTCGCTTGGCTGCATTGGTATTAGATCCATCCCGCAAATAGGACATGATCCAGGAGCATTGGTTATAATTTCCGGATGCATAGAGCATGTGTATTGCTGCACCTGCACAGCGGCGGGTTCTTGTACCAAATGCATTCCGCATACAGGACAATCTCCCGGTTTATCATACATTTTATCGCCTTCACAATGCATCGGGCAATAGTATTTTCCACCCGCATCATTATGAGGCACAGCTAACTTTTTATGATCATGATCGTTAGCAGTACTACAGCATGATTTCTCAGCTGTTTTTTCTTGCGAATGAGTAGTGTGGGTCATTTCAATAGTGTACTTTCCAACTGCAGCCAATGCTTCCTGCAGTTGCTCGGTCGCAATATGTTTTTCCATTATAATGGTTGCCAATGGGGGATCTAGTGTGACATTTGCCTTTACTCCCTCCACCGCATTTAATGTTTTTTCGACTTTTGTACGACATCCATCGCAAGTCATTCCCGATATTGTATAGGTGTGTGTCATAAGGTTGTTTTATTTATAGTTCAGAAGCGTTATTTGCTTAATATATAGAAAGTTAGTGTTTTTTTTTAGTAAACGTTTGATTTTAATTTACTTAAAATGACTTGTTGTTCATCAGCTGTTACAGCCTATTGTTAAACACTGAAAAATAATTACAAATAATTATGTATTTAGATTCTAATTATTTAATGATTTCTTTCACCTCACCACACTTGAGCATTTTTTCTCCAAAATAAGGATTACGCACTTCTTTGGTAGAACTAATCCATACGGCTCCTTTATTGTCGAAAGCCATTGGACAATATTCAACGTATAGTTCAGCCTCGGCCATTCCTGCTTTTTTTAGCAAGACAACCATTTCATTACTTAGTTTAGAATAAGCAGCCCGCTGCTTTTCGATATCAGGAGCTGAAACGATTGATGCAGCGCTTGCTGCAAGATTACTGTTGTTGCTGATTTTCCGTGCTCCCGCTTCAATCGCATTGGCCGCCAGTTTTGCTTCCGCGAGATTATCTTGGGTAAGGGCTACAGTTAAATGGGCATACTGGCCGTATATCGCGTTTAAGACATCATCGTTTATCCTGATTTCGGCTTCCTTTGAAATTGGGACAGAAGTTTCACTATCCTTAGGATTCTCTTGCTTTTTGTTTTCATTATTACCGCAGGCAATAAGTAAGAAGATTGATAATATTGGAATTCCTATTTTGATTATTTTTTTCATTGTCTGTTGTGAGATTGGTTATTACATTTTCATTCCTGACATTGGGTTTTTGCCCTTCTTTAATATAAATTCACTGTATAGGAGATAGGCACCAGATGCAACAACGACATCACCTTTTTTTAAGCCACTAGTAATTTCGACTTCATCGAAGTTTTCCGAACCAATCGCCACCATTCTAGGCTGATATTTGCCTTTTCCAATTTCAATCCAAACATGTGTGCCGCTTCCGTCTCTTATAACAGCATCCACAGGTATGGTCAATTTCATTTTCTGTTCTGAGGAAGGCAGTAAAACGATCGCCTGCTGACCTGCCTGCCATTGATTGTTTGGATTGGCAATAGTACCGCGCAGCTGTATTATCTGCTTGCTTGTTTGCAGGGCAGGATTTATAAAATCTACGGTCATTGTTTGGGGCTGATCTTCATAACCCGAGACTATAACTTTAACCTTTTGACCGGTTTTAATTTTACCTGCATCGGCTGGATAAACATCAGCTTCGACCCATAAACGATTGTAATCTTCTAATTTCATAATAGAGACTCCTTCTGCTACATATTGGCCTTCTGTAATGGAAAGTTCCGCAACTATTCCTGAATTTGGAGAATAATAAACAGCATAAGGCGATGCTTTTTGTTTTTTGAATAATTCATTAAGCTGGGCTTCGGACTGACCATACAATAATAGTTTTTGTTTTGCAGCATTTTTTATTTGGGCAAAGCGTCTATCCTCGGCAAAGCTTGTGGCCTGTGCTGTGGCGATGAGGTACTCCTGTTGCATGGCTGATAGCTGCTCTGAATATATCCTGTATAAAGGCTGGCCTTTTCGAACGGGAACACCGGTTTCCTTTACATATAACTCTTCAATCCTTCCTGCCACTCGGCTTGAAATGTAAATAGTTTGCTCAGGGTCTGTAACCAAACGTCCATTGAGACGGGACGCATTTGAAAATTCATTTTCTCCGGCAGTTATTGTCGTCAAATTGGCTAGTGCTTGCTGACTTGGCCCCAAGGTTAGAAAGTCCTGTGCGTTATTTTTTTCGAAGGGCACTAAATCCATTCCACAGATTGGGCATGAGCCAGGACCATCTTTCACAATTTGCGGATGCATGGGACAGGTGTAGGTTTGAGCTTTTTCCTGACTGACTTTTTTTTCTTCTTTTTGGGCACATGCTGTAAATAGAAGTGGAAAAACCATTGCAATGAGCAAAATAGTACGAATTATTGATTTACTGTTCATGACTTAATTTTTTAATTTATTTTCTGAAGCTATCTTGATAAAACTCTCACTGTCTATCATATAGGCCGCATTGCCGGCAATATCCCAATCACTGATGTCTTGATCTATTAGGACCATTCCATCAGCATTGTTTTTCGTTTTAACTTCTCTGGGAACAAACACGTCTTTTTCTTTTTTGAACACGATGGATTTATTTCCTAGGTTGACAACGGCGCTTTGCGGGAGCCACCATCCTTTACTTACAATAGGAATGGCTGCAGTTACTAATTTTCCAGTTTGAAATTTATTATCCTGCAAATAAACCCTTGCTATAGTAAAGTTGCTTCCCTCTTTAAAGACGGGCTGAATGAGTCCGATAGTACCAGTATATACGGTTTGCTTATCTGATGGTTCATAAAATACCAGCTTTTGTCCTTTTTTAATCTGGGGGGATACCGATGGATCAAAAGCAAACTCAGCGATAAGGTTTTTGTTGGTATAGATTCTAAAAAGTGATTGTCCAGCACCAATATATTGCCCTTCTCTTAGCATAATAGCAGAGGCAGAAGGGGTGGATGCGTTATTATTTGATGCTGCATTGCCACTTGAGCCCATACCGCCCATGCCATCATCTGACACGGAGCTTTGAGGTGAAGCCGCCGGAGCTGCTGCAGAAGCGTTTGCTGTCGCAGTATTGTCTAAGATGTACCCGGTGGCATTACTATAAACAGGAATGCGATAGGAAATTTCACCTGTCTTTAATACCTGTTGTATTTGTTTCTGCTGCATACCTAGCAGAGACAGTCTCTCTTTTGCTTTTTGAAGCATCGGATTGTTTGCATCAGATTGATAAATAAACAACAATTCTCTTTGCGCGGCAGCGAGGTCAGGGGAATAGATTTCCATGATTAGCTGTCCTTTTTTTACGGGCTGGTAATTGTACTTAATCAGCAGGCGCTCAATCCTTCCGCTTACCCTGCTGGAAATGCTGGTCTGCTCACGGGTATCGTAAGTAATAATTCCCTGCACCTGCATAGAGAATATTTTAGTGCCTCCCTGAGGTTTTATGACAGATATATTAGAAATGACCTGTTCGTTGACGGGTTTTAAAAGATGTTTTAGGCTGCTGTCTATAGCTGTTTCTGTACCAGGGGTATGTCTTGGAACCAATTCCATACCGCATATTGGGCAGTTGCCGGGCTTATCCTGAATAACTTCAGGATGCATCGGACAGGTATATTCCTGATTTGCACTATGCTGATGGGCGGGCTTAATGTTATGCTCGGTTTTCTTGTTACAGGCTGTCAATAATAATATCGAAACGAATAACAATGCGACTAACTTAGCGATAGAGTTCTTTTTCATAATCGACAATCATTTGATATAGTTTTAATTTTTCATCTAATAAGTTATTCTGCAGCATATTTAAAGCTTCCCAGGAATCAATTACTACAGGAATCTGCAGTTTGTTTTCCTGATAGTTCAGAAAGTTTACATCCAGGGACTTTTGCATAGAAGGGATTATTTTTGTTTCGAGTCCCAAAATCCTTTTTTGCATGGTCAGTATTTCATATTGCATACCATATAACATACCTTGGGTTTCCTGCAGCATGGCGGATTTCTCTTTCTCCATTGCCTGCACATTATATTGCATTGCTTTGGTATCTGATTTATACATTTTGGATGACCAAGGAGCAATAGGAATAGACATCATTGCCATTACCGAATATGCTTTGGGCATCATTTTATCAAAAGAATTCATATGATCAAACTGGATTTTAAAAGAGGGATTTTTCTCTGCTTTCATGGCCTCAATACTGAGCTGCATCGATTCAATCCCTGCATCCATCTTCTTAATATCACCACGCACTCCTGCAAGACTTGTGGTGTCGTGCAAAGCAGGGTTAAAGACGGGGATAATACTCGTGTCTATGGCAAAATCAGCATTGCCGGGCTGGTTCATCAAGCTGTTGAGCCATGCTCTTGCTTTTGCGATTTCACCTTCCTGCATGCGGACCATATTTTTATTTTCTTCAATCCTTGCATCGATCTTGTATACATTGCCCAATTGCGATTGGTTGTAGGGATAGCGCACTTCCTCAATCTTTTTCATGGTGAGCATTATCTTTTCGTTTTGATCCAAAACTTTCATTCGCTGCTCGGCTACCATCCAACCGTAATATAGTTGTTTGGCCTGTGCTTTATAGTCGTTAAGGGTAACGGCACGGGTAGCGTTCTCAATATTTCCCTGAGACTGGATGAATTTTTTCTTCTTGTTTAGCTTTCTTACATTGGGAATGTCCTGTTCAATTCTGAACATTAAAGATCCTTTGTCGCGGTCATCCATAACTTCCTGAAAAGGATAGGGGGTCATAAAGGTTCCCACACCCACCATTGGTGCCATCCATGCTGTTGCGGCATCGGCACTGTATTTATATCCTTCTGCCTTTAAACTATAGCTTTGCAGGAGCACATTTTTTTTATCAATCCTTTGCAGGATTGTATCGAGAGACAAGACCTCTTTGGTCTGGCTCAATAGCTGTAATGGCAGTAAAAGCAATAGTACTGCCAGTATTTTAATGTTTGACATCATGTACTTCGAGTTTGCCATATTTTCTTAGTTCATATTCTTTGGACATTAGGAAAATAAGCGGGGTTACTAATAAGATATGTATGGCAGAGGTAAATACCCCGCCAATCATAGGCAATACAATTGGTTTCATTACATCCATTCCAACACCATTGGACCACAGAACAGGTACCAATCCAAATAATGAGACGCAAACGGTCATTAGTTTTGGGCGCAATCGTTTTGCGGCGCCATGTACCACATATTCCCTTAGATCCTCTTTAGTAATGGTTTCTCGTGAGTTTCCTTTGGCCTTGATAAGCTGCTCCATGGCATCATTGAGATAAATAACCATTACAATACCGGTTTCCACGGCAATACCAAACAAAGCAATAAAACCTACAGCTACCGCCACTGATAGATTGACATCCCAGAAAAAAATTATATAGGCACCTCCAATTAAAGCAAAAGGAACTGTTATAAGACTTAAAAAGGCTTCTCTAAGGGAATTAAAGGCAAAATAGAGGGCGAAGAAAATAATAAGCAATACGAGCGGCGCAATGACTTTAAGGGTCTTTTCTCCGCTGATCAGGTTCTCATATTGTCCGCTCCATTCTATAAAGTACCCTTCAGGGAGTATGTTTTTGGCACTTTCTAATTTTTTCATCGCTTCCTGTACGGTTCCTCCCATATCACGATCCCGTATATTGAACATGACTGCTCCGCGAAGCAGAGCATTTTCAGAACTAATCATTGGAGGGCCATCTACGAATTTAATATCAGCAACGGCAGATAAAGGCACTTCTCCAAAGGTAGGAGACTGTAAGGGAATGCGTTTAATGCGTTCCACGCTATTTCTATAATCCTGTGCCATGCGCACACTTATTGAAAAACGTCTTCGTCCTTCAACAGTATTGCCAATGGATGCACCACCTAAAGCAAATTCCACCGTTTGGTTTACATCATCTACTGTTAATCCATATCGGGCCAATTCCTGGCGATTAACATCCACATCAAGGTATTTACCTCCCGTAATAGGATCTACAAATAAATCAGACACTCCTGGAGTTCCTTCTAAAGCCATTTTCACCCTTTCCGATACACGAGCAATGGTGTCGAGATTTTGTCCGTAGACTTTAATTCCTACATCGGTACGAATTCCTGTTGCCAGCATATTGATTCGGTTGATAATGGGCTGCGTCCAACCGTTTACTACACCAGGTATCTGGAGTTTGGTATCGAGTTCCTTAATAATATCTTTTTTATCTATTCCTTCACGCCACTGTGATTTTGGTTTTAGCATGATAATGGTCTCAATCATGCTCATTGGGGAATTATCCGTAGCTGTGTTAGCTCGCCCTGCCTTTCCCAAAACACTTTCTACTTCAGGAACCGATTTGATTATTTTATCCTGTACCTGCAAAATGCGTTTGATTTCTCCATTAGATACATCAGGGAGGGTAACAGGCATAAATAAAATACTCTGCTCATCCAATGGAGGCATGAACTCCGTTCCCAGCCGCATCAATAATGGTATAGAAATCAATAATGCCAGAATATTGACTGCAAGAGTTGTTTTTCTCCATTTCAGAACCCAGCGTATAATTGGTTCATAACCTCTTTCCAAAAACCGATTGACCGGATGTGAATCGGTTGGACGGAATTTTCCTTTCATAAAAAAAGAAATCAGTACCGGAGCTAATGTAAGTACCAACAGGGCATCCACAATCAGTATGAATGTTTTAGTATAGGCTAAAGGATGGAATAGTTTTCCTTCCTGTCCGGTAAGCATAAACACAGGCAGGAAAGAAGTAATTATAATTACAGTGGCAAAGAATACGCCACGAGAAACCTGCTTGCTACTTTTCTCAATTATTTTGAGCCTTTCCTCTTCGGATATCCACTGTGGTTTTTTGCGAAATATATTTTTAATTCTTTTCATCAGAGTTTGTTTCATTTTTTTGTTCAGATTCCCATTGCGCATACCGTTGTGAGAGATGCTGGTAGGCATTTTCACTCATAATAATACCGTTGTCAACTATTACTCCAATGGCAAGTGCGATACCGGTAAGGGACATAATATTGGATGATATGTCAAAAGCATTGAGCAGTATGAAACTTGCTGCAATTGTAATTGGTATCTGGATGATAATACTTAGTGCGCTACGCCAGTGAAAAAGAAAAATAATAACTATAAGCGACACTACAAGCATTTCTTCAATTAAGGTACGCTTAACCGAATCAATAGATTCTTTAATCAGATGTCCCCGGTCATATACAATATTGAATTTTACCCCTTTTGGAAGCCCTTTAGCAACTTCTTTCATTTTTTCTTTCACATTGTCAATTACAGCATCTGCGTTTTCACCATAACGCATTACTACTATACCGCCAACGACTTCACCAGTACCATTATGATCAAAGATTCCCAATCGGGTTTCCCCGCTCATCTGAACAGTTCCTATATCGCTGACTTTTATAGGAATGCCATTTTGGTTTTTAAGTGGAATATCCTCAATCTCTTTGATAGATTTCAGATAACCGGATGTCTTAATGATATAGCCAATATCACTCATGTCGAATTTTCTTCCGCCACTTTCATTATTATTGGCACGTACAGCACTTATAACCTCCGGGACAGACAGCTTATAATATAGTAGTTTGTTTGGATCAATGGTAACCTGGTATTCTTTTTGAAATCCTCCAAAAGAAGCAATTTCACTCACTCCGGGAACATTTTGCAAAGCAAACTTGACGTACCAGTCCTGTAGGGCTCTTTGTTCGCCAAGGTCAATACCGGGTGCCTCCAAAGTATACCAGAGTATATGCCCAACCCCAGTTCCATCGGGTCCTAATTGCGGGGCAACTCCTTTGGGCAGGGTGCTGCTAATAGTACTGAGCCTTTCCAGTACTCTTGATCTTGCCCAATATACATCAACATCATCTTCAAAAATGACATAGATAAAACTCATACCAAACATGGAAGCAGCTCTTACATATTTAATTTTGGGTAATCCCTGAAGGTTGGTAACCAAGGGATATGTGATCTGGTCTTCAACGAGCTGTGGGGCACGTCCCA
The DNA here is from genome assembly GCF_020905295.1 of Flavobacterium piscisymbiosum. Lineage (NCBI taxonomy): Bacteria > Pseudomonadati > Bacteroidota > Flavobacteriia > Flavobacteriales > Flavobacteriaceae > Flavobacterium > Flavobacterium piscisymbiosum. The sequence goes on along the minus strand of NZ_JAJJMM010000001.1, from coordinate 5,673,308 downwards.
TCCATTCTGTAAAAACGATTACCTGATTTTCAGATAAATCGGGAATAGCATCAATAGGGTTTTTTTGAATGGAGATGATACCCCATACAAATATTCCTGCCGATAATAGTAAAACGATATAACGGTTTCGCAGCGACCATTCTATTAATTTGTGTACCATAGATTTAATTTATTTGTGCAAGACTATCTCTTACTTTTTCAATCCAATTGAGCAGCTGTTCTTTCTGAACTGTATTCAGCACTGCATTTTTATGGATCAGCGTATAGGAAGCCAAAGGCATTTCGTTGGCTTTTATCTGCTTGGCAATTCGGTCTAATTTATTTTCCTGTTTTCGTTTGGAATAACTTCCCCATTGGCTAAAATTCAAATTTTCTTTTCCTTCTTTGATATGCCCTTCCATAAAGCTGCGTGCTGGCTGTATATAGGAATACCATGGATATCTCGTGGCATTGCTATGGCAGTCATAGCAGGAGTTTTCAAGGATTGTTTGCACATTTTGTGGAATGGTGTACACCTTGGAAATATGAATTGGTAAAACCTGCCCGTAATCGGAATTTCGGGCAGGCTGATACAATTGCATCAGTAGAAAAATAATTAACCCAATAAAAAGAATCTTTCCGATGAATCGTTTCATTTTACAATTGTTTTTTCATTGAACCGCAGGTAAGCATTTTTGAACCATAGTAAGGGTTTTTTATCTCTTTTGTTTCACTAATCCAGATAGCTCCTTTTCCACCATCATACATAGGACAAGAATCCTGATATAGTGTTTTTGGAGCTCCAAAAGTTTTGATCAAATCATTTACGTCTTTACTCAGTAGGGCAAAATGCTCTCTTTGATGCTCAATATTACCACCATTAGCCCCAATATGTTCTGCATGCTCTTTGGCATCGTCGGCTATATCAAGATATGCTGCTTTGGATTTTGGATCTATCGATTTTACATTTACGCTTTTGAAAGTCGCATATAGTGCTTTTCCAGCTTTAGCAGCTCCGTTGGTGTCATCTTTTGCAAGTGCATTTTTTAATGCTAAATAATTTGCTACAATTTGTTCAGTTGAAAATTTAGTTTCTGTTTTTTTGCTTTGTGCATTACCTGAAACCATTACAAATACCATAACTATGGCTGAAAGAATTACATTTTTCATTTTTATTGAATTTTAATTGTTAAAAAACAGGTTACTATTGATGTGTCTGAAAATATGTCCTATCAACTTACCTACATGAAAATACATATCATAAGCGAATATTTGGTTAAAGAATGGATCAAAGGGCAGTCTAAAAAATTAGATGCATTTTTTCCATTTCAATAAATTCGGAAAATCAGTAGTCACCGAAACATTGAGTGGTCATTATGTAAATAACCCGATATATTTATAAGTAGTTAACTGCTTTACAGTTCTTTTTTCATAGAACCACAGCTTAACATTTTTTTTCCTTGATATGGATTCTTGATTTCCTTGGTTTCGCTTATCCAAATAGCTCCTTTCCCACCATCATACATAGGGCAAAAATCTTGATACAATTTTTGCTCTGATTTAAAAGATTTTATCAAATCATTCATGTCTTTACTTAACATGGCGAAATGCTCTCTTTGGTGTTCGATATTTCCATCGTTAGCTCCAATATGTTCTGCGTGTTCTTTAGCATCATCAGCAATATCTAGATATTCTGTCTTTAATTTCGCATCTATTGAATTGGGATTTACATTATTAAAGATTGCATACAATGCTTGTCCGGCATTTGCAGCTCCTTTTGTATCATCTTTTGTTAATGCATTTTTTAGAGTCAGATAATTGCTCACAATTTCGTTTATAGAAAATGTTGCTTGAGCTGCTTGGGTTGTTTTTACTTCTGCGTTTTTTTCAGTAGTTTGCTTTACTGGTTCGGTTAATTCCATTCCGCATTTGGAACATTTGTCTCCTTTTTTTCCTGTAACCTCAGGATGCATGGAACAGGCATACAATTGTGAATCACTCTGAGCTGTCTCAGAAGCTTCAGGAGCTGCAGTTTCTTTGTTTTTTGAATTACAGGCTGTAAATACAATTGCCATTATAAGGGTCGAGAAAATTATTTTTTTCATTTTTTTTAGTTTTTGATCTCTTATAAATGTTGTTTTGTCCAACATTCTTTTATTTGAGTGTTATACGAATTATTTTTTTTTGATTGTGCAAATTCAATCACCAGTTGGCATTTTGAATACCTCTTTAGGATAGGATTTACATTTTTAGCACCAACCCGTTGGGTTTTCGGCCTACATTAATAGTTTTAGAGACAGTGTGATTTGACACATTGACTACAGAGACTGTATTGGCTGTCTGATTGGTCACATATGCTGTATTGCCATCTGCTGTAAATGTTATTGCATGGGCACCAGCGCCAGTAGTAAATACACCTCCATGCATCCACATCATCATAGTCTGGTCCCAAGTCCAATAATGTACTTTTGCATTAGCAGGATCGCTTACCCAAAGTTCTTTCTTATTGCCATTGTGAGACGCTATTCCAGGCATAAATCCTAAATCAATGGTTTGATCTACAGCATCCGTTGCCACATTGATTACCGAGATAGATTGCCCGTCTTCATTATCAACATACATTCTGCCGTCACTTCCTGTCCAAGCACCCACAGGGTTGTTCCCTACAGCAACAGTGCTTGTAACTTGTTTGGTTGTCGTATTTATAACTGACACAGTATTATCATCTCCATTAGCGACATAAGCCTTAGTGCCGTCAGAAGAAAAGGTAAGCTCGGCAGGCATCATGCCCACTGCAATGGTGTTTGTCAATGTGTATGTTAAGGCATCATAAACCAGAACTTTTCCATTCATGTCCATTTGAGGCACCCAAATTTCTAAACCATTTGGACTATAGATCGTGTTGTGGTTCATCATTGGCAGGTTAATGTTTTTTACTGTTGTTCCATTGGAGGCATCAATTACTAGGAGTTTACCCGTCATTCCTTCCATGCCGGCAGTATGACCGGCAGAGAAGTCCATTCCGGGCACTCCAATGGCCAGGTGATTAGAATGTAAAGAAATGTGGTGAGGCCACATGATCATATCAGTTCCAGTCCCCATAAGGCTGACGGTCTCTGTAACTTCATTGGTTGCCAATTTGATTACTGAAATTGTGCCGTCCTGACCGTTGACCACATAAGCGGCAGGATAGTTTATGTTCAATTTAGGATCGGACATATTCATATCATCTGATTTACTGCAAGAAGACAGCCATAGTATTCCTAATATTAATGCTCCAAGGATTGAAGTACCTGTAATTATATTTTTCATTTTTTGATTTGGGATTATTTGATTGTTTCTATAGTTGATCCACAGCTTAGCATCTGGGAACCGTAATACGGATTTTTGATACCACTTTCTTTACTGAGCCAATTCGCATCAACCATTGGGCAATGATTATAATAAACCGGTTGTGGCTGATTGGTAGATTTTATAAGATCGTAAGTGTTTTTAGATAAGCTTTTAAAAGATTCTCTTTGTTCCTTAATATCTTGGGTTTCAGAAATGTTTTTTGCATCTGTAGCTAAACTTTTCATTACATTCATCCATGCCGTATGTTCTTTTGGCTTTAGGTTGTCCATTTTAACGGCATTGATTGCAGTAAGAAGCTCTTTAGATTTGATTGCAGTAGTCTTGGCATCTGTTTTCACCAAAGCATCTTTTAGCTCAAAGTAGTTATTGAAAATTGTTTTAAATGGACTGTCTTGCTGAGTATCTGGGAAAACTGCGGCTGTATGCTGGGAATGATCCATCTTCGCCATATCCATTTTTGATTCTTTTATTGCAGCAGCTGTCTTATTTGTTCTTTCGTATTGGCAGCATTGAGGAAGTTTTGCATATGCATCGGCAGGAGCTAGGAACTGCTCACTGTCATATCCCGCTAACGCAATTCGCTTTAGGATCTCATCCTGATTTGTTTTCTTCTGGTCGTAGGTAATGGCCGCAATTTTGGTGTTCTCATCCCAGTTTACCGAAGCGATATTTTTGATGTTTCCAGATTTTTCAATAGCAGTTTTGCACATTAGACAATTACCATAAATTTTTGTGTTTACGGTTTTGGCATTTTTTATAGGTGCGCCATACACTATGACTGATAGCAATATTGTAATTGCCATCAATCCTTTTTGAATTGATTTCATTTTAAAATGTATTAGAATTGAATGTAGCCTTATGAGAAATAATTGTATATACGAGGTGTATAGACTATTATTCTATATAAGCGAAAAATTTAAATAATGAAAAGCAAATGCCTTCCTTTTTTGACACACCTATGGCTATCAAAAAAGGTATTTAGCTTATTTTAGGTATAAGCCAAATAGAATAGAATCCTGTTAAAATTGAGGTTTCTGAATTGTAGAATCGTTGTTTTTGAGAAAAAATACTGAAAGTAATTTTTTTGAATTCAAGCTGGTTTAAGAAAGAGATTCCTCCATTGCACACTGAAGCACAACCACACATTGAATGTCCGCATTTTCCGCCACAACCATCATGATTTTTATTACCTGAATGATTCTTTTTAGAACAACAATCATCTTCATCAGACGTAGACGTTTTTTTTGTGCAGGAATGATCTGCCACATTTTTTCCACAAGCAAAAGTGTCTGTTGGCATTAAGAAAAAGCCAAGCATGACAATCAATATGATGTGAAATCGGTTCATATAAAAGAATTATGAAAACAAATTTACATATATTTTTTGAATTTTTTAAAATAAAATGTTAAAACACTTACAGATTCAACGGCATTGTAAACTGTAAAACCACTCACATTGATAATTCTTTCACCATCGGCCTGGGCTTATAATTCTTCCCTGCCAAACACTTTACTAATTGCTATTGTGGAATTGAAACACAGATTTACCTTTGTATTGTGGCGACTAAAGACTAAAATATCATAGAGAATATTAATAATGACACGGGCTGCCCCAAGTGAGAAACAACCAGAATCGCTGGAAGTTTTTAATAATTCACAGCAATGAGATCAAAATATTTTTGCTGTAAAAACAACTGTTATTTAAAGTTACTAACCTAAAGTCAGCTGCCCTTTTGCTGGATTCTTAATAATTTAAAATTGCTTGTGCCACGATTTTGCCGCAAATTTCAAATAGTAAGTTTTTAAAGGAAAAGATAGCTTGCGCTATCTTTTGGATTGAATTTTAACTAAATCACTTAGTTTATATCTTTTTCTATTACTAAAAGGACGGTACACTTTAAGTTTTCCATCCGTTTCGTATTTGCCGATTGTTTAATTTTTAAACCAGCATTTATTACAAATCCATCAAGAGGGGCATAAATATCCTTAAAGACAGGATTTGAAATGGGGCCAGTATAAATACTTCCAAATTTCGTTTGTCTGGTGTCAGTAAAGTTTTCAAAATTAGCAAAAACAGAAAAATTAATTTTCAACCATAAAACCAAAAACCCAGTATTCTCTTCCTGTAGTCCCATCATTTAATTTTTGATGACTGTAATAGTAAGCCTCCAAACCGGCTTTCCATTTATCCTCTATTTCATACATCAAAACATTGTTCGATCGATGTTTGGCTGTTAAAGGATTTTCAGATTTAATCCTGTTGTCATCTATTGATGCATCTGTGTAGGTATACCTTTTGGGAGTTGCTGTAAAATATTGGTAGTACAATAATAAAACATACTAATAATTAATAATCATTATAAATAAGTATTGATTATAAAAATAAAATCTTATTTTTACAGTCTTGAAATTTATAAACCTCATATTATCAGTTATCATTCTGGCACTTTCCTGTATGCCATGTAACGATATTGATGATGGGTCTGACTCTCATATGTCAACCGAATTTTCTTCAAGAAATGATACACGTGATAAACAAATCGAGTTATGTTCTCCTTTTTGTGCTTGTAATTACTGTAGCACGCATGTATTTATTTATTTTGCTGTAACGGCACTTTATTTACTAATAGTTACTCGTGTTATCAAAATATCTTTACCTACTTATAAGTCAATATCGTCTTCCAATTTCTTCGGAAGTATATGGCAACCGCCACAAATAATATAATGATGCCCGAGTAATTTCGGGTTAACAAGTTGTGGACTTCCACGAAATTTTAGGATTATGTCCTGAGAATATCATTCATTATACAATAAAAAATGTTAGACAAGATAATTGCGTTCAGCATAAAAAACAAAATCATCATAGCAATGATGACACTAGCACTTGTAATTGCAGGTATTTACAGTGCTGTAAAATTGCCCATTGATGTGATTCCTGATATTAGCAACAACCAGGTACAGGTTATTACATTAGCTCCCTCTATGGGTGCTCAGGAAGTAGAGCAATATATTACTGCTCCTATTGAGTTAGCGACAGGTAACATTCCCAATGTTACTGAAAAAAGATCAATATCAAGATCGGGTTTGTCGGTTGTAACTTTGGTTTTCAAAGATGAAACTGATGTATATTGGGCTCGTCAACAAGTAGGGGCGCAACTTAAGGAAGTAGAAGGGCAAATAACCAAAGATATGGGAGAACCAATGCTTGCCCCTATTACAACAGGTCTTGGAGAAATATATCACTATGTTATTCATACGAAACCAGGGTATGAAAAAAAGTATTCCGCCACAGATTTGCGTACCATTCAGGATTGGATTGTAAAACGACAAATGGCGGGTGTTGAGGGCCTGGCAGAAGTAAGCGGTTGGGGAGGCTATATAAAACAGTATGAAATTGCATTAGATAATGATAGGCTTAATGCTATGAATATTACAATTTCTGAAATATATGAAGCCCTTGAAAAAAATAATGCAAATACTGGCGGGTCATATATAGAACAACAAAGCAATGCTTATTTTATTCGGGGTTTAGGCCAAGTTAAAACTTTGGATGATATTGAAAAAATAGTCATTAAAAATATTAATGGTACTCCTGTCCTTATTCGTGATGTGGCATTAGTGCAGTTTGGAAAGGCTACCCGTTACGGGGCAGTTACCCGAAATGGTAAGGGCGAAGTAGTAGCTGGTGTCACGCTAATGCTCAAAGGCGAAAATTTTAACCAAGTTAGCAAAAATGTAAAGGAACGCATGGCACAGATTCAAAAAACACTTCCTGAAGGAGTGATCATTGAGCCTTTTATAGACCGCTCTGAATTAGTGGGCAGAGCTATTGGCACGGTTGAGAAAAACCTGATTGAAGGAGGTTTGATTGTTATTTTGATTTTAGTTTTACTTCTAGGAAATCTTCGAGCTGGATTAGTTGTCGCTTCCGTAATACCTCTTGCAATGCTTTTTGCATTATGCATGATGAGGCTTTTCGGTGTTTCAGGAAATCTTATGAGCTTAGGTGCTATTGATTTTGGGTTAATTGTTGACGGTGCAGTAATTATAGTTGAAGCAATAGTGCATCGAATAACATTAAGTCGTAAGCACCATCAAGGTTTAGAAAAACTAACCCAAGAACAGATGGACTCTGAGGTTTATGGTGCTGCTTCCAAAATAAGAAACAGCGCAGCGTTTGGAGAAATCATTATCATGATTGTTTACCTACCGATTTTAGCCCTTGCAGGTATTGAAGGAAAAATGTTTATTCCAATGGCGCAAACAGTAGCATTTGCAATTCTGGGAGCATTTATTCTTTCGCTGACTTATGTTCCAATGATGTCAGCGTTATGCCTTAGTAAAAAAACAGAGCATAAAAGAAACATTTCAGATAAGATTATGGATTTCTTACAGCGTGTTTATTCCCCTGTGCTTGAACTTGCATTGAGGTTTAAAAAATCTTTAATAGCTATATTTGCACTTTTATTTTTAGTTAGTATATGGATTTTCAATACTATTGGAGGAGAATTTATCCCAACCCTTGAGGAAGGTGATTTAACAGTGGAAATATCAATGATGCAGGGAGCCTCACTATCGCAAACAGTTGAAACTTTCACTGTAGCAGAAGGAATGCTGAAAAAGAAATTTCCTGAAATTAGACAAATTGTAACGCGTATTGGTAGTGCCGAAATCCCTACAGATCCAATGCCTATTGAAAAAGGCGATATGATGCTGCAAATGAAGGACAAGAAAGAATGGACTAGTGCTGATTCACGTGAGGAAATACAAGAGAAAATTGAAGAAGTTTTGTCTGTATTGCCTGGTGTCAAAGTTGAAGTAACCCAGCCAATGCAAATGCGATTTAATGAATTAATGACAGGAATACGACAAGATGTCGCTATAAAAATATTTGGAGACGATCTTGACGAGTTAGCAAAACAAGCAAAAATTGTCGGTACATTAATAGCACCTGTAGAAGGTGTGACCGAACCGACCATTGAAAAGGTAACTGGTTTACCACAAATAGTTGTCGAGTACGATCGCAACAAAATTGCACAATATGGCTTATCCATTTCTGATGTCAATATGGTTTTAAATACTGCCTTTGCAGGAAATGTTGCTGGTGTTGTTTTTGAAAAAGAAATGCGCTTCGATATGGTGGTGCGTCTAAATAGTAATTTGCGTACAGATATACACAATATTGAAAACCTCTACGTTCCTTTGCCTTCAGGGAGTAAGATTCCACTAAACTGCAAATTCCGGTTATATTGATCACCCCATTCCGTTTTAAAGTGAGCACCTGATTCCAGTTCAAAATGACCACCTAATTCCGGAGCAAAATGACCACCTCCGTTTTGATTAAAAACTATATTTTTTCATCTGTTAATTAGTATTCAAATATAATAAAATATCACTCTTTGTTTATTCCTCTTTTCTTTCTCATCGATTCTCCATGTAATTCAAGCCTGTGAGATTGGTGTATAAGTCTGTCTAATATTGCATCGGCTATCGTTTTTTCTCCAATTATATCATACCAGCCCTGAACTGGGATTTGTGATGTCACGATTATAGAGCCGTTATTATGCCTGTCCTCTATGATCTCTAAAAGAGTAATTCGGTTATGGCTGTCAAGTGCCTGGAGTCCAAAATCATCAAGTATTATAACATCCTGTCTTTGTATTTTGGTAAGTTCCCGCAGATAAGTGCCATCTGCTTTAGCCATTTTTAGTCTAGCAAACAATTTTGAGGTATTAAAATAACTTACCTTAAAACCCTGTATACAGGCTTGATAACCTAATGCGGTACCTAAATAACTTTTACCGACCCCGGTACTTCCAGTGATTAAAATGTTTTCATTTTTCTCTATAAATTCGCATTCTGCCAGACGCAGTACCATGTTTCTGTCCAGATTACGTGATACATCAAAATTGATACTTTCAATATTTGATTTGTAATGGAATTTGGCATTAGTGATACTTCGTTCAATACGACGATTGTACCTTTCATCCCATTCTGCATCAATAATCATCGATACAAACTGGTCAAGGGTATAATGATCTGTTTTTCCGCTTTCAATGGCTGTTTTAAAAGCATTAAACATGCCATAAAGCTTCATTTGTTTCATTTTGGTTACTGTGGATTCATTCATTTTTTCAAGATTTAATTTAGTTATAATAGTGTTTTCCTCTTATGTTACTGTGATCGGGAAGTTCCTGCTCAGGTTCTTGATCAAAATCAATATGATCCAAGTTGTTTTCTAAAATATTTTGTATGGTCTTAAAATTGTAAATTTTAAAATCAAGTGCCCGCCTGCAGGCATTTATTAATCGCTGTCTGCCTACCTTTTTTTCAAAATTCAGTATTCCTAAACAACTTTTATAAGCCTGTTCCGGATGATTTCTGCTTTCGATTATCTGCATTATATATTCTCCCACTGACTCATCAATATTATTAGCCCATTCAATGAAGCGGGCAGCACTCCATTGAGCTACAAATTGATGTGTACTTGCTAAATGCTCAGGGGTTGTTGTATAGACATAAGGTTTGTAGTTTCTTGGATGTACAGCTATTCGATTGTATTTATAATAAATCTCTACCGTTGATTTGGTATATAACAGCTTTGCTTTCTTTTTTACATATTGATACGGAACGCTGTAATAGTTTTTGTCCTGGCTTAATTGAACATGACCGTTTTGCATTACTGTTGCAAAAGATTGATATTTAATTTCAAAACGATCTTGTGGCAGTGGACGTAGTTTTTCTTTTTCGTCTTCTAAAAATAATTCAAAGCGGGAATAAGGCCGTCCTGTTAGTTTTCTGTTATTATGAGAGTCAAGTAAATCCCAGATCTGCTGGTTTAATTCTTCCAGAGAAAAGAACTTGGTTTCTTTTATGGTTACATAAATCCTTCGATATAATATCTTAACAGCTCCTTCAACTAATGATTTGTCTCTGGGCCTGTAAGCTCTGGCAGGTAAAATGGTAGTTTCGTAGTGTTCTGCTAAATCAGCCAGGGTTTCATTGATTGTCGGTTCAAAACGACTGCTTTTTATTACTGCAGATTTTAAATTATCCGGAACAATGGCAGCAGGAGTACCTTCAAAAAAGCGCATGGCATTCTCTACTGAGTCAACAAAGTTTTCCTTTTGCTGGCTCATGGAAGCTTCAGCATACGTGTATTGGCTAGCGCCTAATATTGCTACAAAAAATTGTACTTCCTTGACTTCTCCGGTATCTATATCAATAATTGAGAGTGTCTTTCCGGCATAATCAACATACATTTTATCACCAGCCTTATGGTTCATATGCATGACCGGATTAACTCGTTTGCCCCATATATTGTAGTGATAATGAAATTGTGAAGTTCGATAACCATCAGGATTTACAGCAATATATTGTTCCCACATATGCTGTACGGTAACGCCAACTTTTTTTAGTTCACGTTCCATTTTAGGAAAAAAATCATAAAGTGTCTGTAATCTCGGGCCAATGGCCTCTACACTAGTCTGGGAGAATAAAAGTTCCAGCTCTGCATCGGTTTTTTGGTCGATTAATTCAAAGCTTAATCCGAGAACTTCAAATAAAGAAATATATTTCTTTACCGTATTTCTTGAAAGGGATAAGTAGCTACTTATAAATAACTTACTCTTTCCATTACAATAGAATTTAATTACTTTTCTAATTTTACTCATGTCTGTTATTTTGTTTGCCATAATCCGTATATTTTTAACGAATGTATGGTTCTAACAACATGAAAAAATCAATAGTTTTTAATCGTTAATTAACCACAAAACTTGGTGGTCAATTTGTTCCGGAATTAGGTGGTCAGTTTGCTCCGGAACGGGTGGTCAATTTACTCCGGAATTAGGTGGTCAAATTGACCGGTTTTTCCAAGTTGCAAAAAATCATTCAATTCTACATCATTCAGTTTAAGATCATCATGATGCAAATGTTTGACTTTAGTACTTACACCATTAATTTTTTCAGTTTGACTGTAAGTTAAGAAATCATCTTTAAGATTTTGAATACTTAATGGTAGTGATAATTTCGATTGACCTGATTTATAGAAGCCTCTTAGGTTGTATTTTATCTCAGTTTTCTTGCCTAATTTTACATCTTTAAAATGATTAAGCATTAACATTATTGGCTTTTTAATAACTGAATGATTATACTCTGTATTCTCGTAGTATTTGCATTGTATTGCAGTTGTTTCCGTTGCTGTCGTAATATCAACATCTTCTACACCTTCAACTAAAATTGAATCAGTATCTTTTAATAAATTAAGTACGGAAATTATCGAGTAATCAAATTGATAAAAATATCCTCGGATTGTATCTATTGCTGCTCTGTCTGCCATTTTATTTTGTTGTATTTTTTTTTTAGAATGAGGCATAACGCCCTGCTATTACACTTTTATATTCCGTAAATATTTTGTCTTTGAATAAATGCTCTTTTTCCACCTTCTAATATTTCACAACAAATTTCTCTAGTTTCTTTTCTATCGATTGAGCCAGAATTTAATACGTGAGTTTTAATACTTGTACTTTTTAGAGGAATAATTAATTCAGCATCTCCTAAAACTGCAATATTTGCATTGTGCGTAACAATTATAACTTGTCGTTGTTCTTTAATTTTTCTTAGATTTTTTACTATTGTTTTATAGATAAATTCACTATCTAAATTATCCTCGGGTTGATCAATAATTAATGGTTTGTTGCTGTCTGAAAGCATTAAAATTCCCAAAAGTACTGAATGCTGTTGTCCTAGTGATAGTTGAGAAATGGGTTTGCTATAATATTTTACATCTCCATTGTCGTCGGCTACTGATTTTGTAACTATTATTGAAGGAAAGTCTTCAAAAGCTAATGCTTCATAATCTTCATAGTTGTAATCTTTTATTGTTTTTTCTATAATAGTTGCTGCATCGAAATCAGATAAAATTGGACTTCCTTCTTCATCTAATATTTTTATTAAAATATTTTTATTACCACTCTTACAAGCTTCAACAAATTCAAAGGGAGATAATTGTTCTGAGATTAGCTTAGATTTTTTAAGGGTTCTCCAGTCCATTTTAGATCTTAAAAGCGCATCAAAATCAGGTGAGAATTTACCTTTTTTATATTTTATTGATATAAAAAAACCATCAATAGTATTTCTTAAATCTGCATTAGCTTTTTTTGCGAATGTATTTCTCTCTACATAAATGTCATTTTTTATAGCACTTCTTTTAGCTAATAGTCCATCTCTTTCGGTAGATAAATCTATGAGCTTTTTTTTATCTAAATTTAATTTCGTTATGATTTTTTGATAATCGACGATATCTTTAGAAATTTGATTTATTTTACCTAAGTCAAAAGGGATACCTTGTTTTTCAAATTCTATTTTTTTAGTATCAATTTTATCTTGTATTGACTTTTCTTTTGCAGTCCAATTGTTAAGTTGTTCGTTAAGTTCAGCTATTTTTGCAGTTAGTTCAGCATTTAATTCATTTGATTTTGTTTTGACAACTGCTGAAAAATCTGCTACTATTTCCTTAACTTTCTTAAAAAAATCTTTACCAACTATTATATCTGTATCGACCAAAGATTCAAAATTCTTGAAAGTATCGTCATCACTTAAAATCTCCTTGTAATTTTTAATCAATTTGTTTAAGTCGATTATTAACTCACTTCTAATTCCACGTTCTTTAATTAATGCATTTTGATATTTTACAAGTTCACCAGCTTTTTCTTTTTCAAGATTTTCTAATTTTTTTTGTTCGTTTTTTAACGCTTTTTCGGTTTCTTCAAAACTTAACAGCCCGATTCTTAATTTCTTAGCTTCACTTTGGTTTTCAAGAAGTAATGAAACTAATTCTTTGTCCTCAACTAACTTTGCATTCAATCTTAAAAAGCTGTCAAGAAAATCTATTAGTACTTTTGGATTATCATCACTATTTTGAATTGTGTCAGCAGTTTCTCCCTGTCCGTAAGTTTCAATATCAACTTTTGATATGCCATTTATTGGGTCAGTTACATTTTGTAAATTACTATTTTTTTCGCGCGTGAAATCAATAATTTGATTGGCTTCATCAACATATTTTAATTTTATTTTCTGGGGCCAAACGTCAGAATCAACAACAGTAGATTTTGAATTATTACCAGATGTTTCACGAATTGCCTCTAATAGCGTTGATTTTCCGGCACCACGACTTCCTATTATACAGGTAAGGTTACTACTTAATTTAATTTCAATATCATCAAGAAGTCCTCCTTCAATTGTTATGCTTTGAATAATTGGCCGCATTTCTGGAACTTCATTTTCTAATCTTACTCTTGATTCGTGAGTAAGTAATGCTATTTTTATAGAGTGAAAATTTAATTCATCTACTTTAAATCGAGTTAGTTTATTTTCCCCCTCTGCATTTGTTCCTAATCTGTTTAAAGAATGTGAATCAGATGACATTAATTTGGGTAAAGTATAACTGTCGTCATATCCTAAATGTTCTTTACGCAACTTTAAAAGTCTTTTTCTATCAAGACTCTCGTCTAAATCTGTATATAAATTTATACTAGATTTAGAGTTAATTTCTAAACCCAGTAAATACTCGTGTTTTAATATTTCTTCTATTGGAGGTCCAAATCTACCAATAGTTTGTTCAAACCCAGAGGATAACTCTATATGAGCTAATATACCAAAGCCATTGTATATTTTAGCAAGCTCCAAGCACTCTAGTATACCTTGGTGGCAAATTTTTTTGTCCTCACTTACTGTTAAATTGCCAAAAAAATCTCTTAGGTTTTTGTAAGTTTCAAAATACACTAATAAATGACCTTGAGTTGTACTAATTTCTACACCAGGTAAAACCAGTATGTTTTTTTCTTTAGCATATTCAATTGCTGTATATGAATTGTGGATTTCATTGTGATCTGTTATACTAATGATACTTAATTTTTTTTCAATTGCGGTATCTACAATTGCTGTAGGTGTCATTGTGGTATCAACTACATCAAATGAGCCAAATTCTCCGAAAGAATGTATATGTAAATCTGCTCTTAAAAATTTCGCGCCTGCACTCATTCTTTTTTATGTTTAGATTTTTGATGATTGTGATTAAAGCTTGCCGTCAACTTGTTTGTTTTTACCATAAAATTGCCTATTAACTTATATTTTCTAAGTCTTTATGGCATTAATAGGTTTTAATACCAAACATACATAACCACATCCAGTTTCTTTTACGGTTTTCCATAATCTATGTAATTAATGAGGTGCAAAATAGTTCTTTTAACAATAAATAGGCTACCGTATAAATACCTGTTTTTAATTTTTTATTAAGCATAAAAAAAGATGCCAGTTGGCATCTTTTCTACTATTTTTTTATAATTATAGATATTCCCTTTCACACTCTATAAAGAATTGTGATAATGTCATCTCTTCTTTCCGCAAAATTTTTATTAGTGTATTTATAGGGATATTATAACCCTCATCACTGGCAATTTTTGAAATAGTACTTGTTACAAGATCACATTGGTTTCCGTATGACGTAAAACTAATATCTTTACCGTACTCATCTTTTTTGTCTACAATCCATTTTTTCGCAATAAAGTTACAGATATGCTTTTTTGAAAGCATACCTTCAGGTCCTAAAGAGATAGATTTATTTGTAGCCAATTTGTCTTTATATATTAACAAAATAAATTCATTTGTCGAAAAAAATCGTTTGCGATAGCAAACGTTAGAATAATTTTCTTATATTTGCTTTCAATCCATTAGGATTGTATTTTTGCGATTCTTCATAAAAAATATTGAAGCATTCGCTTAGAATCTCGGCTCAAAACTTGGCAGTTTAAACCACGAGATGATAAGTAAGATGCTCACGTCTACTGGCGTGGGCTCACTTATTCGTGGTGGTCATGCCAAGTACCAGAGACGTTTAAGATGAGTACCACGCTTTTTTATGCTCAGAACTCTCTGCTTATTCTTAGCGTATATTCTATTTTTATTTTAAGTTTTGGATCATTAAGTCGAACCTTTTAAACACGTATGTCTGTGAAATAAATAATTTATCCTCTTTATGACCATTGAGACGTCTACTTAATGCATAAAAATGGCCCTCTGCTGCAGCGACTAAACTAGTGCAGAGGACCATAGCTAATCAAATCTTCGTTTAACTAACCAATCCAATATTATGAATATTTTTTCATTTTACAAGGATGGGAAAGCTTTTTATTGCCTGTTTTTTATATGGCTTTGTTTATCTTTCTCATCTCTTTTTGCCAAATCTTCTTATCGGTACAATACTACTTTTTTACAACAACATCAAATTCAGGGAACTATAACTGATGGAAGTAATCCTTTGCCGGGTGTGACTATTGCTGTAAAAGGAAAATCTAATGCTGTAGCTATTTCTGATTACAGCGGTCAGTACACCCTTTCAACTTCTCCATTAGATTCTCTGATTGTTTCTTTTATAGGATTTAAAACTATCATAGTGCCGGTTCAAGGGCGTAAAATTGTCGATGTACAATTGTTTTATGATACAACAACCCTGCAGGAAGTCAGGGTTAATGCAGGATATTATTCTGTAAAAGAAAAAGAACGCACAGGAAGTATTGCAAAAATAACTTCAAAAGACATAGACAAGCAGCCGATAGGGAATATTCTGGCAGCGATGCAGGGTAGGATGGCAGGTGTGGAGATCATTCAGGACAGTGGGTCGCCCGGTGGAGCCTTCCAAATTAAAATAAGGGGGCAGAACAGCCTGCGTGCTGATGCCAACCAGCCATTGTATATAATTGATGGAGTGCCTTATTCTTCCGAGACAATTGGCTCAACGTTAACCTCAGGAAGTTCACCCACAATGACAAGTCCGTTAAATTCTATAAATCCCTCAGATATAGAAAGTATTGAAATTCTTAAAGATGCTGATGCAACGGCAATCTACGGTTCAAGAGGAGCCAATGGTGTTGTTTTAATTAGTACTAAAAAAGGTATTTCAGGAAAAACAAAATTTACTGTAAACGCTTCTACAAGTATCGGAACCGTTACAAAAATGCTTGATCTGATGAAAACAGAGCAATACCTTGACATGCGCCGGCAGGCATTTGCTAATGACGGAATTACTGTCTATCCTAAAAATGCTTATGATGTTAATGGTACTTGGGATCAGAACCGATATACAGACTGGCAAAAGGAATTTATTGGCGGGACTGCTGAAATTACCAATTTACAAGCCACCGTTACAGGAGGTTCCGCTAAGACACAGTATCTTTTAAGTGGAAGTACAAGAACAGAAACAACAGTATTTCCTGGGGATTTTAAATATAACAAAGGAAATATTCATTTCAGTTTTAATCATGTATCTGATGATGAAAAGTTCAGGTTAAGTTTTTCAGCCGGTTATACATCCCAGAAAAACTTTCAGCCCGGAACAGACTTGACACGAATATCGAGACTTTTAGCACCAAATGCACCAGCATTGTACGATAGTGATGGGGACTTAAACTGGGCGAACAACTCTTGGGAGAATCCTTTGGCTGCTTACGAATCAAAGTTTAATTCAAAAATTAATGACCTGACAGCAAATGCTGTATTATCATATAATATTCTCAGAAACGTTCAGATTAAATCAAGTTTTGGATATACCGATTTAAGAAATAATGAAAAAATGGTTATGCCTTCTACGATGTACAATCCGTCTTTAGGACTTGGTAGTGAGGTTTCAGGAATCAGCACTAATCTCACGCTAAGAAGTTCATGGATAGCTGAGCCTCAGATTAATTGGAACTTTGATTTGGCAAAGGGTAGGATGGAAGCGCTTTTTGGCGGGACTTTTCAAAGCCAGACCAGTAATCGCCTGTTTCAATCAGGATATGGCTTTTCAAGTAACAGCCTGATCAATGATATTGCTTCAGCGACACTCAAAGTTATCGACTTTAGCGATGAAAGCGTTTATAAATATCAGGCCTTTTTTGCGCGTCTTAATTACAATTATGATGATCGATATATTCTGAATTTTACTGGCAGGCGAGATGGATCAAGCCGCTTTGGGCCCGGTAAGCAGTTCGCTAATTTTGGGGCAATAGGAGCTGCATGGCTATTTTCGAACGAGTCTTTCCTTAAAAATAATACACTGCTTAGCTTTGGTAAACTGCGTGCAAGCTATGGCACTACAGGTAATGACCAAATAGGGGACTATCAATTTTTAGACACCTATGTTTCATCGGGCAACTCTTATCAGGGAACAGTTGGTTTGCAGCCTAGTCGATTATTTAATTCAGATTTTGGATGGGAAACAAATAAAAAATTTGAAGTCGCACTTGAAATGGGTTTCTTTAAAGACAGGCTCTTTTTAACTACTGCTTACTACCAAAACAGTTCTTCGAGCCAGCTTGTGGGTATGCCCCTGCCAGCAACTACAGGATTTAGTTCCCTAACAGCGAATCTTGATGCAGCAGTTCAAAACAAAGGTTTTGAATTTACCCTAAGGACCGTCAATTTTCAGAATAAAAAGATTGAATGGAATACCAGTTTTAATATTTCAGCCAATAAAAATAAACTGATATCCTATCCCGGGCTGGAAAGTTCAGTTTATGCCAACCGTTATGTAATTGGTCAGTCAATCAATATTACTAAGATTTATGAGTTTACTGGGATAAATCCTCAAACAGGGGTTTACAGTTATAGGGATCTTAATGATGATGGGGTAATTTCTGCAATAGCAGACAGGCAAGCATTTGTCGATTTAAGTCCCAAATATTTTGGTGGATTACAAAATCAAGTAACATACAAAAAGATTCAACTCGACTTTCTTCTGCAGTTCGTGAAGCAGGAAGCGTTTTCATATACACCTGGAACTCCCGGAACAGCAGTAAATCAGTTAGCTTCGTTGACTAATTTTTGGGAGCAGGCCAGTGATACTGCAGATTATCAAAAACTCACCAGTGGCAGAAACAGTGCCCTTACTACTGCTTATTCACGCCTTAGAACAAGTGATGGTGCTATAGAAGATGCATCTTATATAAGACTGAAAAGTATATCACTCAGTTATGATGTCCCTCTTGATATTTCTAAAGGGATGCAGTGCCGAATTTATTTACAGGGGCAGAACCTGTTGACATTTTCAAATTTCAAAGGCGGTGATCCTGAGTTTAAGTTTGCAGGATATTTACCTCCTCTTAAAACCTATACCGCAGGAATACAATTAACTTTCTAAATCTGATATCATGAAAAAAAGTATAACATATCTAGTCTTATATATGATAACGGCAACTCTCTTAAGTTGCGACAATTTTGTTGATGTAACACTCCCTGATTCCCAGTTAACAGGTGAAAAAGTATTTGAAGATGCAACAACTGCAAATGCCGCCATGGTAGATATTTATTCGAAGCTGCGTGACACAGGAATATTAACAGGTCTCCTAAATGGAGCATCTGTAAGTCTTGGCATGTACTCCGATGAGCTCATTTACCATGGTTCCGGTGTAGAGCAGGGATTGCCCTATACTAATACTATAATTGCGACAAGTGGTATAACTTCAGATCTTTGGAATCAGAGTTATCATCAAATATATTGTGCAAATGCCGTGATTGAAGGGGTGCAGAATTCGGTTTCTTTATCCTTGAATGATAAAAACCGTCTTACTGGAGAAGCCTTATTTGTTAGGTCGCTGGTGCATTTTTATCTGGTTAATATTTATGGAGATATTCCATATATTACAAATACTGAATATGAAAAGAATAAAATAGCAGGAAGAACTCCTTCTGCAACTGTTTATTCTAATATTATTTCAGACCTCGATCAGGCCATTAAATTGTTACCAGAACAGTATCTAACTGCGGAACGTGTAAGACCCAATAGATCAGCAGCTAATGCTTTACTTGCCAGGGTGTATCTCTATAACAAGCAATGGGCTGAAGCATCAAACTCGGCTTCTGCTGTGTTGAATAATCCAGCATATGTAATAGGAAATAATCCGGACAAAACATTTTTAAAAGAAAGTGTTTCAACTATATGGCAGTTTATGCCAAAATTAAATGGGAATAATACAGATGAAGGAGGATCCTTTATTTTTCTTAGCGGCTCTTCTACTTTCGTTGCCTTAAGCCCGGATTTGATTGATGCTTTTGAAATTGGGGATCTTCGAAAATCGCACTGGATCAGGGAAGTAAACGATGGTGCGAACATCTATTATCATTCTTTTAAATACAAACAGCATACTAAAACTGACCCCAGTGTGGAGTACTCTATTATTTTCAGAATTGCAGAACAATATTTAATTAGGGCAGAAGCTCGTGCAAGGCAGGGAGAACTTATTGGAGCCAAGGAAGATTTAAATAAGATTAGAAATGCTGCAGGCTTGGCAAATACGACTGCAAGTACAGCTAACGAAATAATTAATGCAGTGATTAAGGAAAGGAGGGTTGAACTCTTTACGGAGTATGGTCATCGTTTTTTCGATCTCAAACGTACCGGAGAACTTGATGCTGTTTTATCACTTGTTAAACCGGGATGGCAGACTACGGATCAATTATGGCCTCTTCCTGAAACAGAACTAATTGCAAATCCAAACCTTTTTCCTCAAAATGAGGGATATTAATATTCATAAAATGAAAAGACATTTAAGATTTGTTTACGGAATTTTCTCTGTACTCATACTTGAATTAGTAACCTGTCCCGCGATGGGGCAGGGACTAATTAAGAGAGATATCACCTCTGAGGATTATAAACTTTGGAGTAAGCTTTACAGTGATAAAATCTCTGATGATGGAAATTGGATTAGTTATGAACTACGCTACGAATCTCATCACGATACGTTATTTGTCAAAAATACCATTACAAATAAAACATTCGATTTCCCAAAATGTTCCAAATCTAAATTTGGTGCAGAAAAAGTATTTGGCTGTATGGATTCCAATAAAAATTTGAAGGTAATGGATTTGGTTAAAGAAACTTTATTTTTAATAGAAGATGTTATAAGTTATGAGTTTTCGAATGATGGTCAATTTATCATTTCTTTGGAAACTAATAACAACAAGCAGTCAAATCTTTGTATTAGGTATATTGATGGGAAGCTGGTTCGCAGGATTGAAAATGTTACTGAGTGTAAATTGAATAAATTAGGGAATAAAGTGATTTATGTGTCTTCAAATGAACAAACATCAAATATTGGTCAGATTGCTTTTACCAGCAAAGTATCCGTTGTGGAAGTGCTTTCTAATTTGCCTCCCAAGATTCAGAACATAACATGGGCAAAAGACGAAAGTACTATTGCATTTTATGGATTAAACAAGACATGGGAGCTCTTTATGTATCAAATGGAAAATAAGAAAATATTCAACATAAAAGATCTGCCTGTGAGTTACTTTGGAAGCAGTCAGATTGCTGTTGGTAATAATATTAGTTTAGAGATTTCAAATGATAACACAGCTGTTTTTTTCTATTATAAAAGTGCTAAGGAAAAAGTTCTCGATAAACCAATTGTTGAAATTTGGAATGCTAATGATAAATCGCTTTATATAGATCGCGAATTAGCGCAAACTTACAACAAACCCTTTCTTGGTGTCTGGTACCCGCAAATGCAAATTTCAAAACCAGTTAGTGACAAAAAATATCAATGGGTAACTCTCACAGGCGATCAAAGATTTGCCATAGTAGCTGATCCACTTCGGTACGAGCCGCAGTTTCTTCTCTTTGTAGACGTGGACTATTATATTGTGGATATAAAAAATGGCAGCAGGGAACTTTTAGTGGAAAAGATATCAAGTCATCCCTCAAACATTCAAGTATCTCCCAATGGAAAGTTCGTAAATTATTACAAAAATCATGGATGGTGGATTTATGATATTAAAAAAAAAACGCATACTAATATCACAGCTGGTCTTGCGACTGCATTTGACAATAGATTTGAGGATCCTAATCCTGAATTATACGGATGTGCAGGATGGACAAATGATGGAAAAAGTATTTTAATTAATGATCAGTTTGATGTCTGGAAAATTTCAACAGACGGAAAAAATAAATCCAGATTAACAGATGGAAAAGAGAAAAAAATCTGCTTTAGAATGGTTAATAAAGATTTGAGTAATATACCTTCAGCCAATTACTCAGGTATTAGCAGCAGTGTTTATGATTTAGATAAAATAAATATCCTTTCTGCTGAAAGTACTGTAAATGCTGATTCAGGATATTTCACTTTCGATCAAAAAAAAATAAAACCTTTAGTTTTTAAAGACAGGAAAATAAGCAAGTTATTAAAAGCCAAAAATAAAGATACTTACGTTTTTACAGAGCAAAGTTTTATGGATTCTCCAAATATTGTTTTGAAGTCTTCATTACAAGATCAGGATAAAACGGTAGTAAAAACCAATACACAGCAAAAGCACTTTTATTGGGGAACAACCGAAATGATTCATTATTACAGTTCAAAGAATAAGCCCTTGAATGGTGCACTTTTTTATCCTGCACATTACAACGCCTCAGTAAAGTATCCGATGGTTGTCTTTATCTATAGTAGCCCCTCTGGAGCAATTAATGATTATGTGAATCCCACCGATCATAATGGGATTGGATTTAATATTACGACCATGACGGCAAGCGGCTATTTTGTATTGCTTGCCGATATTGCATATGAGAAGGGAAATCCTGGAATTTCAGCAGTTGAATGCGTGAGCAGTGCAGTAAAAAAAGTGGTGGAAAAAAACTTGGTGGATCCGGCAAAAGTGGGACTTCTTGCACAGTCCTTTGGAGGGTATGAAGCTAATTTTATTATCACCCAAACAAACCTTTTTGCGGCAGCAGTTAGTGGTTCAGCAGTATCTGATATTATACGTACTTATTTTTCAATTAGTGCTGATTATTCCAATCCTGAAATATGGAGATATGAAAGCCAGCAATATCGTATGGTTGACTCTTTTTATGAAAATAAAGATGCTTATCTTCGAAATTCTCCTATCCTTCACGCTGAGAAAATAAAGACCCCGTTGCTCACCTGGGCAGGCAAAAATGACGGAAACGTTAAGCCTGAGCAATCGACAGCACTTTATATAGCCATGAGAAAGCTTAATAAAACACACATTATGCTGCAGTATCCTAACCAGGGACACATATTAACAGCGGCTTTGGCACAGGAAGATTTAAGCAAAAAGACAATAGAATGGTTTGACCACTTTTTGAAAAATAATGCGCCTGCTGCATGGATAGTGAACCGGAAGTAAAGTAATTTTTGTGGTTATAATATATGCGGTTTCCTTCAAGGAAACCGCATATCTCTTAGCCTTATTTAAGGCTCAGCTTTATAAAGTTGAATATTACATTGTCCGGCAGCATTTTTACGGAAAACTTGATTTTCATCATTCTCATCCATACATAAATTTCCATTATTAACTGGCGTGCAATTTACTTGAACATCATCACAATTACTCGGGGATCCGGCAATTTGAATATACTCTGTAGTTAATGCTTTTTTAGCATCACTTTCCTTCTCTGACTTGGTGCTTATTGCACCTGCGCTGGCCAGTACGAATACTGCTGCAGGCAAAATCATTTTTACAATTGTGTTCATAATAAAATAATTTAAGTTATTGATCTACTCTTTTGTACAGGTTTTCAATCGTTACCCCTGCTATCGGCCCGATATGTTTTTATGTTGGTTGGTTTTTAAATCTTTATCGAGTTTATAACATTGCAAATTTTGACCAACTATAACATATAAATTGTTCCCAAGAACAATCATGTCTTTCATCTTAAATTCTTCAACTTTATAAATATATATACTAGATAAATAAGAATTTAAATCTGTATCATACACATCCACAATCGTTGCAGTATCCCACATTTCTTTGGGTTCAAAGCGACCGCGAAGTGATGAATTCACAAACAAAAAATTATCTCTAATTGTGCTTAATTTGTTAACGATATTATCAGGAGAAGATAGTTTGCGCTGTCCTTTATCCTTGATGAAAACCGGTTTTAAGTTTGCTGTTTTTGTAGTATCGATTGTATTTCCCCGATATCTTAATTTTAAATTATTATCGGTTACTATAAACTGGTTTCGATAGTAGTATAAGTATACAAAGCTTTTGGTTTCAGAATCATAATTCATCATGCCGTCGGTGTCAAAAAAGCCATCAATCTGTTTTTGCAATAGGTCTTGATGAAGATTGCTTTTAAGACTATTTTTAAAATTAAAGACACCAAGGGCATTCTCCCTGGATTTTTCCAGCTGGGTTCTGAAGGCGATTTTTAAAGAATCAATTACGACTGCTTTTGAAAAATAATAGCCACTATCTTTCATCAAAATTTCAGCTTTCCAATCCGATATTTTACCTCTATAAATAATAGGTACTGTACCATCCATAACAAAAAAATAGGGCGGAGAGATTCTTACTTGAACAGATCGGAAAGAATAGCCTGCATTTTCCAATTCAATTTTATAATGTTTTTTTACTTTTAATGTTGAATCATATTTGAAAATATGAAGAGGTGCCCTTTGATCTCCTATGTAAATTGAATTTTGATCAGTTCCAGCAATATATAAAGTATTATTGTGCAGTTTTGTTTCAGCTATTTTTTTACTTGAACCGGGAGTGAATCTTCTGATGAAAGGATTTTCTTTATGTATTATATTCTCAGATCGAAAGTATAATAAGCTCATTATTAAACTTCCTGATATTGTCAAAACAAAAAGTTTTAGCATTGTTTTATTATAATGTACTGAATTCAAAACTGTAGCTATTACAGCAAGAAAAACAAAGAAAATATTAAAAGCAAGATGCTCTTTCCAGCCCATATTTTCTAAAACACCACCGCAAGAACAAGGGATAGTGTAACTAAAATTTAATATAATAATGATATAAACTGTAAAGAGTACCATTAATTCAAATGCAGCATAAAGAGCTAAAATTCGCGTTTTAGAAAAGACTAAAAGTAAGGCGACCACGAGTTCTGTAATAATAACAAAGTATGACAAAAACCCAGCATAGGCTCCTAAAATTGGTGATTGCCCAAGCTGAGCCTGAAAATTTTCAAATTCTAAAATTTTACTAACTGCTGCATAGACAAATAATGATACATACAGAAGGCAAATTAGTTCCAGAGTCAAGTTCTTTATATTTCTCTTCAATTTCATCTTTTGTTTTACTGATTTTATAAATAAATTCCAGGAAGTTATTTAATTGTTTAGAATTTGTAATCAGACAAAATTACTATAGAATTTAAGTGTAGTTGTTATCAAAAACCTGCCAAGATTTTTCAATAACATTCAATCGTAGTTAAAAACAGGATAGGGTGCAGTTGATAATGAAAAAGATGCCATTAGAAAAATAATTTCTAATGGCATCAAAGTAATTTGTTGATTTTTAACTGTCGCTACTTTATTGTATCGCCAAGTACACTTAGTTTTTCACTGAGTTCAATCAGACCTGCTTTTTGTAAACATTCCTCTCCTAAGAGTTTTAATTCCTGAAGGTTTTCTTCTTGAATACTTGTCATGAGAATCGATGGTTTGTCATTGTCCTTAGCAGATAATCCACGTTCAATAACATGGTTTAATAACAATACATTTTTTCGTGAAATTTTCAAATCAATCTTCACTACATCATTCATGCTTGGGATACTAAGAACAGTATCAAAAACCTTGGCCACATCATTTGTTGTCATAATCTTCACGTTTTTAAATTAATAATTTATTTATACAAAGGTATAAAGCTAGTCTTAAAGTGTCATGGACATAATATGTCCATCATAGGTAAAATCCATTTCGCTTACTTAATTTTGTCTCTGAATTAAACTGCAAAGATCAAAATGAGCAATCAAAAACCTTCCTTAAAACAGTCAGGATTTTGTTGTTTTAAAATTGTTCTATTGCTTTGAAAGAGCACGTTTTTCAATCTAAAATTTACAGGATAAATGGACATTATAGCTGCCCCGTTACAGTAGTTCCAAATTATAAGCAGTGTGCACTTTCCTTGAATTCTAAAAATAAAAATGAAATAGATTTTAGAAAAATATTAAAAATTTAATGACTGTCTTTATAGTGTATTAAGTTCTATGAAGAATACAGTTAAAACGTCAAATTGTCCAAAAAAGAGGTAATAGTTGGATATTTTGAATTTTTAAAATCTTTGAAAATACCAGAATGTCTAAAGAACATTAAAGTATCGGCAGGATTGCCACGTTCCTGCAATCGGCAAGATGTCCTGTTGTTAAACAACAGCCTTCTTGCTGCTCTATACTCGGAACTCGTGAGCAGTGATACTAAAAGCATAAATTAAGGTTTGATAACAATGAAAAAGAGAGAAAATGAAAAGAGAAAATTCAAACAGAACACGCATTGTTGGGTTACGCTTTACACCAGAAGAGTATGCGAAAATTGAGAAAAAATGGAAAGCCAGTACTTGCCGCAAACTGAGTGATTACATTCGTAGGCACTTATTTGAGAAATCTATAAACACCACTTACAGGAATCAGTCTTTAGATGATATGATCCATGAAATGACCCAGTTATTCAAGCAATTAAATGGTATTGGAAACAACTTCAATCAGGCAGTAAAAAAACTACATACATTAAATCAAATTCCGGAATTTAAAGTATGGATTTTAAGTGCTGAACTGGATAAAAAAAAACTTTTTGACAAGATTGATGAAATCAAAAATTACATCCAGAAAATCTCGGAAAGATGGTTGCGATCATAAAAACAGGATACTCTATCCACAAGGTTTTCTATTACAATGAAAACAAAGTAAAAGAGGCTGTTGCAGAATGTATTGGAGCCGGAAATTATCCCATTGATGTCGGTAAAATGAAGGATGAAGTAAAATTAAACCGGTTTTTAAAACAACTTGAATTAAATGAGAATGTAAAGCGAAATAGTGTGCATATCTCAATCAATTTTGATCCTTCAGAAAATCATTCCAAGGAAGAATTAATGGCTATCGCGGATACTTATATGGAAAAAATCGGATTTGGCCAGCAGCCTTATCTCGTGTATCAGCATCACGACTCCGGACATCCGCACATCCATCTGGTCTCCATAAGTGTTCAGAGAGATGGTAGACGAATTGACATGCAAAATATTGGCAAAAACCGATCTGAACCCGCAAGAAAAGAAATCGAAGAACGCTTTGGACTTGTTAAGGCGCAAGGAAATAAAAATAGTACTGATTTCACCCTTAAGCCAATCATCTCACAAAAGATTCAATACGGGCGAGGCGAATCGAAAAAGGCTATTACAAATGTACTGGGTCACGTGCTTTCATCATATAAATATACCAGCTTTCCAGAACTCAATGCTGTGCTTAAACAATACAATGTTTTAGCAGACCCAGGTAATGAAGATTCAAGAATGTTTAAAGCAAAAGGACTAATGTATCGGATACTCGATGAAAATGGAAAACCAATCGGAGTTCCCATAAAAGCCAGTCTGTTTTACAACAAGCCGACACTGAAATTTTTAGAAGAAAAATTTGCGTCTAATAAAACAAATGAAGTCTCAGATTTAAGAAGGGTAAAAAATGCCATTGATATCGCATTCTTTAAAACTCAAATATCACTCGCAGAACTAGTTCAAGTACTGCAAAAAGATGGAATCAATACTGTTTTTAGAAAAAACGCAGAAGGATTGCTTTATGGAATTACCTACGTTGACCATACCACAAAATGTGTTTTTAATGGAAGTACACTTGGTAAACAATACAGTGCCAAAGCAATACAGGAACGCTGCGCCTCCATTAATCCGGGTGAGCAAAAAACGACAAATTTGGTTAGTGAAAAATTACACGAAATCACATTTGAAACACCGAAATCGGAAATCCTTACAACGCTGTTTGGTGATGATTTTAGAAATAACAAATACATAGGGTCCAGCACAATAATGGGGCAATTAGCAGAGATGCTCACACAATCCGAACAGACGGCTAATTACCTTCCATACGAGCTGAGAAACAAAAAGAAAAAAAGAAGAGGACAGTCCAATAATCGATAAAACTTTACATCATGGCTATGCAGACAGGAGAAAACGAACAGGCACTGAGAAAGATCTTGGATATGACAAGACTAATCAGTATTATTATTTTAACAATCCATTTTTATTATTACTGTTATGTAGCCTTTCGGGAGTGGCATTTGGTAAGCGGCTTTAGTGATAAAATCATGGGTAATATTTACCATACCGGATTGTTCAGTAATTTTCATAAATCCAAACTCTTTGCTTTGGGGTTTTTAATCATTTCCTTAATTGGTGCCAAAGGGCGAAAAGATGAAAAGCTGAATTACAAAACAGCTTTCGCTTACATCATTACAGGCATTCTTATTTACTTTATAAGTTATCTTTCACTATACCTGAAAATAGAACTAATGCTGGCAGCAATTGCCTATATGACCATAACTTCCAGCGGTTTTCTTCTGATGCTTTCCGGTGGCACATTATTATCGCGTATTATAAAAAACAGGCTCAACAGCAAGGATGTTTTTAATAAAGAAAATGAAACTTTCCCCCAGGAAGAAAGATTCTTGGATAATGAATATTCCATCAACCTTCCGGCCCGCTATCACTTAAAGGATAAGATAAGGGACAGTTGGATAAACATAATTAATCCCTTTCGGGGATTGCTTGTTTCCGGCACACCAGGATCTGGGAAATCTTATTTCGTCATACGCCATGTCATTACCCAGCACATCCGTAAACAATTCACCATGTTTGTCTATGATTTCAAGTTTGATGACCTGACCAGAATTGTCTATAATAGCTGGCTTAAATACAAACATCTCTATCCAAAATTACCTCAGTTTTATGTCATTAATTTTGATGATCTGACCCGGACCAATCGGTGTAATCCGTTAGAGCCTTCTGGTATGAGTGATATTACGGATGCTTCAGAATCGGCGCGTACTATTTTGCTCGGACTCAACAGGGAATGGATCAAAAGACAGGGCGATTTTTTTGTAGAATCACCAATTAATTTTCTTTCCGCCATAATATGGTATTTACGAAAATACAAAGACGGAGAATTCTGTACACTTCCACATGTAATTGAACTCATGCAGGAAGATTACGATAGTCTCTTTACACTGCTCAGGACTGAAAAAGAAATTGAAGTACTTATTAATCCCTTTGTGAATGCCTACCTAAATAACGTAATGGACCAGTTGGAGGGGCAGATTGCTTCTGCAAAAATTGCCATGGCAAGGCTTTCCTCTCCACAATTGTATTATGTTTTATCTGGTAGCGACTTCACATTGGACATCAATAATCCTGAAGATCCAAAGATCGTATGTATGGGCAATAATCCGCAGAAAATCCAGATATATGGAGCTGTATTGTCGCTGTATGTAAACCGATTGGTAAAGCAGGTGAACCAAAAAAACAAACAGAAAAGCAGCCTGATATTTGATGAATTTCCAACTATTTATCTAAACAATATGGACAGTTTGATTGCCACCGCCAGAAGTAATAAAGTAGCAACTTGTTTGGGTATTCAGGATTTTAGCCAGCTGCGTAAAGATTATGGACGTGAACAGGCAGATGTGATTATGAATATTGTTGGAAACGTAGTCAGTGGGCAGGTTACTGGAGATACTGCCAAACAACTTTCCGAACGTTTCGGAAAAATTATGCAGGACAGGGAAAGCCTTTCAATTAATAGCGGTGATACGTCTATAAGCCGGTCCAAACAATTGGAATCCGCAGTTCCGCCATCCAAAATCTCCGGGCTTAGTTCCGGTGAATTCGTGGGTATGGTAGCCGATGATCCTGATTGTAAAATAGAACTCAAAACCTTTCATTCTGAAATAGTAAATGACCATGAAGCATTAAAAAAAGAACAGGATCAATATGTTGATATTCCTATTATTCGCAAAGTTGATAATTCGATGGTACAGCGCAATTATCTACAGATAAAAAAAGACATCAAGGATATTATTTATGCAGAAAAGGAAAGACTACTAAATGATATTGAACTAAGTCATTTAGTAATTAAGAAGTGATAATAAATTAAAATCAGAAATAATGATACAGGAACAATTTACCGATATAATCCAATTAATAAAACAATCCAGATCAAAAGCCATTTCAGTAGTTAACACTGAAATGATTAATCTGTACTGGAATATTGGACAATACATTTATAATCGTATCGAAACAGCACAGTGGGGGAAATCAGTAGTAAAAGAACTGGCTGATTTTTTGCAAAGAAGCGAGCCTGATTTAAAAGGATTTTCGGATAAGAATCTTTGGAGAATGAAACAGTTCTATCAAACATACAAAGCTTCTCCAAAACTCTCAGCACTGCTGAGAGAAATTAGCTGGACAAACAATCTTATCATTTTAAGCAGAACTAAATCAATCGAAGAACAGGAATTTTATTTGCGCCTCTCCAGTCAGGAGAAATTTAGTTCAAGGGAATTAGAAAGGCAGATAAATAGTGGTGTTTTTGAAAGAACCATTATTGGAAATACAAAAGTCTCATCAGTGATGAGAGAACTACATCCCGATATCACAAACACATTTAAGGACAGCTATATATTTGATTTTTTAAACCTTTCAGACTCCTACACCGAGAGTGATTTGCAGAAAGGTTTGATCAGTCAGATGAAAAACTTCATACTTGAATTAGGTAAGGATTTTCTATTTATAGCAGAAGAATATAAAGTTCAGGTAGGGCATAGTGATTTCTATATTGATCTTGTATTTTATCACAGGGGCTTACAATGTCTGGTCGCCTTTGAGTTAAAGTCAGATAAGTTTAAACCCGAACATTTGGGTCAGTTAAATTTTTACTTGGAAGCTCTGGATCGAGATGTGAAAAAGCAGAATGAAAACCCAAGTATCGGTATTTTATTATGCAAAGACCAGGATCATGCAGTGGTAGAATATGCTTTAAGCCGAAGCCTTTCTCCTACAATGGTTGCTGAATACAAAATTCAGCTTCCCGACAAAAAGCTACTAACACAAAAGCTGACAGATCTGCATTATTAAAAGATTATAAATTAATCACAATTATTACTCCTAAATTTGAAATGCTTCGTTGATGAATTCTTTAAGCCCTGCTTCTTCAAGTATTTCGATTGAAAATTCACCAAAACGTTTGGGAAGCCAGATAATTCTGATTCCACTCGGAGAATTAAGGCTCTCTCTTGTTAAAGCATTTCCATTTTCGTCCTCTGGCTGGACACCTGAGGCGGTCAATTCATCAAAGGCTGCTTCAATATCAGGAGTTGAATAACAGTGGCGGTAAATAGTTCCTTCACCTTTGGTGTCAAGGAGATTTTTGAGATTTCCGGAAAAAGGCTGCACAAGCATAAATCGTTCCTGGCCCATTTTCAAAACAGCATAGGTTACATGCAGTCCATCTCTCTCCCAAATGAATTTCTTTGAGGTCTCAGCCCCAAGGATTTTTTCATAATAATCACAAGCCGTTTGAAGGTCTTTGACTAAAATATCTATGTGGCTAAATTTGAGTTCCATTCTATATAATTTGTATTGGTTGGTAATTTTAATTGCGTGTTCGATAAATCATTTTTATAAATTTCAGTCAATACCATATTCTACATCATCACATCCATCAATTCCATTTACTTGATTTCATCCCTATCAATCTTTGTAGATATTCAAAGGCTAAAATAGCTAATCTTTTTTATACAATTTGACTTATTAGAGATACTACAGGCTGTTTAAGTTTTTAATCAGAGTTACTTAGTATATATAAAGCTTTCACTCGAAACGGACTAAAAGGGCAGCTAAGATAGTGGCTTAAGCATGCCCCGTGCGCATAATGGCGGCGCTTCCCTTGCCACCCTTCGGGACTTATAGCACCTGTGCATCCTTAAACCACTGGCATCTTGCTTTCTTTTTTCCCGTTTTTTCGTTTTGAAAACAATTTTTGTTAGGGCAGGACTAGAGAGAAAGTAAACAGTAGTAATCCTAAAAATTAAAATTATGGAAATCACAGGACGATTAACAGCAGATGCATCAGTTCAGGAAGTGAACAGCGACAAACAAGTGGTCAATTTCAGTATTGCCATCAATGACAATTACAAGCCAAAAGGAAGTACCGAAGTAAAGGAAGTAGTAACCTATATCAATTGCTCCTATTGGCTGAATGCTAAAACAGCACAGTGGCTTAAAAAAGGAACCCTTGTACAGCTCTTCGGGCGTATTGGCATGAGTGTATACAATAACAGCGAAGGCGTGGCAGTAGGAACGCTGACCTTTCATACCAATAGCATTAAAATTTTGGTTTTTCCCAAAAAAGAAGATACCGCCCAGGCCAATTCAGCAGTAAAGGAAAAGAAATCGAAAAAAGCACAGGACGTACCTTTTTAATTCTATCACAATCACTTAAAATATAATATCATGGCACACAATATAAATTATAACGAGCACACGGGAAAATACAGTTTTTTCAGCACTAAGCAAAAAGCATGGCACAATTTGGGGCAGATCATTACCGATTACCCCACAAGCGCCGAGGCAATTCAGCACGCAGGTTTGGATTATGAGGTAGAAAAACGAAAACTGTTTACAGCTGGTTCTGCCGAAATTATTTTGGATAATGAAATCGTTCATAATAATATAGAAGTACCAAATTACTACAGTACGGTGCGCACCGATAATGATGCCGTAATCGGTGTAGTGGGCAAAGACTACCAAATCGTACAAAACAGGGATGCCTTTTCTTTTTTTGACAGCATCGTTGGCGGTGACGGTATCCTATACGAAACCGCAGGGGCGCTCGGAAAAGGGGAACGCATTTTTATAACAGCTAAACTGCCCGATTATATAAGGGTGGGTAACGATGATTTGATTGAGAAATATATTTTCCTGACCACCTCACATGACGGAAGCGGAAGCATAACCGCAGCATTCACGCCTATACGCATTGTATGCAATAATACCCTGAATGCCGCTATGAACAACAAGACCAATACCGTTCGTATTCGCCATACCTCCAATGCCAGACAGCGATTGGAACAGGCACACAAAGTAATGGGGATATCCGATATGCTGTCTTCTCAGATGGAATCCATTTTTAACCATTGGACAAAAATCCGAATCACGGACAATGAAGTGAAAAAACTGATACAGTCTGCCCTTGTTCCCAATAAGGAAGTGCTCAAAACCATACAAGAGGGTAAGGAGGATGAACTCTCCACTTGCTTTACCAATATGGTGGATAGTGCATTTGAATATGCCATGAGCAATCCCACACAGCTTATGGAAACCACCAAAGGGACTGTCTTTGGGGCGTACAATTCTTTGACTGGCTATTTTCAGAATGTGAGAAATTACAAGAACGATGAAGCCAAATTAACTTCCCTCTTAATGGGGGGTACAGGGCAGATACGCACGCAGTCCGCTTTTAACCTTTGCGTGGATTTTGCCAGTAAAGGCTCGGATGCCTTGATTTTGAATTAATCAATAGGGGACAGGCAGTCTATGCCTGTCCTTTTAAATCCTGAGAGCATGATACAAATAGAAGATAAAAACGGAGAAAACATTGAGGTGCTAAATTTAGCAGAAGCAATAAAACAGGCGGACTATTTCAGGAGTTTTTCCCATACCGAGAAACTCTTTGAAAAGTTTGATAAAAAACGGCAAGCCTATTGGCAAGACCTGTACGAAAAATTAGTAGCGATTAGTGATTTAGAGGTAAAACAAACAAAACAGTAAAGCAATGGAAACCAATTTTTTTAAATCAATCCTTTCCCTGCAGGTAGCAGGGAACTGGAAAATAAACATAGCCAAAGAAGATACAGAGAAACTCATTGTATCTGTATTGTTCTTCAATGATACCATAGGAGATGATGCCCGAAAAAAAGTACCGCCTATTTTACTAAAGGGCACGGCAGAGGAACTCGACAGCGGATTTTTTCAGGCGGTTGCAGAGCCTGTAAAGGATACTGCACAGCTTTTTGCCAATATGGAACAGTTCCTCAAAGAAAAAGCACAGGCAAAAGTGAGTTCCCAAATGGAAAAAGACAACGTTCTGAAAAGGGATAAGGAAAAATCAGAATTGCAGAAACAGTACCAATCAGCCATGAAAAAAGCAGACGAACTCGAAACGGCAGGAAAGTTTAAAGAAGCGTGGATGAAAGTGCCTCCCGCTGACCTGTACCCTGAGTACAAGGACATCATTCATGCCCGAAAAGCGGAACTTTCCGACAAGTTTCCTGTTGACCTTTTCAATGACCCTAAAACCGACGAGCCATGTTAACAGCTACAACCTTAGAGCGCATCTTTATCTTCAGGGATAAAGAGCACGAGATTAAACTCGCTGACCCATCGCCGTCATTCAGCCCCGAAGCGGTACTCAATTTTTATGCCCAGACCTATCCGATTTTAACCACAGCATCCATAGAGGGACCTGTTATAAATGAAGATGCGGTGCAGTACAAATTTGTATCACAAATCGGAACAAAAGGATAAAGCATGAAAACACAAACCATAACAGGCAGTATCAAAATGCCTAAAAATAAAAAGTTATGCAGACTATACAGACAGCTTGGGGAATTCGCAGAAAACACAGACAGACTGCCCGATGCGCAGGAAGTAAAAAAGAACCCGAACAGTTCTGCTCCACTCGAACTCCTGCCGATGGTTTTTTAAGACATTCATTTCTGCCCTTATTCGAAAAAGGCGAAAAATTACCCGACCAATTTGAGGTGGAAAATGATTTTTTCAATTCTCTTGCTATCCTGAAAGGACTGTATGGTTTTGAAACAAGGAATGTGGCAAACAAATCCTATCCGTATAATATCCTCTTGATATACACAGACATTCAGAAACAGCTTAGTCAATCGGCACAGGATATTGAACTCAAAATAATGCAGGATGATGATGGGACGGTAAAAATGGCAACCCAACATTGTTATAACACCTGCAATACACTGTACTATATTCCTGTATTGCCTTTATATAAATTATTACAGGACAGCAGAGAAAAACAAACCGCAGAATTACTGCTCTCTGTTTTTGCCTATCTCTACCATATTGCAGGGATTCCGTATTACAGGGAAAACAACAGCTATCTTTTTTATAACTACGAGTGTATGGAAGAATGGCTTTTAGAGGATTTAGAGGATGAAGATTCCCAATCGGGCAACAGCATGATTTCAGAATTGAATAAGGCTTCTTACTATGGGGATGTTATGCACCGTAAAATATACAATCCCTATCATTTGAACGTATTCGAGAAACGTGTAAATAATTATAAAGTAAATACTTCTTTCGAAAATGACTGCCTGAGCGTTGCAAAAAAAGCATTGGGATTACTACAGAAATATCCCAGCGATACTATTTTCAGAAATACTTCCAATCAGGTGTTTGAAAGTGAAGAAGGGATTATAAGGGCGGAGCAGTACATTTCTTTTATAGCAGACACCGATGGAATACTTTATGAAAATATTCAGCGGGTAATCAATGATGAATTCAATGAATGCTCAGAAATTGAAGAACCCACAATCCTGCAAATCTATGATGCCCAAAACAAGCTGTCCAATACGGCTCTTGATTTTGAATACAGATTATTTCCACTGCTAAATGATTTATGCACCCTTTTAAATAATATGCCATGAAAGATTTAACCCAAAGATTTGGAACATTATACCATCCTGTAAAAGCCTTTGTAGTCTATAAGAAAGATACCGCTGACAAATTCATTTATGTGGAAGGCTACGACATGGATAAAAACGGCTGTCCCATAAATGCACATCCATTAAGCCGAAGGGAAACTGCACAGCTTGCAAGTGCTTTGGACACATCAGACGAACTCAACTGTAAATTTTTAAAGCCATCAGGACTGCTCCCTAAAAAGGTATTGTATTTGAATCCCGGGCATGATGGTTCTGCCATTTGGTACACGTCTGCCCAAAAGACCAGTTTATTTTTTGTGGAGAGTTTAGGGATTCCAAACGGTGAAACATTTGTACCGCCCTTGTTATGGAAAGCCACTAAAAACACGCTGTACATTTATGCAATGGACACCGACAAGGAAATAAACGAACAGACAGTGCTTTATCAGGCACCCTTTTTTAATTTATATAATGACGGCAGGGTCTGTATGGGTACGGTAAAAGTGGATATAAAGGCAGATTGTCATTTGGAAGATTTCATGCAATGGTGGGAGCAGTATTTTTTTAACAGCTATTTCAGTCATCTCATTGGAAATACAAGTCCCGTAAAAGGAAACATCATACAGCTCTGGCAGAAACTGATCGGGAGCACAAAACCATTTCCCGTAAAATCCCTGCTCAAAAATGGTCTAACAATTAAAAACATACTGTCATGAAAACGCAAACCGCCATGCATTACACGCACAATTACCTGATAAATCCAACCAATCCAATAACGGTCAATCTCATTGGGGCAGGAGGGACGGGAAGCAGGATGCTCACCGAACTCGCAAGAATAAGCCACAGCCTTATCGCTTTGGGACATGCTGGACTGCAGGTGAATCTTTTTGATGATGATGTGGTGACCAAAGCCAATCAGGGCAGACAGCTTTTTGCAGATGCTGAGGTAGGGCTTCCTAAAGCCGTGGCACTCATCAACCGCACCAACCGCTTTTTCGGTACTGCTTGGAAAGCCGTAACCGAGCAGTTCTCAACCGCTAACAGGAAATCCCTGCCCAATCGGGGCAGGGCGAACCTGTATGTAAGCTGTGTCGATACTGCAAAGGCACGTTTTGATATTGCAGATTTTCTGATGAGCAGTGAAAACAGCGATTTTGAGCGTACCAAATCCCTATACTGGCTTGACATCGGCAACGCCGAAAATACAGGACAGGCGATACTTTCTACAATCAGGGAAATCCAACAGCCTGATTCCAAACTATACAGGACTGTTCCCAGTCTTCCAATGGTAACCGATGAATTTAGGGAATTACTTCAAATGCAGCATGATAACAATGAGCCGAGCTGTTCCCTCGCTGAAGCGCTTGAAAAACAGGACTTGTTTATCAACAGCACACTTGCCAGTATGGGCGCATCGATCCTTTGGAAGCTGTTCCGTGAAGGAATGACCGCCCAAAGGGGATTTTTCCTGAATCTGGCAAGCTTACACGCTGTGCCCATAGTGGTGGGGTGATAGCCCCGCCGCCCCGCAATCGAGTTTCCTTCCTCCGGTCGGTCAATTGCGGGGCGCTCTAAGCGGTGTGCCTGCTCTTTTGGTGGATATGACCAAAAGCGGCAGGCACGTGTTGTTTTTGGTTCTGCCTTAAAATTGATTCTGGTACGCTGATTTTTCAGGAAGGTTTAATTCTTTTAAGGTTTACCAAAAGCTCATATAATTTCTTATCGTGCATAATTTGGATCGCTGTTTTTTCATTGTTTTACTTTTGGCATACTAACTTATAAAGAGCAGAAAAATGTCTAACAAAAATCAAATGGCTGTAGGGGTAAAAAGAACGAATCGCGCTGAGCAAAATGCACTAGATAAAAGGTCTAGTCAACTAAACCCTAATAATGGTAAATATGCTTTGTCCCTTTAAAAAAGCAGTACAAAATTCAGTAAAGGCAAAGAAGATCAATGTGATAGGACACATTTGGTGATGACTGGGAGTTTAATTACGATTGACACGCAATAAATTTATAATATTTACTTTAGGTTCTGATCGTCAAAACCTGCTGTCATAAATAACAGGTGCTTTAATATTTTTTGAATTATAACTTCATCTAATTCTTCAGGTTTCTTAATAAGCTCAATTGTGAGATTCTTGTTCTTTATATCCCCTGGGTTAAAATGATTGTTTTATACTCATAGTTATTGGAAATAACATGAGCTTATTTCCAATCTGTGCTTCGATAGAAAACCTTCCAAATTCATTAGTAACTAAAACCTGTTCCGAATTTAAGTTTATAACGTCAACATTTTTCAATGCGACATCATTACACATCAACCTTCCCCCAATTCTGTTTTCTGACTCAGAATAACCAACTTTAAATAATAAAAAGAAGACCAAATGTTTGGTATTCCTACATATAAGGATCAAATAATAGAATATTTAAGTTCATGTGATGAACTTTTTCTTTACTTATTTTAAAATAATTTTACAAATGTGATTCTAAATTGCCTTCCATCGTATGAAGGCGCCAGAAAGGAGGTGGAATTGCGTTCTTTTTTGCCAAATATTTTTCTGGTCAGATATGGATTTAGCCAATATGCTGCTTTGGTACTTAAGATCCCTATTCCTGCTCCAGCTGCTACATCGGTAAGCCAATGCCTGTTGTTGTACATTCTAAATAATCCTGTTCCGGTAGCAATCGCATAGCCAGCCACACCATACCATATAGATTGATCTTTATATTCCTGATAGAGAAACTCAGCTCCCGCAAAAGCTATAGCAGCGTGACCTGAGGGGAAAGAATTATTAGTTGTTCCGTCAGGACGCTCAATATTGGTTATGGATTTTAATGCCATAACGCTTCCTAAGGTGAAAATTGTGGAAGTGGCTAAAATTACCGAGCGGTCTCTGATATTATTTTTTCCTTTCACACCAAATGCATTAAGGGCATAAACGGAAACAGCGGGAACATATCTTGAAAAATCGTCAACGGTTATTTTTGTGTCTATGTTTTCTGTAATTTCATCACGAATCTGGAAATTAAAACTTTTTATTTGTCCGCTTTCAATTCCCCAAAATCCATATCCTATTAGTACACCTGGAATAATAAGCTGTTTATAATTGAATCGTATATTTTTGACCGTATCCGTAAAAGTGCTGTCTCTTTCTTTGAACCCTTGTGAAAAGGCTGTGAAATTTATCAGCAAAAGAAGTACAATACTAGTTTTTCTCATATAAAAATTATTGAAATTACGTTACGTTTCGATCATTGCTTTACAATGATTTCGTAGAAATATGCAAAAACTTTATTTCTTACTTTTAATTAAAGGTATTAATTATTTTCCAGCGAGCGTTCCTTCTGAAATTTGAAATCATTTACAGTACCCAAAGATTGAAAATTGCTTAGCTGTAAAATCTTAATATTTTGTTATTCATTTAATCTTAAGGTAATCCTAAGTAATCACTTATTTTATTGAGGTAATTTAGTGTAAAGAATATCGTTGAGCCCTAATAATATTGGTCAAAACACGGTATTGATATTATTAATTAAAAATTATTTATTATGAGCACGAAGGAAAAAGAAGGACACGACCACCCGGAACATGACAAACATAAGGAGCATCACACGCATCCTGAGCACCACGAAGGGGAAGCAGGAAAAAATCATCCTGAGCATCATGACGAGGATGAGCACCACAAGGAGAAAGAGCACCATCAAGAAGGTGAGCACCACAAAAAAAACAAATAATCCCCAAGATGTTTATAACGTCCCTTGTCTATTGATGGCAGGGGGCGTTTTTTTTGCAGTGGCATTATTATGAACAGATATACTTTTTCAAACCACTGGGCTTTCTTGAAGATTTTGTTTTAAATAATATTTACTTTTAATGTATCCAGTTTTTTTGTAGATTTACAATGATGAGCTATCAAAGATCTATTTTTGTAATTTTACTGGCAGTACGTCTACTGACATTACTGTTGATTTCATGTGGAGACATTGATCGTCCCGTTCATGTTCAGCAGGACATGGTTTCTCATCAAAAAAGCAGCGATCATAACCACAAAGCTGTTTGCTGTTCGTTTTGCCAGTGTGCAAGCTGCAAAGGAGCTGTTGCTCTTACAGAGATAAATGAACTTTTTTTTTATTTTACTTTTCAATTTAAGGGAGGTACTTCAAACTCATATGAATCCTTTTCATCTTATTACCTTAGCTGCATATGGCAGCCCCCGCAGATAGGCAGCGCTGAAGCATAGCCAAAAAAACTTTCCATTTTTTTTCTCGGTGCCCCACAAGGCATTGATCAAAGTTACAGTATGATATTAATGCTGCAATTTTCTATTGACGTACGGCAGGGACATTTTGTTTTCTGTTTTCCGCCTGTACAATTTTATTATAGTAGTAATTAAAATGAATTCAAATTAAAAGGCTGCGCTTAGATTTTTATATAAGCAGATTAATTGCATTTCCAGTTAATCTGACTTTCAAAATTAACCTTATTATATAGGATTCTCATCAAATCCCTAACCAGTAATTAACTACTTGATAATGAATATTCTCATAATTGATAACCAGCCAAAAAATGTAAATTTTCTGCGTCTTGGGCTTGAGGACGAAGGACATTTTGTCCATACTGCCGAAGACGGTCAGGAAGGAGTTCTTCGGGCAACAACAAGAAACTATGACGTTATACTGCTAAGCTGGATACTGCCATCAGCTTCAGGCATGGAAGTGTGCCAGGCAATACGAGTATCTGATATCCATACACCTATAATTTTTCTCACAGCAAAGGACTACCTTGAAGATACCATTATAGGTCTGGAGTGCGGTGCCAATGATTATATAAAAAAGCCGTTTACCCGCGGCGAACTGCTATCAAGGATTATGGTCTATGAAAAAAAAGGGCAAAAAAAATCAGAGCGGGAATATTCACTCTCTGATATCACTATAAAAATGAGCAGCTGTAAAGTGTTAAAAGCCAACAGGGAGGTACTGCTGACACGTAAAGAATTTCTGCTGCTGGCTTATCTTGTGCGGAATAAAGGGGAAGTATGTTCCCGAGTCGACATTATACGGGAAGTATGGGGTATAGATTATGAATACGACACAAGTATTATTGATGTTTTTATGAGTAGCATTAGAAAAAAGCTTCGTGTTACTGCAGATGATAAAAGGCTGAGAACCGTCAGGGGCATTGGTTTTATGGCCGAGGAAATCTAAATAAAACTTAAAAAGTGAAATTAATAATTTACCATTCACAAATAAGAGTTGCAAACTACGGATTTGCAACTCTATTCCTGTGTTAAAAATTTATAGTGAAAAAACAGTAACAAAGCCCATTAATCCAGTAAGCATTACAACACATTTCCAGCAATTAAGTCTATTGTGCATCTTTATCATATTTTATGTTTAACTTAATAGTGCAATAGTTGTGCCATAAGACTGACCCTTAATTTTCTAAAAAATATTTTCCATTTGCACTTGGCTCTTTATCAAACATAAATTTCACAATAATACTCAAAAAAGGAAGAAAGAGAGAGAGAGAGAGAGAGAGAGAGAGAGAGAGAGAGAGAGAGAGAGTCTTTAGTAAATTTTTAGTTTTTTTTACAAAGTAAGAGGCTATACAAATCAAATAATCAGATACCTTGTATTGATCTTCTTATATTTATTAATACAGTCTAAACTATGTTAGGTTCATCCATTTAATCAAATCTTTAGATAATTTGATCTGAGTGAAAAAAAAAATAAGTTTTTTATATTGATAAATACATAACAAGCAGTTGAAAAGATTAATCATCATAGTACTTTCTATTTTAATTTTATCCCCATCATTTGGGAGCCTGTTTGTATATGCTTCATTCAAACTCAATCAGAAAGAGATAGCCAAAACTATTTGTGTACAGCGTAAATTAGCATTCAACAGCTGTAATGGTCGTTGTGAACTGCAAAAAAGTATCAAAAAATATTCTGATAACGAAAGAAAAATGCAGGACAGCCTAAAAGATAAATTAGAGCTTGTTTATGTTCAAAGTGCTTCTGAAGTAAACTTTGATATTGTTCCTTTTATTGATTCAAAAGAAAATACTTTTATTTTATTTGAAAAGAAACCTATAAAGGCTTCTAATCTTACTTTTCACCCTCCGCTCTGGTTGGTATAGATCAATATTTCAGTTTCAATTTTAAAAAGTTGATTTCATTGTAAGTATCCAATAATTCAAAAGAGTGTCACGTATTTTCATATTACTATATATGAATTTATTACAAGAATTGAGCTTATAGAAAAAAGCTGTTTTTATTCATACTATCTTTTTTACTACAGAAACTGTTGATCGAATTACTGTTTTGAAAATATACTTTAACTGTATTTTCAATTAAACATACTCAAATTTCGCAGCACTTTGGCTTGTTTTTATTTTCTAAATCTAGTCGTTTTGCGCTGTATTTTAAACAGTTTTCTAACATTCATTACCAATGAAATCTTTTAAATTTCTAGTCATTGCATTATTTAGTGTGATTACCTCCTGCACAATTGATAAAACAGATTACGAAGCCGAAATAGGCTCTGAAGTTTCTGAATATTATGAGTTTAGAGAAACCGTTTCCT
This sequence comes from Flavobacterium piscisymbiosum, assembly GCF_020905295.1. Classification (NCBI taxonomy): domain Bacteria; kingdom Pseudomonadati; phylum Bacteroidota; class Flavobacteriia; order Flavobacteriales; family Flavobacteriaceae; genus Flavobacterium; species Flavobacterium piscisymbiosum. The sequence continues at coordinate 5,631,855 of NZ_JAJJMM010000001.1, read as the reverse complement.
TTACAAGCGGTAACTATAAAATCAGTATTGAAGCTTTAAACGGTACTTTTTATAAAGGTTATAATGAGCTTCATTTAAAAATTACTAATACACAGACCAGTCAGAACATAAGTACATCGGAAGTAACTTTTTTACCCATTATGACTGCCGCTGATGGAAGCAAAACTTCCTGTCCGCACCAGTATAATCTTCAATACGATGCGGTCAATAAATATTTCGCTGGATATTCCGTATTTACTAGTGAGAGTGTTACACCAGACAGCTGGAAATTATATGTAAGTTTTACCGCTGATAATCAGAAATATGAGATTAATAAAGATGTGTCTGTGGCTAAACAGAGCAACAAAAATCTCAACATGACAACTTTTACAGGAAAAGATAACCAACAATATAGTATTGCGTTAGTTGCCCCCCAAAAACCAACCGTTTCAGAAAATAAATTAACTGCAGGTATTTATAAATATAATAAACCAGCCAATGCAGCGGGAACTTTTCCGGATGCTTCTCAATTTTCTTATTCAGAAGTAAGCGGTTACACTTTAAAATTAGATCCAAGAATGCCTGAACCATCAATGGGAAATCACTCTTCGCCAAACAATCAGGATCTGACGCAGCAAAATGATGGTTTGTACCACGGAGTTGTCAATTATACCATGACAGGAAACTGGACATTGAATTTAATTATGATGAATCAAAATGGACTGATTATCAAAGGAACTGTAGTTCCAACAGATTTTACGCCGGGAGTTGAAGGTGTAAAAAGTGAACTTTATATTGATACATTATTCTAAAAACATGAAATATATAATAATGTTACTTTTTTTGGGATTGTCAGTAACAGCTCAAAACACACATGCACATCAAGACAGCATTAAAAATTTAGAAGAAGTACAAGTAAAGAGCGCAGCCAAAAAGAAAATAGAAACCGAAATGAAAATGGCTGTTTCAGTTGATGAATTTTTGTCATCATCAGATAATATCAGTTTCATAAAACGTGGCGCTTATGCTTGGGAACCACTGCTAAATAATATGAGCAGCGAACGCTCTACGGTTACCATTGACGGAATGCACGTTTTTGGTGCCTGTACCGATAAAATGGATCCGATAACGTCTTATGTAGAAAGCAATAATCTTTCGACAATTGATATAAAGTCGGGGCAGGAAGGAAGTCTTCACGGTGCAACTGTCGCGGGAAGTATCGATTTAAAAAGAAAAAGCACGCCGTTTGGTCTCGCTAAAAAATGGAACGGTGCCTACCAAACTGGATTTGAATTTAATAATAAACAGTTTTTTAATCTTGGAAATGTCTCTTATTCGGGCGAAAAATTTGTAGCCGATGGAAGTATTTCCTATCGAAAAGCAGACGATTATTATGATGGAAATAATGACCTAGTAAGACATTCACAATATAAAAAGTTCAACACTTCATTAGGTTTCGCTTATAAAACAAGTGATTTATCGGCGGTAAGACTCGATGCTATTTTTGATATGGCAAAAGATGTCGGCTATCCTGCATTACCAATGGATCTATCGCTTTCACGCGCGCTGATTACATCGGCTTCTTATAAACAATTATTTGAAGAAGGATTAATAAAAGTTGTCGATACAAAAATATATTTTAATGCAATTGAGCATTATATGGATGATACGACCCGTCCTGAAAACCTAGTTCATATGGATATGCCGGGCTGGAGTACAACTTACGGATTGGTTTCTAAAGCAAATGCAAAAAGAAATAATTATTCGTCTGAAATACAGTTGAATGCTTACGATAATTTGTCGATTGCAGAAATGAGAATGTATCCCCAGGATCGAAGCAATAGAACCATGTTTGCTTACAGCTGGCCGTGGGTTACGACTCGTTATGCAGGATTATCTATGAATAATTCCTGGGATCTTTCAGATAAAAGTCAGGTGAATTTAGGAGGTTCTTTGGGGGTAAATTACAATTACTCGAAATACGTAGAATTCAATTGGATTTTTCATCCCGGCGCACCGCAGGAACAAACAAGATTTTTACCGAGTCTTCACGCAGGTTATAATCTGGATATTGATCATTTTAATTTCTCTATTGGAACGGGTTACGGACACAGAGCACCTTCGGTTTCTGAAGGTTACGGATATTATATCTACAATAGTTTTGATCGTTACGATTATATCGGAAATCCGAATTTGAAAAATGAAATTTCGTATGAAGGAAATGCAAGCGCAGGTTTTAAAAACGAGAGATTAAGTATTCAGGGAAAAATTAATTACTTCTACATTGAGAATTATATCATTGGAAGAGTTTTAAGTATGGGAAGTCCGATGAACTATCAATCTGTTGGTGTAAAAGGGTATACTTCACTAGATTATGCCACACTTTTAAATATGTCGATGAATGCAAGTTATGATATTTTGCCGCATTTACATTGGAAAGGAACACTTACATACGCACGCGGCATGGATGATAAAGGAGGGAATCTGCCTTTTATTCGTCCACTTAGTTATCAGACTTCGCTTCATTTTATGCATAAAAATTTCGGAATACAGACTTCTGTAAATGGTGATTTTGAACAGATTAATTACAGCCCGGAATATGGAGAAGATTTAACTTCAGCCTATACAATCTGGAATATTTCTGCAAATTATAGTTTCAAAATCAATAAAATAAAAACTGTTGTGCAAGTCGGGGCAGAGAATTTATTAAACGAATATTACAGCACTTATGCCGACTGGGGAAATATTCCCAGAATGGGACGTAATATTTTCACGTCTTTAAAATTCAACTTCTAATAAAAATGAAAAAAGTTTTTAGTTTCACAATGACAATGTTGTTTCTGCTGGTTTCTTTTCAGCAGGGATTGATTATTGTGCACTTTAAACTCAATCAGAAAAATATTGAACAGGAATTTTGTGTAAACAAGGCAAAGCCAGAAATGCAGTGTCATGGTAAATGTCATCTAAAGAAAGAATTAGAAAAATCAGATCCTGTCGATTTGGAGCTTACCAGTATTGGCAAAAAGATTGACATCGCATTGCTTTCAAATTTTGATTTTACAATTCGTGTTGTAAAGGTTATGAATTCTAATAAAGTATTAATTTATAAGGAACTGGAACTGCTAGAGCCATACCTTGAGATTTTTGTACCCCCGCCTATTTAATTATTGGTTATCCCGCATAAATTAAGTAAGTAGAATTACAAAAATTAAATCAAAAGAAATGCAAAATTTAAAAAAATACCTTTTATTATCAATAGTCTCTTTGGCATTCGTATCGTGTTCAAGTGATGATGACAATCCTGTGGCAAATAATGTAACACTGGAATTCAATAATACTTTCAAAAATACCACTATTGTGCTGGGTAATGCAGCTTCAACATCAGCATCGGCAAATACTTCTGCGACAGGACAAGTACATCATTTCTCGGAGCTTAAATATGTAATCAGCAACATTCGTCTTGTAAAAGACAATGGAGACGAAGTTCCATACAACGTAAATGATCTGGATAAAGGAGCGACCGTAATCGATCAGGCCAAAACGGCTTCATTAAGTTATGTTTTAAGTAATATACCTTCTGGGACTTACAAGCAGATTAAATTTGGTTTAGGGATTAAACCAGAGCAAAATGCTTTAGATCAGGTTAGATTTCCTAATTTCTATGCGGCGGCGGGAGCTAACGACACAGAAATGATGTGGGAATGGGGAAGCGGCTACCGTTTTACAAAAGTAGAAGGCTTTTATGATACTGATAATAAAACAATGTCAATTCATACCGGAAGCACAGTTGCAGGAACTGCTCCAAACTATACCCAGGGCGTAAATGCTTACAGGGATATTACCTTAAATCTTACTGCTAATGCAGTTGTTGGAAGCCAGGCGCCAAAAATCAAAATTAAGGCAGATTTTGATAAATTGTTAAGCGGAAAAACAAATACAATTACATTGTCTACAGGAACAGGGATGGATGACAATGCAACGCCAAATATTCACACTGCCGCACAAATGGTAAAGTTTGTTGATAATTTGGGAGGAAACGGATCAAGTGATATCTCGGGAATGTTTTCTGTTACAAGCGTAGAAAACTAAAATTACATTTCAAAACCGTCTGAATTTTTACAAGTTAGACGGTTCTGTTTTTAAACTCATTTATAATGAAAAAAATAATCGGTATCCTATTGCTTTCATTATTGGCAGCATCTTGCAGCAATGATGACTCTGATATGATTTCTATTGATAATCCAGAAATCTCACTAAATATTCCATCGGGGTTTCCAGAGCTGAATACTTTTGTGAGTCAAAATAAGCCTACTAAATATGGTGTGGAATTAGGCAAGAAACTTTTTTCTGAAAAAAGGTTTAGTGCAGATAATACCATTTCCTGCTCCACCTGTCATATTCAGGAAAATGCTTTTGCAGACGGGCATGCACAAGCCATCGGAATTCAAGGCAGAATCGGACTTCGTAATACGCCATCCATTCAAAATTTAGCTTTTATGAAGTTTTACAATTGGGATGGAAGTAAGCTCCAATTAGAAAATCAGCCGCTGGTTCCTATTATAACCCATGAAGAAATGGATTCGTCTATTTTGGAAGTTATTGGTAAAATTAAAGATGATGCGGTTTACAAAGATTTGTTCAAAAAAGCATTTGGAGATGAGAACATTACGCCAGACAGAATCTTTAAAAGTATTGCGCAGTTTGAGTATACTTTAATTTCTGCCAATAGCAAATATGATAAAGTAAAACGAAATGAAGTCTCTTTTACAGCAAGCGAACTGCAGGGTTATCAAACCTTTCAGCAAAAATGCGCCAGCTGTCATGCAGGAGAATTGTTTACCGATCAGAGCTTTAGAAATATTGGATTTCCAATAAATAAGGATACCAATGAAGCTGGGCGTGGCAGGGTAACAGGCATTCCTTCTGATTTTATGAGTTTTCGTATTCCTACTTTAAGAAACATTGAATACACGGCTCCTTATGGAAGTTTTGGACAGTTTGCTGATTTAGAATCGGTTATAAACTATTTTGACAATGGGGTTTTGGATGCTGGGAACCTGGATCCGATTTTTAAAAATAATGGTAAACGAATTCCGCTCACCGAAGAGGAAAAAAATAATCTTATTGCGTTTATGAAAACTTTAAGTGACAGTGAGTTCTTAGAAAATTAGTTCTGAAATTATGGATTACAACATATTAAAATGTTAATGAACATGGGGTCAGATTCAATTAGGAAAATTTTAATGCGCCGGGGTTATCCGTTTATTTTTTGCTTATGGTACTGCTTTAGCCATTTTTTCATTCGCTTTAAGAGCTGCACTTCTTTAGGGTCGCCTTCCGGATTAGAAAGCCCCGTGATGGTCCTTTGGAAATAAAACTTTTTATCCTCAAAGACGCAGGTGAGTTTTGGCGCCTCGTTATGGGTTCGCCAGCCATTGGCCGGGTCCGGTGTTTTTAATTTCGAATTTCTTCATTTTTGAAAATCTTCATAACAGGCTCAGTTGTTGCTGTGCTGTTATTGTTTTAGGCTGTTTTGTACTCCGTATTGTAAAGGGCAAAATTAGGGCATTACCGGGTTAGTCTGTTATATAATTTACGGACGTGCAGTGTTTTTTTTATGCTATACTATTTTTCTGTAATATACAGCAGACAAAAATTATTAAATTAGAAATGCAATAGTTAAAGTGATTATTACCTATTATTTTGGCGATTCAAAAAAAGATCAATTTGATTATTTATTTTCACGTACCTTAGATATCATAAAAAAATATGTTTTGAAAGTAAGAAAGAACTGGATTTCGAAAGTTGACAGCCATATACGGCTGTATATTTCAATAGGCACAGGAATTGGCGTTTTTTTTATTCTGGGAGATCTTCAAAAAGCGTCTATACACTGGATGGCTTCCTGGCTGGCGTTCTCAGGTATGTTTCTGTTTTTATCCTGGATGACCATTTTTAAATGTCATCCTAAAGAACTTCACAAAATAGCTGAAAAGCAGGATTCGGGCCGATCTCTAATTATGATTTTAATTTTACTGGCCTCACTGGTCAGCATGATTGCCATAATTTTATTTTATAAAACTTCAGCAGAGATGAAAGGCGCCGAACTGACGATCCATATTTTATTGACGATCTTCTCAGCCATATTTGCATGGTGGCTAGTACACACCACTTTTACTTTTAAATATGCGCACCTTTATTATGCAGTAGGGGAGGAAAAAGAAGGCAGGCAGGTATTCGGGGGTCTTGATTTTCCTGATGAAAGTACTCCTGACTATCTGGATTTTTGTTATTTTTCATTTGTGCTTGGAACTACCTTTCAGGTGTCAGACGTAAATATTACAGCCCGCCATATACGAAGGATTGCACTGCTGCATGGATTGCTCTCCTTCTTTTTTAATACCATCATTTTAGCTCTCAGCATCAATATAATTGCCGGGCTGATTCAAAAATAACCTTTGGTTAGATTAAAAGTGGAGCGATAGAACATAAGAAAACTAATAATCTTAGTCAATTTCAGCGGGAATTTCTAATCTGCTGTCTCAAGAAACTGTAAAGTAAACAGGGAGCAGCCATCTTTATTCGATGATGTCTGCTCCCTGTTTATAAAATGTAAATACTATCTTTTTGCGTAAATAATAATGATTTTCCAGCTGCTTTAATTTTGTAAATACCAGTAATGTTCCGCCGGTTATTGTTATTACATTTTTAACCGCTGTATCCTGACAGCGTTTAAGATAGCTATAAGAGATACCCCGACATCAGCGATTACCGCTTCCCAAAGCGTAGCCACACCTCCGGCACCTAATGCCAGAACTATTACTTTAACCACCATTGCAAGGATTATATTCTGCCACACAATTTTCTTAGTTAGTTTTCCAATTTTAATGGCAGTAACAATTTTAGAGGGCTGGTCGTTTTGTATCACGATATCTGCTGTTTCAATTGTGGCATCACTACCAAGTCCTCCCATAGCTATGCCTGCATCTGCCAGAGCCACAACGGGAGCATCATTTACACCATCACCGACAAAGGCAATTTTCTTCCCTTCATTTTTCAGTGCCGTTACTTTCTCCACTTTTCCTTCCGGGAGTAAATCCCCATAAGCATTGTCTATTCCAAGATTTTTGGAAACTTCATCCACAACGGTCTGTTTGTCTCCGGAAAGCATTACGGTTTGTATTTTTAAATCATGAAGATCTTTGATCGCTTTTGGGGCATCTTCCTTTATTTTATCTGCAATTGTAATGTGCCCCTTGTACTGTTGGTCAATGGCAAGCACTACAATAGTATAGACAATAGCATCGACCTCAGACGGATATTCGATGTTAAATTTTTTCATCAGCTTGGTATTTCCGGCAAGTACTTCTTTTCCATCAATAGTCCCTTTAAGACCATGACCGGAAATTTCCTCTACATTGGAAATCTTTACGCCTTTAATAGTGTCTTTGCCAGCATGTTCTACAACTGCAAGCCCGATAGGATGGGTGGACTGGCTTTCGATAGCAGCCGCATATTTAAGGAGTTCATCTTTTTCTATCTCTTTTGTATTGATTTCCTGTACTTTAAAGATACCTTCGGTGAGCGTTCCGGTTTTATCCATGACCACTACATTGATTTCAGTCATCACGTCAAGGAAGTTTGAACCTTTAAATAAAATACCATTTCGGGAGGCAAGTCCTATTCCGCCAAAATAACCCAAAGGTATTGAAACCACAAGGGCACAAGGGCAGCTGATCACAAGAAATACCAAAGCCCTGTAGAACCAGACATTAAACTCGTAAGGGTCTACAAAGAGGTAAGGAGCAAAACAGACTGCGACAGCAAGGACAAAAACAATAGGTGTGTATACTTTTGCAAATCTGCTTATAAAGAGCTGTGTCTGTGATTTACGAGAGGTGGCATCCTGAACCATTTCAAGGATTTTGCTAAGCTTGCTGTCCTGAAAAAGCGAAGTCACCTTTACTTCGGCAACCGTATTTAGATTAATCATTCCGGCGTAAATCTGCTCTCCTTTATTTTTTGTATCAGGCTTGCTTTCCCCAGTCAGGGCTGCTGTATTAAAGGAAGCCTTTTCGGAAATCAATTCGCCGTCCAGGGCTACTTTCTCACCGGGTTTTATCTGAATGATTTCACCAGGTTTTACTTCTTTTGGATCGACAACCACAAAGTTGCCGTCCCGCTGCACGGCAACTTGATCGGGCCTGATGTCCAAAAGCGCCTTAATGCTTCTTTTCGCGCGGTTGACCGCTGCGTCCTGAAACCATTCCCCTATGGAATAAAATGCCATCACTGCAACACCCTCGCTATAGGATCCAATGGCAAAAGCACCGATAGTGGCAACGCTCATTAAGAAAAATTCATTAAAAAAGTCGAATCTTTTGGCCTTTCTGTAAGCCATATATAAAACGTTGTAACCTGCAAGGAGATATGCTGCGGTAAATATTATAAGGTCAGCCGGAAAGGCCGGGACCAACTCAAACCCGAATTCAAGTACTAGCATTACCACAAGTATAACTATGGCAAGCAGAAGCTGCCAGTGGCTTTTCCATCCTGAATCAGTATCTTCTGCTCCGTGGTTGTGACCGTCATCATCCGAGTGCATTTCTTCCTGCTGGACAGCCGTTACTTTTTCGTTTTCTTTTGGATCTCCGGCAGGAGTTCCATTTGGAGTATCTGTATTTTGTTTCTTTTCAATCATAATATAGTTTTTATTGCAGTATTACAAAATACCGCGCGGTTATCATATAACTAGTTAATGTAGTAGTAGGAGTTTATTTGAACTGGCGGTACGGCTGTATCGCTGCAGATTTCCTTTATATTGTTTTCTATAACCGCGCAGAGTGCTGTCATAGGTATGTCCGGAGGACTGTTCTCAAATGGGTCCTGCATAATTATGGCTGTTTTTTCCACAGCTATGAGCATTGAGGATATCACAAGAGTAAGGACAATTTCAAGTGCGGGAAAACTGTCTTCAAGTCCAAAGGGAAGAATAGAGGTGAGAAGGTAAATCAGAAAGTGAATCAGCAGGCTGTAGGATTTTGGAAACACTGTGTTTTTAATCCTTTCGCATTTTCCCATAGCATCATTCAGGCGCGCAATGGTAGTATCGATCTGCACCTGCTTATTGTCATTTATGCTGAAATTTTTTGATATCATTGCCAGCTGGTCGGCGTGCCTGTTCAAAAGTTCGGCAGGAACATTATTTGCCATTATATTGTGCTGCTCAAGATAAGACACAACACGCTGGGAGAATGGAATTTTTCTCAGGCTTTCCGATAAGGCAAAACACCAGATAACCTGTCTTTGGGCAAATTCTTTTAAGTCATTTTCAGATTCAGGCATAAATTGCTTGACCTGTCTAATGAGTGTCCGGGAATCATTGACAATTTCTCCCCATACTTTTCTTGCTTCCCACCAGCGGTCATATGACTGTGCGGTACGAAAAGCCAGAAGTAATCCCACAATAGTACCCATAATACTGGTTATGGGAAGAGGTATTGCAATTTCCCGCAGTATGGTATTATGATCTAGTGTACCTATTACCAAAGCATAAGCCATGACAGCGGCGATATCAAGCCAGATCGATTTAATAAAAAACAGTATGGAATTTTTGTTGTTTTTAACTAGCATATTATCAGGTTTTTAGGTTTTGAGTTAAATTGGTTATCACGCAGGCCGGACCAATGATCTCAAATGATTTATAAATCCTTATGACCTGTATGGTCATATTTTATCTTTTTTTTCCACCTGATATACCATTTCTGGTGATGAAGCGACAGTAAAAAATACAAGGCGCCAGAACTTGCCACGGCAATTATATACATGTTGAGCCCCACTGCGACTCCGACTGCCGATGTACACCAGACCGTAGCGGCCGTTGTAAGGCCATGTGAAGATCCCCCGTGGTTGTTCCGGTAGATAATTCCCGCGCCGAGAAAACCCACCCCTGTTATAATATTGGCAATCACCCTTGATGCTGCAGCTGGGTCAGATGCGAGATGTACTGTAATGGAAGTAAACAGCGTTGCACCAATTGATACCGCTGCGTAGGTCCTTACTCCGGCATCATGGCCGTGCCTTTCCCTGTCCAAGCCTATGAAGAATCCTAAAACTAAGGAAACCAAGAGTTTAAGAAGTATAACGAGCTCTGTGTTAATATCCATATCTATCTAAATTAAGAATTTATTCCCAACTATGAAAATTTTTACAATCCTTTAAAAACCAGGTACATTATATGCTGTACCTGGTATCTTAGATTGATTTTCGCCAGTGGTTCATTTAATTCAAGTTACAAAGCAACCGAATGTTTATGCCCCTGGTGATTTTTTGGGTCATGTTTAATGTTAATATCCCTCATTGTTTTCCTAGTTAACTTTGATGAGTTCATCTGGCAGACTGCATATTTCCCTTTTCACAATTCATTGGGCATCCATAAGCTAATGTGTGTATGTCTCATTCTCATTTTTTTGTTCGTCATGGGCAGAGGGTTTTTGGTCGTGGTCCTGTATGATAAAATTGTACATATACTGAATATCAAACCAATCAATACAGGATTTCCTTTAATGTCTCAGGTTTTAATATTATCATTTAGTGGTCATGACCTCCGCCGCCTTCACTTTTCAATAAATGGCTTTGAATATAATAGGCCCCTTTGGTCACAATTTTAGAACCTTCATCGATTTTCTGAAGCAGCGTTACTTGTATGAATCCCAGTTGTGAAGTTCCTGTTTTTACTTCTATACGCTGAAAGTGGTAGGTTTTGCCTTCACTTTCTTCGTGTTTGTCGCCATCATCATGAGCATGCCCCTGCTTGTCATCGTGGGCGTCTTCTTCCTTATGTCCCTCTTCAAGAACAAATATAAATTCACGCCCGTCAGCTTTAACTATAGCTTCCAAAGGAAGTGCACTCACGGACTTTATCCCGATATCAATAAGAGCATTTATATACATTCCAGGAATTAACTGCTGTTTTTCATTGATGATATCCGCGTGAACTGCAACAGATTTAGTTTCATTTTCAAAAGATTTGCCGACACTGAAAATTTTTCCTTTAATTTCAGTATTGTCCTGATTGGTCAGTATAAATCTTACGTCCTGTCCCGGTTTTACCTTACGGAGGTCTTTTTCGTAAACCAGCAGATCAACGTGCAGTTTTGAATTATCTACAATGCCAAGAAGTGGTTTTCCCGCTTCAACATTACTTCCCAATTTGATATTAATTTCAGTTATAAATCCTGAAATGGGCGCTTTTACAGCCACAGTTGAGGTTGCAGGTCCATTTGGGTTAATGTTTAACGTTGATAACTGTCTTTGAAGAGAACTGAATCTAGCCTTTTCAATTTCATAATTGGATTTGGTCTGCTGGAATACTTTCTTAGAGTTAACTTCCTCAGCGCTCAGGATTTTTTGTCTTTCAAATTCCAGTTTAAGATACTCTAAATTGCTTTTAGAAGTAAGGTAGGCCTCCTGCATTTTGGAGAATTCAGGACTTTCAATAGTGGCAATAACTTGTCCTTTATTCACGTGCTGGCCTTCTATGACAGATATACTTTTAACGATTCCGGTTGTAAAGACAGATACATCTGCCTGATTCTGCGGAGGCAGTTTTGTATAACCGTTAGCATTGATAACATCACTTAGATTTTTCTGGGAAAAGCCTCCAAGCTCTATTTTTGATCCTGTAAACTGAGCTTCATTTAGTTCTACTTCTTTGATTCCCGCACCCTGCTTTTCTTCGGTTTTCGCTTCTTCTTTTGGAACCTCAGCATCTGTTTTGCGAAGTGTAAAATAAAGGATTATTGCAATTACTAAAGCAGCGCCTATTGCATATATTATATTTGATTTTTTCATTATAACTTAAATTATTGATTTATTAAATACTGAATTGCAATTACTGTCTGATTGTATTTGCTGATAGCATCATTATAGTTTAATTGTATCGTGGAAGCTGTTTCTATACTTTGAACATATTCAACATACGAAATATCGCCGTTTTGATATCCCTTTGTTGCGTTTCGGATTATTGAATTAGCATTCGCAATTGCAGTGTTCTGGTAAAAGTCAATCAATGACTGATAGGTCTGGAGCTGTTTGGTCAATTGTTCAAATTGAGTTTTTACCTGAGCATAGAGATATTCGGAATTCTTTTTTTCGACCTCTATGGTAGTTTTGGCTGCCTTTGATCTGGCGGTACCGCTTCCGGCAAACACAGGAAGGGAAACTCCCACTGAGAAGCCTTGGAACTGCAGCGATTTATCTGCTATGGCAGTGCTGTAAGGATCCTGGCTTCCGCTGATGGATTGTATAAAGTATCCTGCTGAAAAATCAGGAAGTAGCACAGACTTTTGAACTTTATAATTGGCCTGGGCAATTTTTACCTGATTCTCAGAAAGCTGAAGACCTGGATTTTGTTTCACAAGGGCAGTGTCAGCGACAACAGCAAACGGTATTTGCACAAAAGTGGTATCGGAAGCCATAAAATCGCTGTCAAGATCCATAAGGGTTTTCAGGTTGGAGATTTCAACCTGGAGCTGTGTGCTGTTTTCCTTAATACGCTGTTCCAGTTCCTGCTGTTTGGCAAGGGCAATAGATTTTTCCAGAGAGTTGGTTTCCCCTGTCTGGAATTTAAGAGCTGCTGACTTTACAAACTTCTGCAGAATCACATTCTGTTTTTCAAGAATGCGATTTTGTTTTTGAAAATACAGCATTGTGTTCCAGGATTGGCGAATACTGTATTTTATTTCCTGTTTAGTAATACCTAATCTTGTCTGGCTTGCGTTGCTGTATTCTGTCAGCAGTTTTTTGCGAGCACCGATCTGAAATGGGCTGATTCCCTGTGTTACACTAATGTTTTTGTCATTGGCCTGCGAGTTGATTTTCCCGAAAGTTCCAAGGAATTCGGTTTTTGGAAGATCCCACGCCGAGCGCAGCAATTGCGATTGTGCCTGTGTATCGAGCTGGGATGCCTGTATCCTTTTATTATTTTTCAAACCAAGGTCAAGGGCTGTTCCCAAATTCATGGACTGCACAGGTGCCTGGGCACTTGCTGTCATAGAACACAGAGCCAAAACCAAAACAGTAAGAGCCGCTTTTCCAGGATTTTTGATCTTGCCAATACCTTTTTCAAAATACAGATAAAGGATGGGAAGTACTATCAGTGTCAGCAATGTTGCAGTAATAAGTCCTCCAATAACAACAGTTGCAAGCGGTTTTTGCACTTCTGCACCAGCATTGGTGCTGATGGCCATTGGAAGAAATCCCAGTGATGCTACTGCAGCTGTCATGATCACAGGACGCAGTCTGACTTTGGTTCCTTCTCTAATTCGGTCATATACATCCTGCATGCCCTCCGCTTTTAATTGGTTAAAATATCCGATAAGCACAATACCATTAAGTACTGCTACACCGAATAACGCTATAAATCCAACTCCGGCAGATATACTAAAGGGCATATCACGAATCCAGAGGGCAAAAATTCCGCCAATTGCCGATAATGGTATGGCTGTAAAGATCAGTAATGACTGCTTGATAGAATTGAAAGTAAAATAAAGTAAAATCAAAATTAGTCCAAGAGCAATAGGAACTGCTATAGAAAGACGCTTGCTGGCATCGATAAGGTTCTCAAAAGACCCTCCGTAGGTGGTATAATAGCCGTCCGGCAATTTTAATTTAGCATCAAGTTTAGCCTGAATTTCCTTTACAATACTTTCCACATCGCCTCCGCGGACATTAAAACCGACAACAATTCTTCTCTTTCCGTTCTCACGTGAGATCTGCATAGGACCATCTTCATAATTTACATCTGCGATCTGCTCAAGGGGAATCTGGCTTCCTGATGGGAGTGTGATGAAAAGTGTTCGTAAGTTTTCAATATCCTTTCGGCTTTCGTTGTCCAGTCTCACGACCATGTCAAAACGCTTTTCGCCTTCATATACAACGCCTGCGGCTTCACCGGCAAATCCCATACGAACTACTTTATTCAAGTCGCCAATTTTTAGGCCATAAAGGGCTAATTTATCTTTATTGTAGCGGATTGTAATTTGCGGAAGACCCGCAACGCGTTCTGCTTTTGCATCTGCAACGCCTTTCACGCCTTTTATAAGCTGTACAACTTCTTCACCTTTGCTAACCAGCATGTCGATATCTTCGCCAAATATTTTAATAGCAACATCGCTTCGTACTCCGGTCATAAGCTCATTGAATCGCATTTGGATTGGCTGTGAAAATTCAGTTGAAGCTCCCGGAATCTCCTCAAGGGCCTCTTCCATTTTTTCCATCAATTCCTCTTTGGTTTCAGCTGAAGTCCATTCACTTTTATCTTTTAGTGTAATGATCATATCACCCGCTTCAATCGGCATCGGATCTGTCGGTATCTCAGCACTACCAATCTTGGTAACGATCATTTTGATTTCAGGAAATTTAGCTCTCAGTATTTTTTCTGCCTTTGTGGTGGCTTCTATTTCCTGTGTAAGCGAACTTCCTGATGCGATAATAAGGTGTGTAGCAATATCTCCCTCATCAAGCTGTGGAATAAATTCACCTCCCAGTGAATTAAAAACAAGCAGGGCAACGACAAACAGAGCCAGCGCTACGCCTATTACGGCGGCCCTTACTTTTAGCGCTTTTTCCAATAAAGGACTGTAGAAGCGATAAATGGAATCGATTATTTTGTCACTTATGTTTTTCTTATGCCCGGTCTCTTTTTTAAGAGCCAGTGCAGACATCATTGGAACATAGGTCAGTGAGAGTATGAAAGCACCCAGAATCGCAAAAGAAACCGTTTGTGCCATAGGTCCAAACATTTTTCCTTCAATGCCGACAAGGGCAAGAATCGGCAGATAAACTATAAGAATGATGATTTCCCCAAAGGCGGCGCTGCTTCTGATTTTAGAAGAGGCCTGATATACTTCTTCGTTCATTTCTGCTGTATTCAGCTTGCCTTTATTGCTAACCTGGAGTCGATGAATAATAGCTTCAACGATGATAACGGCACCATCTACAATAAGACCAAAATCTATAGCTCCAAGGCTCATCAGATTACCGCTGACACCAAATAGTTTCATCATCGTGATTGCAAACAACAATGCCAGGGGAATAACAGAAGCTACGACAAGTCCGGCCCTCCAGTTACCCAGCAGGAGTACCAGGATGAATATTACAATAAGGGCACCTTCTATTAGATTTTTTTCGACAGTTGAAATGGCTTTATTTACCAGTACAGTCCTGTCCATGAAAGGTTCAATTTCTACGCCTTCAGGGAGTGATTTTTTGATCTGCTCCATTCTTTCTTTAACGATCTTTACAATCTCACCGCTGTTTTCACCTTTCAGCATCATTACCATCCCTGAAACCTCTTCGCCCTTACCATCTTTGGTAACAGCTCCATAACGGATTCCCGCGCCAATCTGAACCTTGGCGACATCACGAATAAGGATAGGAATTCCATTTTGGTTTTTCACTACGATCTTATTAATGTCATCGATATTATTAACCATACCGATACCTCTGATAAAGTAGGCATAAGGCTTTTTATCGATATATGCACCTCCGGTATTTTCATTGTTGTTTTCCAGCGCATCGAAAATTTCCGTTATCGTGGTATTCATGCTTTTGAGCTTGTCAGGCTGAACAGCAATCTCGTATTGTTTAAGCACGCCTCCCAGCGTGTTGACTTCGGCAACTCCTTTTGTTCCGATAAGCTGGGGCTTGATAATCCAATCCTGAATTGTCTTTAATTCAGTAGCATTGAATTTGTTTTCATACCCTTTTTTAGGGAATACCACGTATTGGTAAATTTCTCCCAATCCAGTACTAAGGGGAGCCATTTCGGGAACTCCTACACCTTTTGGTATTGTGTTTTCTGCTTCTTTTATTCTTTCGGCAATTTGGGCGCGTGCCCAGTAGATATCAACGTTTTCCTCAAATACCACTGTCACGACACTCAGTCCGAAGCGACTGATTGAACGAAGTTCAACCATTCTGGGAATTGATTTTACAGACTGCTCAATTGGATAAGTGATGAATTGTTCCACCTCCTGAGTGGCAAGTGTAGGGGAGCTGGTGATAATCTGTACCTGATTGTTGGTAATATCCGGTAATGCGTCGATCGGGAGCGTGTAAAGCGAATAGCTCCCTACAGCTATAAGTACCAGAGTGAATAGTCCAATAATAAACTTATTATTGATACTAAAATGAATTATTTTATCTAACATTATCTTGTTGTAAATTAAATGTATAAAAGCGGTTTTTGATGATCTCTCCCTGTTTTATCTGCATTATTAATGGCATGCCATATGAGATGGGCATTGCTAAAAAAAAATGGAAATTGGGTGAGCACTGCGATCTAAGTGCAGTATACTGATGAATTTGCCTGTTCTTTTAAGGACGGTGTACAGTGAAGAAGTGGTAAATTCTTGCACCGACTCCCAAAAGCAGTAAAAGACAAATCAGAACAGTGATAATTGTTCGCAAAACCGCATAGGGTTTTTTAGGCTGTACAGCCTTCTTTTTTGATTTTATCATTTTGGCATAATTAATTGATACTATTATGATACGACAATACATCACAAATGTGAAATTGCCTTGGTAGCAATAATATTATGAATTAATCTGAGGGGGCTGCCAAATGCTTCCAGTGAAGCTTGAAATTAAGATAGATTGGTATTGTGATACCTTAGGAGAAATTTCTTCAATATTTAGAGGGAAATCAAATGAAGCAGCATTCAGGTTACTAACCACCTGAATTCCACAGCAGGCACAGCTGCAAAAAGGAGAACATAAGTCTTTTTCTCCTTTGTGTGAATTACTGTCATTATGATTGGATTGTGATATATGGGCAGATTTTGAAACAGAATTATACATATAAGTATCAGCGCAGGTAATACCCGAGAGGCTTAGCATATAGATAGTTAGTATAAAGCTTATTATTTTCACGGCATAAAAGTAAATAATTATTTTTACCATTCCAATAAAATTAAGGAAAATTTATATTCATTGTTTTAAATATATTACAGTGCGATATTCAAAACGCCGAAATATTGTTTTTTTTGAATCTTACTGTGTTCGGGTATGTTTAGTCTGATGGGTTAAAATACCTTCTGCACCACTTTTTTATGGCTGCTACCTACCAGATTTATGGTATTGTTTTTTTTCTGAATATAAAATTTTTATTAATTGAGGACGAGCACTTTTTGTTCGAAAACATCAGGACTCAGCGCTTGATAATAGCGGACACAATTGAACAGAAGATGAAGGATTAAACATTGCAGCAGATGATATAGGCTGCAAAGTTAATTAGAGAATACAGAAAGCGAGAATATGGATAGGCAATATAAAATAAAAAGCCATTTCGGATGAAATGGCTTTAAGTTCAGGTTATATTAATTTTCTTGAAATTTTAATAAATGCTGTAATTTTTAATACTGCGAAAAAAATGAAACAAAGCCCATAACGCCAGTAAGTACCAACACACATTTCCAACAGTTTAGCCTATTATTCATAATATAGATATTTTAATGTTTATTATAGGAGATTATTGCAATTTTTGTGCCACGATGAAAATGACTTTCGCAAACCTTAATTGAGAGAATAGAGAATAGGATTTTATTATTAGAAGTATGTTGAAATTCCCAAATTAAAACATCATGTATTGATGGTGGATTTGAAAAAATGTCTCTTTGTTTTAAATAGCGATAGTTTAGGCGAATGACGGTTTGAGAGGTTGGTCTAAAACTAGTGGCAGGTATTACACTCCATACATCTTCACCAATATTGCCTCCTGTTTCTTTAAATTTTCCCACGTTCCAATCCACGTATTCAAATCTGCAGGCAAGATTTATACTTTCTTTTTTCCATCCAGGATTGTTTTTGTCAAGATGGGCTGTACAATATCTAAAAACAGCCTCTTTGTTTGTCTCCAAATTGTTGAGAATAAGTTTCGGGACATCAACATAAAAAATTATGAAGAAATAAATGCCTGGACTAGATTAGAAGGTTAAAAAAAAGTGCAAAAATTTTAATGCTTGGTAATTATCTCTCAGAACTGGATATTAATCACGCTGTCAAAACTTGTTTTTCTCAATTTGCACCGTTTACTTTCTTTTTTAAAATACAATTATTTTGGCTCCAGTAATTAAATTATAGCTGGCCTGATCCGGAAATAAACTGTGAGTATAATACTTGGAATTCAACGTATTTATAGAAATAAAACAGGGATAAGAATTATTGCTTGCAATAAGTTGATCCCTGTTTTTACTCTGTCCAGCAATCTTATTGGGTATTCTAACTGACTTACAGACTTCATCCCTAAAAATTGGTTTTTCAGCTGATCATGCCATGGATTGAACTTTAAGAGCATAAAATCTATGAGAGTCTTGAAGCACTTTATATTGATTATTATTTATAGTGTCACTATCTCATTTTAACAATCAATCTTCTGATAAAGGAAGTGATGAAACTGAAATTCGTCACTGTATAAATAATTCCTAAAACTGCACTGATCAGTAGTAGTATAAAGTTGTAATTGTTTTTTCGTTCAATTACCTGACATGAAATTTCAAAAACGAAAAATATAAAAAAAGTAATGCAAAGACGGCCGGTTTCCCGCTGGCTTACTTTTTTCCAGTTAAAAGCTGAGTGTGGTTTTTTATATAGCCAGACATTGGGCAGGATTGCCGGTACATTATCAGCCCATCGGGAATATTTAAAACCAAATTTTAGCTTCAGCTGCTTTTCCTTTGCCATCATAATTCTTTCAAGGTAGATAAAGTATAGGAGTGCAAAGGAAATAATGAACCAAAAGTTTCCGGTTATAATGATCATCCCCAGCCATATTATAAAATTGCCTAAATACAAAGGATGACGTACAATGGAGTAAGCTCCAAAGGTGTAATGATGGGGCGTAAAGACACCTTTTTGATCCGGTACTGATGCTTTTGGTGTATAACCCATGGTGATTATTCGAAGTAAACAGCCTGAAAGACTCAATCCTAGGCACAACGCTTCATATAACTTTTCATAAGGAGATTGCCTCAAAATTAAACCCGAAGGGTATTTTTCGGACTTAATAAGCAGCAGATAGCCTACCATCAGCATAATGTAAGGAAATGCTTTCCCGTACTTAAGCAGCCATAAACTTTGTTTTTCGAATTCTTCCTGAAGTGCCATAATTATAAATGTTAAGAGCATTAAGATTGGAATGTAAGCAAGTGATGATATACTAATTTGCATCGGGAAAATTAAGTGTACTGTAACGTATCATTTTTATGGCTAATTCTTAAGATAGTAATGATATAAATACATAAGCGATATCACAATTGCCGCAATAATTGTGAGGACAGCTAAAAAGATCAATAGATCCCGCAATGTTTTTATTGACTTAGAGGGTTTTTTCCTGCTGTAGCGAGAATGGCTTTTATAAACCGGTTTTTTTCCTTTTTTCATCTGTATAGTTTTTAATTATTAAATATCAGGGCATTAGGGATGGCTATCAATATAGATTTCAAATTCTTCTTGGTGCCCGTGTTCGTTTTTTGTGAAATCTTTATTAATGACTGCACTGAGCTTTCCTGAAGGTCTCTTTAACATACTGTTTCTTGTGTAAATAATTCATGTACCATAATGCTTATCAATAATCTATTGGTGAAAAATAACCTGCTGTCCGGCAGCATGAAATGGTTTCTGGTAAATCATAAAGTTCGAACAGTAAAATGGTAATAACTCTTTTTGTAGCAAACTCAAGCTGATTCGTTAAACGGGCGCTGTTTGGAAGCTTTTTCCTTTATATAGATTTTGCAATTGCCAAAGAGTCAAGTTAACGAAGGTTAATTTTAGCTAATAGATGTTGCTAAGGCCAGCAACCCACAGATTTCTCTTGTTCGCCTAAGTAATCATTCCCAATATTAAAAACAGTAAAAAGCCAACAAAAAAACAGGCAGTCTGAATAGGTGATTCCTTTTCTTCATGCGCCTCGGTTAAAAGTTCTTCCGTTACAAGAAATAATAACGCTGCCAAGCCGAATGAAAGCAATAATTCCAATATCTCCTGAGACAAATGAGAAAGTAATGAGATGCCTAAGAGCGCCCCAATAAAAAAGGTCAGCCCAAGTCCTGCCAATATCAAAAAGTTTTCTGACTTTGACATTTTGCTTTTTCGGCATGCTATCACAACTGCCAGCCCTAAAGAAAAGGTTTCCAATCCCAGTGCTATGGAAAGCAGTATTCCTTCTTTCTTGCCGGCAGAAAATCCAATACCAATAAGAAGACCGTCAATAATCAAATCAATAATTAAAGCACTTATCAAACCATAGGGTACACCAAAACTATTGTCATTTTCTGCATTTTCATTTTTTGGGCTTCTTTCAGTAAAATATTTTACAAAAAGCATTAAAATTATACCCATGCTAAAACCAAGGCCAACCTCAATAGGCAGGTGGTTCTTGATGATATCAGGTAAAAGTTCTACGGAAACCACCGAGAAAACAACACCGGCAGCAAAATGCAGTATAGAGCTGCGAAATGCACTTCCCGGATTTTTATAAAGACCTATAGCGCCACCAGCCATTATAGTGATAACAGGTAAAAAAGCATATCCTAAAACTTGTGAAAGTAGTTCCAATTTGTTATATTTTTATTAATGTTTTTAAATTTTCCATTTTTGACATAGTAGTTCTCTAGACTTTATGGCTCTTTTTTTTATCAATTTAGCCGTAGTCAAATCTTGGCAATGTGGTACTGAACAAACAAAGTAAAGCAGGTTTTTATTCACGCCAAATCCCTTAAAAGTCTTTGTGTCATAGTCAGGTGTCAAGCTGCAATTAAGCTATGCTTTTGGATGTGCTGCCAGTACGGCAAATTACGATACCTTTGTTTTAGTAAGTCAAAAGATTTTTTCATTGCTTAACCAGTTTGATAAAATAATAGTGTATGAATAATTATATCCTTACAAATACTATTGTATCATTAGAAATCCTGTATTGCTATGCTTGCTACAAAAAAGATATTATAAATAGCAGTGATAAAATAATTTTAAATAATAAATAAGGGTCAGTGTGCTTTTTTAGATTCAGTAAGTTTATACGATACGGTATATTTTTCGGTTTACAACCTTTTTTGTCACTTTGTTTGGGCAAAATTAATAGTATGTACTATCTAAGGATATATTCCACCAATAGTAGAGTTGCCAAAATAAGTAACATTACGAATTGATTTGAGGAGGCTGCCAAATGCTTTCAAAGAAGCTTGACGTTAAGAGTGATTGGTAATGAGAAGCCTGAGGTAAAATTTCATGAAAGTAAATAAGGAATTCAAAAGTCTTGGTATCGAACTTAGCAACAGCATGCATACCGCAACAGGAGCAGCAAAGGGCTAAGCACAAATCATTTTTCCCATTGTGTACAGTAACATTCTTGCTAAAATTGAACTGTTGTGTAATTCCAAGGCAAGACGAAGATTCAACTTGCGGCTGCCGATCGTCACAGGTAAAACACTGCAGGCCTAACAGATAGATTATTAGTATGTAGTTCAGATATTTCACCTTATAAAAGTATGCAATTAATTTTATGGAATCAACAGAAACGAGGAAAAAAATCGGATTCCTGTTTTATCTGGACATGATTATATATACAGCCATTTTTTCTGTCTTGGCCATATTGCTTGAACTGTACAAAGTCCAGTTATTGAATGATACGGTCTTCAAGCTAAATTTGACTTTTTTGGCAGTTTTATAATAGAAAAGCTTTTTATAAATAACATTCCTTTAAGGAAAATCTGATAATGCGAAACTAGGTTTTATACCAGGACTTTTATTGCTCCCGGTACTATTGATATTATGCAGTTATTGGTTTTTAAATTATAGTGTTCCCCATCAATCTGAGCATCGGTAAAGATTTTCATGGGCATTTCAATGCGCAGCTTCTGAACCTTATAATGCTCCGCTTTTTTAAACTTTTCAGTTGAACCTTCCAAGACATGAATACCAAGCCTTATTTTATCTGTAAAGGATAGTTCGGGAATTATAATCAAATCGAGATAGCCGTCAGTTAATAATGCACTTGGTGTCAGGCTCATGTTATAGCCCATTTGATTTGAATTGGAAATAAAGACCATAAATGGTCTGACATTTATTATTTTATCATCAAAAGAAATTACGGTTGGCTGAACTTTGTAATGGAAACTTGAAGTGATTGCTGCTTTTATGTAGGAGTACAATTTTCTGCCTGCAGAATGTTGATATTTCTTAATTATCATTGCATCAATTCCAATCCCGGTATTGCTGAAAAAGTAGTGCTGGTTAATTTTTCCGGAGTCTATCAATAACGTTTTTCCGTTTTTTATAATCTCGATAGACTTATTAAAATCCCTGGGTATGTTCAAATGTGAAGCCAGTCCGTTTCCAGAGCCTACAGGAATGATCCCCAGTTTAATATTAGTTCCAAGAAGGCAGGACGCTACCTCATTAATGGTACCGTCACCACCGCATGCCACGATAATATCCGGTTTTTTTTCTGCTGCTTTTTGGGTAAGTGCTATAGCATGCTTTTTGTTTAAAGTGTAATCAATTTTGATTTTATATTTTTCAGGAGGAAAAAATTGTTCTATAAAAAAAGCTGATAAATTATGCCTGCCTCCGCCTGAAACAGGGTTGATGATGAAATGTATATATGTCATTATTATTTTAAAAGTTTGTGGGTAAATAGATAATCAGCAGTCTGATACCAGGCAATTGTTTCCTCTAGAAAGGATTTATCCATTGGCACAGGAGTAAGACTGTTATCTGCTTTGTTCCAATTATAGAATGCTTGTTTTTTCTGGTCGGAAAGGATCATTACTTTCTCCTTTTTCATTAAGACAAGCTTTCTGTATGTTCCAAGGAAGGCACGCTGTTCAAATTCAGCATCAAGAACGTCCTTTCCAAAAAATCCTGATTCATAATGCCATTGAAAAAGAGAAAATAATGTAGGCCAGAGGTCAATCTGTGAACATTGTTTTGTAATTTTTTGATTGTACTGTGAAGGCATATTAACTATAAAGGCTGGAATATGATAGTTTGCAACATCAATTTCATCTTTTCCGGCACTGCTGGCACAATGGTCTGCAATAACTACAAAAACTGTATTTTTAAACCATGGTTTTGTGCGCGCTTTTGTGAATAACTGCTTAAGTGCATAATCAGTATACTTAACAGCTCCCTCACGACTTGTACCCGAGGGGATATCTATTTTTCCTGACGGATAAGTAAAAGGCCTGTGATTAGATGTAGTCATAACGAAGTTAAAGAAAGGCTTTCCTTCTTTAAACTGCTTATCGGCAACAGTTAGCATTTTATTGAAAATATCCTCATCACAGATTCCCCATGCATTTTCAAATGTAACCTCTTTATCCGTAATGTTATGGCGGACTGTCTTAATCTTGTCGCTCAGGACACTTCCCCTGCCTCGGTCATAAATTGTAAAACCATTTCCTCCGAAGTAGGAATTCATATTGTCAAAATAACCGTCACCCCCATAGAAAAAATTAGAGTCATATGCTTTTGATTTAAATACGTTGCTGACAGTGTAGAGGTTTTGATTCTCTGGCCGTTTAACGATTGACTGTCCCGGAGTAGGAGGAATGCAGAGTGTTACGGCCTCCATACCTCTGACGGTTCTTGTGCCTGTAGCGTACATATCATTGAAAAATATACTTTTCTGCGCCAGACTATCCATAAAAGGTGTGATATTTTCCTTATTGCCAAACTCTTTTAAAAAGCTTCCGCTGAAGCTCTCAATAAGTATAAATACAACATTTTTGCGATCCAGCGCAGACTGGCTGTCCTTAATGCTTCTATGAATGGAATAGCCTGTTGTGGTAAAAGTGGTTGAAGGATCCTTTAGTTTGTTTTTGACAATTCGAAATGCTGTATCGTTGTCAATACTTGTATAAAAGTCTGGGTATTTCATCTGATTGTTACGAAAAGCAGCAAAAAATGAATAAATACCCGATTTTGATATTTCAGAGTTATATCTGTTGGAAGACCATTCAGCCTGATAATTGAATATAAAAGATCCAAAGAATAGTGCTAAGGATACGCATATTCCAAGTACAGCAAACTTTATCCTTAAATCAGCAGGACTATTAAATGTTTGACTAAAAGCATCTCTTTTGTGAAAAATAAACAGGAAAAATAAAGAAATAATTAAAACTCCAGATATTAAGATTGGCAATGGATATGACTGCTGTATATTAGCTACGACTTCGTGTGTATAAATAAGATAGTCGACAGCTATAAAATTGAAACGGGTTTTAAATTCGTCCCAGAATGTGAGCTCTGCGAAAAATGTGAATACAAGAATAAAAATATTTAAAGAGGTAAAAAAGATAACTATTATCTTATCCAGAATTGAACCTACCCATTTTTCAGGTATCAGAGTATAATAAATAAGTCCGGGAAGGGATATAAAAACTATTGTGCCGGCATCAAAAAACAGACCTGTGAGTAGGGTTCTTAAAATATCAATAATATTCCATGAAACTTCATCATACTGCCAGATAAAAAATATAATTCTAAGAACCTGTGAAAGAATTAAAAACCAGATTATAAAATGAACCGGCAATGCATATCTGCCAGTTTTTAACGATAACTTACTCATAAACTCAATAATTACAGAGCAAAGTTTACATCTCAATATTGTATTAAATCTGAATTTTTGGTTTTTGTTAAGAATTATTATTATTGAAGAATTATTCTTCAGGTTTTTTTTATGACGTATTTATCAATAATTCATATGAAAATATGTAAAAAATGGGTTAATGCAGAACTCTCAGAAACGAACACTGAAACAATGAATATTATTATTGTAAGAGTAAGAGATTTTCCAGCCATTTAATTCCGTGATTTTTTTTATTATTGCCAGTCCTAGGCCATTACCATTTGATGATGCTCCGCTTTTAACAAAGCGGTTAAATAATTTTTCAATAGGAAGAGGGATATTTACCCCTGTATTTAAAATAAGCAGTTCGCTACTCATTGTTCGGATAATAATACTACCGCCATCATGATTATGACGCACAGCATTAAGAACAAGGTTATTAATTAATATTTCTGTCAGAACGGGATTTCCGATGATTTTCAATTGTTCAGAAATCTGCACATTTATTAAAATTTCTTTCAATTCTGCCTGTTCATTGAAAAAATCCAAATGTTTGTCAATGTGTTCATTAATTAAAATGGTGTTTTTCTCCAAGTAGATTTCATGTTCAATTTTAGACAACAGCAATAGGTTTTTATTGAGTCTGTTTAGTTTAGCAACATCTCTGCTCAAAGCCCCCAGCACATGAGTCTGTTCTTTATTGAGTTGCATCTGGAAAAGTGTGTCAATTTTATTTTGGAATAGCGCCAGAGGGGTCTGAAGTTCATGTGCCGCATTTTCAACAAATTCTCGCTGGCCCTTATAAATAGCCGTGTTTTTCTCAATTAGAGTTTCAAGGCTTTTATTTAGACGGTCAAATTCATCAATGTCTGTCTCTACAAAATGTGGCGGTTTATTTTTATCTATTTCAAATTCATGAATCTGATCCAAAGTATTGTAGAAGGGTTTCCAGCGTTTAGAAGCCGTTTTTTTTGAAAGCCAGACAATTCCAATAAAGAGTATTATAATTATAAAAGTAAACATGGCTGCTATGCTGTAAACCATACGTTCCATTTCCAAAAGATGTATTTTTTCGGTGTAGGTGTATCTTTTACCTGCAATTTCGACAGGTGCATAAATAATGCGAAAAGGTTCTTTTTCATCAACTGCTGAATCTTCCTGCATAGTACCGACGATCGAGTCCTTTGTAACTCCCATATCCGGAAGTATGGTAAAATGCAGATTGAATCTGTTCCATGTCTTTATATCCTCTGCCGTGAAATTCTTGGTGCTTTGCTTTACAAAAGCATTTTTATGCTGCACCAGCACTTCTTCTGTTTCGTAAACATATAGCCATTGACTTACAAAGTAGAATATTGGAGCACAGATGATCAGAATGACTACAGCCAGGGCAAGAAAATCACGTGTAGTTTTATGAAGCAGTTTTTTTTTATTCATTTTTCCCATTTATATCCTTCGCCGTAAACTGTTCTAATGTAGTCGCCAGAACCAGCCTTGGCCAGTTTTTTTTTGAGGTTTTTAATATGTGCATATATAAAATCATGGCTGTCAAGCATATCGGCCATATCTCCTGAGAGGTGCTCTGCAATTGCGGCTTTTGAAAGCACCTTGTTGTTGTTTCCTATCAGAAACAAAAGAAGGTTGAGTTCTTTTCGTGTCAAATCTACTCTCAGTTCATTAACCATTACAGTTTTTGTGAAAATTTCAATTCGGATTTCTTTAAAAACAATACTGTTGCTTCCCTTAAAGTTTCTGCGTCTTACAAGAGCCTGCATTCTTACCAGCAGTTCTGAAAGATGAAACGGTTTAGTAAGATAATCATCAGCCCCAAGGCTGAATCCTTCAATCCTTGTTTCAAGTGTTTCTTTAGCCGAAATTATGATCACACCGTCTGTTTTATCTTTATTTCTAAGTTCTTTTAATATATCAAATCCATTCCCATCAGGAAGGGTTAGGTCTAAAAGTATACAGTCATAATCATAGTTGTCAATTTTCTGTACCGCTTGAGCGTAATTGTACACGGTCTCACATGTGACACCGTTGTCTTTAAAATAACTCGATATGCTTTGAGCTATTTCCTGCTCATCCTCTATTATTAGAATTTTCATTAAAATTAATTACGAATTGATAACAGATTTTTACTAATATAAATTTAAGATATAAGGACATAAACTAAAGCTCTTTTTGCTTTCATTTTATCTAAACTCTTGTAATATGTTTTTTGAAAAACATGTAAGTTTACATTCCAATTTTGAATTAAATCTGAATTTTAGCAGTTTCTTTTTTTTTTAACTAATAAATGAGATTATTTTTACTGAAAATAATTGTGATTACTAAATTTTAGAAGTGCAGCACATTATTTTTGTGCCATGCTGGAAATAATGTTTATTCCTAATGCGAGTATGGTTGTATTAAACAGAAATGACAAAACCCCGTGTAATAAGGCAGTTCGTCTAATCTTTCGATTAAGAATTGAAACATCAGAAACCTGAAATGTTGTGCCGATTACAAAAGAAAAGTAAACAAAATCTAAATAGTCCGGTTCTTTTTCTCCGGGAAAATCAAGACCATCGTATGAATAATGAAGGTTAGCATATTTGAATGCAAACGTTGTATGTACTACCGACCAGGCAGTGCCCACCGAGGATAAAGTCATGACAGTATGCGTAATTAATTCCGTTCCAGTTTTTTGCCCGGCAGATAGATAGAGCAGCAAGATTCCCATAAGACTTACGGATGTTGTTAAAAGCATAAATACCGATAATACCGTGCGTCCCGAATCCTGTTTTTTAGCGCTTATTCTGAGTTCATCCACCCTGCAGGTCAGGATGGTGAACCACGCAAAAAATAAATGGGTCAAGGAAAATGCCAGCCAGACTGCCATTAGATGTACAGAAGCTTTGTTTGTACCACTTCCGATAATAATAGCAGTAATTCCTCCTGCAGCTGAAGAAATAATAAGTCTCGACCTGTTGCTGAGCCGGTTAATAAAAGCTGTTGCATTCATAATTAATTACATAATTTATTTATTAAAAACTGCTATTCAAAAATGTTCAATTTTTCATTATAAATAGGACTTTCAATATTTAGAAAATTTAAAACACTGTGAAAAACATGATTTTGTGAAAGTGTTTTATTTGGCTTAATCTTTTTTGAATTTTCTGATACCCATACAATAAACGGGATTTCATACTGCTCTTTTGGTGCAATACTTATTGGAAGACCGTGCATATAAAGATTTTTTTCTCCCAGTGATTCACCGTGATCTGAAACAAAAATCATTGTACTGTTATAGTCTTTTAATTCTTTTAAATTATCAATAACAGTCTTGAGGATGTAATCAGTATAAACTATGGTGTTATCATAGGCGTTTAGTAATTCAGTCTTAGAGCAGTTTCCCAATTCAACGCTGCTGCACACTGGGCTGAAATTTTGAAATTGCGCAGGATATTTCTTGCTGTAGGTAGGTCCGTGGCTGGTACTGGTATGCAATACAAAGAGAATTTTATCCTTTTTACTGGCAAGTACCTGATCTTTAAAGCGAGTAAGGAGAATCCCGTCGTAACTGCAGTCTGCTCCTTCACATGACCGACTTAAAAATTCCCTGTTCTGATAATTTTTTATATGGAGAGGAGGCTCTCCCCAGTTTGTTGTTCTCCAGATAACTTCTATATTATTTCTAAATAAGTAGTTAGGTAATATTTCATAAAGTTCATCAGTCTTTTTATAGTCAAGAATTGCTTTTACGCCTGCGGTGGTGTAAGTTGCAGAAGAAACAGCCTTAAAGTGGTATAAATTCTCTGTTTTCGAAAGCAGCGGATTGGTTTTTTTCTTATAGCCGTATAAAGAAAAGTTCTCACTTCTTGCAGATTCACCTATTACTAAAACCACAATGGATTTTTTGTTGTCCTTAATAACAGCATCTGGTAATAATATTTCTTTCTGATTTTTCTTGTACTGGTGAATGTAAAAAAGCGATGTGTTGACACTATAAGACCATGGCATTGCCAATCCTCCCAGTTTTTTTGAATTTTTGTCAATCCACAACCAGTTACCGGAATTAACAAAAACCAGTATCAAAACCAGGATAAGGGCAGAAGTGCATAGCGTTATAAATTTTTTAAATGGTTCATTTATGATTTTTATTTTAAAAATCAATATGCCCGGAATAATGCCCATTACAATTATGTATAAAACTAATTTTATTGAAAAGAAACTGCTTGATTCTACAGGATTAGTGTTCATTATGTTGCCAACCATGCTTTCATCTATAATTATACTGTATGTATTAATAAAATAAACAGCAGCGGCATTGATTATAAAAAATAGTAAAAGCAGCAGTTTACCTGTATAGCGGGAGAGAAAAAGCAGGAAATAAAAAACTAAAAAATTTAAAACCAGCATTAATAGTACTAAGCTGAGAATTATTATGATGCCGTTAAAACTCGCATAATCAAGATTATTCAATACAAAGCTGAAGAAAGGATAGTGAAAGATTAAAAAATTTACAAAGCTCATTATAAAGGCAAATTGCGCGGTTGATAAATTACTTTTTAGCATATACGGCAACAATTTTAATTAGAGAGAATGTCAAGGTTAGTAAAGATAAATAATATATGATAAAATTTTCATTAATAATTTTATTTATCAATACTAAAGAACAGACTAGAGAGGCTGTTATGAAAAAAGGATAATATTTTTTTTCATTTATCCATTTCCAGAGATTGTATTTTTTGCTTATAAATATACCAAGCAATGCCGAAACATATCCGATAATACTGCCTATGATGACATCTATAGGGTAATGAGCTCCAACGCCAACTCTTGTAAAAACAAGGATCAGGCCTGTAATTACAATAAAAGAGCTCCATATTATTTTAAGTTTAAGCTTGCGGGGCATAAATGCAAATAATAAGAGAGTGAGTGCTGTAAAAACTGTTATTGAATGACCCGAAGGCACGCTGTTATTGCCCGACAAGGTTTTACCGATGATTATAAAACTATCATTGTTAAATACAGCAGCGGGCCTTGGCACTGCGAAGATTTTTTTCAGAAAACTTGAAAACATACAGGATATAAGAAGTGCGGAGGCTAAAGACTCCCATAGTTTTGGTGCGTATAAAATAAAAATGCTTAAAAACGAAAACACGACTAATGCATTGCCAGTTTCAGTAAGATTGTATTGTATACTGGGATATCTCGAAAGAATTGAATTTAGTAGAAAAAAGTAATCCTGCTGAATTTTTATGTATGACTCAGCACGAAGTGAATCCTCTATATACAGTAAACTTAAAATGGCAGAAATAAGAAAAGCTGGTAAATAAAAAAGAGATAATTTCAGCTTGGAAAAATTGTCAATTACAATTGAGTTCATTACGTATTTTATCGGAGGATTTAATTGCACGTAACGGATCTTCTTTATTTTAATAATCGTATGTTCAAGGAATAATTGATACATTTTATAAATCTTTGTTTATCATAACTTTACACTGGCTTAACCTTGATAAAATATTAGAAATATTTTATTGTGAAAGATTATAATTCAATTTTGTAGTTATCCTGAATTTTTATCTCTACGTTTTTTTATATCTATTATTTTTGGTATTATGTAGTTGAAAATCAATGCTTTGTTTTAGTTTTTGTTTTTTTTTTAAAACAGAAATTTAACTTTTGAAGCAGCACATCTGTGATAATATTTACGATTAGGAAGCAATGTAGTACGTTTAAAAAATTTAGATTAGAAACTTTAATTGCCGAATTGATCCTTAAGTGAAATAATTTTTTCTAGATCATTTTTTTACACATCCTTGTAGTCATTGAGGTTTACCACTGAGTAGTGTGAATTATGTTCGTAGGCGCAGCATTCACCTTAAGACCTGTAAAGGATATTAGGGAAGATCTACAGGAGTTGTTGTGATTGCCGCTGAAGGTTTTTAGCAAATTCCAAATGCATTGCGAGCTTGAATTCATAAACAATTACTGTCATATAGCGCAAAAAACTAAAGCCTCCAAAGTCATCTGACTCTGGAGGCTGTTTTGTCAGAACCTTGCCATTCTAATTGGTAATTATTTTTATAGGATCTTTCCCTGACGAGGAATTAAATCAAGATTATTAATGCCTGTAATTTTGTAAAGAAATAACGAATTTAAAAATGCTGAGCTGATATAACCAAAAGTGCCGTTCTTGGTAGCTGCAGGATTCTTCTAAACATATTTGGGCTGCCTCATAACAAAAAGGAAAAAACCCGCCATGCAACTAATTAAATGGCGGGTGTCCATAAACATAATCTTCCATTTTATGTCTACTTATTAAAAGCTTGTTTAATCAAACGTTGAATATACAACTCAATTTTGTAGTTATCCTGAATTTTTATTTCTATGTTTTTAGTTTTTATGTATCACAACAAAACATCAAAGTACAATTAAAGATACCAAAAGTGTAATTTTTATAGATTGACACTAAGCTACTTTTGTCACGTCGCAAAAATAGCTTAGCCGGCATAAGATATAGCGATTCAAATTATTATTTAAATTAAAATTTCTCATGAAAATAATACAAATTACCTTGGTAATTCTTTCGTTTTTCTTTTGCTCATTAGATGTTAATGCACAAAATAGCCAATTCAATATTCCAAAAGATCGCAAGATCAATATTGGAGTATTAGTGTATGATGGAGTAGAGATAGTGGACACAGGTGGTCCGATTGATGTTTTTGTTAAGGCCAATAATATGACAGGCAAATACAAAATTTACACAGTATCAGCTACTAATAAAAAGCAGATAATTATGGATGGAGGGACGGTAAATTTGGTGTCGCAGTATACCATTTACGATGCACCTCAATCTGATATCCTGATAATTCCAGGAACCTCTCCGGAGATCGTTAGAACTATCTCAAAAGACAAAAATATGATGGATTGGATTGTAAAACAAAATGAAAAGACCCAAATTACAATGTCAGTTTGTACTGGAGGTCTTATACTGGCAAATACTGGGCTTCTTGACGGGCATTCTGCAACTACACACCATTGGTCTTTGGACGAGATGCGATTACATAAAAAAATAAAAGTGAAGCAAGAGGCACGATTTGTAGCTGATGGCAAGTTTTTGACGGGTGCCGGAATTACTTCTGGAATAGATACAGCGCTTGAGGCTGTAGAAATTATACAAGGCAAAGATTTTGCAGATGAAATTGCTCAAGGTATGGTTTACGATCGTTACAATGACATGGAGTTTTTATTAACAAAAAAATAAAAACACTAAATCAATAACTACTGATGGATTCATTTTATCAGTAGTTATTCTATTTTCCTTCATAATGTTTTCTGTGAAATTCCTTAGGGGTTTTACCGATATGTTTCTTGAAGAATCTGTTGAAATAGCTATCAGTTTCAAATCCCAGCTGCCAGGCGATCTCCTTGCTTGAAGCATTCGACCAATACAGCAGTCTTTTGGCTTCTAATAACAAATGTTCGTCTATTAACTGTTTTGGAGTTTTAAAAGTGGAACTTCTAATATATTGAGTTAATATTCGTGTGCTAACATTGAGCCTGTCTGCATAAAATTTTACTTGATGTTGCTTTTGAAAATTTGCCTTTAAAAGCGTTTTAAAATTACTATAGATTCCATTTTTATTTTGATCCGTAATAGGATATGTCTCTGAAAGTCTCAAGCACTTTACTATTAAAACGTTTAGCAATGCTTTGAGTAATTCATAGTCCTTTTTATCATTTAGACTTTCCCTTGCAATAATTTTGATAATTTCATCCAGCTGATTAAGTTCCTCTGAAGAAATATTGATGAATGGTCTGGAAAATACTTGACTCACTTTTTGTAAAAAGGTCTGCTGTTGATCCGAAATGAAATTTGTTGAGAATGCTATCGAAACTATTTTACAATCACTTATATCAGGGTGCGTGTGAACGTGGTCAATGTCCAGCATTAAAACTGCGGGAGATGAAACTAATTCATGTTCGAAATCAGAAAGATGAGCAACAGATCCCTCATACAAAAAACTCAGTATGTAATAATTATGGCTATGTGCATTTAGATCCGAAAACATGAATTTTTCCAGATCATCTTCTTTTAGGAATACAAAATCATTTTTGAGATCTATTTTATATCGAGGCAAGATAGTATTCATTCTTTTAAATTATCAATTCTTCTGGTAAGATGTTCAAATTTAATGCTTCTTTGCCAATTTTACAATAACATTATAGTGTTTCCTCTATGTATTTCTGGTTAGTAAAATCGATTGTTGTCCAAAATCCATAATCCTTCAGGCCACATATTTCAAATAAGATTTACACTTAGCTATCCTGATTTTTAAAAAATCTTTTTACGATAAACACACAACTGTAGAAAAAAGCTATCTAAGCTTTCTTTTAATAGGTTTTTCATTGTTGGTTTTTCAAACTCAATGAAACTTAGTCATTGGTGGCAGATATTTGAATGCTTGCTGCTACTAAGACAAAAGCTTCAGAGAAATTTGGTTTTTATTTGTCTACTTTTATCATTGTTCTGGAGAAAAGCTAGTTCGTGCTCTATTTTTTCATCTGTTTAATTACTTTGTAGTTGTCACATTCTAAATCCTCTTTTGTGAGAAGAAAGCTTTTGTTGAGGAAATACTGAAACCTGAGCAATGGCTTCCTTTAATGTCGGAATTGAATTTATTGAAAGGTTTTTTAGTTCCGATTTTTTCAAAAGTTGTCCATATCTGTCTTTATTTGTGATTTCCATTTTTTGTATATCAAAACCGTCGTTTTCTTTTCTTACCCAAAAATCGCATACAATACGGGGATTATCATCTCCAGACCATTGTAGATAAGTCGTTAGTAAAAAGTTTCCGTCTCTAGTAGATCTTTCTTTACCATTGTTACAGGCTTCCATATATTCGGTAATGCTTTCTTTCAACTTTCCAGGATAGGCTACTTGTGTTTGAAAAGAACCATCAAAGCCTTTGGCTATAAGAATTTTAGCGAAGTCATTTAAATCAGGCAAATGTTTCATAATTTTAAATTTTAGTTTATTATTTGAATATTGTAGTTTCAATACGGTGAATTTTTAATATTGAAACTTTAACTATCAGGTATAATCAATTTTGATTACACCCTTTTTTATTTATCTTTGCATCACAAAACTCAATCAAAAGAGTCGGCTAAAAGTTTTAGATCTTCAATTAAAAGGTTCGTATTCGCTCCTTCTAAGTCACTTAATGAGACAACTAGTCAATAGTTGTCTCATTTTTTTTATACGAATATGTAGGTTTTTCAAGTCTTTACAGCGTAATATTTTACGGTTCGAATTTTTCACAAGGAATTCTTAGTCTGTTTGAAATAAACAGTCTAAAAGTGGCTTTATTAGAGATTTAATCGAAGCTGAACTATGATTCGAAATCCCGTTAAGGATATAGAGTTTTTTTCTCTTTTGGTTTATCGTAATTTTTTGACACTAAATATAGTAATTCCAAAATAATTTTTGCCTCCTTCTCATCTATCTGAATGCCGTTCTTGGAAAGAATAATAACGGCTTTTTCTACTGAAACATTCTTCTCAATGAAATTCATTTTTTCTACTTTTTTTTCGGTTACTTTTTTTTGATAAAATTTTTAACAGCACCTGATTTAAATCTAAAGATAGGTCACCTGTTTTAAAATTAATGTCGGTCGGTGGAATAAGATTTACCAGATGCCTTTTATCAGAGGTCTCAAATTCAGAAAATCTCTGAAAAATTTCAACTAATGATTTTTCTTCGATTTGATTTTTTCTATCAATAGCTTTTAATTTAAAAGCAATATCATGTGCTTCCTTTTTAAGATTTTTGGTACTGACTTGATTCTCTTTTTTTAATTCATTGTAATCATCAATTTTTAATATTCCGGCTATAAATAGTTTTCTGCCTTGAGAAAGGGTTATCCCCTCTTCTTTTATTTTCCTCGCTATTACTTTTTGGGTGTATAAATAACTTGCTTTTTGTGTGTTGATATTCTGCTCTTCTAAAATTTTTTTAAATAATTCAATCGCATTATTTGAGAGTATCAATTGTTGTAGTTTATTTTGATAACAATCATTGAGAAAGAAAGCATTTATCCTTGTTCTACAGCCGTTATGACAATGATAATATGGATAATTTTTTGATCTTCCTTTTGAGATACTTCCGCTAAGTTTTCGATTACAGACAGGACATGTTAAAAAACCTCTGAGAAAAAATGTGGATTGCAAATCATTTCTTTTAGCAGTAGTTTTTCTTTTAGTATTAATAACAGACTGAACCTGATTAAACAAAGTTTCAGATATTAATGGTTCGTGTAATCCTTTTACCATTTGCTCTTCGCTAGATCCAAGTTTGACCGGTATAAGTCCGCAATAAACTGGATTGTGCAAAATCCTGAAAAAGTGTGATCTTGAACAGATTAATCCTCTATTATTAGCTATTTTTATGATTTCAGTTATTCTATGATCATTCTTGGCAACTTGATAAAAAGCCCATTTTATGATTTTAGCTTCAGGCTCTTTAGGAGCAATACCTTTTTTACCATCCATTGATGTTAAATTGATAAATCCTAATGGTGCTTTATTGGGATATCTACCCATCAGCTTCGCTCGGCGAATTCCGTTTGAAGTGTTTTGAGCTCTTCGAGTATTTTCTGCTTCCGGAACAGCTAAATATACAGCCAGCATAACTGTACTTTCCGGTACGGAGAAATCAATTGGCTGGTCAATAGCTTTTGCTGTTGTTTTATATTTCCGAAGCTTTCCAATCATTTCATAAGCATACTCAATATTGCGGCTGAATCGATCCCATTTGATAAATAATATGTTTTTATTTTCACCAGATGATTTCTTTTTGATTTCTGAAAATAATCGGTTCCATTCTGGTCTATTGAAATTCTTTGCGGAGAAATCTTCACGATAAATTCCTTTGACTTCTATATCGTAGAATTTGCAATACTTCAATAATCTTTCTTCTTGCTCAGGCAAGGAATAACCTTTTCTTTTTTGTTCGTCAGTACTTACTCTGACATATAAATAAGCAGTTTCCATAACAAAAAAAATTAAAGAGATTTCTTGGTTTGTCTTTAGTTAGTAACATTTCTAGATATCTCAGTTAGTTATATAAAATTACAAAAAGAGTAATCTTTCAGATAAGTAAACATTTATTTTAAATGTTATAAATTATTAATAAACAGGTATAAATACTTGGTTTTTAATTTTTATGAATCGATATATTTGATTTTATTAAAAAATTATTGCTCAAAATAGTTTTGTAATTATGGTTGACTTAAGAGACTTTAAACAAGAATGTGAATGTATTTACAAAAATGAACGCTACTCTGTTCGTGACAACGGAGCAGTATTCCGCTATCCTCAGGAAGGAAAACGGCCAAGACCAACTGATAATATGTGGACTTTTGGAAAACTAAATAACAAGACAGGATATTTAGAAATTGTTTCTGTTCGAATTCACCGAATAGTTGCGACCGCTTTTCATGGCGATGCGCCAACAAAAGAGCATGTTGTTGACCATATTGATACAAACAAACAAAATAATAGACCTGATAATCTACGTTGGGTAACAAGATTAGAAAATATTTTACTAAACCCAATTACAGCAAGACGTATTGAAATTATTTGCGGAAGCGTTGAAGAATTTCTTGCTGACCCTTCAAAATTTCGGGACAAATTTGCAGATCCAAACTATGAATGGATGTGTGCCGTTTCAGCTGAAGAGGCACAAATAAGCTTAGAACGAATGTTGTCTTGGGCAAATAGTTATAAGCCATTAAAAGGAGGTTCATTAGGAGAATGGATATTTAATCGAGAAATCGTTCAAACTCTACCTGTCAACCAACCAAATTACATAATGTCAAAAACTTCTAATGCAGCACAACGTATTAATTTTCCTAATGATATACCAAACGAATTTCCAAGTACACCACAAGCTTTTGAAGGCAATCCATTGACAGCATATTATTATAGTTTAATGGAGGGTGAGCCGTTCTTTAGAAACCATAATGGAGAATATATAGTCGTAAAAAGAGGGTTTTCAAAAGATAAGCAGTCTCTTTATGTAATGACAAAGTCTGCTTATGTGTGGAGAGAAGCTATTGACGGAGAGCATATCCCAGTTCCCATAGTTGAACTTCCTGAAAAAGATTCTATTGAGGATTTGCCTCATGCACTTACGAAAGTAACTTATGAAGATAATTTATTTGTGCATGCAAAGATGGAATTGGGGTTTCACCCTCTAGAAGAATTGGAAGAATTATACATCAGCTATACTCAAGTGCTATAAAGCACTCTAAGGAACTTTAAAATTTATTATCTGATCAATAATAATAAAATCAGATTTAGTTACGGTTTTCCGTAATCAAATTGATTTTTGTTTTTGATATATTTGTGTGAATAACAATTTGTTACAAAATTGTATATGTGTGTTAAACCAAATAAAATTAAAGAAAAACTTATGAGCTACCATGACCCTATACGTCAGTCAAAATATTTAAGACAAACTTTGTCACAAGATAAGAAACCAGTAGGTTTTTTTATTTCAGCTGGATGCCCTTTAGCTGTTTCTATGCCAGATGGAGAATGGCCATTGATTCCAGATGTCGCTGGCTTAACCAAATATATAAAAGAGCAAATAGACAAAGAAACAACTGTTGTTAATGATGATCCGAGAAGTTTAGCTGATGCATATGCTCAACTTATTGAGGAAGTAGTAAAAACAGGAAAGGTAAATCCCAATATTGAGGACATTTTAAGTTTTTTAAGAGGTATGATGCAGATTTCAAAGGGAGCTGATGACATCAGAGGATTTTCCGAAGCTGAATTAGAGAATCTGGAAAAATTAGTCTGTCAAAAAATAGCTGAAAAATTGAATGTCAAACTTCCAGATAATAAAACACCTTATCACAAATTAGCTAAGTGGGTAAATAATATTGATAGGGATACCTCTATTGAAATATTTACTACTAATTATGATTTGCTGCTGGAAGAAGCATTCGAATCTTTAAAAGTTCCCTATTTTGATGGATTTGTAGGGACAAGATTTCCTTTTTTTGATTTGAGGGCTGTGGAAGATAATCTGATACCTAATCATTGGACAAGATTATGGAAAATCCACGGGTCTATTAATTGGTATTTGAGGGAGAATAAGGATGTTTATCGTTCTACAAGTTTAGAGGAACACGATTCTTATATTATCCACCCATCTCATTTGAAATATGATCAAAGTCGTAAAATGCCTTATTTAGCATTAATAGATAGATTGAATAAATTTCTAAGACAAAATTCAGCAGTTCTAATACTGTCTGGTTATTCTTTTAGTGATGATCACTTGAATGATACTATTTTAAATGCCTTAAGAGCAAATCCAACAGCTATGGTTATTGCTTTGTTATATGGGAACTTAACAACTACTACTGAAGAGAAAGACGAAGATGAAACGGTTATTAAAACAATTATTAATTACGAGAAAGCTTTACACTTAG
This sequence comes from Flavobacterium piscisymbiosum, assembly GCF_020905295.1. Lineage (NCBI taxonomy): Bacteria > Pseudomonadati > Bacteroidota > Flavobacteriia > Flavobacteriales > Flavobacteriaceae > Flavobacterium > Flavobacterium piscisymbiosum. Next base: position 5,593,755 of record NZ_JAJJMM010000001.1, on the reverse strand, counting down.
CAGAAAATAGATCAAACTTAAGTATCTGGACTCTAGATGAAGGTGTAATTGGAGGGCTTAGAGCAAAATGGAAACCAACCAAGTTTGATTTTGACGCAGAAGAAAATATTGCAAATGCGGTTAGAACGAAAGATATACCAATACTAGATGGCGAAGGAAAAGAAACAGGTGAAAAAATGAAAGAATATGAATTTCGTCTTGGAGATTTTGCGGTTCTAGGAGATTTTCTACAAGAATTAATTGGTAAGGAACAATTTAAAATAGAAAAGGATGGCATTTAAATCTACTTATCTTGGAACAATACAAGATGTTAGTGGCACTTCACTTAGTGTTGCATTGGATAATACAGCACCATCTGGTCTTACCTATGTGGACGGAGAAGGTTATCGTATTGGACAAATTGGTTCATTTGTAAAAATTCCTATTGGCTATATTGATTTATTTGGTATAGTTACACAAGTGGGGGCTAGTGCAGTTCCTGAAAATCAAATACTTGCACAGCCTTATGGGTATAGGTGGATCAAAGTACAGCTTATTGGTGAAGGACAAAGAAATGGCTCCTTCCAAAGAGGAATATCTCAATATCCGACGATTAGCGATGAAGTTCATTTGGTTTCTGAAAATGATCTGAAAAATATTTATGGACAACCGGATAAGCCTTACTTTGTAAAAGTAGGTCATATTGCTGGAGCAGAATCCATACCCGCACTAATTGACATAAACAAATTAATTACTCGTCATTCTGCTATAGTTGGTACTACTGGTTCAGGAAAATCAACCACAGTTGCAAGTATCTTAAATGCAATTTCTGATCCTTTTAAATATCCATCAGCAAGGGTTATTGTATTCGATTTACATGGTGAATATGGACATGCTCTAAAAGACAGGGCAAATATTTTCAAGGTAAATTCAGACAAGACTGAAGGAAGTATAGAAAAAGATTTATTTATCCCTTTTTGGGCACTTAGTTTCGAAGAATTGGTTGGAATTAGTTTTGGACAATTTAGTAGTGAAAAAGATTATAACACCATTTTAGAAAGGATAACTAACGCAAAACTCAAAAGTTTAGAAACCTATCCAAAAAGAGGGATAGACATAGACTCTCTAAATGTTGATTCTCCGATTCCATTTAGTTTAAATTATTTATGGCACGAATTATATACTAAAACATTAGGTAAGTTTTACCCCGATAAAGTTGGTAAACCATTAGCATATGAGCTGGATGAAGATGGTAACGAAATGACAGGTGATCCAATCAAAGCAATTCCGCCAGTTTTTAAACCCGTGAATACTAATACAGCTAACGGAGATCGTGTCCAACACCCTACGGACTCTCCTTTAGCTAATAGCCAACAACTTCATTCTTTGGGATCAAAATTAAGAATACCACGATTTGATTTTTTATTTAAGCCAGGCGATTGGACTCCTGATGAAGATGGTAAAACAGAGAAAGATTTAGATTCTTTAATTCAAGAATGGATTGGTAGCGATAAACCTATTACAATAATGGATTTATCCGGCGTTCCGAATTCTATCCTTAATACCATTATTGGAGTTTTGTTGCGGATCATTTATGATGGGCTTTTTTGGGCAAGAAATTTATCACAGGGAGGTCGTAACAGACCATTGTTATTACTAATGGAAGAAGCTCATAATTACTTAAACAATGAAGGAAGTGCTTTGCCAGTAGTTCAAAAAATAGTAAAAGAAGGGCGTAAATACGGTATTGGAGCTATGATAGTTAGTCAAAGACCTTCAGAAGTTAATTCCACCATTCTATCTCAGTGCGGAACATTCTTTGCTTTAAGACTTGCTAATGCGACTGATAGAGGGCATATTACTAGCGCAGTAACTGATAATTTAGAAGGATTAACTAGTATGCTCCCAATTTTAAGAACCGGTGAAGCAATTATACTTGGTGAAGCTGTAAAACTTCCTATGCGGACATTAATTGATGCACCTCCAAAAGACAGAAGACCAGATAGTCAGGATCCTATAATCTATGATGAAAAGGGCAATGAAGATTCTATACATCCTGGAGGATGGGGCAGTAAAATGGAGGAAAATCCTAATTATAAAGAATTTGTAGAGACTTGGAGAGCACAAAATCCATTTATTAAATTAACCAATAAATCGAAAATTATGAACAGACAATCAGTTTCATCGTCTAACATTGCATCAATTGGATATGATGCAGATTCACAAACATTAGAAATCGAATTTTTAAACGGTGGTGTATATCAATATTTCGATGTACCCCAACACGTTCATGCGGAACTAATGAATGCAGATTCACACGGACAATATCTAGCCCAAAATATTAAAGGAGCATATCGCTACTCTAAAGTTTAATATTTATAATGGAAAGATACAGAAATTCAGGAGGAGATTCAGGCGTCTCCTCTTTTGAACTAGGGACTGATTTTATAATTGTTAAGTTTTCTGGCTCATTTCGTACTTATCGATATAGCTACAGAAAAGCAGGCCAGCATCACGTGGAAAACATGAAAAAGTTAGCTAGAAGTGGCGATGGTCTAAATAGTTATATCAACCGTTATGTGAAAAATCTATATGATTAAAAAAATTGAGCACATTAAAGATTTCGGTATTTACAAAAATTTCTTTTGGGTATCTTCAACAGAGATAAAGGATTTTAATTTAAAAAATTTATTCTATGGATGGAATTATTCCGGAAAAACAACTTTATCTCGAATTTTTAGTTCATTACGGGATAAACAAGTTCATGATAGTTACGTTAAAGGAAGTTTTAGAATAGTGACAGATGCTGGTACATTTGATTCATCAAATCTACAGCATTTTCCTTATGATGTTCTCGTATTTAATTCTGATTATATTAAAGATAATTTGAGCTTTAGTTTCAATGATAATAACATCACAGACTCCAAAACTATTTTTTTTGAAGTTGGAGATAATGCTAAATATGAGAAAATATTATCAGAATTAAGAACAGAAATATCAGAAATTAACGGGACTGATATTCTTATTGGAAAAAAAGCAAGATTTCTAAACGAGATTGATGAATTTGATATTTATGACAAAGCAAGTTCAGGAAAGTTTACTACTCTTGCTCGTGAGATTAAGGATGATCATTTTCTTAGTTTAATTAATTTTACTAAAGCGAATTTAAAGCCTATAGTATTAAGGATTAAAAATGATACAGGAGCATTTATTATTAAAGACAAAAAACAATTATCGTATCTAAATGATATAGTTAAAGTTAATGATCCCAAAGAAGAATTAAATGGAATCACTATTGACTTTAACTATGACGTAATTATTAAATACGCAAATAGAATTTTAGAAACTACTCCCGAAAAAAATACTGTAAATAAAATTTTGGATACTAATTACGAGATTTACGATTGGGTTAAAAAAGGAAAAGATTTAAACAAGCCAAATACTAAATGCCTTTTTTGCGATAATACAATAAGCGAAGACAGATATAATTACTTAATAGCTTATTTTAACAGCCAAGCCTCTTTATTAAAAAAAGAAGTAGATAATTTAAAATTCTTAATTGAGCAGGAATTAAACTGGAAAAACCGGTCAATTTGACCACCTAATTCCGGAGTAAATTGACCACCCGTTCCGGAGCAAACTGACCACCTAATTCCGGAACAAATTGACCACCAAGTTTTGTGGTTAATTAACGATTAAAAACTATTGATTTTTTCATGTTGTTAGAACCATACATTCGTTAAAAATATACGGATTATGGCAAACAAAATAACAGACATGAGTAAAATTAGAAAAGTAATTAAATTCTATTGTAATGGAAAGAGTAAGTTATTTATAAGTAGCTACTTATCCCTTTCAAGAAATACGGTAAAGAAATATATTTCTTTATTTGAAGTTCTCGGATTAAGCTTTGAATTAATCGACCAAAAAACCGATGCAGAGCTGGAACTTTTATTCTCCCAGACTAGTGTAGAGGCCATTGGCCCGAGATTACAGACACTTTATGATTTTTTTCCTAAAATGGAACGTGAACTAAAAAAAGTTGGCGTTACCGTACAGCATATGTGGGAACAATATATTGCTGTAAATCCTGATGGTTATCGAACTTCACAATTTCATTATCACTACAATATATGGGGCAAACGAGTTAATCCGGTCATGCATATGAACCATAAGGCTGGTGATAAAATGTATGTTGATTATGCCGGAAAGACACTCTCAATTATTGATATAGATACCGGAGAAGTCAAGGAAGTACAATTTTTTGTAGCAATATTAGGCGCTAGCCAATACACGTATGCTGAAGCTTCCATGAGCCAGCAAAAGGAAAACTTTGTTGACTCAGTAGAGAATGCCATGCGCTTTTTTGAAGGTACTCCTGCTGCCATTGTTCCGGATAATTTAAAATCTGCAGTAATAAAAAGCAGTCGTTTTGAACCGACAATCAATGAAACCCTGGCTGATTTAGCAGAACACTACGAAACTACCATTTTACCTGCCAGAGCTTACAGGCCCAGAGACAAATCATTAGTTGAAGGAGCTGTTAAGATATTATATCGAAGGATTTATGTAACCATAAAAGAAACCAAGTTCTTTTCTCTGGAAGAATTAAACCAGCAGATCTGGGATTTACTTGACTCTCATAATAACAGAAAACTAACAGGACGGCCTTATTCCCGCTTTGAATTATTTTTAGAAGACGAAAAAGAAAAACTACGTCCACTGCCACAAGATCGTTTTGAAATTAAATATCAATCTTTTGCAACAGTAATGCAAAACGGTCATGTTCAATTAAGCCAGGACAAAAACTATTACAGCGTTCCGTATCAATATGTAAAAAAGAAAGCAAAGCTGTTATATACCAAATCAACGGTAGAGATTTATTATAAATACAATCGAATAGCTGTACATCCAAGAAACTACAAACCTTATGTCTATACAACAACCCCTGAGCATTTAGCAAGTACACATCAATTTGTAGCTCAATGGAGTGCTGCCCGCTTCATTGAATGGGCTAATAATATTGATGAGTCAGTGGGAGAATATATAATGCAGATAATCGAAAGCAGAAATCATCCGGAACAGGCTTATAAAAGTTGTTTAGGAATACTGAATTTTGAAAAAAAGGTAGGCAGACAGCGATTAATAAATGCCTGCAGGCGGGCACTTGATTTTAAAATTTACAATTTTAAGACCATACAAAATATTTTAGAAAACAACTTGGATCATATTGATTTTGATCAAGAACCTGAGCAGGAACTTCCCGATCACAGTAACATAAGAGGAAAACACTATTATAACTAAATTAAATCTTGAAAAAATGAATGAATCCACAGTAACCAAAATGAAACAAATGAAGCTTTATGGCATGTTTAATGCTTTTAAAACAGCCATTGAAAGCGGAAAAACAGATCATTATACCCTTGACCAGTTTGTATCGATGATTATTGATGCAGAATGGGATGAAAGGTACAATCGTCGTATTGAACGAAGTATCACTAATGCCAAATTCCATTACAAATCAAATATTGAAAGTATCAATTTTGATGTATCACGTAATCTGGACAGAAACATGGTACTGCGTCTGGCAGAATGCGAATTTATAGAGAAAAATGAAAACATTTTAATCACTGGAAGTACCGGGGTCGGTAAAAGTTATTTAGGTACCGCATTAGGTTATCAAGCCTGTATACAGGGTTTTAAGGTAAGTTATTTTAATACCTCAAAATTGTTTGCTAGACTAAAAATGGCTAAAGCAGATGGCACTTATCTGCGGGAACTTACCAAAATACAAAGACAGGATGTTATAATACTTGATGATTTTGGACTCCAGGCACTTGACAGCCATAACCGAATTACTCTTTTAGAGATCATAGAGGACAGGCATAATAACGGCTCTATAATCGTGACATCACAAATCCCAGTTCAGGGCTGGTATGATATAATTGGAGAAAAAACGATAGCCGATGCAATATTAGACAGACTTATACACCAATCTCACAGGCTTGAATTACATGGAGAATCGATGAGAAAGAAAAGAGGAATAAACAAAGAGTGATATTTTATTATATTTGAATACTAATTAACAGATGAAAAAATATAGTTTTTAATCAAAACGGAGGTGGTCATTTTGCTCCGGAATTAGGTGGTCATTTTGAACTGGAATCAGGTGCTCACTTTAAAACGGAATGGGGTGATCAATATAACCGGAATTTGCAATTAAACAAAATACAAAATATCAATTTTCCGTCAAGTAGCAATGATTTGAATTTAGGTTTTACTAATGATTACATAGAGATTAAAAGTAAGTTGGACGAAATGTTATCTAAATATAAAAAGTATTTAAATAATATAATTCTTAAGTTGGATCTTAAAATAAGTAATAATTTATATACAAAGGTCAAACCAATACCTTCATTTAATATCAAAATTAATATTTCGTTAATAGAACAACTTAATAACCTTATCAAAAAAAACAACGAATTTTCGAGCAATTTCAATTTTATAATTAATCAGGAAAGAGGAAAATTAATTGATCATCTAGTTGCTTCTTTTTTGAAAACAGAAAAATACCTTTCAAAAGAAAACAAATACGAAAAAGCACTTTTTGAAATAGAAAAGCTAGACCAAAAAATACAAAGGTTAGAGAGAGAAATAGAAAGTTATGAATCACTTAAAGAAAGTGACAAAGAAGGAGCTGAACAGTATACTTATTTTATTCAAAGTTTTCTAAGCAGAAATGATATTGAAATAAAATTAGATGAACAATCTAAAAAATTTATTTTATTAAGAAACAATGAAAATGCGTCGAATCTAAGTGAAGGAGAAAAAACAGCAATAGCATTTTCTCACTTTCTGGTTTCTATTAAAGCATTAGAATCGAAAGGAAAATTCAAAGACTATATAATGTTTATTGATGACCCTATTTCGAGTCTAGATGGTAATCATATTTTTCAAATTAATTCATTGTTAAAAGAAATGTTGTTTTCAAATAAAAATATAAATGGTCAATGGGATATAACATGTAAACAATTATTCTTTTCTTCTCATAATTTTGAGTTTTTCAACCTTCTAAAAGAATTACCTTTAAATAAAAAAGAGTCTAGATATTTTATTGAAAGAAATAGAGCTTACAATACATCTGAAATAAAAATATTACCTGATATTTTTGACAAATATTCTTCTGAATATCACTACTTATTTAAAGAAATATATGATTTTAATAAACTTAGAAAGCCTCTTAATTCGGATAAATTATTAATTATCCCTAATATTTTGAGACGTTTTTTGGAAATGTATACACTAACAAAATTTCCTAGTTCTGAAAATGTAGATCGAAGAGCAGAAAGAATTTTTACACCAGAAGTTTCAAAGAGAATCTGTAAACCTTTTCATTTTTTTAGCCATTTAGATAATATTGATAGAATAGGTAAGCAAAGTGAATATATGGCAGATATTCCGATAGCGTGTAAAGAATTAGTAACTTACATCAAAAAGAAAGATAAACTTCACTATGAAGCTTTAGTAAATTCTATAATCAAGTAAAACAATATGTCAACAATAAAAATAAACCAACAACTAAGACGAATCGAAATAAAAGAATTCGAAATAGAAAATCAAATCGTTTTTAATTATTTTGACAATCTTCCAGTGTTTGAAAGAGACGAAAAACTGCTTCGAGCAATTTATATAGGTGTTTTAGCTTTAATGGAAGATCGCATGTCAGCATTTCTTGCCAAGACAAGTAATGAACTTGGTACAGAATTGGAAAGTTTGAAAATGATTTTTGATATGAAGAAAGAGCTATTTTATAAATCGTCAATCAAAGGTATTTTGGCTGAGGAAGAAATAGCCGATTTTCTCAATCAGTATTTTTCAGAGAAAAAACTAAAAGATCGGGCCATACTCACAGGGAATAATGCCGGGAGTATTCCAAGAAATAAAACAGGTGATATTATTTGTGAGATAGATGGTAATGTAAATCTTAGAATCGCTATTGAATGTAAATTCGACAAGAGTGTCCGTTTGGGAGATATTGAAACTAAAGATTTATTTACAAGAAAGACCGATACAGCTTGGAGCCAATTACTCGAAGCTCAAGCTAACAGAGATTCAAAAGTAAGTCTCATTATATTTGATATTTCTTTAGTAGACAATTCTGTTCTTCGGGTGTTTGAAAATGTTGGATATATCTCTGGAGTTGGATTAGTTGCTATTATTAATTCTCAAAAAGGAGATTATTCCAATTTGACAATTGCTTACATGCTGGCGAGAGATATTGCATTGAATTCCAAACAGGTCGAATTAGATAAGGATTTATTGGTGATTTTAGTCAATCGCCTTATAAAAGACATTAACGAAATAACAACTATAAAAAACTTGGTTCAAAATAATATTGATAATAATAAAGTTATCCTTAAACAGCTGGAAAAAAGCATCTTATTAATGGAGTTTAATCAACAATATCTCAAAAAATTCTTGTCGGATGGTACTTTAACGAAAGAAGATTTACTAAATTATTATCAAGGTGAAGATGTAAAAGATAGATATCGATTGATAGAAAAGGATATAAATAGTCTATAAAAATTACAGTTTCGTAATTTTTAACTATGGAACAAATTCATTTATAAACGAAATATAATCGTTTTCTTCATGTATATGCGAACGAAAACTACAGGCTTAGAAACAAGTAAAAAATGTTTGTAAATTTTACGCTATTTTTTGTTTGAATATCCAGACGTCTTCTAACATATTAATATAGGATGAATGGGAAAGCGGTATAATACTTTTGAATTACAAAACCTCGTCAAAAGAGTCGGCTAAAATTTTTAGGTCTTCAAGTAAAAGGTTCGTATTCGCTCCTTCTGCGTTCACATAAAAATACCACTCAATTTGAGTGGTATTTTTGTTTTATATCTAAATGGTTTAAGTGCGTAGCTCAGCTTGATAGAGCATCCCGATTTTCAATCGGGACGATCAAAGGTTTGAATCCTTCTGCGTTCACATAAAAATACCACTCAATTTGAGTGGGTCTTTTGTTTTCTATAATTTTACTGTTTGTAAAATCGATCAAAAAAATGTGGTAAAACCGTGGCAAAACGGTTTTTGAAATTACTGAAAGATAGAATTGATGCGGGTTTGTGACCTATTGTTGCAATCCTTCTGGGACTGCAAACTCTTTTTTGTAATTTCTGGCAGAACCGGATAAATTAATAATGAATGAAAACTTGAGGAAATGGATTAGAGAAATGTGTGATTTGGGGTATAAGTACGATTGCAGCTTTGATCGTTGGAGAATTGTGAGAGAATCAAAATAAAAAACAGTTCAATTATATTTTAATTCGGATATAGAAAAGCTTATATGTATAAAGAGCATATAGATTTTTAATAATTCAAAGATTATGCTCCTGAACCTGTATTAAAATGACGAAGGATTTGTTTAGGAGCATCAATAACCTCTCCTCTAAGAGAGTCGAACCATGTTACTTCTTTGGTAACTTCTGCACAACATTCATTTTTTGAGTTGAAAAAACTGCTTTTAATGTTGATTTTTTCAGCTATGTAACAATGTTTTAATTCTACAAAAAAATGCTCGGTAAACATCAGGTCTTTATGGCAAACCAATACATGATTTCCTTCCTGAAGAACAAGATGCAGTGTATTGAGTTTTTCTTTTGAAAAACCATGGCAAAACAAAAAATGATACAATAATCGAACTGTATATGCAATGTAGGAAGCGCTTTCCATGACCATAAAATCATTCACATCTTCTCCGGTAACAACATAATTTTTGCAGATCATTTAATTTGAATTGAAGTTAAAAAAAGAGGTCAGCTTAATATAAAACTGACCTCAGGGCATTAGTCATGTTTAGTGATCTTCCAAATCAAAAAAATAAATGTAGATAATAATTGGTGGGTAGTTTTTATTATCTAATTATTTTCTTTTTTTTTAACGATCATTTAGTTAATAAAAAATTGTAGTTGATTTTTATTTTATCAGCAATTTTTTTTCTCACAAGATTGGGTATTTCGATGTCAAAATCTTCCGGTTTTACTTCAAATAAACCTGTAGCATTAACTCCGTTAGCAGCTTTTGAAATTTTTACGCTTACTGTTACAGGTTTTGTTTTTCCATGAATGGTAAGATCCCCTTTTAAAGTGAAGTTTTTAGCTGTATTTGTAATTTTAGAAATATCAAAATCCTCTATTTTACCTTTGAAAGTCGCTTTTGAGAATTTTTCAGATTCCATGTAATTTTCGTTAAAATGTTCTTCCATTAAAGCTACTTTAAAACGAAAACCTTTTATAAGAATCAAAGCAGCAAAATCACCTGTAGACTGTTCCAGAACGGCAGACACACTTTTATTTTCTGCAGCAACTTCTTCGTTAGAAGGTGTAGAAGCCTGAAATTTGATAGTACCTGTTTTTGTGATTAATTTTTGTGCAAATCCGCTTGTATTTGCAGCAATAAGCAGCACCAATACAAAAAAATGAATATATGTTTTTTTCATGATCATTAATTTTCTTTTAGACCGTCCGTATTCCATTTTACAATGATATCAATATTTGCCTGAGACATTCTTCCTGCCTGAGGCATGATACCCTGTTGTCCGCTTTGCAATTGAATTCGGTTTAATAAACCGGCGTTTTCAACCGCAGATTTTACCTCTGCATAAGTAGTCAGAGGCCTGAAACCTGCAGATCTTCCGCTTTGGTGGCAACCGATACAATTGGCATCAATAACAGCTTTGGCATTTTTAGTATAACTAAATGTGGCTACTGGGTCAGGGTCTGGTGTTCCTGGTCCCGGAGGGGTTACTGTATCGGGTGGTGTTTCAATATCCTGATAGGTATCCGAATCACTACAGCTTGCAAATGCAGCGAGTAAAAAGGTAAGTGCTATTATTTTTTTCATAGTTTATTGTTTTTTTAAAATACTCTGTATAGATTAAATCCGAAAAAGAAATCACCTTTACCCCAGTCACCCGACGCATTAGTAAGGTATCCGCTCTCACTCATAGATTGTGAATTGGTAAATATGAGTTGAAAAACGTGTCCGCCTGTTTCTACATCAAGACCTACAGATAATGGATTTTTATAAAAGTCTGGTTTATCAAAATTGTGCATGTACTCTAAATTGACTGATAATCTTTTAGTGATTTTATAGCGGCCGCCTCCACCAAAAGAAAATTGATTGTCGTTTTCAATAGCCGGATTGTAAAGGTTTTTATGTACAAATGAAGGAACTATTTCCAGTGACAGCTTTTCGCTAACTTTTCTGGATATCAAAAGCTGCTGTACATAAGTCATGCGATGCTTAAATTCTAATCCCGGATACTGATCTTTTTCTAAAAAAGTATTGATGTCGGCAACACTGTATCCAACTATGTCTACAGGAAAATTGGCATTTTGTCTCATCATTCGATATTTTAATCCCGTTTCGTACATTTTGTTTAAGGTATGTCTGGAAAGACTTACAGATAACCAATCTGTAACCCCATAAATACCACCCAGTTTCGTAGTTGCGTTATCAAGACCAAAAAAGCTGTCAAAACCATCTTTGACGGTACCAAAACGGTGAGAGACTACAAAATAAAACTCCTTTTTTGCAGCCATTTTTGTGGTCTGTAGGGTTACGAGCTGTAAGGCTTTAAAAGTTGCCGTAGAATAACTTTCTTCTACCTGAGTAGAATCCAGATCCTTAAGCAAATCATCCTGCGAGTATGCCACAGTAGCGAGAAGTAGGCAGAGTGAGGCTAAAAATTTCTTCATAATTGGTTTAATTGTTTGGTTTATTAAAAGTGCACTGGTCTAGTTTAACTTCCTGAAAAAGTTCATCATACCCAATACATTTTCCTTTTACCGTTACTTTATCATCGAGATGTTTTTCTTTTATTTTTTTGGTAAACAGACAAAAAACAGTGTTTTCGATTGTAATAACAGAATCGGTTTCTTTGGTTACCGTACCTGTGATTTCAATAGTTTTATTGAGATACAAGACATCAGCTTTTTTTGGATCAGAGTTGTACTGTTCAAGTAATTTTTCGGCCGTTATACTGAAATCGGGTTTCTCTGATGCTATATTTCGCGCTTCCTTAAAAAGAAATCCGTAATAAAAATAAATGCCCGCAGAGACGATGATCAATAAGGCCGCAATTAAAAATGCGATTCTTTTTGGTTTCATATTTTACTTAATTTATTTAGGTACAGGTATTATCCTTTTATTTAAAATCAGTCCAATCTGCATTGGACTAATTTAAAATGGAGTATACTAAAGGGAATTTCCTAAAATGAATCGTTCTTAGATTGCAAGAGGTGAGTCTTTCACCGGTACAGGCCAAACTCCCGGGGCAGGAAAACTAATTCCTTTATTTGAGCCTCTTACGCTTGCATCCTGTCCAAAATAGTACAATGGCCAGCCGTTGTAAGTAAGTTGAGATTTGCCAAAAACAGTGATAACAGAAAATTTAGATTTATCCAATACAGAAGGGACAACAATTTTATCTGTTTCATAAATAGGCCAAACCCCATTGTTTGAAAAATCAGCTTTTGTAAAATTGTTTTTCTTGAAGTTATCATTCTTAAAAGTATATAAGGTGATTCCTTTAGCATCTGTAAAATAAGTTGTTAAACCATCTCCCACAGTATAATCTGATTTGTAGTTTTTAGTATCGTGTCCTACAAGCTGGCTTCGTACAATCATAATCGAATAGTCTGGTTTGGCAATAAACCAAACACCACCAACTCCGTCTCCTGTTGTTTTACCGGCAGCTTCTGTTGTGTTGGTTCCGTTTACATTTGGTGCATAATAATACAAAGGCCATCCTTTATAAGTCACTTGTTTTTTACCAGATGCAGTAGTTATCGTAGCAAAATCTGAGAATGTTAATCCTGTACCTAATTTATCGGCAGTTAAATTGTCAAGGTAAAAAGGAGGCCAAACGAGTTCACATCCTCCTGTACAAGTTACCTTGTCTTGAGCATCTGTTGAGAAAAAGTACAAAGATTTTCCATCCTTGTCTGAAAGATAAGAGCCTAATGTTGTACTTGTAGACAGGCTGACTTCTTTTTTTGTTTCAGTGGTAGGAGTAGTATCATTATTATTGTCACTACTACAGCTTACAAAAAATGTTGTTGCAACAGCAACCATAGCGAGTTTGATTTGTTTTAATTTCATTGTTCTTTTGATTAGGTTAAGGGAGTTACTTTTTTTCCTCTTTTCATAGGATTCAATAGTAAAACAGCCTTGGTGCAGATTACCCTACCAAAGAATTATTATTTTTTTAAAAAAAAGCAGAAAAAAATATGGAGCTTAAATTAACCCTGGATTCTCCGGGTTATAATGAAATCCTAAAACTCACATTTGGAGTTCTTTGCAGGGCGAATGTTTCAACTTCTTCTACAGAATTAGTTAGAGAACTTATTCTGTAATATTCACTGATTTCGTTTTTCCTGTTAAGGATATTTAAGATGGAGATTCCTAATTTGTACTGAATTCCGTTACCAGCTTCCCATTTATAAGTAGAGGAGATGTTTACCTGCGAAAAAATATGCAGGTTCGTATTGTTGGGTCTGTTGTATACCAAAACAGGATCTGAAAGATTAAATTGAGAAAGGTCAGGTGATGTTTTTGGTCTGCCCGAAGACCATTTTGTTCCCAAAGCAATTTTAAAATTATTTTTCTCGTAAATTCCTGCCCACGATACTGTATGCATTAACTGATAATTGTTGGGAAAACTTGGATATTCATAATTAGCAAAATGATAATTATTATGGTTATAGGTATAACTTAGCCAGGTTAGAAAGTGATCCATTTTTTTCTGAATCAGCATTTCTGTTCCCCATACTTCGTAATCTCCAGTTGTACGAACAAACTCCAACTGGTTCTGAAAACCCTGGCTGGAAGTTGTAATTCCTTTTACTTTTTTATAAAAATTTTCGATGTCCAGCAGCCAGTCATTTTTTTGATAAAATAAATTCAAGGATATCTGCCTGCTTCTTTGAATAGGAATTGTCGTATTGTTAGAAACAATCCAACGCCTTTTTTCAATGCCAAAGTAATCTTTTTGTAAATCAATTATTTGTTGTGAATTTTGACTTTTGAGTTCGCCCAGCAATTCTAAATTAAGATTTTTATTAATGCCATAACTAAATTGCATGCGGGGTTCTACAATGAATTTTTTAAATTTTTCAATATAATTAACTCGGCTTCCGGCTTTAAAATAGATTCTGGAAATCGTGTCGTTGTATTTTCCTTCTGCAATAAAGGAGTGTGTTCTCAGTACATCTTTAACTCTGCGATAAAAATCAGGATTTTGTACCTGCTCCAGATTGGTAATCCCAATTTCATTGTACTGATAGCCGTCGTTAATGATAAATTTTGGGCTAATAACATGATTATTCTCCAGATTTAACCCATTATTGTTTACTCTGTTTTCTTGTGTGACAACTTGTTCGTCAAGGGTAGTTTTTTGGTTGGCAAAAAGCTCATAAGAAGAATTATAAACATTAATTTTAGTGGTATTAAAGTTGTTCCAGTTTCTTTTCCATGACAAATTTCCACCGTAATTTTGTTGGCGTAAAATATTATTTTCAGATTTGTTTATGTCATATACGGTTGCGCTTTGAAAAACTTCCAGATTGTCTTTTATGGTAATCAAATCTAAAATTAACTGATCTTTAGATCCTATTTTTTGGGCATATTTTAGCGTAGCATCATAAAAACCAAATTTTTTATCGCTTTGGTAATTGATGTTTTGGTTTTGCGAAAAATCAGTAATGGTTGTGTTTTGAAATATTTTATCAAAATATTCCTTATAAGTAGGTGTTTCGACAAAATCAGTAATTGATTTGCGCGCCGAAATTTCGATATAACTCTTTTTCGAAATATTGTACTTCGTGTAAACATCGGCATTAATCATATTGATTCCGGCGCTAAAAGCATTTTTTTCCTCTGTTTGAGGATTGGAGGAAATAGCAACAACGCTCGAAACACTTTCTCCGTAAAAAGCAGAACTTCCATTTTTGTAAATAGAAATAGTATGAGCAAGATTTGGGTTAAAAACCGATATTAAACCAAAGAAATGTCCTGTTTGAAACATTCGTATTCCATTCCATACAAATAAATTCTGGTCGTGCGTTCCTCCGCGTACATTGATGCTTGATACACTTTCATCCAGACTGTTTACACCTGGAATCTGCTGCATGGTTTGTAAAGCGTCCGGCTCGATAAGCCCAGGTAGAATACCAAATTTTTTGGGTTTAATTTCCAGTGATCCATCGGCATTTTTTGAAATTCCCGAAGCCAGAATAGCTGTTGTTTTTATCTCCTGAAGTTCTGTGATTTCAGGTTCTAATATTATCTGAAGACAATTTTTAGATTCTGAACTTCCTGCTGTAATTCTTTTAGAAACAAAACCAACGTGACTAATTAAAATAGTATTTTTTTCCTCTTTAAAAAGTTCAAAATAACCTTTTGAATCTGTTGTGGTTTGAGTTTTATTAGCTAAAGTAATATTGGCGTTTTCGATGGTTTTTTTATCCAAAGCAGATAAAATATATCCGCAGATTCTATTTTGTTCGCTCTCTTTTTTATAAATATTAATGAATTTATTGCCTATGTTTTCAAAGGATAAATTGGTTTTTTTAGCAAGATATTCCAATTTCTGATTTAAAGAAAGTGATTGTTTCGGAGGATTTAATTCCAGGCCGGCAATATTGTCTTCGGTATAATTAAAACCAACCCCATGCTGTTTTTCAATGTCAATTATTATTTTTTTAAAAGGCACAGCTTTTCCTTTGTCCTGACCAAAAAGATTAAAGACAAGGAGGAAGAAAAAAAACAAAAAATGAAATTGTCTGGGGCGCAGCATTTATTTTTCGTCAAAAATTACTTTATTTTCAGAGACTTTTTTAGACTCTAAATGATAGGTTGTACTAATAATCTGTAAGGCTGTATTTAAATCTTTTGCCGGTAATTTTCCGGTAAATAAAGCGATGCTGTCCTTGGTGTTTAATTCAATTTTAATATTATACTGTCTTTCAACTTCGTCCAGAAGGCTTCTTATGTTTTCTTTATAAAAACATATTTGATTTTGTGTCCATTCCGGCTTCAATGAATTTACAGTCATTTTAATTTCTTTTCCATTTTCAAAACTTACGCTTTGTCCGTGAGTCAATAGAATTTGAGTGTTGCCATAATTTACCTTCACACGCCCTTCATAACACACTACATCAAACCTATTTTTTCGGGCTTTTACGTTAAATTGAGTCCCTAAAACGGTTACTTTTCCAAGAAGGGTTTGAACTTCAAATCGTCGGCCTTTGGCAACTCTAAAATACGCTTCTCCTTTAAGCTCGAGATGCCTGTTATTGTCCCAGTTCCATTTTTTATAATTGATTTCAGAACCTGAGTTTAGTACCACTTCAGAATTATCAGGTAAAGAAAAAGTAGTTTTTTCTCCAAAATCTGCTTTATGTGTTTGAGGAACCAAAAATTTCATGGCGAAAGTAATTCCAAGTGCTAAAACAAATATTGCAGCCGCTTTAAATAGCCATTTTTTATACAAAGGAACCACTTTTGGGGTCGTTTTTTTCTGCGCCAAAATGTTAGACAACATGGCGTTTTCATCCAAATCACTTATTTCTAAATGATTGGTGTAATTTTTTATCTTTTGATACTTTTCAAAATCGGGACCTGCCTCAAATTCAGCTAATTCATCGGGAGATAAATCATCATTGAGCCATTTTGCTAATAAGCGATTTTTTTTCATTGTACTAGTATTATTTATTAAAACAATTGGAACTAAATTTACCCTACTTTTATAAATCAATTTCTTTACGCAGACTTAACAAAGCCAAATGAATGCGTTTTTCTACAGCCTTTACGCTGATGTTTAATTCTAAGGCAATTTCACTGTATTTTTTACCGTCTATTCGATGCATCAAAAAAGCTGTGCGTTGTTTTTCGTTTAAGTCTTCGATGGCTTTTAAAAGTTTCGACTGAAATTGTTTTTCTTCCAAAAGATATTCCGGACTTTCATTTGTTTTATCCAAACCCGTGAAGTTTTTTTCATATCTCAAAACCACTTTTTGGTGCGCTATTGCATTAAGACTGCTGTTATTTGCAATTGTATAAAGGTACGATTTTGCTTTTTCGAGTGGTACTGACGCGCAGTTTTGCCAAAGCTTTACAAATGCTTCCTGAGTAATATCTTCTGCCTGGTCTAAGCTGCCAAATTTGTAGAAAAGAAAATTTCGTAGCGCTTTTACATGACTTTTGAAGAAAGATGAAAAAAATATTTCATCGCAAGTATTCGATTGATTTTTTGGTGGCATTTAGATTTTCGATTTGTACGACGCAAAAGTATTTGTTTTTAATTTAAGTAGGGTAAAAGCATAGCTGATTGTTTTATAGAAGAATAAAATGCTATTGGCTTTTGATAATTTAGTATTGAAGAAGAGAGAAACCTGGCGTTATATTAAAACCCCGTATCTTTTAAATTTTATTACATTTGTAAAAATATAAATATGTTCGCTTTAAAAAAATATTTATTCCTGGCTGTTTTACTGCTTATTTGCTCCTGTCAGAATGATTCAGAAGAGCAGGATTCTAATGCGCAAGGAACGGTTACCAGTACATCTCCTCTTACGACTTATTTGCAAAGGGTAGCTATGGTAAGCACCGTGCAGGATAATATGATTGATGGATCGACTTATTGTACCATAAAACTTCCATACACCGTAACTGTAAATAATGTACAGATTGCAGTTAATACAACAGCAGATTATCAAAAAGTAACAGACAATATCAACGCAAGTACGTATGATGATGATATTGTAAAAATAGATTTTCCTGTAACGATGGTGTACTATAACTACATTCAGAAAGTGATTCCCAACGAAGCAGATTTTAATGAATTGATTAATTACTGGAATCTTTATCCTGATCTTTTATCTAAAATAAACGGACTAAATATCAAATATCCCATAACGATTAATAGTTATAATAGCGCTAACCAGATAGCGAGTTCTGTATCTATTGTAAGTGATCAGGCTTTTTTTAATTTTATAAAAAACCTAAACGGCAGTCAGTATATTGCCTTACAATATCCAATTTCGATTACTGATTACAAGAATCAGACAAAATCAATTACCAATAATCAGGAGTTCGAAAATGCAATCAAATATGCTATTGACTACTGTCCGGAAAATAACGTGGTAACAGTCGATTTTGTTGCAACTCTTACTAATGGTTCCTGGGATATTCCGTATTATTTTGCCGATTCAGAAAAAACTTCCACTTATAATGGTTACACTTTTGTTTTTAAAAATGACCAATCAGTAGTAGCTACCAAAGGAGCAGTTTCGCAAACCGGTCAATGGGAAACTACTCTACAATATGGTGTTAGGGAATTGAAAATAAATTTTAGTTCAGCGCCACTCGCCCAATTGAACAGTAACTGGAAGGTGTTTGAGTTTAATGGTTCGCAGGTACGATTACGCAATGTAGGTACCGGAACTAATTATCTTTATTTTGAAAAATAAATTCAGAACTTAAGTTGGAATGGGATTAAGTATGTTTTGTTATTATGAACTAATTATAATGTGTTTACTAAGCTACTTTCTTTCCAGAATTTATTAAATAAAGTAAAAAGCTCGTTAGCATCAACATCGATTTCAGAAGCGGAATACATTAATGTCAGTTGATTGGTTTCTTTGTTAATAGCCATATTCCAAAGCATTTTAGAAAGTCTTCCTTCGTATTTTTTAGGGTTATTAATAGTGACAACTACTAAAGTATCTCCTCCGGTTTTTTGAGATTGAATATCCGCAACATCTTCCCAATTTACGACGCCAAATGATTTTGACATAGGTGTAGTTTTACCGTAGAAGTTTTGTTTATTTAAGTCGATTAGCGGACTTTTATCTTTTAAACTCAGCAAGCTTTTTAGCAAAAGAATAAACATAACTAAAAATATTCCGGCTGAAAATACAAGAGGTTTGATTTTTAGTTCACCATCAAATATTCCGGCACTATAAAGAATAACAAGAAGCAGAATAACACAGACTCCTAAAGAAGTAAATAATAGTTTTTTTGTTTTTTTTGAATTTCGGTAAAGTTGAATTCCATTTCCTGTAGCGTTAATTTCCTGCATTTTAAATTTAATTGATTGTTTGTATTTAGAATTATTTATTTGTTTTTAATGGTCAGCCGTTTTATTTTATTTAAAAATTCGTCCGATAATTTTTCCAATGTCAGCAAAATCATCCAGATTGCTTACCGCTCTTTTTTCGGTAACGGTTTTGTCAATTTTCGAAAAAGGATAAATCAGGATATAATTATTGTTGTTTAGATTTTTGTTTAAAATTTCAGGTACATTTTGCATTTGCGAAAAATAAGAATTCATGCCTCTGTCTGCCATTAATACAATCAAACCTTCGTCCTGTTCTAAATTGCAAGCAGCTTCCTGTGCTTCCTGCCATGCGGTTACGGGATTAAAAACAGCTTCGATATTTGCTTTTTTAATGATGCTCTTTAAGATCTCTGTTGTTTTGTCATTGGCATAAAAACTCATCTTAGCACCTGAGTTTTTGCCAATATTCCATACTCTTAATAAGGAATGAAAAAAACCAGGTTCACGCTCTGCATTTGCAGGAATCAATACAGCATATTTTTTTATGGTGGCAACGGGTTGAACGGCATGATATATAATGACGTTTATTTCCTTATTGCGTAAATAACCATTATAAAGATTGTATGTGAATGAAGATGAAAAACCTTTTTCTTCTTCCAGTCCAATGATTAGATCTGTAATACTTTGCTCTTTGACTACATTGCTTATTCCTAATACTACATCATTATCATGTCGGGTAATAGGATTTAGTTTTACATCTGCTCCGGCAGCCATATTTACGGCTTCACCAAGCAGTTTTTCTGCATTTTTAGACGAGGATTCACTTTTAGCTTCATTGATAATATTTACGGCAAACAGGCTGTCTTTATTGGTTTGTGTTTTTATAAGCAAGCCCAGATTGACTAATTTTTCAACGGTGTTTTCATGATTTAAGGCCAACAGTATTTTTTCTTTTTCATGACTTGTTCCTGCAACGGTTTCTTCTTTATCTGAATCTGCGATTCGCTGAGCACTAGCCATTGAAACAAATGACGAAATTGTACAGGAAACCAGAATGAGTAAAATACTTCCGTTCAGTACATGTTCATTCAAAAGACGCACAGGTTCTCCTGCTTCATTTTCGAACAAAATAATATTGTATCCTACCATTACAGAAGCTAATGTCGCAGCAGCAGAGGCGGCGCTCATTCCAAAAATAAGCGTACCCTCGTCATTGGTAAGCTTAAATGTTTTTTTGGTCAAAATAGCGGCTGCATATTTCCCCCCAATAGAAGCTATCAGCATAATCGAAGCTACGCCCAGCGTTTCCCAACTCTGTATAAAAGCATTAAAATCGATAAGCATACCAACACTTATAAGAAAGAAGGGAATGAAAATCGCGTTTCCAACAAATTCTACGCGATTCATAAGCGATGAGGTATGCGGTATAAGTCGGTTGAGGGCAAGACCAGCAAAGAACGCTCCAATGATGGCTTCAATTCCGGCTAATTCTGCCAGTAAAGCCGCAAGGTATATCATGACAATGACAAATATATACTGCGAAATTTTATCTTCGACATTCTTAAAAAACCAGCGCGCTATAATAGGAAATACGAGTAAAACGATCGAAGCAAATACCACCATAGAAACCGATAGTTTTACCCAAAACGAAGTTCCTACTTCTCCTTGCGACATACCTACGACAACGGCTAAAACAACCAGTGAAAGTACATCTGTAATCATTGTTCCGCCAACAGTTATGTTTACAGCCAGTTTTTTGGCGATGCCGAGTTTACTTATCATAGGATATACAATAAGAGTGTGCGACGAAAAGAGACTGGCAAACAGTACGGTGGTTAAAACAGAAAAATGCAAGACATAATAACCGCCAATAAGTCCCAGTACAAAAGGCACTATAAAAGTATAGAGTGAAAAGGTGATACTTTTCCATTTATTCTTTTTAAAATCGCCCATGTCAATTTCAAGTCCTGCCAAAAACATGATATAAAGAAGTCCGGTTGTACCCGTTACTACGACACTGCTGTCCCTGGCAAGCACATTAAATCCGTTTGGGCCTATGACAGCTCCGGCTATAATAAGACCCAAAAGATGCGGTACTTTTATTTTATTCAACAAAAGCGGAATGCATAATATGATAATTAGCTCAATGAGGAATTTTAACAGAGGATCTTCTATGGGGAGGCTTACGTGTTGTATACTTAGTAACATATATTATTTTTTTTGAGGAAGAGTCAGTTCTACAGAAAATCTTGCCGTACAGTTATCCTGTCCCGTTATGGTCTGTGTACCTTTTATGACATTGTTTTTGATATCATCAAGAACCACATTTATTTTTACACCATTTTTAGAGATAGTGTCCGTTTTAAATTCAAGCAATATTTTTTCATCAATATATTTTGCCTGAAACACCCGAATAAGCTTTTTGTTGTTTAAAACATTCGTATAAATTCCTGTAGAATCTGATAAAAATTGCCAGGTTTCGTTGCGCTGATCTCCAATTACGTATTTGCTACAGTTAGATTCGCGACACAACATTTTACTGTTCCAGATTCCCTGAATGTTTTCCGGCCATTCTTTTATAGACGAGGTGATATCTTTTACGGTATCTTTTAAGGCAAAAATACTGTCGCGAAACAGGAGCAGGGATTGATAGTCTGATTCCTTTTCGGCTATTTTTTCTTCTCTTACATTTAAAGCTTGTTCTCTTTTTTGCAGTTCAAGTTCTTTTTTGTTTTCACATGAAATAAAAAGGCATGTAAGGATCAATAATAGAGGGATTTTTTTCATAAAACAGGTCTTATGGATTACGTTTTTTGGAAATAAAAATTCACACTTTCAACAGTGTAAAAGAAATTTTGGTACTACAAGGTACTAAAAATAATTAGGAAAGAGCCCGTTTTTGGCTCATTAAGATTGAGTGGCGCTTATTTTTGATGGAACAAAATTGGTGTATTAAGCAGCAAAAAAATGTATGAAAAGATATGCAGACAGTTCTATAATAAGGTATTATATTTCATTTTTTTTATGGATAAGTAACTGTTTGTGTAGAAAATTTTAATGCTGAAAAAAATCGGCATAAAGTTATTGAGTCAACCTTATTTTTATTGAGTTAATGCAATTTCCTAAAATGAAGTACATTTATTTTAAAATTAAAAATAATTACCATTCATAAATGCATTTCAAATACCTACTGATTTTTTTTGTTTTATTTTCAATTAAATCAAATTCGCAAATTTCTCAAATTGTAGAAGAGAAAAAAAATTTCCGGGCAGCAGATTCACTTTTAAAAGAGCCCAGTTTTTCTGTTCATAAAGATAATTATTTTTTAACAGGAGTTCCAGTCAATACAGATATTACCCGCAATACTGCCGATGTAAAATATCAGGTAAGTTTTAAATTACGATTGAATTCAAAGCCTTTATGGGGAGGATTTTTTCCGTATTTAATGTATACCCAAAAAGCGTTTTGGGATATTTATGCAAGTTCAAAACCATTCTCAGAAATTAATTTTAATCCCGGTGTAGCGATTGTTCGTCCGTTTTATTTAAAAGGCAATAGGTTGACTTACGGAAGTGTCTCATTCGAACATGAATCAAATGGAAGGGATTCTATTTATTCACGAACCTGGAACATGCTTGCTTTTTCCTTAAAATCCCAGATTTCTCCACGTTGGATTGTTGGTTTAAGAGGATGGATTCCGCTTGTGGATAAAGAGGATAATCCCGGACTTACCAAATATGTGGGTTATGGCGAAGCGAGTGCAACGTATCAGATACAACCCGGAAGATGGAGCGCTGATATTCTTTTCAGGAAAGGAAGCGGACTTATCAATTACGGATCTTTGCAGACACAAGTAAATTGGAGGCCGTATAAAAGCGAGAATTATTATCTCACGCTGCAATGGTTTGTGGGTTATACAGAAAGTTTGATCGATTATCAGGAACACAAAAGTATGGTCCGTATCGGTTTTACGATCAAGCCTGAAAATATGGGAATATTTTAAAATAAATTAAAAAATCACTTTTTACTTGCCGCCCAAAAAATAGCATTTCGAAGTAGGGTAGTATACGCTTCATTTTGAAATAATTCCGGCGAATGTCCCATGAATATATAAACATTTCGAGATGCAAAATGGTCGTTGGTCCAAACTACAGGATGATCGCCCATTTTTATTTTTGAATCAGGTTCATAAGTAGATTCGTCTACAGAAGCCAGTACATGAACATTCGCTCGTGGGCTCTTGTTATACGTATACCATTCTTCGGTATTTACAAAAAAGTTCGAAGGAACTCCCTTTGTTATAGGATGTGATGTGTCTTCGATATTTACTTTGGCATTGGCAAAGGCAGGAATATAATCTAAAAAACGAATTCCTCCCATAAAATCAGAAAA
Organism: Flavobacterium piscisymbiosum; assembly: GCF_020905295.1. Taxonomy (NCBI): domain Bacteria; kingdom Pseudomonadati; phylum Bacteroidota; class Flavobacteriia; order Flavobacteriales; family Flavobacteriaceae; genus Flavobacterium; species Flavobacterium piscisymbiosum. The sequence continues at coordinate 5,570,246 of NZ_JAJJMM010000001.1, read as the reverse complement.
CCATTCCCACATAGGATATCCGTCAAATTCGCCCAATAAAGTAGCGTGATGTAATCCTACCCATCCGCCTTTTCCATTACTCATGTATTTCTCAAAAGCTTTCATAGATTCCTCGCTCCAGGTATACGGCGGATAATCTAATTGTATAAAAACCTGATATTTTTTTAGAAGAGCTTCGTTTATTGTTTTGGTACTTTCAATATAATCAATTGTAAAACTGCTATCGACAGCCAATTTGTTTAGCCAGGGTTTTGCCACCTTGGTAAAAGCCAGATGATGTCCGCCATTTTCGTATAAAACCAAAGCTTTGAATCTCGTTTTTTTTGACTTTTGGGCAGTACAATTCGCTTGGAAAAAGAAGTAGAATATTACTAAACAGATTACTATTAGTGAATTTTTCATTTAATTATTAAATTACCATTTTAATGATTGATAGTGGTTATAGCATTTTCTCTGCGCCCAGTTTTTAAATCAATAACTTCAAATTTTTTAGTCGAAGAAAAAGAACCTATATCACTATCACTATTGATTAAAATACCACCAACAAGAATAACGTATTTGCAATTGTAAGTAGTAGCAGCAACTAATTCCTCAATGCGTTTATCGATCGAATCGTAGATTATTTCTGTTGCTTCGTAAAGCGGTATTTCTGCATTTAGGATTCTTTCTTTCTGTCTGAACAGAATTTGCTCAATAGTATTCATCTGATAATCAATTTCTGTAATATGACCGGATTTTATGGTATTATTGATTAGTTTTCCTAGAGCCCCATTGGCTGCACCGCAACAGCCTGAAGGTTTATTTTGTCCAAATCTATTAATTTCACCAATAGTTCCTTCTTTCGAAATGCCAATATGTGGTCCGTAATATATAAAAACGGCACCATCATCAGGAACATGACTCGCAAATGCCTGCATGCCGGTTAATCCCGTAAAAGGAAATCCGTCTAATCCTCCCATTTTAAAAGGACCCAGAAATTCATTTGTTCTTACAGGATATTGAATGCTATTTACGTCATCACTGCAAATACTATCAGCAAACATTATTTGCGCGGGTTCCAGATCAAGTTTTTCTTCTACATAATCAATGATTTTGTTCATAAAATCAATGGTCGTTAATGCATCAGGATAGTATTTTCTAATAATTTCTAGTTTTTCTCTTTTTTTCATTATTAAAATAGATTGAAAGTTGGTGTAGTCTTCGCAGTTTGTAAAGCCATAAAATTTATTTTCTTTTTAGAACGCCTTAGCTTTTAGGAGAAAAGTAAAGTTAGATAATTTCGCAAAGTGATCTTTATTTTTTTGAATTTGAGCCTTATTATTTTTGATGTGGAGAATTCAAAATGTTTATCTACAAGTCATATTTTTTCTTCTTTTATCTGTTTTTGATAAACAATTGTGAAAAAAAAATCAGCTTTGTAATAAGTAAACCATAATTATAATAATTGTACGGCTTTTTGCGCTTAATTTTAAGAAATGATCAATTCGTCGGATAATTTTGTTGTTGGTCGATATTTTGGTTAAAATTTATTGAAAATTAATACATACATTCGCAAAAATTTTTGCGGATGAAAGTAATATTACACTTATTAATATTTAGTTGTTTTTTTAACGTTGCACTTTACGGCCAAAATGAGACCAATATCACTTATGGACTCAAGCTTGGCGGGCTATTTTCACGAATTAGCAATCTGCCGGAAAGCATTAAAGGCCGTGATAATACTTTCGACAATAGTGTGATGGAAAGTAAAGGCGGATACGGGTTAGAGGGCGGTTTTTTTTTGAACTTTAAACTTTATGATACGCGTGTCGCAATTCAGCCGGAAATTTTATTCAGGCAATCAGGAGAAACTATAAACTATCACGATGCTACAGGAAAAGAATTTGAGTTAGGACTTCATTACTCTTATTTGCAAATTGGTGCTTTGTATAAAGTATATCCATACGAGGGATTAAACCTGGGTTTTGGTGCATTTTACGGCATCAGTTTATCATCAAATAATGTTACTTACAAATCCAACGAAGCCGGAGGAATGTACGATGTTGCGACCAGACAATTTTATAAAGATGGTCTTGACGGTACAGATGATTTCTCCTTGTGTTTTGCCTTAGGTTATGAATTGCATCAAAGTATTCACTTCGATTTACGTTATTATCTAGGCGTAAAAGATGTGGTAAAAAGTAATTCTTCTTCCTTTCAGTTTATCGAAAATCAAAATAAAAGCAGTGTCATTTGCTTTTCTTTAGGTTATAGTTTTCATCAATGGTAATTTCAATAAAAAACATGAAAAAAATTATTTTGCTTCTTTTATTAGTAAGCACAAAATCGCTGTTTGCACAAGGTGACAGAGAGATTACTTATGGTCTTTTTGCAGGAGGAATTTATTCTAAAATGTCTAATCTTCCTGATGTAATTGTGCCAAAAGGAATTTATGAAGGATACACTTTAAAAGAAGAAGGAAAATTTGGAGGAACGGCCGGTATCATGATCAACTGGAAATATCCTTATGCCAAAGTGAGTATTCAGACAGAATTATCTTATTCAGGTCAGAGTACGGATTTAAAATATGAAGATATTAAAGGACTTAAATATACCATGACTTTTGGATACAGTTATCTAAATGTGGGTGCGCAATTTAAATATTATCCTGTTGAAGGTTTTTATATTGGTGCAGGACCTTACGTAGGATTTAATATTGCCAGTGATAATATAAAATACAGTTCGAATGCCCAGGAAATATTTGCTGATTCAGGTACTTATTTTGAGCCGGATGCTAATGTGCAAAAAGTATTGAAAGAATCACTAACAGGGAAAAACTATTTCTACGGTTTGTTATCTGCAGGATACGAGTTCAATTCGAGACTTTCGATAGGAGCGCGTTATACTTTGGGACTTACAGATGCTTTAGCTACCGAAGAAAACGGACACCGTTACAGCGAGAATAAAAACAAAATCAATAGTATTTCACTTATTATTGGTTACTCTTTTGATTTTGATGATTTAGCCAATTTCTAAAAAGTCGCTCATCATTTTAAAAACATAAAATTATGTACAGAAAGATTTTTTTAATAGCTGCTTTTGTAACCTTATTAACGAGTAATTTAATTTTTTCCCAGCAAAAAGCAGTGCCCGGATTAGTTGAAGAACCACAATTTTGGATTAAATCCCAAAATAATGGTGAGGCTTATTATTGGGAAAGTCTGACAAAGAAGGAAGCCAAAATATCAGGACGAAAACATAATGGAGCTGTTTTTAATTTTAATCCAAGTATTGTTTTTGACAGCAAACAGGATTCCCTGATTTTACCTCTGGGAATTGAAAGCAAAAGAAAGCAAACCCTTTTTATGGTGTATAAAGTAAAAGACAGTTTGAAAGAACAATTTTTATGGACCATAAACGATACAAAAAAAACACTTTCTGTAGCGACCAATAAACGGTTAGTCGATCTAAAAAAATATTCCTATCAAACCTATCAGGAGAAAATAAAACCCAATAAAGCCAATATTCATTTCTTTCAGCAAAATGTTACGGATAGTGTTGCAAAGTTATCGTTGCTGACTATTGGACAGAAGTCAAAATTTGATAAATTACCACCCGAAGAATTCAAAGGAAACATCAGCGAGATTTTGGTGTACAACAGGGTTTTGTCAGGTCTTGAAACTCAAAAAGTGGCAAGTTATCTGGCGGTAAAATATGGTATTTCACTTTCCCAGTTTGATATCAAAAATTATCTTAATAGTAAAGGTCAGACCATTTGGGATATCAATCAGCATAAAGGATTTGAAAATTCGATTACCGCAGTAGGGCGTGATAATGCCAGCGGATTATTGCAGCCCAAAAGCAGTAATATGGTCGATGAAGGACTCCTGACTATTGGACTTAAAAGTAAAACGAATACTATTCCGGATAATTATTTTGCTTTTTGGAGTGATAACGGAAAAAATCTTCTGGTAAAAAAACAGGAGCAGGGAGAACCTATTGGAATCGCCAAAGAGTGGCAGCTGGATTTTACCAACCCGACCGATTTAAGTCTTGACTGGACATTAAATCCAAAATTCATAAAAGGAACTTTACCAAAAGATACGTATTACTGGTTGTTAGTAGACTATTCCGGGAAAGGAACTTATGACGAAAAAGATTCAGAATATATTAAGTTAGCCAGTACTTCGAGTCAGGAAAAACTGGTATTGAATGATTTTAACTGGGACAAACAAAAATCTGGCAAAGCCAAATTTACGCTGAAAGTCGCCCCGGAAATGTTTAGCCGTGTCTGGATTACAGAGGCAACTTGTGGTGTTTCAGGATCAGGACAATTAAATTACTCTATAGAAGGCGGCGAGGCCCCATTTACCGTTACGGTAAAAAAAGAAGGCAGTGAACTTGCGGTAAAACAATGGAATCAGGCTGCAAAAAGTGCAACAGGAGTACAGCTTTCATCAGGAACTTATGATTATATCGTAAGGGATGCAAAAGGAAATTTGTACTCAGAAACTGTTTTTGTGGCTGATAAACAAGGAACATTCCCGAACCTGAAATCAGATTATTTATTGAAAGACGGAAATGCCCTGGCTCTTGATGCCAGTGCTGGTTTACCAGAAGGAAATTATGAATACCAATGGTTTTACGAAGGTGATTTTTTAGATAATAATCCAAAAATACTCATCGATCAACCGGGAGCATATGAACTTAGATTGGTAAACAATCAGGAATGTAAAACCGCTACCAAAATTGCCGTTGCTACTGATGGAAAAGAAATAACAAATTCAAGCGTACTTATTTTATACCCGAACCCAACTACAGACGGTCATTTTTCTGTTGCAATGCAATTCCCTAAAAAGACAAATGCCAACATTAGTATTTATACGCCAACCGGTTCACTTTTAAAACAAAAACAATTCAGCCAAATCGAAACCTATTTGTATGAAGATGTTATAAAAAGTGCTTCAGGAATGTATTTAGTGACCGTAAGTTCAGATTTCGGAACCAAAACTTTCAAAGTGATTGTGAAGTAATTCAAACTTATCTGATCAAAAGATAGTACGAATACAACTTGAAAAAAATAAACAGATTGCCCCATAATTGATTACCCCTGCTTTATGAAAAATAAAATTATAATACTGGTATTTTTAATAGGTTCTTTTTTGTTTGCCGCCAATTTTGGTCCGTACAAAATAGCCTCTTTATTTACTCAAGGTAATACTGAGAACGAATTGGTTATTGAAAAAGCAAAAGCAGATTCGATAGCGATTCTTAAAAACGAAACTAAAAACACAAAATCATTTAGTGCAGATATTGCCGAAGGTATTATAGGAATAAAGGATGAATCTGATGTTGATGATGCCTATGATAATGTTTTTCATCTTAAAGTAGATGCTTTGCCATCTCAGGAAGAAAATGCGTATCTGGAATATGAATTGTACGGATATGATCAGGCAGCTTCTATTTCGAGAAGTTTAAACAACCAAGCTAGTATTGGAGGACAATTTGTATCGCAAAATAACCACTGGAGCAAACAATCGGAGTTGCTTTCAGAAAAATCATTGCGAGAAGGAGACAACGTTTTATTGTTTACGGCTCCTGAAGGAATTTCAAATTCGTACCGAATAAAAAATGTTCGTATTGTTTATAAAACCGCTCTGGCTTCGACTGATTTTACTTTATTAAAATCAGATAACAAACTTTATATCAAAGGAACCAATTTTCCTTCTCAGATTAGAAAAATGACTATTGGTGGAATTTCCATTGATGTCAACCAACCCGAATTCGAATTGGTTTTGGACGCGGCAACTACGGGAAAATCTATTTTGGTAACCAAAGAAACGGCTACCGGAGTTATAGTAAATGAAAAATTAGAACTCAATCAATTTTTGAAAGTTCCGGGTTACAGACCACTGGAAAATGCGAAAGAACGTATTGCTAAAACCATCAACTTTGAAACTGTAAACACATTAGATTACAAGGCGTTTTCGGCCGTTTTTCCTGTTGGAGCTTTAAAAAGTAATGTAAAAGTTTCAGTAAGTGGTTTAAGAAAAATAGATATTGCTCCGCTAAATTCTGCCATGGTAAACGTTACGGGAACTAATGCAGGTTTCAGGTTATTGCCACACGGAACCATTTTTGAGAAAGCCGTAACATTGTCATTACCGTACGATAAAAAAACAATTCCGGAAGGTTATACAGAGAAAGACATTAACGTATTTTATTTTGATGAAAATAAAAGATTATGGCAGGAAGTAACCAAAGATTCTTTGGATATCAAACAAGGAATTATTAAGGCCAAAACCACTCATTTTACCGATTTTATTGCCGGAATTATAAAAATGCCGGAATCTCCTGAAACTTCAGGGTATACACCAACAAGCATAAAAGATTTAAAAGCGGCGAGTCCGCTGGTTGGAATTCAGTCTATTGCGCCACCTTCGGCAAACGGAAGAGGAACAGCAAGTACAGGATTTTCAATCGTAATTCCAAACGGAAGAGGCGGGATGCAACCTTCATTTAACCTTCAATATGATAGCGATGGCGGTCATAGTTGGGCAGGTATGGGCTGGGATATTTCGGCTCCTGCAGTAAGTATCGAAACCCGTTGGGGAGCACCACGATATGATGCATCAAAAGAAACCGAAACCTATGCAATAGCCGGAGAACAATTAATCCCCAATTCGCACAGGGCCGAATGGGTGGGAAGAACAACCGACAAACAATTTTACCCAAGACGAGAAGGAGCATTCCAGCAAATTATCCGTAAAGGATCATCTCCTAAAAATTATTATTGGGTCGTAAGGGATAAAAGTGGAGTAGCAAGTTATTACGGAGGAAACGCATCAGGACTTTCAACCGATGCAATTTTACAGGATGGATCCGGAAATATCGGGCATTGGGCACTATGTCTTCAGGTTGATTTAAAAGGAAATACAGTTGAATACGAATACGATAAAAAAGACGGAGAACTCTATCTTAAAAAAGTATACTATACAGGTTTTGGTTCCCAAAAAGGAAACTACAACGTTACTTTTGTAAAAAACTCAGATTTAGGTGAAGCCAACCGTGCAGATGTTCAGCTTTCGGCAAGATTAGGTTTCAAACAACTTAACAACCAGTTATTACGCAAAATCGAAGTACGCTACAAAAGCGATATGATTCGCAGTTATGAGCTAAAATATAAAGAAGGCGCTTTTAAGAAAACATTGCTTGAATCGATTTCTGAATATGATTCTGAATCAAAATTATTTTACACCAATACGCTGGATTATTTTGATGATATTCGTGATGCTTCAGGGAAATATAATCCTTTTGGGCCGGAGCAGAGTTGGAGTGTGCCGAGTGATAACTTAACTAATAATTCAATACCTTCTTTTAGTGATGTATTATATTCTGGAAAACACTCTTTAGTAAGTAGTACTGAGGGTGAAAACATTGGAATTAACTATAGAATTGGTATAGGATTGGGTTCCGGATATGGAAGCTTAAAAAGCAATACTATAGGGGCGCACGGTGGAAACGGTATAGGAAACTCAGAAACCGCCGTAACGCTTGAAGATCTAGATGGTGACGGATTGCCGGACAAGGTTTTTAAAAATAAAAATGGTGTTTTTTATCGTAAAAATTTAGCTGGATCAGGTCAAAATGGTTTTGGTGAGGCGAAAGAGATTAATATTAGCAATTTAGGACTTTCTAAAACATCTTCCTTCAATTGGGGTGTTGATGCCATTATCAGTATTGGAAATGTTGGATACGACAAACTGCGTACCACCAATAAAACGAAATCCTACTTTATGGATTTTAATGGCGATGGCTTAGTTGACTATGTAAAAAACGGACAAGTATATTACAATAGATTAGTTGACGGTGTTCCTACATTTGATAGGACTAGTTCAGGAACTCCTTCTCCGGTTGCGGGAGGTGGTACGATAACAATTCCGGGATCTTCTACTTTATCTCAGGAAGAAATAGAAAAACAAAATCCGCTGCACGATGTAGTACGCATGTGGGAAGCTCCTGTAACAGGGACTATTAGCGTTTCTCATAAATATCAATTAATTAAAGATGTAAGTCCTGAAGGAATAAAAAAACGAAGCGAATATGTAAATAATGCAGGTGATGAAAAGGCGGATGGAGTTCGTTTGTATTTTCAAAAAGGAAATCAGCTTTTATGGAATCAGTCGATAGATGCTAACGATGTTGGTCCAAAAACAAAAACTGATAATAATATTACAGTTACTAAAGGTGAAAGATTATATTTTAGGGTAAGTTCTATAAAAGATGGAAGTTTTGATACTGCTGTTTGGGATCCTGTGATTACGTATTCTCAGATGAATAAATATGACAGAGATGCTAATGGAAATCAGATTACATCGAGTGTAACGGTAATAGCAGGATTAAAAGACGCTAATTTATATTCGCTGGCTGTATATGAAGCTGGTGCCGATTTTTTCAGCAGTAGTAATGCAGGGAAAGTAATACCTGTGGCAGGAAATATTATTCTTAAAGGGATATTAAATAAACCAGTTACTTCAGATCATATTACATTACGCATTACAAAATCGTATCTTGACCAGACAAATGCTCCGGTGGTAGTATTCGAAAAGACTTTCCTGTCTAATGAAGTAGCATCATTTGACTTAGCGTCTGTAAACTTACCTTCATTTGAAAAAGAAACTCAGGTCAGTATTGCTTTAGAAACCCAAACTAATATTAACTGGCATAGCATTTCATTCGCTCCAACTATTATAGTACCCGTATTTCCGGGAGGAGAAATTGAAGAAACCCCTATGGAAGTGTCACATTTATTGTATGCTAAAAGAGCCGGGAATTATGATATTCCAGGAATTACTTCGACAGTAAATGGAAAAGTAAAATTAAACATATTACCTCAGGATTTAGTTCTGGCATCAGCGTTTCCTCCGGGTCCATTAAATAATTATAATGGAGATGTTATTGTTTCGGCAAAACAAAACAATGTTTTACTGGCTCGTAAACGATATAAACTGACAACAGGCACTTTAACAGAAGTTATAAATGCTTTTGACAATGCTGTTGATTATCCTTCAGCAATATCCGGAGTTCCTATTCAGTTAGAAGTAACAATTTCCAATCCCGAATCTATAAATATACTTCGTAATTATCCAAAAGCAAATGCATTAAATATTCAGGTTCAGGTTACGGATTTGAAAGATGTAGCCGATCTTACTGATGATGTAATATGGAATAGTGCAACAGACGATTTTGGAATTTACAGCCTTTTAAATGCTGACGAAATAACAATGGGATTGCATCACCGTCAATGGGGAGGATTTGTTATTAACGGAAATCTGGCATCAGATACAATCGATCAATCACAGTTAAAGCAATCAGATGCCTATGGTTCTGAACCTAACTTAAATAGTCAGGATCCAGATAGCTATAAAGATACCGATTACGAAATGTCTAAAACCTATTTTGTATCCTTACAGTCTTCTTATGCAAAAGCAAAGTGGGAAGGTCTGGAACAAGGTATATATATAAAAGATATCACAATAGGAACTTCCAGATTAGGAGAAGACGATATTACGGACTACATGGATTTCTCTCTTCCAAATTTACAAGGAGGAAGTACGAGTGCCCTTGATATGATTAGCGTGAGCAAAAGTGAAAGTATATCTGCAGGAGTTTCTGTTGGACCCGCTGGTCTCGGTATCAGTAAATCTATTGATGGTGACTCTGATGTAACACAAACCATGAGCGATTTTAATGGGGACCGTTTTCCTGATTATATAAGGGGAAGCAATGTACAGTTGACACTACCTTTAGGAAAAATTTCAGAAGAAGTTATTGATTTAGGAAATAATTTTAGTCATTCTAAGACAAGTTCAGAAGGAGTTAATACAGATGGAAGTTATAGTCACGGAGCAGTAGCAAACAGCAGCACTAAAACGACAAATAAACCCGAAGTAAAACCACAAACGGCAGCAGACGTAAGTACTGATAAAGCAAAAAAAGCAGGGGAGAAAATAGCAGGATCCATTAATGCATCTGTAGGATCTGGTGAAGACGAATCTACCATGATTCATAGTGATATTAACGGAGATGGATTACCCGATAAAATTACCAGTTCAGGAGATGTATTTTTGAATACAGGTTACGGATTTTTGCCGGCTGAAAATTGGAACGCCTTAAATTCATTAAATAAAGGAAGTTCTACAGACTGGAGTTTAGGATTAGGTTTTAGTATAAAAAAAGCCTCTATTTCAGGAGGTGCAAATTATGCACGATCAGAATCTGACGGAATAGATTCGTTTTTGGATATCAACGGTGATGGTCTGGCCGATAAAATTAAATACGTGGGTAATAGAATGCTCGTATCACTTAATATGGGGAATTCTTTTGCAGCCCCTGTTGATTATCCTAGATATACCGAGATGCAGCAGAATAAATCCGTTAGTTACGGAATGAGTGCCAATATTACTTTTGAAATCCCCATTCCGATACCTTTCTTTCCTCTTAGATTAGTGCCAACTATCGGAGAAAGTAAAGGATGGAGTACCAGTCGTTCTGAAGGAACTTTTACAGACATCGATGGCGATGGAAATATGGATTACATCGTTTCCAGAGATGATAATAACCTTACCGTACAACTTTCGAATATCAAAAGAACCAATAAACTTAAAGGTGTTACCAATGGTGCAGGAAATAGTTATGTGGTAGATTATGAACTAACTAAACCAAGCTACGAAAATCCTTCAGCCAAATGGGTGTTACAATCCGTAGATGTATTTGACGGACATGTAGGCGATGGTATCGATCATTCAATAGCTAAATTCAGATACGAAGATGGTTATTACGATCGTCGTGAAAGAGAATTTTACGGTTTCGGAAAAATAAGTCAGCAACAAATTGATGCAGCTGATAATTCGGTTTTTTCAACTACAGTTCAGGAATTTTACAATCAGGATTATTTCCGTAAAAATCTTTTAAAGCGTAGTTATAGCTTAGATAAAAATAATAAAATGCGTCAGGAATCTGAAAACGAATATAGTTTTACAGATGTAGCAACGCAGGCAAGTGTTTCAGTATCAGAATTGAATTTACCTTCTTGTGATGACAGACGTATTTTTGTTGGAGTTATTCATACCAATCAAAAAGTATACGAAGGCGGAAGCGATTATCTGGAAACCAATACGTTTAACACTTATGATGCCAACGGAAACATTACGCAATATGAAGATTTAGGCAATGGTTCTGCTACTGATAAAGTAACAGCAAAAATAAGCTATTACGAGAGTACAACGCCTTATTATGGTGGAATACCAAAACAATTGGAAGTATTTACAACAGAAGGTTTACGTCGTAAAAGAGGGACAACTATCAATACGACAACAGCCGAAGTTACACAAATAAAAAATTACAGCGCGGCAGATAAAATAGCACTTACTGATATTGCCTATGATACATACGGAAACCTACAAAAAATAACAGGCCCGGCCAATCACAAAGGACAGCGTATGACATTGGATTATATTTATGATACAGAGAATCATCAATATATGACCGATATAAAAGATGCATTTGGATACCGAAACAAAATGGAATACAATTATCGTTTTGGAATACCTATAAAAACAACCGACCGCAATGATCAAATTACGCTTTATACATTAGATGGAATTGGTCGTATTGCAACTATTAAAGCACCCTATGAAATTGCTTCAGGTAAGCCATACACAATAGCGTATGAATATTTTCCGCAAGCGAAAGTGCCGTATGCTAAAACTAAAAACTATGATCCGGAACTCGATAAAGATATTGAAACTTTTACCTATACTGATGGAATAGGAAGAGCTTTGCAGGTGAAGAAAACAGCCAGTTTATTTACACAAGCCGGAAGTGCAGATCAGGAAGCGCAAATCGTTTCCGGAAAAATTATTTATGACGGTTTAGGAAGACCAACAACCAGTTATTATCCAACGACGACGACTACCGTAGATAACAATTTTAGTACAGCAGTATCAACCGTTGCGCCAACCAAAACAGAATATGACGAAGTAGGACGTGCTGTAAAAGTTACGTTACCTGACGGAAGTTCCAATAGCACAGCTTTTGTTTTAGATAATTACGAGGGAGTGCAAGTTTTACGTACCACACAAACCGATGCTTTAAATAAAATAAGCCAAACCTATATGGACGCTAAAAGGCAAAATATGGCCAGTATGCAAAATGATTTAGTGACCAAGTTTGAGACCAATGCTTTAGGAGAAATCATAAAAGTAACCGATGCGATGGATCATATTACCAAAAGCAGTTACGACTGGTTAGGCCGACGAGTTGAATTTACACATCCTGATGCGGGAACAACCACCATGCAATATGATTTGGCAGGTAATTTAATATCACGCATTACACAGGATATTAAAAATACAGTACCAAATGGTGGTGCTATCGAATATGTATATAATTACAACCGTTTAGAAACGATAAAATATCCTAAAAATCCTCAGAATAATGTACAGTACAATTACGGTAAGGCTGATGGAACAGCATCACGCCGTGGCAGATTATGGTTTGTGCAGGATGCGAGTGGAGGACAGGAATTTTTTTACGGAAAATTAGGAGAGATCGAAAAAGAAATCCGTACACTTCGTATAACACCTACAGATGTGCAAACGTATATTTCGCAATACGAATACGATACCTGGAACAGAATTCAGAAAATGACTTATCCGGATGGCGAGTTTGTGGACTATACCTATAACCGTGCAGGAAACCTGCAAAGTATGCAGGGTAAAAAAGAAAGCCATACGTACGATTACATCAAACAATTGAGTTATGATGAGTTTGAGCAGCGTAAATACCTAAAATACGGAAACGAAACTGAGACCAACTATACCTACGATGCTGTAATGAGAAGATTACAACAATTGCAGGTAAAGAGCGAAACCAGACAGGTCATGAACAATTCGTACGGTTATGATTTGGTTGGGAATGTTTTAGGGATTAAAAATGTTGCTCCTGTAGTAAACAATACCTTGGGCGGAACTTCGAACCATGAATACCAATATGATGATTTTTATAGATTAAAATCGGCAAAGGCAACCTATCAGGGTGAGTTTACCAAGGCAAGTTATGAGCTAAATATGAGCTATAACAAAATGCACAATATCACTAAGAAAGATTTGGTTCACACCGTAAACAACGAGCAAAAGGGTTATGTATTAGATTATAATTACGATAACGAGCTGCATCCTAATGCACCAAACAAGATTGCTGAAACAGGAAAATCAGAGCCACGCCAATATGGGTACGATGGCAACGGAAACCCAACGAGTTATACCGAAGAAAAAAGTTTCAGAAAAATGACCTGGGACGAAGAAAACCGTTTATCAGGTATTAATGATAATGGTAGAATTCATCAGTTTACATATGACGCAGGGGGAGAAAGAGTCATTAAAAGCTCTGGAGATTCGCAAAACGTAGCCATTAACGGAGAAACAGCAGCAACAATTGTGCATACCGATGATTACACAGGATACGTTTCTCCTTATTTTGTTATTAGCAAGGGTAAATTTACCAAACATTATTTTGAAGGTGCAGGACGTATCGTAAGTAAATTAGGAAATGGAACTTTTGCGCAGCCTCTAGGTATTACTGCGGGAGGTGTAAACTACACCAAGCTAACAGCAGAACAACAAAAAGCATTAGATACGTATGTAAAAAGTTTGGGAGTTCCTCCGGGGCCTCCAACACAACAGGGTATTTATGCGACACCTGAGTTTACTGGAGATCCTTACCCAACAGCGGTGATAAAACCTGTGGAAGAAAATCAGGAACCACCGGAAGGCTGGCCAAGAAACCCAATTTTTAATGCTCCGGGAGATGTTCCGGGACCACCGGCACAATTTGGTCCTCCGGTCGAACCTGCAACGGTTAAGCCAGGTGAAGGATTTACAGGAATTGGTCTACCCGAGAATGATATTTTTTATTTTCATCCGGATCATTTGGGAAGTACTTCGTATATTACCACCAAAAACGGAAGCATTAGTCAGCATGTAGAATATATTGCTTTTGGTGAAGTTTTGTTTGAAGAGCATTCTAGTTCTTTTTCGTCGCCTTATTTGTTTAATGGGAAGGAACTTGATAGAGAAACGAATTTGAGTTATTACGGGGCTAGGTATTTGGATATGAAGACTAGTTTGTGGCTCAGCTTAGATAAGGAAGGAGAAAATGATTTAAGTGTAGGTAGTTATGTCTATTCGTTTAATAATCCAATTAACTTCACAGATCCAGATGGTAACTGGCCAGATTTACCAAGTTGGGGAAATAGTTTAATAAATCGAGCAAAATCAGTGGCTAGAAATTATATAAATAAGAAAGTAGATAACTTAGTTTCAAATACTAAAAAATATGTGCAACAAAAATCTAAGGCTGTTTTAGATGCTATCACTCCAAGTAATCCAATTAGAAGGTCTAAACCTGAGAAAGCAGAAAAAGGAAGCGGTTATGGAGTTAACTTTACAGTTGAAGGAGGAAAAGAGGGAGCAATGACCACTCCGCAAGGAGGGAGGAATGTTCAATCAGAGGATATGACTGTTTTTATGGTTTTTGCAATGGATGTTTTCGGACCAGAAACTACGTTACCAGGAGCGGCTCCAGATGGCAGCAATCCATTTAAAAAAGAAAGTAATGCAACTTCTGCTCCAGCGCCAACTTCTACAACCAGTGTGAATGATTCGGGTAACGAGATGATTGATATGAAAGTAGAAAGTAATAGTGCAACAGGAACTGAAGGTTGGAATCAATCAGAAGTCAATACGAAAACTAGAGATACTACAGTTAACAAGTCTAAAGCAGGTGTTATTAATAAAATGAATAAATTAAATCGAATGAGAGCCGAGCAAAAAGCAAAGACTAACAATCAAGAACTTCAAAAAAGAATAGATTATTATAAAGAATAAATTATGAAAAAAAGGATGATATTAGTAGTTAGTTGTTTTTTTTTAGCATTGCTATCTTGTAAAAAAGATGTAAATCAAGAAAATAACACTAAAAATAATGACGAAGCAGTTCTTGTTTTTCCTGATACGGTATATATCAATGAAAAATATGATGGCAAAATAGATTATAAAAGTGATTTAGATACAATTACTAAAAAGTTTAATGATGTCAAAAAAGCTAGATTTATATTTTACTCTTTTCTAAGAACCTATGACAAAAATTATGATGTAGAATATTTAAAAAGAATAGTAAAAGACACGTTTGTAGCAGAAACAAATAAAATGATTCCATTATACAATATCAAATTTGATAAATTGGGCTTAAATTTTTTTGATGGTATTATTACAGATGAAGTCATAATTGAAAATGGTGCGATAGATAAAAATGGTGAGTCAATGGCTCGTATTATTACTCACGAAACTAGACTTACTCGAGGTGTTTATGTTATAGAGAGAAAAAACAAGAAATAGAAATAACCAAACTATGGAGGATATGTTTTTAGTTTTAGTAACCCAATAAGTTTTATTGATCCCGATGGAAAATTTCCAATATTAGTAAATGGAAAAGTGGGCGGAGATAGTGAAAGAGCAAGTTCTTCATATTGGAATTCAAAAATACGTTCAACTATTTCAAAACAGACCGGCTATTCTCAATCATCATTTAAATATGTCGATGGAGATCAAGGATTTAGTGCAAGTACAAGAATTAAGGCTGGATTAATAAAAGGTAAAGCTGATGCGGCTTCTATATATGCTAGAATGAAGAAAACAATGAAGGGTGGAAAAATCACAGAACAAATACAATTTATCACTCATAGTAGAGGTAGTGCTTTTGGGAAAGGCTATATGGATGGGGTAAGTGCTGAAATTGCAAATTTAGCTAAAAAAGAAGGTATTGAGTTTGCTTATGGTGCAGGGAATATTATCGAATATTCAGTAAATTTAGCTCCGCACCAGTCTAATAGTATTGATTATAAAGATAATGGTTCTAAAAATGTAAATATTAGTCATGTTGGAGATTATCTTTCGGGTGATGATGGAACTGGAAATGTAGTTAACGTGGAATCAGCAGAAACCAATGCCTTTGACCAACACGGAAATAGTACTTATAATAATGAATTAAATTTTATTTTAAATGTATTAAACAATAATAAGAAGAAGTCTAACTTATTGAATGAGGTAAAGGCGGCTTATAATAAATATAATAAAGATGCAGGGAAACGTGATAGACCAGTAATAACTAGCGGCTCAAACTAAAATAATAAATATGAATGATAATCAAATATTATACATCAGCTCTATTTTGTGTTTTGTACTAATAATTTTTTCAAGTAAACACAATAAAAAAAAATTCTTAATCAATAGTGGAATATTCATTTTATATAGCAGTATATTATACTATAAATACTTTTGTCAAAGTAAAGAAGGCTCAGCTTTGCTATGGTTTTTTTATCTTGAAGTTATTACTTTAGTACAAATACTGGTAGTTGGAATTTATTTATTGACCAAATTTGTTAAACGATAACTGCAATGACTTGATTATCTCCTTAGTAAAAATGAATAATCTACATCGAAGCCCGATCGCTTGGATATGCGCAACGATAGCGCGGAAATTCTTTTCGTGCCCACAAAGCGCATCGACAAAGAGTAAAAAGTCAAAACTCGTCAGTAATGGCGAGTTTTTTTAGGTCAAAAAGCAAAAAAATATAAATTACTTTTTGCCTTTTTTTTGGAACAATGCCCAAGCTAACAGCCGAACAACAAAAAGCATTAGATACCTATCTAAAAAGTTTAGGAGTTCCTCCTGGACCTCCAACACAACAGGGTATTTACGCTACACCAGAATTTACAGGAGATCCTTACCCAACAGCAGTAATAAAACCTGTTGAAGAAAATCAGGAACCGCCGGAAGGCTGGCCACGAAACCCTATCTTTAATGCACCGGGAGATGTACCAGGGCCACCGGTACAATTTGGCCCACCGATAGAACCCACTACAGTTAGGCCTGGTGAAGGATTTACAGGAATTGGTTTGCCGGAGAATGATATTTTTTACTTTCATCCTGATCATTTAGGAAGCACTTCGTATATTACATCCCGAAATGGTTCTATTTCACAACATGTGGAGTATATTGCTTTTGGAGAAATTTTATTTGAAGAGCACGCATCCTCTTTTTCTTCGCCTTATTTGTTTAATGGGAAAGAATTGGATCGTGAGACGAATTTATCGTACTATGGGGCTAGGTATTTGGATATGAAGACTAGTTTATGGTTAAATGTTGATCCATTAACAGAGCGAGGTCTAGAATATTCGCCATATTCTTATGCCTTTAATAATCCGATAAATTTAACTGATCCTGATGGAAATTGGCCAGACTTACCCTCTTGGAGTAATATTAAAAAAACTTATAATGAAGCAAAAAAGACGATAACGAAGTCATACAATGATGCTAAAAAATCTGTATCTCAAACATATAATGAAGTCAAAAAAACTGCTACTCAAACAAAAAATAATGTTGTTAAATCGACTAAGCAAACATTAAAAGATGGTCAGAAATGGGTGAAAAACAATAAGAAAGATCTTTTAAAAATTGCGGACAACATGCAAGATACTGGAGATAAAATTGCCTATGTTGGATATGGCGGTGCAGTTGTTGGCTCAGCATTTGCAGGAGTTGGTGCAGCACCTGGTTTGGCAGTTGCAGCAGAAGGAGAAGGAGAAGGAATAGCTTTACTAGGTTCTATTTTAGAAATAGGTGTTACTGCAATAGCAGGTGATACCGATAAAGCTATTTCGAAAACTGAAAATGAAGTTGGGTGGTTTATTGCAGGTAAAATTGTAAGTAAGGGACTAGATAGAGTTATACCTGGGCCAACTCCTGATATAACCACAGAGGCTGCAGAGGTAATTAAAAATGGTAAAGATATACTTATTAAGGGAGCAGATGTGAAATTAGGTATAGCTAAAAAATTGTTGAATCAAAAGATAAAGAATCAAAAGATTAAAATTATGGATTATGAATATTTATTAAAGAGTTTTGTTTGTTTTGTGTGTGTGTTCTTGTTATATAAATACGATATTTGGTGGCGGAATAATAAAGTTAAAAAGAGAGGTGAGCTTTTAAACAATTATGATAATACAGTTAGACCTGTAAAAAACTTTGCACTGAAGATATTGTTATTTATACTCGGACTTATTTTCTTAATATTAGGTGTAATAAATTAAAAAATGGAAGTAAAAGAAATATTGAGGTTGTTATTACCTGTAGTAAGTATAATCGTTGGGTTTATTATTAGAAAGTCAAATAATCCAAATCTTGAATCTGTCAAAAAATATTGGTTATTTTTTATAATTGTCGGCGCTTTGCTTTTTTTATTTAGATTGTATAAATTTTTAAAATCATAAAAAAAATAAGTTATATCAGATAGTTGTTTGAACAGTTCTACTGAAAAATTTATAATTGCCTTGTCAATTAATACCTAAATAGAAGACACAAGAAGTAATTGAAAATGTAACTAGAGAATGTGCAGGAAATTATACGACAAAACCATATTTAATAAAGAAATAATTTTTATATTAAATATGGTTTTTCTAGTATCACTAATTTATTCTTTTTATTACTATCAAGAACTAAAAGAGATAGTTAGTAGAGAAAGTAATACTTATATTGTGAAAAATAAATATTCCCCAGGGAGAGGCGTAAATTATATTATTGTTTACAATAAAAAAGAGTACATTATCGAAGCTCAGGGCAATAAATTAAATATTAATTCCAAAATAGAATTAATTTATAGTGACAAGTACGATACTTTTTTTTATCCTAATAATTCAAAAAAACAGGAAATATATATATGTGGAATTATAATTTTAATTGTGGCTTTTAATTTAATTGTATTTGAAAAAAATAGATAATTTTTCAGACGTCCGCGCGCGCGCGATCCCTTCGTGTGTGTGAAAGTAATAAAAGTAAAAAACCTCGCGTAAACGAGGTTTTTTTATGTGAAAAAACAAAAAAATGTAGAAGCTACAGGAACTGGTCTGTCTGAGAATGATATTTTTTATTTAACCCCGATCATTTAGGAAGCACTTCGTATATTACCACCAAAAACGGTTTTATTTCACAGCATGTGGAGTATATTGCTTTTGGAGAAGTTTTGTTTGAGGAGCATAGTTCGTCTTTCAGTTCACCTTATTTGTTTAATGGGAAAGAACTGGATAGAGAGACGAATTTGAGTTATTATGGGGCCAGGTATTATGATGTGAAGACTAGTTTGTGGTTATCTGTCGATCCATTGGTAGAAAAATATCCGAATGTTGAATCTTATGTTTATTGTTTAAACAGTCCAGTTGTTTTAGTCGATCCTGATGGAAAACATCCTATTACAGGTATAATTGATGCTGTTTCTAGTTTTGCGCTAGATGTAGGTATGCATTATTTTGGAGGGATGTTGATTGAAGGCAAATCATCTGAAGAGGCATATAATGATATAGGATGGGCTTCTGCAACATGGGGTGCAGTGGGTTCGTATGCTATTTCATCTGTTACACCAATTGGAACAGCTACAGCTATTAAAATAAAAAGATTTGCTAAAATTGTTGGAAGGCGATGATGGTCTAATGAATATATTTTTAGAATCGTCTATAGAAGCTTTAGTTGAACAAGGTTTTGGAAATAAAGTAGATGAAATGCTAAGTAGCCTGAAAATCGAAAACAAAGCTTTAATAAGTAAAGTAAATAAATTATTAAATAAAGTAGAGAACGGTGATTCTTCTACAAGAATTAGAAAATATTTTAAAAAGGTACAACAACAGGGAAATAAAGCATTAAAAAACACAAACAATCTTTTACAGCAAAAGGCAAAAGATGCTGTTGCAGAAGGAATTATTTCAAAAGAAGCAAATCAAATTAGAAAAGGAAAACAAAAAGAAAATGATCAATAAAATTTTAAAAAGTAAATGGATTTATTTTTTACTGCTAATAGGTATAGTTTTATATCTAAGAGAGAATCAATTAATATTAAACTCTCCTAAATATATATTTTGGGTATTGTTTTCTATATCCTTTAGTACATTATTTGTATTGGAGATTAGGAATAAAATCAAAATAAAAAAAAGTATTTTGGATTATTTTTTTGTTATAATAACGGTCTCTTTTTTTTCTATTTATATGGCTTTAATTCTAAAAATTCCAATAAATGAATATATAATATATAAAAGTCAGAGCGAAATTTTGGTAAAAAAATGTAAAATATCAAATTATATTTCAGGTCGATCAGATAGATTGCTTTTTTATTTTGATGATAAAGTTTATAGTGTAGGGTTTCAAAATTCTAGCCATTTAGAGAGAAAAAAAATTATTGCTAACTTTTTATTAAGAGTTGAATACAAAAAATCTATTTTGAATACTTATGTTGTGCAGGAATATGGGTTAATTAAAAAATAAGGAAAACATGTTTTTTCCCTTGTTGGCGCGAGTATCTTGCTCGTGAGACAAAGTGTATGTTGCTTTTGGAGAGATATTGTAAGAGCATAGTTCATCGTTTAGTTCCCTGATCGCTCGGATATGCGTAACGATAAACCACCAACTTTGTAATTAATTTAAAAAAAAAACAATGAAAAACACTAAAATGAAAAAGTATACTAATATTTTTCTACTTGGATTTTTGTTCTCTGTAAATTCATGCGGCGTTTATGATAGTTATTATCATAAGGTAAAAGATAATAAAGCAGAATTTCACTCTATTGTAGAATACATTATAAGAGAAAAGTCATTAGAGAAGATGGATTCTGTGTTAATAAAGCAGAATAATTCTATTTCTTTAGAAAGAGCCTGTATTTATTATAATAAATATGATAAACACAATAAACTTGCTGATAATAGACTTATAGAATTTATGAATAAATATGATTTAGATCGAATTTGTTTAGAAAAACAAAACAATGAATTCTATTCTACCGTTATTATTTTTCATAAAGAATATAATCCTATTGTGGGGAGTTCCAGAACAATAGATTATGATTACGGAAAGAGCTCAAATAGAAATAAAATATTGCAAGGAGAAAAGAAAATTGGTGGAACATATAATAAAATTATAGATAGTGTTTTGATTTACTCTATCGATAAAACCCCTTCATTTGGTCAATAACTGCTGGTTTCTACAAATATTGCTCGCTAGCGAGTAAGCTTAACCCCAATCGCTTGAATATGCGCAACGATATCGCGGAAATTCTTTCCCTGTGGGCAAAGCGCATTGACAAAGAATAGAAAACTAAACCTTTGAAATTGCGAGTTTTTTTTATGTTTTAGAAATTCCAAAAAGCAAATTATCGCTGCATTATTTTGAAAGCATGCTCGTTTTATATTTACTTAAAAAGGATAAATTCCCTGGTATTATTTCAAAAAAATGCCTGATCCAATAAGTTTTGGTGCTATTTATAATGGGCATAGTATTGATTATAGTGTTGAAAATTTATAAGGAACGAGAGGCTTTTTTGAAAGAACATGGGATGTAATAAAACAAGCTATGACTCCTCCAGCATCATTACGTTAATAAAATTTATAAAAAAGATGAAATACAATTATGTAATTTTCTGTATGGTTTTACTGTTTATAAGCTGTAATAGAGAAACTAAAGTAGATAAACAAAAGTTGTTAGGAAATGATTATAGATTATTTCAAAATACACCTGCTTGGTTATTAGCAAAAGCAGTAGAAGATAATAATGTTGAAAAAATAAAGGAAGAGGTAATTTCTAATAAAGTCAATATAAATTATCAAGAATCTAGATTTGGAAACTCTTTATTAATGCTTGCGATAACAAATAGTCAATACAAAACCACTGAAGAATTATTAAAATTAGGTGCAGATCCAAATTTAAAAGATTTCTATAGAGGCTCAAATAGTGTAATTGATGCAACTGATAATGAAGATCCTAAGTATTTGATATTAGTACTGAAGTATGAAGGAAATGCTAATTCGTTAGAAACAGCGCCCGGTAAAGAGGGGAATCAAGCAAGAAGTACTGCTTTAAATAATGCGATATCTTATGTTGATGAATATAGTCTAGAAAAAGTAAAACTCCTGATAGATGCCGGAGCAGATATTAATTATTTTAATAATGGCCCGGAAGTATATACCAATTTACCTTTAGCTGATGCCTTAATTCATAATAATATGGAGGCATTACTATTTCTTTTAGAGAAAGGTGCAGAATATAATAAAGTAATGTACACGATGGGAGATGGTCACAAAGTTTTTATTTTAGAAGGATTAAGAAAATCTCTGATAGAATTAGATTCGAAACAATATAAATATAAGTTAAGGGTAGTTGCTTTTTTAAAGAAACACGGGTTAAACTATGAGAAAGAACCTATACCAGATTATGTTTTAAAAGAAATAATAAATCTCCATCCAAAAGATTGGGAAGAATATCTAAAAAAATATTAAGAATAGTTTGCTTTATGCTAATATAGAATAAATTTTAAAATCCCCAAATTTTCTAATTTTAGATAATTTTTTCGAGTTATTTTTAATCTTGAATTTAATAAAAATTCTATGTTCGTGCTATCTTTTTGTTTTTGAAGTTACTTAATTAAAAGTGAAGATTGATAAAAATGAAAGCCTCACATCATTGTGAGGTTTTTTATACATTTATAACTTTAAATTCTGAATCTTTTGATGAGTATTTCGTAATAAAAAGTAATAAAGATTTAAGAAAAAATTATTCAAAAAAGAAATAAAATGAAAAGGAGTGTTATTATATTTTTAATGTGTTTTACTGGTGCTTTAGCACAAAAAAAAGCAGATGTTGTAAGTGGTTATTATGTAAATAATGATGCCGAATTCTATTTTGATAAGAATGGTACTTTTACCTACTATGATTTTTCAGTATATCGATCAGACGTTTATATTATATTTTGTAATGAATGGACGAAAGGTAATTGGAGGATAAAAGATGAATTTATTGAGATAAGTTCGAATATGTTAGAAAACCCCATTTTATTTGATATTTCTGAAACAAATAGTAATGATTCAATAAATAATATTTCAGTTGCGTTGAAAGACGCTTTATTCAAAAATGATTATAAAATTATTTTAGTAAATAATAAAAATAAAGATTCTATAGAAGTTGATCTCAATCAAAAATTATCAAATGTAACTAAAGGTGAATATTTTTTAAAGTTATTGCCTAATAAGCAAAATCTGCAAGAACGTATGAATTTAAATAATGAAAGTTTTACATCAAAAACTTTCATTTTAAATGAACAAAAATCTTATAATATTCAAGTTGATTTTGACAAAAACATTTTTGCATATCGAACTTTGAAAGATGTGAAAATAAAAGTAAAACGTAACAAAATTATATTTGATAAGTGGAATTTCAAAAAAATGAAAGAGAATTATAATTCTAAAATATCGAATTATTATTAGTTAATATCTGTGATTGATGCACCCGCTAAACGAAGAGTTCTAATGAAAAGCTGTGCGAAGTCTTCTGACTTCGCATTCGCAATTTTTAATACATACCAAAATGGAAAGTGATTTTAAAACAGAAAATATTGATTTAATTCAACTTGTTGCAAAGAGACCAGCAATTTTTTCAATTCAAAATGTAGAATCTTTTTTTGTTTTTTTTAAAGGATATTCAATTGGTAAAAATGACTCAGTAGTTATTGATTTTTTTGACTCTTTTAGCGATTTTATCCATAAAAAACATCCTGAGAAGTGTTTAGGGAATATTGATAGTGAAAGAATCATTAGACTTTATAGTGTTAATGATTCTCATTCTTTAGAACGTGTGCGTTTTTTGATAGAAGAGTTTATAAGTGAAAGTACTATATACCAGATTAGGGAATATTGAAGTTTTTTTATAGATTCAATTATGAAATTTTAAAAGTAAAAAGCACCTCACTGTAAAAACACATTTATGAAATATACATTAATTATTACGGCTCTTTTCTTGTTGCTATCATGCAAAAATAAAGATGAAGAGATTGGAAGACCAGATCCTTATATATTAACAGAAAAAAATATTTCAGAGGATTGTAGCGCTTATCAAATGCGTTTTAAAAAAGGTGAATATATTTTAAATTTTGCTTTATCAGGAACTTGCAAGAAATTAAAGTTTGAAGAATATATTCAAGAATATTCTAGATATTTAAATCATTATCAAGATAGCTTATTAGTTAGGAAAGGCTACATAATGCTTAATTATCATAGTCATAATTTTTTAAATACTAATATAAAAGACTTTCAGGATTCTATAATAAATATTACAAAAAGAAATTTTAAAACAAATGTTTCTTTAGTAGAGTCAGATGAAGGCTTTTTTATGGTTAAAGTTGGTAATGGCAATGTGTCTGATTAAGTGCTGTTTTTGATATTAATCTTTTATGAAAGAGATCTTATTAAGAATAGAATAAAAAGAAAATAAAAAACAATGTATAAAAAAATATTACTAGTAATTCTTTTTTTGCTTACAATTAGCTGTAAAGATAATTGCAAAAATATAGAGAATATAGATTTTTCCAAAGACATAGAAATTATGGCTGAGTCTAAACAAATATGTGATGCCGATATTTCTTCTGCTAAATGGGGAATAAATTTAAAGCTAGAATATGATGATGATAATTTTTCATTATTTAGATTTAATGAAAAAATAAAAATCCTTTCAGATAAAAAAAGAAATATTAATCTCTGTATTAAAACTAATGAAGTTGAAAATTTTAGTGTGATTTATAATCCTAATGATAAATTTCTTTATGGTATAAATGAAATTTACTTTTTGGATAAAAATCTAGTAGCTCAGTATTCTATTAGTGAAAGTGGTTCTTATAAATATGAAGATGATTTAAAAAATAAGCAGATAAAATATTATTTAATTGATGAAGAGAACATCTCTTTTTTAAACTTAGACTACAAAAAAGTTTTAATTATATATGAAAAACTAAAAAAGATTAAAGTTAAAAATCCTAGAGTAGAAATTAGTCCTTATTATAAAAAACCTTATTCGTGGGAAATTCCATGAAAACCACCAGTGTTTTATGATTTTATTATAGTAAAAAAAAATAAAAACGAACTCAGTGAAATTTATTGTAATTATCAATTGTTAGAAAAAATGTACAGAGAAATAAAGAGATTAAGCCTAATTAGTGTGTCATTTATATTGTTTTCTTGTAATACAAAAAAGGAAAATGCAAAAGAATATACGGATTTTAAATTAATTAGAGGTTTGCAAATGCGTAAAAATGATGCGTATACTTATTCAAAAAAGTGCTTTTTATATTATGCTAATTACAAATTTTTGATAGAGGAATCTTTTAAATATGAAAAAGGATTATTAAAAGAATATGTTTATTGTTCCCCTGAAGGGCCAGATGTTAGAGATTATAATAAGGAAACCTATAGCAAGGATAAACTTGAATTTTCAAAGCAAACAATTAAAAATTATGATAATGAAATAGTTTTTAATAGTGAAAAATATAAAATAGACAAAATAATTAATGATAGTATTATTGCGACAAAGAGAGATGAAACAATAATAGTAATAATTGAAAATAAAAATGAAGAATAAAAAAGTATTACATGCACTTAAAAAATAAAAAAACTAAAATAAATAATAAATTAACTATTATCGATTGGATTAAGTTAATAGGATTCGTACTGGTTTATTTTTTCTTTATCAAGTCAAAAGATGTAATTATAAATTATCCATATTGGCTATTATTTACTGCGTTTGCAATTGTAGTGGTTATTGTTGCTATTTTGCAATATCGAACAATACAAAAAGAGTATAGTAAGACTGAAAAAGAGGATAAGCTTTTGTTCTTAGTAATAAATAGCCTTAAAATAGCAGTAATTGCTTATTTTGTTTCCGGAATAATTTTAATTCCATTTAATTATTATGCAATTTACAATTCTAAAGAAAGTCCTGTAAGTTCAGAAAAATGTGAAATTACAGGTATATCCACTTATTCAAAAAACAGAAGTATATTTTTTAATTTTAAAGGAAAAACTAATGTTGTAAATGGTTTTAAGCCAATAATGGAAGATATTAAGGATGATGGTAAATTTGAAAACTATTACTTTGCAGCACAAGTTAGGCAGGGCATTTGTAATACTTATATTCTTGAGAGTTGGGATATAATACAAAAGTAATTTTCTAATCGTGTAGATATCTGGAGAAAATGAAAGATAAATTTAAAATATCAGATAAAGAATTGCTTATTGCAATAAATACTATTTTTAAAGATTACGGTATTCCCGAATTAGAAAGGAACGGATTTGCAAGATCACCATTTAAAACATCGTGGTACGGAGAATACGATTCGAATATAAGAGGGTATTCTTATGAATTATGCAAGCTGACAGATCAAAATCATTTGCTCGATATTACAGTTGACATTGTGAGAGAAAGTAAGTATATTAAAATGTACTTGAATATTTTTGAACTCAATGAAAAACTAACTTCAGTTACAGAATTGAAAGATTATGACGGAATAAATTTTCATCTTCCGCCTAATGATTCAACAACTATGCAATTAAGAAGCGATGATTATAAAGGTCCGCCTTTGTTTTACATGCTTTTTTTACCCGAGTATAAAATAGGAAGATATAAAACCCAAAGCGGCTTTGAAAAACAGATAAATAAACTAAGAGATTTGGTAAAAAAAGACATGGCTAACATCGATTCTTTTGTAAAAAGATGGTATGAAATCCATAAACCCAATGTAACTGATTTAGAAGGAAATATAGTTTCTAAAATTCAGTAAAATTATGTGTGATAATCAACGATTATGCATTAATTTTCTTCTATACTAAAATTTTTAAAAATGAAATTAAAACCAAATTACCTTTTTCTACTGCTTTTTTTAGGCTTTGTAAACCCAATTTCAGCTCAGATAAAACCTTTAATAGTAAAGCGTTATTATCCTAAGGACTCAATAAAATACAGTAAAGCCGTTCCGGATGCTGAGTTTAATTATGAGAGCAAATTATATGGCAAAACAACGATGATTATTCATTGCGAAAGCCAGTACGGTCATTTTGAATTTGTTTTTAAAAAGAAAATCAACAAGCTCAGACGTATGATTGATTATAAAGATGGAGCTGTAAGTGAGGAATTTAATTTTAAAACAAAAAAATGGATTCATGATGAAGAAACCTGGAAACAGAGTGATATGAAAGGTAAACCCATTGATACTATTATTTTGAGCGAACACAATTTATATGCCTTTGTACTATTGCACGATCACGGCAGATTAATAGAAAAAGCTAAATTTCAGGATTTTGGCAATGAAGTGTACTGGCCTGAATTTGATTATCAAAAATGTACCATTAGCGACGAAGATAAAAATGGTAAACCTGAATTTTACTTATCATATATGGGAGACAGCGATGGTCTGGATGCAAAACCTTTCAAACAAATTATTTATACAATTCCTGAAAAATCAGACACTCAGAGTTTTGTAAAATTAAAAGCAACAGCTTATTATCCTTCAGGAAATGAAAATGATGTTTATAGAATTGAATACGATGAAAATTGGAAACAATTACCTAAGGCCATAAAACTTAAAAGCCAGAAAATAATTAAAGAGCATAGTTTAAAGTACAAAGATTAATAAAGTATTATCTAAAATCGTATTTTTTGTACAACCCTTTTTATGTCTATATTTACATAATACAATACATTTACAATGACAATAAACACATCTTCAAAATTTCGTTTTTTATTATTCTTCAGTATTATTTTGTTTGTGCCTACGGTAAAAGCGCAAAACGAAGCGTATTCAGAACCTCAAAGTCAAGAAATTGCAGATACTACTTTTGTGAATTTAAAAGATTATAGCAAAGATTTTGTTTATGATATGAAGTATGCAACAGAAGATAATTTTCTAAAAGCAAAAGTATACGATTGCGCCGAATGTTTATTGCGTTACAAGACCGTTCAGGCGCTTGTAGCGGCCAATAAAGAATTTATGAAGAATGGATGTAAAATAAAAATATACGATTGTTACAGACCTTTATCTATCCAAAAGAAAATGTGGGAGATCGTATCAAATCCAGAGTATGTTGCAGATCCTAAAAAAGGCTCCATCCATAATAGAGGAGGAGCCGTAGATATTTCGTTAGTATATGCCGATGGTATCGAACTTGAAATGGGAACTAAATTTGATTTTTTCGGAATTCAGGCCAGTCATAATTATAAAAAACTACCGGTTCCTGTAATCGCAAATAGAAAATATCTTAAATCCATCATGATAAAAAATGGCTTCAATTCATTTGATTCAGAGTGGTGGCATTATAATTTAAAAACCGGTTTAAAAGATAAAGTCTCCAACCAAACCTGGAAATGTGATTAATTATTCAACACATCTCATATTTTCCATAAAATAGGTATTTGGTTTGTAAACCTTTCCGTTTAACTCAGATGTTAGCTCTCTTTTTACAATATAATCTTCTATATTGGTCAGGTATTTTATTCGCATAATCGATACAGGAGATTTTTTCAGTTCTTCATAATTGTCTTTCATAAACATAAAAATGCCCGTCGTGATACGATTATCAAAACCTTTATCATCATGAATAAGCGTACCGCAATTTTCTCTGTCGATATGCATAAGCGTTACGATCTTTCCGTTTTCTAGTTGTAAAAAGATTTTCGAATTCTTATCAAAACAATTCGCTTTAATAAAATCTTTACTTTTCTGGATAAGTTGTAGGTTTAATGTTGGCAATCCATCAGTTTGGGCTAAAGCGAAGAAAATATAATCAAATGTTCCACCAAAATATTTTTCGCTAATAAGATAATCATTGGTTACTTTATAACTGCCAATAGAGTCATTTACATTTGCGCTGTATTCACATGGTTTTTGTGCAAATGCGGTAATCGTTAATAAAAAAAAGGTTAGAGTAATTAGTTGTTTCATTTTTTAGTTATTTTTCTGCAAATTAAAACTATTTTGTTATCATTTTTATCAGTTGTAAAAAAACAATACAAATTTCCTCCATTTTTTATTTTCCATTTTTTTCGAATGTTTTCTACCGTGTCCGGAAAATTTCGTGTAGTAATATTAGCCTGCTGGTTGGCAAGCTCAGTTTTCATTTCGTTTTTACTATAGGGAATCACTTTTTCGATTTCAAAAGTTCGTCCAGGAAAGTCAATTAATTTTTCAGAAGTGTATAAATGCGAGTGTTTATGCAGTTTATGGATGTCGTAAAAAGCACTAACTTCATCAAAACCACCTGATTTCATTATGGCCGAATTGGGTTCATAAAGGTGTTTTTGAGGCAAATGATAAGACGCGAAAATAGTATCATCACCCAATATAAATTCAAAAGTTTCAATTTTATCCTTTAGAATATTGGCTGTTTTTATACTGATTTCGCCTTTATAATGATTATGAATTTCAAAAAGCAATTCTTTCACCTCGTTTTCAAGCGCGATAATATGAATATTTTTAACGAATTTTAATTCAGATAAACCTGCGGAAATATCCAGTAAAGGAGCAGTTTTTATTAAAATAGAATTACTTTTTTCAAAATAAAAATCCAATAATTCAGGAACATTAGGCAAACAATCCTTCAACATAAAAACTTTGCCTTTTGCATCATTTCTTCGCGATGGGTCAATGTAAATCCAATCCCATTTAAAACCATTTTCTGCTTCATTCAGGATATTGGCAGAATCATCGGCATAACAAAAACAATTTTTCACTTCTAATTGTGTAAAATTATGTTTTACAATGGCCGATAAATCTTCATTGATTTCGCAATGAGCAACGACTTTAAAGTTTTTAGCAAAATAATAATCATCAACTCCAAAACCTCCTGTAAGATCGATTAAGCTTTTACCCGAAATTAAAGAAGCTTTATAAGCCGCCGTTTTTTCAGATGAGGTTTGTTCAACAGAAATTTTACTGGGATAAATGATATTCTCCGTTATAAACCAGGTGGGCAATTTATCTTTTGCTTTAGATTTTGCTTCAATCTGATTTAAGATTAAAATCCATTCGGTTTCAGGAAACGGATTCTTCTGAAGTGCTAATTTTGTAATTGGGGCACCACTATTTTGAGTTATAAATTCTTGAATATTTTTGTCTAAAATAGAAGTGTTCAATGCTAAATTCTTTCGGTTAATACAGATACAATTTTGTTATTAGGAAAAAATTCTTTCAAAATTACTTTTATCATTGTAAAAACCGGAATCGCAATAATCATCCCAACAATACCAAAAGTAATTCCGCTGATTAAAGTAATCAGGAATATTTCCAGAGGGTGCGAATTTACACTTTTTGACGAAATTATAGGCTGGCTAATATTATTATCAATTGCCTGAACCAATAAAAATCCTATAAGTACGTAGATCGTTCTGGGTAAAATCTCTGTCTGAAAATCGCTGCCAATCATGCTGATCATGGTTAAAATACCGGCCAGAGTAGTTCCTATTATTGGTCCTATATAAGGTATAATATTCAGGATTGCACATAAAAAAGCAATTACAAAAGCATTTTTATTTCCAAAAATCATTAATACAATTAAATATAAAATAAACACAACCGTTAGCTGAAGTAACAAACCAATGAAATAGCGTGTTAAAAAGTGATTGATTTTAGTAACTGAGTTTAGAATTTTATCCTCATTCGTATCCGGAAGAATTTTTCGTGCCGTTACCTTAAAGGTATCCTGATCTTTAATAAAGAAAAAAGTAATAAAAAATACCGATACCAGTCCCATACCCATATTGGCCATAAAACCTAAAATTGAATTTAGAAAAACGGTAAAATAGCTAAAATCTATTAGTGAGGTAATTTTAGAATCTTTTAAAACTTTATTCAAATCCATATGCTGAATATTGAAATAGGTCTCGATACTTTTTTCAGTTTGAATAAATTGCTGTTGCAGGTTATGGGTATCGAGTAAGGATAAATTATTGGCTTGCGAAATGATCAAAGGCACAAATAATAATATAAAACCCACTATCGCCAATATAAAGACTATTAATGTAGTTGTAGCTGCGAGCGAGTTACTGAATTTTAGTTTATTTTTTAAAAATTGTACTAACGGGTTTGCAATTAGGCACAATAACAAAGAGATGCATAAGTAAACAATTACAGTTTGTATTTCGTATAAAAAATATAAAACGATAAGAACAACAATAATAGTTGCTAAAGCTCTTAATATTCCGTTAGAAATAATTTTTGATGTGATCATATTTCGATTTTAGATTATAAATATAGGAAAAAGCTTTTAAAATTAAGGGATAAACAAAAAAAAGCGAGATGATTTCATCCCGCTTTTCACTTCATTATTTTATTCTGTTTTTTTAGATTCCAAAAGCAGCTCTCGCACCTCCTGTAACAAAGATGGCAGCCATTCTGTTTTTTTGTCCTGTAGAGAACATGTACATGGCATTATCATCAACATAATCCATGTAATTCATAGTCATTTCAACAGGAGTTCCTGAGCAAGTACTATAATGAGGATAAGCAGGTACACCATAATTTTCTTCATTATGAGTAGGAGTATCCGCTACTAAATCGCTTCCGCAAGTAGCGTCTCCCCAAATATGGCGTAAATTCATCCAGTGGCCTACTTCGTGAGTACCAGTACGTCCTAAATTAAAAGGAGCATTTGCAGCACCAGATAAACCAAAATATTTAGAATCGATTACAACTCCGTCTGTAGCAGCTGCTCCTCCGGGAAATTGCGCATAGCCCAATATTCCGCCACCAATTGCGCAAGACCACAAATTAAGTTTTGTTGTTGGCGAAGTTGGCGCTAAACCACCCTGAGCTACTTTTTTCATGGCATCGTTTGTTCCCCATGAAGTTTTTGTAGTCGATTTTCTAATGATCTGATCTAAAACAAATGAAATTCCTACATTCGCCTTTACACCGGCAAATAAGGCAGGTACACTATTGTAATCTGAATTTAATGCATTGAAATCCTTGTTAAGGACATCAATCTGACTTTGAATTTGTGCATCAGAAATGTTTTGTGCAGCTGTTCTGTACAAGACATTCACTACAACAGGAATTTGAACTTTTCCGTTTACAAGCTTCCCTGAAATCAAGGCCTTGTTTGTAAAAGCTTCAATTTCATTCATTCTGATCGCTAATGTGGGATCAGCTCTCAGTTGCTCATCTAAAACTTGTTGCGATGCACATGCGCGGCGGGTTAATGCAGTTGCTTCTGAATCTTTTGATTCTGCTGTTTGGTCATTTTGACAAGAAAACAGCAATAGGGCTGTTACCGCGGAAATAAGAACTTTTTTCATAATAATTTGGGTTTTTGTTATAAAAAATTACATTTGGTTGTTTGTTCCGCAATTTTATAACAAAATGATTTTGTAGCCAAATTTTTATAATGATTTATTTGTGAGAAATTTAGAAACCCTTGTATAATCTAGTTCTTACAAAAATATCAAATATATTTTTAATATGTTTTTTCTTACTTATAGTTTTTCGAAATGTATTTTAACGTATTTATTTGCTTTTAATCGAGCTTTTGTCCATTTTTTTAAATGCTATTTTTTAAAACGGTTTAAATTTAACAACATTTAAAGCAAAAATTAGTAAGAAGTAATCTCATACAAGGCAATACTTGCGGCCTGCACAACATTCATACTGGAGTTTTTACCAAACATATTAATGTGCACAATTTGGTTCGAAATTTTCAAAAGATCATCTGAGATTCCGTCAATTTCACTTCCTATCACAAGTGCAATTTTTTTATTATCAGGAATTACAACTTCTTTTAGAGGTTTACTATTGCTGGCAATTTCCAAAGCAATAATTTCAAAGTTGTTTTGAAGTAAAAAATCAACAAGTTCTGTCGTTTCTTCAATTATAATATGTGGCACATGGAGATGCGTGCTTCGGGAAGTTTTATTGATTTTTCTGGGTGTTAGTGGAATATCCTTTCCTAGAAAGATAATATTCTCGACCCCAAAGGCTTCGCTGATTCTAAAAAGAGAACCTATATTTTGCTGAAAATAAATATGATCGCAAACCAATGTTATCGGAAACGTTCTTCGTTCAAATTGATTTTCTTCGTGAGTAAGTTGCACTTTATAAGAATTAAGAATTAAGAATTAAAAATTAAAAATGAGAATTAAAAATTGAGAATTAAAGATGTGAAACTCCTGGCTAGCGCAAGAGCAATGAGGATTTTTAATTCTCAATTTTTAATTCTTTACGTTTCTATCGGTTTAATTGGTAAAAATGTAATTGATAATGTTGGCGCCCATTTTTAGGGCTTTTTCTCTAACAGCGATGGGGTCGTTATGCACTTCAGCATCTTCCCAGCCGTCGCCCAAATCACATTCGTATGTATATAATAATACTAATTTGTTTTCTACGAAAATTCCAAAAGCTTGTGCGCGGGTTCCGTCATGCTCATGAATTTTTGGTAATCCGTTCGGGAAAGGATATGGTTTTTGAAATATGGCATGATTCGCCGGAATTTCGATTAAATTATTATTTGGGAATATTTTTTTTATTTCTTTTCGAATGTATTGATCCATTCCGTAATTATCATCAATATGAAGAAAACCGCCGCCAGTGAGATAATTTCTTAAGTTACTTACATCAGCATCGCTAAAAACCACATTTCCGTGCCCTGTCATATGAACAAAAGGATACGAAAGCAAATCAGGATTACTTGGCTCAACAGTCGAAGGTTTTGCTTTTATCCTGGTATTGATATTCGCATTACAAAACTTAATTAAGTTGGGTAATGACGTTGGGTTTCCGTACCAATCGCCACCACCGCTGTATTTTAGCAAAGCAATTTCTTGTGAATATGAAGAAATAGAAAAAAGTAACAATAAGTAAAATATTCTTTTCATAATAATTATAAATTATCTGTAATTGCTTTTTTTATATACGACCTGTTATGTCATTTCGACGCAGGAGAAATCTCCACAAGTAGCTCCGTTCCAATTTTTCAATCTTTGTCGAGTTTCTAACGGAGATTTCTCCTGCGTCGAAATGACAAAACTATATGATTAATAATTTAATCAATTAGAACTTTCATTAAAAAAAACAACGCTATGACAAGCAACAATTGCCGCAGTTTCGGTTCTTAAACGCGTATTTCCTAAAGTAACCGGTTGATAATCATTCTCTAAAGCCAATGCAATCTCCTTTTCAGAAAAATCACCTTCAGGACCAATAAGCATCGTAACGCTTTCATTTGGTTTTAATATATCTTTTAATGATTTTTTATCCGTTTCCTCGCAATGGGCTATCAACTGCAAACCTTCATTTTTTTGTTTAATGAATTCCTTAAACGAAATAGCATCGTTTAATTTAGGCAAATACGTTTCGTTAGATTGCTTCATTGCTGAAAGAATAATCTTTTCAAAACGCTCTAAATTAATTACTTTTCGCTCAGAGCGGTCACAAATAATTGGTGTGATTTCCTGAATTCCAATTTCGGTAGCTTTTTCCAGAAACCATTCAAAACGATCGTTCATTTTGGTTGGGGCAACGGCAAGATGCAAACGGAATTTAGGTTCGTCGGTTTTTTTTATCGAAAGTACCTGAACGATACATTTATTGTCAGAAGCCAATGTAATTTGGGTTTCAAACAATAAACCAAAACCATTTGTAACATGTAAAATATCGGAATCTTTCTTGCGTAAAACCTTTATAATATGTCGGCTTTCTTCCTTATCAAAAGAAAAACTTTCAGTGGTTTCGTCAATATCCGGATTGTAAAATAATTGCATAATTAAAATTGAATTCGCGCTTTCGAAACTACTGCTGAAGTTTCGAAACGACTTGATAAATATTTTTGATATCCTACAATTCCTATCATTGCAGCGTTATCGGTTGTGTATTCAAATTTAGGAACAAAGGTTTTCCAACCGTATTTTCCTTCACTTTCTTTTAATCGGGTTCTAATGCCTGAATTTGCCGAAACTCCTCCGCCAATGGCAATTTGTGTAATTCCGGTTTCTTTGACTGCCAATTTCAATTTATCCATCAAAATTTCGATGATCGTATATTGTATAGAGGCACAAATATCATTCAGGTTTTCTTCGATGAAATTTGGGTTTTTAAGTTTTTCCTTTTGGATAAAATATAAAATTGCCGTTTTTAATCCTGAGAAACTAAAATCTAATCCCGGAACTTTTGGTTTGGTAAACGCAAATGCTTTCGGGTTTCCTTCTTTGGCATATTTATCGATCAAGGGGCCGCCAGGGTAGGGAAGTCCAAGAATTTTGGCGCTCTTGTCAAAAGCTTCTCCAACTGCGTCATCAGTGGTTTCGCCAATGATTTCCATATCAAAAAAGCCGTTTACCTTCACGATTTGAGTATGACCACCGCTAATGGTCAAGGCAAGAAACGGAAACTCAGGTTTATCAAAACCTTCTTCATCAATAAAATGAGCTAAAATATGCGCATGCATGTGATTTACAGCAATCAAAGGAATCTTTAATGCCAATGATAATGATTTGCTGAAAGAACTTCCCACAAGCAAAGAACCCATCAAGCCCGGACCCTGCGTAAAAGCAATGGCAGTTAGTTGATCTTTTTGTACATTTGCTTTGCGGAGCGCTGCATCAATTACAGGAACAATATTTTGCTGATGTGCTCTCGAAGCCAATTCGGGAACAACACCACCATATTGGTTGTGAATTAACTGATTGGCCACAACATTTGAGAGTACTTTGTCGTTATGTAAAACCGCGGCAGCAGTATCATCGCATGAACTTTCGATGGCAAGAATAAAAACCTCTGAATTTTGCATATAAAGGCACGAATTTTGAATTATATTTGACAAATCAAATATTTGATTTTCTTTTATTATAAGGAGAAGCCAAAATTAAAGAATTTTTATCAAAAACAGCCGTTCTTTGCCTGTTCAAAATAAATTTAAAAGAAAACTAAAATAAAAGCAGCTATCAAAAAAGTAAAGAAAATAATATCACGAACCCTAATTGGGTTAATTTTACTTTTGTTAGTACTCGCTATCACCTTGGCTTTACCTATCGTTCAGACAAAAATTGCCAAATACGTTACAGAATCTCTAAACACTGATTTTAAAACCGATATTACAGTAGACAGAGTTGCGATCAATATTTTTGGTGGAGTAAAACTCAAGAACGTCTTGATTCGTGATCATCACAAGAAAACTTTAATCTATTCAGATATTATTACAACTGATATTTTAAGTATCAAAAGATTGTTAGATGGTGATTTGATTTTTGGCGATCTGCGCTTGACAGGATTAGTTTTTAATCTGAAAACCTATAAAAACGAGGACGAAAACAATATAAATAAGTTTATTAAATTGTTTGAAACAAGTCCTGAAAGAGCCAAATCGAGTAAACACTTTTTGCTGACAGCCAAAAATGCATACATCTCAAAAGGTGCTTTTTCTGTTATTGATGAAAATAAAACGACACCGGTATTTCTTGATTTTAAAAAACTAAATGCCTATATCAGCGATTTTAAATTATACGGTCCCGATGTAAACACTAATATTCATCGGTTTTCTTTTTTAGATCACCGTGGTTTATATGTGTCTAACTTTGCAGGTAAATTCAGTTATACAAAAAAGCAGATTAAAGTTGAAAATCTGGCTATAAAAACCAAAAGAACCTCGATTTACGGACAAGCGATCTTAAATTATAAAGTGGGAGATTTTCTTCAATTTACAGATAAAGTAAAATTTGATGTTGCACTGGATTCCGCTTCGATTGCTTCAAACGATATTCGTTATTTTTTTGACGGATTGGGTAAAAATCAGCATTTTAAAATAAAAACTAAAATTAAAGGAACTTTAAACGATCTTAATTTAAGACATCTTAATTTAAGTGATACCAATGGTTCTAAAATTAACGGAAACATAAATTTTAAAAACCTTTTGGGTACCAAAGCTCAAAAATTTGCCATGGATGGTAAATTTGATAAATTGGTTTCCAGTTATGATAATTTAGTCGTGATATTGCCGGGTATTTTGGGTAAAAAGCTTCCTAAAGAGCTTAAAAGATTGGGGAAATTTAATATCGTTGGTAAAGCAAAAGTTTCGACAACGGCATTAGAAGCCAACTTTAAAATGGTTACAGATCTGGGTAACGGTCAGGCAGATTTACACATGAATAACATCGATTTTATTGATAAAGCATCTTATTCGGGAAATATTATTTTGGATAATTTTAATGTGGGGGCTTTACTGAATAGAAAAGATATTGGTAAAACAACTTTAAATCTGGACGTTGACGGAGTTGGTTTTACAGAAAAATACCTGAACACTATTGTAAAAGGAGATATATCCAAATTAGATTATAATAAGTATACCTATAATAATATCGTTGTAAATGGTAATTTCAAATTGCCATATTATAAAGGAGAATTATCTGTAAATGATCCTAATTTGAGTTTAACTTTTGATGGATTGGTAGATTTAAGCAAGCGCGAAAGCAAATATGATTTTCATATTAATGTAGAGAATGCTGATCTTCGAAAACTAAAATTCCTAAATGATTCTATTTCCAATTTCCGCGGAGATGCCGTAGTTGAAGTAACAGGAAATTCGATAGAAAATCTTCAGGGAACCGTTTCGATTAGAGATGCCGTTTATCAAAATCCTAAAGCAACTTATACTTTTGATGAAGTAACGGTAAGTTCAAATTTCGACGCCGATAAATTGCGTACCATAACCATTACTTCAGATGATGTGGTAAAAGGGGAGATCGTAGGTAAATTTCAGTTTGGGCAATTAGATAAACTGGTGATGAATTCGGTAGGTAGCTTATATACCAATTACAAACCTTATAAAGTAAAAAAAGGACAGTTTTTACGTTTCAACTTTCATGTCTATGATAAAGTGGTCGAAATGCTGTATCCGGAAATTAATATAGATTCAAGTACTGTCGTACGTGGAAAAATAGATTCTGATTTACAGGAATTTAAATTTAGGTTTAAGTCACAGAAAATTACTGCTGCAAAAAACACCTTCGATAATATCCGTATTAATATTGATAATAAAAATGCGCTTTACAATGCTTATGTAGAGCTGGACAGTATAAAAACGCCTTATTATAAAGTACGTGATTTTAGTTTAATCAACGTTACGGCAAAAGATACCCTTTTTGTTCGATCTGAATTTAAAGGCGGATCAAAAGGAGAAGATTATTTTAATCTGGATTTGTATCACACTATCGATAAAAACAAAAATAATATAGTAGGTATTAAGAAATCCGAGATGAAGTTTAAAGACTATTTATGGTATTTAAACGAAAACGACGACGAGGATAATCAGATTGTATTTGATCAGTTTTTTAAAAACTTTACCATTGATAATATCATTTTATCGCACGAAAATCAGAAAATTGATTTAAACGGAGTCATCAAAGGAAACGATTATAAAGATCTCGTCCTGAATTTTGAAGATGTTGATATTAATAAAATTACGCCATTAACATCCAAATTTGTATTTAATGGTAATTTGAATGGTAACATTAATTATAAACAAAATAAGAATGTGTATCAGCCCACGGCGGCCATTTCTATAGACCATCTTAATTTGAATAAAGTAGATCTGGGGACTTTAAAATTCGATATTTCGGGAGACGAAAGTTTCAAGAAGTTTACCATAAATTCATCCATTCAAAATGGATTTACAGAATCGTTTAGGGCCAACGGAACTTTTGCAATCGAAAACAAAGAGACTTTCCTGGATCTGAATTTAAAACTCGAAGGATTTAATCTGGCGACTTTAGGTACAGTGGGAGGAGATGTTTTATCGAACGTAAGAGGATCTGTTTCAGGAAATGCTGCAGTTGTTGGGAATCTTAAAAAACCGGAGATAAACGGAAGGCTTTACGTAGAAAAAGCCGGAATGACAGTTCCGTATCTTAACACCGATTACGAATTGAGCGACCGAACAGTTATCGACTTAACAGATGAAAAATTCTTATTCAGAAACAATCAGTTAACAGATACCAAGTACGGCACCAAAGGATTGCTGAACGGAAGTATCGAACATCATAATTTTGGTGACTGGAAACTGGATCTTACCATAACCTCAAAACGACTACTGGCGCTTGATACAAAAGATAGTGAAGATGCCGCTTATTTTGGTACAGCTTTTATAAACGGTACAGCAAGTATCAAAGGACCAACAGAAAATCTCTTTATAAAAGTAGATGCTAAGTCCGAAAAAGGAACAGAAGTGAAGATTCCTATAAACAACGCGCAAAGTGTTGGAGAAAGCAGCTGGATACATTTTGTAACGCCAAAAGAAAAATACAACCTAGCCAATGGTATTGTCGAAAAAACGAGAAACTACAATGGTCTTGAGTTAGAATTTGATTTTGATATTACCCCGGATGCCGAAGTAGAAGTAATTCTGGACAGAAATTCCGGTCACGGTATGAAAGGAAAAGGATACGGATCTTTATTATTTAAGATTAATACATTGGGTAAATTTAATATGTGGGGAGATTTCCAGGCATACGAAGGAACTTATAATTTTAAATACGGAGGTTTAATAGATAAAAAATTCGCGGTCAAAAAAGGGGGGTCTATTATATGGGAAGGAAATCCTATGAAAGCCCAGCTGAATCTTGAAGCAGTTTATAAAACATCTGCGAATCCGGCTGTATTATTAGATAACTCATCTTTCAATAAAAAAGTACCGGTAGAAGTTGTCATTGGTTTAAGAGGAGATTTAACAAGTCCTGAACCTAATTTTGACATTCAGTTTCCATCAGTAAGTAATGTTTTGAAATCAGAGATACAGTATAAGTTAGATGATAAAGACGTTCGCCAGACACAGGCTTTGTATTTACTTTCGACAGGATCATTTATGAGTCCGGACGGATTTAATCAAAGTGATTTATCAGGAACATTTGCTGAAACCGCTGCAAGTTTATTAGGCGGGATTATTAAATCAGACAATGATAAGATCAATATCGATTTGAATTTTATATCAGCAGATAAACGAATTGGTCAGGAAGCCGATGGTCAGTTTGTGGCCAATATAACGTCTCAGGTAAACGAAAGAATTACAATAAACGGAAAATTAGGAGTTCCTATAGGCGGTGTAAACGAATCGGCTATTGTGGGTGATATCGAAATATTATACCGCGTGAATGAAGACGGATCTATGAATCTTCGTTTATTCAATAAAGAAAATGATATCAATTATATAGGACAAGGAATTGGATATACACAAGGAGTTGGTATTTCGTATGAAGTAGATTTTGATACTTTTAGCGAACTGGTCAATAAATTATTTAAAAACCATAAACTCGAAAGATCAATAAAAAGTTCATCAGATGATTTGCAGGACTCTTATTTGAATCCGGATTTTGTTAAGTTTTCTAATAAAAAAGATGCTGAAAAGG
Organism: Flavobacterium piscisymbiosum; assembly: GCF_020905295.1. Lineage (NCBI taxonomy): Bacteria > Pseudomonadati > Bacteroidota > Flavobacteriia > Flavobacteriales > Flavobacteriaceae > Flavobacterium > Flavobacterium piscisymbiosum. The sequence goes on along the minus strand of NZ_JAJJMM010000001.1, from coordinate 5,529,913 downwards.
ATAAAAAGAAATCCGATAAAAAAGAAGAGGAGAAACAACCGCAGCCTAAAAATAATAGTGAAGGACTGATTCCTGACAACGATTTTTAATTAATTGTTAAAAATAATCTTAAAAGAAACCATTCGTCGCCGCGAATGGTTTTTTTATGGTAAATTAGGCGCTGATTTATTTTCTTACAAATATAAAATGATGTCGAATTTTTATAACACTTCATTTATGTATTGTTAATTTTAAAGATTTAATTAAAATAGGTGCCTTTTATTATTTTAAATGAAATTTTTACTATCGAAAAACTTATTAACGAAAACGTTTGAATTTAACAAATTTTATTAATTAATGATAAACATCACCTGAAAAGTGCTGAATGTTTGCTAATTTTACACTTTAATACTTAAATAATGCCAAAAACAATAAAAAAAGTTGGTGTTCTTACTTCGGGAGGAGACTCACCAGGAATGAATGCTGCAATACGATCAGTTGTTCGAACATGTGCTTATCATAATATAGAATGCATAGGAATTTATAGAGGGTATCAGGGAATGATCGAAGGAGATTTCAAAGAAATGGGACCTCGTAGCGTAAATAATATTGTAAACAAAGGCGGAACGATCCTGAAATCAGCTCGTTCAGTTGAGTTTAGAACACCGGAAGGTAGAAAAAAAGCCCACGAAAATCTATTGAAAGCCGGAGTTGATGCTCTTGTTGTAATAGGTGGTGACGGAAGTTTTACCGGAGGATTAATTTTCAATTCAGAATATGGTTTTCCTGTAATGGGAATTCCGGGTACAATTGATAATGATATTTTTGGTACAAGCCATACATTAGGTTATGATACTGCCTTAAATACTGTTGTAGATTGTATTGATAAAATTAGAGATACAGCAAGTTCTCATAACCGTCTGTTTTTTGTAGAGGTTATGGGTAGAGATGCAGGTCACATTGCTCTTAATGCAGGTATTGGAGCAGGTGCCGAAGAAATCCTTATTCCTGAAGAAGATTTAGGTTTAGACAGATTACTAGACTCTCTTCAAAAAAGTAAAGCTTCAGGAAAATCATCAAGTATAGTAGTTATTGCTGAAGGTGATAAAATTGGTAAAAACGTATTCGAATTAAAAGATTACGTTGAAGCTAATTTGCCTGAGTATGATGTAAGAGTATCCGTTTTAGGGCATATGCAGCGTGGTGGTTCTCCATCTTGTTTCGACCGTGTTCTTGCAAGCCGTTTAGGTGTAAAAGCAGTAGAGTCTTTAATCGAAGGAAAATCAAATTACATGGTAGGTCTTCAGGCAGATAAAGTTGCCCTGACACCTCTTGAACAAGCAATTAAAGGTAAGTCTGAAATTGATAGAGAATTGTTGAGAGTATCTGATATCATGTCAACATAAAATAAAAGTTTAAAAAGGAAAGAAGTTTATTGTGAGGAAATTAGACTTTAAATTAGTGTAATAAAAACAAAAGCAAAAATTAAGTAAAATGTCAAAAGTAAAATTAGGAATAAACGGATTTGGACGTATCGGAAGAATCGTTTTTAGAGAAACTTTCAATAGAGATAATGTAGAAGTTGTAGCAATCAACGATTTATTAGATGTTGATCACTTGGCTTATTTATTAAAATATGATTCAGTTCACGGTCGTTTCAACGGAACTGTAGAAGTAAAAGAAGGAAAACTTTACGTAAACGGAAGAAATATTCGTATTACTGCTGAAAGAAATCCAGCTGACTTAAAATGGAATGAAGTTGATGTTGACGTAGTTGCTGAATGTACTGGTATCTTCACTACTATCGAAACTGCAAATGAGCACATTAAAGGTGGTGCTAAAAAAGTAATTATTTCTGCTCCTTCTGCAGATGCTCCAATGTTTGTAATGGGAGTAAACCACGAAAGTGCTAAAGCTACTGATTTAGTAGTTTCTAATGCTTCTTGTACTACAAACTGTTTAGCTCCTTTAGCTAAAGTAATTCACGATAATTTCGAAATTGTTGAAGGTTTAATGACAACTGTTCACGCAACAACTTCAACTCAAATGACTGCTGATGGTCCTTCAAGAAAAGACTGGAGAGGTGGACGTGCTGCAAGCATCAACATCATCCCATCTTCTACTGGAGCTGCTAAAGCGGTTGGAAAAGTAATTCCTGCTTTGAATGGAAAATTAACTGGAATGTCTTTCCGTGTTCCTACTGCTGACGTTTCTGTAGTAGATTTAACAGTAAAAGTAGCTAAAGAAACTTCTTATGAAGAAATTATGGCTGTTTTAAAGAAAGCTTCAGAAAATGAATTAAAAGGTATTCTAGGATATACTGAAGATGCAGTTGTTTCTCAAGATTTTATCTCAGACAAAAGAACTTCAATCGTTGATGCTACTGCAGGAATTGGTTTAAATTCAACTTTCTTCAAATTAGTATCTTGGTATGATAATGAGTACGGATACTCAAGCAAATTAATTGATTTATCTGTACACATTGCAGGTTTAAAATAATATTATATATTTTTGTAAAATCCCGTTATTTCAAAGTAACGGGATTTTTCTTATTTTGTTACTTCTTTAATTAATGTAAAAAAAACACTTTTTATTTAGCTAAAGAAAAACTAATCCAAAAACTAAATAAAATGAAATTAATAGTTGATAGTGGATCTACTAAAGCCGATTGGATTGCAATTGATGATAATGGAAAAGTATTATTCACCACACAAACATTAGGATTAAATCCTGAAATTCTTGAAGGTCCTGAAATTATCGAAAGACTAAATGATCGTTTTGATATTTTACAAAATAAAAAAAATGCCACACATTTGTTCTTCTACGGAGCAGGTTGTGGAACTGACAGAATGAAAACAGAGCTTTCGCAAATATTCCAGGAATATTTTGTTAATGCTATTGTAGAAGTTCATGAAGATACATACGCAGCGGTTTATGCAACTACTCCAAAAGGAGAAGAAGCTATCGTGAGTATCTTAGGAACAGGCTCTAACTGCAGTTATTTTGATGGAAAAGTATTGCATCAAAAAGTACAATCATTAGGTTATATTGCTATGGATGATTGTAGCGGAAATGTTTTTGGTAAGGAATTAATCAGAAAGTATTATTTCAATAAAATGCCTAAAGAACTGGCAGTAGAATTTGAAAAAGAATATGATTTAGATCCTGATTTTATCAAAAATAAATTATACAAAGAACCAAATCCAAATGCTTATTTAGCAACTTTTGCTAAGTTTTTAATTAAGCACAAAGACACTGAGTTTTGCAGAAAAATCATCTTTAAAGGGATGAAATCTTTTGTAAAGAACTATATCAAACAGTTTGATAACTGTAAAGAAGTTCCGGTTCATTTTGTAGGTTCTATTGCTTTTTATCTAAAAGACGAATTACAAGAAACATTTGATAAATACGAACTTCAATTAGGTAATGTATTAAGAAGACCTATTGATGGATTGATAGCTTATCATGTTGCTAATCAATAAATAAAAATAAATGATAGAAATTGCTATTATAGCTCACGATGGAAAGAAGGCAGATATGGTTCAGTTTTTAAACAAAAACAAAACACTTCTTCTTAAAGAAAATATTAAGCTGATCGCTACAGGAACTACCGGAAGTAAGGCTGTAAATGCTGGTTTTAAGGTAAAAAGAATGCTTTCAGGGCCAATGGGAGGCGATGCGCAAATTGCAGCGCGTGTAGCCGAAGGTAAAACGCAAATGGTTTTCTTTTTTAAAGATCCTTTAGCGAGCCACGCTCATGAAGTCGATATTAATATGCTTATTCGTGTTTGTGATGTACATAATGTACCTTTAGCAACCAATGAAGCTTCTGCTCAATTGTTACTAAATGCTGTTGCATTGCAATTATAGAATTTTATATCATTAAATATATATTCAAAACCGTTTCATTTACTGAAACGGTTTTTTATTGCCTATAAAATTCATTATAATAATATAATTGATACTGTTTATTGTTGGATTCTTAAATATTTGATTTCCAAGTGATTTGTAATACTTTTACAGCTGTTTTTAATGTAAATTTGATTTATATTTATTACTAAATCATGAAAAAACAAACTGTAATTGCAATAATTGCTCATGATAATAAAAAGGCAGATATGATTCAGTTTTTAATTAAAAACGGAATTGTGCTTCAACATGATAAAGTAAAACTTATTGCAACAGGAATATTGGGTAGAAATGCTGAGAAATCAGGATTTAAAGTAAAAAAGATGTTGCCGTGCTTAATGGGAGGAGACGCTCAGATTGCAGCCAAAGTAGCCGATGGTAAAATTAACGTAGTCTTTATGTTTACGGATCCTTTAGTGACCAATGCGCATGAAGTAGATATTAAGATGCTGGTCAGGATATGTGATGTTCATAATGTGCCGTTGGCAATCAATGAGGCAACGGCACAATTATTTTTAAATGCTATTGTACAGCAATTATAGAAATCTCAACGTTTACATTTTTTGGCAAGCATGCTACCTGAACTGTTTCACGTGCAGGTGCTGTTTTCTCATTAAAATAAGACCCGTAAATAGCGTTTATAGCGGCAAAATTATTCATATCCATAATGAAAATTGTGGCTTTAACTACGTTTTCAAAAGTCATGTTTGCAGCCTCAAGAATGGCAGCAATATTTTTCATTACTTGTGTTGTTTCATCATTTATATTTTCGATAACAAGTTCTCCTGAAGCTGGATTTATGGCAATCTGTCCAGAGGCATAAAGTGTATTTCCTGATAATACAGCCTGATTGTAAGGGCCAATTGGAGCCGGTGCTTTGTCTGTAAAGATGATTTTTTTCATGATAATAGTTTTTAAATACTAAATTGGAGAATTATAATATAATTAGAGATCATGAAATTAAGATTAAATCTTTAAATCCTGTTTCATAAATCTAAAAAGGTTACTTTAAATTAATGATTGTCTATCGGTTAGAAGTGCTTCGTTTGTTCCATTTAATGTCACTAAGCATTCCGGATTTGATTCCGATAAAGAAGTTCCAGTTTGAGTTTACGCCCAGTGGACTCCAGTTAAATGCCATTCTCCAGCTTAATAAATCCCTTTCAAAACGGAATTGCGTAAAAGTAACGCCTTTTTGTACAAAATCATAACCGGTCGAAACTCCGCCTTTCCATTTTGGAGTAATATCCATATTGGCAGATACCATAATAGAGTTTCCTGTAATCTTATTTTCGCGATTTACATTTGAATAGGTCAATGAATAAGCCATTGTCATATCCCATGGTATTTTTGCTTTAAAGAATTCAGTTATTACATCTTCTCCGTCATCTTTTTCATTGGCAAACTGGCTGTTTCGGCTGTCATTCAAGTCGGTATTTGTACCGAATAAATCATCTTTACGACCCCCGTTCCGTTCGCTTTGTGTATTGTCTTTTTCCTTTCCGGTTCCCTTATTAGAAAACGAATAGTTTAAAGTTACGTTGGCACTGGTCATTCTAAATAAACTCCCGCCATTATCAATATTATAAGTGTTAATTCTGGCTCCGCCATTGTCAATCGCATACGGATCTAAAGTCGCACCAAAATTCACATTCATTTTATTGTCAAAAAGTTGTGTTCCACCGCTTACAAGAACAGGTTGCCACGCTAAACTTTCTTTTCCATCCGCATTAAAATTATAACTCGTGCTAAAGTTTAAATTGTTTAGCAGCATAATTTTCTTAGGTTCTGTTTTTGTGCTGTCTCTGTCTCTTACTTTTGCTTCAAAAGTATTGCTTAAAGCAAAAGATACAATATTAGAATTGCTCTTGCCGGGTGCTCCAAAAATACCACCATCAAATCTTGAATAATTCGAAATTCTTCCGGTAGCATCAACAGTATAATTATTATAATACTGATCAAAACTTGGAGTATACGAATAAGTAACAGTTGGACGCATTACGTGACGAATGGATTGAATTCTTTTATCGCTTCCAAAATTAAATGTACCGTAAATCGTAGTTCCTAAATTCGTACTGAAATTATACGTTCTAAAAGCGTCAAAACCATTAACAGTTGTGTTTACAACCTGACCTTTATCCGGATCGTAATTTTTATCAATAGTTTTTGTTACCCATGTTTCCTGATAATTAGTAGAAGCTCCTGCGCTAAAATATTTAAATATTTTAAAGTTGGTACTAATCGGGATACTATGTTGCATTCCTATTTGTGCATCTCTAAACATTTGTGGTTTAAAGAACAATGAATCTGTAGTGGTAATGTTGTTTTTACCGCTTAGATTATATTGTAAGTTGATGTTTTTGATGAAACCTTTTTTAACCCCGTCTTTTCCAACAAACGGATATACACGATCGACACTGGCTTGCAATGTTGGCAATGTCATCTGAATTTGCTCTGTTTGCGTATTTTGCGAATGTGTTGCTGTTAATGAAAAACGTGCTTGTGGAATTGTATTGAAGGTTCTGTTGTAAGAAATCGATGAATTTAAAGTATTATTTAAATTCGAACCTACGTTGGCCTGGTTAATCGATCGCTTAAAATATTTACTACTACCCATATTCACAGAAGCAGAAAAACTAGAATTTGGATTCGATTTTGAGTCTTTTGAATGAGACCACTGAATGTTGTAAATATTTTCTTTACTATAGTCAGGATAGCCTCGTTCACTGTTAATCAGGTTCTCAAAACGAATATTAATATTTCCTCTATACTTGTATCTTGTTGCGTATGCCGACTCAAAACGCATGGCATAACTACCATTGGTATAATAATCTCCCAGAACTGTTAAGTCGTAATTATCGCTTAAAGCAAAATAATAACCCATATTTTGCAATGAGAAACCTCTTGTATTCGAGTCATTATAACTTGGTACGATAATACCGGAAACACTTCTCTCTTTGGTCATTGGGAAAAAAGCAAAAGGCAATACTAGTGGAGTAGGTACGTCTGCAATTACCATTTGAGTGGTACCTACAACAACCTTTTTATTGGGAACGAACTTTACTTTGTTGGTTCTGAAATAGTATTCAGGATCGTCAATGTCTTTTGCAGTGGTAAAACGGGCTCCTTTTAAAAAGTAAACCGAATCGTTTTCTTTTTTGGTAATTGCCGCTTTGATTTTAAATTCTCCCTGTTCAGTTCTTGAATTATAGATTAAAGCTTTTTTTGTTTTAAAATTAAATCGGATAGAATCAGGCTGAACTTCGCTTGGTCCTTGTTTAAAATTGGGATATTGTATCAAAACACCGGCAGAATCTCGTATTCTACCAGCATAAACTTCATCTTTTTCGAGATTTAAAACAATAATACCCGACTTTAGCTCGACATCTTTATAATATAATTCAGCTTCATTATATAAAGTAAGCGTTTTGTTTTTCCTGTCGTACTTAGCATAATCTTTGGCTTTATACTTAGTAACGGCATCTAAAGCGCTCTTTTTAGTTTTAACTGTGTCTAACTTTATGGTATCAGCAATTGGAGCCGGTGTTAGATCTGGAACAACAGTTTTGGGTTTATCTGTTTGTTTTACAGTTGGTAACGGCTTTTTTTTGTTTTTTATCTCTTGCGAATATAAATTACCACATCCTAATGTTAGGAAAAATGATAATAAAACGATATTAAATAAGTTTGTATGCAAAGGTTTAAATGCTATTTTTGTAAAATTATGGCTTGTTTTTTGACATGTCAAACTTACATATAATTTTTTGTCAAAAATAATCAATTGTAAAAATTATAGCAGTTACGTTTTATTAAAATTAACTTTTAGATTTATGAACAGATTTAACAAAATTAAAGTAATATTTACTTTTTTTCTAACGATATTGTCTTTTTGTGCATACAGCCAGTCAAATGTTTTTAAGGTAACACTTGATGCTGGACATGGAGATCATGACTTTGGAGCTGTTTATAGCGGACGGATTGAAAAAAATATTGCTTTGGCTATTGTTTTAAAAGTTGGTAAAATTTTAGAAAGCACGCCCAATGTTAATGTGATTTATACTCGTAAAACAGATGTTTTTATCGATTTGGTCGAAAGAGCCAATATTGCAAACAGAGCAAATTCGAATATTTTTGTCTCAATTCACTGTAATGCCAATAAAAATACGGCTGCAGACGGAACAGAAACATATGTAATGGGTTTAAGTAAACTGGCATCGAATCTTGAGGCTGCGAAAAAAGAGAACTCGGTTATTACCTTAGAGAAAGATTATAAACGTAAATACGAAGGTTATGATCCCAATTCTCCGGAATCTATGATTGGATTGACTTTAATGCAGGAAGAATATCAGGACAATAGTATTTCACTGGCCAGTAAAATTGAAGATAATTTTGAAAAACTGGGAAAAAAACTAAGACAGGGAGGAGTAAAGCAGGCACCATTTATGGTACTTCATAAAGCGTATATGCCAAGGGTTTTAGTAGAAACCGGATTTATCTCTAATCCTACTGAAGGAAATATTTTAAATTCTGAAGAAGGGCAAAACGACATTGCAAAAGCTATTGCCGAAGCAATTTTGAGTTATAAAAGAGAATATTTTGGTTCCGGGTCTAATGAATCAAACGATGCGCGACCAGTAAGAGATACTACTCCGGTAAAAGCAAAGGTGGTTGAAGCTCCTGTGGCTGCTAAGAATACTCCAAAAGGAACATTCTTTAAAGTACAGCTTATTGCAAGCATTAAAAAAACACCTTTAGAACCTAAAAATTTTAAAGGACTAAAAAATGTAACAATGATATACGAAAATAATATTTATAAATATTTTTACCAGGAAACTTCAGATTATACAGCTGCAAAAAAATATTTAGAAGAAGCTAAGGATAAAGGATATGGGGCTTCTTTTTTAGTTGCAACTAAAGACGGAGAAAAGATCAGTATTCAAGACGCTATTAAATAATAGCCTCTAGTTCGAATATTTATACTAATTTTGTACAAACACTAAGAATTTTGAAACTAACAAGAGAAATTAAAACGGCTATTTTAGTCATCGCGTCAATTTTATTATTTATCTGGGGCTACAGCTTTTTAAAAGGTAAAGACCTTTTTACAAATTACAAAACATTATATGTAGAGTATAATAATGTTGAGGATTTGTCACCATCAGCACCCGTTACCATAAATGGACTTTCAATTGGTAAAGTAAGTAAAATTACAATAAACGAAGTAACTGGCAAATTGCTGGTTGAACTTCAGTTAAAAACAGATTTTCCAATCTCAAAAACAAGTAGAGCTGCTTTGTATTCTCCAAGTTTAATTGGTGGAAAACAAATTAAGATTTTACCTAATCTGGCTGATAAAGATCCTGCTGAAGAAGGGCAAACGCTTTCATCTACAGTAGAATTAGGTTTAACAGAATCTCTGGGAGGTAAAATCGAACCAATTCAGCAAAAATTAGATTTAATGCTTCTTAATATTAATACTCTGGTTTCCGGGTTAAATAATGTATTGGATAAAAAAGGGCAGGAAGATCTAAAAAAATCATTGGCAGAATTAAGTCAGACAATGGAGCAATTTCATAAAGCTTCAGGAACTTTGAATACTATTTTAGATACTAACAAAGGTCAGATTAATGGAGTGGTGACAAACTTTAATAAAATGTCGAACAACTTCAATAAGATATCTGATTCTTTAAATAAAGCTGATTTAGGAAAAACAGTTAGAAACCTAAACCAGACTTTGGCTAAAGTAGATGGTATTATGAGTAACTTAAACTCAGGAAAAGGTACAGCAGGTAAATTATTGAATGATGATGCTTTGTATAACAACTTGTCTAAAACTTCAAAAGAGTTAGAATTGTTATTGCAGGATGTTCGTTTGTACCCAACTCGTTATGTAAATGTTTCTCTTTTTGGAAAGAAAAATAAGCCTTACGTAGCTCCTGCAGAAGATGCAAATTCAACCGATAAAAAATAATAAGGAATGGGATATTTAGACAATATTTTATTTGCTATACTTTTAATAGCTGGTTTTGGCTTTTTTGCTTCAAGTGTAAAAAAGATTATCCGAAACATTAACTTAGGAGTTGATGTAGATCGTAAAGATAATCCAAAGGCACGTTGGGCAAATATGGCGATGATTGCTTTAGGGCAGTCAAAAATGGTGAAACGACCTGTTGCCGGAGTATTGCATATTGTTGTTTATGTAGGTTTCGTTATTATTAATATCGAGTTGCTCGAAATCATCATTGATGGTTTATTTGGGACACATAGAGTTTTTGCACCTTATTTAGGTGTGGTTTATGATGTTCTTATTGCTGCGTTTGAGATATTGGCATTTTTGGTTCTGGTTGCAGTTATTGTATTCTGGATCAGAAGAAATATAATTAAATTAAAACGTTTTCTAAATCCGGATTTAAATGGTTTTCCAAAAAGTGATGCCAATTACATTTTGTATTTCGAGACTGTTTTGATGATTTTATTTTTATTAATGAATGCTTCTGATTTGCATTTGCAAAATGTTCCGGGAGGATTTTCGCATTTTCATAAAGCAGGAAGTTTTCCAATAAGTCAGTTTATTGCGCCAATGTTTAACGGAGTTTCAAACGAATTGGTTGGATTGTTGTTTGAAGTTTTTTGGTGGTTGCATATCGCAGGTATTTTGGTTTTTATGAACTATCTATACTTCTCAAAACATTTACATATTCTTTTAGCTTTTCCAAACACTTATTTTGCAAACCTGAAACCACAAGGTCAGTTTGATAATTTGGCATCAGTTACCAAAGAAGTAAAATTAATGATGGATCCAAACGCAGATCCGTTTGCGGCTGCTCCGGTAGATGAAAATGCTGCACCAAGTAAATTTGGAGCAAGTGATGTTCAGGATTTAAATTGGGTTCAGTTATTAAACGCATATACTTGTACAGAATGTGGTCGTTGTACATCAGCTTGTCCGGCGAATCAAACAGGTAAAAAATTATCTCCTCGTAAAATTATGATGGACACAAGAGACCGTTTGCAGGAAGTAGGAAAAAATATTGATGCCAATAAAGGTGTTTTTGTTCCGGATAATAAAACATTATTAAACGATTATATTACTCCTGAAGAATTATGGGCGTGTACCTCATGTAATGCTTGTGTAGAGGAATGTCCGGTAAATATTAGTCCGTTGTCTATTATTATGGATATGCGTCGTTATTTGGTAATGGAGCAAAGTGCTGCGCCAATGTCATTGAATGCGATGATGACTAATATTGAAAACAATGGTGCGCCTTGGCAATACAATCAACAAGACAGATTGAATTGGAAAAACGAGAATTAAAATTGTAGTTTAATCGGTTAATCGTTAATTCGTTTAATTGATAGAATAAAATAATTTTTCGGTTTTAGTGAAGTTTGAATATTCGTTTTACAACGATTAACCAAATTAACGATTAGCCGATTAAACAAATAAGAAGATGTCAGAAAGTTTAGTAGTACCAACAATGGCAGAAATGCTGGCCGAAGGAAAACAACCAGAAGTTTTGTTTTGGGTAGGTTGTGCGGGAAGTTTTGATGATAGAGCAAAAAAAATTACAAAGGCATTTGTACGAATCTTAAATCGTACTAATGTTTCTTTTGCTGTTCTGGGTACAGAAGAGAGTTGTACCGGAGATCCGGCAAAACGTGCCGGAAATGAATTTTTGTTTCAGATGCAGGCCATGATGAATATCGAGGTTCTAAATGCTTATGAGGCTAAAAAGATTGTTACGGCTTGTCCGCATTGTTTTAATACTTTAAAAAATGAATACCCTGAATTAGGTGGTCAATACGATGTAGTGCATCATACGGAGTTTTTAAAGTCGTTAATGGATGACGGAAGATTAACTGTTGAAGGAGGTCAGTTTAAGGGGAAAAAAATCACTTTTCACGATCCTTGTTATTTAGGAAGAGCCAATAAAGTTTATGAAGCACCAAGGGATTTAATCGAAAAACTTGATGTGGAACTGGTCGAAATGAAACGTTCGAAAGCGAATGGTTTATGCTGTGGAGCGGGTGGAGCACAAATGTTTAAAGATGCTGAACCGGGAAACAAAGAAGTAAACGTATTACGTACAGAAGATGCTCTGGAAGTAAAACCGGATATTATTGCAGCAGGTTGTCCGTTTTGCAATACAATGTTAACTGATGGTATTAAACATCAGGAGAAAGAAGGACAGGTTAAAGTAATGGATATCGCGGAGTTAATTGCGAATGCGCAAGATCTTTAAGTAAGGTTCTGAGGTGCTAAGTTACTAAGGTTCTCAGTTTTTTAACTTGAAACCTTAAACTTGAAACTACTTTTGAATCTAAAATCAACAATCTAAAATCTAAAATTAAAATGTATATACCTTTTGAAGATTTACCTGGTGAGTCCAGAATCTGGATTTACCAATCGAACAGAAAATTTTCTGAGGAAGAATTTTCTGAAATAGAAACTGACCTGAAAACTTTCGTTGAAGGCTGGGCAGCACACGGAACAAGTTTAGAAGCTTCGTACCAACTAAAATACAATCGATTCATTATTTTGGCTGTAAATCAGGATGTGCAGGCTGCTACAGGGTGCTCTATAGATAGTTCTGTAGAGTTTATTCAGAGTTTAGAGAAAAAATATAACGTTGATTTATTAGATAAAATGAACGTGACTTTTAAAAATGGTGAACATATTGCTCATAAAACATTAATCGATTTTAAGAAAATGGTTAAAGATAAATCGGTTTCTGAGAATACGATTGTTTTTAATAATCTTGTAAATAATATCGAAGAATACAATGAATCATGGGAAGTTCCTGCTGCCGATAGCTGGCATAGCAGATTTTTTTAAAAGAGATTTGTAATATATTTGAAAGGCATAAAACTTGGGTTTTGTGCCTTTTTTTTGTGGAGTTAATTGGGTTTGGTTTTAGTTTTGTCATTCTGAGGAACGAAGAATCACACAAGTAATTTCCGTTCCTAAAAGCTCCAATTGTTATAACGTTTCGAGTGTGATTCTTCGTTCCTTGGAATTGACAAAAAAAATGTAAACACAATACAAAAAAGGTCCTCATAAAAAACTAAACCTTTAATCTAGCCCCGATGGAAGTGGTATCCTTTTATGTGGTCCCGAAGCCTCGGGACACCATAAAAGATATAGCGGACAGCGGGACGAGTGGTCTTTTGGAAAATGCATCTTCTGCTCCTGAATAGAATCATGAAATATAAATTATGTATTAAAAGTTCTTCGACTTCGCTTAGGATGACAGAGATAATATTGAAGTAATTGTCAGGTACCGAAGCTTTGCAACTAACAGTCTAATACTCTGATAGATCTAATCTTCACAAAAATCTAACAATCTAAATCTTCGATTAAATGCTATTTTTGAGTACTTTCGTAGTATTAAATTTAATACATGAAAATAGCTATAGTTTGTTATCCGACATTTGGCGGTAGTGGCGTAGTTGCTACAGAATTGGGTCTTGAATTAGCCAGACGCGGACACGAAATCCATTTTATTACTTATAGTCAGCCGGTTAGGTTGGCACTTTTGAATCCTAATGTTCATTATCACGAAGTAAACGTTCCTGAATATCCTCTTTTTCATTATCAGCCTTATGAATTGGCTTTATCGAGCAAATTGGTTGATATGGTGAAATTATATAAGATTGAAGTTTTGCACGTGCATTATGCTATTCCTCACGCTTATGCGGGGTATATGGCGAAGCAAATGCTGAAGAATGAAGGAATTAATCTGCCAATGATTACAACGCTTCACGGAACTGATATTACACTGGTTGGAAATCACCCGTTTTATAAACCGGCAGTGACATTTAGTATCAATAAATCTGATTATGTGACGTCTGTTTCTCAGAGTTTGAAAGATGATACTTTGAAGTTGTTTAAAATCAAGAATAAAATTAAGGTGATTCCGAATTTTATTGAGTTGGATAAGATGAAAAAAGATCCGCTTGCACCTTGTCACCGATCTGTAATGGCGAAGGAAAATGAGCGCATCATTACCCATATTAGTAACTTTAGAAAGGTAAAACGTATTCCGGATATTATTAAAATTTTCTATAATATCCAGAAAGAAATGCCTGCTAAACTGATGATGGTAGGTGATGGTCCTGAAAAAGAAAAAGCGGAAGTTTTGTGTATGGAACTGGGAATTTACGATAAGGTAATTTTCTTTGGAAACAGTAATGAAATCGATAAGATTTTATGTCTGACGGATTTGTTTTTACTTCCGTCAGAAACAGAAAGTTTTGGTTTGGCAGCTTTAGAGGCTATGGCTTGCGGAGTTCCGGTGATTTCAAGCAATTCAGGAGGTTTGCCAGAGGTTAATTTTGATGGTATTTCGGGATATTTGAGTAATGTTGGTAATGTCGAAGAAATGGCGGCAAATGCAATTAAAATTCTAAAAGACGATAAAACACTGAATGAATTTAAAGCAAATGCTTTGGAAGTTGCTAAAAAATTCGACATCAAAAATATATTGCCTAAGTATGAAGCTTTGTACCAAAGGGCTATTGATGATTACAAACATGAGAAGAACTAATTTTAAAAAAGCGTAAATGAGAAAAGTAATTTCGGTTTTAATAGTTTTTGTTTTGGTTTCCTGTGGGGCGAAAAAAACATCAGATTCGGGTTCGAAAGTGTTGTATGAAGTTTTGACGGAACAATCTGACGGCGGCGGAAATATTAAGTTTTTTGAAATTTTGACAGAACCTAATGAAATCAAAATGTTGGAAAACGATCCGCTTTTGAAGGATAAAATGAAACAGGATGATATTAGTAATTCGAATTACATTATTCTAAACATGGGCGAAAAGAATACAGGCGGTTATTCTATTGGAGTTGAAAAAGTGGAAGAAACGGATAAGAATATTATCATTACAATAAAAGAAAACAGCCCTGCTCCGGACGCTATGGTTATGCAGGTAATTACTTATCCTTATACGGTGGTAAAAGTGCATTCGAAAAAAGAGATTATTATTAAATAAGGTATTTTGTAAGGCTTAGCGATGAATTTAACCGCGAAGCACGCAAGGTTTTTATACATTCGATTTTGTAAAATAAACGCAAAAGTTCGCAAAGCTAACAATAGAAAGCTTTGCGAACTTTGCGTTTTCTAGGCATACATTATATAAAAACTTTGCTCCCAATAGCTATCGGGATTGCGGTTAAGTAATATTTAGAACAAAAAAATCCTGTCGCTTTTCAACGACAGGATTTTTTTTTACAATTATTTTTTTAGTCTTAATTTAGAATCTAAATTTAACTCCTAAACCTACATCAAATCCAAAATTGTCATCATCATAGTATCCAGAACCAATTTCTGGTCTTGCATCTAATGAAAGTGTAATAGGTGCTTCGCTAAATCTGTATTCTATACCGATATCTCCAGCTGCAAATACGTAAGTTCCGCTGTCGTTATACTTGAAATTGTTGTTGTAGTAATCGTGATCCCATGCAGCAATACCACCACCAACACCAGCATACCAGTTAAAACCTCCGTCGATGTTCCAAACCCATTGGTAAAGAGCAACTCCTTTAATGGCGTCTACGTTACTGCTATTTCTAAAACCTAAATCAAATTCAAGTCTGTTTTTTTGGCTTAAGCCTAATTGATATGATACCTCGCCACCAAATCCGTTGTTATCTCCTAAACGTACTCCTAAAGCATGTTTCGAAATTTCTTGTGATTGAGCTGTAAATGCTATTCCTAATAGCATGAAGGCAGATAAAATGATTTTTTTCATAAAAATGGTTATTAATTTTTTTTCAAATGTACTGTTACGTCCAAAGTTCAAACGTATAATATTTTTGAAAATTGTTATATAATTCACATTTTTAAGTTTGAATCAAATTTTGTTAAAGCCTTCTATTTCAGTTATAATGCGGGATTGGGCGTTTTTTTGAAATCTTTTTCTTAAATTATTTCTTCAGGATTATAGAGGAGATTAATTGTGAACTTAGAATATCTTCCATCTCAAAAAGGTTTTCTTCTTCGGTAAAATTACTTTCTGTATACGAATATAATTTCCAACGTTTTTTATGGTATTCTAGTGCGGTAAGATTTTCGACCCAGTCTCCGGAGTTGAGATATAAGGTAGATCCGTGTTTATTTTCTTTGGTAATGATTTTTGGTTCGTGTATATGTCCGCAAATTACATAATCGTATTTTTTTTCGATAGCCAGATCTGTAGCTGTAGTTTCAAAGTCCGAAATAAATTTGACGGCTTTTTTTACGCTTGCCTTTATTTTTTTAGAAAAAGAATATGGTTCGCGGCCTAATTTTGCTAAACACCAATTGGCAAATCGATTGCTCAAAATAAGATAATCGTATCCTAATCCGCCTAGTTTTGCGATCCATTTTGAGTGCTGAACCGAAGCGTCAAAAACATCTCCGTGAAAAATCCAGGCTTTTTTATCGTCTAATTCTAAAACTAATTTATCCACCAGAGAAAAATTTCCCATATTCATATCGCTGAATTTTCGAAGAATTTCATCGTGATTTCCAGTAATATAATACACTTTTGTGCCCTTAGATGCCATCCCGATGATACGTTGAATGACTCTTAAATGTGCTTTAGGGAAGTATGATTTTCGAAACTGCCAGGCATCAATTATATCGCCGTTTAAGACTAATGTTTTGGGTTTAATGCTTGATAAGTAGTTGTTTAGTTCTTTAGCGTGACTTCCGTAAGTTCCCAAATGGACATCTGAAAGAATGACCAATTCAACATTTCGTTTTTTCAATTTTTCTTTTTTTGAAGTTTAACAAATAAAAGAAACTCTGGGCGGAGATATTTTATCAAAAGGTTATCAATTTGGCCACAATTTTAATAAATTGTGATTTTTAAACTGCTTAACCTTTAGTTAATAATACTAATTTTAAATTTTTTAATTTAATTCATAAAACTTACATTTGCTCAAAACTAATTACAATGGCAGGAAATAGCTACGGCACCCTTTATAAAGTTACAACATTTGGAGAATCTCATGGTGAAGCTTTAGGCGGAATTATTGATGGTTGTCCATCAGGAATTGAACTTGATTTAGAAGCAATTGAACTTGAAATGTCCAGAAGAAAACCGGGACAGTCAGCAATTGTGACACAACGTAAAGAACCGGATGCAGTGCAGTTTTTATCTGGTATTTTTGAAGGTAAAACTACGGGAACTCCAATTGGTTTTATTATCCCGAATACCAATCAAAAATCTGACGATTACTCTCATATAAAAGACAATTACAGACCAAGCCACGCTGATTATGTATACGACCAGAAATATGGTTTTCGTGATTATCGCGGTGGCGGAAGAAGTTCTGCTCGTGAAACAGCAAGCAGAGTAGTGGCAGGGGCAATTGCAAAACAAATGTTACCTGAAATTAAAATTAATGCTTACGTTTCGTCTGTAGGGCCAATACATTTAGATACGCCTTATCAGGATTTAGATTTTTCTAAAATAGAAAGTAATCCTGTTCGTTGTCCGGATGAAAAATCGGCAGCGATTATGGAAGAATATATTCGCGATATCCGCAAACAGGGAGATACTGTAGGTGGCGTAGTTTCGTGTGTGATTAAAAACGTTCCGGTTGGTTTAGGCGAACCTGTTTTTGATAAATTACACGCCGAACTTGGAAAAGCAATGCTTTCTATAAACGCCGTAAAAGGTTTTGAGTACGGAAGCGGATTTTCAGGTTCTGAAATGAAAGGTAGTGAACATAACGATTTATACAATCCTGACGGAACAACAAAAACAAATCTTTCAGGAGGAATTCAGGGTGGAATCAGTAACGGAATGGATATCTACTTTAGAGTAGCTTTTAAACCTGTTGCAACTATTATGCAAACCCAGGATTCATTAGATAATAAAGGAAATATAACACCAATGACGGGTAAAGGTCGTCATGATCCGTGTGTTGTACCACGCGCTGTGCCTATTGTAGAGGCAATGGCAGCAATTGTTTTGGCTGATTTTTATTTGATCAACAAAACATATTAATAAAAATTAAGACAGTGAGGGTCTTAATATTTTAATTCTAAATAAAACAAATTAATGCAAGTAACAGAAACCAAAAAAAAATCATTTCTTAAAGGATTAACAGGGCAAATAATAATTGCAATGGTGCTTGGTGCCGCTTTAGGAATTGTGATCCATAATTCGATTTCGCAGGAAGCTGCACTGTCTTTTAGTAATAAAATAAAAATGCTTGCTACTATCTTCATCAGATTAGTGCAAATGATTATCGCTCCTTTGGTTTTTACGACCTTAGTAGTAGGAATTGCTAAATTGGGCGATATAAAAACAGTTGGAAGAGTAGGAGGAAAAGCTCTTGGATGGTTTTTTACGGCATCTTTTATATCCTTATTGATTGGATTGTTTTATGTAAATCTTTTAGAACCTGGAGTAGGTTTAAAATTAGATCACGTAGATATGGCTGCAGCTTCTGAGGTTACAGCAAAAACAAAAATATTATCTGTTGAGAATTTTGTAGAACACATTGTTCCTAAAAGTCTTTTTGAAGCATTGGCAACCAATGAGATTTTGCAAATCGTAGTGTTTTCTATCTTTTTTGGTCTGGCAGCTGCTTCACTGGGAAGTACTGTAAAACCAATTATAAACGCTTTTGATAAAGCGTCTCACATCGTTTTAAAAATGGTAAATTATGTAATGAACTTTGCTCCCATTGGAGTATTTGGAGCCATTGCAGGAGTTTTTGCTATTAGAGATGCAGAAGAATTAGTTATTACTTATTTTAAATTTTTCGGATCATTTTTAGTCGGAATCAGTACATTGTGGGTAGTCCTGATTGCTGTGGGTTATATTTTCCTTAAAGGAAGAATGACCGAATTGCTAAGACGTATTGTTGGGCCACTGGCGATTGCTTTTGGAACAACGAGTAGTGAGGCTGTTTTTCCTAAATTAACAGAAGAACTAGAAGAATTTGGTGTAAAGGATAAAATCGTTGCCTTTATGTTACCGCTAGGATATTCGTTTAACCTTGATGGAAGTATGATGTACATGACTTTTGCCAGCATCTTTATTGCTCAGTTTTACGGAGTTCATTTAGATTTAGGAACACAAATGGCTATGCTTTTGGTTTTAATGTTAACCAGTAAAGGTATTGCCGGAGTTCCAAGGGCGAGTTTGGTTATCGTTGCAGCTACTTGCGGAATGTTCAAAATTCCGGTGGAAGGAATTGCTTTGATCTTGCCAATTGACCACTTTTGTGATATGTTCAGAAGTGCTACCAATGTTTTAGGAAATGCTTTGGCTACTTCGGTTGTCGGGCAATGGGAGGATGATAAGGAAATAACTGAAACGATTGTAGAATAATTTTTTAACGTATATTTTTTGAAGAAAAGGATCTTCGATTTATCATAATTTAAATAAATAAAGAAAAGCTGTATTTTTAAATGAAATACAGCTTTTTTTTATTTTTAAGTGTATATTTGATAAAATTAGCCGATTCATGCCCCAAATGCGGATTTTTTTATTGCTGTTATTCTTTCTGAATTGCTTTGCCAATTCGGCAATAGCACAATCAGATTCTATGTCTGATGATAAGGTTGCTAAACTGGTCAAAAAAGCCTGGAATGATTATAAGGATTCTAATTTCGAAAAATCATTAATTACTTCGCGAATAGCTCTCAATTATGCTGTAGCTTCTAAGAATGATTATTTAATTGCTAAATCGTACAAAATTATTGCCGGAAATTATAGTGAATTATCAGAATTTGATAAAGCTATTTTCTTTTATAATAAAGGGTTGTACTACGCCAATAAAACCAATAACGATTCTATAAAATACAGTCTCCATAATAATCTTGGTAATATATATTGTTTCGAAAAAAAGCAATTTGACAAAGGAATCAATTACTATAAAAAATCGATTGCTTATAGTTTGAAAATTAATGATATGAACCAGGTTTATTTTACAAACGTAAATATAGCCTGGGCTTATTTTGATGTTGGAAAATTCAAAGAAGGATATCCTT
Organism: Flavobacterium piscisymbiosum; assembly: GCF_020905295.1. Lineage (NCBI taxonomy): Bacteria > Pseudomonadati > Bacteroidota > Flavobacteriia > Flavobacteriales > Flavobacteriaceae > Flavobacterium > Flavobacterium piscisymbiosum. The sequence continues at coordinate 5,510,030 of NZ_JAJJMM010000001.1, read as the reverse complement.
ATTTAAAGTTTGTAGGGAATAATGTGGCGCGATATGGCGATGCATCTACAGAGATTGTTGTGAATATGCTTAACGGAATGTATTCCAGTTATAATAAAGATTATAAATCTGCCAATTCATTTTTTGTAAAAGCTATCCAGGCGGGAGAAAACAGCGATGAGAAATCGGATTTGTCTTATGCTCATTTAGAATATTCGAAATTTCTCTTTACAATTAAAAAGTATAAAGAAGCTTACGAAAATCTTTCTGTCTTTAATGAAATAACAGATGAATTATACAATCAGGAAAAACTAAAGAAAGCCTCTATTGCTGGTTTTAATCTGGAATTAGATGAATATAAAAGGCAAATTGACAAAATCGAAAATGAAAAAGACTCACAATATCAAAGTCTGAAAAAATCCCGCATCATTGTCATTTTGTTTGTATTGATTTCTATTATCCTGCTTTTTTTAATTATTACATTGATCAAAAATATCAGATTTAAGAAAAAACACAATTTAGAGCTTTTAAAAGCAAAAGAAATTGCCGAAGAAGCCTCTTTGCTTAAAACTCAATTTATTTCGACCATAAGTCACGAATTGCGTACTCCTTTGTATGGTGTGGTTGGTATAACCAATATGCTGCTCGAAGAACATAAAGAATTGTCCCGAAGCCAGCATTTGAGTTCCTTAAAATTTTCTGCGAGGTATTTGCTGTCATTGGTAAACGACATTCTTCAGATTAATAAAATCGAAGAAAATAAAGTAGTATTAGAGAATTTGACTTTTAATATTGCCGATGAGATTACAATGATTAAAAACTCGCTTTCTTTTTTATCTCAAAAAAATAACAATAAGATTTCTGTGTTTATAGATCCGGATATTCCTGAATATTTAATTGGAGATAAATTAAGACTGGCTCAGATTTTAATGAATTTGGTTAGTAACGCATTGAAGTTTACTAAAGATGGTGAAGTAGAAATTATTGTAAAGCTTCATGATATTGAGGCAAAAATGTACTTTCTTGATTTTCTTATTAAGGATAATGGTGTTGGAATTGCAGTAGTAGATCAGGGCAAAATTTTCGAGAAATTTGTTCAGGTAGGCAGAAAAGACGAAGATTATCAGGGAACGGGATTGGGTCTAAGTATTGTAAAACGTTTGTTAGGACTTTTTGGAAGTACAATTAACTTAAAAAGTACTATTGGTGAGGGGACTTCGTTTTCGTTTATTATTCCTTTTGAACATAATCCGCAAAGGACTAAAAACATTATAGATGAAATTGAAGTGGATTTGACTTCGAGTGAAGTATACAAGATTTTAATAGTAGAAGATAATCTGATTAACCAACTGGTAACGAAGAAAATTATCGAAAAGAACAATTACATCTGTAAAGTCGTAGATGATGGTTTTGGTGCTTTGGAGATACTCGATCAGGAAGATTTTGATCTTATTTTAATGGATATCAATATGCCATTGATGAATGGATTTGAAACTACGAAAAGAATTCGCTTAAAAGGAATAAGAACACCAATTGTGGCCTTGACAGCTTTTGATAAAGACGAGATAACAGATGAGGCCATTTCATCCGGAATGAATGATATTATCATTAAACCTTTTGAACCTGTTAAACTCTTTAAAATTATAAGTTACTTGATACGCGAAGCAAATAACCTCACTCACTAAGTTTGTATAAGAATAAAAATTAAACACTAATTTCACTAATTAAGACAGATATTAGTTTGTGGAATTAATTACACAAACTTATCTAAGCATTTAAATTAGTGTCAATTCGTGAAATTAGTGTTCAATTGCTGGTGGTATTAATACCAGCGCTTTTTATTTTGCTTCGAAGCGTTTGATTTTCTTGATTTGTGAGCACCACCGCTTCGGTTTGAGTTTTTAGGTTTCTCTTCTGCTGCTGCTTCAGGGCTTCCTGCATGCCATTGATAAGGATGATCTGTAATTGTTTTTACATCTACTTTTATCAATTTCTGAATGTCCTTCCAGTAACCATGTTCGTCTTTACTGCAAAACGAAATGGCAACTCCTCCGTTTCCGGCGCGACCTGTTCTTCCTATTCTATGTACGTAAGTTTCAGGAATGTTAGGTAAATCAAAGTTGATAACGAATGGTAATTGATCAATATCAATTCCTCTTGCCGCAATATCAGTTGCTACCAGAACACCAACTTCTTTGTTCTTAAAAGCATCCAAAACACGTTGTCTTGCATTTTGCGATTTATCACCGTGAATCGCTTCAGCAGGTATATCTTTTTTACGCAATGCTTTTACAACATTATCAGCGCCGTGTTTGGTTCTTGAAAAAACCAATACGTTTGATAAATCTTCATTTTTTATTAAATGATAAAGTAAATTTCTTTTCTCTGTTTTCTCAACAAAATAAACGCGTTGTTCTACGTTTTCTGCTGTTGATGAAACCGGCGAAACTTCAACTTTTGCAGGATCCTGCAAAAACATCTCGGCCAATTCACGAATCGCAATAGGCATTGTAGCAGAGAATAATAAAGTCTGACGGTTTTTAGGAGTCAGTTTTACAATTTTCTTTACATCGTTTATAAAGCCCATATCCAGCATTTGATCCGCTTCGTCAAGAACTAAAGTGTGTAAATGATCTAAATCAAGAAAACCTTGTTTTTGTAAATCCAGTAATCTTCCTGGTGTTGCCACCAAAATGTCAACTCCGTTTTTCAGCGCGTCTACTTGTGGATTTTGCGAAACTCCACCAAAAATCGTCAATTGAGTCAGGTTCGTATATTTGGCATAAGTATCAAAACTTTGTCCAATCTGAACCGCTAATTCACGTGTTGGTGTAACTATAAGAGCACGAATTACTTTGGCTTTTTTTGTTGAACCTACAATTCGGTGTAATTGATGTATGATTGGGATTGCAAATGCAGCAGTTTTTCCTGTACCGGTTTGGGCACAACCAATTAAATCCCTTCCTGCCAAAACAATCGGAATAGATTGTTCCTGAATAGGAGTAGGGTTTAGGTAGCCTTCTTCAAATACGGCTTTTTGTATACTTTTTGAAAGTGATAAATCTTCGAATAACATATCTTAGGTATTAAGAATTTAGTTTTAAGTACTAAAATTCTGTGCAAAGATAGGTTTATTCGACCAATCGTTTATTTGATTCTTGTTTTATTTGGCAAATGAACTCATTTTCAGTAAGTCATCTTACAATAAAGTATTCTTTTCGTTATTGGCTTTGATGAAATCAGTAATCAGGTAACCGATTAATTTTCCAATTAAATTATTGTTTGGCGAATCAGCCAAATCCGGAGCTCCTTCGCAAATATGCAAATAAGTTGCATTTCTGTGTTGCCCGAAAAAGGAAATAAACTGACGTAGTTCTTCAACTGAAAAACCACTAATAGTCATAGCGCTGCTGGCAATGTTAGGGATAGCATCTAAATCAATTTCGATACCAAAAGAATCTGTTTTGATAAATTCTAAAGCCAAAGCCATCTCACGGTCAAAATCTTTTTCTTTACGAATATTCACGCTGTCGTAAGTATTGTAACGTACTCTGTCTTCGAGTTTTTTGATAATATCTAAAACACTTTTTGAGGTGTAATTTTCGTGTAAACCAAAAATGAAATATTTTTTCAGAAATCCTTCTTCATAAGCATACGAAAATCCGTTTCCGCTGTGACGTCCTTCAAGGATTCTGAAATCAGAATGAGCGTCAAAATTGATGGCATTGATTGGTTTTCCTTTGGCTAAAGCCGAACCTTTTATATTTCCGTAAGCATTGTTATGACCTCCGCCAATGATAATGGGGGTTTTTCCTGCTTTTATAATGGTAAAAATAATATGAGAAACTTCTTTGTCTACTTTTTCAACAAGCTGACTTAATTTTGATCGGTCGTCAATATCATTAAAATCCAGGTTTTCGACCTCACGCATTTCTTCGGCAACATTAATGTGTCCTAGAACAATAATCTGGCTGCCTTTAGAAAAACGATTGTGCTGAATGTTTGCAATACTCTTTATCGCGCTTTCCCATGCAGATGCCGCTCCGGGCCTGCCGTAATTGGCACGCACACCAATATCTTCAGGAATTCCTAACAGTACGTATTTGGCTTCACTTTCTTTTAGAAAATTAATTTTATCAACTCCTTTAGGGATGATAATCATCTTTTCTCCAAACTTTATTTCACCACTACGATGATTTGTGACTTTTGCTAAATCATTAATAGTAAACGGTACTAATTTCTCCATGAAAAAAATTTATTTTCCAAAAATAATATAATTGTAGTAACTTACGTTATAACCTTATATTAATTCTTAAATTTGTTTTAAAGAAAATTTTTTAAATATGGAAAACCCGAAGAACAACAACTCAAGTCTAAAGGCGGTAATCGCAGTTTTAGCAGTCCTACTAATTGGTAGCTTAGTGTATATTTTTAAATTGTCGTCAGATTCAGATGTAACAAAAACTGAACTTACAACAACTCTAACAGAGAAAGAATCTGTAATGAAAGATTTGCAGGAGTTAAAAACAACTTATGATGCTGCAATCGCTGAAAACACTTCTATGTCTGACGAGTTAATTCAGGAAAGAGATAAAGTAGTGGCTTTGATGGATGATTTGAATAAATCAAAAGGTGATGTATCTAAATTTAGATCTCAGGTTCAGGCAATGCAAGGTAAAATGAAAACTTTAGTTGCTGAAAACGATGAATTGAAAAAACAAAATGGTGTTTTAACAACTCAAAGAGACAGTACAATTGTAGTTTTAGGTGAATCTAAAAAATATAATGAAGTACTTGTAGGTCAAAACGAAGAATTAGCTAAAACTGTTGAAAAAGGGGCTAAATTATCAATCCTGAACACTAAAACTTCTGCTTATAAATTAAGAAGTTCTGGAAAACAAATTGAAACTGACAAAGCAAGCCGTGCTGATGTTTTAAAAATTAGTTTTACTGTTGCTGAAAACCAAATTGCTAAATCTGGTGATAAAACGTACTATGTACAAGTTATCGATTCTAAAAACAATGTTTTAGGAGATAAAAAAACAGAGAGTTTTGGTGATAATACTTTGACTTATAGCTTTAAAACTATTGTTAAGTATGAAAACAAAACCGTTAACGTAAGTGAAGATTTACCAGGTAAAGATTTTGCTAAAGGAGCTTATTTTATCAATGTTTTTGATAATGATGAATTAGTTTCTAAAACTAGCTTTAACTTAAGATAATAAAACGTCGCTTAGGTAATAATACCACTAAAATATTAAAGGTCTGTGAAGTTTCACAGACCTTTTTTTATGAAGTAAAATTAAGAAGTTTAACTGAAGTTTATTTTCGTTTTCTAGTTTGTTGTTCCTCTAATTTTTTTTGAATTTTCTCTTGTTTTTTTGCTTTTAAATCTGTTGTTGAAGCTTTCTTAGCCATGATTTCTTTTTCTTTTAATTATTAAATATTTTCTAATCCTGATCCTATAATTTATTTTGTAATAAATAAAAACTTTATGGCGAGTCACAATATTCAATGTGGATTGAAAGGCGTTGCAGAAAAGTTTTATAGGATTTTATGAAGCACACTCGCAATGCCTAATAATTCGGGAAGATTTTTAATTTTAACAAAGAAGATAATTTCAAAATGTTCTTGTTAGTATACGATCTAACGCTGGTACATAAAGCATTTTGCTTCATACCAAATTTACTTATACTTACAAGAACTAACATTTCCATATCAAAAAATTTTGATTGGTAAACATAACCCCATATTTCAGTAATAACTAATTTATGTAAGATTTTTGTGTCAGTTTTAACGATTTAAGAGAATTAATAGATTGGTTTCTATTTTATATAATTTTTCCGTTTACAAAAACACTTTCTATTAGATTACTGCCAAAAGCGTATGGAATCTGGTAATAAGATGAAATTGGTTTTGTGAGAATCAAATTGGCTTTTTTGCCTTTTGTAATACTTCCGTGAGTTTCTGAGATTCCCATTGCATAAGCACCGTTGATCGTTGCAGCGTTTATGGCTTCTTCGGGAGTCATTTTCATTTTGATGCAGGCTGTTGCTACAACAAAATTCATGTTTCCGGACGGAGTAGAACCAGGATTAAAGTCGGTTGCTAAGGCTAATGGAAGTCCCGCTTTTATCATTTCGCGAGCCGGTGTATACGGAATACTTAAAAAATAAGAACACGATGGTAATGCTACAGGCATCGTTTCTGTGTTTTTTAAAGCTTCGATATCTTCGGGGTTCATAATTTCAAGATGATCGACTGAAAGGGCTTTAAATTTAATTCCCGCTTGTATTCCGCCAATAGAATTAAATTGATTGACGTGAATTTTTGGCTTTAAGCCAAATTGAATTCCGGCTTTCATAATTCTCTCTGTTTCTTCTACAGAAAAATAACCGGTTTCGCAGAAAACATCAACATAATCGGCTAGTTTGTTTTGAGCAATTTCAGGAAGCATTTTGCTTATTATTTCATCGATATAACCTGCTTTATTGTCTTTGTAGTGTAAAGGAAAGGCATGTGCGCCAAGAAAAGTGGCTTTTATTTCGATAGGATAATTCTCTGCCAGTTTTTTAATAACGCGAAGCATTTTGAGTTCGCCTTCGATTGTTAATCCGTAACCGGATTTTATTTCTACAGCTCCTGTTCCTAAATGCATCACTTCTTTTAATCGAACTTTTGACTGCTCGTAGATTTCGTCTTCTGTAGTTTCGTTGAGTTTTTTAGCCGAATTTAGAATTCCGCCGCCACGATTGGCGATTTCTTCATAAGTAAATCCGTTTATGCGATCTACAAATTCCTGTTCGCGATTTCCTGCGTAAACAATATGGGTATGGCTGTCGCACCACGCGGGTAAAATAACCCGGCCAGTTGCATCAATAATTTTATCTGCTTTGACTTCAGGAAGGTTATCCATTGCACCAAAATCAGCAATAAGATTATCTTTTATAACTAAGAAAGCATTTTTAATGGTAGGAAGAATAGCCATTTCGGCACCCGAAACTTTAGCAATTGAAGTTTCACGAACCTGAAGCAGTTCTTGTATGTTGGTAATTAGTGTAGTCATTATTGATATTGTTTTAAAACACAAATTTCACAAATTATCACGAACTAATCCGTGAAATCTGTGAAATTCGTGTTTAATATTGGAATTTATTTTTAGTTTACTCTGAAACCGTTATTTCGAACATTTTGCTCCAGTTTTTACCTGTTACGAAAATAGTTTTAGTTTTAGGATTGTAGGCAATTCCGTTTAAAACATCGTCTTTGGTTATTTTGGCATCCATAAATTTTCTCAAACCAGACATGTCTAAAATTCCTTCAACGGCTCCTGAGGTAGGGTTTACAACTGCAATAGCATCTTTAAACCATACATTGGTATATATTTTTCCATTAATCCATTCTAACTCATTGATTGCTTTAATTTTTGAAGTTCCTGAGTATACATTGATGTAATCTACCATTTTTTGAGTGGCAGGATCTACTTTCCAGATTTTTTCAGTTCCGTCAGTTTGATAAATGTATTTTCCGTCATTTGTCATTCCCCAGCCTTCAATATCTTTTTCGTAAGCAAAGGTTTTTTCCAGTTTTAAAGTATTAGCGTCATAGATAAAACCTTTTTTATTTTTATAAGTTAATTGAAATAATTTACCATTTATAAAGGTAATACCTTCGCCAAAATATTGTTTATCAAGATCAATTTGTTTGTAGATCTTTCCTGTTTTATAATCATATTTTTTGATTAATGAAGCACCTTCTTGTCCGGTACTTTCGTATAAAGTATCCTTGTAAAACTCTAAACCTTCAGTAAAAGATAAGGTATCGTGAGCATATGTATTTACGATCTTATATTTTAAAGCTTTGGGTTCGACATCAGATACTAATTCGATTCGTTTGGTTGCATCAGAAGAGTTTGATCCAAAATAAACGGTTGCTTTTAAGTATTGGTATCCTAACTTTTGATCTTTTAAAGGGAAATTAAATTTTGAAGCTCCTTTTGTACTTCCCACTTTTTTATCATTAACAAAGTAAACAATGCTGTCAATTTCTTTCGAATTTGGGTTCGAAATTCCAACAGAAAGTGCTTCTTTTTGGGTAAAATGTGCCGGAAAAGCCGAATCATCAATATTAAATAAAGAATTTTCACCTTTATTTTTATCTCCACATCCAATTAATGTGATTCCTAATAAAATGACAGCTAGGAAGTTATAATTTTTCATAGTTTAAAATTTGAATAAGCCAATATACAACGATATTTTTATAGCAACAAAGGTCTTGCAAAAATATAAAAAGATTGTATATTTGCACCGGCAAGTCCTACACGACCAGCTCCTGCAGACTCCCCCAGGATGGGAACATAGCAAGGGTACGTGGTTGAGCGGTGCGATGTAGGTCGCTTGCCATTTTTTTTATTCCCGATGTTTCGGGATTTTTTTTTATAATTAATTCAAATCTAGTCTTCCTTATGGAGGATTTTTTTATTTTTGGACCTTGGGAAAGTTGGATTGATTTTAGAACCTGTGGAGGGATAAATAAATTTAACCGCAAAGGACGCTAAGTTTTTTTTTGAATATGCTAAGTTTTGTGAAAAGACAAAGTTCCCAAAGCTTTGTGTGCTTAGATTGTGTTAATACAACTTAAATCTTAGTCAACTCTGCGAAAAACCTTTGTGTTCTCTGCGGTAAAAAATAATTAATGAGTATGTTTTTCTATGTAATATTAGTGATCTCTCTTATAACCTATAACATTTAACATCTAACCTACAAATGAATAAAGTCGTTTTAATTACCGGAGGATCCTCAGGGATTGGAAAATCAATTGGAGAATTTTTACAAAAAAAAGGTTTCGTTGTGTACGGAACGAGCAGAAATCCTGAAAAAGTACTCAACTCGGTTTTTCCATTGGTTGCCTTGGATGTTCGTAATGCTGAGTCTATAAAATCAGCGGTAGCTAAAATTATTGCCAATTCAGGTCGGTTAGATGTGGTGATTAATAACGCGGGCGTTGGAATTACAGGACCTCTGGAAGAAATTCCGACTGAAGAAATCAGGAATAATTTTGAAACTAATTTTTTTGGACCAATTGAAGTAATGAAAGCGGTGTTGCCACAAATGCGTGAACAAAAATCTGGTTTAATTATTAATATAACGTCGATTGCCGGTTATATGGGGTTGCCTTATCGCAGTGTTTATTCGGCATCGAAAGGGGCTTTAGAATTGATTACAGAAGCTTTGCGAATGGAAGTAAAATCATTTGGAGTTGAAATTACCAGTATTGCACCAGGTGATTTTGCTACGAATATTGCTTCAGGTCGTTATCATGCACCGGTTGTAGAAGGGTCTGCTTATGCAAAAGTTTATGGAGAAAATCTTGCAACGATGAACGAACATGTCGATGCTGGAAGTAATCCTAATGAAATGGCTGAGGCAGTTTATAAAATTATGCAGCAGAAAAAGCCAAACGTACATTATAAAGTAGGTGCTTTTATGCAGAAGTTTTCGATTGTTTTAAAACGTGCGCTTCCGGATAAAGTGTATGAAAAAATGCTAATGAATCATTATAAATTATAAGAAATGAATTGGGAGTAAAATTTGAAGTTATTCTACAGGAATAAAAATCTCGAATTTTGCTCCTTGATTTAAAGCTCCTTTTGCTTTTATAAAACCGTTATGGTTTTCTACAATTCGTTTTACTATTGTAAGTCCAATCCCGGTACTTTTTAGTGGTTTTGTATGCAGCGCCTGAAAGAGACCAAATATTTTATCACTGTATAATGGGTCAAATCCAATCCCGTTGTCTGAGATCGTTATTTTGTGATACTTTGTAAACGGCGAAAGTTTGTCTAGCTCTCCGTTGGTGATTTCTGCCGAAACGGTTATGATTAAATCCCTGTCCGGACTTGCAAATTTCAATGAATTATTGATAAGATTGTATAAAAGTTGTCTGAATTGAAATTCTATGACAGAAAGTTTGCCCAGGTCTTTTATGTCAAAAATTACATTTTTATTTTCGAATTCATTGGTGAGATCTTCAATAACATCTTTTGCAATTGTGTTTAAGTCTTTTATTTCGAACTTTCTGTCATCGAATTTTGTCTTAGAATAAATCAAAAGATCGTTGATCAGGTTTTGCATTCTAAAAGCTGAAGTTTTGATTTTATGAAAAGCTGTTTTTCCTTTCTCGGATAAATTACGGGCTTCTTCACGCTCGATGGTATCTGTAAAAAGTTGTATTTTTCGTAATGGCTCCTGAAGATCGTGGCTCGAAATGTAATTGAAAGCTTCGAGTTCGCTATTCATTTTTTCGAGTGAAAGATTTTTTTCGATTAGTTTTTTCTTGAAATCGGAGTTCAGTCTTTCTGCTTCATCTTTTTTAACTTGGGTTTTTTCAAGCAGGTGTGTTTTTTCTTGTAGTGCTTTTTTGCTTTCTAAGGTTTGTTCGATTCCGTCAAGATGAAACGAAATAAGTTCAGCAAACAAGTTGAACATTTCGCTTATTTTAAACTCTTTTAAGTTGTTTGGCTTAGGGTCTATGGCGCATAAAGTTCCATAAAAACTTCCGTCCTGACGCATGATTGGTACTGAAATATAACTTTGTAATTTGTACATGGCCGGAGTGTGATGGTCATGATAGTCTTTGTCTTCGCTTACATTATCAATAATAACCGGTTTGGGATTTTGTCTTATTTCGTCGCAAATTGTGGTTTTTATTTGTAATTCGTCTCCGGGTTTTAGGCCAAAAAGTACATTGTCCTGTACACTGCAAGTAATCCATCTATCCTCGGTAACTCTTGCTATTGCTGCAAAACCCATTCCGGTAGTCTGGCAAATAACATTTAGTAAGTTTGGAACAATTGAAATGTTCCCGATATTGATTATATCTTGTTTGAAATTATCTTCTAGCACTTTTAAGGGAGATGTTTTAATTCTTTAAAAGTACAAAAATAAAATTAGTTTGACTAGTAAAGGTGTTTTTGGCTATAATGAATGTATTTGGAATTATTTTTTACTTTTTTATTTTATGGAAATATAAATTGTAATTTTGCACCGAATTTGCGTTAGGGATAGGAACGATATCCTTTTATTTTTTTTCTTTAGAAAAATAAAAGATATAGAGGATAGCCCGACCCTTGGGGAACGCCCAAAAAACTGAACACAATTAAATAGATATAATTATGAAATTTTTTATTGACACAGCTAATTTAGCTCAGATTAAAGAAGCACAAGCTTTAGGTGTTTTGGATGGTGTAACAACTAACCCATCATTGATGGCAAAAGAAGGAATCACTGGGAAAAACAACATTTTGAAGCATTATGTTGACATTTGTAATCTTGTTGAAGGTGATGTAAGTGCTGAAGTTAATGCGCTTGATTATGATGGAATGATCAAAGAAGGTGAAGAACTGGCTGAATTACATGACCAAATCGTAGTTAAATTACCTATGACAAAAGAAGGTGTAATGGCTGCAAAATATTTTTCGGATAAAGGAATTAAAACAAATGTAACGCTTGTTTTTTCTGCAGGTCAGGCTTTATTGGCTGCAAAAGCTGGTGCTACTTATGTTTCTCCTTTTATTGGTCGTTTGGATGATGTTTCGACTGATGGTTTGAATTTGATTCAGGAAATTAGAGAAATTTATGATAACTACGGGTACGAAACTCAAATTTTGGCAGCTTCTGTACGTCATACAATGCATATTGTAAACTGTGCTAAAATTGGTGCAGATGTTATGACTGGACCTCTTTCTGCAATTTACGGATTGTTGAAACACCCATTAACTGATATTGGATTGGCTCAGTTTGTTGCTGATTTCGAAAAAGGAAATAAATAAGAATCAGATCTTTATAATCTAAAAATCGTCATCCTTGTAAAAAGGGTGACGATTTTTTTTTACTTTTATGTGTCTCAAAAAGAAATACATATGAAAAAAGTTGTTCTGATTATTGCATTTTTTATTGTGAGTTTCGCTGTAAATGCACAAGTGGCCAAAATAATAAAATCGGTTAATGATGCTGGTGATGTCGCTACTTTTGAACTGGATTGCTCAGTTCAGTTTCAGGTTTTGGCAAAAGGATTACGATACAATATTACGCGCCACGAGTTTAAAGGTCCGGAATTGAAAAATACATATCGGTTATTGTTGGTAATGGATGGTTTTTATTCGAATACACTCAATAAAACAATGACTATTTCGGCAGTTTTGAGTGATGGAACAATATTGGAAGCAAAAAAAATAATCGAGGATGATGGTTTTTTTGATGGTGCCTGTACATTGAAAATTAAAGACCCGAAAGCACTTTTAGAGGCGAATATAGATAAAGTTATTGTTCATGCTGATAAAGATGTGGTTTATGTATTATCAGAGCAAAATAAGAGCCTTTTTAAAAAGAATCTTAGTGATGTTATTAATGCTAAATAGAAGGTTCTAAGATGCTAAGATTCTAAGGTTCTGAGGTTTTTTTTTTTGCGAATAAAAAAATCCCAAATTTCAATTTTGTGGATTGGAATTTGGGATTTTTTATTATTGTTGTTATAGCTTGGCTTAGTGTCCTCCGCCTTCGCTTTGAATGTTATGATCAATTCCTTGTCTTTTTAATATTTTAGGGCAATAGAAACCGTAGAATCCTAAATAAGCAAATCCAAGAAGTGGAACGATGTAAGAGAAGTGTGTCCATGTGATTCCGAAGATTCCTCCAGGGCTTGTAAGGTCGATATCACAGATACTTCCCTGAATCAAAGGAATAACCCCTCCTCCTAAAATCATCATAATTAAGAATGAAGATGCTTTTCCTGTGTTTTTACCTAATCCTGCAATAGCTAAATCGAAGATCGATGGCCACATGATAGATAAGAATAAACCTCCAGAGATAAAGAAGAATTTAGCAATTGATGGATCTGGCCATACTAATCCGGCAACCATCATTAATAAACCTGATATTCCGAAAAGCATTAATGTTTTTCCGGCATTTTTACCTCCTACGAAACTTACGGCGATAAACAATAAGATCCAGATTGGGTAGATATAGAATGCAGAAACATCGTGTGCAGCAAAAATATTAGCTCCAATAATTACTCCAAATGCTATAGCTGGTACAATGAATTTTAATGCTGTATTTACTAAGTTTGAGGTGTTGAAAACGTTAACACCACCATTCCAGCGACCAATCATTAAACTTCCCCAATAAAGGGCGATAAATGGTGCGATTGCATCTTCAAGAACGTTACCAAACTCTGCTGTGTGCAGTAAAGCTGGTAAATTACTAATGATTGTAACCTCAGTACCAACGTAAATAAAGATTCCTAACATTCCCAAATATAGTTGTGGATAATCTGAGATGTTGAATTTTTCGTGTGCTACTTTAACTACTTCTTCCTCTTCTTTTGCAGGATCTTCGATTTTAGAGAAGTTCATGAAAATGGCCACTGCAATAAAAGCAAGCCCAAGAATAACGAAAGGTAGTTTGATATCTTCTAATGAAAGTGATGTGTTTTTGTTATCTCCCATTCCGAACAAGGCGATTCCTAAAAGAATAGCTCCAATTGTTGTTCCGAAAGAGTTTATTCCTCCGGCTAAAGTTAAACGGTGAGCGCCTGTTTGAGGACTTCCCATTTTAATAGCTAACGGGTTAGCTACAATTTGCTGGATCGAGAATCCTAAACCTACAGTAAATAAAGCTGTTAAGAAGAAAGGGAAACTTTCCATTGTTGCAGCAGGAATGAATAAAAATGATCCAACTGCTGAAAGAAGTAAACCTGCTGATAAGGTTTTTTTATATCCAAATTTTTGTAAAACATCTACTTTTAAGGATACTAAAAAGAAAATTACAGATCCTACAAAGTATGCCGCATAAAATGCCCATGCTACTAATTGTGATTGTACCTGAGATAAAGTAAAGACTTTTTTGAATACGGGAATCAGGATATCATTGGCTGAACCAACAAAACCCCAAAAGAAGAAAACAATTATCAACGAGATAAACTGTCCCCATTTGGTTTGAACATTTTCTGAACTCATAATTTAAGAGGTTAATTTTTTATTTTATTGTTTTTTGAAGACCGTAAATATATTTGTTAAGTGTATCAAAAAAAAATAAAAAGGCACAAATAATGTTAAATTTAAACCAACGGCGTCATTTTTTCAACAATGTGTTAATTTTTACCGACTTAGAAAATGAATTTAAAAGTTAAAGTTTATTCTAAAATTTTGTTTTTGACCTCTTTGCTGTAATTTCTACCTATCGGAATGGTGTAGGATTGTATCTGGATGCGGTTTCCTTCGATAGATTTTACCTTGTTTAGCGCAATTACGTAAGATTTATGGATGCGCAAAAAGCGATCTGCGGGTAATTCTTCTGACAAAGATGTGAGTGATTTATGGGTAATGTAGGTTTTATCCGGAGTAACTACTTTGATGTATTCCTTCATTCCTTCGACAAATAGAATTTCTTCTATATTAATTTTCATCATCTTTTTGTCGACCTTGATGAAAATATGAGAGTCGCCTTTTGTGGTTTCGACTTTGATATTGTTTTTTAAATTGTATTCGGTAGTAATTTTATTAATGCATTTTATAAATCGCGGCAGCGGGATAGGTTTTACTAAATAATCCAGAACATCAAGATCGTAGCTTTCTGCAGCAAATTCCCTAAAAGCGGTAGTAATGATAACTTTGGTTTTGTTTTCGATTAAACTAATAAGTTCAAAACCTGTCATCATAGGCATATTGATGTCCAGAAATACGGCATCGACAGTAGTACTGTTTATAAAATCAAGTGCTTCCAGAGAATTATTGAATGTGCCAATTACCTCAAAGTCTGTAAAATTTGTAAAATAATTTTGCAGGACTTTGATCGCCAATGGCTCATCGTCAATCAACACGCATTTAATCTTCATTATCAATAGGTATTTGCAAACGGATTATATAGTAGTTTAGTTTTGTTGTATGTTTTAAACTGAAATCGTTTTTGTAAATTAATTTTAATCTTTTCTTGGTATTTACTAAACCAATTCCGCCTTTGGTATTAAGATTTTGTGAATTTACAAAATTATTTAGGATTTCAAAATCTAACATTTTATTGTCGATAACTTTACAATTAATCTTAATTTTTAGATTATTGTTGTTGATTCCTCCGTGTTTAAAGGCGTTTTCGACCAATGAAATGAATATTAGAGGAGGTACAACAATATCTTCTATATTCGATTCGAGATTGACCGTAACTTCTACATTCTCAAAGCGTAACTTCTCGATTTCGATATAATTCTGGATGTAATCAATTTCTTTAATTAATGGAACAAATTTGGTGCCTTTTACATCATATAAAACATATTCCATCAAATTTGATAGTTTTATAATAACATCCGGAACCTTATCTGAAGATTCTAATGATAAAGCGTAGAGATTATTTAGTGTATTGAAAAAGAAATGCGGCTGAATTTGATTTTCAAGATATTTCAGTTTGATTTTGAACTGGTTTTCTCTTAATGATCTGTTTCGTTCTCTTTCTCGAAGCCATGTTAAGGTCAAATAAACAGATGAAGCCATAGCCAGCACATATAACTCTCCTATGCAAACTGCCAGAATATGATTAATATCAAAAGGATGATATTCTCTATTGGCTTCCGGCCAGATGTTTTCGGATATAATATAATAGGTCAAAGCTGTTTTTAGCAGATAGATTCCAAAAAGGCTTGCTATTAATGCGAGGGTATAGGGAATGTATTTTTGTTTCAATACATATTTGGGTACCAAAACAAAAAGGTTAAAATAGACTAACGGAATGTGCAGGGAGAATTCAATTAAGTTCGATTTGAACGAATAGGGGTAATCATTAAAGTAAGCTCCCCATCGCAAAAAGTTAAGAGTGAAGTAGCTGCCCCAAAACCAAACATGATTTTTAAGCTTAATATCAAATTTTAATTTTTGGATTTCGGTCAACTTTAATTTGGTGATTTAGGGTTGTATAATTTCTTGGTGGGAAATATTGTGCAACTTTAAACAATTACTGGGTAAAACACAATTCTTTTGAATAAAATTTTATAAAAAAAGACATATTTTATATTATTTATGTGGGATATCGTTTTCGTAAAACATATTGTTGATTGTTTTGTGTCGTTCGTTTAAGGTTTTGTGCTGTATGTTTAAAATGTTTTATTTATGTTAATTTTAACAATAAATTTATCGCTTAACCAACAAAACCATGTTAAAATGAAAAGAATTATGTTAATCTTTATGGTTGTATTTACGGCGCAGCTCTCGCTTGCTCAGGTAAAAACAGTCAAAGGCTTAGTTAGCGATCAAAACGGATTGCCGCTGCCGGGAGTAAGTATTATTATTCAGGGTACGAAAACCGCAACCCAGTCTGATTATGACGGAAAATTTACGATACAAGCATCTGCAGGAGATGTGCTTGTTTTTTCGTTTATCGGAATCAAAACTGAGAAAGTTACTGTAACACAATCAGCTACAGTAAATGTTGTGCTCACAGAAGATGCACAAAATCTAAACGAAGTTGTTGTTACCGCATTAGGTATCAAGAGACAGAAAAAAGAATTGGGTTATGCAGTTCAGGACATTAAAGGTGATCAGCTTAATAAGGTGATTACAACAAATGTAGCGTCGGCACTTTCAGGTAAAATTGCCGGTGTTGATATTTCTATGCCTGCCACAGGAGTTGGAGGAAGCTCCAGAGTTATTATTAGAGGAATTTCAAGTATAGGTGAGAGTAACCAGCCACTTTATATTGTTGATGGAGTTCCTATTGATAACTCAGGTTTGAATAATGACACTGCCGGAGCCAGTAAATGGTTCGACGGAAGAGATAACGGAGACGGAATTTCAAGTCTTAACCCAAATGATATTGAAAGTCTTACTGTATTAAAAGGTGCAGCTGCATCAGCTTTATATGGTTCAAGAGCGTTAAACGGGGTAATTTTAATTACAACTAAAAAAGGAAGCAAAGGAAAATTACAAGTCGAATTAATGAGTGGTGTTAGTTTTGACCGTGTAAATGCAAAATATGATGATTTTCAAACTGAATATGGTACGGGAGGTCATGGAGTTTTGCCAGATCCTACAAAAGCACCTAGTGAAGTTTACGGATATACGACCAGTGCCTGGGGACCTAAATTTTCAAATAGTGTAGGAACACAAGTAAAAATATTTGATGGTTCTATGCGACCTTACGCAAGAGTTGAAAATAATATTCAGGATTTTTTCAAGACCGGTGTTACAACAACAAACGGAATTGCACTTTCTGGAGGAAGTGAAAATGCATTTCTTCGTTTTGGATTTAATAACTTAAAAAATGATGATGTTGTTCCTAATTCTGGTTTAGAAAGAAACAATGCTAGTTTAAACGTGACATTAAAATCAGATAAATTTACTTTAGATGCTAATGTAAATTATATGGTAGAGACTACAAATAACCGACCTGGACTGGGTGATTCACCAAACAATGTGGGGTATTCTTTAAGTGGTCTGGCGCCAAATATTGATCAGGCGTGGTTGAAAAATTATGGAAATCCGGAGACTGGAGAAGTTTATAAATGGAACAATAATATTTATCAATTGAATCCTTATTTAACTGTAGATGCAAACCACAATACTTCTAAGAAAAATCGTTTTACCGGGAATGTTGCCGGAACGTATCAACTAGAAAAATGGGTTGCGCTGACTTTTAGAACTGGTTTAGATACTTACATTTTTGATTCTAAAGATTTTATGGTGCCTGGAAGTACATGGCCTGGAAGAGATACTGGTTATCTTAGAGTAGGTGATATCACCGTTTCTGAAATGAATACGGATATCATTGCGACTTTTAGCGGAATTAAATTAGCTAATGATCTGACTTTTTCAGGAATTTTAGGAGCAACCAGAAGAGATTTTAGAAGATCTGAAAATTCTAGTGAGGGAACCAATATTATTCAGCCGGGAACAGAGTTTATTAGTAATTTTTCAACGCAGACAATAAATGCACCAATAGAAACAAGAACAAGAACAAATTCTGTTTACGGTTCTGCAAAATTGGATTATAAAGGGTATCTATATGCTGAGTTTACAGGAAGAAATGACTGGTTTAGCGTTATTAATAAGGATGCTTTCTATCCTGGAGCTTCATTAGGATTTGTATTCTCGGATGCATTTAACATTCAGGGTGATACTTTTTCTTATGGAAAATTAAGAGCTTCGTGGGCAAAAGTTTCTAATGCTCCGGGGGCTTATAAAAATGCATTAAACTATACTACTTATTCTTCTTACGACGGACAAAGTGTGGTAAATGTTAAGAATACATCGGCACCAAATGCAAACCTGACTTTTCAAACGAAAAAAGGAATCGAGTTTGGTTTAGAAACAGCTTTCTTTAAAAATAGATTAAAAGCTGATATAACTGTGTATCGTGAAGATACATCTGATCAAACTCTTGATTTAGCATCTTCATCAACATCAGGATATGAATATCTTTCTGTAAATGCCGGTGAATTGCGTAACGAAGGTATTGAGGTCTTTTTATCTGGTTCACCAATAAAAACGAAAGACTTTGAATGGGGAATTGACTTAAACTATTCGAGAAATAAAAACTCAATTCTTTCTTTACATCCTGAAATTAATACATACACAATTTCTGAGGCTCGTTGGGCTAACGCAGCGATTGTTGCTCAGGTTGGTGGAAAATACGGTACTATCATTGGAAGAGATTTTGAAAGAACACCTTCAGGAGAAATGATTGTAAATGCACAAGGTATGCCTGTATATACAGATAATAAAGTAGTTTTAGGAAAAGGAGTTCCGGATTGGGCAGCGGGTTTAACCAATAGATTTACTTATAAAGGAATCACGCTTCAGTTTTTATTAGATATGAAATTTGGTATGGATGTATATTCTATGACAAATTCAGTTGCTGCAATGAGAGGATTATTAGATGTTACTACAGAGGGAAGAGATGCGTATATCGCTGCAAGAACACAAGCTGCTGCAAATGATCCTAATTTCGACATCAATAGTTGGGTTCCTACAGGTGGTTATGTGGCAAATGGAGTAGTAAATACAGGAACGGCTCAGAATCCTGTTTATGTAAAAAATACCAAACCTGTAGATCCTCAGGAATATTGGAGAAATGTTACAGATGCTACTCCGGCACCATTTATTTATGATGCTTCGTATGTAAAATTAAGAGAGGTAAGTTTAGGGTATAATATACCTAAAAGTGTTTTTGGCGGAGCAAAAATAAACTCAATTTATGTTTCTGTATTTGGAAGAAACTTATTGACATTCAATAAAGATTTACCAAACATTGATCCGGAGTCTATGTATACTTCAGGAAACGGACAAGGTTTTGAATATGGTTCATTACCATCAAGACAATCGTATGGTTTTAATATTAAAATTACATTCTAAAAAAGTAGATTATGAAAATCAAATATATAATAGCCATGCTTGCAGTTTTTACGGTAGTTGGCTGTACAGAAAATTTTGACGAACTGGAAAAAGACCCTGTGGCGTTATCTGCAAATCCGGCAGGTCAGCTTTCATTTACCCAATTGTGTATGTCTGGAGATGGATACTATCAACATAGAACCAATTTAATATATGCCGGAGGTTTTGTACAGCATTACTCTGGTTCCTGGGCAGTAACAAACTACGGTGGTAAATTTAATAATTCAGAGGAATATGCGGTAGCTTTATGGAGAAACGTATATGCTCATGAAATGAAAAGTGTTGTAGATATTCTGGATGTAACCGGAAAAGATGCTTCGGCTGTAAATATGAATGCAGTTGCTAAAATTATGAAAGTAATGGTGGCACAGCGATTAACAGATATTTATGGAGATGTACCTTATTCAGAAGCAGGTCTGGCTTTTTCTAAAGGAATTGTAACGCCTAAATATGATAAACAACAAGATATTTATGCTTCATTTTTTAGAGAACTAGAAGAAGCCTATAATCAATTAAATGTTGGAAAAGATCTAATAAAAGGAGATTTATTTTATAAAGGCGATGTTTCAAAATGGAAAAAATTAGCCAACACTATGCGTTTGCGTGCGGCGATGAGAATTTCTGAAGTAAGCCCGGCCGAAGCAGAAAAACAAGCAAAAGCAGCATTGCAAAATGGCGTTTTTGAAAGCAATGATGATAACTGTATTATGCAACATTTAGATTTTCCTTTTAGTGATGATCCTGCCAGATTGGACTATAGAGGAAACGGATTGTCTTATGGTTTTATAGGAAATGAGCAGGGAGATCATTTTAGTTCATTACTAATAGATTATTTAAAAAATAACGGAGATCCAAGATTGACTATGATCGCTACTCCTAAAACCAGTAGTAGTATAGTTGCGGGTGCGCCACTGCAACCGGGAGAAACATTGTACGAAGGGGTTAAACCGGGAGTGTTTAGATGGGAGCTTTCCGGAGGATCAAATTCAGCATCTGGTATACAACCTTATTTAAAATTAAGAACAACTCCGTTCTTGCACGTAAGTTATTCAGAAAGCCAATTGTTATTAGCAGAAGCTGCTTTTAGAGGATGGGTTTCAGGTTCTGCTGCAGAATATTACAAAAAAGGTGTTGAGGCAGGAATTAAACAATTGTCTATTTATGGTGCGGCTCCTGCAAGTCAGGCAAGCATTGATGCTTATGTAAATGCGAAACCTTTATTGCCGGGTACAGAAAAAGAACAAATTGGAACACAAATTTGGATTACCTATCTATTTAATAGTATTGAAGGATACTCGAACTGGAGAAGAACAGGATATCCTCACTTAATACCAATAACAAATTCAGATTCAGGAACTGGTGGTATTGTGCCAACACGTTTGTACTATCCAAGTGATGAACTACAAAAAAATGAAAAAAATTATCAGGAAGCTTTAGCTAGATTAGGAGGAAAGAATGACTGGTTTGGTAAAGTTTGGTGGGATGTAAACTAAAAAATAAGTCTCAAATATAAAGTTATGCCTAATAAGGTGTTATTTTCATTCTAATTAAAATTAAAAACAACAAGTTTAAATTAAAAATTATGATAAAAAATAAAGCCTTGTTAGGCATCCTTTTTTTTATAAGTTCTCTTTTTTCAGCATACAGTTGTTCGACAGAAAAACAATCAGATCCTGAAAATTCAAAAACAAAAACAGCAAGAGTTGTAGGTTATTTATCTTCGGATAATTTCGGTAAAATGACTTCTATTCAATTTTGTCAATTAACACATCTTAATATAGCGTTTGCAAATCCGGATAAAAATGGCAATATATTATTTAACGGAGATCTTGATGGTTTGGTTAAATATGCAAAATCCGTTAATCCTAAAATTATAATTAGTATTTCACTCGCCGGTGGAGTCATATCAGAAGAACTGGCATCAAATTGGTCTTTTTTAATAGATAAGCCAGAAAACAGGCCAGCTTTAATTCAGAACATCGTCAGCTTTGTCGAAGTGCATCAGTTGGATGGAGTAGATGTCGATCTCGAATGGAACGCTGTAACCTCAGGATATAGTGGTTTTGTAATTGAATTAAAAAAGAGCCTTACAGAGCATAAAAAATTATTAACAGCAGCTTTGCCTAATAATTCCCGTTTCGAAAATATAACTCAGGAAGCATTAAATGCATTCGACTTTATTAATATAATGGCTTACGATAGTACTGGGCCATGGTCTCCTGATAAGCCAGGGCAGCACAGTTCTTTTGAGTTTGCCAAAGAAGGAATTGATTTTTGGCATAAACTTCAAAATGTACCCACTGATAAATTAACGCTTGGTGTGCCTTTTTACGGTTACAATTTTACTTATCCTGATGTTACAAGTTCAACTTATAATGAGATTATACTAGCAGGAACTCAATTTGCAGATCAGGACGAACTGGGTAAAATATATTACAACGGAAAATCTACGATTGCTAAAAAAGTAGAATTTGCTTCTCAAAACACTGGAGGAATAATGATTTGGGAAATAGCTCAGGATTCTTTTGGCGAATATTCTTTATTAGATGTAATCCATAAAAAATATACAAGCTTAAAAGTAAAGACTACAGGATTGTGTGGCAACTAAATTCAAAAAATATATAAATACAGGTTCTTTAAATTAATAAGATTTTAACTATTCTAAAATTTCTGTTTTATTGAATAATTACCCTTTTTTAAAGTGTTTTTTGTTGTAAAACTCACATTATTAGGTTTTTATTGTAAATGATGATTTTTCAGTAAATAAGTAAAATGTCTGCGTAAAATATTAATAAATAGGATAAATACAATCTATATATCAATTTGAAAACGTTTTCGTGAAACGTATTGTTGATTGTTTTATGTCGTTGGTTTAAAATTTGAAGCTGTTTGTATAAATTATTTTTTTTAACAATCCCTTAAGAATAAATTTACACCATAACTAACAAAATAAATAAACATGAAAAAAATTTTCTTAATCTTTATGATTGTTTTTACGGCGCAAGTTTCTCTTGCACAAGTAAAGAGTGTCAAAGGTGTGATTACAGATTCTGATGGGTTGCCGTTGCCAGGGGCGTCCGTTGCAGTACAAGGAGGTCAAAAAGGTGCTACTACCGATTTTGATGGTTTGTACACAGTTGAAGTACAAAAAGGACAGACTTTAGTTTTTACTTATGTAGGTCTTGAAACTCAAAAAATAGTTGTAGGCGATGCCGCTACAATTAATGTTAAAATGGCTGTTGCAGCATCAAATGCTCTTACGGAGGTTGTTGTAACTTCATTAGGTCTTAAGAAAACTAGAAAATCATTAACTTATTCGGCTCAGGAACTTAAAGGAGAAGAACTAACTCGTGTAAAAGATGCCAACGTTATCAATACAATTGCTGGTAAAATTGCCGGTGTTGCTGTAACAAAAAGTTCTGGAGGTACTGGAGGATCTACTAAGGTACTTATCCGTGGTAACTCTTCTATTATGAACAGCCAGCCACTTTACGTTATTGATGGTATTCCTTTATATAATGGTTCTTCAAATCAGCAGGGTAATTATAATGCTTCAAACGATTCATTTGGTAGTACTGCCGGAGGTAACCGTGATGGAGGAGATGTTGTTTCTTTGATTAATCCAGACGACTACGAAGGAATGACTGTACTTAAAGGTGCAGCAGCTTCTGTATTATACGGATCTCAGGGAGCAAATGGAGTTATCTTATTGTCTTCTAAAAAGACGAAAGAAAACACAT
This sequence comes from Flavobacterium piscisymbiosum, assembly GCF_020905295.1. Taxonomy (NCBI): domain Bacteria; kingdom Pseudomonadati; phylum Bacteroidota; class Flavobacteriia; order Flavobacteriales; family Flavobacteriaceae; genus Flavobacterium; species Flavobacterium piscisymbiosum. The sequence continues at coordinate 5,486,879 of NZ_JAJJMM010000001.1, read as the reverse complement.
CTAATTTAGCTGTGTCTTCTGTTACTACTTTTGAATCTGTTCATTCATTACCAGAATTTCAGTATGAATATGGAACAGCAAATGCACAAAAATCTTGGGGAGGAAAAGTATCATCAAATGATTTTGTAAAAGACTTCTTTAATACGGGAGTTACACAAATTACTTCTGCTGCCTTTACAACTGGAACAGATGTTTCTTCAACAAGTTTATCTTACGCTAACACATCTGCTTCAGGAGTTATTGAAGGGAACGGCTTAAAGAAAAACAACTTTGGAATCCGCCAGACAGGTAAATTTTTCGATAATAAATTAACTGTTTCTGCTGATGCAAAATATACAAGCCAAACTATTGATAACAGACCTGTAAACGGACTTTACTCAAACCCATTAACGGGAGTTTATTTGTTCCAAAGAGGAAATGACTTTAATTATTATAAAGATAATTTCGAAACATTTATTCCTTCTAGAAACCTATACGGTCAAAACTTTTACAGTGCACCAAATGCTGATATTTATGTTCAGAATCCTTATTGGTTAATCAATAGAAACAAATCTGTTGATAAAGATAATTTCTTCAACGGAAATTTAGCTTTAGAATACAAAGCAAACAATTGGTTAAGCATTGCTGCAAGATATAGCTACAATAGAGTTGAAAACGATTATGATAAAAAGATTTATGCTACAACCAATACTTCTTTATCTAATATAAACGGTAGATATATAAACGTTGGAACATTAAGCACACAGCGTTACGGAGATTTGATTGCTAAAATTAATACTAACTTCAACGAAGATTTTAGCTTTAATGCTATCGTAGGAGCAAGTATCAATAACACATTAGCAAATCAATCGACTACTTTAGATTCTGGTATTGTTGGCGGACTTGTTAACGCTAACTTGTTTACATTAGGAAATTTTGGAGAAGCATCAGGACTAGATAATCTAAGTCTTCAGGCTACAGGTTCTTCCAGAGAAGTTCAGTCGATCTTTGGTTCTGCAACTTTTGGTTATAAAAACATGTTATATTTAGACGTTACAGGACGTAACGACTGGTCCTCTACTTTAGTAAATACAGATACAGGGTCATATTTTTATCCATCTGTAGGGGTTACAGCTCTTTTAAGCGAAATGACTACTATGCCAGACTGGATTAACTTCGGAAAAGTGAGAGGAACATATGCTCAAGTGGGTAATGACGTTTCTGCTTTCGTAACTTCACCGAAATCAACTGTTCAAGGAGGTAACCTTATTCCTCCTACGGTAGGACCAAGACCAGGTGATGGATTAAAACCAGAACTAAAATCAGAATTTGAATTTGGTACTGAGTGGAGAATGTTTAATAACAGATTAGGTTTTGAAATTTCGTATTACAATTCAGAAACTAAAAATCAATACATTCAGATTCCTGCACCTGCAACAAATCCTTACGGTTATACGAATTACGGAATTAATGCAGGAAGTATCGAAAACAAAGGTTTTGAGGTTGTTCTTACCGGAAAAATCATTGCCGGAGATAAATTTTCATGGGATACAACAATCAACTATTCTCAAAACAGAAATAAAGTTAAAGAAATTCCTGAGGAATTAGGAGGTACAATTCCATTGACTCCTGTAAACAATATCAATTACAGATATGTTTTAACTGAAGGAAAACCATTTGGAGTTATTGAAGGAAAACATATTGTCAAAAACGATCAGGGAGAAATTGTTTTAGATGATAAAGGAAATGTAGCGTTAGAAGCTGGATTGCGCGAAGTAGGTAATGCAAATCCTGATTTTATGTTAGGATGGTCAAACACATTTAAATTTGGAGCTTTTACAGCGAACTTCTTAATAGACGGACGTTTTGGTGGTGATGTAATGAGTATTACAGAATCTATGAATGATTTTTATGGAGTATCAAAAAGAAGTGGAGATGCAAGAAATGCAGGTGGTGTTGCTGTAAATGCAGTGAAACCTGATGGTACAAAAGTAACGTCTATGCCTGCTGAGCAATATTATACTACAGTTGCCGGGGTTAATGGTGCTACAGCTGAATATGTATATGATGCTACAAATGTAAGTTTAAGAGAGGTTTCATTAGGTTATACTTTTAATAAAAAAGTACTTCCATTTGTGAATACAGCAACTTTATCATTAATCGCAAGAAATTTATTCTTTATTTATAAAGATGCACCATTTGATCCAAACATTGCTTTAAGTACAGGTCAAGGTTTACAAGGAGTTGATATTTATGGTTTACCATCAACTAGAAGTATTGGTCTTAATTTAAATGTAACTTTCTAATTTAAAATATCATGAAAACAAATAATATAAAAAAATCATTAATCTGTTTTGGTCTTTTAGCCTTGGTTGGTTGTACAGATAATTTTGATCAGGTTAATAGTAATCCTGATGGTTTTACTTATGAGGAAACAACACAGGACTTTAACCATATTAATGGTCCTTTTAAAACCATGTTCGATAACGTAATGGTAAATGTTCCGGGTTGGAAATACCAGGTAGCGAATGACTTATCTGCAAATAACTGGGGCGGATACACCGCGGCTCCGGGTTTTGATGGAGCTAATAACCTTTCGTATGCAATTTCTGATAACTGGAATATTTGGTGCTGGGAAGCTGCTTATGCACAAGTTATGGCAAATTTCTATAAAGTAGAAAGAGAATCTAAAGGTAAATATGATGAGTTTTATGCTCTTGCCTTAATTATTAAAGTCCAGACTTTACATAAAATGGCAGATGCCTGGGGACCAATAGTGTACTCAAAGTTTGGTACTACCGATGCAACAATTGCATACGATTCTCAGGAAGAAGTTTACGGATTTATGTTTAAAGACTTAGACTTTGCCGTAGAAGAATTAACAAAAAGAATCGACGCCGGAGAGAAAAGTTCTTTTACAAATATAGATCGTTCAACATATAAAGGAAGTTATGCAAGATGGGTTATTTATGCTAATTCATTGCGTTTAAGATTAGCGATGCGTATTGTAAAAGTGAGTCCTGCACTAGCTAAAGCAGAAGCTGAAAAAGCGATGAGTCAAAAATTTGGCGTAATGAAATTTGCTTCAGATAGTTTTATCGTTACCAAAAATGTATCGCAACATCCTCTTAATGTAGCATCTGGGGAATATAATGACAGCCGCATGTCTGCAGATATGGAGTCTATCATGGGAGGTTACGACGATCCTAGAATGAAAGTTTATTTTAAAGAATCTATGCAATTTCCTGGACAATACAAAGGAATACGTACTGGAGGAATTATGGGAGATAAAACGTTACATCAGGAATTTTCAAATTTTGGTAAAATAATAAATGAAGACAAACAAGTAGTTTGGCTGAATGCTGCTGAAATTTATTTCTTAAGAGCTGAAGGAGCTTTAAGAGGTTGGAATATGGGCGGTGATGCTGCAACATTGTATAAAGCAGGTATCAATGCATCTTTCGATCAGCTTTCTACTGGTGGTGCTGCTGATTATATTGCAAATAATGTAAAAATGGCTAAAGATTATATAGATCCGGTTGCTTCGTTTAACAATGGTGTAGCTGTAAACAAAGTTACCGTTGCCTGGGATGAAACAGCAAGCAATGAAGTAAAATTGCAAAAAATCATTACTCAAAAATGGATCGCGAACTTTCCTGACGGTTACGAAGCTTGGTCTGATCACCGTAGAACAGGTTACCCTAAATTATTGCCAATTCTTAATAATCAAAGTGCTGGTTTAATTAGTACTGAATTAGGTGTAAGAAGAATGCCTTTTGTTTCTACTGAAAAAGATGGAAACCCTGGAGGGGTAGCAACAGGTCTTGCAAAACTTGGAGGACCTGATACTGGCGGAACTAGAACCTGGTGGGACGTTGATGCTCCAAATTTCTAAAATAAAATATCAAAGAACTATAAGAATTTAAGTTTGGTTAGTAAATGGTATAAGCAATGCGAGTTGCTTATACCATTTCAAAAACCAAAATTGTAAATAGCAAAAAAAAGAAAAAGAAATGAAAAGTGCTTTAGAAATAAAACCTGATATCAGCTATAAAAGTGCGGGAAAATTTGAAGAAACCAGATTTGAGAAAATCCATAATGAAATCTTCAAAAATTCAGCAGAAGCTTCTATAATTGTAGCGCAGGAAATTGCGCAATTAATTAGATCTAAACAAGAAAAAGGAAAATCTTGTGTATTAGGTTTAGCAACAGGTTCTTCTCCTATAAAAGTTTACGAAGAGTTAGTGAGAATGCACAAAGAGGAAGGCCTGAGCTTTAGCAACGTGATTACTTTCAATCTGGATGAATATTATCCAATGACCAAAGAAAACAATCAGAGCTATCATTATTTCATGCATCAGCATCTTTTTAATCATATTGACATCAAACCAGAGAATGTTAATATTCCTGACGGAACGGTACATATTGATGAATTAAACCAATATTGTATTGATTATGAAATGAATATTAAAAACGCCGGAGGTCTTGATTTTCAATTATTAGGAATTGGGCGTACAGGTCACGTGGGTTTCAACGAGCCGGGATCGCACATCAATTCAGGAACCAGAATTATTACACTGGATCATATTACAAGAGTAGACGCCTCATCAGATTTTAATGGAATCGACAATGTTCCTAAAAGAGCGATTACCATGGGAGTTTCTACGATCATGAGATCGAAGAGAATCGTACTTATGGCTTGGGGACAAAACAAAGCCGATATCATCAAGAGAACTATTCAGGGGGATATATCTTCAGAAGTTCCTGCTACATTTTTACAAAATCATGCTAATGCGACTTTCGTATTAGACCAGTCTGCAGCATCTGAACTAACGCGTTTCAAAACGCCTTGGCTTGTTGGAGAATGCATTTGGACACAGGAATTAAAAAGCAAAGCGATTGTTTGGTTGTGCCAAAAAACAAAACAATCGATATTAAAATTAACAGACAGAGATTACAACAACAACGGAATGTCTGATCTATTGGCGCAGGAAGGTTCTGCGTATGATTTGAACATCAATATGTTCAACGTATTGCAGCATACCATCACAGGATGGCCGGGTGGAAAACCCAATACCGATGATTCGCATCGTCCAGAAAGAGCCAATCCAGCAAAAAAACGAGTGATTCTTTTTAGTCCACATCCGGATGATGATGTGATTTCTATGGGAGGAACTTTTTCAAAATTGATAAAACAAGGTCACGATGTACATGTAGTATATCAGACCTCCGGAAATATAGCGGTTACAGATGACGAAGCATTAAAATTTGCTGAGGTTGCCAAAGATTTTATTGGCGAAGCCGGTAGCGGAATCAACTTCACATCGGTAATTGAATTCTTAAACAACAAGTCAGAAAACGAGATCGATTCTCTTGAAGTTCGAAAATTAAAAGGATTAATAAGAAGAAGAGAATCTTATGCGGCCACAAGATATATTGGTTTAAAAGATGAGAATACGCACTTTTTAGATCTTCCGTTTTACGAAACAGGACAGGTAAAAAAGAATCCGTTAGGAGCTGAAGATATTGCCATTGTAAAAGATATTATCGCCAAGATAAAACCGCATCAGGTATTTGCAGCCGGAGATTTGGCAGATCCGCACGGAACGCACGAAGTTTGTCTGAATGCGATTTTTGCCGCCATGAAACAATTAAAACCAGAAAAATACATGGATGATTGCTGGTTATGGCTTTATAGAGGAGCCTGGCACGAATGGGACATTCATGAAATTGATATGGCTGTTCCGCTTTCTCCATCAGAAGTATTATTAAAACGTCATGCGATTTTATACCACCAATCTCAAAAAGACAGGGTTATGTTTCAGGGAAATGACTCTAGAGAATTCTGGGTTAGAGCCGAAGACCGTAACAAAAACACTGCGATTTTATACGATGATTTAGGATTGGCAGAATACGAAGCAATCGAAGCTTTTAAACGTTTTGATTACTAGAATAACAATTTAAGATTCGGGTGAGAGCGAATCACATTACAAAATTCAGATTGATTTCATAAGGAAAGTGAGGATTCAATAGAGATCATTCTGAGTTTTGTTTCTTATTTATTTAATACTGTTATCTCCGGATAACATCTTTTTCAAAAACAGTAAAAAATGAAATATTTATTAGTCCTACTATTAGCAGGTGTAACTTCTAGTGCTCAAATTCAAAAAGAGCAGCTAAATCTTATGCCCTGGCCTCAGAGTATTGTTGTAAACGACGGAAATTTTGCTTTAAACAAAAACTTTAAAGTAAACATTACCGGAAATCCTAATCCTCGAATTTTTGGTGGAGTAACTCGTTTTTTACGTCGCTTAGATGGTAGAACCGGTATTTTTTTCGAACAAGGTTTTATTACTAAATTAAATGAAGTTCCAACAGCTTCACTTCAGATCAATTGTACCAAAGCGGGAAAAATTGGTTTGTATGAAGATGAAAGCTATCATTTAGATATCAAACAAAATCAGATTATAATCAATGCAACCAGCGATTTAGGAGCACTTCATGGCCTTGAAACGTTATTGCAAATGTTACAGAATAATAATAACTCATTTTATTTTCCAAACTCAAAAGTTTCAGATTTTCCAAGATTTACCTGGAGAGGTTTAATGATTGATGTTTCAAGACATTTTCAGCCAATTGATGTCATCAAAAGAAATATCGATGGATTGGCTGCTATGAAAATGAATGTTTTTCACTGGCATTTAGTAGACGATCAGGGTTGGAGAATCGAAATGAAAAAACATCGCAAATTGATTGATGTAGCTTCAGATGGAATGTATTACACACAGGAAGAAATCAAAAATATCGTAAAATATGCTGATGAGCGCGGTATTTTGGTTGTTCCGGAAATAGATGTTCCTGGTCATGGATCTGCAATACTTACCGCTTATCCGGAAATAGGAAGCAAAGTGATTACATTGACAGGAGGAACTTCTGAAAAAAATATTCAGGGTACAGCAATTACTACCTATGGAATTGAAAGAAATGCAGGTATTTTTTCGCCAACATTAGATCCTTCAAATCCTAAAACATATCAATTATTAAGTGAAATTTTTGATGAGGTTTGTCCATTATTCCCAGGCGCTTATTTTCATATCGGGGGAGATGAAAACGAGGGTAAAGACTGGGATGCAAACCCAAAAATTCAGGAATTCATGAAGAAAAACAAGTTGGCAAACAATCATGAATTGCAAACTTATTTTACCATGCAATTAGTACCAATGCTTAAAAAACATGGTAAACAATTAATGGGATGGGAAGAAATTTTGACAAAAAACATGTCAAAAGATGCCATTATTCATTCCTGGAGAGGTCCTAACGAAGGAGTTATTGCGGGTCAGTCATTGGTTGATGCAGTAAAAAAAGGATATAAAACAGTTTTATCAAACGGATATTATATCGATTTGATGTACCCAATTGCAAGTCATTATTTGAATGATCCGATGCCAAAAGGAGCCAATTTAACTGCCGAAGAAAAAGCAAGAATATTGGGTGGGGAAGCTACAATGTGGACAGAATTGGTAACGCCAACAACTATAGATTCAAGACTTTGGCCAAGAACAGCTGCAATTGCAGAAAGACTTTGGTCAGCAGAAGATATTACAGATGTAGCCAATATGCGCAAACGTCTTGAAGTAGTTTCTTTTAGATTAGAAGAAATAGGATTAACACACATTCGCAACAAAGATGTGATTTTAAGAAACATCACAAACAATCAAAATATTGCCTCTCTAAATGAGTTCTCGAATGTTTGTGAGCCATTAAAAGGATATACACGTAATAAAGGCGGAACAGAATATCAAATGTATTCTCCGTTTACACTTTTTGCTGATGCTTGCGGACCGGATGCCAAAGATTCTTTAGATTTTGATGATGCAGTAACGCAATATCTGGCCAATAAAACACCGGAAAATAAAGCTAAAGTAGCCTCTTATTTTAATAGATGGATTGCCTTAAATAAAGAATTAGTTGCCCTGAGTGCAAATGCGCCATTAGTACAGCCAATTTTGCCTTTGTCTAAAAAGCTGACAGATGCATCGCAGGAATTATTGCTTGTTTTAGATAATAAATCAACATTAAAAACAGATGATCTAAAAAGCTTAATTGAGCAATGTAATACAAAAGATCATGCAGATGTTGAGCTATCAGTATATGCAAGTCTTAAAAAATTAATTTAAAGAGTTTGGTTTGAGTTAGTATTTAGTAAGTTTTGTTACCATGATTATTAGTAATTTATTTATCTCTACCAGAAGTTTCTGGTAGAGGTGAATATGGTAAAAGCAACTAGATTAAAATCATTAAATCAAATAAAAAATATAGTAACCAAATAAGAAGTATTAACATTTAAAACCAAATAAAACAGAATAAAGCATAAACATGACAAACAAGTATTGAAATTGATAAACCCCAAATTTATCATTGACTAACCTAATTTTTTAAATTAAATAAATATCAATCAGTGCTATTCACTAATGATTATGGAAAATCAGTAATAGTAGTATTTATTTTTAGAAGTAATATGAATTAATCCAATGGGTTGCAATGTTTTCTATTTGCAATTTATTGAAACCCAGTTATTGTTTTTTTATGTGCCGTGTTTTGGCGCACAATTTATTGTAATTGGAATATTTATTTTTTTCTATTAACCAATATTAATTTAACTATGAAACATTATTACAGATTGCTTTTTTTGTTACTGTTTCCCTTACTCGCGTTAGCCCAACCAGCTCACGGCAAAAAGGTAGTGGGGTATTATGCGCAATGGTCTATCTATGCCCGGGATTTTAATATCCCCAAGATCGACGGAAGTAAATTGACGCATTTGAATTATTCTTTTTATGGGACAACTTATGATCCGGCCCATCCTGAGAACACCAAATTATTATGTTTGGACAGCTATGCCGATTTTGAGCATATTGAAGGCGGAATCCCTTGGGATGCTCCAGTAAAAGGAAACTTTTATGACTTGAAAAAGTTGAAAGAAAAGTACCCGCATTTAAAAGTTTTAATCTCTGTAGGAGGATGGACAAAAGGTCAGGATCTTTCTCCAATTGCAGCAAGTCCTGTTGCAAGAGCCGCTTTGGCAGCAGACATGGCAAAATTCATTACCACTTATCCTTTTATTGATGGCTTCGACATCGACTGGGAATATCCTCTTTCCGGCGGAACAGATGGTACTGAAGTAATCAACGGAGCACCAATTCCTCCGCAAAAGTACAGCCCGGACGACAACAAAAACTTAGTTTATTTATTGAAAGCAATGCGTCAGGCAATGCCAAATAAATTAGTGACAATTGCGGCTGGAAACAATGTTCGAAATGTATCCAAACAATACTTAGGGCCAAACAACAGATCGCAATACGGAATGACAGAAGACATTTCGACTTATTGTGATTATATCACCTATTTTGGATATGATTTTGGAGGAAACTGGTACGATAAAACGTGCTACAATGCTCCTTTATACGGAAGTGGAAACGCAAATGATCCGCTATATGGTGCAGCACAATCAGAATCTCTGGATGAATTAACCAATCAATATTTGAATGTAGTTGGTTTTCCTGCCAATAAATTAATCATGGGATTGCCTTTCTACGGAAAGAAATTTGATCATGTGGCCAATAACGGAACCAATCCTAATTTACCGGGATTATTCGTTTCAGCACCAAGAGATATCGTTCCTGGTTGCACGAATCCGCAAAACCCTATCGGAACCTGGGACGGAGCAGCAGCCTGCGAACGTTCAGGAAGCATCGAAATTTGTGATCTGGTAGGAAATCCGGTTACGAATTCACATGCTTATTTAGATCCAAATACCATGTTGGTTACTCCAAGTGCAGCTTCGGCAGGATGGGTACGTTATTTTGATAATACAACAAAAGTTCCTTATTTATACAATGCTACTTTAAAACAGTTTATCTCGTATGAAGATAAACAATCAATGGATTTAAAAGTGCAATATATTAAATCGAAAAATCTTGCCGGAGGTATGGTTTGGGAATTGTCTCAGGATACAAGAGGTTCAATTCCAAACTCATTATTAACTCAGGTTGATACCTCATTCGGGAGCGTAGTTCCGGGAACAGTAAGTATTGCAGGTTCTGTAAAAAACGGATCGGCTTTGGTTCCGGATGTTACTGTTGAATTACGTAATGCAAGCAATGTAGTATTGCAAACGGTAGTTTCTACAGGTGGCAATTTTACATTCAATAACTTAACTTCAGGACAAAATTATACACTAACAGCTTTAAAAGCGTCTTATACATTTGTTCCGGTTACTTTAAACAACGTTACAGTAAATCAAACTGCTGTAGTGATCAACGGAACACAACCTACTTATACCGTTGGCGGAACAGTTCTTAACGGAACAACTCCGGTTTCTGGCGTAACAGTTTCGGCTACTTCAGGAACAATAGTTTTAACTGCAGTTTCGAATGCAAGCGGAGTTTACAGCGTTGCGGGTTTAACAGCGGGACTTAATTTTACAGTTACAGCTGCAAAATCAGGATTCTCATACACACCAGCTTCTACAGTTTATAATGCAATTGATGCAAACAAAACTTTGAATTTTATTCAGGGAGCACCAATTGTTAATTATACCGTAAGCGGAACTGTTGTAAACAATACCACTCCGGTTTCGGGCGTAACAGTTACAGCCACTTCTACAACCGGAAATTTCACAGCAGTTACAAATACAAGTGGTGCTTATTCGCTTAGTTTGCCTTCTGGAGGAAATTATACCGTAACAGCAGCTTTAACAGGGCAAACGTTTACACCGGCTTCAACAGTTTACACCAATTTAGTGGCCAATAAAACACTAAACTATGCTCAGGATGTTATTGTAACTCCTTCAGGTAAAATTAGCGGAACGGTTAAAAACGGAGCAAATTTTGTTTCTGGTGCCAAAGTAGAAATACTTTTACCATGGACAGATAATACACATCCCTGGAAAAGTGTTATCGCCACCACAGATGCTCAGGGAAAATATAGTTTTGACAATGCAGTTGTAGCAGGATATACCACAATTACAAGTTTAAAATTAAACACTTGGGAAAACGGAGAAGTAGTTTACCTACCTAATAATCTGGCCAATTTTGCCGTTCCTGCAAACCCAACAGTTTACAACTTCAGTACAGGTTCTACTGCAAGAGCAGCACTTGTAAGTACTAACTTAATTAGCGGAACTGTTAAAAATGGGACAACTCCTGTTGCAGGAGCTAAAGTAGAATTAGTAGTGCCCTGGACAGATAATACGCATAACTGGAAAAGTGTCCTTGCAACAACAGATGCATCAGGAAATTATACTTTTGATAATACAGTTACAGCAGGTTATACACAAGTTTTAAGTTTAAAACTGAATGGTTGGGAGAACAATAATACCGCATATTTCCCTAATAATCTGGTAAATTTTGCGATGCCAACAACGCCTCAGGTTTACAACTTCAATACCAATACAGTTACAATTACGCCACCTCAGGTAACTATTACAAGTCCGTCATTGGCAACTGTAGCCATTGCTCCGGGAACTGCAATTCAGCTTAAAGCAACTGCAAGTGTAGATGCTACTTTAACTATTTCGTCAGTAGTATTCAATATCAACGGACAAAATATTACAGCAACACTTTCAGGAACAGAATATGTGGCAAACTGGACACCGGTTGCAGCAGATTTCAACAAAAATTATACGTTGAAAGCAACAGTAACCTCTTCAAGTGGTACAACAGCCGAAAACACTAAAGCATTCTCTTTACAATGTTCAGGATCAACTTGTCCTAATTCATTGCCTGTAATTACTTGGAATTCACCATCGGGTACTGTAAACCAAAGTTCTTTTCAGGTTGTACCAATTTCAGTTACAGCTGTAGATAGTGACGGATCGGTTTCAGGTGTTACTATTACAATAAATGGAGGTACATTCAACATGACAGCAGGTACAAATAATACCTATACGTATAATTTTACACCATCTGCTTATCAGGATTATCCGGTTGTAATCAAAGCAACAGATAATAAAGCTGCTGTAACTACATTAAACAATACAATAAAAATTGCTCCGGTGAGCACGAATAGATTTATCCCACTTCCATCCAAAATTATTTTAGGATACGCACATTCGTGGGAAAATGCTGGTGCTCCGTTTTTATACTTCTCTCAAATGGTGGGAAGTAAATTTAATGTAGTCGATTATTCTTTTGTAGAAACCGTTAATCGCGATGGTTATACACCAGTGTTAACTACAAATGACACCCGATATTTGACAAATGGTGTTTTCAATAAACAATTGTTGAAAAACGATATAAAATCCCTAAGAGATAGCGGCGTTCCTGTTATTGTCTCTATTGGAGGTCAAAATGGTCATGTTGTTTTAGACAATGTAACTCAAAAGAATATTTTTGTTAATGGTCTAAAGGCCATTATCGATGAGTATCAATTTGATGGAGTCGATATTGATTTTGAAGGCGGATCGATGAATTTTAATGCAGGAGGTTTAAGAGATATTTCGTATGCGGGTATTTCTGCTTATCCTAGATTAAAAAACGTAGTAGATGCTTTCAAAGAATTAAAAGCGTACTATGGTCCTGGATTTCTATTAACTGCAGCTCCGGAAACCCAATACGTACAAGGAGGATATTCTACCTACACAGATACTTTTGGTTCTTTCTTGCCAATCATTCAAAACTTACGTAATGAATTAGATTTGTTAGCGGTACAATTGTATAATACAGGAGGAGAAAACGGATTAGATGGTCAATATTATGGTTCTGCTAAGAAAGCAAACATGGTAACAGCCCTAACCGATATGGTCATAAAAGGGTATAATATTGGTACGACAGGAATGCGTTTTGATGGTTTACCGGCCTCAAAAGTTCTTATTGCATTACCAGCTTGTCCAAGTGCAGCAGGCAGCGGTTATTTAACGCCTGCAGAAGGAATTAATGCTATGGATTATTTAAGAAACGGAACCACGTTTTCAGGAAGAACATACACTATGCAGCCAGGCGGACCTTATCCTTCTTTGCGAGGTTTAATGACCTGGTCTGTAAATTGGGACGCATCTTCTTGTGGTAATTCATCTGAATTATCTAAAGCCTATGCCGCGTATTTTGCATCGCAGTCAACAGCAAAAAAACTGTCAGTAGATACCATCGAAGCAAATAACACAACCGTGGCTTATTTCAAAAACGATGCATTATCAGTTACAAATGAAACCCAGGATATCGCTCAGGTAGAGGTTTTCAATACCATTGGACAATTATTGGTGAGTCATAAAAACATTCAGAATAATAAAGAAATACTGCTTCAAAATTACAGTTTCTCAACAAAACAAATATTTGTAGTGATCGTAACAGACAGAGCAGGACACAAAAAATCACTGAAAGTAATGAACTTTTTAAATTAATTAAATGAATGAAAATTTAGAAATAAAAAAATTAGGACGGTTAAAATTGAGTTTGGTTATTTATTTTTTAATCTAGTTTTTATTTCGAATAAATGCATCAAATTTAGGTGATTTGTTATTTGGTTTTCACCCGGAGGCGAGCATTATGAACCTGGCAATTATATTGTCAGGTTTTTTTATGCTTTAAAGTGAAGTAAAATTAATAGTGATTTTTTTTAGGAGCTATTTCCTGCTATTCACTTGTATCTTTTATTTTTTTAAAGGAAAAAAATAAAAGGATACCGCTTCTATCAGGGCTAGGGCATTTGTTTTAATAAGAAATTATATTTTCAAATTATGTATTAGAGTATCATTTTTAACACAAAGTAACCCCAGTATTGTCATCCTGACGAAGGAAGGATCACATTAGAAATTCCGCATAGAAATTCGCCAATCTTTGTCGATCAACTAGTGTGATCCTTCTTTCGTCAGGATTGACAAAAATGAGAATAAAAATCCGCATAATCCGTGTTTTCGCATAGCGAATCCGTGTCATCCGCGTGCCATTAAAAGCAAAGTAACCCCAATATTGTCATCCTGACGAAGGAAGGATCACACTAGAAACTCCGCGTAGAAATTCGCCAATCTTTATCGATCAACTAGTGTGATCCTTCCTGCGTCAGGATGACAAAAATGAGAATAAAAAATCCGCATAATCCGCGTTTTCGCATAGCGAATCTGTGTCATCCGTGAGCCATTAAAAGCAAAAGCAACTCCGCTGATTTTTATTTTTTAACTCAAAAAAGTTAAAGATTGCTCACGATTACTACACAGGTTCCAAAACCTATCACAGCAATAATTATTGGAATTAACAATAGTCTTAAGTAAAGTTTTTTATTGTCTTTGGCGAAAATTAAACCAAAAAAGCCAATTAAAAACATCATTACCAGAATGAAACCAAAAAACATTAAACCTTCCATATTTTAAAAAGTTGTATTAAACATTTAATTTTTCTCTTATTTTTTCAATTTTATTATCCCTGTAAAATAAATTCATAGTTTCAAACGGAATAATTTTCATTTTATCACTGACAATATGCACACATGATTTTTTAACTGCCCTAACATCAAAATCATGAGCATCCATAAAATTCATAATAAGAATACGGAATAAATTATTGTAATTCAGTGTGTCAGATTGTACTCTTGGTAAACAGCACATCAGTTCACTAAATTCACCTTCGGCACAATCTACAGATATTCCCGTACTAAATAAATTGAGCATATGTGTTTTTAGTTTTTCGTCGTGCTCAAAAACTATAGTATTTTTTGAGTTATTCAGCAAATCTTCAGGATTGATCAAATGTGTCATAGGAAATACTTCTCCGTCAATTTTTAGCGCATACGCCATGCACAAAGCATCTGGATTACAGGGAACCGGAATTAAATCTTGTGGAGTAAAAACAGGATATTGTTCATAGATTTTTCTACGCACTTCGGTCAATGTTATTCTTCCTGAAATATCATCATAATTGTCATTTCGTCCTGCAACTTGTGTAGGCTGAAAAGTAACGCCGCGCACACATTTTTGTTGTAATGCATACTCGATTATCTGACCAATTTCATCATCGTTTTCTCCTTTTTGAAGTGTGATTACTAATGTGGTTGAAATATTAAATTGATTCAAATGTTCGATTGCTTTTTTGCGAACTTCTGTTAAATCCTCACCTCTTAATTTTTCCAAGACTTCAGGTTTAAAACTATCAAACTGAAGATAGATTTCGAAATCAGGCATATAAGTAGCCAGTTTTTCTACAAAATTGATGTCTTTTGCAATACGAATACCATTTGTATTTAGCATTAAATGTTTAATAGGCTTGCTTTTGGCAATATCTAAAATTTTAAAAAATTCCGGATGCACAGTTGGTTCTCCTCCCGAAATCTGAACCACATCCGGTTCTCCTTCGTTTGCCACAACCGTATCAAACATTTTTTCGATTTCCTCTAAAGTTCGATGCCTGCCATAATTAGGAGCCGAACTTGCATAACAAGTAGGGCAGGCGAGATTGCATCGGTCTGTAACTTCTACAATTGTTAAACAAGAATGTTGTTCATGATCGGTACATAATCCACAATCATAAGGACATCCGTAATGCACTTTTGTATTGAATTTTAATGGCATTTCAGATTGCTTGTTGTAATTACGAAGCTGCTTATAATAGTTGACATCATCAGCAATCATAGATTTCATTTCGCCATGCGTTTTACAATGTTTCAGCATCCAGACTTTGTCATCCTGAAATACAATTTTAGTATCTACAAGAGCCAGACAATGGTGGCACAAACTTTTGGTATAATCGTAAAATATATAATCGCGCGTTTTCATCAAATTAATTTTATATGGTAAATTAAAATTTTAATTGTTTTTAAAGGCAAATATTCGGCAAAGAAACTTCCAGTAATATCCAAAAATAAATATAGAACTCCATTGAATACTGCTTAAATGAAGAAATAAAGGTTCGTAAGGTTTTATGAATTCGACTAAAAATCGAAAGAGGAAATATAAAACCATAAAAAGCTTAAATCGGTCACCATTAATCAGGTTTTTAGTTTTTATCTTTTCAAAAAAAATAAAAAGCAAAATCATAAATACCATTTCGTATAAAGCAATCGGATGTCTTTTTAATCCGTCACCTAAATTCATTCCAGTAAAAAATGTCGTTTCGTTACCAAAGGTAGGTTCAGCAATTCCCATTGAAAAACAGCCAATTCGGCCAATAAATAATGCCACGATAATTGGGATTACATATAAATCTCCCGAAGCAATTTTTACACCAATGCATTTTTTAATTAATTCAACACCCAATAATCCTCCTAAAAATCCTCCGGCCACAGTTTTATTTTGATATAAACTTAAAAAAGTCTGATGAGCAATTTGTGATGGATTTTCGAGTAAAGCAATTACTCTTGAACCTATTAAGGCTCCAATCATGGCACCAATCATAATGATCAAACGATTCGTGTCTGATATGGGATCCTGAATTCTTTTTTTTAGAAAATAATAGATTCTGATGCCAACAAAAAAAGCCAAAGTTTCAAATATAAAATGCCAGTAAAATGTTTTTTCAAAGATTTCAAATTGAAAGGGGAATGTCATTTTTAGTCAGAATTTTTAGCGAATATAGGCAAATCTAATCAAAAATGTTTAAGATTAATTTTTTACTTTTGAAACCCAATTGTATCTTAAAAATTCCATGCAAAAATCAATTAACCTTATTCTTTTATTTCTGATTTTCAATGTTTCTTTTGCTCAAAGCAAATACGAAACCCCTGAAGTAGACCCAATTCAAATTCAAAAAACATATACAGAGTGGTCTGCGTACCAAAGCAAAAATATCATACTTTCGAGAGATTTTATAGCATTAGATTCAAATTCAAAAGAAATTTCAAAAGAATCCTTCCTAAATCAATTGGCAAACGAAAACTTCATCCCAATCCGATTAAAATCAGAAGATTCAAAATATTATTATCAGCTATTCCAAATTCAGCCCAATTCAGATACCAGTATAAAAGCCACCATCAATCAAATTGGTTTCGATGCCCACAAAAATTTCGAAATGGAAGGAACTCCCTTTCCAAAATTCTCTTTCAAAGATTTAAACGGGAATCTGATAACAAATGAATCCATGAAAGGGAAAATAATTGTCATAAAATGCTGGTACATTCACTGTACGCCCTGCATCAAAGAATTTCCTCAGGTAAATAAACTAGCAGACGAATACAAAGACCGAAAAGATATCCTGTTTATAAGTCTCGCCGAAGATTCACCGGAAAAATTAAAGGCTTTTTTAACGAAACGACCTTTAAAATATTCGGTAGTTCCAAACCTGAAAGTATATATGAATGAAGCTCTGCAGCTCAATTCATTCCCAACACATTTTATTCTGAACAAAGACGGTATGATCGCAAAAGTACTGCCTAATTTTGAGAGTTTAGAAGTGGCTTTGGAGAAAGAAAGTAAATTGTAGTTGGGGTTAAACCATATAAGTGATATAAGGTATTATAAGTTTAGTGAAATTTGCACGCAAAGTCACAAAGACGCAAAGTTTTTCATCTTTTTTAGGTTAGTAAGTTTTTGTTTAAATGAACTTATATAACTTATATGGTGAAATTTTTTGAGAAAGAAAGCAATAATTATTTCTTGTTTAACTTTATTACCTCTTTATCAAAGTCAGACAAATACTCCCTGTCCTGAATAATTCTATATTTATTAAATTCCATTTCAGCTTTGATTTTAGCTTCTAAGTGAGAAATTTTGCCCTTATCATTTAGAATTGGATAACTTGAAAGTTGTAGAAAGTTGTTCAGGAAAACACTCCAGTCTTCCATTTGCATAATTATTTGTCTTTTTGCATAATTCTCAGCCAAATCTAAATAAGCAGAAACAATTCGGTTAAGCTCTTGAAGATGTGCGTCGTTTAAATAATTTTTAGCAACACTTACATCACTTTTCTGAATTTTTCCGTCGGGAGCATCTTTCCATGTCGAAAGTCCCATGTAAATTTTAGTAGCGTCAGCTTCTGTATAAATAATTTCAGCAGCAGTTTTTCCGGTTATAGCCCAATGTAGTTTATTTTGTACCGTTGCAAAAAATGTTTTAGTTTCGGCACTTTCTTTTTCATAATTTGCTGAAAGAGAATATATGTCAGTTATTTTTTGATAAAATCGTCTTTCAGAGGAACGAATTTCTCTAATACGCTCCAGTAATCCTTCAAAATAATCTTTACCAAAAGCTTTTCCATTTTTAAGCATTTCATCATTTAGAACAAATCCTTTGATGATGAATTCCTTTAGTGTTTTAGTTGCCCAAATTCTAAATTGTGTAGCTTGGCTAGAATTTACTCTGTAACCAACCGCAATAATTGCATCGAGATTATAAAATAAAGTATTATAATTTTTGCCATCCAAAGCAGTTGCTCGAATTTTTCGAGTAACTGAATCTTTGTCTAATTCTTTAGATTGAAATATTTTTCCTAAATGATATGTTATCGTATGTGATTCAATTCCAAACAACTGAGCCATTGCCTTTTGTGAGAGCCAAAAACTTTCGTCAAGATAAGTTACTTCAACTTCTATATTAGATTGAGAAGTTTGATATAATAAAATAGGAGCCTGCATAATTTTAATAAAAAGTGAAGATAAGCAAAATTGTAATTTTAAACCATTTAAGTTATATAAGAAAATATAAGTTTAACTTATTTATATAAAAGCGAATAAAGTATAGCAGTTTTGATAGCGTGAAGTCTATAAATATAGTTTAAATGTACTTATATAAATTATATGGTAGAAAAAACAACCTCTACAATAAAAAAAACTTAGAACCTTAGCACCTTTGCAACTTAGAACCTTTTTCGTACTTTTGCACCAAATTAATTAAAAAGACATTCATGTTAACAGTCAATAATTTATCAGTTCAATTTGGCAAACGAATTTTGTTTGACGAAGTAAATACCACATTCACACACGGAAATATTTATGGAGTTATTGGAGCCAATGGTGCTGGAAAATCTACTTTTCTAAAAATCATTTCGGGCGATATCGATCCAACTTCTGGCCACATTCATTTAGAACCGGGAAAACGTATGTCGGTTTTAAACCAAAATCACAACATGTTCGACGAGCATACGGTTTTGGAAACTGTTTTGATGGGAAATAAAGTTTTGTACGCTGTTAAAAAAGAAATGGATGAACTTTATTTAGATTACAACGATAAAAACGCAGACAGAATTGGAGAACTTCAGGTTCAGTTCGAAGAAATGAACGGTTGGAACGCAGATTCTGATGCCGCATCGATGTTGTCTAACTTAGGAATCAACGAAGAGCATCATTATACTTTAATGGGAGATCTTGAGGGAAAAATTAAAGTTCGTGTGCTTTTGGCGCAAGCACTTTTTGGAAATCCTGATTTGCTTATTATGGATGAGCCTACCAACGATTTGGATTTTGAAACCATCTCTTGGTTAGAAAATTTCTTAGCCAATTATGAAAATACAGTAATCGTAGTATCTCACGACCGTCACTTTTTAGATTCGGTTTGTACACATATTTCTGATATCGATTTTGGAAAAATCAATCATTATTCAGGAAACTATACTTTCTGGTACGAGTCTAGCCAATTAGCGGCAAAACAACGTGCACAGCAAAACAAAAAAGCCGAAGAAAAGAAACAGGAATTAGAAGAATTTATTCGTCGTTTTAGTGCGAACGTTGCCAAATCGAAACAAGCAACTTCTCGTAAAAAAATGATTTCTAAACTGAATATTTCAGATATCAAACCTTCAAGCCGTCGTTATCCGGCGATTATTTTTGATCAGGATCGTGAAGCTGGAGATCAGATATTGAATGTAGAAAATTTAGAAGCTTCTGTAGATGGAGATCTTTTGTTTAAAGGTGTAGATTTGAATATGGCAAAAGGCGATAAAATCGTTCTTTTTTCAAAAGATTCACGTGCTACAACAGCATTCTATGAAATTTTGAACAATCAGCAAAAAGCAGATGCAGGAACTTTCGATTGGGGAATTACAACCAATCAGGCTTATTTACCGGCAGAAAATCATTCATTCTTTGAAAACGATTTGACATTGGTAGACTGGTTACGTCAATACGCAAAAACAGAAGAAGAGCGCGATGAGGTATTTATTAGAGGATTCTTAGGGAAAATGATTTTCTCTGGAGAAGAAGCTTTAAAAACAAGCCGCGTATTATCAGGAGGAGAAAAAGTACGTTGTATGCTTTCGAGAATGATGATGGAAAGAGCGAATATCCTAATGCTTGATGAGCCAACGAATCACTTAGATCTAGAGTCGATTACAGCTTTCAACAACTCGCTAAAAAACTTCAAAGGATCTGTAATTTTTACTACACATGACCACGAGTTTGCACAAACAGTTGGTAATAGAGTAGTGGAGCTTACGCCAAACGGAGCAATCGACCGTTATATGACATTTGATGAATACCTTGATGACGAAAAAGTTCAGGAATTAAGAACAAAAATGTACGCGAAATAAAACATAGTTTTATATAAAAAAGAAATCCCGATCAGTAAAATGATCGGGATTTTTTTATGTTTATTTCTTACCACCAAAAAGTTTAGCGAATATAAAGATGATTATCGCAACAATAAAGATGACGATAAAAATCCCGAATCCCATTCCGGCTTTAAAAATGTCTCCAATAACTTCGCAACTTGTAAATGAAAATAGTATTACGAATACCATTAACAAACGTGTAATGTTCTTTTGCATGATTTTGCTGTTTTTAGTGTTTTAAAAAGAATTTTGTATTCTAATTATCGTTAGATTAAAATTACTTCAAACAACAAAAAAACGTGTTATATAATTTTGCGGGAAAGTTCTATGATTTGGAGATTAGATATAGTTATAGTCTTTTTTTGTTAGATCACGTACCTATTAATAGTTTATTATTTTTTGATGTATACTGTTGTTTTTTTATCGCCACTTTTCTCAATAATTTGGTTTTCTACACCTGTCCTTAAATCTCTGCTGGCTGTTGCAGATGACAAATCACTAAAATATTTCATATAATCTTTTCTAGTGAATTCTTCTTTTACGTTTTCTATAAATAATTCTAACCGTTCAGTTTCATTTAATTTTTTTGTAGAATTTTCAAGCAACGACGAAAGCGAAGTGTCTATTATTTGTAGCATATAGGAAATAAAATGAGTTGATTTTCCTTCTTTGTCACAAACCGATAAAATCTTATAATATTCTTCCTGATTTTTTGAAATTAACGTCTCGAAAGGCAGGAATTCAAATAATTTATATTCGCTCATCAAAATCAGGGTTTGCCATAGTCTTCCCATTCTTCCATTTCCGTCCATAAAAGGATGAATGAATTCCATTTCGTAATGAAATACACAACTTTTTATTAAGGAGATTTCAGATTTATCTTTTAAATATTCGAATAAATCCTTCATCAAAAAAGGAACGTTTTGATCGGGCGGTGCAATATGTTCTACTTTTGCGCCTTTTACAATTCCAACTCCTTTTTTTCTGTAAGTTCCAGGATCTTCAATTAGATTTTTCATTAACAATTTATGAGCTTTCAAAAAATCTTTTTCCGACTGGTATTTTAAGGAACTTAAGTTATCATATACCTCTAAAGCATTTAAGACTTCAATGATATCTTTTTGAGGTCCCACAACTCTCTTGTTTTCAAGAATTGCAGTAATTTGTTCCTCAGACAATGTGTTTCCTTCAATACTTAACGAAGAATGAATTGTCTTTATCTTATTTTGTTTTCTTAATGTTGGGTTTTGCTTAACTAAATATTTTGCGTTTACTTCTCCGATTTTCTCAGAGACAGAAACGATTAATTTTAATATTTCGGGAGTTATTTCGTATGGAGGTTTCATTTTGATACTATCATTTGATACTATCAAAAGTAGTAATTATTAATCATTGAAGTTAATTTTATTTCAAATACTATCATTTGAACAACAAAAAAATAGGTCTAATTGATTCAAAAAATATCAAGATATTCAAAAAAGAGCCGTAGGCTCGACCCATATTGTAGGGCTGGATTTTAATCCGGTCAAAAAGAATGATAACCATTATACAAAAAATTAATCCCGAAGCCTCGTTACGTTGCTACAATATAAATCATTCCTACGAAATTTTAAAATTACAAAATCAGATTGATCTTTTTTTTGCAAATGTTTTTTGATAATGAAAATTACTATCCCTTGTAGAGAAAAGCTTCAACGGAGCGTCATGTTTATAGCTAATTAATGCGTTCGATTGGCAAAAGCTCCAGCGGAGCGATATCTTTTTTGATTGCGAGCATATGCCACCCGCTGCGGCGGGTTCTTATGAAACGTTATATAAATTGCTATAAATATAACGTCCCTCTGGGACTGGCATTTTTAATGTAAATAGTGTAACGGAATATTACGATAACATTTCAATCAACTGAATTTTATTCCCGCAAGTATCATCCAAAATGACAATTTTCACATTTCCCATTTCAGTTGGTTTCATGCTAAATTCTACGCCAAGATGTACAAGACGTTCAAATTCTTCCTGGAGATTATCTACATTAAATTGCGTGTACGGAATTCCGGCTTCAAATAATGCTTTTTGATATGTTTTTGCTGGTTCAAAATGATTGGGTGATGGTTCTAATAAAACTTCAACGCCATCTGGTTCGTCTTTAGAAACTACCGTTAACCATCTGTTACCTTCGCCTAAAGGCACATCATGTTTTTTTTATAAAACCCAATTTTGTAGTATAAAATTGTAATGCCTTTTCCTGGTCTTGGACTGGGATTCCTATTACTTTTACTTTCATGATTTTAAGTTAAAAGATATAAATTATAAATGCTATTATCATTATTAAAGCTACGAGACAACCAGTAGAACTCTTTGTATTAGTGAAATTTGAATTTCTTCTTAATTTAGTGATCTCATTATTAAATTCTTTTTGCCAAGAATCTGGTATCTCAAAAATGATTTCCTTTTTAATTATTGGAGGAATGTTATTTTCTTTTTGAGGATTTTGGATAATTGAAACAATAGCATCTAGTTCTAAAGGAATAATTGATAATTTCTCAGCCTGTGAACCAATCAGATTTTGAAGTAAATGAACAGCTTTTTCATATTCTTTAGGAACATTTACAAATAGAATTCTTTCTTCAAATGCTATAACATGTTCTAAATATTCTTTAATGAGTTTAGTAACGTGATGAATTTCTTTCAGATCTCCGGTTTCTCCAGGTCTCCCCCAACTTTTAGTTAGGCTGTCTAGCAATCCGACAGCAGGAGTTGAAATTTTTGTTAGCTCAACTAGTCTTTCTTGAATCCAATTGAATGCTTGGTCGGCATCAATATTTTCTAATGGTTTTAAATACAATCCCTTTTTTAAATCCTTAAGTTTTCTAAAAAGAGGATCATTTAAAAATCTCATGAGTTCAGCTGTTAATCTAAATTCCCATCCGTCAGGTTTGTCAATTATAATTCGTTTGATGATTGGGGAGTAATTGTTAAAATCTATAAGGGTAGAATTTTGTTCTTCGTATAATATCAGGTCAGTGCTATTTCCTAAAGAAGAAGCGATATATCCTTCATGTTTTTCTCTCCAAGCGAATAAAATGTTGGCAGAATATTTATGTTCGTCCGTGTCAATTAGTTTATGACAATTTCTACATAACCAGATTGAATTGGTAATTTCTGCTCTTGCAAGATCTGTCATTTTATGGATATATCTTTTAGAGCCAATCCTTGCTCCGTAGATGTGGGCTGCTTCTCCTATTTTTGTTGATTTCTCAGGATTAGAATTTGGACCAATAGTAAGCACTCTGCAATCAGGATTTGAACATTTATAAGCTGCTCTTTTTGCTAATGTATCAATAGTGTTTTTGCTAAAATCAGGATTTATCATTCTTTTTTATGTGTTATTTACTCTAATAAAGTAATATGTTCTTATAAGATCGATAAAACTATAAGCTTTAGGAGTGTAAAGAATCTCAGGTCGGTATATCTGATCAGTTCTATTTAACTATGATTATTTTAAGTGGATAAGTTTATTTAATAATTAAACTATCTACTGTGCTTCTATGATAGCCTTCTTTTGGAAAAATAAAAAATCTAACAGAATATATTCCTTCTTGTAATTTTATCTTGTCATTATTAAAAGAGTATGTGTAACTAGGATTTTCATTTCCAATAGCAATATTTTCACTAAAATAAAACTCCATTGGAACAATCCCAATAGAATTATTAATAAATAATGGTTCTGGTATATAATTTTTAAAGTAGTTGAAATTGTTAGTACAAGTAATCTTTAAATTAAGATCTAGGTATTGAAGGATAGATTGCGTTTTTTCAATAATATTTTCATCTTGTTTAGTTATAAGTAAAAAAGAATAATCAATTTCTTTATCTTCGCCAGATTTATTTACTACTTGAGTTTTTACAGAATGAAACGTATCTATAGATTTTATATCAATTGTTAGATCTAAATAATCTTTTTTTTTCTTTTCTAAATCTTCGAAGTACTGATTTGTAGATAAGCGTAATTGATAAATGGCAATTATAAAACCAATTCCAGTGACAATTATTCCTGCATATTGACTTATTAAAGATTTAGTACTATCTGACCAGCATGTGAAAAAAAGTAAAAAACCTATTAATAATATAAAGAGCAAAAAACTAATGATTAAAAATTTGATTTTTTTCATTTTATTGAATTATAGGATGAATTTCAAATAACGACTTATTTTATATCAGTCGTTTTTAATAAATTCTACATTGATTGTGAATATTATATATTTATTCTCTAATTAGCTAAAGTATAAATTTTATTTCAATATTGGAATATGGGAATTGTTTGTAAGTATAATTTCCAACTAGTAATCAATAAAAAAATATTTCCCCACTCAACACCCCAACAAATAAATTCTGATTTCGTATATTTGCCCAACCAAACATTACACTTAATTATGAGCCAAAAAGTATTACTTAATTCAAAAGAAGTTACTATCATACTCCATCGTTTGGCTTGTCAGTTAATCGAAAAACACCTTGATTTCTCGGATACTATTTTAGTTGGGATTCAGCCAAGAGGCGTTTTTTTAGCTGAACGTTTAAAACAAATATTAGAAAACGAATATCAGGTTCCGGAGATTTCTTTGGGCTATCTGGACATCACTTTTTTTAGAGATGATTTTCGTCGTACTGATAAACCGCTGGAAGCCAATAAAACACAAATAAATTTTATAGTCGAAAACAAGAAAGTCATTTTTATCGATGATGTATTGTTTACCGGACGAAGCATTCGTTCTGCCTTGACCGCAATTCAGTCTTTTGGGAGACCTTCAGAAATCGAATTATTAGTGTTAATCGACAGACGTTTTAGCCGTAATTTACCTATTCAGCCCGATTATCGTGGTCGTCAGGTTGATGCTATAAATGACGAAAAAGTAAAAGTAAGCTGGAAAGAAAATGAAGGCGAGGACGCTGTTTATCTGATAACGAATTAAAAGTTTAATCGGTAATTTGTTTAATCGTTTAATCGGAAAGAAACGATTACCGGTATAGCAAATAAACGCTTAAACAAATGAACAAACCAACAAATAAACGATTAAACAAAAAAATATGACAGAGAATGAAGCGTTTATTTATGAATCAATTTTTAATCAGGTCAGAATGGGATTTCTTTCTCTCGATGAGATTCAGGAGAACATTATAGAAGAAATTGAAGACAACGAATTTGCAGATGAAATCTCAGAAGAGTGGGCTTTTGATAAAATAAGAGAAGAATACCAAAAGTTACTGTCAGAAAGTAAACAATGGGAAAGTCCAACAGATACTGAAAGGCTAATAAATGCGTTTGATGAATTGTGTGACGAGAATATTTTGGCACTTCATAATGCAGGTTACACCACAACAGATGGTGAATATGAAGTGGTTGAAGTTGAAAGAGAATTGCAGGAAAACGAAATAGAGTCTGATGGTTATTGTTTTTATCACGAACAAGATTTAGCAAGAGCAATCGCTGTTGAAAATCCAAGTTTGTTTATCGCTTTTCAGAAAGTAGATAATTCTGATGATGCAACGACGATAGAAGTAGGAAAAAGAGTTGCCGAAGTTTTAATAAACAACGATTTTAAAATAAAATGGGATGGCTCTGCAAGAACTAAAATTGAAATTCCGGGTTTCAGATGGCAAAAGATTTTTGATGAAGACGCAAGAGATCTCCAGGATTACAGTGAAGTGGTAGACAGAATGGTTCAATAGAGTTGCTGCTCCTTAAATAAGCATTGAAGAACTGAATATTTTCAGAAATTCATGAATTTGACAAATAAATATTAAAGAAATAAAAATGAAAGAATTAAGCGTAAATCATTTATTAGGAATAAAATACATCAACGAGAATGATATTAACCTGATTTTTGAAACTGCCGATCATTTTAAAGAAGTCATTAACAGACCTATTAAAAAAGTTCCTTCATTACGAGATATTACCATTGCCAATATTTTCTTCGAAAATAGTACCAGAACAAAACTTTCGTTCGAGTTGGCTCAAAAACGATTATCTGCTGATGTTATCAGTTTTTCGGCAGCTCAGTCTTCGGTTAAAAAAGGAGAAACCCTGATCGATACTGTAAATAATATCCTTTCCATGAAAGTAGACATGGTTGTAATGCGCCACTCCAATCCCGGAGCGGCTTATTTTTTATCCAAAAATGTCAAAGCCAGTATCGTAAATGCTGGAGACGGTGCACACGAACATCCTACGCAGGCTTTGCTTGATAGTTATTCGATCAGAGAAAAACTGGGAGATGTAGCCGGTAAAAAAGTAGTTATTGTAGGTGATATTCTGCATTCGAGAGTAGCCTTATCCAATATATATGCTTTGCAAATGCAAGGTGCCGAAGTAAAAGTTTGCGGACCAAAAACATTAATCCCAAGATATATCGAATCACTGGGAGTTACAGTCGAACCAAATTTGCGTAAAGCCTTAGAATGGTGTGACGTTGCCAATATGCTTCGTGTACAAAACGAACGTATGGATGTGAATTTCTTCCCTTCAACACGTGAATACGCACAACAATACGGAGTAGACAAACCTTTATTAGATTCTCTGGGAAAAGAAATCGTGATCATGCACCCCGGACCAATCAACAGAGGAGTAGAGATTACCTCTGAAGTTGCAGACTCTGATCATTCTGTAATTCTGAATCAGGTAGAAAACGGTGTAGCGATTAGAATGGCAGTGATTTATTTATTGGCGTCTAAGATTCAATAGGTTTAGTTTAATTTTGTTTCAATACGTATGTCATCCTGAGCGAAGTCGAAGGATAAGCGCAAAGGGCTTCGACTTTGCTCAGCCTGACAACCTGAACCTGAAACTTGGAACAAAATTTTCACCACAAAGCTTTGTTGAAGCAGCTTTGCGAACTTTGTGTTTTCCTGACGCATTATTGGTTAAAAATCTTAGCGAACTTTGCGGTAAAATCTCATTTCTACATGAAACAAAAAATAAAAACTAAAAAATTTGTACCTTAGCTCTCACAATAGCGCCTATAAATAAGAAGATGAAAGTAGATCAAAAAGGACATACCGTTACAATTAAAAATACACAGGGAGATTTTAATGCTTTTCTGGAAAAAGTAACGCAGCAATTTAAAACCTTTGAAAAACAAAATATTATAATCGATTTATCAGCAGATTCAGGTTTGACTGAAAAAGAAGTGAAGCTTTTTTTACCACTTGCAAAACAGCAAAAAAAAGCTAAAAAGTCGTTTGTAATTGTAGTTGCTGATCTTGACTTTAATGCCGTTTCAGATAAACTAACCGTAGTGCCTTCTCTTTTAGAAGCACACGATATTATCGAAATGGAAGAAATCGAAAGAGACTTAGGATTTTAGATTTTAGTCCCGAGGCTTCGGGATCAGATTTTAGATTTTTTAATGCCTGAATCTAGGCTTTTGATTTTTAGATTGCAGATTAATTCTAATTTTTTTAATCTAAAATCTACAGTCTAAAATCTAAAATCGAAAAGAATCTAAAATCAACAATCTAAAATTTAAAATGAAATTAACCATACTTGGCTGTTATGCCGCAACTCCCAGAACACTTACCAACCCGACTTCGCAGGTTTTAGAAATTAAGAACAAATTGTTTTTAATTGATTGTGGCGAAGGAACTCAGGTACAATTGCGTAAAAACAAGATTAAATTCTCTAAGATTAATCACATTTTTATTTCGCATTTGCACGGAGATCATCTTTACGGATTAATTGGTACTATTTCGACTTTTTCACTTTTGGGCAGAACAACTGATCTGCACATTTACGGACCAAAAGGAATTAAAGAATTAATTCTTCTTCAATTGAAACTGACAGAATCCTGGACGACTTATAGTTTGTTTTTTCATGAATTAGAGTCAAAAGAAAGTGAAGTTATTTTTGAAGATACAAAGGTTATCGTAAAAACCATTCCGCTGAAACATCGCGTTTACACGAACGGATTTTTGTTTCAGGAAAAACCCGGAGACAGAAAACTGAATGTTGAGGCTGTTCAGCAATATGATATTCATACCGCTTATTATCAAAAAATAAAGGGCGGGGGAGATGTGACACTCGATGACGGAACAGTAATTGAAAATGAGAAATTATCTTTCGATCCTATTCCCGCGATGAGTTATGCTTTTTGTTCCGATACCGTTTATCATGAAGCAATAATTCCGATTATAAAAGATGTTGATGTGTTGTATCACGAATCTACTTTTTTAGAATCAGAAGCTCCTTTGGCACTGAAAACATTGCATTCAACAGCCAAAGAAGCAGCGAAAATTGCCCTTAAAGCCAATGCAAAACATTTGGTTTTAGGTCATTATTCTACACGATATGATGGCATTGAACGTTTTAAAGAAGAAGCTGCAGAAATTTTCCCAAACGTACTTTTAGGCGATGACGGGAGAAGTTTTGAATTCTAAGATTATGAGGTGCTAAGTTGCTAAGGTTCTAAGTAAATGTGATTGAAGTTTTGATTTAAAATCTATCCCGAGACTTCGGGACAGAAATCTAAAATAATAAATAAGTATTCTTAGTTTTTAGGCCATCCAAAAAAATCTAAAATCTAAAATCAGAAATCTAAAATATATTTCCATGAATGATTTAAGCAATTATAGAAAATCTTACGAAAAGAGTGAATTATTAGAAACCAATATTCCCGAAGATCCCATTAATCTTTTTAACAGATGGTTTCATGAAGTCGAAGATTTCGGCGGAAGCGGAGAAGTGAATGCTATGACAGTTTCTACGATTGGATTAGATGGTTTTCCGAAATCGAGAGTGGTTTTATTAAAGAAATTCACGGAGGAAGGTTTCATTTTTTATACCAATTATAAATCTGAAAAAGGAAAAGCAATTGAGGCAAATCCTCATGTTTGTTTGTCTTTCTTTTGGCAGGAAATGGAACGTCAGGTTATTATAAAAGGAATTGCACAAAAAACTTCTGAGAATATATCTGATGGTTATTTTGATTCCCGTCCTGAAGGAAGTAAGTTGGGCGCGATTGTTTCACATCAGAGTGAAGTGATTCCGTCGAGAACTTTTTTAGAAGAAAATTTAAAGAAACTGGAAGCAGAATTTGAAGGAAAATCAATTCCAAGACCTGAAAATTGGGGCGGATATTTAGTAACTCCTTTAGAGGTTGAATTTTGGCAGGGAAGACCTAATAGACTACATGACAGAATACGTTACCAAAGCCAATCTGATTATTCCTGGAAGATTGAGCGATTATCTTCTTAGTTTGTAAGAATTTTATATTTAATAAATAAATAAATATGTATTTCATCGATTATTTTTGCAGTTTGCCGATAAATTGAATACGTTTGAATAAGAAAAACGAGACAATTTATTTTTAAAATATATTTTAAGGAATTTGCCCCAACATTTACTTTAATTTTAACTGCTATTGATTATGAAAAAGATGATGTGTGCCATGATGTTCGTTGTAATTTCTATTGCAATGAACTCATGCTCTGCAGATAGTGCCGAGGGAACAGACAATAGTACTACAACCGAAACTCTGATTACGAACTACGCGTATAACGATTCAGAGATCGAAACCATGAAACTTATCAACGATTACAGGGTAAGTATTGGTTTAAATGCATTAGAAAAAATAAATCATATTTCGTTTAAATGTGAAGAGCATAATAATTATATGATTGCCAACAATGTTGTGGATCATAATGATTTTACTTCGCGTTCGAACAATATTATTAGCGTTTTAGGAGCTAAAAAAGTAGGTGAGAATGTTGCTTACAATTACAAAACTTCTGAAGCAGCAGTAAGAGCGTGGCTTGACAGCCCCGGACATAAAGAAAATATCGTAGGCGATTTTACTCATTTTGGTTTATCAGTAACAACTGATGCGAAAACAGGAAAAAAATACTATACGAATATCTTCGCTAAAATTTAAATATTATTGGACTGGTTGGTTTTTAGTAGTCGTTGCAAATCTTTGATTTGCGACGACTTTTTTTAAAGATAAACAACTGGAAAAATCCCAAATAAAAAAATCCAAATTTCAATACAAATAGACGTATTGGAATTTGGATTTTTTATTCCGAGGCTTCGGGCTTAGAATTTAATTTTTATAATCCCATAATAATAAATTCGCTTCTTCTGTTCATTTGATGTTCTTCTTCAGAACAGTTAACCCCATCAGAACATCCATTTACCATTTGTGTTTCACCATATCCTTTTCCGGTTAATCGGTTTTTGGCAACACCGTTTTTAACCAGCCAGTCAATGGTCGATTTGGCCCTGCGGTTGGATAAGGCTTCGTTGTACTGATGTGTAGCCCTGCTATCAGTATGAGAACGGATATCGAGTTTCATCGTTGGGTTGTTGTTCAGTACATCCAGGATTTTCTCCAGATCCAAAGCCGCTTCGGTTCTGATATTGGATTTATCCAGATCGAAATAAATCATTTTTATGCCAAAACATTTTCCAAGGTCATCGCCAATGGTGACTTTACAGGTTGATTTTTCCAGTGCGATCGGAAGGCTTGTTTTTCCTGTTAGTTTTCCAATGGTTACACTGACTTCCCTTGTGGTGTATTCTTCTTTTTCAGCTCTTACATTATAGGTTTTTCCACATTCAACGGCAAAAGTATAATAGCCGTTTGCGTCTGATACAGTACTATTTTTAATAGTTGTTCCTTCATATAAAGTCACTTTTGTTCCCGGTAAAACGGCATTTGTATTCAGATCGGTAATGATACCTTCGAGTGTCTGAACGCATTGTAATTTTCGGGTTTCCAGAAATTTATAAATATCATCAGATCCCTGTCCGCCATCTTTATTGGAACTGAAATAGCCACGTCTGGAAACCGGATCAATGATATAGGCAAAATCATCTTTAGGGGAATTGATATCCGCACCCACATTCTGAATATTGCTGATGGTTCCGTTATCTTCTATATTGCCCACAAATACATCGAGTCCGCCTAGTCCGGGATGTCCGTCTGAGGCAAAGTAGATTTCGTTTTCGTTTGTCACAAACGGAAAGGTTTCCTTGCCTTCGGTGTTAATCGTATTACCAAGGTTTTGTGGCGGGCCATAACTTTCTCCGTTAATACTTACTTTATAAATATCAGATTGTCCAATGGTCCCCGGCATATCTGAAGCAAAATACAAAGTTTTCTCATCCGGACTCAGCGCAGGATGTCCCACACTATAGTTGTCGCTGTTAAAAGGAAGTTCTGTGATGTTTCCCCATTTTCCGTTATTGTCCAGTGTGGCTTTGTATATTTTGATTAATGTAATTTTGTTGTCATCTTTTCCTTTTTTGCCGTTTGCATAATTGTTTCGGGTAAAATAAACCGTTTTTCCGTCTTTGGTGAAAACCGGAGAAGATTCATGAAATTTGGTATTGATGGAAGTTTTGAATTTATTGACTTTGGCACTGCTTCCCGTTGCCGGATCTACATCGGCAAAATACAAATTGGTAAAATATTCATTTGTCCATTTGTGTTTGCGTTGCGAGAAGTTTCCGGTATCACGTGCCGATGCGAAATAAATTTTGTTGTCGTATACAAAAGATCCGTAATCTGAATACTTGGAGTTAATTCCTGCATCTTCAATTGTATAACGTCCTGAATTGGCTTTGATCTCATCGAGATAATTGACATCTTCCTTGTACAATTTTCCCCTGTTGTCATTTTTAAATTTAGCATTGAACTCACCAAGGATTTTATTGGCCTTATCTATTTGTCCAGTTGATTTTAAGGATTGTGCATACCTGTAATAATATTCAGGTTCAACAGCAGTATTCATGGCAAATAATTCGCCATACCATTTAGCAGCGCCATCAAAATCAGAATTGAAGTAATAGGAATTACCCAGTTTCCTGAACATATCCTCAGATTTGTATCCTTTTTCGGCTACGCGTTCATAGGTTTTAATGGCATCGATATAGGCATAATTGTCGTATTTTTTATCTCCGGCAGCAACCTTGGAATCCTGGGCATAACTCTCGGAAGAAAAACAGATTATTATTAAGCAGAGAAGTATATAATTTTTCATAGTGATTATTTTTAGAAGAAACGTGGGGTTGTCATTTTACCGTTGTTTTTAAAGAACTCATAACGCAGGAATATTTCATGTGATCCTGAATTATAATTGTTCAGGTTGGTGGTCTCACGATCATAACCGTATCCTAAATAAAGTCCGTCAGTGATCTGGAAACCTACCATGGCACTTAGTGAGGCGCTCCATCTATAGGCGACACCCACCACAAATTTTTCCATGAACATAAAGTTGGCCGATACATCTACCTGAAGCGGTGCCCCTTCGACCATTTTACCCAGAACAGCAGGTTTGAATTTGATGTATTCAAGCTTATCAAGATCAAATACATAACCTGCCATTAAATAATAATTAATTTTATCCTTAAAAATGGCTATGTCATTATCATCGTAACGGTTGGTTTCGATAAAATTAGGAACAGATAGTCCGATATAAGCCTTATCAGAATGCCAGTAAACACCGGCTCCCACGTTGGGCGAAAACTTATTATCAAGATCCTGAAACTGCGGATCTCCCTGACTCTCCGGATTTAATTTGTTTATATCCAGATTGAACAAATTGGCCGTTCCCTTGATCCCGAAAGACAATTTGAAATCGGGTGAAGTTTGTATCGTATAGGAAAGATCAACTGAAAGATTATTCTCATTAGTTGGTCCTATTTTATCATTAACCAGTGAAACTCCAACTCCTAAATTGCTGTTGCTGATGGGAGTGTTAACAGAAAAACTGCTGGTTTCAGGAGCTCCGTCGAGTCCGACCCATTGGGTGCGGTACAGTCCGAAAATACTTAAAGCGCCTCGTGATCCTGCATAGGCCGGATTTATTGCGATCGTATTATACATGTATTGCGTATATTGGGCATCTTGCTGTGCATAACCGGCAACTCCCACAAACATTATGACGAAGAAATATAATTTTGCTCTCATAGTAGATATTATTATATTATTATTACTATCGATTTTATTTAGATAAATATAAATACCCATCTTTCTTATTATTTTGAAGTACATTATTTCCATCTAACGATTTGTAATTAATAATGTAGAAATAAGTTCCGGTTGGTAATCCGTCAGATTGCTTAACGGTGGTTCTTCCTCTTGATATTCCATCAAATGCGTTGGTTGTATTATTATAGTTATCAGTTTCAAAAACTAATATTCCCCAACGATTGTAGATCTCTACATTATTTTCAGGATAACAAGTTGTATCATCAATACTATCAATTCTGAAAACGTCATTTATTCCGTCTCCATTAGGAGAGAAGGCATTGTGTACCACAACGTTTCCGCAGGCCAATACTTTACAATCATCATTAATTTCCATATTCAGTAAAATGCTTCTAGGGCAATTTTGATCTGTTATTTTATATTCAAATGTGTAATTGCCAAGGGCTAAACCAAGTGCATTAAAAGTATTTCCTTGTATCGTATTACTATTATTAGCATCTATCCAAACTCCGGTCAAAGGTGTGTTTTCAGGTAATAGAGAAAGTAAATCAATAAGAGTCGAATCATCATTACAAGCCTGGCTTGAGATGTTTACAATACCATTTGGTACAACCGTTATGGTTACAGTAGCAGTATCACAATTATCGGCACTAAGTTTATCACAAATTTGATAGTTATAAGTATAAGTTCCCGCCGGAGTTAAACTGGATACTGTTACATTTCCTAAAGCATCAAAAGTGATGTTTGGATCTGTTTTAGCATTATTATTTGAATTCAATAATGTAAAGTTTACCAGTTCTAATGATGCACGTGTGAGACCTTTAAAGTCATTGATCAAAACATTACCAACTAACCCGAAAGTGTTACAGCCTATGTTAGTGTACACATCATCATTGGCGACAACCGGAGTAGGAGGAGCAGGATCGACAATAGTAATCGTAACAGTTGCAGTATCACAGTTTGTAGTCTGATCAGCCTCACAAATTTGATATACCAATGTCAAAGTACCGCTTGGCGCATTTGCTAAAACATCTACAGATCCATCTGCGTTTAGTTTTAAAAATTCATTTAGAGTAACGGTCGTAATAATAACATCAGATGCTTTTACAACTACACCTTCAAGAGTATCATTAGGCAATACATTTAAAACATTTGGCGTGATATGATTAACTCCCGCAATTGGTCCTGCCGAATCATCATTGGCAACAATATCAGAGAAAACTTTACAATTCACTCCAAAATCAGCATCCAAATGAACCAAATCTTCAGGTGTTATTGTCACAATATAGCCGCTAGCACCACTTGTAGTACTGCAAACTGTATGTAATTGTGATTTTCCGGTTTTATTAGTTACTTTTTTATCATTGATAGAAGGAAGAACTTTTACCATACCAGAAGCTCCCAAATTCGCAGCAACAGCATCAAGATTAGCATCTTTTACCAGTTTTATAGTGTAATCTCCGTAAGGATTTGCAGTAGCAGGTAGGTCTCTCCAGAATCCTTCAATACCTATAATTACTTCTTGATGATATCCGTTAGGGCCATCAATAATAACATTAGCATTCAAAGCATTTCCAAAACCACCGGCATTTAATTCTCCCACATTTGATGGTCCTGCATAACTTCCGTCACCATTAAGGTCAATCCATTCCCATTGGCTGTAATCAATTGCTCCGTTTCCGTCAGGAATATTTTTAGTTACAATGCCATCATTATTAGCATCATACCATTCATCCTGAACTCCGTTACCATTAGTGTCATACCAAACATAATCTCCTAAAACCGGTAGTGTCGATTTTCCGTATTCAAAATTATGTTCCTGAATTTTACAATCTTCAAGTGTAGTAAAGAACAAACTTGAATCTATAGGATATAATTGGTGTGCACTATTCAAGTTGGCATCCTGAACCTGAACCAAATAACTTCCGGCAACCATGCCTGAGAAATTATATAAACCATCGGCACCTGTTATGCGCAATAAAATAGGACCTGTCGTAGTACCTTGCGGAACCAAAGTAACAGGCACATTTGCAATTGGTGTGTTTGTGTCTTTATTTATAATTTGTCCGGATATTTTAACCGTATAAGTTGGCTGAGAAATGACAACCGTTGCAGTTGCAGAACAAGTTTCGCTACCGCTATTTACAGATGATGTTGCTGTAAGCGTGTAAGTTCCTGCCGGTAAATTAGTATTACCAACAACCTCATTATTTTCATTTCTAATAACAACAGTCGATCCCGGAGTATTCGTAACCAAGATTAAACCATCTTTTCCTCCAAGACAAGTTACATTCGAAGCAACTCCCGAAACCGAAACTTTATTTTCGACAGTAAAAGTTTGTTTCAATTCGGTTTTATTACCTGCACAATCTGTCAAAGTATAGGTTCTGGTTAAGATATAAGCATTTCCGTCGCAACCACTTCCACCATTATTAGAATCACTTACAGTAATATCTACAGTACTACTGCAATTATCAGCAGCATCTTTGATATCACCAGGATTTCCAGCCGGAATATCAGCAATCGTTTGTAAATTAGCCACATCAGCAGGAGCTGTTCCAGTAGGAGCAGTTGTATCTATCACTGTTATAATCTGAGTATAAGTAGCTGTATTTTTGCCACAATCGCTAGTGGTCCATGTACGTGTTAAAGTATAATTAGTAGAACAACCGTTTACAATATCACTTTTAATTTCAGTAAAAACGATAGGTAAATTACCATTGCAATTATCCGTAGCCTCAACATTTGCAGGTTCAGGAACAGCGTCGCAAGAAACAGTAATATCTGTTGGAAGTTCTCCAATAAATGTTGGTTTTGTAGTATCCTGAATAGTGATCACTTGCGTGAAAGTATCAGAAGTATTTCCGCAATCGTCCTTCACTGTCCATGTATTGGTATACGTTCCCGCATTCGAGCAATCTGCCGAAGCCACAAACGCACCGCTTACTTTTACAATATCCGAAACATCGCTGTCGCATAAATCCGATGCTATTGGGAATAACGCTTGCGCGGAAGTTAAAGCCGCCGCATCACTGCATTCAGTAGTTTTATTTAAAGAAGAAACAACAGTTGACCATGTTGGAGCAGAAGTATCCTGAATTGTGATCACTTGCGTGAAAGTATCAGAGGTATTTCCGCAATCGTCTTTTAGTGTCCAGGTATTGGTGTACGTTCCCGCATTCGAACAATCCGCCGAAGCCACAAACGTACCGCTAACCTTAACAATATCCGAAACATCTCTGTCGCATAAATCTGAAGCGATTGGGAATAACGCTTGCGCGGAAGTTAAAGCAGCCGCATTACTACATTCGATAGTTTTATTTAAAGAAGCCAAAGCAGTTGACCAACTTGGAGCCGAAGTATCTTCAATAGTAATCACTTGCGTGAAAGTATCAGAAGTATTTCCGCAATCGTCCTTCACTGTCCATGTATTGGTATACGTTCCCGCATTCGAGCAATCTGCCGAAGCTACAAACGCACCGCTTACTTTTACAATATCCGAAACATCGCTGTCGCATAAATCTGAAGCGATTGGGAATAACGCTTGCGCGGAAGTTAAAGCAGCCGCATCACTACATTCGATAGTTTTATTTAAAGAAGCCAAAGCAGTTGACCAGGTTGGAGCCGAAGTATCCTGAATTGTGATCACTTGCGTGAAAGAGTCAGAAGTATTTCCGCAATCGTCTTTTACTGTCCAGGTATTGGTATAACTTCCAGCATTCGAACAATCCGCCGAAGCTACAAACGCACCGCTTACTTTTACAATATCCGAAACATCGCTATCACATAAATCCGAAGCTATTGGGAATAACGCTTGCGCGGAAGTCAAAGCAGCTGCGTCACTGCATTCAATAGTTTTATTTAAAGAAGAAACAACAGTTGACCATGTTGGAGCAGTAATGTCCTGCACATTAATAACTTGACTAACAGGAAGAGAAATATTTCCGCAAGCATCTACTGCAGTCCATGTTCTTGTAGTGATATATGAACCCTCACAAGTACCCTGAGTAACCACATCATCATAAGTTAATGAAGAAATAGTACCATTATTATCCGTGGCAGTTGCAGTTGCAAAAACCGGTAAAGCAGGACAATTAATTGTGGAAGCCAAAGGCAACGGATCTATAATTGGTTTAACAGCATCGCCATCAGTAATAGTTACTGATTTAGAGATGGTACAAAGATTAGCATCTTTAATAGTCACTGTATAAGTTCCCGCAACAAGCCCAGTTGCAGTTGCAGAGGTTTGAACAGGAGTTGTATCCCAAGAATAAGTATATCCTAAAGTTCCACCGGAAACAGTCACAGAAGCAGATCCGTTATTACCGCCACCACAACCAACATTAATTTGACTTGTTGTAGCGCTTAAAGCCGCACTTGGTTGTCCGATAATAACTGAATTAGTTTGAGTTGAACAATTATCAGTAACAGTCAAAGTATAAGTTCCCGCCGGAAGATTCGAAACAGAAGCCGTAGTTCCCACCGAAACGTTTGAAGCGTTTTTCCAATTATAAGTAACAGTTCCAACATTATTGGTTACCGCACCCGCAGTTACAGATCCAGTGCTAAACCCAAAACAAGTAACATCTGTTTTTGAAGATGCCGCAAGGGCTAAAGCCGCAGTAGGTTGTCCGATAATAACTGAATTGGTTTGAGTCGAACAATTATCAGTAACAGTTAAAGTATAAGTTCCCGCCGGAAGGTTCGAAACAGAAGCCGTAGTTCCCACCGAAACATTCAAAGCATTTTTCCAATTATAAGTAACCGTTCCAACATTATTGGTTACTGTACCAGCAGTTACAGATCCTGTACTAAACCCAAAACAAGTAACATCAGTTTTAGAAGAAGCTGCAAGCGCTAAAGCTGCACTTGGTTGTGATATTGTAACCGTATTAGTTTGAGTTGAACAATTATCAGTAACAGTCAAAGTATAAGTTCCTGCCGGAAGATTCGAAACAGAAGCCGTAGTTCCCACCGAAACGTTTAAAGCATTTTTCCAAACATAATTTACAGTTCCAACAGAATTAGTAACTAAACCCGCAGTTACAGATCCAGTGCTAAACCCAAAACAAGTAACATCAGTTTTAGAAGAAGCTGCAAGGGCTAAAGCTGCACTTGGTTGTCCGATAATAACTGAATTAGTTTGAGTCGAACAATTATCAGTAACAGTTAAAGTATAAGTTCCCGCCGGAAGGTTCGAAACAGAAGCCGTAGTTCCCACCGAAACATTCAAAGCATTTTTCCAATTATAAGTAACCGTTCCAACATTATTGGTTACTGTACCAGCAGTTACAGATCCTGTACTAAACCCAAAACAAGTAACATCAGTTTTAGAAGAAGCTGCAAGCGCTAAAGCTGCACTTGGTTGTGATATTGTAACCGTATTAGTTTGAGTTGAACAATTATCAGTAACAGTCAAAGTATAAGTTCCTGCCGGAAGATTCGAAACAGAAGCCGTAGTTCCCACCGAAACGTTTAAAGCATTTTTCCAAACATAATTTACAGTTCCAACAGAATTAGTAACTAAACCCGCAGTTACAGATCCAGTGCTAAACCCAAAACAAGTAACATCTGTTTTTGAAGATGCCGCAAGGGCTAAAGCCGCAGTAGGTTGTCCGATAATAACTGAATTGGTTTGAGTCGAACAATTATCAGTAACAGTTAAAGTATAAGTTCCCGCCGGAAGGTTCGAAACAGAAGCCGTAGTTCCCACCGAAACATTCAAAGCATTTTTCCAATTATAAGTAACCGTTCCAACATTATTGGTTACTGTACCAGCAGTTACAGATCCTGTACTAAACCCAAAACAAGTAACATCAGTTTTAGAAGAAGCTGCAAGCGCTAAAGCTGCACTTGGTTGTGATATTGTAACCGTATTAGTTTGAGTTGAACAATTATCAGTAACAGTCAAAGTATAAGTTCCTGCCGGAAGATTCGAAACAGAAGCCGTAGTTCCCACCGAAACGTTTAAAGCATTTTTCCAAACATAATTTACAGTTCCAACAGAATTAGTAACTAAACCCGCAGTTACAGATCCAGTGCTAAACCCAAAACAAGTAACATCTGTTTTTGAAGATGCCGCAAGGGCTAAAGCCGCAGTAGGTTGTCCGATAATAACTGAATTGGTTTGAGTCGAACAATTATCAGTAACAGTTAAAGTATAAGTTCCCGCCGGAAGGTTCGAAACAGAAGCCGTAGTTCCCACCGAAACATTCAAAGCATTTTTCCAATTATAAGTAACCGTTCCAACATTATTGGTTACTGTACCAGCAGTTACAGATCCTGTACTAAACCCAAAACAAGTAACATCAGTTTTAGAAGAAGCTGCAAGCGCTAAAGCTGCACTTGGTTGTGATATTGTAACCGTATTAGTTTGAGTTGAACAATTATCAGTAACAGTCAAAGTATAAGTTCCTGCCGGAAGATTCGAAACAGAAGCCGTAGTTCCCACCGAAACGTTTAAAGCATTTTTCCAAACATAATTTACAGTTCCAACAGAATTAGTAACTAAACCCGCAGTTACAGATCCGGTACTAAACCCAAAACAAGTAACATCTGTTTTTGAAGATGCCGCAAGGGCTAAAGCTGCAGTAGGTTGTCCGATAATAACTGAATTGGTTTGAGTCGAACAATTATCAGTAACAGTCAAAGTATAAGTTCCTGCCGGAAGATTCGTAACAGAAGCCGTATTTCCTACCGAAACGTTTAAAGCATTTTTCCAAACATAATTTACAGTTCCAACAGAATTAGTAACTAAACCAGCAGTTACAGATCCAGTGCTAAACCCAAAACAAGTAACATCAGTTTTAGAAGAAGCTGCAAGGGCTAAAGCCGCACTTGGTTGTCCGATAATAACAGAGTTTGTTTGAGTTGAACAATTATCAGTAACAGTCAAAGTATAAGTTCCTGCCGGAAGATTCGAAACAGAAGCTGTAGTTCCTACTGAAACATTCAAAGCATTTTTCCAAACATAATTTACAGTTCCAACAGAATTAGTAACTAAACCCGCAGTTACAGATCCGGTACTAAAACCAAAACAACTAACATCAGTTTTAGAAGAAGCTGCAAGCGCTAAAGCCGCACCTGGTTGTGATATTGTAACCGTATTAGTTTGAGTCGAACAATTATCAGTAACAGTTAAAGTATAAGTTCCTGCCGGAAGATTCGTAACAGAAGCCGTATTTCCTACCGAAACGTTTAAAGCATTTTTCCAAACATAATTTACAGTTCCAACATTATTGGTTACTGTACCAGCAGTTACAGATCCAGTGCTAAACCCAAAACAAGTAACATCCGTTTTAGAAGAAGCTGTAAGGGCTAAAGCTGCACTTGGTTGTGATATTGTAACCGTATTAGTTTGAGTCGAACAATTATCAGTAACAGTCAAAGTATAAGTTCCCGCCGGAAGATTCGAAACAGAAGCCGTAGTTCCAACTGAAACATTCAAAGCATTTTTCCAAACATAATTTACAGTTCCAACAGAATTAGTAACTAAACCCGCAGTTACAGATCCGGTACTAAACCCAAAACAAGTAACATCTGTTTTTGAAGATGCCGCAAGCGCTAAAGCTGCAGTAGGTTGTCCGATAATAACCGAGTTTGTTTGAGTCGAACAATTATCAGTAACAGTCAAAGTATAAGTTCCCGCCGGAAGATTCGAAACAGAAGCTGTAGTTCCTACTGAAACATTCGAAGCATTTTTCCAAACATAATTTACAGTTCCAACAGAATTAGTAACTAAACCAGCAGTTACAGATCCGGTACTAAAACCAAAACAACTAACATCAGTTTTTGAAGATGCCGCAAGGGCTAAAGCCGCAGTAGGTTGTCCGATAATAACTGAATTGGTTTGAGTCGAACAATTATCAGTAACAGTCAAAGTATAAGTTCCTGCCGGAAGATTCGTAACAGAAGCCGTAGTTCCTACCGAAACGTTTAAAGCATTTTTCCAAACATAATTTACAGTTCCAACATTATTGGTTACTGTACCAGCAGTTACAGATCCTGTACTAAACCCAAAACAAGTAACATCTGTTTTTGAAGATGCCGCAAGGGCTAAAGCCGCACTTGGTTGTGATATTGTAACTGAATTAGTTTGAGTCGAACAGTTATCAGTAACAGTCAAAGTATAAGTTCCCGCCGGAAGATTCGAAACTGAAGCCGTAGTTCCAACAGATACATTCAAAGCATTTTTCCAAACATAATTTACAGTTCCAACATTATTGGTTACTGTACCAGCAGTTACAGATCCTGTACTAAACCCAAAACAAGTAACATCAGTTTTAGAAGAAGCTGCAAGGGCTAAAGCTGCACTTGGTTGTCCGATAATAACTGAATTAGTTTGAGTCGAACAATTATCAGTAACAGTCAAAGTATAAGTTCCCGCCGGAAGATTCGAAACCGAAGCTGTAGCCCCCACCGAAACGTTTGAAGCGTTTTTCCAATTATAAGTAACCGTTCCAACAGAATTAGTAACTAAACCCGCAGTTACAGATCCGGTACTAAACCCAAAACAAGTAACATCAGTTTTAGAAGAAGGCGCAAGCGTTAAAGCTGCAGTAGGTTGTCCGATAATAACCGAGTTTGTTTGAGTTGAACAATTATCAGTAACAGTCAAAGTATAAGTTCCCGCCGGAAGATTCGAAACAGAAGCCGTAGTTCCCACCGAAACATTCGAAGCATTTTTCCACGAATAAGTAACAGTTCCAATTGAATTGCTTATTGCGCCGGCATTCACACTTCCTGTACTTTTTCCATAACAGATAACATCCGTTTTAGAAGAAGCCGCAAGTGCTAAAGCTGCAGTTGGTTGCGTAATAACTACTCCGTTAATATTGGCAGAACAACCATTGGCATCCACTACTTTTATATTGTAGGTTCCGGCAATTAGAGCTTGTAAAGTATTTGGAGTTGTTTCTCCATTAATATAATAAGTAAACGGT
This sequence comes from Flavobacterium piscisymbiosum, assembly GCF_020905295.1. Taxonomy (NCBI): domain Bacteria; kingdom Pseudomonadati; phylum Bacteroidota; class Flavobacteriia; order Flavobacteriales; family Flavobacteriaceae; genus Flavobacterium; species Flavobacterium piscisymbiosum. The sequence goes on along the minus strand of NZ_JAJJMM010000001.1, from coordinate 5,444,510 downwards.
GCAGTTCCGTTGGTAACATTTACCTGAATTTTACCATCGTTTCCGCCAAAACAGGTCACATTCGTTTTTGGCCCTAATGCGACAGTGTAAAATGGAGGCAAAGTAATATTAGAGGTTACAAAATCCCGATTGGCATACCACCATGTATTGATGGTATTTAAATTCCCGTACTGAGGACTACCATTATTATTACTATTGAAATTATTCCAGGTATGGCAATTACCGGGAGGAACGTTATTAGGAGTACAACCGGTAAGGTTTATTTTGCTGCTAAAAACACCTCCTGTATAAGTAATGTTACTATCATCCCAGTAAAGTTTTAGAACATATCCTGATGGAGCAGCCGGCCTTACAGTTGTACAAGAAAAACCATTTTGATTTTCTTCTATATCATACATCGGAAAATGAAATGCAGCCTGTCCAAAAGAGACTACGATAGGTATCGACGTACCCTGCGCTATAGTATTTCCCAATCCGTCTTTTCCATTCCAGGGAACACTAACAGCATATGGTGGAGCTCCGGAACCTGTTACACTTTGAGTAGTTAGTACATCTTTTGTACCTGGAGTATAAATTCCGTCACCATTATTAAAATCAAGAAGTATATCAATTGTTCCGCTTTTAAAAACACTAATATTAATATTACTTTCTCCAATACCACAATTGGTAATTCCGTTTATTTGTATGTTTCCGTTATACGTTCCGTTTTTCCAGACGTTAATATCAGGATCATTAAGAAAGACCTCATACTTCGGACTCATTTTAGTTGCGTTAGCTGCATTCCATACACTTTTTTGATCATTAGCTGTATTTCCTGTGCTTCCTGCTCCAGTATTATTAAACGCCACATTAAAGTACCAAGGTCTAAAACCTGCACCATTAAAATTAATTTTATTTACAAAACCATTTTGTGTAATAGCTCCCGTTGTAGAGCCGTTATCTGGCGCAAAAACAAAGAAAGCGCCATTGAAGTCAGTACTAACATCATCCATTGCAAGAGCCCAACGTTTAGAATAAAGACGTCCTGAAATAGAATTTTTAGTAGAATTATTAGCAACTGTAATGTCATAATAATTATAATAAAGTTCTGTATAACTATTATTATTGGTTTCAAATTCAATATAATAATCACCGGCAGGTAAACCAGTTGGATCAAAGACAATAGGAACATAACCAGTTGTAGTAATACCATTAATTCCATTTGGTCCGTTTTGAGCTCTTGAAAGTTTTTGAGCTTCTGTACCAGTTATATTTGATGATGAAGTAGTTAAATTATAACTTCCAAATACAACATTGCCGTTAGGATCTAAAATTCTAAATTTAGAATCAACCTCTGAATTGCTATTATCAGGAGCAGATCTTCTGGCTTTACTAAAACCCAGATATACTTTTTCACTATTGGGGTTTTGAATCCTAATGTATAAACGTTGTTCATTAGTAGAACCGTATCTGGCAAAATTACCATACTCATTGTTGTTGATACAAAGAGAAGCTCGATGATTAACATCCGGTGTGGTTTGTTTTGTACCTTCTCCGCCATAAACATTCATGAACAAAGAACTTAATATAAAACTTAGAAGGATTTTTATTCTGATTTTAAAAGTAAAGTTTTCCATATTAAAAATTTAATATTGATGTGATGGTTATGCTAAGAGAAAAAACGAACTGCAACTACATTTTGTAGTAAGAAAACATAAGCGGCTCTCGAATTCATTGCGTTTTTTAAATCGAAATAAGATTTATTAAAACCAATTCCTTTTGTTTTTTTAGGAGGGATGTAGGTGTAAAGAATGACCTGACTTTTACTTTCCGGGCAAGAGCCCGAAGTTGCAATCACCTTAGTGCCATTCCATTGGTCGAGTTTGTTACTGTCAGTTAAGTTGAGTTTTACATAAAATTCTACAGACTCTCCCGCAGCAAGTGTAATGGTCTTATTAAGTGCCGAATTGTTTTTATGCTGCAGTTTATTGCTCATTAAAACATTATTTTGCGAAGAACTTCCGTCCGGGTTTTCGACAAAGCCTGAAAAGTTGTCTGCAGATAATTGATAAGTGTCTGTAGTAGTACCGGTGTTTTTAATTTGAAGTAAAAATGAAGTTTCAAAACCATTGTACTTTTGCTCCTTATCTCCTTCAATTGTTATTTCTGAATTGCATGAACCCGATTGTGCAAATGCAATAGCTGTAATGAAACAAAACAGTAGAGTAAAAATGTTTTTCTGAAAAATGTTTTTTTTGAAAGAAAAAATAAACTTACAATTGTGAACAAATTTCGCTGCTTTTTCAAGAGTAGTTTTAGTTATCATATGCTTAGGTTTTTTGTTTTTGGTGTTTGTCAAGTTTTAACAGAATCAAAGTTATATAGAGGTCTTAATTTTGATTTTTTTTGTCCGTAACTAACCTAAAAACTCGTTGAAGTGTATTTTTTTTGTTAAATAATGCTCTAAAAAGCATTTTTTTTTGTCATTTCTAACAAATAAAAAAGTAGTCTTTTTTTGGTTTTTTGACTAAAAACGTAAATTTTAAAAACTTTTAAATGATTAATAATCAGATATTTAGTTAATTTTTTATAAATATGCTTCAATCGACCAACTGTTTGGTTTAATAGATGAAGAGCACTTTTTTATAAATATGATGTTATCGTAGCGTTATGTTTTTAGATCGTATAACAAACTTTAATTCTTGTTAAAATTTGCTTTTAATGTTAACAGAAATAAAAAAAGTAAGAGGTTTAATATTTCTTTTGTAAATTAGAAGTTCAATAAAATTATTAACCTCCTAAGAGGTTTTAAACCTTCCGCCTATGAAAAATTTAATTTTAATACGCCATGCAAAATCAAGCTGGGAAGCTCCTTTAAAAGATTTCGACAGACCTCTAATGAAAAAAGGAATCCTGGATGCTCATGAAGTATCGGCAAATATTTCAAATTTTCTTCCTAAAACCTATATAATATGGAGTAGTACTGCGGCACGGGCTTCAGAAACGGCACTGATTTTTGCCCAAAATATTTCGTATCCTATTGAAAGTATCGTTTATAAAGACGATCTTTATACTTTTGATGAAAAACAGCTCGAAAACGTTATCAAATCATGTGATAATAGTTTCGAAAGCGTTATTCTTTTTGGACATAACGAGGCTATTACAAATTTTGTTAATAAATTTGGGGATGTTTTTATCGAAAATGTTCCTACTTCAGGCTTTGTCTCTTTACAGTTTGATGCAGAAAGTTGGAACTCAATTAATAAAGGTAAAACCCATAAAACAATTTTCCCCAAAGATTTAAAATAATAATAAAGTGTACGAACAGAAATATATCGATAGAGAAAAAAGTTGGTTAGCGTTTAATGCGAGAGTGCTTCAGGAAGCCGCAGATAATACGGTTCCGCTTTTAGACAGGCTGCGTTTTGTTGGAATTTTTTCGAACAATTTAGATGAATTTTTCAGGGTTCGTTATGCCGCAATTCGTAGATTAAGCCTTTCCGGAATTTCTGGAGAAAAATATTTAGGCGGAGTGTCTGCACATCAGTTAATTAAAGATATTACCGAAATTGTAATTCAGCAACAATCTGAAAGTTTACGTATATTAGGTAATATCGAAACAGAACTGGAAGCCGAAAATATTTTAATTATTAATGAAGATGAAATAACACCGGATCAGGCATGTTTTTTAAAAGACTTTTTTGATCAAAGATTGAGTCCTGAATTAGTAACCATTATTTTAAATGATTTAGCAGAATTCCCAATTCTTAAAGATACATTGGGGTATTTGGCTGTTCGTTTAGAAATGAATACAAACGATGAGGTTCGTTATGCTGTTATCGAAATCCCGAAAACAATCAACAGATTTGTTGTATTGCCTTCTCACGATGATAAACATTACGTTATTCTTATCGATGATGTAATTAGATACAACCTAAAAAACATCTTTAATATTTTTGATTATAAAAGTGTTTCTGCACACATGATCAAAATTACCCGTGACGCTCAGTTAGATATCGATAGCGATTTGAGTAAAAGTATGCTCGAAAAAATTGCAACATCGGTAAAAGACAGAAGAATAGGGGAGCCTGTTCGTTTTATTTATGATAATTTAATCGAAGAAGATACGCTGCATTTCTTTTTAGATAAAATGAAAATTGTAGAAACAGATAGTATTATTCCCGGAGGAAGATATCATAATCGTCGTGATTATATGAGTTTCCCTAATTTAGGAAGATACGATTTACTTTATAAACCCAATGAACCATTGCCAATTCCTGGACTAAGTTTGGGAGGAAGTATGCTCGAAAAAATAAGCAAAAAAGATTATCTGTTACATGCTCCATATCAGTCATTTTCGTATTTAACCAAGTTTTTGCGTGAAGCAGCTTTAGACCCAAAAGTAACCAGCATAAAAATTACATTGTATCGTTTGGCTAAAAATTCGCAAATAATCAGTTCATTGATAAATGCTGCAAAAAATGGTAAAAAAGTAACGGTACAAATCGAACTTCAGGCACGTTTTGATGAAGCTTCGAATATTTCGTATGCAGAGCAAATGCAAACCGAAGGAATCGAACTTATTTTTGGAATTAAAGGCCTTAAAGTACACAGCAAAATTTGTGTAATCGAAAGAACTGAAGAAGGTAAATCACGTCGTTACGGATTTATCTCTACAGGAAATTTCAACGAGTCAACAGCTAAAATTTATACAGATGTTACCCTTTTTACCTGTCATCAGGGAATTTTGAAAGACATCTCTAAAATATTCGAATTTTTCGATATCAATTACAGAGTGCACAGATACAAACATTTAATTGTATCGCCACATTATACAAGAACGAAATTTATTAAGCTAATAGATCGCGAAATTCTGCACGCTTTAGCCGGTAGAAAAACGCATATTAAGTTAAAAATGAATAGTTTATCTGATTTTAAAATGATCGATAAATTATACGAAGCCAGTAATGCCGGAGTAAAAATCCAGCTTCAGGTAAGAGGTATTTGCTCACTAATTCCTGGAATTCCCGGAATGAGCGAAAACATAGAAGCCATAAGTATTGTCGATAATTACCTGGAACATTCAAGGGTTTATATTTTCGGGAATGCCGGTTTGACCGAAGTTTATATTTCATCAGCAGATTTTATGACCCGTAATCTTGACGGAAGAGTCGAAGTAACCTGTCCGATTTATGATCTTGAAATAAAGAAAGAATTAATAGATAATTTTAATATTGCATGGAAAGGGAATGTCAAAGTAAGATACCATTCCTATAAATTAGATAATAAATACAAACCTCGAAATCATCATGCCCCTTTTAGAGCGCAACTTGAAACCTATAAATATTATCAAAACAAAGTATCAGCGTTAGAGCAAGTTCCTCAAAAAATAAATTAATAATAAAAGAATAATTTTCAAATCATAAGTGAGCATGATTAATATAAAAAAATATGCAGCAATAGATATTGGTTCAAACGCCATGAGGCTTCTAATATCAAATGTTGTAGAACAAGATGGCAAAGAACCACAATTTAATAAAAGTTCGCTTGTTCGTGTGCCAATTCGTTTGGGACAAGATGCCTTTACCGTTGGAGAAATTTCAGAAGAAAATATAGATCGAATGGTGGATGCCATGAAAGCATTCAATCTTTTGATGAAAGTACATAAAGTAGAACGTTATATGGCATTTGCTACTTCGGCAATGCGTGAAGCATATAATGCCAAAGAAGTTGTGGCTATAATTAAGAAAAAAGCCGACATAAAAATCGAAATTATTGATGGTAAAAAAGAAGCGGCAATTATTGCTTCAACTGATTTACATCATTTATTAAAAAATGACGAAACCTATCTTTTTGTAGATGTGGGCGGTGGAAGTACGGAGTTTACTTTGTTTTCTGACGGAAAATTAATCAATTCGAGATCTTTTAAAGCTGGAACTGTTCGTTTATTGAATAATATGGTACATGATGTGGTTTGGGATGAAATCGAAAAATGGATTAAAACCAATACGGCAGATTACGATGAGGTGACTTTAATTGGTTCCGGAGGAAACATTAACAAGTTGTTTAAAATGTCAGGAAAACAGCAGGAAAAACCACTTTCGTACATTTACATCAATTCGCAATATGCATTTTTGAATTCATTGACTTACGAACAAAGAATTGCAGAATTAGGATTGAATTCAGATCGTGCCGACGTAATTATCCATGCTACCAGAATTTACCTGAACGCCATGAAATGGAGTGGCGCACGCCAAATCTACGTTCCAAAAATTGGACTTTCAGACGGAATCGTAAAAGCAATGTATTACGGTAAGATTTAGTATTAGATCTTTAGGTAAAAAAATATTTTTGCCACGAATTCCATAAATTTACACGAATTATATTTTTCAATAGGAATAAAAAATTAGTGTAAATTTGTGGAATTCGTGGCAACTTTTTTCAGCATATTCCAAGCTGTAAACATAACTCAAAAACATATAAATAAATGAATAAAACAAGACTCGAAGCTTTCAGTGATGGTGTATTAGCAATTATTATCACTATTATGATTTTAGAAATTAAAGTTCCTGAAGGACATGAATTTGCCGATTTAAAAAGACTTATTCCTAAGTTTCTAAGTTATATTTTGAGTTTTATTTATGTTGGAATCTATTGGAACAATCACCATTATTTAATTCATGGAATGACCAAAATAAACGGAAAAATCCTTTGGGCAAATTTGCATTTATTATTTTGGTTATCTCTAATTCCCGTTGCAACAGGCTGGATGGGAGAACATAATTTTGCCAAAGCTTCCATGACTTTGTACGGAGTCGTATTGTTTTTATCTGCAATTGCGTATTTTATTTTACAGCGAATTATAATTGTAAACGAAGGCGAAAATTCAGTATTGGCAAAAGCGATTGGCAGGGATTTAAAAGGGTATACATCAGCTATTTTATATGTCGTAGGAATAGTCTTTTCGTTTTATAACGAATGGGTTTCAGGTGCTGCGTATTTTGCTGTAGCCATGTTATGGCTTATCCCTGATAAAAGAATTGAAAAAGTCTTTGCTTCTAAAAATTAATCTATTCAGAATTTATAATGAAATCAGTTTTTCAATCTATTCAGGTTTTACCTCAAAATGAATTAGAGATGCTCGATGATTTAATTACTTTTCGAAAACTCAAAAAAGGAGAACTTTTATTGCAAGAAAATCAGGTTAGTAATGAAATTGTTTTTATCAATAAAGGGATTTTACGTTCGTATTTTTTCAATCATCAGGGCGATGAAATCACGAATTGTTTTGCTTTCGAAAACGAATTTATGGCTTCATTCTCTAGTTTTATAACGCAAAATGTAGCTGAAGAAAATATTCAGGCAATAGCCGATACAGAGTTGCAAGTCATAAGCCGTGAAAGTTTAGAAAAGCTTTATGCCTTAGGCATTCATTGGCAGGAAATAGGACGTAAGTTAACTGAAATGGAATATGTAACACTTCAAAAACGAATGATTTCTTTTCAGAAATTATCCGGAACCCAACGTTATGAAGAACTTTATAAGAACCATAAAAAATACCTGCAGCTCATTCCATTGCAATATTTAGCGTCCTATTTAGGCGTTACACCAAGACATTTAAGCCGTATTCGAAAAGCGATTTTATAGGACATTTGTCTGGTTATCGAGAGATATCTCATCATTATTTTTGCTGAAAACAATATATAATGATGAGAAAAAATATTTTAGTAATTGGCGGAACCGGCTTAGTAGGTAAAGTCATATTACGAATTCTTGAAGCAAGAAATCCTGACTTTAACCTGTTTGCAGGAAGTCGTCAGTCAGGAAAAACGAACAAAGATTTAATTGTTGATGTTACCAATCCAAAAACGTTTGAATGTATTCTACAGAATAAAATCGACCTGATTGTATTGTGTACAAAAGATAGCAATAATGAAATTTTGCAGTTTGCCATACAAAACAAATTAGACTATATCGATATTACAAAGCCAACACCAGATCTTACTATTGCGTATGATTTAGCCAGGGCAAATAACCAGAAAATAAATAGCCGAATTGTTTTTAGTTCGGGCTGGATGGGCGGTATCGTCGGTAGTCTCGTTGATTTTATGGAGCCTGACAGGCATAAAATTCAGGAAACGAATATTTTTATCTATTATTCTGTAAAAGATTTGGCAGGAAAAAGTTCAGCCAATTTTTTAGCCGAAAACGTATGCAAACCCTTTATTGTTTATAAAAATAACCAGCCACAACATGTAAAGCATTTTTTAAATTCCGAAAAATTTAATTTCTCTTTCGGAATTGGGAAACGTCAGGTTTATAATCTTGATGTTCCGGATTTGTTTATTTTAAATCAGATAGAAAAAATACCAACTGTTTCGGTTAAGATGACCTACAATTCTAAGTTTGTAACCAGTTTGATGGGTTGTTTTCAATCGCTTAAGATTTTTAATATCATGTTTTTAAAAGAAAGACAACTACTTTTTGGTTCAAGCGGAAATGGCGATCAAACCATTTTTGAAGTAATTATAAAAACACAGCAGAAGACAAAAAGAATTAGCTTGCAAAGTATTAAAGGTCAAGCTGAATTAACGGCTTTTTCGACAGTTTTGCATATCGAAAAAATGTTGAGTGAAACTTTATCGGGCGGAATTTACTTTAGTCATCAAATACATTCGTCGAAAGAAGTTTATGAGGCTTTAAATACTTACAGTACCATTAATCTTAAAATAAACGAATAGAACATGAAAAAAATACTGATCATAAACGGACATCCAAATCCGTCAAGTTTTAATTTCGGCATAGCCGAATCTTATCTAAAAGGGGTAATCGCTTCCGGTGCGGAAGTCGAGATTATAACAATTGCTTCATTAAATTTTAATCCAAACCTGCAATTTGGTTATCAAAAACGAACAGAATTAGAACCGGATTTGCTGGAATCGTGGGAAAAAATCAGAAAGGCAGACCACTTGGTTTGGATTCATCCGGTTTGGTGGGGAGGTTTACCGGCAATTACAAAAGGATTTATCGATCGTTTGTTTTTACCCGGAATGGCATATCAATATCGCGAAAACTCAGTTTGGTGGGATAAATTGCTAACAGGAAAAACGGCACACATTATCACCACATTAGATCAGCCAGGCTGGTATTACAGATTGTTTTATGGAAGACCAAGCGTGAATCAATTAAAGAAATCTACTTTAGAATTCTGCGGCATAAAACCTGTAAAAGTAACTTACATCGGAATCATAAAAACAGCAACAGATTTTCAAAGAGAAAAATGGCTGCAAAAAGTATATGATTTAGGATTGAAGAATAAATAAATAAGTTTGCCACGAATTACGCCAATTAACACTAATTTTTCATTTAAAAAATGTTTAAATTTAATTCGTGTAGATTCGTGCAATTCGTGGCAAAAAATAATATCAATAAGGCAGCACTTTTTCACCTTTTACTTCTTCTAATAATTCGGCCATAGCCAAATAAAAAGCACTACTTCCGCAAATAATACCAATTGCTCCTGCAAAAGTGGCTATTGATTCAATTTCTGTCCATTTTTCTATGGCTAAAAGAAAGAATAAAACAGTTAAGGAAAGAAAAATAAATTGCTGAACCTTACTGCCGCCCCAGGTTCCATACCACATAAAAGCAGTAAATATTCCCCAAAGAGCGAGATACCATCCTAAAAAAGATTCCGGAGTAGGTCCTGCAACTGTAATGTCGCTACTTGGCAGCATCCAGATAGCAACTAAAGTAATCCAGAAAAATCCATAAGACGTAAAGGCAGTAGCAGCAAAAACATTCCCTCGCTTAAACGCAATAATTCCGGCAATTACCTGAGCGATTCCTCCATAAAAAATTCCCATTGATATGATTACAGCACTTACAGGAAAAAATCCCATATTGTGAATGTTTAATAAAATTGTGGTCATTCCAAAACCCAGAAGACCTAGCGGTGCAGAGTTTGCTAGTTGTTTTTCCAATTTTTTAAGGTTTAATAAAATTATTAATACATCAAAAATATAGAAAAAATACTACAAAAATATAGTTGAACGAAAAAAAATATCCTCAATTGTGTTTGAAGGACTTCTAAAAATTATGAAGTTAAATCTAACCCAAATGTAGATCTTAAAAGTTCAAGATTTGGATTAATTTCGACTAAACGATTGTATCGGTCCTGATCGTTTAAACTTCTCTTGATTTCGATAGTTTCATTTACATTCACTTCAATCGTAATATCGTGATTGTGCAAATGTCCTTTTAAATGTCCTAAAAGACCATGAATCTGGCCTTCAAAATCTAATTTAGAACCTTCGTTGGGTAACTCAAAAGTAATAACTGTTCCGTTTAGTTTAGGATCGTTAATCAATAGTAACGATTGCATGATTTTGTGTCCTTTGTCACCCAAACGTTGCGCATATTTATTCCATTGCACTAACATTTCAGTCTCCGTAAATTCTTCCGTAGGCATTACAGAAGTTGGCTTTACGTAGGACATACTGGCTGCTTCCAGCTCTTTTTTCTTGCGAATACTCGATAGAGAAAAAGCAGAAATTTTAGGTTCGTTGCTAACTTCAGGTTTTGGAGTTTCAACTTTCGGCGCTTCGACAGTATTGTTTACAGCAACATTGTCGTTTTGATTGACATTACTATTTTGATTGGTATTGTTTTCTACCCCAGTATTTGAAACTTGGGTTTTTGCAGTTGGAATTTCAGTAATAGAATATCCACTATTTCTGTAATAAGTAGGGGGAATTATGAATTGCTCAACTTTTTTTTTTCTCCATCAAAGCTGATAGAGGCCAATTGCATTAAACATAATTCAACCAAAAGGCGTTGGTTCTGACTCAATTTATATTTTAAATCGCAGTCATTTGCAATATCAATTCCTTTTAATAAAAATTCCTGCGAACATTTTTGAGCTTGCACACCATACATTTGTTGTGCTTGTTCACCTACTTCCAGCAAAGCGATTGTAGCAGGAGTTTTACTTACCAGTAAATCCCTGAAATGCGAAGCCAGACCGGCAATAAAATGATGTCCGTCAAAACCTTTTGCAAGAATATCATTGTAAGCCAGTAAAAGATCCGGAATTTTATTTTCTAAAAGTAAATCGGTAATGCTAATGTAAGTTTCGTAATCTAAAACGTTAAGGTTTTCGGTTACAGCCTGACGTGTTAAGTTCGTTCCGCAGTACGAAACTACACGGTCAAAAATAGATAAAGCGTCACGCATTGCGCCATCCGCTTTTTGAGCAATAATGTGCAAAGCATCGTCTTCAAAATTGATTCCCTGACTTTTCGCAACTTCAGCCAAATGTTCTTTAGCATCTTTTACCGTAATTCTCTTGAAATCAAATATCTGACAACGAGATAAAATGGTTGGAATAATTTTGTGTTTCTCTGTTGTTGCTAATATAAAAATAGCATGTTTTGGCGGCTCTTCTAATGTTTTAAGGAAAGCATTAAAAGCTGCCGAAGACAACATATGAACCTCGTCAATAATATAAACTTTATATTGTCCGGTTTGTGGCGGGATTCGAACCTGATCGATCAGGCTACGAATATCATCAACAGAGTTGTTGGAAGCCGCATCTAACTCAAAAACGTTAAAAGCGAAATCTTCGTTAGGATCATCATATCCGGGCTGATTTATTTTTCGAGCCAAAATACGTGCGCAAGTAGTTTTACCAACTCCACGTGGTCCTGTAAATAAAAGGGCAGAAGCAAGGTGATTGCTGTCTATGGCATTCAACAAAGTGTTGGTAATAGCTTTTTGTCCCACAACATCCTTAAACGTCTGTGGGCGATACTTACGAGCCGATACTACAAATTGTTCCATATTCTTTTTATTCGATAGCAAATATAGGCTGAAATTTACCAAATCACAAATCTGAAAATCATAAATATTTAAGGGAATTTTGATTGTTTTGAATGTGAGTCAATAAGGAATTTGAATTTTTATTTTTTAATATAATAGTGATGAAATAGAACGCTGATAAAACGAATTCACTAAAGCGAAAACGCGGATTTTGACGGATTTTTTTTCTTAACACTTGTCTTCCTGAGCGTCCCGAAACTTCGGGATAAGGATCGCAATCATTATCGACAATCAATCTAATAACCTTGATAAAAAAAGAGATTTTAATTTTGTAATAAAAAATGTGTTATTTTTAATCCGATACAATTTTACTTTTTCTAAAAACTAATCTTTAAAACTAATTAAAATGAACCTGTCAAAATTTTATTTCGTTCTACTTTTCGCTTTTATTTCGAGTTCTATTTATGCTCAAAAGCAAGATGAAAAAGCGGTTGCCATTATCAATAAGGAACTTGAAGCAATTGGGGGAAAAGAATTTATAAAAAGTATCAATACGCTTTACACAAATTCGGTTACTCAAATGGAGGGACGGACTGCAAATTGGGTGGTAAAAGAAATGAAACCCAATGTTGGCAGTTTTGAAATAGTGTATGGATAAAGGGTCGTTTTTAAATCGTGGTACGATGGAAAATTAGGTTATAATTTAAGCAATGGCGAAAAAACGCTGGCAGATCAGGAGAATTTTAAAGACAAATTATTTAAGAAAAATATATTCAACGAATTAGATTACCTGGATTCTACTTTGTACAAATTAGAATATGTAGGAACAGAGGATTTTGAATCAGCAAAATGTGACAAGATAAAAGCTACCTGCATAAATGGAAAAACAGTGTTTCTGTATTTTGATAATAAAACTGCCTTTTTAATCAAATCCGAAACTTTAAATGGTGAAAAAGATTCGTTTTCAACGGTCGTTTACGGAGATTTTAAAACATTTGGTAAACTCACTTACTTTACAACGATGAGATTTGGAGTTGATCCCGATTCTCAAACGGCAAAAATTGAAGAACTTTTTTATAATGAAAAAGTAAGTGAAAACGATTTTAAATAAATATAGATGAAAAAGTTATTACTATTCACAATTGCATTTTACACTTTTAATCTTCAAGCCCAAACAGCGCAAGATACACTTGATATCAAGCGTGTTGCTTTGGCTTATATTGAAGCACAACATACTCCAAACCCAAAATTGATGGAAAGTGCTTTGCATCCTCGCTTGGTAAAAAGATCAGTTTTTAGAAGCAAGGCTGCCCAAAAAGATTATATATCAGAATACTTTACAGAAAATATGGTGATTCTGGCAGAAACTTATAATGCAAAAGGTGATAAGTTCCCGAAAAATCCAAGAAAGGAAATTAAGCTTTTGGATATTTCGGCGAGAACAGCATCTGTAAAACTATTAGCCGATGCCTGGATAGATTATATGCATATTGTAAAAACCAATGGAGAATGGAAAATTATAAATGTGCTCTGGCAATATAATGATGTAACGCAACATGAGTAAACTTTAAATAAAAATCTCATTTACTATTTACCATTTTACTCAAAATAATATATGCAACAATTTAATTTTAGAAATAATACTTTAAATCTTAAAGTCAAAAAATCGCCATTGGCAGTTAGAATTGTAATGTTTTTTTTTGCGTTTGCCTTTTTTATTTTTCCTTTGGTTGGAACTATTGTAAGTGTTTTGACCGGAGGCGGATTGCAAATTGGCTATTTTATAGGGATTGGAATATTTGGGTTGATGGGTTTTTATCTTCTTAGAGTTTCACTTTGGAATACATATGGCGAAGAGACTATAGAAATTTTGAATGGTAAAGTTATTTATGAAGCCAGTTATGGTTGGTTTAAGGATGGAAAAAAGGAGACTGCAATATCAGTTCCAAAGTATTCTTTTAAATCAGTTGGATATGAAGAGGATAATCAAGCAGTATTGAAAATTACGGATGGAGAATCTGAAGTAGAATCTGTTGTAAAAATGTCAATGGAACAATTAGAATCATTGTTGTTTATTTTAAATAAATAGAATTATGAGAATAAAAGTTTTAGTCATTCTTTAAAGACGATAGTAATTCCAAGTACTTTTTTTATTCCCCAATATTAAGAAATGGTAATAATATAAAAAATGTAAGATTATTTTGTAATATATAACTGATTTATTCGTTAACTTTAAATGTTTAATCAATTAAAAAAAAATATCTATTATGAAAATTAAATCTATTTTATTAGGAATGGGTCTTGCTGTTTCTTTAGTGGCTTGTGGTCCAAAAGATGCAGATATTCAAAAAGACATTGATGCACAAATTAGCGCTCTTCCGGGGGTTGAAGTTTCTGTAGAAAAAGGTGTTGCTACTATTTCAGGTACTTGTAACGATGAAACAATAAAACAAAGCGCTGAAAGTATTGTAAAAGGAGTAAAAGGGGTTAAAACAGTAGTAAACAATTGCGAAATTCCAGCTCCGGAACCTGTAGCTACAACTGCTCCGGTAGAAATTAATGCTGATGGTGTATTGACTACTTCGGTAAATGATGTGGTAAAAACTTATAGTGGTGTAACTGCTACTGTAAAAGATGGTGTTGTAACTCTTACAGGAGATATCAAAAAAGATCAATTACCAAATTTGATCAAAAGCGTACAGGAACTAAAACCTAAAAAGGTAGAGAATAAGTTAACTATTAAATAAGAAAGTCATGAGTGTAAAAGATAAATACAAAGAGTTAACAGATTTGGCTACAAATTTAGGAATAGCAAATTTGCAGGTAAGAGAACAAGACAATGTATTGTATGTTGACGGTACAGCAAAATCAGCAGAAGACAAAGAAAAAATTTGGAGTGCTTACGGAAAAATAGATCCTGATTTCAGATCAGCTGATGCAGTTATTAATATTGTTGTTGCCGAAGGAACAACTACTGAATATACAGTAAAAGGTGGAGATTCATTATCTAAAATTGGAAAAGCGCACGGGGTTTCCTGGGAAGCAATTTTTGAAGCCAACAGAGATATAATTAAAAATCCTGACCTAATTCAGCCAGGTTGGAAACTAAAAATACCAACAGCGTAATTTAGTTTTGTGTTGTTATTGAAAGTCCGTCTTATGATGGACTTTTTTTATGTTTTGAATTGAAATGGCACACGGATGACACGGATTTTTTTATTTAGTCATTCGTGAGGAATTATAAGTCTGAATAAAATTAAAATTAAAATTTACTACGTTGTTTAAGTATTACCAAAAATTGGTAACTTTGAATTAATTTATAAAATGCTATGGGACGAAATACTTCAATATCACTAGGAAATCATTTTGAAAACTTCATTGAAAATAGTCTTTCTAAGGGAAGATTTAAAAACGCGAGTGAAGTAGTTAGAGCCGGATTACGCCTTTTAGAAGAGGAAGAAAGTAAAATAATTATTTTGAAGAAGGCAGTTCAGGATGGAATTGACAGCGGACGCGCCGAAAACTTCGATGCCAAAAAACATCTTGAAAGTTTAAAAGCAAAGAGAAAAAATGGCTAAATATTATCTAACTAATAAAGCGGTTGACGATTTAGCTACTATTTGGGATTATACTTATGATGAATGGTCAGAAAATCAGGCGGATAAATATTATCTTTTACTTTTAAATTCATGTCAGGATATAGCCGACAATCCTAGTCTCGGCAAAAAATACGATAACGTAACAGAAAAATTGTTGGGTTTTAAATCGAATCAGCACATAATTTTTTATCAGATTATTTCAAATAAAGAAGTTGAAATCATTAGAATTCTTCATGGAAGAATGGATTTGAAAAGTAAGTTTTAAAGTTTTTCGGGGCTAGACAATCATTTTCATAAGGGGACTTAAGATTATACATTACGTTTGTCATCCTGAGCGAAGTCGAAGGCACACCAATTGAAACGTGGGCTTCGACTTCGCTCAGCCTGACACATGATCAAAACATAAAGTAATTCAGCAAATGAGATTGCTTTGTTCCTCGCATGACAAAAATCCGTGTAAATCCGCGTTTTTGCGAGCAAATCCGCGTCATCTGTGTGTTGTGGCAAAGATTACAGAATTACTTTGTCGATTTACGAGTGTGATCCTACGTACCAGAATGACAAAATACACTAAAATCTTCTTATAAATCCTAAAGCCCTAGCCCTGATGGAAGCGGCATCCTTTTTCTTGCTTCTTTAGCAAGAAAAAGATATAGCGGACAGCAGGAAATAGCTCCTAAAAAATATATTATTCATCACTATCACTTAAAGGTTGCTTTAAAATAGAAGTTCTTAAGCGGTCTTCGTTTTCATCTCCCCATTTTCCTAAAGCAGAAATTATAGGTATGAGTGTTTTTCCAAAATCGGTTAGGCTGTATTCGACTGTGGGAGGCATTTGTGCGTAGATAATTTTTGATACTAATTCGTGCTGTTCGAGTTCTTTTAGCTGGATATTTAAAACTCTTCTGGAAGCATCAGGAATTTTTCGCTGCAGTTCGCTTGGGCGCTGAAAACCTTCGTTGATGAACCATAACAAGCGGATCTTCCATTTGCCATAAAGCACTTCTCCAATCAGATCCAAGCCACAATTTAAGTTCAAAGGGATTTTTCTTTCATACATAAATACAAATTTAACCCAATGTTCTAAACTGCACAATAGGGGAAAAATTTATCCCTATGCAATTCGGTTTTCCGTAATTGTGGGAACCGGTCGTACTGCCGAAATTTGCCTTTATAAAATCAAAACAAATGGAAACACAATTAAATTTTAATAATGAGTTATCAGGCAAAATTGCTTTGGTAACCGGCGGTACAAAAGGAACGGGAAAAGCAATTGCAGAACGATTGCTGAATGCTGGAGCAAGGGTTATTATTACGGCAAGAAACAAACCTGAGATGGAGAATAAAGAGCTGCATTTTATTTCGGCAGATTTGAGTACTTCAAACGGTTCGGCAAAAGTAATTGACGAAATAAAAGCAAAGTTTGGCCAACTGGATATTCTGATTAATAATCTTGGAAGTTCAGAAACTCCCGGTGGTGGTTTTGGAGCTTTGATGGATGAAGATTGGGAACAAACTTTTCAGGCGAATTTATTTGCTCCGGTACGATTAGACAGAGGTTTTTTGCCCGGAATGATTCAGCAAAAGTCTGGTGTAATTATTCATATTGCTTCGATTCAGGGAAAATTGCCTTTGTACGATTCGACTTTGCCTTATGCGGCCGCAAAAGCGGGATTGATTAATTACAGTAAAAGTTTATCGAATGAAGTCGCACCAAAAGGTGTTCGCGTACTTACGGTTTCTCCGGGCTGGATCATGACAACATCGGCAAAAAGAATGATGGAAAGAATTGCCCAAAGTTCGAATGGTACAATCGAAGAAGCGACTGAAAGTGTGATGAATGCCTTGGGCGGAATTCCTTTTGGCCGTCCTGCACAACCTGAAGAAGTAGCAGAGCTGGTTGGTTTTCTGGTTTCGCCAAGAGCAAATTATCTAACCGGAACCGAGTTTGTAATTGATGGCGGAACGATTCCTACGATTTAGATGATAACAATTATAAAAAAGCAATTTTGCACAGAAATTGATTGTTTGTAAGTTGATTATTTATGTCGCTGAGTTTAAGCAACCTTAAACTCAGCGACCTATTATTTACCTTCCTCTAATGCTTAAATCAAATAAAAATTTTGCCGTTTCCTGATCTGAGTCGGCTGAGAAGCCTGCTACATAAACGCCTTTTTTGCCTGATGTTGATTTAATTCCGTATACAACTGCCTCATCGCCCGGGTCTGATTCCCCTTCGTATCGATACACATGTACAATTTCAAATTTTTCAGGATTTTTTTTAATCAGGTCCGAGTTTAGATTAAAATCACAAGTAAATCCTTTTTCATGTAATTGATCCAGAGCTTTTGAAACAGTTGCGTAGTGATACATTCTAATCATGATAATTGAATTTTAAAATTATGGATTTTAAAGATAACCAATTTAAAATTAAATCATTATGATAATAGGCCAAAAATCTAAAATTTAAAATGATTATTGTTAGTAGATAAAACGCTACTTTTGCACCGCAGACCGCCTTATCGTCGTCCTGATTTATCGGGAGGGAGGAAAGTCCGGACACCACAGAGAAGCATAGCGGGTAACACCCGTCGGTGTTAGAAATAACGCAAGGACAAGTGCAACAGAAAGTATGTACAGGTAATGCTGTAGTGAAACCAGGTAAACTCTATGCGGTGAAATACCAAGTATATCAGCATTTAAGGGCTTCTCGTCCGTTGTTGAAGGGTAGGTAGCTTGAGTCATGTAGTAATACATGATCTAGATAAATGATAAGGCCTTGATTTATCAGGGACAGAATCCGGCTTATAGGTCTGCATTTTTTATATATTTGTGAAACGCTCTAATCTTTTTTCGCGAATATAATTCTCTAAAAAATATTCTTAGAATTTAATCGCTTTGCGTAATGACACGCTGATGGCATGGATTCGCTTTCGCGAAAGCACGGATTTAAATGCATTTTTATTCTCATTTTTGTCATCCTGAGCGAAGTCGAAGGAACGCAAGCAGCTCCGTAATATATTGGAATTTGGAATTTAAAAAATTGGAATTTATGACAAGAATCGGAATTTTAGGACTCGGTGGAGTAGGTGGTTATTTTGGCGGACTTTTAGCGAAAGCATATTACAAATCTGATGAAATCGAAGTGATTTTTATCGCTCGTGGTGAAACCCAAAAATCAATTGCTGAAAGTGGATTGAAGATCATTACTGATGATTCAGAAACTGTGGTTTATCCAAAATTGGTTTCGAATAATCCGGCTGAAATTGGCGTTTTAGATTATCTAATTTGTGCTACTAAAACCTATGATATCGAGGAAAGTTTGCTTTCATTACAGCAATGTATTTCTAAGGAAACTGTAATTCTTCCGCTGTATAATGGAGTTGATGCACCCGAACGTATTCAGAAGATATTTCCTGAAAATGATATTTTACAGGGTTGTGTTTATATTATTTCGATGATTTTTTCGCCTGGAACAATCAGGAAAATTGGCTTTTATGAAAAGTTGTTTTTTGGATCTAAAACGGCTTCGGTTTCAAAATTGAATGAATTACAAAACATCTTTCAAAAAGCTAAAATCGAAAGCTATCTGGTAGAGAATATTGAAGAAACGGTTTGGGAGAAATTCATATTTATTTCGGCTCTGGCTTCTGTCACTTCTTATTTGAACTTGAATATTGGACAGATTTTAAGCAATCCTGATGCTAAAGCTGTTTATGTCGAATTGCTTAAAGAAATTGAATTGGTAGCCAAAGCCAAAGGTTTACAACTACCAGATGATATTGTAAACCAGACTATTATAAAACTAGAAAAATCGCCTAAAGAAGCGACTTCATCTATGCACAGGGATTACTTGGCAGGTAATAAAATAGAAGCAACTTCGCTGACAAAATTTGTGGTCGAAGAAGGTTTGAAATATGGCGTAAAAACTCCGCTGTACGAAAAAATAAGTACCGTTTTATTGTCTTAAAAAAGTTTAAGCTTCGTCTTTTGTGGCGCGCACTAAACTAATTCCTGACATAAAAAACACTATACCTAGTATACCGTAAATAATTAATGATTTAATGTCTCGCGTTTCGCCTGACGTACCTGCAAATATAACAGCAGTATAAATCAAACCAACGATTCCGAGGATGGTTAATAATCCTCCGAAAAATCTTTTTAGGTTCATGATGTTTGGTTTTTAAATGTTTTATTACAAATGTATTACGTACGTTGTTTAAATAGTTATACAATTGGTTCTAAAACTTATATCATTTACAGTATATTTATTTCGTGCTGAAATTTTTACCACATATTTATTTGTAAGAAAATATTTTAATTTTTGATTTGTTTGTATTGTTTTAATCTTATTTTTGATCCAACAATTTAAAAAACAAACATGAAGAAAAATTATCTGTTTTTACTTTTGGCTGTTCTTTGTATTAATGCTGTTCAGGCGCAGGATGATGCCGCGGTTTCAGTAGTTAAAAATCAATTTAAAGTTAACTTGCTATTTCCCGCATTTGTTTATGAGCATGGTTTTGATGCTAAAAACACACTGTATTCTGAGGTAACTTTAGGAGTTGGTTATCGTTATAGCAGTTATTATGGAACAAGCTGGTATGTTTTTCCTACGATCAACGAACAGTTCCGTCATTACTATAATCTGGAAAAACGAGCTGCAAAAGGAAAAAGAACCGCTCGTAATTCAGGGAACTTTTTAGCAAGCATCTGCTTATTACAACTTTGAATCATTAAATACCAACGAAAAATATGGTAATTACGATCCATCGTTTACTCTGGCGGCACTTTGGGGTTTTCAACGTACTTACAAAGGGAGATTCAATCTTGAGGTGCATTTAGGACCGGGAGTAAATTTTGACAAATATGATACTGAATTTGTCCCTGTTACTAATTTTACCTTAGGTTGGGTTATCGGGAAATAATCAAAAGAGATATAGTAGAAAACCTTGAGAGATCAAGGTTTTTCGATTTTAAATTCTAACCCAATATTTCGAGTGCTTTCTATTTTTATTTTTGGATCTGAATTAAAATATTTTCTAAGTCTGCTGATAAAAACATCCATACTTCGTCCTGAAAAATAATCGTCTTTTTTCCAGACAGACATTAAAATTTGGTCTCTTTTTAATAACTGGTTATGGTTCAGGTATAAATATTCAATAAGAGAAGCTTCCATTTCTGTGAGCTGCTGCACGTGATTTTTATTATTGAGGGTTAATCTTTCATTATCAAAAACATAAGAACCAATTTCAATGATATTATCTCCGTTCAGACTTCGTTTTTGTTCGATTCTCTTTAGAATGTTATTCAAACGCAAAATGAGTTCGTCGACTTCAAAAGGTTTTATGATGTAATCGTCAGCACCTAGTTTTAATCCAATGATTTTGTCTTCTTTTAACTTTCTAGCAGTTAAAAAAATAAATGGAATTTCGGGGTTAATTGTAATTATTTTTTCGGCCAGTGAAAACCCGTCCAATTTTGGCATCATGACATCAAAAATGCAAATATCAAAAGCCTGGTTTTTAAAATAGTCTAAAGCTATTTCTCCATTTTGTGCCCAGATCACTTCAAATTGATGCAATTCTAAATATTTTTTTAGAATTCCGGCAAAATCAAAATCGTCTTCGGCTAAAAGTAATCTTTTCAAAATAAGGTAATTAAACTTTTAATAATATAGTAAACTGAGTTCCTTTTCCTAAATCACTCACCATGCTCACAGAGCCCTGATGCGCTTTTATAATTTGATCAACATAATACAATCCTAAACCTAAACCTTTTGTATTATGAAGATTTCCTTGTTCTACGCGATAGAATTTTTCGAATAAAAGTGATTGTTTGTTTTTCGAAATACCAATTCCATCATCTTCAATACTAATCGAAAATTGATTTTGGTTGAGATTTGTTTTTATTGTAATAGTATTAGAACCATATTTTACGGCATTTTCCAGAACATTTAAAAGTGCTGTAGTCAAGTAAAATTTATCCAGAATAAGGTTTGTGTTCTGAGTTTGAAAATTGGTTTTAATGTCGATTTTAGGATACGTAATCTTGAAATCATTGATTATGGTTAATAGAAAATCCTCTGTTTCTATTTTTTCTTTTTGCAGGTCGATTCCGTTTTCAGCCAAAGAATTTGCCATAACCTGATCGATCAAATTTTGTAAACGATTGTTCTGGCGTGAAATCGTGTCGACAATTGCATTAAAATTTTCGTCATTATCTCTAATGTCTTTTCTTTCTAATATTTTCGTCGAAATACCCAAAGTGGTCAAAGGCGTTTTGAGTTCGTGCGTGATATTATTGATAAAATCGGTTTTGATTTCGTTTACTTTTTTTTGCTTGATTAATGCTTTTATAGCAATAACAAAAAGCGTTATAAGGGTTACTATAGAAAGTAAAGACAGAATTAAAATGAACGTCATTCGTCTTAAAATAATCATTTCCCAATCGATTACAGACACATACATCGAATCTTCTGTCAATAACTTGTAATCCCTATTTTCGAAAGTGCCGCTAGAAGTTCCAACGTAATTTCGAACTAAAAAAGCTTTATTTAAAGATAATAGATTTCCGTATAATTTGTTTCGAATAAAAGGTTTCTCGGAGAAAATAGTATCGATTTTTTTGGCGTTTTGGTACAGTACAAATTTGTTTAGTACAATTGCAAAATCTATTTTTAGGTTGGGCAAATCTCTCTTAAACTTACGCTGAATCTTTTGAGTTAAAACATCATTGTATTCGTTTTCGAGAATATACTTTTTAACCTCAATTTTGGTGTTTTTTCCCTGAATATAATTTTCTGATAATTGTTTGTAAAGAGCTTCTTTTTTAGAAACAATTACCGAATCAATATCCCCATAATTATTAGAGATTTGAGCAATTTCATTCTTGATTTCGGTATGAAATTGCGCCACTTTATAATCGTAAGTAGTTTTTACCAAATAGCATTGTACCGCTGATAAAACGATCAGAGCAACGACAGAAAAGGCTATTAGTAAATTGATTCTTTGTTTCATTAGTTGTTTTTGTTATGGCTCGCGGATGACACGGGTTAAACTTGTTTACACGGATTTATATTTTATGTATCATATCAAACAGACTTTGCAGATTTATAAAAAATAAATCCGTGTAAATCCGTTCCATCCGTAAAATCCGTGGGTTATTCCCAATTCAAAAATAATGTTTTTGAGAGACAATCAGCACATTAACTCCGCATTAACCTTCAATTAACCTACGGAACCTTTTTTTAGAAGCACTTTTGCAGGATTGCAACTTAAATCCAACCAAAAATGAACCTTTATTTGCCCTTGAAAATTTTCCTGATTTTGTTTTTCTTCCTGCTTTCTTTATTTGGATATGCGCAAAATAAAACGCCAAAAGACAGTATTTCGAATAAACTTAATGAAGTTGTTGTGACTCAGAACAAAAAAACTTTCACTAATACAAACGGAAATATAAAAGTGGATGTCGCTAATTCTATCTACAATTCGATCCCGAATACGGTTGATTTATTAGCGAAATTACCAACGGTTCAGGTAAGTTCAGATAAAGAAAGTATCTCGGTTGTTGGCCGCGGAAATCCTTTAATCTACATCGACAATCAAAAAGTAGGAATGAACGATTTGAATGCTTTGGCTGTGGCCGATATTAAAACGATCGAAATCATCCAGAATCCATCTTCTAAATATGAAGCCGAAGGTCGTTCTGTAATTCTAATTACGCGAAAATTTAACAAAAAAGACGGTTTTAGGACAGAGATTTCTGAGGTTGCTTCTTTTAAGAAAAAGTACAGCAATTATCTTGGTTTTAATACCAGTTTCAAAAAGAATAAAATCGAATGGAAAGCTAATTTTAATTATAATAAATTACAACCCTGGGAAAATCATAGCATTGATTATCAAATTCCTGATGCTGAAATTGCTTCTAAATATGATGTAACTGCTTATTCTAAAAAGCGTCAATTTGTTTTTGGAGGAAGTTTGTTTTACAAAATAAACGAAGATGATTATTTTTCGTTGAGTATAAATAGTAAGCTTCAAAAAGATCTTTTTCCTATCAATACAATTACTGATAATAAAAACAAAGAGGTAATAAATAATGTTGTGACATATAGTGATAATGAAAATAAAAAGAATTTTGTAAACTCATTCTTGAATTATTCCAAAAAGATAAAGTCTATAGATACGCAGGTTTTTACAGGTTTTCAATACTCTAATTTCGATCAGGGAATGTGGAGTCAGGTCGAAAATAATTATAATAATACGCAGTTTGAGTTGGCACAACTTCGGGATCAAAAATTTAAGGTCAATGTTTTTTCTGGTAAAATTGATGTTGAGAAAAAGTTTAAAAACGAGATGAAATTTGAAATAGGTGGATTGTATGCTTCCGCAGATTCAAAATCAGATTTGGATATAGTGTATTATGAGAATAGTGAAAATGAAATAAGTCATTATGATTTTAAAGAGCAAAATCTGGCAGGTTACAGTCAGCTTTCCGGAAAGATTAAAAAAGTCGATTTCTCGGTTGGTTTTAGAGTAGAAAACACCAATGTAAACGGAAAGTTTAAAACCGATTTAGTGCCTTTGATCCATAAAAACTACACTAATTTTTTTCCGAAAGTGCAATTTTCAGTCGCAATAGACAGCACGAAAAGCATTAGTATAAATTATGCCAAGAGTATTTCGAGACCTAATTATTCGTCTTTAAGTCAGGGAACAACCTATATAAATCCTTATTTTTTGTATGCCAGAAATATCAATTTGGATCCTACGATTGTCAACGAGATTTCTTCAACATTTCAGTATCACGATAAATCGGTTAAACTAACCTATTATCAAAATACAGATCCGGTTTATAATAGTTTTTTCTTTGATAAGGATTTGAATATAATGACTTTTAAAGACGTTAATTTTGATAAGGAATCTGCATTTGTTCTCGATTTCGAATTGCCTTTTACATATAAATTCTGGACGATAACCAATTCTTTGGTTTTTGTTTCAGAGAAGATCGAAGATGCTTCAGCGGTATTTTTATCTTCAAACAACGAATTTAAACTTCCAAAAGGATATACGGCGGTTCTTGCTTTTCGAGGCGTTACAAAACAAAACAAAGGTGTTTTTGAAAGAAATGCCAGGGCAATTGTAGATATGTCGTTTTCGAAAACTTTCTTTAAAAATTGGAATTGCAGTCTGAACTTTAATAATGTATTTAAAAAGATTAATGAAGAAGAAGTATTTACTATAAATAATATCAATTCAAAAGCCAGGTATTTAGTTGATGAACATGAGATTTCAATTTCAATTAAGTATTCTTTTGGAAAAGTAAAAGAAACCGAATTTAAAGGGAAAAGCATGGAGAAAAACTCCGGTCGGGTGAATTAAAAAAGGAAATCATTTGAATTATTCATGGGACTTTTTTTGCTCTTATTTTTCATATTTAAGAATTTTTATAAGAATAGTTTATGTTAAATATTTGTTTTTTTAAGTTAAATCTTACTTATTGTAGAAATTAACATTACTTTTGGTTTTTAGTCTAACCGATAATATGTTATGAGAAATTTTAAACAAGGTGCTCCACAATTGATTTTTGAGAATTTTAGGATTATTCTGTTAATGGGAATAATCCTCTTTAGAATTAACATAAAAAATCAATTAATTTAAACTTAATAAATGAAAAATATAAAATTTACAGTAAATAAATGCACTAGTATAACTATAGCGTTAATAAGTCTAATGCTATTTGCATGTGACAATAATTTCGAAGAAAATGAAAAAAATGCAACTCAAAATAATGCTATTGAGGAAATTAAAATAGTAGATGGAACTGTTGAAATTGAAAATAAGGCTAGTCTTAAGAGCATTTTTAACTCTTATCAAGAAAGTGCTGAAAAACAAAATGATTTTAATAAAGTAGTAAGACGTATTCAGCGAAAAGGGTTTAAGCCCTTAACTCCCATTTTTGATAAAGATGATACTGAAGAAGTACAAAAATTTGTAAATCAAAAAAGGTCAAGAATCGCTAAAAGAAATGCAGAATATGGTTTTACCTCAAAAGGAATTGATGATATTGATCTGGAAGATGAGTTAATTTCAGACCCTGTCTTAGCCAATTTGTTAAATGAAGATAGAGAAATAATTGTTGGAGATAGCTTGTACAAGTATACTGAGACTGGGCTTTATTTCTGTAAAAAAGAAGATAAGGATAAATTGTATAGTTATTTAGATAGATTAAATTTTTCTCAGAAAAAGGCAATAATTCAAACAAATAAAAATTTAACAAATAAGTCTTCGAATTCTTCTGAGATAATTCAAGTTACCGATGAAATATCTAAATTTGCGCCACTTAAAGCTTCTCAAAATCTTATGCAATATGATGGAGATTATGGTAGCGGTTTGCCTCATGTTCCGTATATTCCTAAGCAAAATGAAAGTCCAAAATTAATTAAACAAAACCTTGAAATAGCTTATGTAGAGGCAAATAGTATTTGGGAGAAAATATTTGGTGCATCAGAAAAAGCAGAAGATTATTATAGTGATAATAGAAGAGTTCAGGTTAGTTTTTGGAATCAAAATTATTTTTTATTTTCATCAGTAGGTTGCAGTGTTAGACTTCAAAAAAGAGAAAAATTGTTAGGAGTATCTTATTGGGAGAAATCATACGCTGATATTATAGAGCTTGGAGTTAATGATGTACAGTATGATTACAAATTTAATACACCAAAGTATGATCTAGCAGCTTATAACTATAACACGGTTTTTTTTGAATACAAAGGGGTGAAATATAATATTGATGGAAAAATTATTAATAAAACGCCAACTGAAGGTCCAAAGTTTATTTTTGATACTGGCGATCCGGAAGCTGGATTAACAATATTTATACATAACGAACAATACGATCTACTATCAGCAAAAGAGTTAAATAAAGCTATAGATGAAATTGCAAAACTATTTGTTAAAAATCTGCCATCTATTTATGATAAAACTATTTTAAATAACAAAATAAAAGATGAGACTTTAAAATATAATGTCGTTAAAGCACCATCATTAAGCAATACTATTACTTTTAAAACATTAAATATAAAATGGAATCGCAATGATGATAATTCAATTACTCATTATTTTGATTTTAATTTTTTATTTACATGGAAAAGCTCATATAATGATGCGGGTGACTACCTAAAAGGATTGTCTGGTGCAACTAAATATTCTAATGTATCAGTAGATCTTTATGGTGCAGCATTGCATAATGGCGAGTGGAGAGGCCGTAGGTTGATTCTAAATGGAAATTAACGATGAAAGTTAAATATATAGCCTTTGTAATTTTTCTTTGGTCACTAAAGATTTATTCGCAGAATAATAGTGTAGCAGTTGAAAAAAATCTGTTCAAGGTAAATATTCTTTTACCAGGTTTTATATATGAACACGGTTTTGATCAGAAAAATACCCTGTACTCAGAGTTAAGTTTAGGATTTGGTTATCATAGCAGTTACTATGGAGGATCTTCATGGTCATTTTTTCCTAATATAAATGAGCAGTTCCGTCATTATTATAATTTAGAGAAAAGAGATTCTAAAGGAAAAAGAACGGATCATAATTCAGGTAATTTTGTTGCGTTAAATGCAATCTACAATTTTAAATCAATTTCTAGTAATAATGATTTTTCAGCGGATACTTCGTCTTTTACAATTGCTCCGGTTTGGGGTTTGCAGCGAACTTATAGTAGAAATTTTAATTTAGGATTGAATGCTGGTGTTGGATATAATTTTGATAAATATGAGAGCGAATTTGTGCCTGTAATTAACTTTACTTTAGGCTGGATAATAGGTAAGTAACATGAAAAAAAATGTGTTTGGAATTTTATTCCTTTTTAGTTTTATTTGTGCAAATGCTCAAATTGTTAGGCCATATATTGGCGTTGCAACTTTTTTTCATACAAATTTTTCCAGTTCAGTCTTTTTGAATTTAAAGACTGGTGGAGAGTTTCGTTTAAATAAGTATGTGAAGCCAGAACTAGAATTTAGTGGAATGATTGGTGCTTTAGAGAATTTTACAAAAAGAGATGATAACAATACAATTATTGAAGAATTTACCAGATCAGTGACTTCTGTAAATTTTAGTATTTGCCCTAAAATAATTTTAGGTAATAGTAATGAACTCGATTCTTATTTTATCATTCTTCCTAAGTTTTCAATTTCGAATATTGAAGCGCACGGAAATTTAACAACTTACAATAATTCTGGTGTATCAATTACTAATCGTAAAAAAAATGTGAAGGATTGGAGCCAGTCCCTTGGATTTGGAGTAGGATATAATTTTAATCTATCAGATAACAATCCTGATTCTTTGTGTATTATATCAGATCTTCAAGGAGTTGAATTAGGAGAAGCGATAAATAGAATTAATGAGAATGAAAGTAGGGTTAATACAAAATGGACTTTTGGCTTAGGTCTTAATTATTACTTTAATTTAAAAAGAAAAAAAGTTTAATATTATAAAACGAAAAGTCCCTTGGAAACTCAAGGGACTTTTTTATGCTTTAAAAACGAAAATTAACCTTCGTCGTCTTCTGTAGCTTTATTCAATTTAATGGTCAGTTCTTCCTCATCATCGGTTGAATTTAATTCGAAGAAACTAAAAAACGATCCTCCATAATTTTTCTGAAAAGAAAAATTACTTAAATGTTCCATTTTGGTGTATTTAGAATGCTCAATAATCATCATTCCGTCTTCGTTTAATAATTCTCTTTCGAAAACCGTAAGAACAATTTTTTCAAATGCAGTCTGATCTAATCCGTACGGAGGATCGGCAAAAATGATATCATAAGAAGTTTTGCAATTGTCTAAAAATTTATAGACATCACTTTTCGTGGCAGCAATATCAAAATCGTATTCTGATGACACTTGTTTGATGAATTTTACGCATCCAAAATCACCGTCTACTGAGGTAATTGGAGCACTTCCGCGTGAAGCGAATTCAAAACTAATATTTCCTGTTCCGGCAAATAAATCCAAAACCTTTAAACCTTCAAAACTAAAATGATTGTTCAAAACATTAAATAATGCTTCTTTACTCATGTCGGTCGTAGGTCTTACAGGAAGGTTTTTTGGCGGAAAAATGCGGCGTCCTTTGTATTTTCCTGAAATGATTCTCATGATTGAAATAAGATATAATGTTTTTGATTTTGTGCAGTTGAGTAGCTGTTTTTTTGTTGTAATGTGCTTACATCCAAAAATGAAATATGACGAATGTATTTGTATGCAATCGCATAAAACGGATCGTTTTGATGTATGGTACCTAACAATTCAAGCGGAAAACTTTCAGGGTTCAAGCTCAATTGTTCGGCTGTAAAAAGAATATAGTATAGAAAATCTTCCGGAGTCTGGTATTCAAACGAATTGAATAATAACAATTTCTGATTCTGAACTACAATAACTTCAAAATGATTGGCATTGAAATTGACTACCATTTTTTTCTGGTCGTTGTTCTTAGAGCTTTCAAGAATTTTCTCGACCAAAATACTGTTGACATGTTTGTAATCAAACGATCCAACATTATCAATTAAAAAATTATTGATATTGATGTAAGGAATGTAAACCGAATTCATTTCGTAATTTGAAATTTTATCGAAAGTAAAAAAGTCGGTTTCAAAAACTTTGGTGTTGTATTGTAAATAGCTTCCTAAGAAATTTTCGTCGAACAAAGCACTCGGCACAAAAGTCGAAAGATTGTTGTTATGAATGACTAAAATCTCGTCGTAAGTTTCTTTTAATTCCGGATATTTTTTAAAAGCGGCGCTGTACAATTCTTCAATTTTTGATGGTTTTTGTGTAGCATCAAAATTGATTTCGTTAAAAGCTGTAATCGTATCATTTAAAGTATCAAAACAACAAAATGAAAATCCGTTCAGAGAAACCTGAATAGAAAGCTTTTTGTAATTTTTGGAAGTGATGTTAGTATTTTGCAATGACATATTGATTTACAATTCGTTACCTGTTTTACAAGAAAGAATTTAAGGCGATTACAAACTTACAAATTAAAAAGGAACAATTACAAATGCAATTTCGAAAAACAGTTTTAATTGGATTTTAAAATACGGTTAAATTTTCTTTACCATATAAGTAATATAAGTTCATATTAATTTAGCACAAAAAACGTAAACTTAAATCCCTTACATTACTTATATGGTGAAAAAAGTTTGTAATCGACATTGATATTGCAATTGATTTTTGCTATTGAAATTGATTTTTGCCATTGCAATTGATTTTTGCCATTGTAATTGATTTTTGAATTTGACATTGAAATTGATATTTAAAAGCCCGTTCTTTGTAGTTCAATTTTTCCCTATGAATTCATCACTTTTTTACGGCGTTTTACAAAAACGATTTCCTTTTGCACCCACTTATAAACAGGACATTTTTTTTCAGAAAATTGCTATTTTCCTAACTGATACGCATAACGAAACGATTTTTGTATTGAAAGGATATGCAGGAACGGGAAAAACAACCGTGATCTCGACAATCGTAAACAATCTGGGAGATATTAATAAAAAGTTTGTTTTGCTGGCGCCAACAGGTCGTGCGGCAAAAGTGATTGCCAATTATTCGAACACGCCTGCGTTTACTATTCATAAAAAAATATATTTTCCTAAAAAATCTGCTGGTGGAGGCGTGGCTTTTACCAAGCAGGTAAACAAACATAAAAACACCATTTTTATCGTCGATGAGGCTTCGATGATTTCAGACAGCAATTCAGATTCGAAATTGTATGATAACGGATCACTTCTGGATGATTTGATTCAGTATGTATATTCAGGAACCAATTGCAAAATGATTCTTTTGGGAGATACAGCGCAGCTGCCACCGGTAAATTTAGATATAAGTCCCGCGCTTGATGTACAAACACTTGCTGTGCATTACGATAAAGAAATCGAACATATAGAACTCGACGAAGTAATGCGTCAGGAAGAAAGCTCAGGGATTTTGTACAATGCGACTGAATTGCGTGAATTACTAAAAGATACTTTTATTACCGAGTTTAAATTTGATGTAAAGAGATTTAAGGATATTATTCGTCTTACAGATGGTTATGATATTCAGGATGCTATAAACTCGGCGTATAGTAATTACAGTATTGAGGATACAGCTTTTATCGTTCGTTCGAATAAAAGAGCGAATCAATACAATGAGCAAATCAGAACGAGGATTTTGTTTAAAGAAAGTGAACTTTCAGTTGGAGATTTTTTGATGGTGGTAAAGAATAATTATTTCTGGCTAAAAGAAACCGATGAAGCCGGATTTATTGCCAACGGAGATATTATTGAAGTTTTAGAGCTCTTCGGAATCAAAGAATTATATGGATTCAATTTTGCGAAAGTAAAGATCAGAATGGTCGATTATCCGGATCAAAAACCGTTTGAAACCGTTTTGTTATTAGATACTATAAAAAGTGAATCTCCATCTTTAACCTACGAAGAATCAAATCGTTTGTACGAAGAGGTGATGAAAGATTATGAAAGTGAAACCACAAAATACAAGAAGTTCCAAAAAGTAAAAGAAAACGAATATTTTAACGGATTACAAGTAAAATTCTCCTATGCCATAACGTGTCACAAATCGCAAGGTGGGCAATGGAATACCGTTTTTATAGAACAACCTTACTTACCAAACGGAATCGATCGCGATTACATCAGGTGGTTGTATACCGCTATGACGCGTGCCAAAAATAAATTATATTTGATAGGATTTAAAGACGAAAGTTTTGAGGAGTAAAACACTAATTTGACGAATTAGCACGAATTATTTTTTTTAGATTTAGCATTAGTGAAAATCTGTGAAATTCGTGTTTATAATTATTTAAAATGACAACACTAAACGATTTACATTCGATTTCGTCTACGTTTTCGAATACAGATAAAATGCCGGTTTTATTTTTAGGACACGGCAGTCCGATGAATGCAATTGAAGAAAATCAGTTTGTGGCTGGTTTTCGCGATTTGGCTAAAACATTGCCACAACCCAATGCTATTTTATGTGTTTCGGCGCATTGGTTTACCAACGGAACCAAAGTAACTTCGATGCAAATGCCCAGAACAATCCATGATTTTGGAGGTTTTCCGCAAGCATTATTTGATGTACAATATCCAGCAAAAGGAAGCCCTGAATTGGCTATTGAAACTAAGAAAATATTAGAACCCGTAAATGTCGATTTAGACGAACATTGGGGTTTAGATCATGGCGCGTGGAGTGTAATTAAACACTTATATCCAGAAGCTAATGTTCCTGTAATTCAGTTGAGTATTGATTATACCAAATCAGGACAATATCATTTTGAGTTGGCTCAGAAACTACAATCTTTACGTCGAAAAGGAGTTTTGATTATTGGCAGCGGGAATATCGTTCACAATCTTCGTTTGGTCGATTTCAGGAATTTTGACAAAGACAATTACGGTTTTGATTGGGCAATTGAAGCCAGAGAAACTGTAAATAATTATTTATTGGATGGAAATTTTCAGCCTTTAATAGATTTCGAAAAAATGAGCAAAGCCGTTCAGGTTGCGATTCCAACTCCAGATCATTATTTGCCTTTGTTGTATACTTTAGGCTTAAAAGAAAAATCAGAAGAACTGAGTTTATTCAACGATAAATTGTTAGCCGGTTCTTTGAGTATGACTTCGGTAAAAATTATGTAATGTGGTGTAAGTCTTTTGCAGCTTGATTTTACCGCAAAGCACGCAAAGATTTTAAATTTAAACAGTTTTATAAAAACACAAAGTTCGCAAAGCTATTTCAACATCTAGCTTTGCGAACTTTGTGTTTTAAACTTACCAGCAAGATAAAAAAATCTTTGCGTGCTTTGCGGTAAAATTAAATTACAGAAGAGTTATTTTTCTAAATGATAAGCATATAAATAACCATCGGCACTTCCGAAATAGATGGTATTATTACTGATGAATGGCGAAGAAACAATTGATCCTAATTGATAAAATTTATCCATTACTTTTTTGTTGTTATCGTATAAAGAAAGATCTTCGTTTTGACCTGCATATCCAAAATCTAAAAGATCATTTTTTAAAGTAGAAGCCGCAAATTGTTTGCGATTATCAGTACTTATAACGTTGGATGTTTTTCCGTTCGAAAGTAAATCCAAACTGAAGAAATTGCCGGTAAAATCTCCAAAGTAAATAGTATTTCCTGCTGTTGCGGGAGATGAGTAGACATAACCATTTACTTTAAACCTATATTTTTCTGCACCCGTTTTAGCGTCTAAAGCGAGTAAAGCATAAGTGTCTGAACTGCCTACATAAACGGTATTATCTTTTATCACGGCAGAACTTAGTATCCAGGAATTCTCGGCATTGTATTTCCAAATTTGTTTTCCGGTTTGGGCATCTAAGGCAAAAAAGAAAGGCTCTCTCGCACCAAAGTAAACTATACCATCTGAAACTGCGACTGAAGATTGTATGCCTTTAAAGCCCATTTGTGTCCCCGTTGCAAAATGCCAGATTTCTTTTCCCGATTCAATGTTTAAAGCGTATAAAGTAGCGTCCCAACCGCCAATGTAAATTTTGTCTTTATCGATTACCGGAGTTCCGTGAACGGGTTCATTGGTTTTGAATTTCCATTTTAAAGCTCCAGTTTTGGCGTCCAGAGAATAAATATTGCCATCACTGCTTCCAAATAAAACCCGAGAAGTTTTTCCGTTTACATAAACAACAGGTGATGAGAGATAAAAATCCCATAAATCTTCCATGTATTGCGTTTCAGGTTTCATTCCCCACCTGCCAATTTCACCTAACCAATGTTCTCCACCGGTTTTAAATTTCCAATGCAGTTTTCCGTTTTGTGTATTTACGGCGTAATAATTTCCGTCAAAACTCCCAAAATAAATGGTGTTTTCAAAAATACTTGGTGAGCTATGAATCGCTCCATTGGTTTTGAATTTCCATTTTAAACTTCCTGATTTTTCTTCGACAGCATAAAGAAAACCATCTTCACTGCCAATATAGACAATATCGTTTTTTGCAATTGGAGAGGAAAAAATCTTGCCTTCGGTTTTAAATTTCCATTTAAGATTACTGACTGACTGGTATCCTTTTCCGTCAAAAATGCGATCTGAAAAAGCATTTAATACTGTATTATTTTTGTTTTGGCTTAAAGCCGAATGAATAAAAATTATAAAGAAATAGAGTGGAAGGGTGGCTAGAAATCTTTTCATAGTTTTTATTTTAAAAATAAATATTTTATAAGATATTAATATTTAGTTATTTAAGAAATATGTTACGAATATATTTTTTAAACATGAATGTGAATAGGTATATTTGTTTTAATATGGAATTATCAAATAAAGAGATTAAAACGTATAAATCATCTAAAAAGGTTGTTTTGGGGCCGGTAATTATTACAGGAATATTTGTAGAAATTATTCTATTGATAATGGGAGAAGCAAAAATGACTCCTGTTTTGATTGTTGTGTTTATATTGATGGGACTTGGGCTTTTAATTGTAAAAGGTTCTTTTAAAATTATAATCGATTCTGAGAAGGAGCTTTTGATTTTAGAAAAAACGAGTTGGCTTGGAAAAATAATATTCAAAGAGACTTTCTTATTGAATGAAAACCAATTTTCGATTGCTGAAGACATACTTCCTAAGTCTGGAAAATATTATCTTATTTCGATTGCAAATAATAATACTAAAACGGAAAGCAATTATGTTGCAGAAGGATTTTCCAAAGAGATGTTGGAAGTAGTAAAAAACGATATAAAAAAATACAGAAAAGCTTAGTTTTTGCTGAGTAAATGAAATTTTAAATACTATAAAATGAAAATAATAGCTGTAATTCCGGCGCGATACGCCTCAACACGTTTTCCTGCTAAATTAATGCAGGATCTTGGCGGTAAAACCGTAATTCTAAGAACTTATGAAGCAACGGTAGCCACAAAATTGTTTGATGACGTTTTTGTAGTAACCGACTCGGATTTGATTTTTGATGAGATTGTTTCGAATGGTGGGAAAGCGATTATGAGTATCAAAGAACACGAATCAGGCAGTGATCGTATTGCTGAAGCTATATTTAGCCTTGATGTTGACGTTGTAGTAAATGTGCAAGGCGACGAGCCTTTTACAGAAGCTGGTCCTTTAGAACAGGTTTTATCCGTTTTTAAAGATGATGAAGATCGTAAAGTTGATTTGGCTTCGCTAATGCGTGAGATTACGGATCAAGACGAAATCAATAACCCAAATAATGTGAAAGTGGTTGTAGATCAATCACAGTTTGCATTGTATTTTTCAAGATCTGTGATTCCGTATCCGAGAGATAAGGATGTTGGTGTTCGTTATTTTCAGCATATTGGGATTTATGCTTTTAGAAAACAGGCTTTATTAGATTTTTACAGCCTTCCTATGAAGTCTTTAGAAGCTTCTGAGAAACTGGAACAACTAAGATATTTAGAGTTCGGAAAACGTATTAAAATGGTTGAAACTACGCATGTTGGAATCGGAATTGATACAGCTGAGGATTTAGAAAAGGCTCGTGCTATCTTAGCTTCGAAATAAACTAGATGGCACACGGATGACACGGATTCGCTTGCGCGAAAACGCTGATTACACGGATTTTTGTCATTGCGAGGAACAAAGCAATCTCATTTGCTGAATTACTTTATGTTTTGGTAATGTGTCAGGCTGAGCGTCCCGAGACTTCGGGAGAAGCTCGCGTTCCAATTGGTTCGCCTTCGACTTCGCTAAGGATGACAAACGTGATGTATAATCTTAAATCCTCTTATGAAAACGAGTGCCCTAGCCCTGATAGCAGTGGAAATCCTTTTGTGTAATGAAATGGAACAAAAGATTGGAGCGGATAGCAGGAAATAGCTCCTGAAAATTTAAATTCCAAATAGTAAATTCCAAATTCTAATTTTTACAAAAATGCACATAAAAAAAGCTCCAAATTTTGGAGCTTTTTTTTATATATAAATCTAAATTTATTGATACAAATTTGGATATTTTGAAGGATTAACTTCATTCATCATGGTATAAACTTTCTCAAAAATATCTTCGGCAGAAGGTTTAGAGAAGTAATCACCATCAGTTCCGTAAGCCGGTCTGTGTGCTTTTGCAGCCAGAGTTTGCGGTTTACTGTCTAAGTGAATGTACGCATTTTGTTCTTCCAGAATTTGTTGCAGGATGTAAGCCGAAGCTCCACCAGGAACATCTTCGTCGATTACTAAAAGACGATTTGTTTTAGCGATACTTTTTACAATATCTTTATTGATATCAAACGGAAGTAAGGACTGAATATCGATTACTTCACAATCGATTCCTAATTCTAGTAGTTCGTTTGCGGCTTGTTCTACTAATCTTAAAGTAGATCCGTAAGAAACTAAAGTAATATCAGCACCTTCTTTTAGGGTTTCAACTACACCAATCGGTGTTTTGAATTCACCAAAATTCAAAGGTGTTTTTTCTTTTAATCGGTAACCATTCAAACATTCGATTACTAAAGCGGGTTCGTCTGTCTCTAAAAGAGCGTTGTAAAAACCTGCTGCTTGTGTCATGTTTCTTGGTACGAGAACGTGAATACCACGAACGGCATTGATGATCATACCCATTGGTGAACCAGAATGCCAGATACCTTCAAGACGGTGTCCGCGGGTTCTGATAATTAGTGGTGCTTTTTGTTTACCAACGGTTCTGTATTGTAAGGTCGCCAAATCATCGCTCATGATTTGAATCGCGTAAAGTAAATAATCTAAGTACTGAATCTCTGCAATTGGACGTAAACCTCTTAAAGCCATCCCGATTCCTTGCCCAATAATGGTAGCTTCACGAATACCAACATCGGCAACACGAAGTTCTCCGTATTTTTCCTGCATTCCTTCAAGGCCCTGGTTTACGTCACCAATGTTTCCTACATCTTCACCAAAAATTAGTGTTTCAGGATATTTGGTAAACAAAGCATCAAAGTTATCACGAAGGATCATTCTGCCATCTAAATCTGCTTTTGCATTATCAGCATATTCAGGAAGTACTTTTTCTACAGAAAAAACATTTTTATCTGAATCTGAATGCAGATTACTGCTGAATCTTGGCTGTGTAATTTCGATATAGTTTGTAATCCAGTCAGACAACAAAACTTTGCTGTTTGGGATTTCTATAAAACGCAATATTTTTCTGGCGATTACCAGCATTTCCTTTTTTAGTGGAGATTTGATAGCGCTTAACTCAGAGATGTATTTTTGAATTTTATCTTTATGGTTGATACTCGCGGCAGAAATTTGCTCCAGTAAAGCCATAAGATTTTTTTGATCTTCGATAATTGGATTAATGAAAGAGTTCCACGCTTCTTTTTTAGCTTCTAGAACTTCTTTTTTCAATTCGGCATCAATTTCGGCCAGTTCTTCAGGAGATGCAATATTGATGGCAATCATCCATAAACGCATCTGACGAATACAATCGAAATCTTTTTCCCAAGCCAGTCTTTCAGCGTTTTTGTATCGCTCGTGAGAACCAGAAGTCGAGTGACCTTGCGGTTGTGTTAATTCGTTTACGTGAATTAAAACCGGAACGTGTTGTTCGCGGGCAATTGCAGCGGCTCTTTCGTAAGTCGAAACCAACTCTGCATAATCCCAGCCTTTTACTCTAAAAATCTCGTATCCGTTCGCGTCTTCATCGCGTTGGTATCCTTTTAGAATTTCAGAAATATTTTCTTTAGTGGTTTGATGTCTGGCGTGAACCGAGATTCCGTATTCATCATCCCAAACACTCATTACCATTGGTACCTGCAAAACTCCTGCAGCATTTATGGTTTCAAAAAATAAGCCTTCTGAGGTACTTGCGTTTCCTATAGTTCCCCAGGCAATTTCGTTTCCGTTTACAGAGAATTTATCTTTGGTTTTAATACCGTCGACGTTTCTGTAAATTTTAGATGCCTGAGCCAATCCCAATAATCTTGGCATTTGTCCTGCTGTAGGCGATATATCTGCACTTGAGTTTTTTTGTTTTGTTAAGTCTTTCCAGGATCCGTCTTCGTTTAAACTGTGCGTTACAAAGTGTCCGCCCATTTGTCTTCCGGCCGACATTGGATCAAAATTTAAATCAGTATGACCATATAAACCTGCGAAAAATTGTTTTGGAGTCAGTTCTCCAATAGCCATCATAAAAGTCTGATCGCGATAGTATCCGGAACGGAAATCTCCGTTTTGAAAAGATTTTGCCATGGCAAGCTGTGGTACTTCTTTTCCGTCACCAAATATCCCGAATTTGGCTTTTCCTGTCAATACTTCTTTACGACCTAAAAGGCTACATTCGCGGCTGGTAACTGCTATTCTGTAGTCATTCAATACCTCAGTTTTGAAATCTTCAAATGTTAGTGTAGTATTGTTTTTTTCTTTTATCATAATCTTGAGGGGTCATGTTAGACTGCGAAATTACTTAAAAACAATCAATAATCATAATTCTTTAAAATAAATATAATTTAATTATTTGTATTTAAAATCAAAAAACTACGTATTTTTTTTGGGTTATTTTTACAATAAAATGTAATTTATTGATAATATCGCATGTTTTTCTTTAAAATTTATTCAATTAAAACCATTTTCTAGTAAAAAGATTAACTAATGTTTTTGGCGAAAGTGTGATTACAAATCGTATTTTTTCGTTGTATTTGTTTTGAGAAATTTCCCATCCGTTATTCGAGTAAACAGGGAAATAAAGTTCAAAATAATCCGGAACCAAATTTAATCTGATACCGCTATCATAAACAAAATTCTCACTTTGGTGTTTATTTTTCATAAACCCAATATCGCCGTAAACCTCAATCCAGTTCCAGACCGAATAACTGGCGTTTAATGCTGTCATCCATTGATTGGCGTAGGCTGGGGCTAGTTTCGATTTAAAACCACCTTCGGCCATAACATATTGCTGACTAAAAAATCCGGTACTTTCTGATCGTCCGTAAAAATTATAATCGAACATATAATCGGTTGGACGGTCTAAACCAAAACTAAAATAATCTGAATTTGTTGTGTTGTATAAAAAACTTCCGGCGTACAATCTTAAATTCAGTTTATGGTTGTTTTCAAATAATCGTCGATATTCTACCTCTCCGGCAACTTTACCAAAGTTTCCGCCAAATTGCACATCGGTCATAAAACTAAAATGATCGATTAATTCGGTTTTGGTATTCGAATAACGCGCATTAAAAACAGAATAATTGGGTTTAGAATTATCGGTTATATACTGACTGGCTTCACGATTTACAATGACTTGTCGAAACATAATAAGTTGTTTTCGATTGTCTCTAAAATTCTCTTCGCGAATTCTAAACTGAACCATCGGATTCAATCTTAAATAGGTTGCATCAGGCGCATAATGAAAATAATTCTGACTCACAGAATATCTCACATTATAAAGTGTACTGTTTCTGTAATATTGATTGTACACAAACGCTGACGAACCTGAAATTGTTCCGGCCTTTATAGAATAAGCAGGATTAATATCAAAAGTAAAAGGTTTATCCAGAATCGTTTTGTTATGAAAACGAATTCCCGGCGTAAAACCATCGTACAAATTATAAGTAAGCGTAGGAATGTATAAAATTTGGTTGTAATAGGGATCTTCTAAGTCTTTGGCAAAATTAAACTTGATAGGACGATTCGTTATTACAACACTTTTCAGCGATTTCCAGTTGTTTCTCTGGTTGTATTCAGGAACTTCATTATCGTAATTCAGTACAATTTTATCAGCATTTTTACGATCGAATTCATAAATAGAATCCGTGTTTTTGGGTTCAATCCATTTTTTAAAAACGACTTCGTTTTTCTTAAGTCCATAAACCGGAATGGGAACAAAGTTATCGGTTTTATTTTTGATCTGAAACTGAACACTGTCTTTTGTTCTCAAAACATTCGAAAATTTATAATCGATAATATCTCTCGAGTCGATAATAGTATTAAAAAACCAATCAATATTTTTAGCGCTATTTTTAGTTAGTATTTTTTCAAAATCATAACGATTGGTTTGTTCGGTTTTATTTAGGTTGTAAAATTCCTGTACACTTTCAGGAACAATATCATGATTCAGATAATCATCTAAATAACTCAGACTTAATCCTGCGCGATATTTACTGGCAATTTGCTCGTTGAATTTTATCAAGGTGTTTTTTGGGTCCCCAAGCGGTTGGTCCAGATTTTTGCGGGCCATCAGCATATAATAATAGCTGTATTGCTCGTTGAAAGTAAGATTGGTAATATTGTAACTTTTAAAGAGTTTCATATTAGAAAGTCTTCCTAGCATTTTTTGATCCCTATGGTTTTCCTCCATGTATTGCATCATGGTATAAATCTGGATTCCGTCATACACCCAATTGTCTTTTCGCGGATCTAGTTTTAAACTATTTTTTAAATAATTATTCAGATACGTTTTTAAAAAGGTGATTTCAAATATAAAATCATCAGAAAACGGACTAATAAATGACGGTAACTGATTGAGTCCATAAAACGGATTTCGGTCATAATCTACCTGAGAAACAGTAATTTTTTGATGCGGATATTTACCTATAAAAGCGCTGGCAAAAGTTACGACTCTATTTATAATAATGGCTTTCTGAACTTCGCTAAGTTTTTTGTTTTTAAGATTTGTAAGTACTTCCAGCGAACCATTGTCATAGCTTACAAAATTATTTTGCTTTTCGATAAACAAATTAAAATCAGTTCTGTTGGCTCCGGAATAAGAGTAGGTTTTAAATAATGAATTTGTCGCGTCTTCGGACACCGAGTTCAAATCGGTAGTAATCGAGTATTGATTGGGGATTTTTATAGAAATTTCATAATCCGTACTTGCGTTTGCAATATCGTCCAGATTATAGTTATTGTATTTCATAAAACGATGATTCTCAAAACGCGCAGGGCTTAAGAACCAGTTTTTTAGATTCATTCCGCCATTTTGATCAAAGCCATAACGAGTAAATTTATCACTCGGGATTTTTGAAATATAAACAAGATGTAAATCAATTTTCTCTCCGGGATATAATTTTCGGTTTAGTTTTACGACCACAAAATCGGGATTCTTTTCCGTTCTTTCCCATTCAAGTGCCATATTATCTGAATCTGTCAAATTCAAAATAGTAGTATTTCCTCTTTCTGCAGCTTTCGCTAGGTGAAAACCTCTATAAAACTCATCCGAAAATCTTTTGGCCAATGGTGTATTCTTTCCAGAGAATGCATTATTCCAATCGTTCAAAACAATCGAAATCAAAGAATCATTAGAGGTATTATAATAGGTAATATCCTGTTTTACATTCAGTGTTTTTAGCTCGAGATTAACCGCCACCTCCATCTTAGACTGATGTTGTGCGTATTGTTTTAATGAGCTCATCAAAACAAAAACGAAGAATATGACTTTATATAATAGTTTCAATGATTGCTTGGGATAATTAATATATAACTTAAGTTACGAGTGTTCAGTTGTTTTGGTTTTTTGTAAAAATAGCATAAAAAAAGCTGTTTAAAAAAACAGCTTTAATTTTTTGTAAGATTTTATAATTATTTCACCATATAAAGTGAAATATGGAAATTTAAGTTTACGCTTTATGCGACATTTTTAAATGAACTTATATAACTTATATGGTAAAAAAAATATTAGAAATTAGGACTTAAATCGTATTTCTTGTAGAATTTATCCAATACATCAACCACTTCATCTTCAGTGTCAACGATCTTAAATAAGTTCAAATCCTCTGGACTAACAGTATGCATTTTTTCTACCAAAACTGTTTTTACCCATTCGATCAATCCTGACCAGAATTCAACACCAACTAATATAATTGGGAATTTCCCGATTTTCTTGGTCTGAATCAACGTAATCGCTTCAAACATTTCGTCAAGAGTTCCAAAACCTCCTGGCATTACCACAAAACCTTGCGAATATTTTACGAACATTACTTTTCTCACAAAGAAATAATCGAAATTCAGGTTTTTATCGTGATCGATATACGGGTTAAAGTGTTGTTCAAAAGGCAATTCGATATTTAATCCCACCGAAATTCCGCCTCCTAAATGCGCACCTTTATTACCAGCTTCCATGATTCCGGGGCCCCCTCCTGTGATCACACCGTAACCAGCTTTACTGATTTTGTAAGCAATTTTTTCTGCCAATAAATAGTATTTATCGTCCGGTTTTGTTCTCGCCGAACCAAAAATAGATACACACGGACCAATACGTCCCATGCTTTCGTAACCGTTTACAAATTCGGCCATGATTTTAAAAATAGCCCAGCTATCATTTGTTCTAATTTCATTCCACGTTTTTTGTTTCAAACGGTCCTGAATTACTTTGTCCTCATCATTATCAAAATCTTCTAATCTCATTTTAGGTATTTTAATTATTTATATTTTTATTTTTAGCTGTGTCGTTTTTAAATTGTCATCCTGAGTGAGTCACATTGTTATACTGATCATAGTCGGAGTGAGGAGCTTAATCCTGCTGTCCACTGTATTCCCGATAAACAAAAACTACGGCTAAAAAGCCTTGTTTTTCTAAATCGGGAGATGCCGCTCCCATCAGGGCTAGGGCACCAGTTTTCAATTGAAACATTGTTTTTAGCCCATAAAAAATTGCCAAAATCAAAAACTTTGACAAAAAGGGCGTACTAAATTACTGCTTTTTTCGAGAATTGTTACAGAAATGGGGATTTATTAATTTAAATGTAACATTTCTGTATGAATGTTTTTGGTTGGAGATTCATTATCAATAAGTTGATAGGCATAATAATGATTTCGATATTTTGTGATATTAATAGATTGGTTTTAATCATTTTTCGTCATCCACAACCACAATCTTGTCATCCCGAGGAACGAGGGATCTCCGCAAGAAACTCCGTAAGCAAAATCGCCAATTCTCTATCTGTTTACTTTCACAATCTAGTTAATCAGGAGACTAGTTTTGCTATGTAATTTTGTAGCAACGGATTAGAATCCGTTGCTACAAAATTGGTTGTTCCTCCGGAACTTTAATAGAGATAATTACTTTAATTGATCAGATTTACAACTAGACTATTTGAAACTTCATCCCAATCTAACATTCTTTCAGGTGAAATTCTGCTTTTTTCAATTCTCTTTAAAACTATTTGTTTTTGTTCTTCAGGGATTTCTAGTTCTTGTTTCATGAATTTTTTTATGAATGTTCAAAAATTTAAAAGAGCTTTCGGCTCGATCAATTTTGTAGAGATGTATTTTAATCCGTCCATTTTGTAGATATATTTTATTCTAACTCTTTTTTCAAAAACTTAGCCGTATAGCTTTTTTTATTTTTCGCCACTTCTTCCGGAGTTCCCTTGGCGATTAATTGTCCGCCGCCTTTTCCACCTTCTGGACCAATATCAATAACATAATCAGCAAGTTTTATCACGTCCATATTGTGCTCGATAACCAAGATTGTGTTTCCTTTGTCTACCAATTTGTTAATCACGTCCATTAGAACACGAATATCTTCAAAGTGCAATCCGGTTGTAGGTTCGTCCAGAATATAAAACGTATTTCCGGTATCTTTTTTAGACAATTCTCCTGCGAGTTTGATACGTTGGGCTTCACCACCAGAAAGTGTTGTACTTTGCTGACCAAGTGTGATATATCCTAACCCAACATCCTGAATTGTTTTTACTTTTCGATAAATCTTCGGAATGTTTTCAAAAAACGGAACCGCTTCATCAACCGTCATATTCAATACATCCGAAATTGATTTTCCTTTGTATCGGATCTCCAATGTTTCTCTGTTAAAACGTTTTCCCTGACAGGTTTCGCATTCTACATAAACATCCGGTAGAAAGTTCATTTCGATAGTTCTCACACCGGAACCTTCGCAGGTTTCGCAACGTCCGCCTTTTACGTTAAAACTAAAACGACCCGCTTTGTAACCACGAATCATACTTTCAGAAGTCATGGTAAACAAGTTTCTAATTTCGGTAAAAACTTCTGTATAAGTCGCCGGATTCGAACGTGGCGTTCTCCCAATCGGACTTTGATCGATATCAATTACTTTATCAATATGTTCAAGACCTTCAATCTTTTTATAAGGTTGCGGTTTTTTTACACCATTAAAATAATACGCATTCAAAATAGGGTAGAGCGTTTCGTTGATC
The DNA here is from genome assembly GCF_020905295.1 of Flavobacterium piscisymbiosum. NCBI lineage: Bacteria > Pseudomonadati > Bacteroidota > Flavobacteriia > Flavobacteriales > Flavobacteriaceae > Flavobacterium > Flavobacterium piscisymbiosum. The sequence continues at coordinate 5,400,982 of NZ_JAJJMM010000001.1, read as the reverse complement.
AAAGTCGATTTTCCACTTCCTGAAACTCCCGTAACGCAAATTAATTGTCCTAAAGGCAATTCGATCGAAACATTCTTTAAGTTGTTTCCGGTTGCTCCGGTTAGTTTAAGGAATTTTCCATTTCCTTTACGGCGTTCTTTTGGAATCTCTAATTTCATTTTACCGTTCAAATACTGAGCGGTAATTGTATCTGATTTTAAAGTTTCTGCAGGAGTTCCAATACTGATGATTTCTCCTCCGTATTTACCTGCTTTTGGGCCAATATCAATAACATAATCAGCACGTTCGATCATGTCTTTATCGTGTTCTACCACAATAACCGAGTTTCCTATGTCACGTAATTGTTCCAAAGAATGAATTAGTTTTTCATTGTCTCTTTGATGTAAACCAATACTTGGCTCGTCCAGAATATATAAAACACCAACTAATTGCGAACCAATTTGAGTCGCTAATCGAATACGTTGTGCTTCACCACCCGAAAGTGATTTTGAACTTCGGCTTAAAGCCAAATAATTCAAACCAACATTCATAAGGAAATTCAAACGGTCTTTGATTTCTTTTACTACTTCTGAAGCGATTAAAAGTTGTTTGTCTGATAAATGTTTGTTTAAATCCTGGAACCAAACAGTCAGATCAGAAATATCCATATCGCATAATTCGACGATATTTTTTCCGTTTATTTTAAAAAATAAAGCTTCTTTTTTCAAACGCGAACCATCACAAACCGGACAATTTACTTCATCCATAAAATCTTTTGCCCAACGTTTTATAGTGGTCGAAGAAGTTTCGTCAAACTGATTTTTGATAAAATGCGAGATTCCTTCAAAATCTATTTTATAGTCGCGTGTAACTCCTAAATCTTTAGAATTAACAACGAATTTATCTTTCCCACCATGCAAAATCATGGTCATGGCTTCTTCCGGAATTTTCTCAATCGGATCTGTTATCTTGAAGCTAAATTTCTCTCCAATAACTTCCAGCTGTTTAAAAATCCAGGATGATTTATATTCGCCAAGCGGAGCAAAACCTCCTGCTTTTATCGATAATTTAGGATTTGGAATAATCTTTTTGATATTGATTTCGTGAACGGTTCCCAATCCGTTACAATGCGGACAAGCTCCTTTTGGAGAGTTGAAAGAGAATAAATTTGGTTCTGGGTTTTGATACGAAATTCCTGTTGTAGGACACATTAAGTTTCTACTGAAATAACGAACTTCATTGGTGTCCTGATCTAAAATCATCAAAACATTTTCGCCATGATGCATGGCGGTATTGATACTTTCAGATAATCTTTTTTGATTGTCTTCGGTATCTTCGATCAACATTCTGTCGACTACAATCTCGATATCGTGTGTTTTATAACGATCCAGTTTCATTCCGGAAACCAAATCCTGTACTTCGCCATTTACACGAACTTTAAGGAAACCTTGTTTGGTTATTTGCTGGAATAACTCTGCATAATGCCCTTTTCTGGCTCGAATTACCGGTGCGAGAATATTGATTCTTTTCCCTTTAAAATCCTGAATAATCAAATCTTTGATTTGCTCATCAGAATACGAAACCATTTTTTCGCCTGTGTTGTAACTATAAGCGTCAGCACCACGAGCGTAAAGAAGTCTTAGGAAATCGTATATTTCTGTAATAGTTCCAACGGTTGAACGCGGACTCTTACTCGTTGTTTTTTGTTCGATCGCAATTACTGGCGAAAGTCCGTCAATTTTGTCTACATCAGGACGTTCTAATCCGCCAAGAAACTGTCTGGCATAAGCCGAAAAAGTTTCTACATAACGACGTTGCCCCTCGGCATAAATGGTATCAAAGGCCAAAGAGGATTTTCCCGAACCTGATAAACCGGTAATAACCACCAGTTTTTCACGCGGAATAGAAATATCTATATTTTTTAGATTATGAACTCTTGCACCAAGAACTTCAATTGTATTGTCTTTTTCTAACATAATTTTGAGCAAAACGCAAAGTTACCACTTTGATTTATTCTTTTTGTGCTCGATAGCAAAACTTTATGTTACAAATAGTAACAAAAACAATAAATCTCCTGTAGGTTTTTTAATCGGTTCATGACAATTATTCTAGCTTTTATGACATTATTAAAACTTCATGCTTTATATCGTTTTAAATTTACTATTGATTAAGGTGTAATTATTTGTTTATTAGATATGTACATTTTATTCTTGCAAGAATTTGAATCGAAAATTATTAACATAAACCCTAAAAAATCATGAACTTATCAAACACAACTCAGACATTAGACATGGGACCTGGCGTAATTGCCCAGTCATCAGTTAAAGGCGGACCAGCATTTATTCTTTCTGCTTCCGAATGGTTTACAATTCAAACCTACGTAATAAATGCTTTGGCTCTGCCTACGACAGATGCAGCGTTTAAAACTTTATTAGGGTCAGGCGCACCCGGGGATATGACTCCGTTTAAACCATTAATCAGTGCTTATGGAACCATTAACACGCATGTTACAAGCTGGCAGACTGATACTTTTCCTAAAAGTGTTTCGCTGGCATCAGATATTTATAATTATGCACAGCAAGCACCTATTTATTATGCACCCATTTTACCATTGGCAAAAAAACTAACTGCAAATCCTGATGATAAAGAAGCTAAAGATGAACTGACAGCCATTTTGGGAGTACTTTCAAAATCAGCTTCAAGTCATCATGACAAAGCGAAAGAAGTCGCAGAGAAAATCCAGACTTTTGCAACACAGACACAGGCAGATAAAGTAGTTTTAAATGGTTCTGACGGAAAAGGAGGCCTACAAAAGGAATACAAAGATAAATATGGTGAAAGCAGTGAAGATGTCATCAGGCTGTCTAAAGAAATCGAAGCTCAAAAATTGGTTTTGAAGGCAGCAAATGAAGAATATGACCATGATGTAATTGTGGCCGCGACTACACCAACTTATGCCTGGGTATGGCCTTTTGGAACTGTTGCAGCTGCGATTGTTGCCGGTGTTTATGGAGATAAAGCTGTAAAAGCACTTGAAAGAGTAAGGGCGGCACAACAGCAAATTAATACGATGAGTGCAGAGCTAGCTGCAGATGCACAGTTAATCATCAATATTACTACTGCAACTTCTAGTATTACTGATATTTTAGGAAAAATTGAAGCAGCCTTGCCTATCATCCAAAAAATTCAGGGAGTTTGGGGGGCAATTTCTGATGACTTGAATAATATTATTCAGACTATTGATACCAATATCGCCGAAGCACTGCCAATTATCATGAATCTTGGAGTTCAAACAGCTATTAATGAGTGGACAGAAGTGGGAGATTTAGCTCAGGCTTATCGTTTACATGCGTATGTAACTGTTCAAAAATAATTGACATGTTAACTGATAACACTCTTATAAACCAATCTGCACAAGTTGTAGATTGGTCCTCTTTTTATAGTAAATTAAAAGAGAAAGGAAATGTCCCGAATGCTGCAATTACGATAATTGACAAAAATTATGCAGTTTTTAGAGATATGTATTTGGACTTAGGAACAATAACCGAAAGCATTCGTACGTCTGGTTTTAGTCCGTCGCAAATTACTATTTACGCTGATGTACTTCATGTAGGCGATTTTACAAATGTATTGCTTGATGCTGCCGGACTTATTATTTATGCACGCCGCATTGAGGTTACAGACAATTCGACGATTATTTTAGATTACCAAAAAACAAATACTGCTCAGGTTATTGTTTTTGCTGTAGAAATGGCGGGTACCATTACAGTTTCGGCCATAAAAAATACCAAAGACCAGCCTGTATTATTTAATATTTCGCAGGTCAATGTTTCTCCCGGAATTATCATTAATAATAGCGAAGGAAACCCAGTAAGTAATGCTATTAAATTGGAACAGGGATTAGGTTTTCAATTGCCGGGAAATATGCTTTTGTATCTAAATAATGCTTTTATTTATGCATCATTATTATACGATCAGGACCCAAAATTAGCACTGTCTATATTTTTATGGGTGAAAAGTTGGGCAGCGCAAAGTCCTGAAATGGAAGAGCTGTTTTATCGCAGCACAAGCACAGCAACTTTGTTAAATTCTCAGATCAATGCTGCAGTAAACGGAGCTGCTTTTGTGCCTTATTTAACATCAGATATTTATACAATGCTGGCGAAGGCTTTTTCTCAGGACGCGGCTAAGTATGAAAATGATTATATGCATTTGAGTACGCAGGAAGTTTTGACTGCTGAGAATATTGCAATAGCTAAAACGATGGTGAATAATGCGCAAAGCGAAATAGACTTTGTAAATTCTTTACTTGCTCAGGCTAATGAAAATTACAAAAATGCCGTTTCTGCTTCTAATAAAGCACATGTTAATTTAAGTAAGCAACAGATTAAAGTAAGTAACGTTGGGGCAAAATTTGAGCAAATAGGAATTCCGGATTACGAAAGAGAGCAGATTATTAAAGCAGTTATCACTTTAGTGAGCGCTGTTGTTACTTTTGGCGCCGGAATTGCTATGGTTGCCGCCGGAGATCCTGCCGCTGCGCCTGCTGCCGTAACTGGTGCTGTTGATAGTGCAAAAGCCGTTGCAGCAGCAGCCGATACTGCAAAAGATATTGCCAAGACAGCAAAAATCCTTTCAGATTCGATGGCATCATTAAAAAAACTGGTTGAAGTGCTTAAAAAAGTTTACGAACTAGCCAAAGCTGTTAAAGAAGTTGCAGGTAATATCAGTGAAGCTAAAAAACAAATGAAGGCAATTCAGGATATGGACGACACTACCGGAGGAGCAGATTTAAGTGCTGCTGATGGATGGGAAGTTTATAAAATTCAGGCAGATAATATTTTAGAAGATCCTATTAAAAAAGAAATTGGTTTTGCTGCCGAATACAAACAGGAATTAGATATTATGGTGATTTACGGCCAGTCTCTTTCTGCCTCTCAATTAGCGGTAATTAAGGCGGGACAAGAAGTGGCTTCGATTACTTTTCAACTGTATTATGCCAAAGAAAAGAAGGCAAATTTAGAAAAATTAGTCAGCGATTTAAAAGTTGGTGATACGTTGCTGTTAGAAACGATGCAGCAATTCTATCAAAAATATTTAGACAGTAAGAGCTCTTTATTTTCGGCTTTAAAATCATATCAGGCTTCTTATTTTTACTGGGCTTTGAGAAATTCATCGGTACAACCCAAAATTATTGATCCGGTTAAGAATTTAAACGCCGGAATCGAGGATATAACTAAAATTGCAATGGATAATGCAAATGCCTTAAATCAGTTTAATCCGCCGCCACAAAGTATGAGCAATATGCTTTTTGAAATTAAAGCCGCTTCTGTTCTGAAAGAATTACAGACTACCGGAAAAACGACTTGGGTGCTTCCTCTTGATAATCCCGAATTTGAAGGGCTGAACCGTGTGCGTTTATCAAAAATAAGAGTTTGGTTAGAAGGCATTATTTTAGAACCTAATCATGATTCGGTATTCATTAATATTACCACGGCAGGAAATTATCTGGATCGATACAATGATTTAAATTACCAGTTTGGCAGTAAAGAACTTACCCGTACATTTAAATACATGGTTTCTAAGCACGATAAAAATTCAGACTGGGATTTTGATAATGATACTTTTGGTGTTGTTCAAATCGATGGATCCGTAGATAGAGAAGTTAAGTATGCTTACTTTCAACCTACGCCATTTAGCGAATGGAGTATTTCTTTAACCTCAAATAACAAAGGGGTAGATTATTCTAAAATCTCTAAAATTACGATGGTTTTTGAAGGGTCTGCAATTGGATCTGCAAAAAGTGCTTTAGTACGTAAAAAGTTAAGCAATGATTAATTTAGCTTCCAGCTCAGTTAGTGATTTGTTTACAATACCTGTTGCAGAATGGACAGTAATCAATAAACGTGTCGGTCAGGTTTTGGCCACGACAAATATAAAGGATTATATTTCCAGCCTTTTGGCAGGATATCCAAACTTACTCAGTAGTTGTGAGCAATGGCAGAGCAGTACATTTTCCGGTTTAATTTTACATTCAAAGGTTTTGTCCGATTATGCTGCGCAGGCAATTTCTAATTTTAACGGTTTAAATGAGCAGGTAAAACAAGAAATTCAGTCAGGCAGTCAAAATGTGTCCGATTCTTTAAAGCAGGAAATCATCCATTTACTGCAAAAACTTAGTACAGATACAGCACCAATAGCGGCACAGTCTAATCAGTTGTCTACTACGGTTCTTAATTTCTTAAATTTTAATGTTACTGTCGATGCTCAAATGGCTTCATACAAAGGTACTTTAGATACATTTTGGGAACCTTTAGGAAATAACATCAATGAGTTAGAAACTGCGGCAGGACATGTTACGGGAACATGGAGCGCTATTACTGATGATTTGAATTTTGTATTAACCCAGCCTATAATTGTTACAATTCCTTTTTTGCAGTCGCTAAATATCGATGGAGCTATTTTAAGCTGGCAGAATATTCAGAAAGAAAGTATTGGATTTCCGGCACTGACTGCCGGACAGCAACAATATTGGACAAACCCATTTTAAAACAAAAAACTATGATAAAAATAGAAAACGGAAATTTAAAAGAGTTACTTCTTGCTTCAAATACCGGCCCCTTTATGCAGGCCGAAATTGTGTCGCTAACCGGAAAAGGAAAACTGCAGGTCACCTGTAACTGGCTGTATTCTTCATTAAATTGTGATCCTAATTATACTTCGGGTTTAATATGGCAGTTTAATAAAATAGATAATGACCATATTTCATTGTCGCCTGTAAACAGCTGTATAAACAAAACTATTTATGCAAGTGTGCGGGATGATATAGATTATTATCTTCAGGCTCAGGCTCCCTATTCTGCAGATTGGATTACCGCTGTAGGCCGTGATGAAATTATAGGTTTTAAACTTCAGGGTACTTTTATTGCTCAATTTACAGGTTTCAATGGAAAATTTATCGCGATTAATGATAACGCAGACGATCATGGAGGTCACAGGGGTTATCGTTTAAGAAGTATTGGTGATACTTTTAATCAAAATGCGCAATGGTTTATTTCTATAAAAAAAGCATTGCAGCCGCACATTCAGTTTAGCGGTGCTAATTATGATTTAGCAGCTGTAAAACAAGAATTAGAAAACTGTAATTTAAATGTAGAAAACAATGTACTTGAACAAGTAATTTTACAGCTTAACAACTAATAAAAATATTGAGATAAATAAAAAACGCTGATTTTTATTAAAATCAGCGTTTTTTTTATTTAGTCATCATAGTTTGAATCTTACTCAATAGTCATAGAACGAAGCTTTGTTCTGTAAGCTTCAAGTGCAATAGACTTAGAAATAAATCCGAAATATTTTCCGTTTCGTAAAACAGGAAGAAAAGCTGATTTTGACAGTTCGAATTTTTTCATCACAATTTCCATGCTGTCATTAGATGAAATCGTTGCCAAAGGTGTTTTCATAACATCTTTTATCAAAGTATATTTAACTCGATAGTTGTTGAATATAATTTCCCGAATATCATTAAAATGAACCACACCAACCAAATCTTTTTCATTATCAACAACCGCAAAAACAACCTGATTCGAGTGTGAAATAAGATCAACCAGTTTGCTTAAATTTTCATCCGGATGAACCGTTAAATAGTCGCATTGAATAATAGTATCAATATCTAAAGTGGAAAGAATATTAGAGTCTTTGTTACTCGTAAAAGCGTGACCTTTTTTAGCCAAACCTTTTACATCAAGAGAATATTTTTCGAAACGTTTAGAAATAGCAAAACTTATCGAGGAAACAATCATCAGCGGAATCATCAAACTATAACCTCCGGTAATTTCGGCGATTAAGAAAATGGCAGTAAGCGGTGCATGAAATAATCCGCTCAGGATACCGGCCATTCCAACCATTGTAAAATTGCTGATAGGTAATTTTGATAAACCAATAAGGCTAATGAATTTCGAGAAAAAGTAACCTAAGTAAGATCCTAAAAATAGGGAAGGAGCAAAATTCCCTCCGTTACCACCGCTTCCAAGAGTTAATCCTGAAGCGAATACTTTTACCATCATCGTGCATCCCACAAAAAGAAGCAGCACCCATTGATTGTTTCTAAAATCAGCAAATAAAGTATTGTCTAATATTTGTCCGGGATCACTTTCAGATAAGGTTTTAATGCTTTCGTAACCCTCTCCAAAAAGTGTTGGAAATATAAAAATAAGTAATGCCAATAACGAAGAACCAATTAAGGCTTTTCTATAAGGACCCACTTTTAAATTTGAAAAATAATGTTCGACTCTCTGGAAATTTCGAGCGTAATAAACGGCTATAAAACCTGTCAGAATTCCTAACAGAACATAAAAAGGGATATTATGATAGTTAAAAGCTTCTTGTTTTTTAAACGATAATAAAATAGTTTCATCCAAAACGATAGCAGAAACCAAAGCACCGGTCGCGGCAGAAATCATAATAGGCGTAAAGGCCGAAATGCTTACGTCGACTAATAAAACTTCTATTGCAAAAAGAACTCCGGCAATTGGCGCATTAAAAGCTGCAGAAATTCCCGCAGCAACTCCGCATCCAATAAGCAATGTTCTGTCTTTATAGGGTAATTTAAAATTTTGAGCAAAATTAGATCCAAATGCCGCTCCTGTAATTACGATAGGGCTTTCTAAACCTGCAGAACCTCCTAAACCAACTGTTAAGGAACTAGTAACAATTTGGGCGTACATTTGTTTCCTTGGAATAATACTTGCTTTTTTAGCAACAGCATATAAAATCTGAGAAGTTCCTTTTTCGATGCTTCCGTTAAGAACTCTTTTTACCACAAAAACAGTCAGCACAATTCCCACAATTGGAAGGATACTATTAATGAAACTTAGTTTTAAAATACCATTGATGTAGGTCGCAAAAGAGAAAACGCTGTGAGCAAAGGTTTTAAGAACAATTACCGCCAAAGAGCAGGAAACACCAATTAAAACACTTGATAAAAAAATAAACTGCTTTGGAGTCATTAATGATTGTGCCAAAGCGATGATGCTTTCGAGTCTTCTGAAATATTTTTTTAGCATTCTGTTTGTAAAAGTTAGGTAAACTACAAATTTAGCTGATAATGTTTAATTTTAAATAGAAATCTGTAATTAAATTAAAAACCAACTGCTGTATCGTCTCCTCGGGAATCTGCGCCACCTTCGAGAGTGTTATTTGGTAAAACTAATATACAGTCTAATTTACCAATTACCGGAGTTGTTTTTTCGTTGATTAAATATCCTTTCGCTTTTAGTTTGTCGATAGTATTTTTGTCAAAAGCATTGGGCTCAAAAGTAATTAAGTCCGGTAACCATTGATGGTGAAAACGCGGCGCATTTACAGCATCCTGCATGCTTAAATTGTATTCGTAAACATTTAAAATAGCTTGTAATACACTTGTAATAATCGTTGATCCTCCCGGAGAACCTACAACCATAAACAATTTACCGTTTTTCTCGACAATTGTTGGAGTCATGGAACTAAGCATTCTTTTTTGTGGTGCGATGCTGTTCGCTTCATTTCCTACCAGACCAAACATATTTGGAGAACCCGGTTTGGCGCTGAAATCGTCCATTTCATTATTCAAAAAGAAACCCAATTCATCACAATAATATTTAGATCCGTAACCATCGTTAAGTGTTGTGGTGGCAGCAACGGCATTTCCTTGTGCATCAACAATCGAATAATGAGTAGTTTCGGTACTTTCATTAAAATTTACTTTTCCTTCTTTTATTTCTGATGATAAACTGGCTTTGTTTGTATCAAAAGATGACATTCTGCCTTTTAAATAAGAATCAGATAATAACCCGTTAATGGGAATTTTTACAAAATCAGGATCTCCCAAAAACTGACTTCTGTCGGCGTAAGCTCTTCTTTCAGCTTCAACAATTACCTGAATCGATTCTTCAGAGTTATGTCCCATTTTGGCTAAATCATAAGGAGCAATCATTTTCATGATTTGCGCCAGACAGATTCCGCCGCTGCTTGGAGGTGACATCGAAGTTATTTTTAAATCTTTGTAATTAAATTGTAATGGCTTTCTCCATTTGGCCTCGTATTTCTCTAAATCTTTCAGCGTTATAATTCCGCCTTTTTTCTGAAGATAATTCACTAAGATTTTAGCCGTTTCGCCTTTATAGAATTCGTTTCTTCCGTTTTTTGCAATGCGTTTTAAAGTATTGGCAAGAGCCGGATATTTTATGGTATCATTTTCTTTAAAATTACCCGCTAATAATGTATTAGGACCATTTATTTTTACAATCGCATCATGATAATCCTGCAGTCTTTTTTCTTGTTTTTTGGTTACAACAACACCTCTTTCTGCCAACGCAATTACAGGTTTTAGAATTTCAGACATGGTCATAGAACCTAATTTTTTATGAACCGCAAAAACTCCTGCAATAGTTCCTGGAACACCAATGGCAAGAGCAGTTTCGGTACTTTTACCTTTTATAACATTTCCGTCTTTATCCAGAAACATGTCTTTTGTTGCTGCCAAAGGCGCTTTTTCGCGATAATCTAAAGATCCCACTTCGCCGTTTGCTTTTCTGTAAACCATAAATCCGCCACCACCTAAATTTCCTGCGTAAGGGTATGCAACTGCCAATGCTAATTCGGTGGCAACCATAGCGTCAAATGCATTTCCGCCTTTTTGAATAATTTCCGCACCCACTTTAGAGGCTTCCTGGCGCGCCGAAACCACCATAGCTTTTGTGGCTACTAATCCGGTTGGTTTTGCAGTTTGTTGGGCAAAACTACATATAGAAATAAAGCTGAATAAAAAGACTATTTTTTTCATAAAAAGAATCGTGTTTTGTTTTATAGAATCGGGTTGATTTTATAAGGAAAGTAATTTTTGTTTTGAATGCGCTTTTATATCTTCAAAAAAGAGGGTGAATTCCTGTTCGAATTCGGTATAAAATTCTACTAGTTCTGCACTTGCAAACTGCATCTTTGATAGGTTCTTAGACCTTCGGTCCATTTGAGTCAGGATATTATGAATTCCTTCTACGGTTTGATAACTCAAAAGCCAGTTTCTTTCGATCATATAAGGCATTAGACCTTGTGTTTTTTCGGTAAGGATATCATAGTTTTCATGTAATGATTGGTAGAATCGATTAATGAAATCTTCCAGTTTTTCATCTGAATATTTTTTCCAGTTTTTGGCTAAAAAATGGTCGTAAACAATATCAACAATAACGCCGGCATAATGATGGTATTTTTCATGTAAACGTTTGGTGCTTTGTCTGAAAACATCGTGAGAATCTGTGTAAGTGTCTATCGAGCGATGCAAAATAATACCTTTTTGAACTTCATCAGGAAAATGTTCAAATTGTTTCCCGCGAATTCCATCGGCCATAAAGTTGCCAATTTTAATTAAATCATTGTCTCCGGACAAATAAATGTGGGCTAGGAAATTCATTTTTTTGAAGGTTCTAAGGTTCTAAGTGGCTAAGATTCTAAGTTTTTTTGCAAATTTGTTTTTACAGGCACTAAGATTCTAAGGCGTTAAAGATTCTAAGTTATTTTAGTAAAAGTATGAAAACTTTTTTAGATCCTTTTATAATAAGACTTCACAACATAAACTTAACATTTTAGTTTATTTTTAAAATCTTAGTAGCTTTTTTAAAAAAACCTTAGCAACTTAGCATCTCAGCAACTTAGAACCTTTTTTTTAAATCTTAGTAGCTTTTTTAAAAAACCTTAGCAACTTAGCATCTCAGCAACTTAGAACCTTTTTTTTTAATCTTAGCAGCTTTTTAAAAAACCTTAGCAACTTAGCATCTCAGCAACTTAGAACCTTTTTTTGAAATCTTAGTAGCTTTTTTAAAAAACCTTAGCAACTTAGCATCTCAGCAACTTAGAACCTTTTTTTGAAATCTTAGTAGCTTTTTTAAAAAACCTTAGCAACTTAGCATCTCAGCAACTTAGAACCTTTTTTTAAAATTCTTAGCCACTTAGTCATTAAGAACCTTAGTAACTTTTCTATATTTGTAATTGGTAACCATAACTCATAAAAATGACTTTAATAAAATCGATATCAGGAATAAGAGGAACAATTGGTGGAAAAGTAGGAGATAACCTGACTCCTGTTGATGCTGTAAAATTTGCATCGGCATACGGTACTTTTCTTAAAAACAATACTTCAAAAGAAAAATTGACGGTTGTGATTGGTCGCGACGCCAGAATTTCAGGGCCAATGATTCACAATCTGGTTGTAAATACTTTAATAGGTTTAGGTATTAATGTAATAGATCTTGGACTTTCGACTACGCCTACAGTAGAAGTGGCTGTTCCTTTAGAAAAAGCAGATGGTGGAATTATTCTGACAGCTTCTCATAATCCAAAACAATGGAATGCCTTAAAATTATTGAATTCAAAAGGAGAATTTTTAAGCGGAGAAGAAGGCGCTAAAATTCTTGAAATTGCCGAGGCTGAAGCTTTCGATTTCTCGGATGTGGACAGTTTAGGCGAAATCACGGTAAATGATGCTTATATGGATATTCATATCGACGAGGTGCTGAATTTGCCTTTAGTTGATGTTGAAGCGGTAAAAGCGGCAAAATTTAAAGTAGTGGTTGATGGCGTAAATTCATCAGGAGGAATTATTATTCCCAAATTATTAGAATTAATGGGCGTTGAAGTAGTAAAATTATACTGCGAACCAAACGGACATTTCCCTCATAATCCGGAACCTTTAAAAGAACATTTAACGGATATTTCTGAATTGGTAGTAAAAGAAAAAGCGGATCTGGGAGTTGTAGTTGATCCGGACGTAGATCGTTTGGCTTTTATTTGCGAAGACGGAGAAATGTTTGGAGAAGAATATACATTAGTGGCTTGCGCCGATTATGTTTTGAGTAAAACTCCGGGAAATACAGTTTCAAATATGTCATCATCACGTGCTTTGCGTGACGTAACTGTAGCTCATGACGGAAAATATGAAGCCAGCGCAGTTGGAGAAGTAAACGTAGTAGCATTAATGAAGAAAAACAATGCTATTATTGGTGGTGAAGGTAACGGTGGAATTATTTACCCAGAATCTCATTACGGACGCGATAGTTTGGTAGGAGTGGCGTTGTTCCTGACTCATTTGGCCAACAAAAAAATATCAGTTTCGGCATTGCGTGCTTCATATCCTGAATATTATATGAGTAAAAACAAAATCGAATTAACACCACAAATTGATGTTGATGCGATTTTAGTAGCCATGACAGAAAAATATAAAAACGAAGATATCACAACGATTGATGGTGTAAAAATTGATTTTGCTACAGAATGGGTTCATTTAAGAAAATCAAATACAGAACCAATCATCAGAATCTATACTGAAGCTCCTTCGCAGGAAAAAGCAGATGTTTTGGCTCTTCGAATTATAGATGAAATAAAAGCTATTGCGGGAATTTAAATACCTGAAATGGGGAGATTTAACCGCAAAATGCACAAAGGTTTTTTATATTTAATCTCGCAAAGCCACAAAGCCGCAAAGAAAAATAAACTTTGCGGCTTTGCGAGGAATAAGTTAGCGTTCCTTGCGTAAAACCTTTGCGAACCTTGAGGTTAGAATGATCAGTTATTAAAAGAAAACCTCTTTCATTTATTTTGAAAGAGGTTTTTCTTTTTTTAGTTTTTAATAATCTTAATAGATTTTTTAACTGAGCCATAAACTGCATTTATAATATAAACTCCTCTCGATAATTTATCTCCAATTTTAATATCTTCATTCGTAAAATAATCGTCTGAAGCATAACAGATACTTCCTTTCATATCTACTATTTTTAAAGATAAAGGCTCTGTAATCGATGATTTTATATGAAGTATCGATTGTGTTTTTATTGGATTTGGATATACTTTAAAAGAATCTTTTTCGAATGCAGGATCGTTAACACCCAGACTTGCCAGAGAGACATCAATATAATTAAAATTCATATTGTTTGATTTGAATTTAATTTTCAGATAAACTTCTCCTTTAGGCAAGGCAATACCGTTTACAATTTTGTTTGTATAAGTTTGCAAACCACCAGTTGCATCAAATGTTTCATCTGTTTTAATCACGACATCATTTACTAAAACATCAAATTTACCCTGATTTGTAGAGGCTACTCTAAAAGAAAAATTATAGTTTCCGGCCTGATCAGTATTTAGCATAAATTCATTCCAATCGCCCTGGTCGATAGCGCTTACATTTTGACCAGTTCCGGAATCTGTAGTATTTTGCAGGCTCGTTCCTTTTCTACGGTAATGTTTATTGGCGGTTATTCTGCCTGGAACGTTCATTTTTTTTGAGGTGTAAGTGGCATTTACATATTCGGTTCCTATTGGTCTTAGAACACCATTTTCAGGTGCTAATAAAGGACCTTCGGCCATGTCTAACCAATCTGCAGGAACTCTTCCGGTAAACCATGAATAGCGATAAATGTCCGGATCGTTTTCAAAATTGGTTATAATTTCTTTCATAAATGCCGTTTTTTGAGCTGCAGTCTGAACCACTCTGTTGGCAAATTCAGTTACCCAAATGGGGCGGTTGTATTTTTTAAGAAGTCCTGTTACGCCAATTACATCACCAGAGGTTCTGTCGTAAGTATGAAAGGCAATGTAATCGACTTTGCAAGTTGGGCATAAAAGAAAAAACTGATCGTGCCACGCAGTTGGACTGCTATATCCTCCGTAACTATTATTTGGGTCATTAAAAGCCGGGGATGCACTTACTATTTCCAGATTTTTTGCAGCAGCTATTTTTTCAATATTCTTCCAGAAATTTACAGCATCTTGCGGAGTCATTCGCGCGCCATCATTAAAATTAGGCTCATTAAAAGCGAGCAAATATTTGGCACCCGGCTTTATTCGGTCAATAAAAGCCTGAACATTGTTATCGCTGACCTGATTCCATGCCATGGGTACATATTCGAGCCCAATAGAAGTATAATTGGCGTTTGTATCCTTTTCGGGCAAAGAACCCCAGTTGTACCACCACGAAACTCCTGGTTTCAGGGCAAGTAAATCAGCTGTAGAATGGTCTTTGTAAGCTATTCCGCGTTTAGGGCTTTGAGCGTGAGTGAGGATTGAAAAACAGAGTAGGAGTAAGAAAGATATTTTTTTTATCATAGTTTGATAATTTAGATTTGGGAAAATTTTATCAATATCAAATATATGCCGTTTATCTCGTTTATTATTTTGATCCTGCGATAAAAAAATATTACAAAAACCCATCAAAAACATGCTGTAGATATTTGAGATAAATGAATTTCTTGTTTTTGATAGTATTCAAAAAAAAATCCAAAAAAGTATTGACTACCTTTTTGGATTTTAATGTTTAGATCAGGTTATTACTCAACCCTATGTTTCCATCTTTTATGTGTCCATAAATAATATTCAGGAGCTTCATAAATTTGTTTTTCTACTTCTCTTAAATACTTTTCTGTTATTTCAAAATTTTCGTATTCTTTAGGATCATCTGCTATAGGCACAATTGTCGCCTCATAATAACCACGTCCTACTTTTTGTACTTTTACAAAAATCACACTCAAATCATATTTTTTAGCCAGCATTTCTGCTCCTGTATGAACCGGAACTTCGATTCCCATGAATTTCATCGAATGAAAAATTCGATCAAGTTTTGGCGATTGGTCACTTGCCAATCCGTAAAGACTTAGAATTCCATCACGTTGGTTTTGTGCCATTAGCGGAATTGTTTTTCTAGTTTCTACTAATTCAGCATCGTATTTAGAGCGTATTTTTCGAATTAATTTATCAAAATAAGGATTGGCAATTTTTTTGTAAACCCCAATTCCTCTAAATTTAATTCTCTTATTAATGGTCAAAAGCCATTCCCAACTTGCATAATGAGAAGCGACCAAAACAACACTTTTTCCTTTATCTTCGTATGAACGAAGCACTTCGATATTCGTGATTTTAAATCTTTTCTCCATTTCTTCCGGAGTAATACTCATCGTTTTTATCATTTCCAGAAACATATCACACATATGCTGATAGAACTTTCTTTCTATCTTTTTTCGTTCTTCTTTGCTTAAGTGTGGTAAGGTAAGTGCGAGATTTTCGCTAACGACTTTTCTTCGGTATCTAATGATATGATATACCATAAAGTAAATACAATCTGATAGCCAGTAGAATATTCGAAAAGGGAGTATAGAGATAAGCCATAGTAAAGGATAGGCTAATATATAAACAAGAAATTGCATGTAATATTTTTTTACAAATATAAAGTAAAAATGAATAACCAGTGATATTTTGCCCTGACACTAACATATGTTTAAGAATGACTATATTTACCATTCACATTAAATATTATTTATGAATACCGTTAATACCATTTTGATTGGGATTATAGTTGCCAATGTTTTAATTAGTTACAAAGGTTTTAATGA
The DNA here is from genome assembly GCF_020905295.1 of Flavobacterium piscisymbiosum. Lineage (NCBI taxonomy): Bacteria > Pseudomonadati > Bacteroidota > Flavobacteriia > Flavobacteriales > Flavobacteriaceae > Flavobacterium > Flavobacterium piscisymbiosum. The sequence goes on along the minus strand of NZ_JAJJMM010000001.1, from coordinate 5,384,594 downwards.
TCTTGCTTTTTTTAGAAAATACGAATTTCATGTAGGAAGCATTCGTTCCGGAGAACAAATCAGAATGCTTTCATCTGGTTTTTTGCATGTAGATATGATGCATTTAATATTTAACATGCTAACATTATGGTTTTTTGCACCCGTTGTAATACATTGGTTAGGAAGTATTTCGTTCGCTTTAATCTATTTTGGTAGTTTAATTTTTGGAAGTTTATTAACAATGCTGTTTCATAAAAACGATTATAGTTATCGTGCCGTTGGAGCATCAGGTGCAGTAACAGGAATTTTGTATTCGGCGATATTATTACAGCCGGATATGATGTTAGGAATTTTCTTTGTTATACCAATGCCGGCTTATTTATTTGGAATTTTATATTTATTGTATTCAATTTACGGAATGCGCGCCAAAAATGATAATATTGGACACACGGCACACTTTGGAGGTGCTATAGGCGGTTATTTGATAACTTTGGTAAAAGAACCTTCATTAATTGTAGATCATAGCTTGATGGTTATTCTATTAGCCATTCCTATTTTTATACTTTTTGTTATGGCAAAATTAGGGAAGCTCTAAATATTGGCACAACTTTTGAAATTCGATTACCAAACAATTTAAATATAACAAAAATGAAGAAAGTAGTATTATTTTTAACAATCATGTTTATGACTATGTCTTACGCTCAAGAAACCAAACAAATTCCTCAAATCAACGTAAATGGGGAAGGCAAAGTAAAAGTAGCACCTGATCAGGTTTGTATTTCAGCAACTGTTGAAACAAAAGGGAATAATGCTAAAGATGTCAAAAAGCAAAATGACGAAAAAATCGATGCAGTTTTAAAGTTCATCAAAAAATCGAACGTTCCTGCAGCTGATTTCAAAACAAAACAAGTAGCTCTTAATCCGCAATACGATTACGAGAAAAAGAAAACAAGTTACAATGCTACTCAAACCATAGAAATTGTATTAAAAGATTTATCTAAATACGATGAATTGATGGAAGGTCTGGTTCAGCAAGGTATTAATCGTATAGACAGAGTTTCTTTTGAAACTTCTAAATTAGCTCAAATTGAAACAGAAGCTAGAAAATTGGCTATAAAAGATGCTAAATTAAAAGCAGAAGATTACGTTTCGGTTTTAGGACAAAAAGTGGGTAAAGCTTATACAATCTCAGATAATACTCAGGTTTACCGTCCACAACCAATGTATGCTGCTATGAAATCTGTAGCTATGGATTCAGCTGGTGCATCAAACGAAACTTTGGCAATTGGAGAAATAGAAGTTGTTGCAAATGTTAGCGTGAGTTTTATTTTAGATTAAGAAAAATATAAATTTCAATTTTAAAAATCCAAATTCCAATTCTAAAATTGGGATTTGGATTTTTTTTTTGTCTTTTGAGTGATAATTTATAAATATGAAAATAAACAAATAGTTTTAAAGTATGTGTTGATTCATTTCATAGATTTGTAGTAAGCGCCAAAACAAATTTTACCATGCCGATAATTGAACAATCAGAATATAATTTTCCTTCTATTATCCAACGCAACAGGCATGTGTCTACTATTTATGCTGCTTTGTTTAAACGGTTTGATGCTCCGGGATACACAAGGGAAAAAATTGAATTGAATGATGGAGATTTTATCAATATCGATTTTATTATAAATGATCCTAAAAAAGCGGTGATTTTATGTCATGGCTTAGAAGGTGATTCGCGCAGAACCTACAATAATAGTTGCGCCACTTATTTTCAGCACAAAGATTTTTCGGTTTTTGCATGGAACAACCGTACCTGCGGAGGTGAAATGAATCGATTGCCCAGACTGTATCATCACGGCGCGGTAGATGATCTTGATGAGGTAGTTCAGTTTGTTTTACAAAAAGGATTCGAAGATGTTTATTTGATTGGATATTCAATGGGAGGTGTTCAGTTGTTAAATTATTTGGGATGGAGAGAAATCGATGAGCGCATAAAGGCTGCAGTATCGATCTCAGTGCCAACGCATATTGCAACAAGTGCAGCGATCCTCAAACAAGGCTTTAACAGGGTTTATTTAAAGAATTTTACCATTGACATTAAAAAAAAGCTGAAATACAAAGCCGCACAATTTCCCGATTTTATAAATAGTGATCAGATTGATAAAATAACTTCTTTTGATGAAGTCGATCATTATTTTACAGCGCCGTTGCACGGCTTTGCAAGTCGTGATGATTATTATCAGCGTGTTTCTCCAGAATTTTCCCTTAAAAATATTACTACTCCGGTTCTCATTATTAATTCTCTTGACGATCCTTTTTTAGGCGAAAGATGTTATCCAAGGGCTATAGCAAAAGATAGCGAATTTGTGTATCTGGAAACACCAAAATATGGAGGACACTGTGCTTTTCCGTTACGTAATTCCACCTATTCATATGCAGAGATGAGAGCTTATGAATTTTTTGAATCCTGTAAGCAAATCAAGGTTTTCAAGGCATAATGATGAACTTTGCCATAAATTATTCTTTTTTATTCTCGAGCTGAACATTAAATTTACCCCAAAAAGGATTATCTGCCATTAGCGAATGTCCAATTACTAAAATGTGATTTCCTTTTTGTTTAAGTGGAATTTCTACATCCATTCCAAAAGGGCCATCTGAACTTTTATCCGGAAAAATAATTTGATTGAAACGGATGTTTCCTTTACCCGTAGACGGAATAATCGTTGCTTTTAATTGTCCTGGATCTTCATTTTTAAATTTTACATATATTTTTGAATGAATAGAATCCATAAGAGCTTCTGCTGTAAACAGTCCTTTTTCATTTTTAAAGTTCATAAATATAGTATCACCTATTTGTTTATTCTCTTCTTTTTGTTTGTTCTCTTCCTTTTCTTTCTTCACAGAAATGGTATCCGAGATCGCAACAGAATTATTCTTGTTTTCTTTTTGTTGACATGAAAAAAAGAAAATCAGGATCAAGAGCATTAAAATATTTTTCATAACAGTAATTTTAGTAAAACACTCAAATTTACTTCTTTTTGATAATTATATGTTACATAATAATCAGCCGATTTTAGAGAATTCAGATATGATTTTATTTATTCATCGCAATATATTCAGAAGGAGTCATCGAAAAAATGTTTTTGAAAGTTTCGACCAAAACTTGTTTGCGATTTATACCCCACTTTTTCGGCAATTTCATACATTTTAAAATTTTCGTTCAAAAGGAGTTCTGCTGCTCTTTTCAAGCGTACAATATTGATGAGTTCATTCGGGCTTAAGTTTGAAATATCTTTGATTTTTCGGTATAAAGTCGAACGGCTCATGTTCATGATTTCTGCCAGAGATTCAACACTTAAATCAGAATCGGTACTATTTTTTAAAATCTCTTCGTCCAGTTTTTTTGAGGAACTTTTCATCGGTTTTATTGTGTGCAATACTTTTAATATGCGAAAGGGGCGAACTCGCATAATAATTCATAAAAAGTGAATTTGTTTTGGATAGAAAACAAAGGAATCAAAGCGGCTTTTACCAATTATGGAGGAAGATTAATGGGACTTTGGGTGGCTGATAAAAACGGAAAACCAACCGATGTTGTTGTTGGAATGAACAGCGCAACAGGCTTTAAAAATGCGATAGAACCTTATTTTGGAGCAACTATTGGAGAGCGAATTGAAACCAAAGACGAGCAGCTAAAATTCGGAAAAGGATACGATCATAATTACGTTCTTAACGGAACAAAGAAAAACGGATTGAATCATGCTTCAATAATTTCCGGAGACAAATCAGGCATTATAATGCAATTTTTTCAATTTTATGATTTTCAGGATATTTTGCACGTAAATACATCATTTATGGCATGTTTTGCATCAAATGGGTTACTTTTTGGTTGTGTATAAACTTATTTTTATTAAAAATAATTTACTGTTTTATACTGTATTAGTTATTGTGATTGATGGTTTTTTGAATAGTAGTTTTTAGAATAGAATTAGACATTCAACAGCATTTTTGCAGTATAAAATCAGGCAGAATTAGTAATAGAAATACGCATTAATACTTTACTACAATTATAAATTTAACCACAAAAATTATGAAAAAATTGAATCTTTTATCATTAACGCTAAGCTGTGCGTTAGGATTTGCATCCTGTTCGGATAATGTAACTCCGGCTAAAGAAAACCAATTGACAACTGCAAATTCAAAAAGCAATACAAGCAAAGTAGCTGCTGCACCCTGGGTGAAACAATTTGAAGACACATTTGATGTAGGATCAAATCTCTCGCAATGGACAAAAGAACAACGAGCGGATTATAATTCCTGGTATTGCGATTATTCCAGTTCAGTGCCTACTACACAATGGAGGGACGGAAAACAATGTTTAGAAATCAAGACGACAAAACTCAGCACTTACAAGTATCAATCTGGTTTTATTACTTCTAATTATCAGTACAAACCAGAAAATAACACGGAGTATATGCTTTCGGCTAATATTAAATTAGTAGCGATGGACGGAGGAACTTACAAATCTTTTAAAGATACTTATGGCGCATGGCCGGCTTTTTGGTCGGTGCAGGGTAATGGCTGGCCAACAAAAGGGGAAATTGATATTATGGAAGGATATTCTTTTGCGCCGGGTTCAAGTCGTTTTACATCGAATATTTTTTACGGAACTTCTGTTGGAGCCAACTTATTAGGAAATTCTGCAGAGAGAAATTATCCGGCTAATTTTAATGTAGACGGAAATAACGGATGGCATTTGTATGAGTCTTTTTGGAAAATGAAAGACAACGTAGTTACTGTAACCATAAAAGTTGATAATGTAACTGTTGCAACCTATACAAATAGTAGTGTGTCTAATCTTAATTTAAATAATTTTGGGCAGCATTCTGTTATTTTTAATGTGAATGTGGGATCGAAAGATTCGAATTTTATAGATCCTAATAAACTCAATTTATTTACAACTGTAATGATGTGGGTTGATGATGTGACAGTTTACAAAAGACCTATTTAAGTCTATTTAAGTCTATTTAATATAAATACGAATTACACTAATTATCACTAATTCGTTTGTGAAATTAAATTTCACAAACCAGATTAATCTTCCTTAAAATTAGTGACAATTCTTGTAATTCGTGTTTAATTTTTGTGCCAAATGTACTTAGGCTACTTTAAAATTTAATCTAAACCTTCAAGAAATCCGGTATGCGAACTTTTGATAGCAAAATTGGAATCGTACAATAAAGGCCAGTCATCTCCCGGGTGGTTAAGTTCTGTACTAAACGGAATCCAGGATTCATTATCTTTCATTCCCCAAACGGTCAAAGCATATTTGCTTGCTGCAGGAAGCGCATTGTAGATTTTTACGATCTCTTTGTATTTTTCTTTTTGAGCCAGTCTTCTTTCGTTGGTAAAAGTCGTAATGTCATTAGACTGATTTACTTGTATGTCTAATTCCGAAACATGAATTTTCAGGCCTTTTGCTACCGCTTTGTTAAGATCAGTTTCTATTTGTGCTTTTGTCGGGCTTAAATAGGTATTATGCATTTGAAAACCAACGCCATCAATAAGATTACTCGCTTTTAAATCATCTACAATACTAAAAACTTTATCTTGTTTTGGGATATTAGTTGAGGTTGCATAATCATTATAAAACAACAATAATTTGGTATCGCCTGCTGCAATAGCTGCATTTTTAGCCCATTGAAAACAATCTTTTACATAATTGGCTCCCATTCGCTGAAGAAAAATTGTATTTCTCATGGCACCGCCGTTGTCATCTACAGCTTCATTAACCACATCCCAGGATTTTACTTTTCCGGCATAATGAGTCACAACATCTGTAATGTATTTTTTAACTTCTGCTGCAAATTCAGCATCAGTTCCGGAATAATTCTTCAACCACGTTGGTACTGAATTATGCCATACCAAAGCATGACCGTGAACATTGATTGCATTGGCATTTCCGTAAGCAACAATTTTATCCGCTACAGTCCAGTTGTAAACGCCGCTTGCTGTAGAAATCTGATCCATTTTCATTTCATATTCGGCAGAAATACTGCTAAATTCATTTTTCAAAATAACATCATAAGGACTTCCGTTGGTTAATTGCGAAGCTTTTATCGCCATACCTATAAAAAACGGATTGGCTAGTTTATTTGCTTTTACTTTTAAAAATGTAGGATCTTCAGGAATGTTGCTGGAACCTGTAGTTACAACACTAATAACATTTGAATAACCTGAAGTTTCGGTTTCTGTTTTGGCTCGAACTCTGTAATAATATTGAGTTCCACCTGTTAAACCAACCACAACTTCGTTTAAATCCGTAACTGGTTTTGATTGATAATTGGGAACAAAAGTCGTAAAGTTTTCGTTTGTTGAAACATCCAAAAGATAGCTTTTTGAGTTCGAAACGTAATTCCATTTGGCTTTAAAACCATGATCGTTTACGTCTTTTGGCGCGTTTGCAACGGGCGTTTCTAAAGCCGCAACAGCTTCGTTGTCGTCTTTAGAGCAGGCATTTAGAAAAAAGAAAAAGCTGGCCAGCACTAGTAAAAATTTAATTTTCATACTGTTTTTTTATTTTAGAATATCCTTTTTGTTAAGGTGACTATTCTTGTTTTATAATTTCTGTTTTATAAAGAGGCTGTTTTTTGTTATCACAGCCTCTTTTTTCCTGAGAGCTTAAAATGCAATCATTAATTATTTGTATCGAACCTTAATGTTATCGTATTTTATTATGCTGGGATTAGGTGTATCTGATTGAACTATTCCTACTTTGATTTCATTAACTTTAGAAGCGTCCAGCGTAGTGGCAGGTTCTCCAAAGCCATAATTATCTTTAAAATCAGCCAATGTTATGGTTTTGGTAGTCCAGTTAACATCCGTTATTTTAAAATTATAGCCATAGTTTTTATTATCAATAGTATTTAATTGAATGGCAAATTGTGCTCCTATAACATTGGCACTTACATCAATATCTATAAAAGTTTTTGTTGCATCATTATTCGAGGCGCTTAAAAAATTAGCTCCACCGCCTGCACTGCTTCCGTTATAGCCATTGGCATTTGAGCCAGCCCACACAAGTGTTGCATAATTACCTGTTGGCCCATTTGCAGTATTTGCGTTAAAACTATCTTTATCTCCATAAGCATCCCAATTCGTTCTTGTACCATTTCCATCAAAATCAGATACAATAACAATAATTTCCGGTGTAACAGGAGGTAGAAGCTGTATTACTTTTTTTGCTATACCTCCCGGTGTATTAAGTACTAACTCTGAACCAAAAACGGCATCTTCAGGCACACCAATAATAATTGCAGAAGATGATTTTAGAGTATAACTCACTTCTTTTCCTGCCAAGGTTACCGATGAAATATTATAAAACCAAGTTCCCTGAATTTCCAGCGGAAATCCTGGAGTTGCTACAACAGGATCTGTTTTTGTAATGGTAGGAACGGGCTGTAAAATCTCAATGTTTTTAGTTACGGAACCAGTTGCTGTTTCAAATGTAATGGGCTGTACACCAAATCTGCTGCCCAGTTTATCATCAAAAGGAATAGTGAATATAAAAGATTTATCAGAATTGTAGTTTGCATTAAAACTGATATTAATTTTATTATCCAGTGTAATCTTTTTTAATCCCTCTAAACCTTGACCTTCGACTCTGACTTTATTGGATGGAAATGCCTGATTAAGTAAATCTCCTGGTTCTGCAACCATTGCATCTACATTTGAAGTCACTGCATCGTCATTTTGGCAAGCTGTAAAAGAAGCCAGTACAAAAAGAATTAGAATTCTATATTTTATTTTATTGATCATAGTATAAGTTAATTAAAGTTAAAAGGAACCGGAGGCTCTAATAATGATGGATTAGTATCAATAGCAGACTGCGGTAATGGCAGTTCAAAATAATTACTTCCCGGAGTTATTTTTATCGAAACCAATTCGGTTCTCGCATCATCTGAATAAAAACCAACTTCCTGCTGCGAAATAACGGCTGTTGCTTCAGCAAGACCACGACGTTTTAAATCGAAGAAATATTGACCTTCAAGAGCAAACTCAACTCTTCTTTCGTTAAATAAATCATTTCTTGTAAGGATCATTTTTGGAGGTAATCCGGCTCTCGATCTTACTTCATTAAAAGTGCTTAAAGCAGCTGCAGAAGTTGTAGAAGGTGCTCCGGCCAAAATAGCCTCAGAATTCATTAGTAAAACGTCAGAATATCGCAGTATAATGGTATTTTGCGACGTTCTCATAAAAAATACATCGTTTCTTTCTGCAGCAGAACCTACAATGTATTTTCTGAAATTAGCTGCTGTCGAAGAGTATATTTTTTTATAAAGAAAACCACCCTGACTTTTTAGTAATTCCGGATAATAGTCGCCATCTGTCATGATAGTACTCTTTTTTCTGGTATCCTTTGCTTCAAAGCCATCTTGCAATGAGATCGAAGGAAGGTAAACTCCCCATCCGTCACCACCGCCAGTAATTCCTGTACCTCCCGGAACTATATACGCCTGATTGGTATTTTGTGTACCCCATTCAGTAGCAATAGCTTTCCATTGCAGGGCAAACATGCTCTCGTTACTATTATTATTCTCCGGACTGCTAAATAAGTTTCCGTAATCCTGAATTAAAACATATTGGTTTCCAATAATTTTCTGGGTTAAAGCGGCACATTCTGTATATTCATTCAAAGTCAAATGCACTTTTGCAAGAATACCCATGGCAGTAAATTTGGTAACATATCCTTTTTTTACTGATTTTTCAGGTAAATTTTCGACAGCATATTCTAAATCTTGTTTGATGAATTTATAAACATCTGCTACAAGATTTCTTTTTGGCTGTGGAGCAGAACCTGCTTTGCTAATGATAGGAACAGCACCAAAAGTTCTTACCAGATAGAAATAAGCATTGGCTCTCATAAATCGTGATATCGCAATAGCATTTTTATACGATGCTTCAGGCAGTTCACTTTTTCTGTCTTCGACTAAACTCATTAAATTATTCGACTGATCGATAACCGAAAACAACGAAACATATCCTTCTGTAAGAATCGGGTTTTGCGAGGTTACCTGAGCATCTTTAAATTGTGAATAAGCACCATCAAATGTAAAGGCGTTTCCCGCGTACATATCCCCAACTGCAATAAGGAATTTATCATTAAAAGTGAACCAGGGTTTAAAATACAAACTCTCAGCGATTCCGTCAAAAGCTGTGACTCCTTCGGGTAAATCGGCTGGTGTTAATTGATTTTCAGATGGCGCATCCAAAAAATCATCCGAACAGGAAAATAAAGACAGCAATGGTATGAGCATTCCCATCATAAAAAGTTTAAAAAGTTTTTTCATAACTATTTTTTTATGTTAACGATTAAGTCAAATATGTTTTTTATCAATTTTAGAATTCCAGATTCAATCCCATAGAAGTGGTTCTTGGCACAGGATAACGTCCTAAATCAATACCGCTTAAAGTTATGTTTTGATCTAAATTTCCCAGCGCAGGATCGAAACCTGAATATTTTGTAAACGTGTACAGGTTCTGAACATTCACATACAATCTTACTTTAGATATAAAAGAATTTTCGAATATTTTGTTTGGTAAATCGTAGCTTAAAGAAACGTTCTGAATTCTTAGATAAGAACCATCTTCAACAAATCTGTTCGAGATTCTGCCATTACCATTTGGGTCATTAAGGGTAATTCTTGGTACGGTTGTGTTTTCGTTTACTCCGGCTTCAAAAGCATTTGATACTTCGGTACTCACATTTCCAAATCGATCTCCAAATCCAGGATAAATACCATCAGTATAATGACGTGTAAAGTTGTAAATCTGGTTGCCCTGACTTCCTGTTAATACCACAGATAAAGTAAGGTTTTTGTATTTAAAGTTATTGGTAAAGGCATATGTAAAATCAGGAATTGCATCTCCTATGGCAGTCTGATCTTTAGCATCAATTTTGCCATCGTTGTTAAGATCTTTAAAACGAATATCTCCAATTCCCGTTCCTGTTTCCTGAGTAGGTCCTGCTGCTAATTCAGCTGCGTTTTTAAATAATCCGTCAGTCACATATCCGTAAAATTGTCCTACCGGCTGTCCTTCTGTCGTTCTGGTAACGTTGTATAAATCAAATTGAACTTTCCCCAGTAAAGATTTTCCTTCGCCTTGAAATCTGGTAAGTTCATTATTATATTTTGAAAAAATAATGGTACTGTCCCACGTAAAATTTTCGGTTACGATATTTCTTGTGTTCAAGGTAAGTTCGATTCCTTTAGTGACAATTTCCCCTGTATTCAGATAATAATTCAAAGCACTTTGATTTGATTCATCATTGATTTGTTTCGTAAGGAAATCAGATGAATTTTTGATATAATAATCAAAATCTAATTTTACTCGGTTATTCACCATTGCAATTTCAAAACCAGCATTGAAAGATTTTAGTGATTCCCATTTTATATCCGGATTTCCTAAGTTATCTATAGTTGGAGATACGCCTCCAAAAGGAGATGAAAGCAACGACAGAATAGTTTGATATCTATTTGCCGGAATATTTTGATTTCCTACAAGACCGTAACCTGCTCTAAATTTCAGGTAATTGATGTTCTTTGTTAAAGGCTCAAAGAATCTTTCGTTACTAACTGTCCAACCTCCTGAAAATGATGGAAAATAACCCCATTTATTATTGGGTCCAAAGTTGGATGAAGCATCTGCTCTTAAAGAAGCTGAGAAAGAATATCGATCAGAAAAACTATAATTTAATCTTGTAATATAAGATGCCATAGACCATCTGCCAGAACCGTTTCCGTTAAGGGCAGTATCAATATCGCCAATATTTAAGTTCGTAAAATCTTTGCTCAAAAACTCACCCGTTCTGTAACCGCTGAGGTATTCATATCGGCTTTCCTGTGCTTCCTGACCTAATAAAAAAGTAAAATTATGTTTCTCGTTTATCGTTTTATTATACGTAAGATAGTTTTTAATGTTCCAGTAATAACTTTGATCTTGTTGTTTGAATGATTTGTTTAAAAGTTCAGAAACGTTTCCTAAAGTGTATTTAGGTACAAAAGTGCTGCTTTTTGCAAAATTCAGATCGTATCCTAATTCTGATCTGAAAACCAATCCTTTGATAATCGTAAAATCAGCAAATAAATTACCATTAATTTTAAATCTTTCTGTAGTCGAGTTATTGTATTCAGCCAAAGCAATTGGATTTGTAGCTTCATTTGCCGAAGATCCCAAACCGCTTGTTGGTCCTGCATAAGAACCATCCGGAGTTCTAACCGGTAATTCAGGAGATTGTCTTAAAGCATTCATTACTAAACCACCTCTGTCGTCATTTCTGACTACTTGCTGCGATGATTTACTTACAGACAGGTTGTTACCAATTTTTAGCCATGATTTAACATTAGAATCAACATTTAATCGCATAGATAATCTGTTGAAATTGGAGTTGGAAACAATTCCTTCCTGATCAAAATAATTTAAAGAAGTATAGTAACGTGTTCCGTCTTTTTCGCCAGAGAACGACAATTGATGGTTGTACAATGTAGCAGTTCTAAAAAGTTCATCCTGCCAGTTTGTTCCGTTGCCTAATAAATCCGGTTTTTGATATTGAAAAGGAACAGGCTCACCATTTAGTTTGAAAATTTTTGCCTGATATTTAGCATATTCAGGTAAGTTTAAAACATCAACAGTATTAGTTATCTGCTGAGAGGCCAAATAGGTTTCATAAGTAAATTTTGATTTTCCCTTTTTTCCTTTTTTAGTGGTAATCAAAACAACACCGTTTGCACCATTCGCACCATATATGGCTGTTGCCGATGCATCTTTTAAGATATCAATCGTTTCGATATCCGAAATGTTGATACCCGATAAAGCCGAGTTTTTAGTTTGACCGTTTCCTCCCCCCAATGCGCTGAACGAAAATGTGTCATTGTTTTTATCCGCAAAAACCGGTGTTCCGTCAATAACATATAATGGCTCATTACCATTGATAGAAGTAATTCCTCGAATTTGAACAGAAATTCCTCCTCCGGGAGTTCCTGAATTTTGAGTAACATTTACACCCGCAGCTTTACCTACAAGTGCCTGATCGATAGAAGTAAAGGGTTTGTCCTGAATTTCAGAAGCCTTAATAGAGGAAACGGCACCATTTATATCTTTTCTTTTTGAAGTTCCGTATCCAATAACCACGACTTCATTTAATTTTTCGAGGTCGTTTACCATAACCACCTGCATCACAGATTTAGTATCTGCCGGCAATGATAAATTTTTATATCCTACATAACTAAAAAGCAACAGCGCTTTTGGTTCTACATTATTTAAAACAAAACTACCGTCAAAATCGGTAACTGTTGCGTTTTTTGTTCCTTGTACTATTATACTAACACCCGGTAGGCTGGTTCCGCCTGATGTTACTTTACCTTTAACAGTTTGAGCAAAGAAAAAATTTCCCCACATGCATACTATTAAACATAATAGTTTTTTTGACGTTCTTTTCTGCATAAAATTTGGTTTAGAGTTTAAGTTAAATAATTAGTTGGAAAACATTTAATCGAAAGGTCTTTTGCAAGCGCATCATTTAGAAAAATGACGACAGAATTTTTTCTTAAATATTTCTTAACGAAAGTAGAATCTAGAGGTGTGCTATTGTAGAATAGATGAAGCATATTGTGCAACAGATGATGCAAAAAAAACATCTGACACCCTATTATGGCTCAAAAAGAGCCTAAAACCATAAAATAGCTACTATGATATTGCTAAAATTTTTGGTTAAAAAATATTGTTTGTTTAAAAAAAGAGATAATATTTTTGATATATGGATTTTTATTTGGTTTTAAATCCATTCTTTTTTGAGAAAATTGCCTGACAAAAAAAAGAGCTTCGACTATACAATCGAAGCTCTTTTTAATGGCATTTTTATATTAGAACAATTGCCTTATTCTTTTGGTCTTTTTTCCTGTGTAGGCAAATGCCCGTATTTGATTTTATAACATTTTGCAAAATAGGAGGGAGAAGTAAAACCTACTTTATAGCTAATTTCATTAATGTTATTATTTCCTTTTTCGATGAGTTGTTTGGCTTTTTCTAATCGTACATTTCTAATAAACTCATTGACAGAAACTCCTGTTAATGTTTTTATTTTTCGATACAACTGACTTCTGCTCAAATAGATTTTAGAAGATAAAAGTTCGACAGTCAATTCAGGTTCACTGATGTTTTCATTAATAAAATGCAGGATTTTTTGAATGAATTCATTATCCAGCGAAGTTGTTTTTTCTTTACCGTCTTTGGTGATTCCACTGTAAAATTTCTTGAACATGATTTGTCTGCTCGTAATAAGCTGTGCCAGACTTGATTTTAAAATGTCTAACTCAAATGGTTTGCTCAAATACATATCAGCGCCGGAATCGATTCCTTCCAGTCGGTCTTTTACCATTGCTTTTGCAGAGAGCATTAACAACGGAATATGACTCGTTTTTAAATCTCCTTTTATGTTTTTACACAATTGCAATCCATCCATAACCGGCATAATAACATCTGTGATAATCAAATCCGGCAATTTCTGAACCGCAATTTCATAGCCTTTCTGACCATTTTCGGCCACAATAACCTTGTATAATTTGCTTAGTTCGTGTTTGAGATAATTTCTTAATTCAGGATTGTCTTCCACAATCAAAACAGTGTATGGTTTTGCAGTTTCGACAATATCATTTTCGATGGCTTGATTCGTAGCTTCATCGTCCTCAGATTGATGATTCACGGGTTCAGAAAGGAATAGATTTTTATTTTTTTCTATTTTAAATACTTCGTTAACTATTTCGCTTTTCTTATAAAAAGATTTACCTAAAGGAAAAGTTACCGTAAATTTTGTGCCTTGTCCAACTTCACTTTCAACATCAATTTTACCTTTATGTAATTCGATAAATTCTTTTACAACCTCAAGACCAATTCCGGTGCTGCCGTAGTAATCTTTATTTACATTATTGACCTGATAGAATCGGTCAAAGATTCGGTTGAGGTCTTTTTTGCGAATTCCTGAGCCGGTATCTGTAATGGTTATCGAAAAAGAAGGAGCAGAAATGCCCTTAATTAACAACGCATTATCAGCATCTGATTTATTTATCGAGACGGTAATAGCACCATTATCCGGAGTAAATTTAAATGCATTTGAAATAATATTAAACAGTATTTTTTCCAGCATTTTAGGATCGAGCCAGTCTTCAAGCTCATCAAATGCAGATTCAAAATTAATGGTGATATTTCGTGCAGCGGCTTCCTCATCAAAATAACCAATGATTCCTTGCGTAAATGCTACGACTTCGATTTTTTTGGCCTGAAGGAAAATTTTATTAAACTCTAATTTATTAAAATCCATAAGCTCGTTGATCAGTCTCGAAAGCCTGTCGGAACTTTTGTGTACAATTTTTAATTTATTATGGATTTCCGGAGATAGATTTTTACTTTTTAAAATATCTTCCAGAGGATTAATAATGAGCGTTAACGGAGTCCTGAATTCGTGCGAAATATTAGTAAAAAACTGTAGTTTTTTATTGTTTAATTTCTCTGACTGAATGTGTTTTTCTTTTTCTAATAATATGGCTTGTCCGGCTTTAAACCTGTTTTGATACATTTTATTGAAATATATAATCAGGAAAACCAAAACAGAGGTGTATAGTAAATAAGCCCAAATGGTTTTCCACCACGGAGGCAGGATTTTTATTTTTAATTCTAATTGAACATTGCTCCAGGATCCGTCGGCATTGGCAGATTTTACTTTAAAAACATAATTACCCGGCGCCAGATTGGTATAAGTTGCTGTTCTGTTATTTCCAACATAATTCCACTCTTTTTCAAAACCTTGCAGGTAGTAGGCATATTGGTTTTTCTTAGAATAATTATAGTTGATTCCTATATATTCGATTGTAAAAACAGATTGGGTATAATTAAGGGTAATTTCTTTAGTTTGAGATATGACCTTAGTTAGCGGCGAGGCATCTTCATTGGGTTTTACAGATCGATTGAATAATTTGAAATCACTAAAATACAAACGTGGTGCTTTCTCAGTTTTTTTGATCTCGTTAGGATTAAAATAATTTACGCCCTCGTAACTGCCAAAATACAATTCTCCGTTTCCATCTTTAAAGACCGCATTATTATTGAAATCGTTATCAATAAGACCATCATCTTTAGTAAAATTGGTACTTTTTTTATTTTTAAGATCAAGTTTTGTTAATCCTGATCCGCCACTTATCCATAGAGAACCGTTGTTATCGGCAATTATAGCGCGAACAGATTTTTCTTTAAAACCAGGAAAGTTATTATAGTTCGAAAATTTCTTCTCTTTTTTATTATAGTTGAATAATCCTTCACCATCTGTTCCTATCCATATCGTTTTATCATTAGATTCATAGATAGATAAAATAGTCTGAATACTGTTGTACTTGGTTTTATCCTTGAACATGGCATCGCGCATTTTTGTAACCTTAAAACCAGAGTTTTCCTTTAAACTTACCTGATATAATCCTAAAATTGTACCTACCCATAAAACATTATCAGAGTCTACAAAAACTTTACGAATAAAAGCGTTGTCTAAAGCGTTGTCTGTAAATGGTTTCGAGTCACAATGAACAAAAGTGTTGTTTTTATTATCAAAATAATGCAATCCTTTTATAAAAGTTCCAATCCAGATTCGGCCTTTTGAATCTTCCGAAAAACTAAAAATTCTATTCGATTTTAATCCCGTTGTATTTGCTGTATTGTAGTTTACGAATCGGGTAGTGCCATTTTTCAAAAAATAGATGCCGCGATCCCAGCTTCCTATCCATATATTTTGTTTGCTGTCTATAAAAATGGTCTGAATATCAACAGCATCTAAACCGGAATAATAACTTTGATTGTTTTTGTTGACATGAATATAGCTTTTATTGGTAAGATTATAAATATCAAGTCCTCCGCCTTCGTTGCTTATTAAGAGATTGCCTTTTTTATCTTTTATAACCGATGTTACGTAGCTGTTTTGTAATGAGTTATCGTTGTTTACCAATGATTCAAGCGAATTGAACTTGTTATTGGGTTTATCAAATACGCCTAGCCCTTTATTAAAATATCCTAACCAGAGTCGTTTTTCTTTATCCTCGAATAATGACCAAACCGAATTCGATTTTAAACTAAAGTCATTGTATTTACTATGTAAGTATTTCTGCAATACCTGTCCTTTATAATTTACAACCAATAATCCGTCATTTTCGGTGCCGCAAATGATGTAATCCTGACTGCTTTCTATAATCGATAAGATTTTGTTTTGGGTAATATCATAATTCTCAAATTGATAATTATCTGTTTCCGGTTTAATTTTTATCAGACCGCTTTCAGTCGTTCCCAGCCAGATATACCCATATTTATCTATAACAAGATTTTCGATATCGTCTACTAATGGTTCTCTCTTAAATTTGTCTTTATAAACCTGCTTGAGTTTTCCGTTTAAATCGAGTTCTAAAAGTCCGTAACTCGTTCCCAGATAAATAATTCCGTGTTTGTTTTTTACCGAAGATTTTATTAGAAAATTATATTTGTCCAACACTTTTGACGGTATCAGAGTAGTTTTTAAAGTTTTTTTATTGAGTTTGAATAATCCAAAACCATAAGTCCCCAGGATTAAGTTGCCGTTATTGTCCTCGATAATTGTTTTTACGGTAATAGGCTCGTCATAACCAATTCTAATAACGTCTTCAATATTGATTTTGGTAAAATTATCTAAATCCCTGTTGTACAAACACAAACCATCATCAGTCCCAACCCATAAATTATTATCAGAATCGATAAAAGTTGCAAAAATAAAATTGCTTTTTAATGAGCCTGGCTTTTTATTGTATTCATATCCAAAATAATTGACCCCGTCATATCGATACAAACCCGTGCCGTTTGTGCCTATCCAAATAAATCCATTTTTATCCTGAATAATTGAGGTTATGGCTCTTTTTGAAGTAGTTTCCAGTATGCTCCTAAATTGGTAGTTGTCAAATTTATCCTGAGCAAACAGGCAATTTAGACCTATAAAAAAGCATACAAGAATATATTTAATATTTTTCATTTAATAGTATTATTGATCAATTTACTGTAAAAATTAAATTCGAAATAAACCTCTGTTTATGTATCAACACTAAATGTTGTGGAGAAACATTAAAAATTTTATATTCCTTAATTATTTTTTAACGCAGAGAACGCAATCCCGATAGCTATCGGGATTCGCAAAGTTCACTAAGATTTAAGTAGTGTTTACACAATCAAAGTCCACAATGCTTTGTGTCCCGATGCTTCGGAATGTGTTTTTTCTAAACTTAGTATATTTAAAAACTTTGCGTTCTCCGTGGTATTTTTTTTATCTCCACAAGTTTTTAGGATTGATCCTGTTTTACGTATATATAAACAATATTAATAAAACTAAACATGAAATAAAGTTTTTAGGTATAAATTTTATCATATTGCCAAAAACCTGAGCTCGATTATTAAGTAATCGTACTCAGGTTATTAGGTTGTTGACTTAAGAATAAATCCCGGTGCTTCGGCCAATGTCATTAAGTTAAGTTTTTATAAACTAAAATTTAATCTCGCAAAACCGCAAAGCTTAAACACAATATTGTCATTTCGACGAAGGAGAAATCCTCGCGAGAAGCTCGACAAAGATTGGATTTTCGTTGCGGAGTCACTTACGAGGATTTCTCCTTCGTCGAAATGACAAAATCTTTACGATTTTTGCGTCTTTGCTAGATTTATTCACTGTAGCATTATATACTCTCCCTTAATTAATGACATTGCGCTTCGGATAATGTCATTAAGTTAAGTTTTCAAAAAATAAAATTATTGCAAATCAAATCCGTTTTTATCCGCGTTTTTACGAAGTAAATCTGTTTTATCAGCGTCAAAATCAGACGCTGATTTTACGGATTCGCTAAAGCGAAAACGCTAATGAAAACGGATTTTTCTAATTACTTTCCTGATTAAACTGTTAAGTGATTTAAAAGAATTTGTTTCACGCAGATTTGGCAGATCTACGCAGATTTAATTTTAATAATAATCTGCTTAAATCTTTTTAAATCTGCGTTAAAAATCTCAATACTTTAGGAATATGTGAAAGAAACTTGTTTCTCTTTTCGACAACTTTTCTCTATATAACCTATGTTTCTATGTGTTTAATTTTTTTTTAGAAAGACTTTATTTTAACTCAAATTTACTAGTAAGTCCTTCATTAGAATTCCATCCAACCATTATATTAAACAAGCCAGGCTCTGTTAGAAATTTGCCTTCATTGTCATAAAAACCAAGTTCCTTTTCTGTCAATGTAAACTGAATTGTTTTAGTTTCTCCCTTTTTTAATGTAACAAGTTCAAAACCTTTTAATTCTTTTACGGGTCTTACGATACTGGCAACAGCGTCATTTATATACAACTGAACCACTTCTTTACCATCATAATTTCCAGAGTTGGTAACGTCAACGCTTACTTGTATTTTTTCTCCTTTTGCAAAAGTCGTTTTGTTGATTTTAAGGTTTTTATAATCAAACTTCGTATAACTCAATCCAAAACCAAACGGAAACTGAGGTGTTTTTTCCACATCCATATAATGCGACCAAAACACATTTTTATCGCTATCGATTGGTCTTCCTGTGCTGTATTTGTTGTAATAAATAGGCACTTGCCCAACGTTTCTCGGGAAAGATATTGGCAATTTTCCACTTGGGTTGTAATCGCCGTATAAAACCTGAGCCACGGCATTTCCGGTTTGAGTTCCTAGTTGCCAGGCTTCTACAATTGTCGGGATATTTTCTGCAGCCCACGGAATACTCAACGGACGACCGTTATTTAAAACCAAAACAATATTAGGGTTTACTTTGTAAATTTCCTCTAATAATTCTTGTTGTAATCCTGGTAAATTCAAGTCGGTTCTGCTTCTGGCTTCTCCACTTTGAAAACCGTACTCGCCTAAAACCATCACAACAACGTCAGCATTTTTTGCCGCTTTTTTTGCCGCTTCAAAGCCACTTTTATCTGTTGTATTGAAAACTGTTTCTGTCAGGAAAGTAGCTTTCTGCGAAAGCAAATCTGCACCTTTTTCAAAAGTCAATTGATTGTCTTTGTATTGCTGCATTCCTTCAAGAACCGAAACAGCAGTATTATCATCGGCAGCAATTCTCCAGCTTCCTAGCGGACTGTTTTTATCGTTTGCCAAAGCGCCAATCAAAGCGATTTTTTGTCCGGATTTTTTTAGCGGAAGCAAATTTTTATCATTCTTCAACAATACGATTGATTTTTTTGCCATGTCCAGAACACCATCGTTATTGGCTTTGCTTCCCACAACTTCTTTTTCACGCTTTTCGTCGCAATATCTGTATGGATCATCAAACAAACCCAATTCAAATTTCACACGAAGAATTCTGCGAACAGCATCATCAACCAAGGCTTCTTTTACTTTTCCTTCTTTTACTAAACCAACCAATTTTGCGACATACAAATACGATTCCATATCCATGTCTGAACCTGCAATGACTGCTTTTGCAGTTGCATCAGCTTCATCTTTTGCATAACCGTGTGCAATCATTTCGCGAACCGAAGCATAATCCGAAACCACAAAACCATCAAACTTCCATTTTCCTTTTAGGATATCTCTTTGTAAAAAAACATTTCCAGTTGCCGGAACTCCGTTTAAGGTATTAAATGAATTCATAAACGTACGAACTCCCGCCTGAACAGTCGCTTCAAAAGGAGGAAAAACCGAATTGTATAATTTAGAAGTACTAATATCTACGCTATTATATTCTAATCCTGCTTCGACAAAACCGTATGCTGCAAAGTGTTTGGCGCAAGCTGCGATCGTATTTACTTTAGCCAAATCTGCAACAGTTTCGCCCTGAAAACCTTTTATTCTTGCGTAACCTATTTTACTTCCCAGATAAGGATCTTCACCGGCACCTTCCATCACGCGTCCCCAACGTGCATCATTTGTAATATCGACATTGGGTGCAAAAGTCCAGTTAATACCAGATGCCGAAGCCTCATCTGCCGCAATCGCCGCCGATTTTTTAATGGCTTCCAAATCCCAGCTTGCCGCTTCTGCCAACGGAATCGGGCTTAACGTTTTATAACCGTGAATCACATCAAAACCAATAATTAGCGGAATTCCCAAACGGGTTTCTTCAACAGCAATTTTCTGTACGGCACGAACTTCTTTTACGCCACGAACCGTAAGCATTGATCCTACAAGGCCTTTTCGCAAGTGTTCGTATTTTAATTCAGCACTTCCGCCTTTAGGAGCAGGACCTGTCACATCCCAAAAACCATTGTATTGATTCATTTGTCCGACTTTTTCTTCTAAAGTCATTTCTTTCATCAAAAGTGTTATTCTCTCTTCAACAGGTTTTTTTGTATCCATATATTTTTTTGTCTGAGCATATCCGTTTGTAAAAACGATCAGCAGTAAAAAGGAATATTTTTTAATTTGTTTTTTCATCATGTGGTTTTAGTTTTTATTATAGAGGTTTAGAAATTAGTTAGAAATTATGCATTATCTTTTTTGCATGATGCATTCTGAATGCTAAGCTTTAAAAGTCTATGACTCGTAAAACTATAGAATTCGGGATTGTAAATGTAGTTTTACCGTGATAATAAGAGTACTAAATTTGAAGCATTATATAAAACAAATGATGTATTTATAGCGCATGAATATCAGTAAAACAAAGAGATTACTCTTGAAAGGGATTTGGTATTAAAAGAAAAAAAACGAAGATGCAGAAGTAAATACCCAACAGCAGTTTAATAAAATTAGTTGGAGTTTTTAAAATTTATTTTTCAGTCTGAGTTCTTTTATTATGTGAGCTTGAGTTTATATTACTGAGAAATCGCTTTTTATCTTGTTTATTGAAAGAGTTGAAGCCCTGGATTTTTATCTTAAATAGTAGATAATAAAAAAGCTCCAGATTTCTCTGAAGCTTTTTTATTATTCCTAACAGAACAACTTAAATTTTAGAAGAAGAAATAACCAACAGATACTTGAAATACTCCGTTTTTGTTTTTACTGGAAAATCCTTCTAAATCATTAATATCGGTTAATCCAAGATTGTATCTTGCACCAAAATTAAGTCCGTTGTCAAGTTTATAGCCTAAGCCAAAATTAACACCAAAGTCAAAAGTTTTAAACGAGTCTTTTACATTTGTTTTTTCATTTTTAGCAGAAAGTAAAAAACCTATTTGCGGTCCGGCTTCAACACTCAATCCTTTTGTTAAATAATATTTTCCCATTAAAGGAATGTTCAGATAATTTAAGGCAACAGTATTATCATCGAAACTATATCCCTGGCCGGAGTACATTATTTCAGGTTGAAAAGAAAATTTCTCAGAGAGTGGAATTTCTGATACAACACCAAAATTAAACGCGGTTACAACATCAATACCTTTAGTATTATCTCCGCTGATATTGGCAAAGTTTAGACCTCCTTTGACACCAAATTTAATCTCTTGTGCAGTAGCACTTGCAAATCCTAAAACTGTAGCAACAGCTAGTAATAAAAAGTTTTTCATAAAAATTGTTTTGAATTATTTGATGCAAAATTGACTTAAGAAAAATCATGAAAGGTGTCAAAAGCTTAAAAATCTATAAATTGATACCTATTTTGGGGGTATTTTAACATTATTTGTTATTATGAACAGTTACTTTTTTTGAGCTTTACAAAAAGTCGTTTTGAAGTAACCCCAGAATTCTAATCTCACAGATGGCAGGACTTTCCTGCTCTTGACTGCAACGTCGTTTTAGTGATATTCCGCAATAAAAAAAGCCCCAGATTTCTCCGAAGCTTTGTATTAGTAGTGGGAAATACTAGAATCGATATCCTGCACTCAGTCCAAATTTTGCAACAATAGTATGGTCCGTTTTATTTGCATTGAGTAATATACCGCCATAACCAATATTTGCTTCAAAAAGAAAACCGCTTTTACTGACCCATTTCCAGCCTCCGCCGGCACCGAGAGCAAAATTAATAACGTCAGGATTTTCGGTATATATTGAATGATCTTCTGAAGCGTATATTTTTTTGCCATCTGTTGAAGCCAGCATTCCAAATCCTTCAACAAACCAGCCTGATGCGTATTTTTTACCAAAATATCTTCTGTAATACGGAGATATTGAATAATTTAAATCCTTTTCATTCTTTGTATTGTCAAACACATAATAAAAAGAAAGTCCTAATGACGAATTATGATTTAAATGTCTTTCGTAACCAACTTGAAAAGATTGAAATAAAGGAGCAAGTGCGTTTAATTTAATTTCATTATTTTTCTGATAAGGATCGGTTTCATTTTGAGCATTCACAGAATAAAAGGCTAACAAAATAATAAGTAATAGATAGTTTTTTTTCATAAAATTGTTTTGAATTATTTGAATCCAAAATTCGTTTAAGAAAAAGTATAAAAGGTCTCAAAAGCTTAAAACTTTATAATTTGGTACCTATTTACTGGTATTTTTATATTCATTTGGTGTTTGGCCCGTAACTTTTTTAAAGGCTTTATAAAAAGTTGTTTTTGAAGTAAACCCGGATTCTAATCCAATGGTCAACAAATTGTAGTTTTCATACTCAGAATTCGAGATCATTTCCTTCACAGCTTCAACTCTGTATTGATTGATGTAATTAGCAAAGTTATCTCCGGTGATCGTGTTTACAATTTGCGAAACATATCCCGCACTTATGCCCAGTTTTTCGGCAACTTTTTCTCTGTTTAATGTACTGTCTGTATAAATGTGCTGCTCTTTGCAAAGAAGTTCCAGTTTTTGAAAATAGAGATTATCTGCTGTAATAGGTTCCCTATATTCTTGTGTCGTACTATTGTCCACAATTTGCAGATTATTGCTATACGAAATAGCAAAATCATTATTTAGAAAATTGTAAACGGCCTCTTTGTTTTTGGCCAGTTTGTATTTGTAAATACCTACATAAGCAGTCCAATGAATTACGAATGTTGCAGATAAAGCAAGAACATTCATAGTAGGAGAAATATCATATTGAAGAAATAAGCCGAGCAGAGCGGTAATAAGCCAGACTAGTAATAATGAGGAAACAATCGTTAATAAAGTACTGATCCATTTTTTATCTTCTGAATTTTTTAAATGTCTTATCATAAAATAAGAGTAAATGGGCAGAAACGGGATGAATGTAACGGCTAAAACAAGATGAACCAGGCCAAGTATTGGGATGAGATTAATACCAGACTTTGGAATAGTATAAATTCCTGCAAGACGATCAAGATCGTATGAAATATTAAGGATAGCGGAATAAGCAAATGGAATAAAACACAAATAATGTTTTTGTTTGATTTTTACTGCATCATCAATCCGGTTTATAATAAACAGAAATAGGAAAGCAGGAATTAAAAATACCCACTCTATGTGGTCAATAAATCGCAGAATAGGATAGGGAGTAAAGGCGTTTTCAATCTCAAAAACATGATTTAGTAAAATGATAGAAAATGTAAATAGTAAGTATGCCAGATATTTATTGGATTTACTATTGAATAACGAAGACTTAAAAAAAATTAAGCCTAAGATTATTCCCTGAAAAATTGCAATATTTAAAAGTGTAGTATAAATCAATTTTATAATATAAAAGTTGTTTTTAAGATTTGTTTTGGGATATCATGGTAACGAGTCATTTTTTTCAACATAACTTATTTCATACGAATTGATAAAACGAATTTATAGTAATACTGATGACTTTTTTTAGGGATTAAGAAATGATTAACTAAAATGATTTTCTTCGCGAAGAGAATAAATCAAATGGGTTTTAATTATTTACATGATAATTTAGTGTAGAATTTATAGCTGATGAAGATTTATTTTTAATAGTCTAATAAATTGTTTTACAGATGATTTCTATCGAATGAAGAGTTTTTGAACGACGAGTTACAGCCAAAAAACAACGATATATCGTTGGTCTTAAAAAATAGAACTTCCTACTATTTTACTCCAATTTATCAATAACTTTGAATTAACATTTTAATCCTTAGAATTAATAGATGAAACGATCTGCCTGCACAGAATACTTTATCATTATCCTGTTAATAATTGGAAATTCGTTTGATACATATGCCCGGACCCAATTATTTACGGAGGCAGATGTGATAAAAACTGAAAAATCCTTAACAGGATTGCAGGGCATTGAAAAAATAAAGGCTTTATTGAAAATAAGTGATTGGTATGAAGCTTCTTATAATAATCCTAAAACATTAGAAAAAGCGTTCGAATATGCCGA
Organism: Flavobacterium piscisymbiosum; assembly: GCF_020905295.1. Classification (NCBI taxonomy): domain Bacteria; kingdom Pseudomonadati; phylum Bacteroidota; class Flavobacteriia; order Flavobacteriales; family Flavobacteriaceae; genus Flavobacterium; species Flavobacterium piscisymbiosum. The sequence goes on along the minus strand of NZ_JAJJMM010000001.1, from coordinate 5,360,329 downwards.
AGAAGCCCTTCAGTTAAGCCAGAGCATTCATTCTGATATTTATTCCGGTAAATGTTATCTACAGCTAGCTATGGTGCAAGAGTTGCGAAATAACAATTCAATGATAGAATTCAACGCCAAAAAAGCAATAGAAACATTAACCAAAACAAATCAAACAAATGATTTGGCAGAATCATGGGTAATGCTCTGGTCGGCTAAAATGCGTACCAATGCACCAATACAAGATTGTTTAGTTCCAATTTTTAAAGCCGCCTCTCTATTTGAAAAATGCAGCAATCATAAAAGAAGCGGTGACTGCTATAAAGAAATCAGCGAATTGTATTTTTCAATTTCAGATTTTCACAACTCTTTAAACTCACTAAAAAAAGCCATATTTTTTTATAAAGCTGCCAATCTTAAAGAAAACGATATTTATCCTATTTCCTCCAGACTGAATATTATTTATGAAACAGAAAAGAAAAGCATGGATATTATCAAACTTAAAAATAAAACCTTGTTGCAGCAAAGCAAATTTAATATTAAACAGGATGAGGTCAAAATCTTCTCCTAATAATGTAAAGTTGTTCTTTTTTCATAATTTTTTATAGATACGATATTTTTTTATTCAAAAATTTGATAAATAAATTTAAAAACTGGTTGGTATTGCTTTGTATAAATAAGTGTTGTGGTTACATTTGTTAAATGGTTATAAAATCATGCTCAGGAAAAAGAGCTACGATATTTTAAATTAACGATTTGACAATAACAACAAATGGATATCAATTTACTAAGGCATTTAAATAAAAATCAGGTATTTGCAAGTTTGTTTTTAATGATGGCATTTTCATCATATACGGCTAAGGCACAGCTAAAAACCAGCGAAAGCGAAATTGGTTTAGGGTGGAGCAATAATTCTGTCAATACCGTAATTTTTAGGAACAGCGCCTTAACTACTTTTAAAGGAGTTCAATATACAGCATACTACGATCCCGAAGGCAGGGTAGTTTTAGCAAAACGCAAACTAACTGCACAAAAATGGGATACATTAATTACTCCGTATAGCGGTAATGTAAAAGATGCACACAACGACATCAGCATTGCAATAGACAGCGATGGTTATCTTCATATGAGTTGGGATCATCATGATACGCGCTTGCGTTATGCCAGAAGCAAAATGCCATACAGTTTAGCGTTGGGCGAAGAAAAAGCGATGACCGGCACAGATGAAGCCAAAGTAACGTATCCTGAATTTCATAATTTACCCGACGGAAAATTATTGTTTTGCTATCGTTCCGGAGCTTCGGGACGAGGAAATATGATTATGAAATTATATGATGTAAAAACGCAGCAATGGACATCTTTGCAAAATAATTTAATCGACGGCGAAAATCAACGCAGTGCTTATTGGCAAATGTGTGTAGGCAAAAAAGGAATTTACATGTCGTGGGTCTGGAGAGAAAGTTGGGACGTATCTACAAATCATGATATTTGTTACGCTTTTTCTGCAGATGGAGGAAAAACATGGCAAAAATCTACAGGCGAAAAATACGTTTTGCCTATTACAAAAGCAACAGCCGAACAAGCCTGGGCAGTACCTCAAAACAGCAGCTTAATCAATCAAACGGCCATGACAGTCGATGATCAGGGAAATCCGTATATTACTACTTACTGGGACAATACCGGAATACCGCAATATAAAGTGGTGTATTTATCCAGAGGAAAATGGAATTTAATCCCGACTAATTTTCATACCAAATCATTTACTTTAGGCGGAGGAGGTACCAAAAGAATCCCTATTTCACGTCCTGAAATTTTAGTACATAAATCGATGTTGTATTTGCTTTTTAGAGACGAAGAAAGAGACAATAAAATAACATTGGGCTATACCAATCTGCAAAATAAACAATGGAAAGTAGAGGATCTTAGCCAATTTTCAGTAGGGCAATGGGAACCTAATTTTGATAAAGAACTCTGGAACGATAAAAAACAACTGCATATTTTTTCTCAAAATGTAAATCAGGCCGATGGAGAAGGTTTAGTCAAAGCAAATCCTGAGCCTGTAAAAATTTTAGAAGTAAAAAAGTTGCCAGTGCTATAATATCCATTTTTTAGTTTTAAAATTATGAATCATGTAAAATATTTGCTAATTAATTTGTTTTAAAGCTGTTTTTATTGATATACCCCTTCTAATTTATTGTTACGTCCCTCTTGTCTTATATGCTGTTATCTAAATTTGTGAAGTTATTTTTTATTTCTAAAATTGAGCATATCATTTTTAATTGGGACCAATACATTTTTTTAAAGTGTATCTGTTTTAGTAATGATGATGGGCAAAATTTAATTGAAATAAAATTTAGGAGTATTAAATTTTAGTTCCCATTTTTAAAATAATTAAATGAAAAAAATTGTATTAGCGCTTGCTTTATTTTTGAGTCTGCAAAATAATTATGCCCAGAGTAATGAATGGGAAAATCCTAAAATTCTCGACCGGGGGAAAGAAGCAGGAAGAAGTTCCTTTCTTTTATATAGTAACGAAGCTGAATTGAAAGGCAATGATCCTCAAAAATCAGCATTATATCAGAGTTTAAATGGAAGCTGGAAATTCAATATTGTAAAAAATCCGTCGCAAAGACCCATGGATTTTTTTGCAGTAAACTTAGATGATAGCAATTGGAAAAACATTCAGGTGCCTTCGAACTGGGAAATAGAAGGTTTTGATATTCCTATTTATACCAATATTACGTATCCATTTCCTAAAAATCCTCCTTTTATAAATGGAGATTATAATCCGGTAGGAAGCTACAGACGCACTTTTGAAATTGCTGATTCCTGGAAAGACAAAGAAATAATACTTCATTTTGGTTCTATCAGCGGGTATGCGAAAGTGTTCTTAAACGGAAAAGAAGTAGGGATGACCAAAGCATCCAAAACGCCTGCCGAATTTAATATTACTTCTTTTTTACAAAAAGGAAATAACCTGATTGCAGTTCAGGTATTTCGCTGGCATGACGGAAGTTATTTAGAAGATCAGGATTTCTGGAGGTTAAGCGGTATCGAGCGTGATGTTTATTTGCAGGCAATGCCCAAAACAACCATTTGGGATTATTTTGTAAAAAGTGACTTAGACAATCAATATAAAAACGGGATTTTTAATCTTGACGTTACTTTAAAATCTTTTGAAAACAGTAAAATTAAAAACACTGTTGTAAAAGCGGAGCTATTTGACAAAGAAGGAAATGTAATCTTCTCTGAAAGTAAAAAAGTAAACGCTAAAGAACAGAAAATCAGCTTTGAAAAAACAATCGAAAATGTAAAACAATGGAACGCAGAAACACCAAATCTGTATAAATACACTATTACATTATTAGACAATAAAGGAAAAACATTAGAAATTATTTCTAAAAAAACAGGTTTTAGAAAAGTTGAAATAAAAGATGCCCGACTATTAGTAAATGGTAAGGTTGTAATGGTAAAAGGTGTTAATATACACGAACATGACGATGTAAAAGGGCACGTTCCTGTTGAAGCTACAACAGTAAAAGACCTTCAGCTAATGAAGGAATTTAATATTAATGCCATTAGAATGAGCCACTATCCGCATGATAATCATATCTATGATTTATGTGATGAATATGGTTTTTATGTGGTCGATGAGGCCAATATCGAAAGCCATGCAATGGGTGCCGAATGGCAAAATTGGTTCGATAAAACCAAACATCCTGCTTACTTGCCAGAATGGGCACCGGCGCATATGGATCGTATTGAAAGAATGTTTGCCCTGGATAAAAATCATCCGTCAATTATCATCTGGTCTTTAGGGAATGAATGCGGGAATGGTCCTGTTTTTTATGATGCATACGATTGGCTTAAGAAAATAGATACTACACGTCCGGTTCAGTTTGAGCAGGCAGGAGAAAACAGAAATACCGATATCGTAGCGCCTATGTATCCGGGAATTAAAAGCATGAAAGATTATGCTAATTCTGATAAAACGCGTCCTTATATCATGTGCGAATATGCGCATGCTATGGGAAACAGCAGCGGAAATTTTCAGGAATACTGGGACATTATCAATAATAGTAAACGCATGCAGGGTGGTTTTATTTGGGATTGGATTGATCAGGGACTGAAAACAAAAAATGAAAAAGGAGTTACTTTTTGGGCATACGGCGGAGATTTAGGCGGTGCTGATTTACAAAACGATGAGAATGGTTGTGCTGATGGACTTGTGTTTTCTAACAGAACTCCAAAACCGGCATTAAGTGAAGTAAAGAAAGTGTATCAAAATATTCAATTTCAATTGAATGGAACTGATTTAGCGGTAACAAACCATTATAATTTTACCAATCTGTCTGATTATATCTTTAAGTGGGAATTGATTAAAAATGGCGTAAAAATAAAATCGGCAGAATTTAATTTGGATGCAGCTCCGGAAGAAACTAAAAAAACAACACTGGATTTAGGTACAATCGATGAGAATTCAGAATATTTTTTAAATGTTTTTGCCGTTTCAAAATACGATGCGCCTTTGGTGGCAAAAGGACATGAATTTGCCAGAGAGCAATTTAAAATAGGCAAAGGTTCTTATTTTAAAAACAACAGTATTGCCAAAAGTGATTCAAAATTAAAATACACTGTGAGCAATAATATCGTGTCTTTTGAGGCTGAAAATAGTACAGGACAATTTGATTTAAAAAAAGGAGAAATCTTGAATTATAAACTGAAAAATGCGGGCAATGAAATTTTTACCAATTTCCCTTCGCCTTATTTTTGGCGTGCTCCAACAGATAATGATTTTGGAAACGGAATGCCAAATAAATTAGCGATCTGGAAAGAAGCATCAAAAAATCCGATTGTAGAAAGTGTTAAACTTGATAAAAATACTACCGAAGGTTTGCTTATAAAAGTAGCTTATAAACTGGCACAGGCAGATGTTCCTTATACGGTAGAATATCTTATTCAAAATAACGGATCGATAAAAATTACTGCATCTCTAGATTTGGCAGGGAAAGATTTACCTGAATTACCTCGTTTTGGAATGCGCATCAAGTTAAACGGTGATTATGATAATCTGAGTTATTATGGAAGAGGACCATGGGAAAATTATTCAGATAGAAATTCGGCTTCTTTTATTGGAGAATATTCAGATAAAGTCATAAATCAATATGCCAGAAATTACATTCGTCCTCAGGAATCGGGTTATAAAACGGATGTTCGTTGGCTTACATTAAAAAATAACAACGGGCAAGGTATTAAAATCGAAGGGCAGCAAGCACTTAGTTTTAGTACATTGAATATTTCGACAGAAGATTTAGATCCGGGAAAAAATAAAGCGCAGAGACATCCTTCTGATTTGAATTTAGATTCTAAAGAAGCCGTTTACCTGCATTTAGATTACAAACAAAGAGGTTTGGGTGGTGATGATAGTTGGGGACGACTTCCTCATGATCCCTACCGATTATTAGAGAAACAATACAGTTATTCGTATACCATATCATTGGTGAAATAAACTGTTGAGCATAATTATTTTTAACACATAGAAACATAGATTTTTCTAATTAAAAGAAGGCGTTTCACTTGTTTTTAATGCATCCCGTCCCGAAGTTTCGGGATAGGTACTATCTATGAAAAAGAAATGTATTTCTTTTTTTGTATCCTTTTTGTTCATAAATTCTATGTTTCTCTGTGTTTAATTATTTTTTTATGACGCTAGCAAAGCAAACGGAAGAAGTAATTATATTCTATGAATTTAATTCGTATTTTTCTAAATATTTGTTCAGAAGAACCTATGAAATCATTCATAGGTTTTTCTAATTTTAAAGATTTTAAGTTTAATAAATGAATTTTAATAAAAAAGCTGATACTTAATTCCAATCCTACCATATTTTGAAAAATAGAATCCTATTATTTTTAATGCTTTTAGTTTGTTCGCCGTCTATGCCACAGACAGCAGGTTCATCTGTTTCAAAATTTGGACATGCTAAATATGATATTAGTTACATTGGCATAAAAAACGGATTGGCCAATAATGCTGTTACTTCGGTCTACAAAGACAAGCGTGGCTTAATGTGGTTTGGTACTTATGACGGAATAAGCAGGTATGATGGTTATAATTTTTTAAGCTTTAGAAACGAACCTAACGACCGTAATTCATTAAACAATAACAGGGTTGTAAGTATTTGCGGAACTAAAAATGAAATTTGGATTGGTACAAAAGGAGGAATAAGTGTTTATGATTATTTGAGTAATCAGTTTAGTACGCGCTATTATCTAAATGCGAAAACTTCTAAGAGTGAGCCTATAGATTTTGTTATCAATAAAATCATCGATCACAAATCAAACATGTATATAGGCACGGCAGGCAAGGGATTGCTTTATTATGCAGACAAGCAGGAAATCATTCAGATCCCGCTTTATGTAAACGGAAAACTGCAATGGGATTATCATGTTCAGGGAATGGATTTTGATCAATCCGGTAAATTCTGGTGTTTTGTTCAGGGCGTTGGCCTAGTGACTATGGATGCAACGGCCAAAAAGCTTATCGTTGTTTTCTCTGATTTTACAACGGGTAACTGCATTTTATGCGATAAATTTTCGAATATTTGGATCGGGGTCGATGAAGGTTTATTAAAATACAACGGATCAAACAAAACACATCACATTTATACGAATCAGGAAATTCAGTATCCTATTTCTGATTTAATGTGTAAAAAAGACAAAAAGGAACTTTGGATCGCTACAAACGGTAACGGAATCATAAAATACAATTATGTTTCGGATACTTTTTCTTTATTTAATGCGAGTTCAGATGAAGAAAAACTGAACAGCAACGCCATTTCATCGTTGTTTTCAGACAATGAAAACAGAGTCTGGATTGGGACTTTAAGAGGAGGAGTAAATAAAATTGAAGAAACAAAAAGTCCTTTTATTACTATTTCGAAAAATGAAAACATAAAAAATACCCTGCCCAGCGATTTTATTCTTTCGTTATCAGAGCAGGATAGCGAACATTTATGGATAGGAACTGACGGAGCAGGAGCAAGTTTGTGGAATAAAAAGACCAATACATTTACCAATTATGCTTATAACGCAAACAACCCCAATTCGATCTCGAATAATTTTGTAACCGCAATTGTAAAGGACAATAAAGGAACCTGGTTTGCTACTTACGGCGGTGGTGTTTCTTTGTTTAATGCTCAGACGGGTAATTTTAAAAAATACAGTTTTTTTAATCCCAAATACCAGTCATTTCAAAAAAATATATGGGTACTTTTTCGTGGTAAGGATAATGTTTTATGGGCCGGTTCTCCGGATGATGAAGGACTGTATCGTTACAATAATTCAACCGATAAATTCGATTTTGTCGATGCAAAAATAAGAGGGATTATCTCGATCACCGAAGATGAAAATAACAATCTTTGGATAGGAAATTTTACCAAACTAATTCGCCTCAATACCAAAACAATGCAGCGAAAAGAAATTGAGGTAAAATATCCGGTTCGGTCTGTGATTGCTCTTTCGAAAACAAAAATACTGGTGGGTACAGAAGGAGGAGGTTTGATGATTTTTAATCCCGAAACTTCGGCCAAAAAAATCCTTACTCAGCGAAACGGACTTCCTAATAATTCGGTTTTAAACATTGTTCAGGACAATCAGGGCGCTTTTTGGGGCAGCACCTATAACGGAATATTCAGTTATAATATAAAAAACGGGAAAATAACGAGTTATCATGATACTGATGGACTGCAAAGCAATCAGTTTAATTACAATGCGGCCTTAAAACTTACCACCGGCGAAATTGTTTTTGGAGGAATTAAAGGTTTTAATATTATTGATACCAGAATTAATAGTCAGATTCATGATTTTCCAAAAGTCGTAATAACCGCTATAAAAGTAAATAATAAAGTTTTTGATCAGTCGGGTCTCACTTCTTTTGGCGTCGATCAATTAAAATTACCTTATGACGAATCGATGCTTAATATCGATTTTACTGCTTTAGAATACAGTTTGCCTGAAAAAATATCGTACGCTTATTTTCTCGAAGGCTGGGATTCGCAATGGCATTATATTGATAATATCCGAAGTGCCAATTATTCCCGATTGACAGAGGGAGATTATGTATTGAAGATAAAATCTACAAATGCAGAAGGAGTCTGGAATACAAAGTCGATTTCGCTGCCAATTACCATATTACCACCATGGTACAGAAGCGGTTTTGCCTATTTTATCTATTTTCTTCTTGTTGCTTTTATTATTTATGTTGTCGATAAATACCAGCGAAAACAAGCACAGCTTCAATATGAAATAAAGCTTTCGCAGGATTTGGCAAAACAGGAAAAAGAGTTAAATGAGAAAAAGATAACCTTTTTTACGAATATTTCTCACGAGTTCAGATCGCCCTTAACGATGATTATCAATCCGCTAAAGGATATCATTTATGGAACAGATCAGCAAATAGATCCGGGCGCTATCGAAATGGTATACAGTAATTCCAGAAGATTATTGAGTTTGGTCGATCAGCTGCTTCTTTTTAGAAAAACAGAAACAGAAACGGGAAAACTTAAAATTGGACAAATTGATATTGTAGAATTGGCCAAAGAGGTTTTTAGCTGTTTTGTGCATCATGCAAAAATTAAAAAAATCGATTACAGTTTTAGTATTTCCGAAGAAAGGCTATTGGTTTATGTCGATCGCGAAAAAATAGAAATGACGTTGTTTAACCTGATTTCGAACGCATTAAAATTTACAGAAAAAGAAAACGGAAGCGTAACTGTCAATTTGCGATGCACAGACAAAGAGGTTATTATAAAAGTTATTGATAACGGAGAAGGTGTTCCGGATGCTGATAAAGACAAGATATTTAATTTGTTTTATCAGTCGAATAACAACATAAAAAACAACCGTAAAGGATTTGGTATTGGGCTTTATTTGGTGAAACAATTTGTTAATCAGCATTTTGGTGAAGTGAGCTGTTACGATAATGAAAACGGAGGAGCTATTTTTGAAATTAAATTGCCTTTGGGGAAAGAACATTTTGGAGATATAGAAATCAGAGAAGACTTAAGCGACAGAACTTTGTTTCTAGAAGAAGCTCTGGAAGATACGGTATTGCAGGAAAATGGTTTGCAGAGAATTGATGAAACGGAAACTGTCAATGAATTAATAAAAGATGCCAAAAGTATTTTAGTAGTTGATGATAATGCCCAGATAAGAAATTATCTAAAGCGAATTTTAGCGCCAAAATATCATATTACGCTGGCTGAAAATGCAGAAACAGCTTTGACTATTATCAAAAAAATACAGCCCGACTTAGTAATTTCAGATGTTGTAATGGGAGAAATGAATGGCGTGGCTTTTTGCAAGCATATAAAATCTGATGAAGAATTAAAGCACATTCCTGTAATATTACTTACCGGAGGAACTTCAGAAGAAGTAAAACTAAAAGGTGCCGAAGTGGGAGCCGATGATTACATCACAAAACCATTTGATAATGAATATTTATTAGCCAGAATCAGCGGAATATTAGCCCGAAGAGATAGTGAACAGAATTATTTGCTGAACTCAGTGACCAAAAAAGAGGCAAATCTAAAACTCTCTGATGAGGATAAAAAACTCATAGAAAGAATCGTAGACGTTATTGATGCCAATTTGGATGTCGAAAATTTCAATGTGCACGATCTGGCATTTCACCTGGGCATGAGTTATTCTTTAGTATATAAAAAAATTAAAAAAATTACAGGCAAATCTGTTTCAGAATTTACCCGAAACGTTCGATTGCGAAAAGTTGCAACATTATTAATTACAACCGATTTACAAATAAGTCAGGCCGCTTCGATTGCCGGTTTTGGTGATATAAAATATTTCAGGAAACACTTTCAGCAATTTTATAATATAAATCCTTCGGAGTTTAAGAAAAAGTATCAAAACGTAAAGGACAATAAATACATACTGAATGAAAGTTTTTGGAAATCAACCTAAAACGAACAAAATTAGGGTCAAGTATAAAAATACTAACTGATCCTCCATCAAAATAATTTAATATTTAATCTTACTATAATGATGAAATTTAGAAACACATTTTTTATTGTAATGGCCGCCGTATCTCTTACAGCTGTTAGTTGCAAAACCAATGCTGTAACACAAAAAAGTGCCATAAAACAATCTAAGAAAGAAGTTATTGCTATTATCGACAAAGTAAACAACCGCTGGCAGGATACACATCCGGAATTGGGTAATGCTTTTTGGAACGTTGCGGCTTATCATACCGGAAATATGGAAGCTTATAAAGTAACACAAAACAAAAAGTATCTGGACTATTCGATGGCGTGGGCAGAAAAAAATCAATGGATGGGAGCCAAATCAACTGATAAATCTGAATGGAAATACAATTACGGAGAAAAGGATAAACATGTATTGTTTGGCGACTGGCAAATTTGTTTTCAGACGTATATCGATTTATACAATTTTACAGGCAAGAATGATCCGCATAAAATTGCACGTGCCCGTGAAGTTATGGAGTATGAAATGAGCACGCAAGCAAACGATTATTGGTGGTGGGTTGACGGTTTGTATATGGTAATGCCGGTAATGACAAAGCTATACAACGTGACGGGCAACGAAATGTATTTAGAGAAATTACATTCGTATTTGTTATATGCCGATAGTATTATGTACGATAAGGAAGCCAGCTTGTATTTTCGTGATGCAAAATATGTGTATCCAAAGCATACAAGTGCCAACGGGAAAAAAGATTTTTGGGCCAGAGGAGACGGTTGGATTTTTGCAGGCTATGCCAAAATTATTCAGGATTTGCCCAAAACAGCTCAACATAGAGACGAATACATAAGACGTTTTAAGGATATGGCCAAAGCCTTGGCAGATGCACAGCAAAACGAAGGATACTGGACCAGAAGTATTTTAGATCCGGGACATGCGCCGGGACCTGAAACCAGCGGTACAGCATTTTTTACGTATGGTTTTATGTGGGGAATTAACAATGGTTATTTAGATAAAAAAACATATTTGCCGGTAGTGGAAAAATCCTGGAATTACCTCACAACATTTGCGCTTCAGGCAGATGGAACCGTGGGATATGTACAGCCTATTGGCGAAAAAGCCATTCCGGGGCAAGTGGTCGATAAAAATTCGACAGCTGATTTTGGTGTAGGTGCTTTTTTATTAGCAGCATCAGAGATCTCTCGTTTTGTGAAGTAAAGTTTAAAGTTTGTTTCAGGTTGATTAGTTTTACCACAGAGTTTCGCAGAGTTTTTTCACAGAGGTTCACAAAGTTTAAATTTTGTTTCAGGTTTCAAGTTTCAAGTTGCTTCTCTGTATAGTTTTACCAAGGAGTTTCGCAGAGTTTTTTCGCAGAGTTTCACAGAATTTCACAAAGTTTTTTTAGTTTATTGCATGGAGTATTAAACTTCAGCACAGCATGCTAAATTTTTCACAGAGTTTCACAAAAGTCAACCTATTTCTTTGTGAAACTCTGTGAAATCTTTGTGCATCTCTGTGGTAAAAATATACTCAAAGTAAAGAACCTGAAACTTGAAACCTGAAACTTAAAACTTCCCAATGTTTCTTAAAAAATTACGTAAAGTTTATTTATAACACTAATTTTTTACGGTTGATACAAAAATAACCTGTTTATTAGGGTAAAATGCGGATTTGCCCCTTTTATAATGTCGTAATTACCCCCTTTCACTTATACGTCTTATGCTAGATTTGCAAGGCAGACTACAAGAAACGACGTGATATTTTTTACGTAAAAAAATTTGAAAAATTAAAATGTAAAAAATACACTTAAGTGAGTTTTTGCAGTCTGTAACTTAACTAATCAATTAACCAAAATTACAACCAAAAATGACAAAATTTATTAGGAAGATTAAGGCTCCTGATTATGTATCTGGATTTGATTTGAAAAAGAAACTAACACTACTTTGTGTTTTGGTTTCATTGTCTCAGGTACATGCATTCTCTACTGAATCCGGTAGTACAGCAGGAACAGAAAAAGTACAGCCACAAAACAGCATTACCGGTCAGGTTAAAGATCACAAGGGGATTCCTCTTCCGGGTGCTTCAGTTGCGGTAAAAGGAACAAAAAAAGGAACGATTACAGATTTTGACGGAAAATTTACGCTGGCTGCAGATGATAATGCTGTATTAGTAGTATCCTTTGTTGGTTTTGTAACCAAGGAAGTACCTGTAAATGGTAAAAACAATATTACGATACAACTGGAAGAAAACGCTGCTTCATTAGATGAGGTGGTAGTTGTAGGATATGGTAAAATGAAGAAGAAAGATTTAACAGGAGCCATTGTTCAGGTTAAAGCAGAAGCTTTGGCCAACCAAAATCCGCAAACGGTTCAGGATTTATTGAGAGGTGTTCCCGGTCTAAAAGTAGGTTATTCTGCTGATGCAAAAGGAGGAGGTTCTTTGCAGATTCGTGGACAAACTTCTGTTTATTCTGACGGAGGTCATAACTCACCGCTTATTATTTTAGACGGAATGCAATTTTACGGCGAGCTTTCAGAGATTAATCCTGATGATGTTGGTCAGATCGATGTTTTAAAAGATGCATCAGCAACAGCTGTTTACGGATCTAAAGCGGCTGCAGGGGTTATTGTTATTTCAACTAAAAAAGGAAAAACGGGTAAACCAGTTATTAATGTAACTACAAATACAACGATTACTACCAAAAGTGCTTATCGCAATGTTTATAATGCAGATGGATATATAAAATATCGTCAGGATTGGGAAACTGCTAAAACGTACGGAACAAATACGGCCACCGGAAATTACGAGGCATGGGTAACAGGAACAGCTGCTAATAAAGCGGGGTATTATACAAATCCAAATCAATTAGATCAATATGGTATCACTCAGGCGCAATGGTTGGCTTATCAGCCAGCTGCACAAATACAAGGCAAAAGTCTGAATGAAGTTTGGGGACTTCGCCTGGGAATTACTGATGCGTCGCTCCTGAAGAATTTTACAGATGGAAAAACACACGATTGGTATGGCAGTACTTTTAGAACAGGAATAAATCACGACAATAACTTAAGTGTTTCCGGAGCAAGCGATAAAGTAAATTATTATATGTCTTTGGGTTATTTAACCTCAGAAGGAGCTATTCAGGGTAATGATTATTCTGCAGTTCGTGCGAATATGAAAGTAGATGCTAAAATTACAAGCTGGCTTGAATTTGGAGCCAATGTTAATTTTCAGGATCGTTCAGATGGAGATATATCTGTGGGTACAGGAACCAATTATTGGGATGCAAATATGTTAAGAAACAGCCCGTTTTCTAATTTTACAGAAGCAAATGGTGACTATGCAAGACAACCAATGGGACCAACAATTGGAGGTTATAATTATTACTATGACAGACAATATATGGAACTTGAAAAAGGGTATACGGTATTGAATACCATTTTTAATACAAAAGTAACTTTACCTTTAGGTATTACCTATTCCTTTAATGCTGCACCACGTTATGAGTTCTTTTACAACCGTTATTTTCAATCGGCGGGTAATAAAAACCTGAATCCTGTAAACATAGGAGTAGATAGAGGTAATGGTAAAAAGTTTACCTGGAATCTGAACAATACATTAACATGGGACCATACATTCAAGGAGAAACACCACTTCATAGTAACTTTAGTTCAGGAAGCAGAAGACCTAAAAACATGGTCAGATGTTGTATATGCCCGTAACATTCAGCCTTCTGATGCCTTAGGATTTCACAATATTGCTAACGCAACTCTTTTGAACAGCTCATTTTCAAGTACAGATACGCATCAAACAGCCGATGGTTTAATGGCGAGACTTTTCTATTCGTTTGATAATCGTTATATGATAACCGCAACGGTACGTCGTGATGGATATTCAGCATTTGGAGCTTCATATCCTTACGCTACTTTCCCTTCTGTTGCAGTGGGATGGAACTTTAATCAGGAAAGCTGGTTTCATTGGACTCCTTTAAGTACAGGTAAATTACGAGTTTCCTGGGGTAAAAACGGAAACAGATCGCTTGCAGATCCATACATTGCTTTGGCGAATTTAGGTTCAGGTACAGGTGCAACAATGGGATATATAGATGCTTCAGGAAATATTGTTGATACGAAGTACTTAGCTATTGACCGTATGGCGAATCCTAATTTGCAATGGGAAAAAACAACCGCAACAAATATTGGTCTTGATTTTGGTTTCTTAAAAGATCGTATTACCGGAACTGTAGATCTTTACAGATCAGTTACCAATGATATGATTATGAGTCAGCGTTTGCCAGGTTTCTCCGGATTTGGATCAATTGCAACCAATCTTGGTGAGGTCGAAAATAAAGGGATCGAAATAAGTCTTAATACTTTAAATATAAAAAATCCAAATTTTGAATGGACTACCATGGTTGCTTTTTCATACAATAAAAACAAGATTAATGCATTGTACGGCAATATGGAAGATGTTAAGGATGCCAATGGTAATGTTGTTGGAACAAAAGAGTCAGATGATAAAACAAACGGATGGTTTATAGGCAGACCAATTTCTCAAATCTGGGATTATAAAGTAATTGGAATCTGGCAAAAAGATGAAGCTGTAGAAGCTGCAAAATACGGCCAACGTCCTGGGGATCCAAAAGTGGAGAACAGTTATACTGCTGACGATGTGAATGGAAAACCAACTTATAATGAAAAAGACAAACAATTTTTAGGAGAAACTGCGCCACCAATTAACTGGTCATTGCGTAATGAATTTAAAATTTACAAAAACTGGGATTTGGCAATTAATATGTATGCTTACATGGGACACAAATCGCTTGACGGACGTTATATGAATACGTATAACGATGGTAGTTTATACACCAACAATTACAATCCGTTTGTAAACCCTTATTGGACAATTGATAATCCAACCAATGATTGGGCACGTCTTGATGCAAGAGGCCCTGCAGGAGCCGGAACAGCAAAATTATACGATCGTAGTTTTATTCGTTTAGACAATATTTCGTTGGCCTATTCACTTCCTAAGGATCTTATTGATCGTTTGCATGTTAGAAATTTCAAAATTTATGCTTCGGTTCAAAACGCTGCAACATGGTCAGCTAATGATCAATGGAAATATTATGGTGACCCGGAAACAGGAGGGCTTGCTACGCGAATGTTTAATTTAGGATTTAACGTTTCACTTTAAAATTATCAATAATGAAAACTTATATAAAAAATAAAATTTTAATACTGGCACCTTTAGCAGTGGCTTCTGCTCTTTTGGTTTCTTGTTCAAAGGATTTTCTGGAGCCGGATCCGCTTTCGTTTTACGAACCCGAAACTACATTTCAGACTGAATCAGGATTGCAGGCAACTTTAGCGATTGCAGATAAAGGTTTGCGTAATAATTATATTCATTATAATGCAGCGACAAACAGTGTGCCTATCGGTACAGAATATGTTTTTTCTGACATGGCAAAATATGGAAAAACAGATAACAGTAGTACTATTTCTGATTTTGCAAACACTATAGTTCCTACCGGAAGTTTTAAAACATCAACAAATGATGATTTTTATCTTGGGTTTTACTGGGATGAAGGTTATAATGGTATTAAATACGCCAATACAGTACTGACATATATTGATAATGTAACAAGTTTATCAGAAGAAGTAAAACGTAAATATATTGGTCAGGCTTATTTTCACAGAGCGTATCGTTATCTTAATTTAGTGTATCAATTTGGAGATATACCATTAATTACTAAAATTTTGCAGGTTCCAAAACAAAGTTATTATTCTACTAAAAAAGAAGCTATTATCGAAATGATTACAGCAGATATGGAAAAAGCTGTAGAATGGGTACCTGAGCAGTCAAAACTAGCTTATATAGGTTTAGTAAATAAAGGAGCTTGCCGCCAATTACTGATCAAGTGTTATCTGGCTTCAGGAAGATTTAAAGACGCAGAAACACAGGCCGATTTATTGATCAATCAATCAGGTTATTCTTTAATGCAGGGATCTTTTGGAACTTTTGATCCGGGTGGAAATCCAACTACATGGGCGATAAACAGAAATGTAATTTGGGATTTACACCGACCAGAGAATAAGGTAATTGCCGGTAACAGAGAAGCTATTTTGGTAATGCCAAATGGTGGAGTACAGTCATTTTTACCGTTTGCTTCGATGAGAATTTTTGGGCCTAACTGGAATTCCGGTACGCTTACAACTCCTGATGGTAAACAGGGAGCAAATCGTTTTGCCTCAAACAATGCTAATTATCAGGCAAAGTATGATTATGCAAGAGCACTAGGACGCGGTATTGGAACTATTAGTGCTTCTTATTATTCACAGCATCCTATGTGGGTTGTAAACGGTATCGAGGACAAACAGGATCTTAGACACAATAGTGCTGTTGGTAACTGGGTAAATATGGAAGACCTTAAATACAGTGATAAAACTTCTGCATACTACCAGCAAAATTTTAGAATGAAAGAAGGTAATACACTATTGTCAAAAGATACACTTCGTGAATGGTTCGATTTTCCGTTGTACAAAATTTATCTGCATGATGTTGTAAATGAAACGAATCCAAATGCAACTGATTTTCAGGGAGCAAGTACAGGAGGTAAGGCACACTGGTATTTATATCGTTTGGCCGAAACGTATTTGTTAAGAGCCGAAGCCCGTTTTTACCAAGGTAATGTAGGTGGAGCAACTCAGGACGTGAATGTTATCAGAGCCAGAGCCGGAGCTTCTCAAATGTACGGTCAGGTAACTATTGGTGATATTGCTGCAGAAAGAGGGAGAGAACTTTATCTGGAAGAATGGAGAAATGTTGAGTTAAAACGTATTTCGCATTGTCTTGCCCTTAGCGGACGACCAGATGAATGGGGTCAGACTTACAGTAAAGATAATTGGGATAAACAATCAGGAACTGATGCAGCCGGAGGTAGTTATTGGTACCAACGTATTTCACATTACACGCTGTATAACAAATTTCAGAGCGGAATTGTAGTGCCAAACGGTACTAAGTTTTATACCATGGACAAACGCAATAACTATTGGCCAATTCCAAACAGTGCCATAACGGCCAATATCAAAGGTAAATTAAGTCAGAACTACGGTTATGACGGTTACGATCCTAATGTTAAGGTTTGGGATAGATGGCAGGATGCTGTTGCAGATGAAACCCAAATTTAGAGATCTATTCTTTAAAATTTTCACGCCTTTTAATAGTGGTTTTTAATAAGTGTTGATTACTACAGTATTATCCCCTAAGTGGTTAGAGGGGATAATACTTGTAGTATCGTTTTTATTGCTTATAAAAATCAGTTCAAAATATATTGTGATCCTATCACTTTGTAACTAACCACTTATACTTTTTAAACTCCATAATACATTAAAAATAATACCTGTTAATAATAGCAGAAGAAATAGTGTAATACTTCTTTAAAATACAACTAAGAAGAAGCACAATTTCTTAGCAAATAATTTTGTCGGTTACCAATGAAAGCATGAAACAAAAAATTTAAAATAATTTTTAAAACAAATATTTCATATGAAAAAATTATACACAATTTTATTATTCTGGTTATCGGTCTTTGTATTCAAGATACATGCACAAGCTCCTAATTTGCCTGTAAAAGCAAACTTAGCGACTACATTAAACGGTTCTAAAACTTTTACAAACGCAGTAAGTTCAGATGTTTTATCATTTCCATTATCCAATCAAACAGAATTTACCTTAGAAGTTAAAGCTAAAATTAATGCCGCTGTAGGCAGAGGTTTAGATGTTGAGGTAAAAAATGCAATAGGACTTGGATTTAGAACTTCTTTAGATAAAACAACTTTTAATACTACCACAATCTTATCATCACCGGATAATTTAAGTACCTCTGTAGATAATGCTCAGGAACAAACGTACCGATATGCTATAAAAGGCGGTGTTGCAAATATTTATCAGGACGGACATTATTTAACGTCTAAAACACTCGATTTTTTAAATGATAATTCAGGTACAACAATAGCGTATGGTGCCGATAATTTATTAGGAAGATGGGCTGGAGTAACAGGAAATAATTCGGGGAAACCGAACGATTATGGCTGGGCAAGTACTTCTACGGCACTTCCGTGGAATACTGCAAATTCGACCTCCGGTGTACGATATCTGGATGTAACTTCCGGACATACATTTGAATCTGATAATTCAGTTTTTAGCGGAAGAATAATGTACATTCGTTGGGACAATGCCAGTTATTCTGCGGCAACGTATAGCTTTCCTGTAAAATTAGAACAGGGTTTACGATATGAATTTTCATGGATTTACGAATACATTTCAAATGCTGCTCCGGGTGCCAAACTAAATGTGGCAATATCTTCAGGCGCTGACGGATCTGGTGTTATTGCTTCTAAAACATTTACAACAGGCAACGCCAATAAATTACGAAAAGGCGATTTATCTTTTGTTTCCAATTTTGATGGCAATTATTACCTGACCATTACGGGGGATTACGG
The DNA here is from genome assembly GCF_020905295.1 of Flavobacterium piscisymbiosum. Classification (NCBI taxonomy): domain Bacteria; kingdom Pseudomonadati; phylum Bacteroidota; class Flavobacteriia; order Flavobacteriales; family Flavobacteriaceae; genus Flavobacterium; species Flavobacterium piscisymbiosum. The sequence goes on along the minus strand of NZ_JAJJMM010000001.1, from coordinate 5,341,853 downwards.
ATTAATGGCTATCGCCGATTTGAAATTGAAATCTTCAAACATAATCAATACATGGGACGGTTATTTTAATGACAATGCCGGAACTCCTGCTGCTTACGCGTGGACAAATGTTACGGCTCCAACCATTTTTAATACAGCCAACAGCACCAGCGGAACACGATTTATGGATGTAACTTCCGGTCATACTTTTGAATCTGATGCGACTAATTTTTCAGGAAGATTACTCTATATGAGATGGGATACTACCGCACTTCAAAATTCGGTATATTCTTTTCCGGTTTCCCTGGAAGCTTCAAAAGGATATCAGTTTTCATGGATCTATGAGTACATTTCTAATTTAAGCCCCGGTGCTGCAATAAGTGTATCTGTTTCTACAGCTTCTAATGGCGGAGGAACAGTTGTAGCGTCTAAAAATTTTGTAACAGGCGCTGCTAATGCATTACGAAAAGGCGATTTGTTATTTCAATCTCAAAGTGCCGGAACGTATTACATCAATATCACCGGAGCCAAAGCGCTTTTTGGAATAGGAGATCTCAAAGTTCAGGAACAGCAGACAGCTAATATTGTTATTGGTAAAAATTATGCAACTGGAGCTGTTGATATGGCCATTACATCAGTCACTTTTGAGAATTTGGCATACGCACCGGAGAAAATTATTAGCCCTTCACTGCTAACAAAAGACATTACAGGCAACGCAACTGTTGCGGCTTACACAAAATCAAAAGTAATTTTAAACGGATCGGCATCTTTGTATATAAAAAACGGATACAATCCTTTAATCAATTCAACAGTAAATTTGAATTCGATCGATGCTCGTTTGTATTTTGAAAATGTTAAGCCTAGTGAAGTGATCAGTTCGCAGTTACAATATGTTTCGATAAACGGAGTTTTGGCGGGTAATGGTACAAATGCAAATGTTACAAATTATGGGTCGGGTACAGTTGTCTCTGCTTATGTTGCAGATTATCAGCCATTGCAGGTTTTTACCGAGGAGAATTTTGCCGGATCATCCCAACAATATAGTACTGTAACACCATTTGATAATTTAGGATCTTTTGATAATGCCATTAAATCATTCAAATTAAAAAAAGGATACATGGCAACTTTTGCGACAAGTGCAGACGGATCTGGTTACAGCAGGGTTTATATCGCAGAAAATGAAGATCTTGAAGTTCCGGTTTTACCCATTAATTTAAAAAGTACAATTTCGTTTGTTCGAACAATGCAATGGCATCAGGTCAATAAAAAAGGACTTGCTGGCGGAAGTACAGAAGCTATAAATACCACAAATATTACCTGGTATTACAATTGGAACACTGGAATGGATACTACGCCAAATGTAGAATATGTTCCAATTCGTCAAACCCAATGGTGGCCTTCATTTACACCTGCCTATACGAAAGATGGTTATACTCATTTATTAGGATTTAATGAACCAGATCGTCCTGATCAGGCAAATATGACAGTTGAAGCTGCAATAAGTTCCTGGCCGGCTCTTTTAAAATCAGGATTAAGAGTAGGATCTCCTGCAACATCAGATCCGTTTAATCCGTGGATGGCTAATTTTATGACACAGGCAGAAGCTAATAATTATCGAATTGACTATGTCGCACTTCATTGTTACTGGTACAAAACTGCCGCACAATGGAAAAGCGATTTGCAGAACATTTATGATAAATACCACAGACCAATCTGGATTACAGAATGGAATGTAGGTGCAAACTGGACAGGTAACAATTTTCCTGACGGGCCTGTTTTACTTACAGATGCAAATGCTATTAAGCATAAAAATGATTTGGCAGCAGTATTAAATGTGCTTGAAACGACTGATTATATCGAGCGTTATTCGATATACAACTGGGTACAGGATTCCAGAGCAATGTACGTAACTATAGATGATGCTTTTAAAACCAGAAATCCAAACTGGCAAAATTATGTATGGCTTCAAACAGCGCCGGTTATTTCCAGCACCGCTACAAGTTATACCGTACTAACGCCTGCAGGGGAATATTATGCCAAAAATGCATCGGCGAAAGCCTATAATTCAGGTAAAGAATACATTCCGTTATGGAAAACGAAAGTAGAAACGCTGAGTTATACGCTGACATCAGATTATAAAAATATTACCGTAAAATGGACCGGAACTAATCAGGAATTGGTCAGCAAATATATTTTAGAAAGAAAGCTAACAGGCGAAAGCGCATTTTCAGTTTTCTATGAATCAACAAATTACAATGTTCTTGAAAAAATAGATCAGGTTCGTACTCACGCAGAATACAGAATTAAAGTAGTAGGCAAAGACAATGTCGAGTCAGCTTATTCAGCTATTTTGGTTTATGATCAGCCTGCTATTCCGGCTATTCCAACCAATTTTCAGGGAGAAGCAATATCCACATCAGCCATCAACTTAAAATGGGCGGTAGTTGCAGATGCAGCATCTTATAAAATAAAAAGAGCAACAACAGTAAACGGTACTTACGAAAGTATAGGAGCGTATGTAAAAGACACTATTTTCAGTGATACAAATTTAGAAGCAAACAAAGATTACTTCTACAAAATAGCGTCAGAAAATGCGGGGGGCGAAAGTCTGTATTCATCGGCTTTGCAGGTTAAAACACAAGCAACGCTAAGTACGTTTGTGGTTAAAAATGCTTTGACTTTAAATGCCTCAGAAGGAGATTTGACAGGTGCTGTTAGCGCGTTTCCAAATCCTACAAATGGTCAGTTCGATGTTTTTTTACCAACCAATGAAGCTACCGTTGCAATTGCAATTTATAGTTCAGATTCAAAATTAATTTCGAGATCGAATTATGTAATCGAAAATGGTAAAGTGCATCTGAATATAGAAAATCAGCCTCGCGGAATTTATCTGGTTAAGATTCAATCGCATCCCGATGCAGCAATCAGAATCATTAAAAAATAAGAATTGCAGATAAAATAATAAGTATTGGTTTTTTTAATTTAGTAGTGATGAGGGATCTTTCGGGATCCCTTATTTAAAATATTTGGACTGAGTTCAGGATTAATTTTAGATAAAAATAAACTGAGTAAAAATGAGATTTATTGGTAAGTTTTTGGCGTTGGGTATTGTCCTGATGCTGATTTTTGGTTTCGTCATCCACAGATCGAAATCTTCAAAACATGAAGATTATAAGTTGGTTTGGGCAGATGAATTTAATAAAAATGGTCCTCCGGATGAAAAGAATTGGAATTATGAAACAGGTTTTGTGAGAAATCAGGAAAACCAGTGGTATCAAAAAGAAAACGCCTTTTGCAAAGATGGTTTTTTGATTATTGAAGCCAGAAATGAAAACAGACCCAATCCCAATTTTGTTGCTAAAAACCATAAGGATTTTGCCAAAAACAGAGATTCGATAAAAGTTACCTCTTCCTGTTTGATTACGCGCGGAAAACATTCGTGGCAATACGGGAGATTTGAAATGCGTGCAAAAATCCCAACCGGAAAAGGAATGTGGCCGGCTTTCTGGAGTTTGGGTATAAAAGGCAACTGGCCTGCCAATGGCGAAATTGATATCATGGAATATTATACAGGAAAAATATTAGCCAATGCCGCATGGAAATCAAAGGACGCCAATACAGCCTGGGACGCTGAAGCAGTTAAACTCACAGATTTTAAAGATAATTCCTGGGCAAACCAATTTCATGTCTGGAAAATGGATTGGGATGCACAATCGATTAAATTATATGTAGATGATCAGTTATTAAATGAGATTAATATTGATAAAACTATAAATACGCCGGATCAAACTATAATTCCGTTTCAGCAGCCTCATTATCTGTTAGTAAATCTGGCTGTAGGAGGAATAAACGGAGGGGAATTTACCAGTGCAGATCTTCCGTCAAAATACATTATAGATTATATAAGGGTTTATCAAAAAAAGAAATAAAATGAGATTAAGATTAAAATTTTCGATAATTATAAGTTTTGTATGTTCTTTTGTTTTTTCGCAAAACAATTCATTTGTTCCGGGAAAACAGTGGAAAGATACAGATGGAGTACATATTAATGCCCACGGAGGCGGTATTCTTTTTGTTGACGGAACATATTACTGGTACGGAGAATACAAGACTTCGGGCCGTGCAGGAAATGTATCATTGGAAGGAATAAGCTGTTATACCTCAAAAGATTTGTACAATTGGCATAACGAAGGTATTGTGCTAAAAGTAGAGCAGGATGGTAATTCTGAAATTACAAAAGGATGTGTGATGGAACGTCCAAAAGTTATTTTTAATAAAAAAACAGGCCAATACGTTATGTGGTTTCATTTAGAGTTGAAAGGGCAGGGGTATAATGCTGCCAAAGCCGCTGTAGCGATAAGTGATTCTCCAAAAGGGCCTTTTAAATTTAAAAAATCATATCGTCCAAATAAAGGAGTTTGGCCAATAGATTTTAAGGACGAATTTAAAACGGCTGCAAATAATGAAGCGGGATTAAAATCCTGGAGCCCTGAATGGCTAACAGCAATTAAAAACGGAATGTTGGTTCGAAAGGATTTTAATAAAGGACAAATGGCAAGAGACATGACGGTTTATGTTGATGATGATGAGAAGGCGTATCTTATTCATTCTTCGGAAGAAAACCTGACCCTTCATATTTCAGAACTTACAGATGACTATTTGGATTTTACAGAAAAATGGACAAGAATGGCGCCGGCGGGACATAATGAAGCGCCAGCTATTTTTAAAAAAGATGGCATTTATTATATGATTACTTCCGGCTGTACGGGTTGGGATCCAAATGAGGCGCGTTCTTTTTCGGCTAAATCTATTTGGGGACCGTGGGAACCTTTAGGGAATCCGTGTGTGGGTAAAGATGCATCACTGACCTTTCATTCGCAAAGCACTTATATTCTTCCTGTTGAGGGCAAAAAGGATGAGTTTATTTTTATGGCCGACCGCTGGAAACCTGAAAATGCGATTGAAGGAAGTTATGTTTGGCTGCCGATATCTTTTAGTAATGGTAAGCCAGTTTTGAAATGGTTTGATAAATGGAACCTAACTGCTTTTACAGAAAATCAATAAATAATATAGTAATAAGTAACCAGTTGGGTATAATGAATAAAATTTAATTAAACACATAGAAACATATATTGCATGATTTTGGGAAAAAGTAAATCAAAAATAAACACGAATTTCACTAATTACCACTAATTAGTTTGTGAAATTAATTTCACAAACTAAGCTGACCATTGAAATTTGTGCAAATTTGTGAAATTCGTGTTTAAAATTGACTTAATAATATTATATCCAGACGGTAGGATAGCTATCGGGATGCATTGATGAAAGTGAAACGCCTTTTTTGAGTGCAATAATTTCTATGTTTCTATGTGTTAAAAAAACTTATACACAACAGGTTATAAGTATTTCTAAAGTAATAAAATAGGTCTTGTAAACAGGCACAATATTTTTAAAGTTATGAAAATGAAAGCAAAGCAAAATTATTTCAAACAGAAATCACTTCTTGTTTTTTCTATGTGTATGTGTTTTTTATATTTTTCAATGGCGCATGCCCAGAAAAAAAGACCAGTAAAAGAAGCTGTTCCTTTAGACTCCATTCGATTAAGTGATCCTGCTATTTTAGCAGACAAGAAAACCAATATGTATTATATGACCGGTACAGGTGGTTTGCTTTGGAAGAGCAAAGATTTAAAATCATGGAATGGCCCTTATGATGTCGCCCAAACAAACCCAAATTCCTGGATGGGAGCAAAGCCTATGATTTGGGCAGCAGAACTCCATTTGTATAAAAATAAATATTACTACTTCGCCACTTTTACCAATCAGGGCAAAATAATAGATACGGTTGCCGGTATTCCTATCGAGCGTCGTGCGAGTCATGTTTTGGTGAGTAACAATGCTCAGGGACCTTATGTACCAATGAAAGATGATATCTATTTGCCTGCTAATAAACCAACACTTGACGGAACATTTTGGGTAGATAAAAACGGAAAACCGTATATGATTTATTGTTATGAATGGTTGCAAAACGGTAACGGAACTATGGAAAAAATAGAACTAAAACCGGATTTAAGCGGATCTATTGGAGAAGGAAAATTACTTTTTAAAGCGAGCGATTCTCCCTGGAGCAGAGAGAAAGATACTAATGGAAATGACAAACCAAATAAAGTTACCGATGGGCCTTATTTATTTAACACAGGATCCGGACGTTTAGGAATGATTTGGACGAGCTGGATTTATGACGTTTATACCCAAGGTGTAGCCTATTCTCAAAGCGGTACTTTAGATGGTCCGTGGATTCAGGAAAAAGATCCCATAACACCACCAAATTTTGGTCATGGTATGTTGTTTAAAACCTTTGAAGGCAAATGGTTAATGTCAGTTCATAGCCATCGAAAAGTGGGCGATAAAACAGTAAGAATTCCTAAGTTATTTGAGGTTGATTTGTCTGGGGATAAGTTAGTTATAGTAAAACCTTATTTGCCATAAGATAATCCAAGCAACTTTGCACTATTTCACTATTTAGAGCAATAACATTATATTATAATTGTTATTTTTACACTTATCTATAGTTTCTTTTTATTAGAAAAAAAATAAATAGGTGTGAATAGATTTATAATAACTAAAAACAGTTCGATACTAATGACCGGGATAAAACATTTTAGAAAAACTTTATTTTTTATTAATTTATTGCTGCTTGGTTGTGTCACACAAAGCATAGCTCAGCATAAAAATATGGAACAAAAACAGCGTTTCAATGCTGATTGGAAATTTTCTTTAGGAGATTCTTCAAATAATAGTTCAGTAGATTTTGACGATAATAGTTGGAGAAAATTAAATTTACCCCACGATTGGAGTATCGAAGGAAAGTCAGAAAAAACAAATGTAAGTGGTGGTGATGGTGGTTTTTATCCAATGGGAATAGGCTGGTATCGAAAAACATTTTCTGTTCCTTCTGAATGGAAAGGTGAGAGAATTTCGATTTATTTTGAAGGAGTTTACATGAATGCTGAGGTATTTATCAACGGAAAATCAGTAGGTCTTCAACCTTATGGATATACTTCTTTTGAGTATGATCTTACTCCTTATTTAAAATTTGGACAAAAAAATACAATAGCGGTAAAAGTAGATAATTCTCAGCAAAAAAATTGTAGATGGTATAGTGGTTCAGGTATTTATCGTAATGTTTGGCTACTGATAAAAAATCTTGTTCATGTTAAAAATTGGGGTGTTGCGATTACAACTTTGGAAGTAAAAAATAACATGGCTAAAGTTCAGGCCAAAACTGTGGTAAAGAATGAAAGTACAATTGTACAAAGCGTTTTACTTTCGACAGTTATTGCAGATGCAAAAGGAAAAGAAATTGGAAATTCGGCAAGTAAAATCGAACTTCAACCTAATGAAGAAAAAGAAATAATCCAGGTTGTAAACGTCAAAAATCCTAAATTATGGTCTGTTGAACAACCAAATTTATATCAGGCAAAATCAATAATTAACAAAGAAGGAAAGAATATTGAAGTAAAAACAACTGATTTTGGAATTAGAACAATTGATTTTAGCGCCGAAAATGGTTTTTTATTGAATGGCAAAAAAATAATTTTAAATGGTGGTTGTGTACATCATGACAACGGAGCTTTGGGAGCTGCAGCTTATGATCGTGCAGAAGAAAGAAAAGTAGAATTACTAAAAGCGGCTGGATTTAATGCGCTCAGAACGTCACATAATCCCCCTTCTGAAGCTTTTCTAGATGCTTGTGACCGATTGGGCATGCTCGTTATAGATGAAGCTTTTGATGGATGGAGAGAGCAAAAAAACACTTATGACTATGCCAGTATTTTTGATAAATGGTGGAAACATGATGTAGAATCTATGGTATTAAAAGATCGCAATCATCCGTCTATAATTATGTGGAGTATTGGTAATGAAGTCATAGAACGAACCAAACCTGAAGCGGTCGAAACAGCAAAGATGCTGGCAAATGCTATTCGCAGTATAGATGCTACCCGTCCTGTAACATCAGCAATGACCACTTGGGATCAGGGTTGGGAAATTTTTGATCCTTTGATGGCGGCTCATGATGTGGCAGGATATAATTATCAGCTGCATCGCGCAGAATCAGATCATAAAAGGGTGCCTTCGCGTATTATCCTGCAAACCGAATCCTATCCAAAAGATGCTTTTGCTAATTGGAATTTAGTTCAAAAACACAATTATATTTTGGGCGATTTTGTCTGGACAGCAATGGATTATTTAGGCGAATCAGGCATAGGCCGTTATATATATCCCGGCGAACCTTTGGGTGAGCATTGGGAATCGAATTTATATCCATGGCATGGTGCCTATTGTGGCGATGTTGATTTATTGGGATGGAGAAAACCTATTTCTCATTATCGCAGTATGTTATACAATGCCAATGAGAAAATCTATATGGCAGTTCGTGAACCAAATCCTGAAACTGGACCAATTAAACTTACGTCCTGGGCAGTTTGGCCAACATGGGAAAGCTGGACGTGGCCAGGTCAGGAAGGAAAAAATGTTGAAGTAGAAGTATATTCGAAATACCCAAAAGTACGATTGTATCTGAACGGTAAAAAAATGGGGGATAAAGAAACTACGAAACAACAGGAATTTAAAGCAACGTATATAATTCCGTATGAAAGTGGTGAACTAAAAGCTTTTGGTTTAGAAAACGGTAAAGAAGTTGAACCGGTTATACTGAAAACGGCCAGTCAGCCAGCAAAAATAAAATTAGAAGCTGATCGGAAAACGATTAAAGCTGATAGTCAGGATTTAGTATATGTAAGTGTTGAAATTACTGATGAAAAAGGTGTTTTAAATCCAAATACCGAGAACGAACTTATTTTTAATGTAACGGGTGCCGGAACAATTGCAGGAGTTGATAATGCCAATCTAAAAGATAGTGATTTATATGTTGCAAATACACGCAAAGCCTGGCATGGGCGTGCGTTGGTAATTATTAAAAGCAGTGATGAATCCGGAGTTATTAATCTTGAAGTTACTTCTGCGGGATTACAAAAGAAGATAATCAAAATACAAGCAGTAAAGAAAAAATAAAGTTCAATATAAAGAATTACAAAATAGTTAAAAAATGAATAATTTGAAAATGTGGTTGTTCGCCACAATGTTTAGCCTGTCTTTATTTTCGCAGCAAAAAGAAAACACCAATAACGTTTTTAAAATCGCGAATCCGGATTATAAACTAAGTCCTTATACCGGAATGACAAAACAGCACTGGAAAGATGCCGGACTTTATTTGTTAGAAGGTGCTTTTAGTTACATTCATAATCTGGATGACCCGATGAAGTTCCCCAAACAACCCGGGAAAAGTTATCCTCAGGACGAAAGCAGAGTGCCAACCGAGAAATTGGAAGGTTTGAGCAGAACGTTATTTATCGCTTCTCCCTTGCTGAAAGAAAACCCGAATTTAGTCATCAATAATATCAAAGTTGCCGATTATTACAGATATCAGTTTAGTAAATTAATCGATCCTAAAAGTCCTTCTTATATCACGCCAAGAGCCAAAAACGGAGGGCCAAGTCAGAATTTGGTCGAATATGGAGCGATCGCTATGTCGCTGCTTACCAATCCTGAAGTGCTCTGGCAACCATTGCCTCAGGAACAAAAAGATGCATTGGCAAAATCGATGTTGAGTTATGGCGATGGTCCTACAGTGTCCTCAAACTGGAAATTTTTCAACATTTTTGTATTGAGTTTTTTCAAAGAACAAGGCTACGCTGTAAATGAGAAATTGCTGGAAGAATATTTGCAAAAATGTTTAAACGATTATCGCGGCGATGGCTGGTACAACGATAGTCCGGCCTACGATTATTACAGTATGTGGGGATTTCAGCTGTATGGAGCATTATGGTCTGAATATTTTGGAAACAAATATTATCCGGAATATGCCGCGAAGTTTAAAAGCAATTTTAGAGATCTTAATTCCAATTATCCTTTAATGTTTAGCCGAAACGGCGAGATGATCATGTTTGGGCGCAGTATTAGTTATCGCATTGCTACCATTGCCGCTTTTCCTTTTATGGGGCTCGAAAATGATCCTGCTGTTAATAATGGCTGGTTGCGCAGAATTTCATCAGGAGTTTTAAAACAGTTTTTAGAAAACCCTGAATTCATGAAAGACAACGTACCCACTCTTGGTTTTTACGGAGCATTTGAGCCTGCCGTGCAGGTGTATAGCTGCAGGGGAAGTGTCTATTGGATGGGAAAAGCCTTTATGGGACTTTTATTGCCGGACGATAATCCGTTCTGGACAGCAAAAGAAAACGAAGGAGACTGGGAAACTAAATTCAAAAAAGACGAGGTTTACAATAATTTTCAAAACGGACCTAAAATTTTAATTACAGATTATCCTGCTATTGGAGCTTCAGAAATAAGAGCCTGGTGCCATGAAAAGAAGAAAGACGACTGGCAGGGATTTCGATCTACAGAAAACTACAATCGATTGGCCTATAACAGTGCTTTTCTCTGGCAGGCTGATGGTGCCAATGGCGAAGTTGCGATGAATTATGTCTTTAAAAATGGTAAACAAGAGTGGGAACCGCTACGTTTATTTAATTTTAAAAAATTTGAAAATGGTATTTATTATCGCGATGCCGTTTTAGAAACCAATGCACTTATAAAAATGAATCTGGCCGATATTCCTTTGCCAAATGGTATTTTAAGAGTAGACAAAAATAACAGTTCTGAAGCCGTTTCTATACGATTAGGACACTATGCGCTGCCACAATTGGGAAAAGAAATTACAACGACAACAAAAAAAGTACAAGGTAAAATTGTAACCATTATTGATAACGGAAAATACCAATTGGCTATGATTCCGCTTTTGGGTTGGGAAACAACGGAGGTAGTAACAGCCAAAGGTTTACATCCGGAAAGTGAAACGAGTAAGGTAATTGATGTTGCGGATAATTTTAATCCTAACAATAAAAAATCGAATGTTTATGCTACACTAATGTTGTGGAAAAAGTCCGGAGAAAAGTGGCAGAAAAATGAACTAATGCCAATAAAAAACCTTGAACAGACAAATGAAACCGTTACAATTCAATTTACTAATGGTACCAAAAAGATCGTTGATTTTAATGAAAAATAGTTATTACCAATAGAGAGATTAAGGCTTTAAAGCACCTAAAATTTTTATATAAACCATAAACTATTTTTATGTTAAAATAGAGTGAATTTAGCCTCAAAAATGAAAGTTGTTTAGAACCCGTTTGGTGTATTTATTAAAAAATCATTTAGCAGGTAGTCCTAAAGCTGTTCCTCTATTCAATTTATATGCTTTTGTTCCATCGGAACATCTCATTGGTAGCCCAATAAATGTGACATTTTTTTACGTTCCGTAGGAACGTTTGATTGAATTGAAAAAACATCCAATAGTATAAGACACAATTTATCAAACGTTCCCAGGGGCAATATCGCAAAGGTTTACCAGAAATGACAATATTGTGTGGAAACTTTGCGCCTTAGCGCTTTTGCGAGATCAATTTTATTTTCTAAATTATTATAAATTTACAGGCAAAATATAAACTTTAGTAACCAGAATCAAACTCTTAATATTGTTGGTAATAAGACAAAAGATAGTAATCATTTTATTTTTGATAGTGATATCCTGTAGGACATAAAACAAATAAGAGAGAAAAGCCCGATTTTGAAAGAAATGGAAGAAAAAGGAGAAATAATAATTTGCGGTGCCGTATATGATATGAAAACCGGTAAAGTCAAGTTTTTGGCGCAGCGTTCGTAATTCAAATCCAAATGACAAAGTATTTGTAGTTCTAAAATTTTATCCGCAAAAAAGTCCTGATTTTAATCAGGACTTTTTTTGTGCTGATTTTTTTTTAGTTTCTCAAAAAAAACGCTTCAAATACTGATAATTTACGCTGCTGCCGCCGTATGTTTTATTGTTAAAAAGCTAATTATTTAATGATAAAATTGATTAAACAGTTTTTTTAAAGTTATTTTTTTAAATAATTATCACATAAAAACAACACAACCGATTGTGTTTGATTTCTTTTTATTTATATTTGTTAAGAATACACTTATAGTTAAGCTAAAATCAATTCTAATGATTGACTTTTTCCTTTAAATAAATATAAGCGTTTTAACAGAGAAACTTTGATGTCCTGACAGAATAAGAAGATAGTTCTGAATAGAGTTAAATTAAAAATTTCACGTACTCAAAAAAAGATTTTAGACAATAAACACCCTTGATATAAAATGAAATCAATCATTAAGTTTTCAGTATTTGCAGTTCTTTTTTTACTAGCACAAAAAGGATATTCACAAGATCCAAATTTTCATGTTTATTTGAGTTTTGGACAATCTAATATGGAAGGTAATGCAACTATAGAACCTCAGGATAAAATAAATGTAGATCCGCGTTTTCAGGTTTTAGCGGCAGTCAATTGTCCGGAAATGGGACGAGAAATGGGAAAATGGTATACCGCTGTCCCACCATTATGCAGATGTACAACCGGGCTTACGCCAATGGATTACTTTGGCAGAACCATGATAGCGAATCTTCCGCAGAATATAAAAGTAGGCGTAATCAATGTGTCTGTGGGTGGATGCAAAATAGAACTTTTCGATAAAAATAAATTGGAGAATTATGTAGCAGAATCTCCGGACTGGTTAAAAAATACAGTAAAAGAATACGATGGAAATCCCTATGGCAGATTGTTAGAAATGGCAAAAATTGCCCAAAAAAAAGGAGTCATAAAAGGGATTTTACTTCATCAGGGAGAATCTAATACAGGCGACACACTCTGGCCTCAAAAAGTAAAATTAGTTTATGATAATTTAATAAAAGATTTAAACCTGGATCCTAAAAAAGTGCCATTGCTTTCTGGAGAAACCGTAAACGAAGATCAAAACGGTAAATGCGCCAGTATGAATAAAATTATTGCCAAACTGCCTCAAGTAATACCCAATTCGTATATTATTTCCTCCAGCGGATGTACTGCCGCAACGGATGAGCTGCACTTTAATGCAGCAGGTTACAGAGAATTAGGAAAACGTTATGCAGAGAAAATGCTGTCTTTATCAGGTTATGCAATAACTAACGGTGAGGAATCTTTTATAGTTCAGGCTCCCATTGGATTTGATGTATTTAATCCAAATGTTAAGGCAGGAAAAATTGAAACGCTGAGTTATGAATCTAAAACTGTAGGTTCTGTTAGAAAAGTCACAGTTTATACACCGCCGGGATTCAATACAAAGAAAAAATATCCTGTATTATATCTTTTACACGGAATAGGCGGCGATGAAAAAGAATGGCTCAACGGAGGAAATCCGCAGATTATATTAGATAATTTGTATGCCGAGGGAAAAACAGAACCGATGATCGTTGTTATGCCAAATGGCAGGGCGATGAAAGACGATAGCGCTTCGGGAAATATAATGGCTCCCGATAAAGTACAGGCTTTTAGTGTTTTTGAACAGGATTTGCTAAAGGATTTAATTCCTTTTATTGAAAAAAAATATCCCGTTCTAAAAGGCAGGGAACACCGTGCCATTGCAGGTTTATCGATGGGAGGCGGACAGTCTCTGAATTTTGGATTAGGGAATTTAGATAAGTTTGCTTGGGTTGGAGCATTTTCGGCAGCGCCAAATACTAAAGCCCCAGAAGAATTACTACCCAATCCCGAAGTGGCAAAAAAGAAACTCAAACTGCTTTGGATTTCCTGTGGAGATAATGACTGGCTGCTTATCAATAGCAAACGTACCCACGATTATTTGTATAAAAATAATGTACCGCATGTCTATTATTTAGAGCCCGGAGTTCACGATTTTAAAGTTTGGAAAAACGGATTGTATATGTTTTCTCAATTTTTATTTAAAGCTGTCGATCAATCCAATTTTCCGGCCTATACGATTTTAGGTGATCCGGCTCAAACCAATATCCGTAATGCGAAGTATCCCCAGATATTACCGGACAACAAGGTGGTTTTTAAAATTAAAGCCCCGCAAGCTTCAAAATTGCAAATTGATTTAGGTAAAAAATACGACATGGTCAGGGATTCAGAAGGATTTTGGACCGTTACAACCGATGTCATAAATTCAGGATTTAATTATTACTCTTTACTAATTGATGGTGTAGCCATAGCAGATCCTTCAAGTCAATCATTTTATGGTATGGGACGTATGGCCAGTGGGATTGAAATTCCCAATAAAGAGGGAGATTTTTATGCCCTGAAAACAGTGCCGCACGGAGAAGTAAGGATTCAGCAATATTTCTCAAAAGTAACCAACTCCTGGCGCGAAATGTACGTGTATACACCGCCCGGTTATGAAAATACCAACGAAAAATATCCGGTTTTATATTTATTGCACGGAGGTGGCGAAGACCAGACAGGATGGGCATCTCAGGGAAAAGCAAATTTAATTCTGGACAATTTAATAGCCAATAATAAAGCAAAACCAATGGTAATTGTAATGCTTGACGGCAATATGACAGGAAACGCAGGCTTTAATGAAAATGCGCTTAAAGCTTTTGAAAGTGAATTAAAAACAGAAGCGATACCCTTTGTAGAAAGTAATTTTAAAGTAGCAAAAGACGCTAAAAACAGAGCATTAGCAGGTTTGTCGATGGGAGGATTGCAGACACTTTATACCGGAATTAAAAATTGGGATCTGTTTTCCAGTATTGGTGTATTCAGTTCAGGATGGTGGGCAAATAATCCGGCTTTATCAGACCCTCAATATGAGTTTATGAAAAATAATTCGGCAGTAATTAATTCGAATATTAAACAATTATGGATTTCAATGGGAGGTAAAGAAGACATCGCGTATGAAAACTGTAAAATAATGTTGAAGAAATTCGATCAGATGGGAATTAAATATAAATACAGTGAATATCCGGGCGGACACACCTGGCCGGTTTGGAGACATGATTTATCTGAATTTGCTCCATTATTATTCAGGTAAAATCTGTTTTTTTTTTAGAAGATTTTAATAAAGACCAACGGGTTATCATTAATTAAAAACCATGAAAAAAATATATATTCTTTTAGCTGTTTTTATAATCTTTAGTAAATCTGATGCTCAGGATAAAAAGGCACAGAATCCTGTAATTTTTGCAGATGTTCCTGATTTGTCCATTATTAGAGTAGGCAATGAGTATTATATGAGCAGTACTACAATGCACATGAATCCGGGTGTTCCTATAATGAAATCGAAAGACTTAGTCAATTGGAAAATAATAAATTATGCGTACCAGACATTAGAAGATGACAATGATCAATTAAATTTAGAAAATAACAAGAACGATTACGGCAGAGGTTCATGGGCGAGTAGTCTGCGGTATCAAAATGGGACTTATTATGTAAGTACTTTTTCCGGAACAACAGGCAAAACGTATATTTTTTCTACAAAAGATATAGAAAAAGGCAATTGGAAAAGAACCGTTTTGAATACTTCCTACCATGATCATTCTATTTTTTTTGATGATGATGGCAAAATTCACATCGTTTGGGGAGCAGGGAAAATAGAGATTGCAGAGTTAGCATCAGACTTAACTAATATAAAATCAGAAACAAAAAAAGTTTTAATCGAAAATGCCAGTTCGCCTGCCGGAAGCAACATTATGCTGCAGTCAGAAGGTTCGCAATTGTTTAAAATAGAAGGCAAATATTATCTCTTTAATATTGTCTGGCCAAAAGACGGAATGCGTACTGTGGTCATTCATAGAGCCGATAAAATTACTGGTCCCTGGGAAGGAAGAATTGGTTTTCAGGATTTAGGTGTTGCACAAGGAGGCTTAATTGATACTCCTGACGGCAAATGGTTTTCATACTTGTTTAGAGATTACGGAGGCGTAGGACGTATTCCTTATTTGGTTCCGGTGAAATGGGTAGACGGTTGGCCGGTTTTAGGCGAAAATAATAAAGTACCTCAGTATTTAGATTTGCCCGAAAGTAAAGGATTAATTCCGGGACTAGTTGATTCCGATGATTTTAACCGTAAAAAAGGATATCAGGATTTGCCGTTAGTCTGGCAATGGAATCATAATCCTGATAATTCATTATGGTCGGTAAAAGAAAGAAAAGGATACCTGAGATTAAAAACAGCATCTATAACAAACACTTTAACTCAGGCTAAAAATACACTTACACAAAGAACTTTTGGACCGGAATGTTCTGCAACAACTGTGTTAGAAGTTTCTAAAATGAAAGAAGGTGATTTTGCCGGACTTACCTTATTTCAAAAAGATTTTGGCCTGGCAGGTATAAAAGCTGAAAACGGATCAAAAAGAATTGTAATGATTGAAACTGTAGACGGTACTTCAAGAGAAATTCAAAGCCTTCCTTTCTCAGGAAATAAAATTTATTTTAAAGCAACATGCAATTTTAAAGACAAAACCGATTTAGGCCAGTTTTACTATAGTCTCGATGGAAAAAAATGGATTGGTATAGGAAACGCAATTAAGCTGCCTTATACACTTCCTCATTTTATGGGCTATAGATTTGGTCTTTTTAATTATGCAGAGAAAGATTTAGGCGGTTATGTCGATTTTGATTATTTCCGTCTTGAGAATAAAATTTAATATGAAACGAACAGCAAAAACTGTAATTCAAAAGTAAAAAAACATGAAGAGTAATTATTTCTATATTTTAAGTTTATTATGCTTTTTCAATTTAAACGCGCAGTCATATCCTTATAAAGATCCTTTGTTGAGTTCTAAGAAACGTGCAGAAGACTTAATTTCCCGATTGACTCTGGAAGAAAAGGCAGCATTAATGTGCGATCAAAGTGATGCGATACCCAGATTGGGAATCAAGAAATTCAATTGGTGGAGTGAAGCTTTGCATGGTTACGCCAATAATGATAATGTAACTGTTTTTCCTGAACCGATAGGTATGGCCGCTTCATTTGACGATCATTTGGTTTTTAAAGTATTTGATGCCGTTTCAGATGAAGCGCGTGCAAAATACAACCAATGGATACAAAACGGAAATGAAAATAAACGTTTTTTGAGTCTTTCGGTCTGGACGCCCAATGTAAATATTTTTAGGGATCCGCGTTGGGGACGAGGGCAGGAAACTTATGGAGAAGATCCTTACCTGACTTCAAGAATGGGAGTTTCTGTTGTTAAAGGACTTCAGGGACCTGCAGATGCTAAATACCGAAAACTTTTGGCCTGTGCGAAACATTTTGCCGTGCATTCCGGCCCGGAATGGAGCAGGCATGAATTGAACCTGAACAATGTAAACCCTCGTGAATTGTACGAAACCTATCTTCCGGCATTTAAAGCTTTGGTGCAGGAAGCGGATGTTCGACAAGTAATGTGTGCCTATCAGCGTTTAGACGATGAACCTTGCTGCAGCAATACCAAGTTATTACAGCGTATTCTTCGTGATGACTGGGGATTTCAATATATGGTAGTTTCAGATTGTGGAGCCGTTACAGATTTCTATACCACACATAAAGTTTCGTCAGATGAAGTGCATGCAGCATCAAAAGCTGTACTGGCAGGAACTGATGTTGAATGTGTCTGGGATAAATATCCATTTAAAAAATTACCCGAAGCCGTTGCCAAAGATTTAATAAAAGAAGAAGAAATCAATAAGAGTCTGCTTCGTGTTTTAACCGGTCGTTTTGATTTAGGCGAAATGGATGATGACTCGATTGTGCCCTGGACGAAGATTCCGGCATCTGTGCTTAATAGCAAAGAACATCAGCAGTTAGCGCTTGAAATGGCTCAAAAGTCAATGACACTTTTACAAAATAAAAACAATATTCTTCCTTTAAATAAAAACATAAATAAAGTTGCCATTATTGGTCCAAATGCAGATAATGAACCAATGTTGTGGGGAAATTATAATGGTACGCCAAATAAAACCATTACAATTAAGAAAGGAATAGAATCTAAACTTGCTGAAGATAAAATCCTGTATGATAAATCGTGTGATTTGGTAGAAGATAAAGTAACACAGACTTATTTTGATCAAATTTCATTTGAAGGAAAAAAAGGAATGAAAGCCACTTATTGGAATAATCCGGACAGAGAAGGAAACAGTGTGGCATCGCAGCAGATTTTAAATCCTATAAAAATGACAACGGCTGGTCAGCATGAATTTGCTTCCGGAGTTAAACTGGAAGGATTTTCGGCAAAATATGAAACCGAATTTTTAGCCAAAGAAAATGATGTTCTCATTTTTAAAACCGGCGCTACAGGATCTTTTGAGTTATTGGTCGATGGTAAATCTGTAGCAAAATATACGAACTGGCGTACTGTTCCGGCCAATATTCCGTTTACGGTTGTGGCAGGTAAAAAATATAAAATCGAAATTCTTTTTGCCCAGTCCAACAATTGGCAGGCAAATCTTGAATTCGATTTTGGAAAAGAATTCGATATAGATTTCAAAGGTCTGATTCAAAAATTAAAAGGTATCGATACGGTAATTTTTGCCGGCGGACTTTCGACTTTATTAGAAGGAGAAGAAATGCCGGTTTCTTATCCTGGTTTTAAAGGCGGTGACCGAACCAATATTGAACTTCCTGCCGTGCAGAGAAAATGTCTGAAAGAACTTAAAGCTGCCGGCAAAAAAGTAATTTTTGTAAACTGTTCAGGATCTGCAATTGCGTTAAACCCTGAAACAGAAAGCTGTGATGCCATTTTACAAGCATGGTATCCGGGAGAATCAGGAGGGCAGGCGGTCGCAGATGTTCTTTTTGGCGATTATAATCCTTCGGGAAAACTGCCCATTTCATTTTATAAAAATTCAGACAAATTAGGAGATTTTGAAGATTATTCCCTAAAAGGGCGCACGTATCGTTATACCACAGATGTTTTGTTTCCGTTTGGTTTTGGTTTGAGTTATTCTAAATTCGAAATTGAGAAAGGTAATGTCAGTAAGAGCAAGATAAAATTTAATGAAGATACACAGCTTAATTTTTCAATAAAAAATAGCAGTAAGCGCAACGGAACAGAGATTGTTCAGGTTTATGTTCGAAAATTAAACGATACAGACGGTCCTTTAAAAACATTGAAAGCTTTTAAACGAATTGAGTTAAAAGCCGGAGAAAAGCAAAATGTAACGATCGATTTACCTGCTTCTTCATTTGAATTCTATGATACCAAAACCAGAGCAATGAATGTAACCAATGGCGAATATGAGTTGTATTATGGCACTAGTTCTGATGCCAAAGATTTAAAAATGATCAAAATGGTTGTGCAGTAAATTAAATGATTGTCTCTAATGGAGGAGTACTTCGGGGCAATTTAAAAAAGTTATAATCTAATAGTGAACATGATAAAGTTAGAATAGTTTAGTTTTTTGATTTGCTACGTTTTTAAACTTAAAAATAACAACCCCAAGATGGTATTCATTGAAAAACAGCTAATTGGTTTTTATTACACAACATACATTGAATTTAATTTTATAATCATTTTATAATGTCCCCAAAAAAATATTTTAAAGTCATTATCATCTTATTTTTTACAATAAACAGCTTATATTCTCAAAATCCATTCGAAAACTATCAATTTCGAATAGTAGATAATGAGACTTCAAAAAGCGGTATTTATACCATTGCACAAGATCAGTTTGGCGTGATGTGGATGGGAACAAATGGTGCAGGTTTGTATAAATATGATGGAATAAATTATGTTGGCTACGAGCAGGATTCAAAACGCAGTAATTCGATCAACAGTAATTTAATTTACACTGTTTATGTAGATAAGCAGAACCGTTTGTGGGCTGGAACTGATGAAGGATTGTGTCTTTATAATCGTAATCTAGATACTTTTGAGAATATCGATCTTCGAAAACCAAGTCAAAAAGAAACTGTAATTTCTGTAAGAAGTATAATTGAAGACAATCATGGTAATATCTTTTTAGGAACATTTAATAACGGTTTGCTAAAACTGGACGTTAAATCGCGGAAAATTACAAGCCTTAAATTAGATACTCCAAATGCAGTAAATTATTTGATTCATTGTTTAGTAAAGGATAAAAAAGGAACTATTTATTTAGGAACTAATTCCGGTTTAAAAGTAGTTGACCCAATAAAAAATGAGGTAAAAAAAATAAGAATTGCCAAGGACAATCAATTACTTTCAGGAACCATTATATCCATGTTTTTTGACAGTAAACAAAATTTATGGATTGGAAATGGATATAAAGGACTCGTAAAAGCCAATTTATATTCTAAAGAAAAACAGGCCTTTTCATATCCTATTACCCAAAAAAGAATCATGTCGATCCTGGCTGCAGATGACGAAACTATTCTTTGTGCAACAGAAAATGATGGATTAATCATTGTAAACGATCAGGGTGTTGTTCAAAAAAAATACGAAAACAGTAAATTCAATACGCGCAGTTTAGGCTCTAATTCAGTCTGGTCATTATTTGCAGACAAAGAAAAAAGAATCTGGCTGGGATATTATAATAAAGGTTTAGGTGTTTTTGACAGAATAAACAATAAGGTAAAAGGAATTGAAAGTCTGGCCGGAAATCCGCAGTCATTGCAAACCAATTGTGTTACCGGGATTGCCAAGGATCATGAAGGTCAGTTGTGGATTTCTATGGAGGGCGGAGGAGTCGATGTTTACAATCCGGAAACCAAAATTTTTAAGCATATTACCAAATCAGATACTCATTTTTATTCTGGGTTAACAAACAATAACATTACTAAGGTCTTTATAGATAAAAAACAAAATGTATGGCTGGCGAGCTGGAATGAGGGAATCTTTTTTTTGAAAAAAGGAAGCAGGAACTTTATTAATTACAATACAAAAAACACTCCTGACTTAGCTTCAGATAATATTATGAGTATTACCGAAGATTCAAGAGGCGTAATTTGGATTGGAACTTTTGCAAAAGGATTACACTATTATACTCCGTCTGACGGTCGTTTTCATCATTGTAATACGAAACCATTTTATGCCAATGGAATGGTGAATTTAGACATCAGAAAAGTAATGGTAGATTCTGATGATGCCGTTTGGGTAGGTTCAACAACGGGTTTATACAAAGTGAGCACGAAGGATTTTGTTTCTTTTTCAGTAACCTCCCTGCGCGATAAAATGTCAGAGAAACTCAAAAATCATAAAAGCATACACACTATTAATACTTTGTATCAGGCCAAAAACAAAGAAATATGGATTGGTACTGACGGTGCAGGATTATTTAGCTACAATAAAAAAACGGATGCCCTAAAATGGTATATAAATTTTAATGGACTTCGCGAAAAATCAATATCTTCCATTATAGAATCGAATGACGGGCGTATTTGGCTAAGCGGAAAAAAAGGAATCAGCAGACTGGATTTAAAAAATAAAACAACAGTAAATTATTCTACTTATGACGGATTGCTGGGAAATGATTTTAACAACAATTCTGCATTAAAAGATGAAAACGGAATTTTATATTTTGGTGGTTATGAGGGGGTAAATTACTTTGATCCGGGAAATTTAGTTAAAAGTAAAAAACAACTTCCTATTTACTTTACCGATCTGAAACTTTTTAATAAATCAGTAAAACCGCTTGAAAAAAACTCCCCATTAATCAAAGTAATATCAGAAACAAAAAAAATAATCCTCAAGCACGACCAGTCTGTATTTACAATCGAGTTTATAGGTATAAATTATTCTTTTCCTGCCAGAAATGAGTTCGCTTATTATTTAGAAGGATTTGAAGATTCCTGGAATTACGTGGGCAGTAAACGCTCTGCAACTTACACGAACTTAGCTCCGGGTAAATATGTTTTTAAGGTGAAAGCCGCCGAAAAAAATGGGGTTTGGAGCCAGACTCCATTAGAATTAAAAATTGAAATTTTACCGCCCTGGTGGAAAACATATTTTGCTTATCTCTTTTATTCGCTTTTAGTATTGGCAGCAATTTATTTTGGTAATCAATATTATCAAAACAGGTTCAAACAGCAACAATTAATAGAATTTGAACAGAAAAAAGCACTTCAGATTGAAAAATTAAATGATAAAAAATTACAGTTCTTTACCAATATTTCGCACGAGTTTAGAACGCCGCTTACTTTAATTTTAAATCCATTAGCAGATATAATAAAGAATAATAGTCCGGAATTGCCAGGCGGTATATTGAATAAACTGCAAACGATTCAAAAAAGCTCTGACCGACTTTCAAGATTAATCAATGAGTTGATGGATTTTAATCAGCTTCAGTTTAATAAAATGTCTTTGAAGGTGCAGTTAATGGATATCGTTGCTTTTACAAAAGAGATTGTGAGTTATTTTGATGAAGAAGCTTCCAGCCGCGGCATTCAGTTGGAGTTTGAGTCAGAGAAAACAGTATTAAAAGATTGGGTAGATCCTAAAATGTTCGAGAAAATTATCTTTAACGTGATTTCAAATGCTTTTAAGGTTACTCCGGATAACGGAAAAATCAGGATAAAAATAGTAGTCAACGAGCAGTTAGTTCATTTTCCTTTGATAAGTTCAACCAATAGTAATCCTTCTTTTGAAATTGTTATAGAAGATACCGGAGCGGGATTAGATAAAAAAGATATCAAACGAATTTTTGATCGTTTTTATCAGGTAAATAATTTAAATAAAGCGTATTACGGAAGCACAGGAATAGGGTTAGAAGTAGTTCGCGGCTTTGTAGAATTGCACAAAGGAATTATCGAAGTAAAAAGTAAATTAGGAATGGGTACCACTTTTAGGCTGTTATTTCCTATTGGAAAAGAATTCTTTAATGAAAATGAAATCTTGCAGGAAGAATTTAAAAAGGAGAAAAAAATAAGTTTCACACCTACTGTAGAGAAAACACCTGTTTTATTGCAAGAGAATCAGGAAAAACAAGATCGAACGTATACGATTTTGATTGTCGAGGATAATGTGGAATTAAGGAATTATCTAAAAAATGAACTTAAAAAAGAATACAAAGTTCTAACTGCAGAGAATGGGCAAATTGGTTTAGAACTAGCTTTGCAGAAACTGCCTGATTTGATTTTGACAGATGTAATTATGCCCGTTATGAGTGGTTTAGAACTTTGTGCGGCTATTAAGGGAGATTTAAAAACAAGTCACATTCCGTTGATGATGCTGTCTGCAAAAGCATTAGTCAAAGACAAATTAGAAGGTATCGATTCTGGCGCCGATATGTATTTGAGTAAACCTTTTGATATGGATATTTTAAGATCGAGTCTGGTTCAGTTGCTCAAGAGCAGGCAAATTATGTTTAATAAATTCTATAACGGAGTTACTCCTAAGGCAAAAGAAAAAACGACGACTTTAGATAATGAATTCATAAAAAATATATTGCATTATATTAATGATAATATGAGCGAATATGAGTTAAGTGTTGAGGTTTTGGCATCGAAAGTATTTTTAAGCAGAAGCCAGTTGTATCGAAAAATTAAAACATTAACAGGCATATCCGTAAATGAATTTATACGCAATGTTCGTTTAGAAAAAGCCAAAGAATTAATAGAATTGGGCAACGACAATATAACCGAAATTAGTATTAAAGTAGGTTTTAGTTCTCCTTCGTACTTTACAAAATGTTACAAAGAAAAATACGGACATCTGCCTACGCATAGTAAATAGATTATCCACTTACAATTATTTTTAAGACGGTTTCTACCGTCTTTTTTTGTTTAATAATGAGAACAATTTTACAATTATGAAGTGCGATTTAAGGCCTGTTTATTAAAAATTAAAGCAATTAATACTAAAAAACCTTTTTAGGTAATTGTTAAATAGCTGTAAATAATCTTCTTTTTTTATGTCATACTTAAAAAAAGAACAACATAATTATTAAAATCCTATTTGTGTTTTTTTTGATAAATGGCTTAAAAACTACCAATTAGGCGGTTTCTGTAGTTATCATGCTACAAAATTGATAGTTTTTGCATCATTTTTAATAGATGAAATTTAGTCTAACCTTATATTTTTGGATTGTAACTAAACAAAAAAAAAATGAGCAACAAGTATTAACAATTTTAAAAATTACAGTATGAAATGAAAACCAAATTATTTATTGAATCCTTTTTTTAATAAAATAAGAAGTGCAGGAAAACACTTTTTATTGATACATAAGGAATGAAGTAAATAAAAAAACTTTACAACCGAATAACTATTTAAACTAATCAAAAAACCAATTGAAATGATGTTAAAATTAAAATTTGCAATAATCACATTGCTGATAATCAGCAGTCATAATATGATGGCACAGTCAAAAACGATACAGGGGGTGATTACGGATCCTTCTGGATTTCCTTTGCCTGGTGCCGGTGTTAATGTAGAAGGGTCACAAAATAGTGCATCTACAGACTTTGACGGAAAATATACTTTGAAAGGCGTTAACCCTACAGATAAAATTACTTTTTCGTTTGTAGGCCTGATTTCTCAAACCATCACTGTAGGAACCAGAAACAATATCAATGTTACATTAGCACAATCGACACAAACCTTAAACGAAGTTATAGTAGGTTACGGAACTCAAAAGAGAACTAAAGTAACCGGAGCAATTTCTACAGTAGGTTCAAAAGATATTGCTGCTGTGCCAATTACAAATGCTGAGTCGGCTTTACAAGGAAGAGCTGCGGGTGTTACTGTTGTAAATGGTGCTCCGGGTTCTAATCCTACAGTTACTATTCGTGGTTTGGCTACAATGGGAAATAGTGCTCCTTTGTACGTAATTGACGGAGTGCTAACAGGGAACTTATCAGGTTTGAGCCCTAACGATATTGAATCGATGTCTGTTTTAAAAGATGCTTCAACAACTGCTTTGTATGGTTCAAAAGCTTTTAATGGAGTAATTATGGTGACAACCAAAAAAGGAAAAAAAGGACCAGGCCAATTAAATTTTAGTACTTATGCCGGTTTTCAAACCATTACAAAAAGATATGATGTTTTAAATACACAACAATATCTTCAATATGCTAAAGATCTTGGAAGTGATTTGACGGCAAGAGCTGCGGAATTTGGCAATGTAAATACCAATTGGCAGGATCAAATTTTTCAAAGCGGTCTAATGCAGGATTATAATTTAAGTTTCTCAAATGGTACAGAAACATCTACGTCGCGCTATTCTGCTGAATATTTAAAACAAGAAGGAGCGGTAATCAATACTGGTTTTGAACGTTATTCTTTTAGAGCCAATAATACACAGGATATCGGAAGATTGAAAGTAGGAAGTAATATCGGAATATCTTTTAGTACAATCAATCCGGAGCGTAGTTCAGGAGGAAGAACATTGCTGGAGCATGCTATAAAAATGGCACCTTATTTACCGGTATACAGTGATTCTGATTCTAATGTAGGCGGTTATCAGGGGCCAAGTGCAATTGACGGTAATGACGCAGAAAATCCTGTGCGTGTAGCAAATTTAGGATATCAAAAAATTAATAATTTATCGATAATAGGAAATATCTACGCTGAATTAGAAATTTTCAAAGGTTTAAAATTCAGATCACAGGTTTCATTAGATTATTTCACAGGAAAAGATCACACATTTGTTCCTAGTTTCAATGATGGTTCCTATCATAAACAAGCATTTTCGACAACTAATGAAACCAATACTCAAGGTCAGAATATTGTTTTTGATAATAGTTTAACGTACAAAACGACTATAGCTGCTAAGCATAATATTGAAGTATTAGGAGTTATAACTAAAATTGACGGAAAAGGACAAAACCTTGCAGCAGGAAGCCGTTATTATATTTCAGACGAAATAGATCAGCTGCGTTATAATGAAGGAAGTTTAAGTTCTTCAAATTTTGTAGAAAAAAATATTGGATACATTGCCCGTATCAATTACGATTATGATGATAAATACATACTGGCTGTTTCAGGACGTAGAGATGCATCTTCTCGTTTTGGAGGTAATAACCGCTGGGGTAATTTCTATTCATTTGCTGTGGGGTGGAATATAGCCAAAGAAAGTTTTATGGCAAATTCTATCTTTAGTACATTAAAACTTAGAGCAAGTACAGGAACAACAGGAAATGACAGAATCGATAATTATCAATATGCCGCTACATTATTGGCAGATTATAATTACCCAATTAACGGAGG
Source organism: Flavobacterium piscisymbiosum (assembly GCF_020905295.1). Classification (NCBI taxonomy): domain Bacteria; kingdom Pseudomonadati; phylum Bacteroidota; class Flavobacteriia; order Flavobacteriales; family Flavobacteriaceae; genus Flavobacterium; species Flavobacterium piscisymbiosum. Next base: position 5,315,836 of record NZ_JAJJMM010000001.1, on the reverse strand, counting down.
AAACGCACCGGGAGTTTCTCTTGGAGTTGCTTCTAATCCTGACTTGAAATGGGAGTCTAAAAAAGACAGAAATATAGGTTTGGATTTTGGTTTATTCGAAGAAAAATTCACAGGATCTGTTGAATATTTTAATAATAAAAGCAGTGATATTCTTTTTGCAGTTCCATTAGCAGCCTCAGTAGGATCTGCGGGTGGAGGAACTCAAATTCAAAATATTGCCGATGTAAAAGTATCAGGATTTGAAGTGTCATTAGGTTACAATGACAGAAAAGGAGATTTTACCTGGTCTGCAATAGCTAATTTAGGAACAAGTAAAAACGAGGTGACAAGTTTAGCGCCGGGAGTTACCAGTGTATTAGGCGGACCAACAGCAAGAGCAGGTTTAGAAAATTTCTCAAGACTTGAAGTAGGACAGCCATTATTTTATTTTTACGGTTATCAAACCAACGGAATTTATCAAAACCAAGCCGAAGTAGATGCTGTTTTTGGACCGGGTCAGACTATTATTAAACCTGGTGATATTAGAATTGTTGACCGCGATGGCAATAAAGTAATTAATTCAGATGATAAAACTAATATCGGGAATCCATATCCGGATTTTACATACGGTTTAAACCTTACGGCAGCTTATAAAAAATTCGATTTTAACTGTTTTATTACAGGAGTTCAAGGAAATGATGTTTACAATGCTAATAAATTTGATTTGACAGGGATGAATCGTTTGTTTAATGCTGGTACAGAAGTTCTGGACAGAGCAATTGTTGTAAACGGCGTTGTAACAAATCCATCGGCTACTTTACCACGCGCACAAGGAGCAGATATTAACTGGTCTTCGGCTAATCAGCGTTATATAGAAGATGGTTCTTATACCAGATTAAAAAATGTCACTTTAGGATATACATTATCAGGAGAAACTTTCGACAGCCATTTTTCTAGTATAAGATTCTATATAAGCGGACAAAACCTTGTTACAATTACAAAATATTCTGGTTTAGATCCTGAAATTGCACGTACAGATGCCAATGCAAATTCTGCGGGCATTGACTTAGGAAGATATCCACAACCTAAATCAGTGATTTTTGGACTTGATGTTAAATTTTAATATATAAGATGATGAAAAAAATAAAACATATAGTTGCTGCATTGTTGGGAGTATTCGCAATGAATTCATGCGACACTTCGGATTTAGAATTAACTAATCCAAATACTTTATCGCCCGAAACTTTCTTTAAAACCGAAGCGCAGGTAGAATCTTCTGTAAATGCCGCTTATGCCAATTTGCAGACCAGAGGACTTTATGCACGAAATCTTGCTTTTGCTATGGATCTTATGGGGCAGGATGCAGCAGGAAATCCTCAGCTAGAAGGAAATAAAAAACCTTTTCAGGACTTTTCTTTTAATGCAGGAAATGATATTATTCAGTACTACTGGGAATCTTGTTTTTTAGGCATATCCAGAGCTAATTTTGTATTAGATAATGAAGCTAAAATTAATGCTTTACCGAATGCTACTTTATCACAAGAGAGAAAGAATAAATTTTTAGGAGAAGCCCATTTTTTAAGAGCTTATTACTATTTTCTTTTAGTAAATCGTTTTGGAGATTTGCCAATTTATAAAACCGGAACGATCACAGGAGCAGCAAGAAGTCCTAAGGCAGAAGTTTATAACTTGATTAGAGCCGATTTCGAATTTGCTTCTCAAAATTTGTTATCTAAAACTGCAGAACAAAAAGGAAGAGCCACCAAAGAAGCGGCTTATGCTTATTTAGGTAAAGTATTATTATATGAAAAAAAATACGATCTGGCTTTAACCGCTTTAAATAATGTTACAGGATTCAGTCTGGAAGATAAAGGAAGTTTTTACAACAACTTTATGGAAGAAACAGAGCATGGTAAAGAATCTATTTACGAAATAGAATTTAATGAAAACAATGGAACAGGGAATAAATGGGATGATGCCGGAAATAGTGGCGGAACCGGTTTTGCTGAGTCAACTCTTAGAGGTCAGGAATATGGTAATTTAAGCTGGTTCAATGTATATCCTCCAGACGGTTTATTAAATTCATTTGAACCGGGAGATTTACGTTTTGGAGACACTTTTTATGTACCAGGTTCAACATATGTAAATGGGACGCTTACAATGACAGCGCAAAATTTTAATACATCTGCGGGTCTTAGAAAAGCAGGATGGAAAAAATACCAAAACTATTACAAAAAAGAGGACGAAGCCGTACAATCCAGTATAAACTTCAAAGTTATGCGTTACGCAGATGTATTACTGATGAAAGCAGAGTGCGAAAACCAAAGAGACGGAGGTTCACAAACCGCAGCTATTGCCTATATCGCACAAGTTAGAGATCGTGCAGGTTTAACAACTACTATCGCTCCAACAAAAGATGCTGTTTTCGCTGCCATTGTACACGAACGTAAAGTAGAATTTGCCGGAGAGCAAAGCCGTTTTGATGATGTTATAAGATGGGGTAATGCCAGCGTAGAATTGGCAGGAACAGGTTTTCAGCCGGGTAAAAATGAGCTATGGCCAATACCTAACAGAGAAACATCTTCTAATCCTAATATAAAACCAAGTGATAATAATCCTGGTTACTAAATAATTAAAATTTGTTAGTTTTTGAGTTAAGTTAGTGTTTTGATAAACAGCGCATTTTTAATGCGCTGTTTATTTTTTAAGCCCGTACAGCATAACTTTCTATTATAAAATCAGATCTAAGATTTGCATTCAAAATCTATATTCAAAATCGATATTCTAAGATCCGAATTCAAAGGTTTATATTCTAAAATCTATACTCTTTACTCTTTACTCTTTACTCTTTACTCTTTACTCTTACTCTTTGCTCTTTACTCTTTGCTCTTTACTCTTTGCTCTTTGCTCTTTGCTCTTTGCTCTTTGCTCTTTGCTCTTTGCTCTTTGCTCTTTACTCTTTACTCTTTACTCTTTATTCTTTACTCTTTATTCTTTATTCTTTACTCTTTGCTCTTTACTCTTTACTCTTTACTCTTTACTCTTTACTCTTTACTCTTTACTCTTTACTCTTTACTCTTTACTCTTTACTCTTTACTCTTTACTCTTTACTCTTTACTCTTTACTCTTTGCTCTTTGCTCTTTGCTCTTTGCTCTTTGCTCTTTGCTCTTTGCTCTTTGCTCTTTACTCTTTACTCTAAAATCTAAACTCTAAAATTCCTCCCTCATTCTCTTCTCTCCCTCAAATCGGTTTCAATTTGAATTTCCATATTTTTATCAATTACATAAAAGCACAACAAAACGGCGCTTATGATAAATATAAAACCGGGATAAATACTAACAGATAGTTTAATGCCTTCTACTGCAGCAGGAACCTGATTTGCTTCTTCGGCAACATAGCCATATTTAGATAAAAAAGCGGCGCCCAACGCACTTCCAATACTTATTCCAATTTTTAGTCCAAAAATCATGGCAGAAAAAACAGTCGCAGTTGCTCTTCTGTTATTTTTCCATTCGCTGTAATCCGCCACATCGGCAATCATAGCCCATAATAAAGGAATAGTGATTCCGTAGATAAATCCATGTAATAATTGAGTCAAAAAAACCATAGCAATCGCTGTCCTGCTATAAAAATTAAATGCCAGCAGACTTATAGCCGATAAAAAAATAAAAGTGATGTAAACATTTCTTTTACCCAGAGCATCTGCCAGAGGTTTTGAAAACATAATTCCAAAAATCATAAAAATAATTCCTCCCGCATTAAAAAGACTAAATGCCGATGTTGGCGCATCTTTAGGCCACTGAAAATCAACAAACCCCATTGCCGTTAATGAATTATTCAAACGTTCAATAAAGGCAGTAAAACCAATATCATTCAAAAAAACAATTTGTGCAGCGGGATCTAAATAATATTTAAAGTAAAAAACATACATCCCACCTTTTAACGACAATGTTATAAATACCAAAACCGTTACGAGAAGCATCACCAGCCAGGGGCCGTTTTTAGACAAATCAGTAAAATCCTGTTTGACTGAAGATTCCTGATTCTCAGCTGGTACAATTCTTTCTTTCGTAGTAAAAAAAGTAATAAGCATGCAAAATACCCCAATAATAGCAAACAGTATCATGGTGTTTTTGAAACCAACAGCTTTGTCACCATTTCCTAAAATTAAAACGAATGGCAGTAAAAGCGACTGAATGATAAATTGCGCAACCATGACCGCCACAAAACGATAGGAGGAAAGACTGTTTCTTTCTTTCATGTCTCCCGTAAGAACACCGCTTAAAGCAACATACGGTAAATTATTTGCAGAATAAATCAGGACTAAAAAAAAGTAGGTCAGTAACGTATAAGTTATTTTGCCGCCTATCTCAAAATCAGGAGTCAAAAAAGAAAGGACAGAGGCAATTCCAAAAGGTACTGCAGTCCATAATATCCAGGGTCTGAATTTGCCCCATCGCGTTTGGGTACGATCTGCGACAACGCCCATAATAATATTAAAAAAAGCACCAATAAAACCTCCGGTAAAAATAATAATACTTGCTGTTCCGGCAGGAATTTTATAGACATCTGTATAAAAGAAAGCTAAAAAAGTCAGCAGCGTCTGAAAAATCAGGTTTGCTGCAAAATCACCTAAACCGTAACCTATTTTTTCTAATACAGAAAGCTTTTGTGATGTAGTACCCATAAATATAATTAATTGCTTTTTATCTCCTTATTGCTTGTTATTTTAATTGAGAAATATTTTTGAATCGGTTTTAATCAAAAAAAGGATACTTCGTTTTTAAAAGAAAGCGTAAATGTAAAAATAGGCTGAAATTGAAAAAAACATTGTCATTTTTGAAGCCTTAAATAACATATTTGATGCATCATATTCTTTCTGTTAATCTATTAAATATATAATGCTATCTGAATTTCCTAATTTAAAGAAAAGTAAGCTCAAACTATGATGCTCACTTTTTAATTTATCGGTCTATTGACGGAAATAACAACGTAGGAATTAACATCATTCGGCTTTATAAAAAATCAAAAAAGACTTGAAAATTTAGTTCAGGGTTGTTGATTCAATATTTCAAACAACCGATTGCGTATTTATCCAATTTGTTTATATTTGTAATACATACACTTATTGTTAAAGCAGTTATCACTTTTTTAATCAGGATATGAAGATTCAAAAATTAAAGATGAAATAAATAAACATTTAAAAAGACAAATATGACTGCACAGTATCGTGATACAAATGAATGTTCGATTAGAATTCAGCTTTTTATAATCATTTTTACTTTGATAGTTCCCGTTTTTGTAATGGGGCAGAATAAAAGTAAAACAGAAAAATCAACACACAAAAAACCTCAATACCGAAATCTTTTTAAAGAATCAGGCTACAGCCAAATTGAAATAGACAACAAATTATCCAAAGCATTTTATGATGTTTTTGAAGGGCCTAATCGAGTGTATTTTAAAGAAGGCGATTCATTAGGATATGTTTCTGATGTTAAAAATAAAGATGCCCGTACCGAAGGAATGTCATACGGAATGATGATTGCCGTACAGCTCGATAAAAAAGAAATTTTTGATCGTCTCTGGCGTTGGTCGGTAAAATACATGCAACATCAAAACGGACCAAGAGAAGCTTATTTTGCATGGAGTGTAAATCCGGAGACTAAAAAACAAAATTCGGCTGGTTCAGCTTCAGATGGAGAATTATATTATATAACCAGTCTGCTTTTTGCATCTAATAAATGGGGGAATGGTACAGGAATAAATTACTACAAAGAAGCGCGAAGAATATTAGATGCCATGTGGAAAAAAGACGGCACTGACAATGTGCATAATATTATAAACACAGAACATAAACAAATCTCTTTTGTACCTGAAGGTGGCGGATATTACTGGACAGATCCCTCTTATCATGTTCCTGCATTTTATGAAATATGGGCCTTGTATGCAAAAGACGGCCACGAACAGTTTTACAAAGAATGCGCAGCTGTTTCCCGTGATTTTTTGCATAAAGCCTGCCATCCTGTAACGGGTTTAAATGCTGATTATACAGATTTTGACGGTGCCCCTCATCCTACACCCTGGATGCCTCCAGCATTTCGTTATGATTCCTGGCGTGTGCCTATGAATATTGCCATGGATTATACCTGGTACGGAAAAGATAAAAAATGGCAGGAAGAGTACGCCGAAAAATTTCAAAATTTCCTTAGATCTAAAGGATTAGACACTTACGAAGATCAGTTTAATCTGGATGGTTCTACTCCTGATTTTATTCTTCAGGCCGGACCGGTAAAAAAACTACGACATTCCATTGGGTTGGTAGCAACAGCAGCAACGGCATCATTAGTCAATAAGGACAAAGAAAGTATCGATTTTGTTCACGCTGTCTGGAACGCCAAACTCGAACCTTATGATGATGGTTATTTTGATCCTTATTATGATGGGTTAATGTATCTTTTTAGTTTAATGCACCTTAGTGGGAAATATCAAATTATAACGGCGGAAGGTAAATAATAGATTCTCCAGAAATAAAGATGATAATATTCTTTTTTATTTCTAAATAGTCAGACTGTTTCATACCCATCCAACCTGCTTTCGCCAGAGATTAAACTCCTCGTCGTCTGGGTGCAAGTCTATTTTATGAACTGAAGGAATGAATTCTACTATAGATTTTTCGTCGTGTGCGTTAAGTTGTAGTTCTTTGCGCAAGCGTATCATTTCGTTCTTATTTTCTACGGGATACATACCGCGGCTGTCAAACTGAGTGCCGAATTTCTGAGGTCTTCCTTCAAAATAACATATTCTGTCATGGAGATAAGCAAAGTTTTGCGGACTTACTTGATCAGCGGCTTCGGCTATTAGCGTATAACATTTTTTCATAAAAACCGGCAAACTGATGGCGTGCTGAACAATCAGCCATGCTGCCTGGCTCGCTTCTTCGCCAACAATTGATTTTGTAGGATATCCTATAGAATTGATAATTTCATCAAGTCGTGTAGCATTCTTTATATGCACGCGCTCCATATCAGGATTATAGCCAGGCGAAAGTTTCCCTTCTTTTAAAAGTTCTTCGCGTACTTCCAGGTCATGACGCGCCATTTCTATCAATTCTTTAGCGATGCGATTATCCATTCAATTATAAATTAACAGTTTGTTTATTCCTTAAAAATGCTAACTACGTAATATCTCTCTTCTGAATGATATTCAGTTCCTTATTAAACGAATTTCTATATTTTTTGATATACTCCGAAGGTTTCATGCCAAACAATTTCACGAATTGCTGACGAAAATAACGCTGATCTTCTATACCAACCTGAGGGCCAACCTGTGCGATATTAATATTTTCGGTAAGCATAATTACGGCAGCTCTTCGGATTCTGATCGATCGGATAAAAACATTTACGGTTTGTCCTGAAATGGCTTTGATCTTTTTGTAAAGACTGGAATGGCTCATTCCCATTGCAGCAGAAAAAGTCTTTAGGTTAAAGTCACTATTTTCAAGATTGGCTTCAACGATTTCGATACATTTATCAAGAAACTCTTTGTACTCAGTAGGAACTTTATTAACATTTTCACGAAGTGTAATACTATCCAGGAAATACTTGCGCAATTGTCCTCTGTTTCGTAGAACAGCATCTACACGCGCCAGAAGTATTTCGCTGTCAAAAGGTTTGGTTACATAATCGTCTGCACCTTCAGTAATACTTTGCAAATGAATGTCATTGCTGGTTGTAGCTGTGAGCAATATCACAGGAATATGGCTGAAATCATCGTTTTGTTTGATTTTTTTGCATAAATCCAAACCGTTCATACCTTCCATAGAAATATCGCTAAGTACAATATCGGGCATGTGTTTTTCAACAAGTTTCAGTCCTTCAATTCCATTTGCTGCCGAATACACAATATAATTTTTCGTGAAAAGCTGTACCAGATAATGATTCATTTCCGGATTGTCTTCAACAATAAGGAGCACTTTTTTTGTACTGATTAATGCTGACTGTATCGTTTCAGGATTTGAGGGCTGATCGTCACTTTTAGCTGTGTTTTGATTGTCTGCCGGCATTCCTTCCAGAAGTTCACCCACAAGAGGCGACATTTGCGGATGATTTTCATTGATGCTCATTGCTGCAAAATGACTTTTCCCTTTTGGAAGCGTAATAGTAAACGAAGTACCTTTTCCTAATTGGCTTTTACATTTTATTTCGCCATGATGTTTAGTCACAAAATATTTGGCGACATAAAGTCCTATTCCAAAACCATTGCTGGCTTTAGATTGACCTTGCTTGAATTCTTCAAAAATAGTATCAATATCACTCTCATCAATTCCGCTTCCGGTGTCCGATATAATAATCGAAACATCAGCAGTATTCTCGATAATTTCAATACTTATAGTTCCTTTATTTGGCGTGAATTTGAAAGCATTTGAGATTAAATTAAAAAGCGTAATCTCTATTTTTTCATAATCGCCATATATTTCGGCTGGTGTTTCTTCTTCAATAAACTGATAATTTAAACTTTTAACGGCTGCCATTTGCGTAAAGCTTTCGTAGATTTCACGGCACAAACTGTTTAGATTAATCTTAGAAATTTTTAATTCATCAAGATCAGTTTCTGCTTTTCTAAAAAGTAGCAATTGATCCGTAAGACTCAATAATCTTTTGGCATTTTTATAGGCGAGATTAATGTCGAGATCATCTTCAGAACGTTTTTTTCTGTCAATGGCGCTCTTTAGCGGATTTATAATTAATGACAGGGGAGTGCGCAATTCATGAGCCATATACGTAAACATAGAAAACTGTTTTTCGGCATGTTCCTTGTCTTTTTTATGCTCCATTCTGGCCAGTTTTATTTCGTAGCGCAATCTTTCCTTATTTTTATGATATCCTACGTAGGCATAAATCGCGCCTGCCGCAGCGATTAAATAAAACAGATAAGCCCACCATGTTCTGTACCAGGGCGGAAGAATTTTTACCGTTGCCAGCGTTACTTCATTGGTCCAATTTCCAAAAACATCGGTAGTTTTTACTTTAAAAAGATACGTTCCTTCTGTCAGTCGGGAATAATTTGCACGATTATTTTTTGAGGTATAATTCCAGTCTTTGTCCCATCCTTCAAGAAAATACGCCGTATTTATTTTTTCGGAATTGACATAATCAAGATAAACAAAATCAAAACTCAACGCCGATTTTTCATAAGGAAGTTCGGCAGCGCTTATCATTTCGAGTTTTTTTTCTGTGATATACGGACTGTCTAATTTTAAGGACTGATTGTTTACCAGCAAATCATTCAATAAAAATTTACCGGTATTTTTTTTGTCTTTTATATTATCAGGATCAAAAACATTGAATCCGTTTATACCGCCAAAAATAAATTCTCCTGTCGAAAGTTTCGTACCTGCATTCCAACTAAATTGACTGCCCTGAAGCCCATCAGAAACACCAAAATTTCTAAAAGTATTGTTCTTCGGATTCAGTCTTGAAATTCCGTGATAGGTACTCATCCATAAATTTCCTTTTTTGTCTTCAAGAAGGCGAAGGATAGTATTGCTCGAAAGGCCATTTTGTGTGGTATATTTTTTGAAAGTGCCTGTTTTTCTATTGAATAAAAGCAAACCACCTTCGACAGTACCAATCCAGAGATTTTTGTTTCGATCTTCGGTTATACATCTAATAGTATATTCTGAATGGTAGTTTTTTACTTTTTTTGTAGTGGGATTTATTTCAAAAAAAGAATTGAAAGTTCCGCCCCAGATTTTTCCGTCCTGAGTTTCATAAAGACAAGTAACATCGCGCAAAGCGGTACTATAGCAAATGAATTTGTTTTGTTTTTTATCAAATTGATATAATGCACCGGCGTTAGTAACGGCAAGCCACAGCGTTTTTTTCGAATCTATAAACAACAGCCAGGATTCCTGTTCTGCTTTTTTAGTAATTTGATTATAAATAGAGAAATTCTGAATTGCTTTTGATTTAGGATCAATTCTGCAAACTCCGCCTTTCCACATCGCAACCCAAATGGCATTATCATCATCTTTGACAATACTTGTAACAAAATTGCTCTGAATTTTTCTACCCGCAGTTGAGGTGGTCGAATAAACATCGTAAGTATTTTGTTTTCTGTTCCAGTATCGCATTCCGGCGCCATCAGTACCAATCCAGATATTTTTCTTTTCATCTTCACAGAAAGAAAGCATGAAGTTTGCGGCAGGATCTTCGTCTTCTTTATTGGTCAGCGGGTCTTTGCTTTTAAAATGATTAAAATCGAGCGGGTTTTTCCCCATCATGCTTACACCGCCACGCAAGGTTCCAAACCACATTTCTCCTGTTTTGCTTTCGAATATATCATACAAAGATTTACTGTTAAGCAATGAAACCGGACCGCTGGCGCGATATAAAACCGGAGTAGATTGATTTTTGGTAATCGTATAAAGTCCTGCACCATCAGTAGCAATCCAGAGTCTGTTTTGTTGCTGATAAAAATCACGTACGACTGTTTTTTCCGAAAAGTAATTTTTAGAATACGTATTCAGATTGTCATTATATAAGTAAGCGCCTTCGTCTGAACCAATCCAAAGTCCTTCATTTGTCAACTTAATGCAATTTGCGCCTGTAATTGTATTGTTGAGAAGCGTTAGTTTTTGTGATTTAATATTGTACTGACAAAGACCTGTTCCGGTTATAAAAACATAGAAGATTTGCTTTTTCGAATTATAAGCTATTGATCTTGCGATGTAATTTAATTTTCCGTTGAAAGGGATCGCCGTTCCAATTTTTTCTCCCTCTTTATAAATAACGATTGCTTCTTTTGTAGCAACGAGAATAATATGTAATGAGTGTACCGCAATGATTTCGTAAGCAGTAACATTGAGAGGTTTGATTTTTTTATTGGTATCATAATATTTCAATGGACTAAAAGAAGATCTTTCTGCATTAAAAATTACAGGTCCGGCAGTTGTTCCTATCCACAAATTATTTTCAAAATCACCTTCGATACAGCTAATGGCATTTCCCTGAATAGAATTAGGATCGGTATGAATGTGGCGGTAAATCTTAAAATCGTTACCATCATATCGGTTTAGTCCATCAAAAGTTCCAAACCACATATACCCATTTTGATCCTGATATATAGAGGCAACAGAATTGTTCGAAAGTCCCGATGAAATATCAAGATGTCTTATCGGGTAATTTTGTCCGGATGCATTTATGTGCAGAAGACTAACAACAAGAAAGAACATTAACTTATTCATAGAAAATTTTTTAAAAGCGTGCTGTTCTTTGATATACGAAAAAATGATAGGGATGTAATCAGAAAGCGGAATCAATTTTTTATGTGAATATATTTGAAATCTGTATACTTTGCGAAATTAACACAATTATTAAGTAATGTTTAAAAACACTACCGGTTTTTTTAGATTAACGATAACTGTTGATTATGCATAAAAATTTAATTAAACACATAGAAACATAGATTTTATGATTTTGAAAAAGATAGATCAAAAAACTAGTTTCTCACACATAGTCCCAAAGCGCAATATTATTAAAGTAAGTCGGATCTATAGAATTAATACATTTTAATCAGGAAAATAATTAGAAAAATCCGTTTTTATCAGCGTTTTCGCTTTAGCGAATCAGTAAAATCAGCGTCTAATTTTGACGCGGATAAAACAGATTTACTTCGTAAAAACGCGGATTAAAACGGATTTTATTTGTAATAATTTTATTTTGTAAAAGTGTAACTTAATGACATTGCCGAAGCCTCGGATAGATTTTAATTAGAAAAATCCGTTTTTATCAGCGTTTTCGCCTTAGCGAATCAGTAAAATCAGCGTCTAATTTTGACGCGGATAAAACAGATTTACTTCGTAAAAACGCAGATAAAAACGGATTTTATTTTCTAAAAGCTTACTGTTTTTTAACGCAGAGAACACAAAGATTTTTATTTAAGATTGCTTTAAAAAAAACACAGAGAACGCAAAGCTCGATCAATAGAAAGCTTTTGAACTTGTGTTTTATAAAAAGTTAAGAGTAAAAAAACTTAGCGCTCTTTGCTGTAAAATTTTTTTCTTTCTCTAAAGGGTTTAGTTTGATATATTAATTGTTTTTTACCGCAGAGAACACAAAGATTTTTATTTAAGGTTGCTTTAAAAAAACACAGAGTTCGCAAAGCTAAATGAAGACAAAGCTTTGCGAACTTTGTCCTTTTTAAAAGCTAAGAGTAAAAAAACTTAGCGCTCTTTGCGGTATAATTTTTTTCTTTTCCGTAGTTTTTTTTGAGAATATACCGGTTAAAACCTACAAACGATTTGATTATTAAATCGATTATTTTAAAGCTTAATTATTGATATTTTGATTTTTTTTAAACCAAAAAAATAGATAATATGTTTTTATGAAGTGTTGTAGAGACACTTTTACGAAATTGTCCCCTTTTATAAATGAATTTTTCCCTGTCTAAATAGCTTGCTCTGTATTTAATTTGCAGAGTCAGTTGATAAGCTATAACGTTTGAGTAATACTACTTTATTTTTCGACCATAACAAGTCAACCAAAACAAACTAACCAATTATCGTAACCAAAAACAATTTAAACATGACCAACACTTCAATTACAATTTACAACGGGAAACACTTTCCTAAACACTAGACTTATTTTAAAAAGCAGATTATAGTCCTGACTTATAAAATTCTGCAATCATTTTGTAACCAACACTAACTTAAACCAACCCAATTAAAAAAGTATGAAAAGAATTAAAAACAAATTTTTACTTTTATTACTCTTACTTCCTTTTTGTGTTTTTGCTCAGAACACTATTAGCGGTGTTGTTTTGGAACAAGGATCCAAACAGCCCATACCAGGAGTAAACATAAAAGTATCAGGGGCAAACATTAGTACCTCTACCGACTTTGATGGAAAATTTAAATTATCCGGAGTAAAAGCAGATAGCCAGATTACGTTTTCTTATACCGGTTATTCCAATCAGACTATTCCGGTTGCCGGACAAAAAAACATAACCGTATATCTCGAAGAAGATACTAACTTACTAAAAGAAGTAGTGGTTCAGGTAGGTTACGGAAGCGTGAAAAAGAAAGATGCGACAGGATCTGTTGTCGCACTTACGACCAAAGACTTTAACAAAGGAAATAATATTACTACAGAAAACCTGCTTAATGGTAGAGTTGCCGGTTTAACCGTAAATTCAACGGGTGCTCCGGGTTCTAGTTCTCAAATCAGAATTCGAGGCGGAAGTTCGCTTTTTGCAAGTAATGATCCTCTTATTGTTATCGACGGATTACCTCTTGATAATACTACAAATACAGGATCTTCTTCGTTTTTAGCTTCATTAAATCCTGCAACAGTAGAATCTATTACGGTTTTAAAAGATGCATCGGCTTCTGCAATTTATGGTTCTCGCGCTTCAAATGGTGTTATTATTATCACGACCAAAAAAGGAAGCAAAACATTATCTGTAGATTATAATGTACAATATGCCGCAGGAACGCTGACTAAAACGGTAGATGTTTTTAGTGCAGATGAGTTTAGAAGTGTTATCGCAGACAGAAGAAGCGATGATTTAAGTAAACTGGGAACTGCAAATACAGATTGGCAAAAAGCAATTTACAGAAACACCGGAACAATCGATCAAAGTTTAGCCATAAGAGGAAGTTTATTCAATATTATTCCAACGAGTTTGACTTTAGGAAATACAGATCAGCAAGGTCTGCGTTTGACGAATAATTTCAAAAGAAATACGGTTGGTTTAGTCATGAATCCTGCTTTCCTTGACAATCATTTAAAATTGAGACTTTCGGCGAATTATACCAACGAAAAAAACAGATTTACAGATGCTGTTGAAGGAGCTGCTATTGGTTTTGACCCGACTCAGCCCATAAAAGTTGAAGGTGCGCCTTATGGTGGTTATTTTGAATATACTACCGGAATTGATTCTAACGGAAATTATCCTTTAGTTTCAACCGCAGCAAGAAATCCTGTTTCGCAATTGTTGAACACCAATGACAGAGGAACGAATGACAGAATTTTTGGAAATTTTGAAATGGATTATAAATTCCATTTTTTACCTGCTTTAAGAGCCGTTGTAAATGTTGGTTATGATGAATCGAATGGAGACAGAAGAAGATTGGTTGGTGCTGATGCAGGTTCTGCTCCGTCAAACAACAACATTCCGTATGGTACAAATGAATATACAGAAGCCACTAGAAAAAATAAATTATTAGATACTTATTTAGTGTATAATAAAACTTTTAAATCATTGAATTTTGAGGCGACAGCTGGTTATTCCTATCAAAAATTTCAAAGTTCAAAATTTGAAACCGGTAATATCCTAAACCCGGATTTACCATCAACATTTCCTGAAACAACTTTGGATACAGATGTAGTTTTATTAGGATTCTTTGCCAGAACAAACTTAAATTTTAGAGATAAATATTTATTAACGCTTTCTTACAGACGAGATGGTTCTTCAAGATTTGAAGAAGCAAACCGTTGGGGGAATTTCCCTTCTGTAGCTTTTGCATGGAAAATCAAAGAAGATTTCTTTAAAGAAAGTACCGTATTATCGGATTTAAAATTAAGATTAAGTTACGGTATTACAGGACAACAAGATATTCCTGAGCCAAATGGATATTTGCAGAAATATCAGGTGGGTAGCGGAAACTCTGAGTACTATTTTGGTACAAGTCCGGTTCCGGTTGCACTTCCTTCAAAAAGAACAAACAATTTGAAATGGGAAGAAACTACTTCGTACAATGCAGGTCTTGATTTTGGATTTTTAGACAATCGTTTATCTGCCGGACTTGATGTGTATTACAAAGAATCGAAAGATTTATTGGTAAATGCAGCAATCTCTGATGGTAGTAATTTCTCTAACCGTGTGTATCAAAACGTAGGAAGCTTTACCACAAAAGGGGTCGAGTTTACGCTTAACGCGAATGCCATTAAAACAGAGAATTTCAATTGGAATATGAATTTTAATATTGCCAAATTCGAAAGAAGAATCAAAAATCTGGTAAACGGAAGTGATATCTTTTTAGGAGACAATATTGCAGGAACGGGAACTCCGGGACAAATTTTCAGAGAAGGTTACACACCTTATTCTTTCTATGTTTATAAACAATTATACAATAATGAAGGAAAACCAATCGAAGGTGCTTTTGCAGATTTAAATGGTGATAATATTAGAAATGATTCAGATAAATACATTTATAATAATCCTGATCCGGATTTTACTTTAGGATTTGCATCTAATATGAATTATAAAAAATTCGATTTTTCATTCAATTTAAGAGCCAGTATTGGTAACCGAATTTACAATGCCGTAGATGCCAGCAGAGCACAATATGATGCTATGGAAAACGGTGGGGTCTTAAGTAATGTTCCGTCTCAGATACTAGATACTAATTTTCAGACTACTTCAAGTGTTGTATTATCAGATCTTTATATCGAGAATGCTTCTTTCTTAAAAATGGACAACATTACGTTAGGTTATACTTTAAACAACTGGTTAAACAGTAAAGCATCGTTAAGATTTTCGACTGGAGTTCAGAACGTTTTTGTTATTACAAAATACAGCGGTTTAGATCCTGAAATTACTAATAACGGTGTAGACAAAACAATTTATCCTAGACAACGATCTGTTTTATTTGGTCTTAATCTTAAATTTTAATAAAAGATGAAAAAATATATTTTAATAACAATTTTAGCATTGACTACCGTTTTTCATTCTTGTACAGATGACTTAAACGTAGTCTCTGAAGATGATGACGTTCTTTCGTCTGATGTTTTATTTTCGACTCCGGACGGATACAAAAAGGCTTTCGCAGGAGTTTACGGAAATTTAACTTTAACGGGAGTTTTGGGTCCAGATAATTCTTCGCTTGAAGGTGTAGATGCAGGAACAAGCCAGTTTACAAGATGTTTATTATACATGCAGGAATTAACGACAGACGAACTGGTTTGGAGTTATGAAAATGACGGAGGAACAGCAGAATTACAACGTAATATCTGGACACCGGCAAATCCTGTTATTCTGGGAATGTTTAGCAGAACCATGGTTTCTGTTTCGTATGCCAACGAATTTTTGCGTCAGAGCACGCCTGAAAAATTAAGTTCAAGAGGTATTACAAATGCTACAACGCTGGCAGATATTGCACTTTGGCGTAAAGAAGTTCGTGTTTTAAGAGCGTATGCGTATTATAACATGATGGATTTATTTGGAAAAGCACCAATGTATACCGAAAATGATCCTGTAAATTTTGCCGGACCTGAGTTTAACAGAAAACAATTATTTGATTTTATCGAAAGTGAATTAAAAGCAGTTTTACCAGATTTAAAAGCAGCCAGAACAAATGAATACGGACGATTAGATCAATCTATGGCGCGTATGATTTTGGCAAAAATGTATTTGAATGCTCAGGTTTATGTTCAGGCGAATCGTTTTGATGACTGTATTACAATGTGTAACGAAATCATTGCAGGCGGTTATACTTTGAAACCAAAATACCTGGACAATTTTAAAGCAGATAACGAGAACTCAGAAGAAATTATTTTCGGAATCCAGTCAGATGGAGCAGTTTCTCAAAACTGGGGCGCAACAACGGTTTTAACAAACGGACAAATTGGTGCCTGGGAAAACAATGGTGCCGATTTTGGAATTGGCGGTTGGACTGGAGCACTTAGAATAAGAAAAGAATTTGCGCAAAAATTTGATGGTGTAAAATTCAGCCAAGACACAAGAAATACTATAGGGAAAGGTGTTGCGGGCGATCCTGCAAAACAAAGATCTATTGATATTGAAGATATTGGTGTAAAAACACAAGGTTACATTTTATCTAAATTTTCGAATAAAACTACCGCAGGAGTAAACGGAATCAGTTCTACTTATGCTGATACTGATTTCCCATTATTCAGATTAGCCGATGTATATTTAATGTACGCAGAAGCGACTTTAAGAGGCGGAAACGGGACAACTGCTCAGGCATTAACTTATGTAAATGCTTTAAGACAAAGAGCGAATAGTAATTCGACTATTGGAAACATTACTTTAAGCGAATTAACACTTGATTTTTTAATTGACGAAAGAGCGCGTGAATTACATTGGGAAGCACACCGAAGACAAGATTTAATTCGTTTTGGAAAATATACCGGAGGATCTTACAATTGGGCGTGGAAAGGAAACTCTTCAAAAGGAATTTCGATTCCGGCTTACATGAGCGTTTTCCCTATTCCGGAAGGATCATTGGGAGCCAATAGAAATCTGACTCAAAACACGGGTTACTAAAACTTTTTTTTTTAACATAAACGATACAAAAAATGAAACACATATATAAAATTTTTATAGCTATTGCTTTAGTTACAGGACTTTGGTCTTGTGAAAACGAAACAGATTTGATGATCCTTGAGCCTCAGGAAGCTGCTTTCTCTATAATTACACCTGATAATGGTTCTTCGACTGTTTTAAATAAAGACACGCCTAACAATACTGCCCTGACTTTTACCTGGGAAAAAGTGAGTTACGGTACACCAACTATCGTTACTTATACCGTACAGTTTGCAGCGAGTAATACAGAATTTGCAGCTCCCGTAGATATTACGTCTTCGACTTCTACTCATGCCAGTATTACAGTAGCAGAACTTAATGCAAAAGCACTTGAATTGGGGCTTACGCCTGATGTTGAAGGAACAATCGATGTTAGGATTAAATCTACGGTTGGAACAACACTTTCTGAGCCAAAACTTTCTACGCCAATCACTATTGCATTAACGCCTTACAGAGGTGTATTCCCTAAAATTGATTTGTTTTTAGTAGGACCTGGAACCGCTGCAGGATGGAGTGTAACGAGCAACAATATGCCAATTTACAGAGATACAAAAGAAACGGCAAAGTTCTATTATACAGGATTTTTTAATAAAGATGGTTTTAAATTAATTGAACAAATTGGATTCTGGGCTCCGGCTTACGGAACAAATGGTGCAAAAGTACAATACAGAGCAACAGAAAGCGATACTGATCCGGGGGTTTTCCCTACAGCAACTTCAGGTTATTATAGTTTTGAACTTAATCTTGAAGAACTAACCTATAAAATTGAGCCATATACAGGACCAATGACAACGTATGCCACAATTACTTTGACAGGATCTGTATTAACAGGCGATGACACCGGATGGAATATGGATGTTCCTTTAGTGAAATCTGATTTTGATGGACATATCTGGAAAGTTACACAAACTTTAAAAGCCGGAAAAATGAAGTTTAAAGCTAATGGCGGATGGGATGTAAGCTGGGGTGATAATGGCGGAGATATTATTGTTGAAGCTGGAAAATATGAAATCTGGTTCAATGACTTAGATGGTCGTTATACATTCATTGCAACTCCATAATTGAATTAAAAAAAAAGAGAAGCCTCAGCTTATTTTGAGGCTTCTTCTAAATTCAAAATTTCAATCATTATAACTCCTATCATGAAAAAATATATAAAAATTCTTGGGTTAATTGCGATCACTGCGATTCAGTTTTCGTGCTCGAATAATGATTCGGCCGATACAGAAGCGGTGAATCCGCCGGATGCAACGGATACTTTTATCAGAGCATCAGATGTTTCTTTTCTTCCTCAAATGGAATCTTTGGGAACTAAATTTTACAGCAATGGCAAAGCCGAACCAATGCTTACAACACTAAAAAATGCAGGTTGTAATACCGTCCGAATTCGTTTATGGAAAAATCCTGTAAACGGTCGTTCCGGTTTAAGTGAAGTAAAACAATTGGCACAAAAAGCAAGACAAGCCGGTTTAAGAGTTTGGCTTACCGTTCACTATTCTGATAATTGGGCAGATCCGGGAGAACAAACCGTTCCTGAAGAATGGAAAAATTTATCTTTTGCTGATTTAAAAACAGCCGTTACCAATTATACATCAACTATAATGACAGAAATCAATCCGGATATTATTCAAATTGGGAATGAAATCAATAGCGGATTATTGTGGCCACAAGGAAATCTAATCAGTAACGAACAACAATGTATCGCTTTATTAACTGCGGCTAGCGCAGCAGTTCGCAGTAAAGCGCCCAACACAAAAATAATGATTCATTATGCAGGTGTAGATGGCGGTGCAACGGATTGGTTTTTTACTAAAATGAAAAGTATCGATTACGATTATATCGGGTTATCGTATTATCCGGTTTGGCACGGTAAAGACTTAACAGTAGTAAAAAATACTATTGATGCTTTGGGACAGAAATTTGGTAAAAAAGTCCTGATTGCAGAAACTGCTTATCCTTTTACTTTATTGCATAATGACCAGACGAATAATATTGTAGGAACAAACGATCAGTTGGTAGCGGGTTATCCGGCAACTCCGGCGGGACAAAGAACTTTTGTTACGGATATTAAAAACATCGTAAAAGCATCCCAATTCGGACAGGGATTTGCGTATTGGGGAGGCGAGTGGGTTGCTTTTAAAGGGCCACAATCGACAAGCGGTTCTACATTCGAAAATCAGGCTTTATACAGTTTTGATAACAATGCCTTATCAGTAATGCAGGCTTTCAGTAAAGAATAAAATATGAAAAAATCACTTAAAATTGGATCTTTTTTAATGCTAATGGTACTTGCATTTACTTCTTGTAAACCAAAAATGATTAGCGAAAAAAACTCCTTTTCAAATGGAGCAGATGTAGGCTGGCTGCCACAAATGGAAGCAACAGGCTATAAATTTTATGATGCAGACGGTTCTCAAAAAGACTGTCTGCAATTATTAAAAGACCGAGGAATAAACACCATTCGTTTACGTGTTTGGGTAAACCCGAATAATGATAAAGCCAGCGGACATTGCAGTCCGGAAGAAACGGTTGTTATGGCAGTTCGTGCGCAAAAAATGGGAATGCGTATCATGATCGATTTTCATTACAGCGATTCATGGGCAGATCCCGGCAAACAAAATAAACCTGCTGCATGGGCAAAACATTCTTTTCCGGAATTGTTAACCGATGTTTATCAGCATACTTATGACGTTTTGAAAATGCTGAAAAAAGCAGGAGTAACGCCGGAATGGGTTCAGGTTGGAAATGAAATCCCAGGCGGTATGCTTTGGCCGGAAGGCAGTACAGATAATTTCAGTCAGCTGGCGCAATTACTGGATAAAGGATATGAAGCTACGAAAGCGATCGATCCAAAAATTAAAGTAATTGTTCATTTGGATGAAGGAAATAAAAGTGAAAAATTCAGATGGTTTTTTGACAAAGCGACTGAAAATAAGGTAAAATATGATGTAATTGGTTTATCGTATTATCCGTATTGGATCAAAACTGATTATCAAAGTACTATATTAGATTTAGAAAATAATCTAAAAGACATGGCTTCCCGTTACAATAAAGAAGTGATGGTGGTTGAAGTTGGTGGTGATTTCGAACAAGTACAAAACACTAAAGAGATGCTTGAAGCTACTATAAAAGCGGTAAAAAGCGTGCCTGATAATAAAGGATTAGGTGTTATTTATTGGGAACCACAAGGCGAAAAAAGCTGGAGCGGTTATCAATTGAATGCCTGGCTTTCTGACGGGAAACCGTCGCCGGCATTGGATGCTTTTAAAGAATAGAAATTTTTTAAATTAAAAATTAAAAATTAAAAATTAAAAATTAAATTTTACCATTAAGATATTAAGTTTCATAAAGCTAAATGATCTTAATATCTTAAGGGTGAAAAAATAAAACATAAAATGAAATTAATTTTTAGATCAATATTATTCGTATTTCTTCTGGTTTTTTCTTCCGGAAAAATGATGTCACAATCAACGACTGTTATTTTAAAAGACAATTGGCGCTTTTCTAAGGAAGTAAAAGAAGATGCATCTTCGATAAAATTTAATACTTCGAAATGGGAAAAAGTCAGTGTACCGCACGATTGGGCCATTTACGGACCTTTTGATAAAGAATGGGACAAACAAGTTTCGGCAATTGAACAAAACGGAGAAAAAGTGCCTACAGAAAAAACAGGTCGTACCGGTGCGCTTCCGCATATTGGTACAGGCTGGTATCGCAATACGTTTTCTATTCCGGAGTTTAAAAAAGGAAAAAAAGCACTTCTTATTTTTGAAGGCGCCATGAGCGAACCTCAGGTTTATTTAAACGGAAAAAAGGTAGGAGAATGGGGTTACGGATACAGCTATTTTTATATTGATATTTCGAAAGATTTAATAGCCGGATCAGAAAATGTACTGGCTGTAAAATTGACTAATGAACCATTTTCTTCAAGATGGTATCCCGGAGCAGGTTTATACAGAAACGTGAGTATTGTAGTAAAAGAACAGGAAAACTTTGTACAATGGGGAACTTTTATTACCACTCCGGACATCAAAGAAAACAGCGCTGTTGTTGATCTTAAAGCTGAAGTTAATGGCAGTAATTTGTCGATGGTAACGGAAATAAAAGACGCAGCTAATACTACAGTAGCAACACAGAAAGTGACAGAAATAAAAGACGGAAAATTTCATCAAGCTATTGATGTTGCAAAACCTCATTTATGGAGTCCTGAAACACCTTATTTGTATACAGCGATTACTAAATTATACGCTGCCGACGGAACTTTAAAAGACGAACAAAATATAAAATTTGGTATCAGATCAATTAAATACGAAGCCAATAAAGGATTTAGCCTTAACGGAAAAGTAACTAAATTTAAAGGAGTTTGTCTGCATCATGATCTTGGTCCGCTTGGTGCTGCGGTCAATAAAGCGGCGCTTCGAAGACAGCTTACGATTCTGAAAGATATGGGATGTAATGCAATTCGCAGTTCTCATAATATGCCTTCTTTTGAACAGCTTGAGTTGGCTGACGAAATGGGATTTATGTTTCTGGCTGAAAGTTTTGATGAATGGGCAAAGCCAAAAGTGAAAAACGGATATCATCGCTTTTTTGAAGAATATGCAGAAAAAGACATTGTAAATTTAGTGAGAGCTACGAGAAATCATCCTTGTATTGTAATGTGGAGTTCAGGAAATGAAGTTCCGGATCAATATGGTGCAGAGGGTTTAACAAGAGCTAAATTTTTACAAGATGTCTTTCATAGAGAAGATCCTACGCGTCCGGTAACAGTTGGAATGGATCAGGTAAAACAAACTATGGAATCCGGTTTTGGGGCTTTATTGGATGTACCGGGTTTGAATTACAGAGTGCATCTTTATGAAGAAGCTTATAAATCATTTCCACAAGGATTTATTTTAGGTTCAGAAACTGCTTCTACAGTGAGTTCAAGAGGAATTTATAAATTTCCTGTTGTACAGCAAAAAGAGAAACAATACGATGATCTACAATCTTCGTCTTATGATCTTGAAGCTTGCAGTTGGTCGAATGTTCCTGATGAAGATTTTGTGCTTCAGGATGATAAACCGTGGGTTATTGGCGAATTTGTCTGGACTGGTTTTGATTATTTAGGAGAACCAACGCCTTATGATGAAAAATGGCCATCAAGAAGTTCTTATTTTGGAATTTCTGATTTAGCAGGACTTCCTAAAGACCGTTTTTATTTGTACAGAAGCAGATGGAATAAGGAAGATAAAACGCTTCACATCTTGCCGCATTGGAACTGGAAAGGAAGAGAAGGAGAAATTACTCCGGTTTTTGTTTATACCAATTATGACAGTGCAGAACTTTTCATAAACGGAAAAAGTATGGGTGTTCAGAAAAAAAACAATTCAACTCCGCAAAACCGTTATCGTTTAATGTGGAATGATGTCAAATACGAACCCGGAACTGTAAAAGTGGTGGCATTTGATTCGAATGGAAAAATAGCTGCTGAAAGCGAGGTTAAAACCGCCGGAGATCCTTATAAAATTATTCTGGAAGCAGATCGAAAAGTGATCAAAGCCGATGGTGATGATATCTCTTTTGTAACTGTTTCGGTGGTAGATAAAAACGGAATTCCTTGTCCTACAGCAGTTAATGAACTAAATTTTAAAGTAACGGGCGCTGCAACGTACAGAGCTGCTTGTAATGGCGATGCTACTTCATTAGAAATATTTCATGACAATAAAATGAAGCTTTTCAGCGGTAAATTGGTAGTCTTGGTTAAAGCAATTAAAACTGCAGGAGCAATACAATTGGAAGTAACAGGTAAAGGACTTCAGAAAGGTAAAATCGATTTAAAGTCAGAATTGTAATAATTATTGATGTTCATTTCAAAACGGTATTTTTCATAATAAAAAAGCGCAAATGTCACTGACTTTGCGCTTTTTTTTGTTTCTTCGAAATTCTAAATATCATAAAATTCTATCATTTTTTGTATTCAGTTTTGTTTAATTCATGCTCAACATTCGTAACCATTATGAAAATTACGCTCAAAATATTAATACTATGTTTTCTGTTTTTTTCTTGTAATAAAACAACAAAATCAATAGACAAAAAATTAAATAATAAAGAAGTTTCAATCAAACAGGAAGAAAAACTAGCGTGTGCAAAAAAAGAAACTACAAATAATTCAAAAGAATATATTCAAATTAAATTCTCTAATTTAACTATTTCAATGAAAGATTATGATTTGAGTTGGGGAGACGAACATCCAAA
Organism: Flavobacterium piscisymbiosum; assembly: GCF_020905295.1. Taxonomy (NCBI): domain Bacteria; kingdom Pseudomonadati; phylum Bacteroidota; class Flavobacteriia; order Flavobacteriales; family Flavobacteriaceae; genus Flavobacterium; species Flavobacterium piscisymbiosum. Next base: position 5,292,291 of record NZ_JAJJMM010000001.1, on the reverse strand, counting down.
TGATAGAATTTATGAAACTAAACAAGATACAGTTTTTTTTACCCTTGATCCAGGTTATATGCTTGACCAACCATTTAAAATTGAAAAAACTGCATTTGATGAAATAGAATTATATGGACAATTTGAAATAAAAACAGGAATGAATACACATCAAGATGTTGAAGAGCCGCTTTGTGTTTTGGAAGACTGGAAAAGTTACACTTCAAAATGGAGCAAGCTTAAAATTGACAGAGAAGACATGAAATTTGTATACATTGAGTCAAAGACAGATTATCCAATAAACTTCACTATTGAAGAATTAAAATTTGCTGTAGGAAAACATTGCGGACCTGAATGGTTAAATGAAATCAAGAATGCTAAATCGGTTGATAAATCAATTATTACATTTTTTCTAACCAAATATGTTTACAAAATTAAAGCTAAGAATAGCCAAACAAATAAAGTAATTGAAAAATACATTGTGTTTTATACACCTACAAATTGCTAGACATTAAAATATTCTTTTTATTATTTAACAATACAGCTATAGTCATGGAATCAGGTATTGTTTTTTATATCTCACATTATTAAATTTGTTGTTATCAAAAAAACACACAATGAGAGGTAAGAGTATAGAGGGTTCTTTAGTAATAAAATTAGCATTTTTAAAAAATAAAACAGCAAGTTTGGTAAAACAACTTCTTTATGTGATGAGTCTTCTTCCGTTTGTTGCATTCGGTCAAAAGACAATTGCACCCGGCAGCAAGGATATCAATACCAAATACATCAAACACGAAAAATCGATCTATACCGTGTACTATGTAAAAGATACAAGCTGGACAAAACAGGGAACATTGACTTATGATATTGTTGCGGAAAATAATCAATTGAGTTTGACTAATTCCTACACTCCAAAAGACAATTCGAGAACTAGCGTGCGCACCAGTGTGGCAGATCCGCAAACGTTGAAACCTATCAGTTATACCAGCGACGGAAAGGAAACAAAACTAAATCTCAATTTTGCTGAGACGATTACGGGTAATTACTATTCTAAGAAAACCAAAAAGGATAAAAAACTGAAGTTGCATCCAAAAGAGCCATATATTGACTGGAACTGGACCGATCATTTAATAGGAACATTGCCATTAGATGTAGGTTATAAAGCCCGCATTCCACAATTCTATTATAATGATGAGTCTGATGTTCTTGTTGAATATTATAGCATCAAGGAGGTAAAAAGCTTTATCTACAATTCTCCAAGAACCGGTAAGCACGAAACATGGCTTGTGACAGTATCAGAAGAAAGTACCGGTGCCATTTATAATTATATTGTAGACAAAAAAGATCATCGTCTATGGCAGAGGGAAATGTCGATGGGAAAAGGGATGTGGGAAATTACAGTCAATGAGGAATTGGACTATCAGCCTATTAAAAACAAATTCAATAAAGAAGAAGCGGCCCAACAGATTTCTAAAGGCAGCAGTGTAATTATTGGAACAGCTTATGCAAGATCGGATTCCGGTAAAAAATTAGGCGGATTGGTGAATACAGCTAAGAAACAATATGCGCCAAAGGGCACAGAGATTACACTTTTTCCAAGTTCGGCATATTATGAGGAGTGGGTAGAAGTGAACAAGAAAATTCGCAAACAGAAAAAAATGCCGGAAGTTCCTTTGAATGCTGATTTTGGTTATTCGGTTAAAAAAGCCAAAGTTTATGATGATCAGGGACATTTTGAGTTCTCAGATCTAATGCCGGCTACTTATGTTGTTATGGCCACCTTTGATTTTTCTAACTCTTACAACTATTCCTATGTGTCCGGCTATACGAATTATTATAACTATTGGGGTTATACGGGTTCGTCAACAAATTACGGTACAGCCAGACAATCCTATATTGATAAGGCTAGTATCGAGAAGCGTGTAACCATCGATAAAGATGGGGAGAAAAAAGAAGTTAACTTAAAAGAAATGTAATTTAATAGATTGCCTAAATAGTTTGATTCTTATTGTTTTATAGCGGTATTAAGAGATTATTTTTTATCGATTATTTCAAGTTTAACTCTTCTGTTAAGCGGTTTATTTTCTGCAGGAGTATTTGGAACTAAAGGTTCGCTTTCTCCTTTTGAGAATAGAAGCATACGGTTAGAGTTTATTCCTTTATTTTTTAGATAATCTGCTACATTCTGGGCTCTCTGCATTCCAATTTCCAGATTGCGGGCTTCAGTCCCTATATTACACGTATATCCTGTAATAGTTAATTCTGTGTCTTTATTCGAATTAAGAATTTTAGCAATTTGATCTAATCTTACAGCAAGTTCAGGCGTTACGTTTGTATTTCCAATTTCCTGAAATGCAAGAGGCTGTTTTTCGATATAGTTACGTTCTTCTATGGTCAGCTCTTTTTGCAACGGAGCAGTTTCAACTACTTGTTTTTGAACTGAAGGTTCCTGAACAGGTTGGGCTGGCATCGCAGAAGTTATTTCTTCTGTTTTAGGCTGAACTGGCTGTTGTTTATCTTTTGCTAAAGAAAAACCTAATTTAATTTGTATGCCTGCTGATAAATAATGGCTTTCCTGAACAATTTTCTTATTTCCAATTACACCTTTCGCCTGAATATTGTCGATTCCGTTTGGGTTGTAAGAGACAATATTTTGATCGGGAGTGTTTTTTGCCATATCAGAAAGACCATAATCAAGATATATTCCGGTATAAAGTTTTGTTTTTTCTTTTAAAGTAAAAGACAGTCCCGTTTCCAGGCTTACTAAAAATGAAGTCTGCAAACTTACAGAAGTTTTATCCTGCCAATTATTTACTGTACCAAATCCGTGTACAGGCAGATCATCAACCAGTAGATTTAAATCAGGATAATAGCCACTTAATTGTAATTGGGAAGAAGAAGCTTTTACAGTTTGTTTTCCCGGAAAAAGGACTTTTCCTCCAAATCCAAAATACAGTTGAGTTTTATAAGCAACTGCAGTTCTGTATTGCAGAAGAAGCGGAATCGCGGCAGAAATAAAATGCTGGTCTTCTTTGTATTTTGAAGGAGTTACACGATATTCAAAAGCAGAAGTCTGATCATCGACTTCATAAGTTGTGATCGTATTTCCATCATTTAATTCAAAACTATTCTGATTGTATATAACATCAATTCCAGTGGAAATTCCCCAATGATCGCTGAAGAAATAGGTATATCCAACACCTATTCCTCCACCAAATTTTAGTTTTCCTTCACCCAAATTACTGTCATATAAAATTCCGGATGGCCCTCCGTTGATTTTAATATTAATTTCCTGTGCTTTTATAGTGACACTAAACAATACAATTATTGCTATGGTGATTTTAATTTTCATTGTTTTTAATTTTAAATTAAATCTCATTTTATTTAACCAATAAGTTGATTGTTTTTTTCTGATTGTTGTTCAGCGAAAGAACGATAACATACATAGCTGACTGAGCAGGAGCGGTAATTTGGTTTTGAGTTTTTACATTTGAAATAGTCTGAACTAATTTTCCAGTAATGTCAAAAATGGTAATCTGGGCTCCATTCAGTTGAGATTCGCTAAAATCACATTCTAAAGTAAATTGGTTTAATGGTCTGGCTGGATTAGGATAAATTTTTAGTTTTTTAGTAAAGGAAGTTCCTGTTATTTCAATCGGACATGATTTTATTGATTTCCCTTCTTTATCTGTAGAAATCACATAATAAGATCCATTTAAGGGCTGACTTTCACTGTAATATTGGCGTGTTGCCCCAGAGACTGGATTTTCGTTTTTGTACCATTGCCAGGAGATAAAATTGGCACTTTTATTATTAAAAAATAATACATCTTCCCATTGTTGCGTAATTAGTCCCGATTGGCTTACTTCAATAGGTTTAATCACCGCAGGAGCCGGATTATGATTTTGATCCCCGTTTTGATAAGCCGTAATAGAAGCACTTCCAGAGTTTATAACCTGAAGATCTGTACCGGAAATTGATCCAATCGCAGGATCTGTTATAAGGTATGAAACTGGCAGTTCGCTGCTGGATGTTGCGCTGAGGGTTACTTTATCAGCGTTTTCACAGCCAAACTCTAAAGTCTGATTCCAGGTAATAGTTTGATTTGCTTTAGTGATTTCAAATTCTGCCCCAGTAAAGACAATTGTATAGTCTGCACCAGCACTTATAGTTCCTAATTTGATGTTGTACTTTCCTGCATTTTCTCCGGAATCTCTGGAAAGTAGTCCTGTGATTATAGCATTTGTGTCTCCGTTTTCAAATCCGGAAGCTGTATAATTAAATACAGGATCTGTAGTACCGTAAACTTTGATATGTCCGGAAGCGGCAGTTATAGTCAGAGTATATTTTTCTGTTGTAAAACTTACTTCGTTTCCATAATTTATAAAGCCATTGCTGTTTATGGCATAAGTTTTTACATAATACGTTTTGTTTCCTTTAAGTCCTGATAAAGAACTTGTAAATGTTCCCAAAGCAGATGTGATATTAATTTTTGTATCATTTATGGAGGGATTTGTATGAGCGGCATATACAAAACCGACTTCTGTCAGACATTCTCCCTTATCAGTATTTACATCAGAAGAAACAATTCCGGAAAGCAGTACACTATCAATTGTAATGTTTGCTGCTGCCAAAGTGCTAAGACTAACGGGCTTTTCAGGCTGCGATATTACGACTGTTTCAGTTGTGCTGCAATTGTTTGTATCGGTAATTGTTACAGTATAAGAGCCGGCAGTTAGTCCCGATGTGGTATTTGAATTACCACCAAATGGCGCCCAGGAATAGTTATAAAGGCCTGTTCCGCCTGTAACGATTACCGAAGCAGAACCATTATTTCCATTATAACACGAAACGTTAGTTTGGGATTTTTCTACTTTCAAGGCAGAAGGTTCTGCGATTGTAAAGTTTTTTACAATTGAGCATCCACCGGAAGCCTTTATAGTCACAGAATAATTTCCGGCAGCAAGATTATTGGCAACAGCATCATTTCCGCCAGATGGTGACCATGTATAAGTAAAAGGTCCGGGAGCTCCACTTGGCACTACTGTAGCAGAACCTGTTGATGTGCCATTACATAAAACATCAGTTTTTGAAGCGTTTGCAACTAATGTGTTAGTTGTCGTAATTATATATGTTTTTGTTATAGTACATCCGTTGGCATCTGTAATCAAAACACTGTGATTTCCGGCTTTCAGTCCTGTTGCTATTGCAGTTGTTGCACCAGATGGTGACCATAAATAAGTATAAGGAGTAGTACCGCCAATAGCAGTTACCGCAGCCTGACCATCAGTTGAACAAGTGGCATCGATCTGACTTTGAGTAGCTGTAAAAGCATTTGGCTGGGTAATAGTAAAGCTCTCTGTAAGACTGCATAAATTAGCATCTGTTATTGTTACTTTATAAGTTCCGGAAATAAGTCCTGTTATTTCTTTTGCAGTAGAACCTCCATCCCAACTGAATGTGTAAGGGGAGATTCCGCCTGACGGGTTAATAATTATACTTCCGTCAGACGCTCCATTGCAGCTGACATTATCCACGACTGCATTGGAGCTTAATGTAGAGATGTTCAAAACTGCCTCTTCGGAAGTGACAGAACCACATGTTCCTGCAGCAATTAATCTATATTGGTAACCGTTAGCGGCCGCAGAGGCATTGGTGATGTTTAAAGTTGATGTGAATGCCCCTGAATAAGGCGCGGTATTTTGTACATTGACAAATCCCGAGCCCGTATTGACCTGCCAGTGATAAGTAGATACATTGCTTACAATTGCAGAGAAAGCAGCATTGCCATTAGCACATACTCTTGTTGATATAGGCTGAGAGAGGATTGCAGGAGAAGGGTTTACGGTAATTTTAAAATTTTTAGGCGTGCCTTCACATGATGTGCCATTACTGGTATATTTTGGGGTCACTGTAATAACAGCCGTAACAGGCTGGCTGGAATTATTAACCGCAGTAAAGGCAGGTAAGCTCCCTGTACCGGAAGCAGCAAGCCCAACTGTTGTATTATTATTGGCCCAGGTATAGGTAACCGGAGCTGTATTGCTGCTAAAATTTACTGCATTTGTTAAAGAACCATTGCATAATGTCTGGTCATTTACAGTGTTTACATCAGGTATAGGATTTATAATGGCATTCTGAGTTTGTTTCGCTGTTACAGTTCCATTGCTTGCTGTAACGGTATAAATGCCTGCACTAGCTGCGGTAATATTGCCTATGCTGGGATTTTTTTGATTGGAAGTAAAACCATTCGGACCAGTCCAATTGTAAGATATCCCGCTGGTTAATCCCGAAAAATCAGAGGTAAGGTTTAGAGTACTGCCAGCACATGGAGTGTTGGCTGTGGTAACAAGAGGCAGGATTTCGACAACAAATATCCAATAATCACCGCCATTATTTTGTACCTGAAGAGATGTAATTCCTGACTGTGTAATGGTAATCATGCCATTGCCGCCAACTAAATCTCCGTTTGATATAGAACCTTGTGCGTTAAAATTGCAGGCACTAAAAGATGAAAGGTTTGACGAATTTAATGTATATGATGCTTCATTTATTTTTATGTCGATATTAGTATTCGAATTAAATGTTTGGCGGATTCCTCTAATTCTTACCCCCGCAATTGGAACATTAAAGCCAAAAGTAAAATAGCCTCCATCAGTAGCATTGTAACCCAAAACACTGGGACAGCTTTGGTCAATGTATACATTTCCGCCGTTAGGATTGTAATTAAATCCAACATTTATGCCGCCAACGGAATAAATTCCAGGTGAGGAGGGATGGAGAAAATTATAGTAAGGCTGGGCTTCTGCTTTATTTGAAATAAGGGTTGAAAAAATTGTCAATAAAAGTATAATTCTTCTCATAATTCAGGTCTAAAAATTAGAATTTACAATATTGATTAAGAGCCCGTTTTCGATAGCATTATCATTTCCTCCATTATTATAAAAATCAAGAGGAATAATCCCTAAAGATCTTTTGCCGCTGTAAGATGTGTATTTCATTAACCAGGGATTCATTTTTGGATTAACACCTAAACCTCCCCAGGCATATTGGTAAGGAGTGTGGCCACCCATGCCAATAGTATTGAAGGTAAGAAAAAGGGGATTTGAGTTGTTGTGAGCAGTATTGGCGGCCAATTTCAGATTTTTCTCGACTAAATCTGCTTTTTTATGGGTATCATGAGCTTTGTAGTTATCTTCTATCTGAAATTTTTGCCCTTTCGCGTTAGCTGATTCAAAAGTAGCATTGTCTTTCCAGGGGCGGCCAAACATTATACCAACCTTATCATTTTCAAAACCAGCTACAGGCTCATATGTAAAACGGTAGAGAAATAAGATTTTGCCCCGTAGTTGTTCCAGTACGGGAAAAATATCACCTTTATAATAAGAATTCGGGTATTTTTGAAGGTATTTTATAAAGTTGTTTGATATCTTTTGGCCGCTCTTTTCATTTTCTACCGACATTAAAATAACTTCAGATGGATGCTGGGCCAGAAAATCAATGCATGATTTCATTATTTCTCCAAAGCTTACTTTGCAGTTATATATTGAATGGTATAACTGAAGCGGGTCAGATGCATTTGCGTCATTGTTTTTAAGTCTGATATCTAAAAAACGAATCCCATCTTCTAACTGCTGAAATATATCATAATTTTGGCATCGCGCTCCAAAATCGGCTGAGGAAAGATGATATGTTCCTGTATCGTGTGTACCTGGAATGCTTAGGTTTGTAATAGTTGAATCCGGTGATAAGGAGTGCATCCAATCTCCTAATGAAACTTTAAAATTAAATCCATTCACATTAAAACAATGAATATTTAGCTTAATGCGTTTATTATCTGAAAAAAGAAAATTTCCGTTGTTTCGTTCTTGTAAATTAGCACCGCCAATCCACCAATTATTGCTGCCATTATTTCCTTGTGCAATGATAATATTAGAAAATAAAACAGGTAATCCATTTAGTACAAAGGACAATGTACAGGAAAATGAAAAATTAAGTTCATTTGGTAAAGCTGTAGTAGTGTCACAGCCCAATGCTGCACCTCCCGTTATTTTGCTTTTAAACCAGTTTGCGACCTCTTTAGTTTTATGCCTTCCTGCTTCAACTGATATTTTCCAATGCTTTGAAGATGATTTTTTAATAATGAGATTACTATTCCAGGGCTGTCCCTTAGAAATTTGATAATCATTAATTTTTATCTGAAGGTTTTCTATATCTTCAGATAAAGTAATTTCAAACTCATTTGGCCAGCTTTTAACTAGTGCTGCCTGGTTTAAATTTTCTGTAGTTTTCATAAAATTGGTTTACATTATCACTGGTAAAGATGATATAGGATTTAGTTTGGAGGTTTAAAACTAAATACTTGTAATTCAATTATTAAAAAAATGTTCTGAAACCTATTTTTTTTGTTCTGAAATAGAATCAGAAGTTTTTGGAGATTTTAAAAATCTTATTTTCGATGTATAATTTGTCGTTTATGATTTTTGTAACGTGGTAGGGATTTACAGCAGTACTGCGGTTAATTCTTTTGAAATACTTAGCAGGAAAAACTTCCTCAAGATAGGTCATAGTTGTTCTTAAAACCTGGTTTCTGCCTGATGTCAGATGTATTTCAACATAGACATGATCTGCTTCGGCAAATAGAAAATCCTTCGACTGAAAATAATAAATCTGTTTTCCCAGCTCAATTTTAAAAATCGAATCTTCATTGGCCAGAGCCAGTTGAATAGCAGTAACAAGGTTTACCTTTTCTACGGGTTTAGAAAGATAAGCGGCAGGCCGCAGTGAAGTAACTTTTTCGAGAGTGCCGGGATCGGTCAGGGCTGTGGTAAATATAAAGGGAATCGAAATACCGGCATTGATAAATCCTGCCAGATCAAGTCCCGTTTTATCTCCCGAAAGAGAAATGTCGATTAAGGCAAGATCAAATAGTTTATGTGAGAGCAGCATTCTGGCTTCTTCATAGCTGTGTGCAGTTTCGACTGTAAAAATAGGTTCCAGCATTTTTTTTAACGAAAGTGCAATTAAAACTTCATCTTCGACGATTAGTATTCTGCTTTTGTGTTCAGTCATTTGGAAATACGATTTTATAGTCTGCTTTTTCTCTGGTATAATTTCCTTTTAATTGTTTTACCATTCCTTCAATAATCAGAAGCCCCAGAGAATCATTATTTTTTTCAAAATTAAAGATAGTTCCGTTGTCAGAATAACATACTTTTATTTCGTTTACATCCGTTTTTATAAGTTCCAGATGTAAAATAAGGTCTTCTGAAGGCTGGGCATGTTTTACAGAATTCGTTACCAGTTCGTTTACAAGCAGTCCCAATGAGAGTATTTTATCTACAGTAAGATAAATCTCTTCGGTATTATTTATATATGTAAATGTCCTGATGTTGCTGTTTTGGTGGGTTTCAAAAATCTTATCCAGATAATTTCGAACTTCAACCATTGCATGTTCATTATGATTCACGCTGTAAGTATACAATTCATGAGCGATCACTATAGTTTTAATGCGTTGGTAAAGATCATCAAATTGGTTTTTGTAATCTTCATTTTTTCCCTGGTCTTTTTGAAAATCAATCAGGCTTAAAATTACAGCCAGATTATTTTTGACACGGTGATTCAATTCCTGCACCAGAAACTGTTTTCCTTCCAGGCTGACTTTCAGAGCGGTATTGTTTTCAGAGATTTTTTTCTTCTGATTTTCGATTTTTCTTTTGTTCTTCATCAGCTGGCGGGTAAATAAAATCAGGACAAGAACCGAAACAAGCAAGGTGATGTTTAAGATGCGGGTGTTTTTGATATCTTTTTTAAGGGACTGTTTTTCTGCTTTTTCTTTTTCAAAATTATAATGCGTTTCAAGTTCCTTAATTTTAAGATCGCGCTGTTCGCTGTAATATTTTTTATAATATTCTGATGCAATCTTGTAGTAATAAAGGGCAGAATCTGCTTTATGCAGTTTTTCCAGTATCTTACTTTTAGTCTTATAAACATCGGCTTTATAATCCAGGACATTTGATTTAGATACCACAGCCAAGGCAGAATCTATATATATATATGCAATAGGATACTGCTTTTTGTCCAGATAAAAGAAACTCAAATTATTATACATAGAAATAACAGCTTCATAGTGGCGTTGCTTTTTGTATAAATAAAGTGCTTGTTGATAATGCTTTAATTCTTTTTCAGGATTTGTTTTCTGGTTTCCAAGTCCTAAAATTAGCTCAACCACCGGCATATTTATAGAGTCATGTACAACTGCAGCATATTCTTTTGCCTGCAAAGCCAACTGGTACGCTTCTTTTGCATGGCCGCTCACCCTATAATAGGAAGATTTACGAATTAAGAAATTGGTATAGTTTTTTAATTTCAGCTGCGGGTATTTAGAAAGAAGTTCCTCAGCTTTCTCTAATTCTTTAAGGCAGGAGGGATAGTTATCATTAATCTCAAAAATGAGTGCCCTTTCTACATGTGTTTTAAGTTGCTGCTCTGCGTTGGTTTGAGTACTGGCGATCAGGGTTTGAGAAAGCTTAAAGGCTTCGTCGTACAAACCCAGTTCAGTAAGGATTTTCATTTTCATGATGTCCAGTTCTATTTTCGGCGAGCCTTTATAAAATGCACTGTTTTTATTAATAAGACGTAATGCTTCTTTAAAATCACAATACACTATTTTCTGCTCAAGGTCTTTTTTCAAAGATTCGAAAGAAGGGTGTCCAAAGCAGGTTAAGGTTACTAAAAATATAAAAAAACTAAAATGAATTCTCACTGTGTATAAAGTTAAACAGATTAAATATAGTCAAAGATATTGTTTTCCCTGAATACTCAAATTTAGAAACTGCTTTAGAAATTCCGTCTAAATTGTTCTCAATTAGCCATTCTTTGTTCCGAATTCTGAAAATGAAGATAAAAAGAAGACGAAAACGTAATTTTTTTATGAAGATCTTGTTTTAATTATAGTGATAAGAATTCAAAATAGTGAAAGCTTTCCTCGAGGCTAATCAAAATCAATTTCATTTAGATTAACTGTATCAGCAATTTGAGAAGAAATTTCGGTTGGTATTATTAGTATTTTATTTTTCGATATAAATTCTATTTTCTTATCACAGCCTGTATTACAGGTTTCTACCATAATTGGAAAATACAATTTTTTATTTTTGTCGTAACCAATAATATTATTACGAAAATAACTAACGATCTTAAAATCGGCATTTTCAATAACCTCGTCTTTATTATAGTTTCCCGTATATTGAAATAAATTTTCTGTATAATAAGTGCTTTTTATAGAATGAGGAAATGTAGGTTCTGTCTTTCCTGCAGTATTATCCTGTTCCCATTTTTGTTCATAATTTTTATAATAATTAATGTCTTTTTCTTTTCCTGAAGGATTGTAAACCCATTTACTTTTATTGGCAAAATCGTATAATTCTTTTTTAATAGTTGGGTTTGAATCTAGGATTTCATTTTCTATAAACCTACCATCTATGCATTCATCACATCTTAAAGTTGCTTCTCCCGTATATTTTAGGATAAAAAATTTTAGGTCGTGAATGTTTAACATAATAAAATTTAAAATAAATTCAGGATCTCCATTGCCTTTAGGAGATTCCATTACTGCAAATAGAAAATATTCTGTATTCTGAATTTTTTTTCGTACTGCTTTTTTATCAATATTGATATAATAAAACTCATCAGAAAATAAAGTGTTTCTTAGGACAAGTTTCTCCTCATTTGTATTTTTTGTATACTTTGATGCAACAAGGACATTCTTGTCTCCAACAAGAAAAAGTTTATCGTCATCACTGGCTTCAGTAGCAGATATCTTAATTATTTCAGTATTCTCTTCGTTACTAAATTCAAATAGAGTAGCAGTTTTGCTGTTAGCTTGTACTGTGGTGCTATCTTTTTTTATGTTTTGATTTGTGTTTTCGTTCTTTAGTTTATCATCAGATATTTTTTGATCATTCTTGCAGGAAAAAAGCACGATAGATAAAAGGAGTACAATTATTTTGTTGTTAATCTTTTTCAATTAATTTTTAGTTTTGAGATTATATGAAGATGATGAAGCTATTAGCAGTAAAAAAAATGGACTTATTCAAATATATAACTGGTTAAAATTTTCTCTTTCTTTGGTTTCTTTTTTTTAGAATTTTCAGAAAAGTACAGATATTCACGACCAGCACATAGTACCATTGGGTGTTCCGGAGGTGTCATATCGATAAATCCGGGATAGAATGAAATGGTGTTGCTATGGTTTACCAAATTTTCTTCTATTTTGTCAATTATCAACTCTGCAGCGGTTTCTCCTATTTTTAACGGAGGCTGATCCAGAACAATTTCTGGAGGATCTACTATAGAATAAGTACTAGTAAGTTTACGCCCTGAATAATCGACTATAGTAATTTTTTCGAGCAGTTTGATATTCTCTTTTTTAAGATAAGACAAAGCTCCGTATGCCATCCAAAAGGAGAGGGCAAAAATGCTGTCGAATTTAATATTTGCTTCCAGAAGTTTTTTTACGGCAAGCTCTCCTCCTTGAGTTTGTAAATCGTCTGTTTCTATAATAAGTGATGAATCCTGAATTTTAAATTTATTCAAAATCCGATCATAATCACGGGCCTGTTCGCATATCTTTCTTTCTGCCTTAGATCCCATGAGGCAAGCTACCCGATTGTTTTCTCTATTTATTAAATCCTCAAATGCATCACAAGCCGTAATATGATCATTAGCAATTGTTATTGTGCTTTCGGATCCATTTGAACGCTTTTTACCAAATAAGACAACAGGAGTACCTCTTGTTATAATTCCTTTACAAGTGTAAAGATTATAATCACTATAAATATTAATAATGATACCATCAACATTAAAAGCTTCAAGTTGCAAAAGGTTTTCTCTTTCGCGTTCCAGATTATTATCCGATTCTAAAATAATCAGTTTATAACCTAGAGGATAAAGGATTTTACGCACTCCGTCAAGTACTTTTGCAAAAAAAAGCGTTGTTGTTTTAGAAACTATAAATCCTATGGTTTTAGTTTTTGATTTCACATCTAGCTTAGGAGTATTAAAAAAATAGCCTAATTGTTCTGCAGCAAATCGTACTTTTTCTTTCGTACTTTTATTTACATCTTTGGCATCACGAAGTGCTCTGGAAACGGTTGATGGAGATAAATACAAATGTGCTGCTAACTCTTTTAGTGTGATATGTTTCATATTCTCAAATTTAATCAAAAATAACAAAAAAGGTGATATAGGATCGTAAGCTTCGAAAATCCCAGCAAGCGAAAGCATCGAAAATTGATCTAATAAGCAACTGGAATACTTTTACTTTTCGCAGCAAAAAGATGTTAGTTTCAAAAGTTTATCTTTATAAAAATACAGCAACTGATTAGTATTGCATAATTTTGTAATGAATAAAATAACGAGTCTTTTAATATTCTAATATGAGCGATACATTTTCTGACAACAACCAAATTGGTATAGTATCTACTTTCTCTCAGCTTGTTCATACTAATTTTAAAGGTGAAATGAATGCGTTATGCTGGTACAGAAATTTGGATGGAGATTTTAACGAAATTGTAACCAAACTAGGTTTAAAAGAAAATATAACAGAAGTTTATCCTGAAGATCTAATCGCACTCCAACTATCCGAAAAAGGAAATATCGCAAGAGAAATAATCTTAAATGATTTAAAATTATTAACTGATTTTGGAGCTTCGCCCTCTCTTAATTTGCTGAAATGTTATGATCGTGATGATGAATTTGATTTCATATCTACTGATGTATATTCATTTCACGTTGATCGTTCGCCCATTGCAACAGATACTTTTTTATGTACTTATCATGGAGCGGCAAGTGATATTATTTCTAATTCGCAGGCAGAACAAAAAATTCTAATTCCAGAAATCAGGTCAAAACTCAAAGAACTGCATGATGGACCAACGGAAGAATTCGAAAACTTTTTGAAAGAGAATTACTTTGATTTGCATTATAAGGTAAATGAAGATGCAGAACCTATTAATTTAGGCGTATTGCATCTTTGGCGACTGGCCGTAGATCATCCAAAACAACAAGTGTTGCCTTGTATTCATAGAGCACCTATAGAAAACGAAGGAGAATATAGATTGTTGCTGATTTGTTAGAGGAAATTATTGGTAGAACATAGTAATGGAAGCTTTTTTTGAATCCTTGAAAACTGAATATTTTGAGGATTAATTTAAATAAATAGTAATAAATGAAATATATTTTAGAATTACAAGAAGGGACTAAAGTGAAATTAATTATACTAATTTTTGTTTTATTTTTTAGCTTTTATTATGTTTTTAAGAATTACAAAACAGCACATTTACAATCTAAAATACTGTCCTTGATAGGCATAGTAGGTTCTATTTGGCTTATGTACTACGAAATTAATAAAAACAATAGTGTTGAGTTGCTAAAGAGAAATTTTGAATTGACAACTGGTACAATTGAAAAGTACTTAGTTCCTAATATAAAAGGAGCAATTCCTTCAGTGGGAAAAGGAGCAGACCATAATTATATAAAATATTCTTATGAGGTAAACGATAAGACAGAAACAAATTCATATGATGAAAATTATTTTATAAAAATACCGGATATAAAACCAAATTTAAATATTCCTTATCTAGTGATTTATGAAAAGACCAATCCTTTAAATAGTTTTATTCTGTTAAATTATCCCATCAATAATGCTGATGATTTGAATCGTTATCAAGAGAAATTTTCACATGGTATACCCGATGATACTTTCAAAAAAGAAACTGCTGAATAATTTATTAATCTGCTTTTAGAAAACGAAGGAGAATATAGATTGTTGCTGATTTGTTAGAGGAAATTGTTGTTGCAATCCAGTAATAAAAAGCTTTTTTAATATTTGAAACTGCTTAAAAGAAAAAACCTGCAAATTCAAAGATTTGCAGGTTTTATTTTTTATAAATTTTACGGAGATTGAATTTAAGTTTTCAATAATTGATTGTTTTTGTGTTGATCATTATAGAAAACCAGCTCTGTAATATTTTAAAAGAGACTTAATTTTTTATGGGATAAAAAATCCGTTCATTATATTGGACAGTATTAAAATGCCTGAGTAAAACTAATAGTCAGGCGAGTACCGTTTTCCTTCACATAGTTCATATTATTAGACTGCCATTGCGAGATTACAGTATAATAGTCTTTATTGAAGAGGTTCTCAACGCCAAAACGTAAAGTGCTTTTTTCTCTGAAAGTATAACTAGAAGAAAGGTTAAAAGCGGTGAAAGATTTAATTGGTCCTGTTCCATAAGTATAAGCCCCATTAACAGGTTCAAATCTGTCTCTTCCTGTTGTACTTGTCATTTGCAAAAATATAGACCACGCTTCAAGTGGTCTGAAAACGGTATAAGCTGCTATTTTAGGCGGATTTATACGATCACCTCCTAAATATACTTTTTTGTCTGCAAGTTCACGTTTTCCTTCAGTAAAGGAATAATTGGCTCCAATATCAACTTTTGGATGAAGACGATACTTTGCTGACAATTCAAAACCATAAATTTTTTCAGGTGAACGTGAAATCTGCGGATTACCATCAATGTAAACATACGAAGCTCCTAATTTTGAAGTACTGTAATAAACAGCGCCTTCATAAGAAAGTTTATCAAAAGATCCTGAGAATCCAAATTCATAATTATTTGCCGTAACCGCTTTTATCGAAGTATTGCTTACTGTATTTTCTTTTGCAGCACGCAGAACCAAACCTAAATCGGCGACGCTAAAACTTTGAGAGAAACTTACAAAAGGTTTAAATAAAGACCATTTTGTATAACGCAGTCCCGCATTAAACATAAGTGCATTAAAATCTAGTGCCCCGCCATTTATTGCAATACCACCGCCAACATAAGTTCCGTTTACATAATTACGAATACCAATTGTGGTATAATCCGGCACATCGATCTTTACATTTTCAAGCCTTAAGCCAGTTTTTAATACTAAGTTTGGTCCAAACATATTTTTAAGCTGAAAATACGGTGCCAGGTTTGTCATACTCATTTCAGGAATTACTACCCTGTCATCAGTAAGATGTGTATCTGTTATGTCTGAAAGTATATCCAATCCATAAGTTAAATTACCTGAAATAAGAGAACTAAACTCATAAGGAGTATTTAAATTCAGGCGAAAACCAAATTTCTTACTCTGTGTAGCAGGCTGTCCATTGTTTTCAAAAAAGTCACTATAATTAATTAGGGTAAGGTAATCCTGAAAATAAAGAGTAGCATTAAGATCTGTTTTTCCAATTAAATTCTTCCCAATATAACTTAAACTGGCATTATGATTATAAGGCGTTCCTTCCGGATCTCCGGGGCGTTGTCCTTTAACTCCCGTAGTTGGAGAATCAAAATTGCCATAAACTCCAGCTTTTGCAATGTAATTTGTATGCTGGGTACTTTCGAAGTAATTATACATGAATTCCAATCGATTATTATCATTAAAGTCGTAACCAATTTTCGCAAAAACGTTCCAGTTTTTAAGATCATTCATTCCGTATTCTGGAGAAAGTACACGGCCTTTAGCATCGCGATAAAGTCCAGTCTCTTCATAACGTCCACTTACAACGTAATCTAATTTCTTTACTTTTCCTGTAAAGAGTTGAGAAACAAAGAAGCCAGCTGTTCCTTTAGGTTTAATAAGAGAGAAAGCTGTTCCCAGCTCTGTTGATCCGCTTATTGCTTTGTCTGTATTCGCTTTTTTAGTAATATAGTTAATCAAACCTCCATCTGCACCATTACCATAAATAGCAGTTGCGCCTTTTATTACTTCTACACGATCTAACACAGTAGGATCAAGAGAGCGCATATCTTTTGCCCCATCTCTTAAAGGTGTAGATTGCGGAATGCCATCAATCATTACCAATACACGACGACCACGCAGAGTCTGTCCTAAATTTTGAGTCCTGTTAGTTGTAAAACCAAGACCCGGCACCGTTGCGCCAAGGATATCACTAAGATTAGAACTTATACTTAATTGCTGTTGTATTTGTTTTGTTGATAATAGAGTAACAGAAGAAGGAACTTCATCTAAAATTTCTGCCTTTCTTGATGCAGAAACGACAATTTCCTGTAATTCATTATCAGCTGATGACTTATCTGTTAAGACGCTATCTTGGCTTTTTGTATTTGCGTTTTTATCTTTTTCGTTATTTTTATTGGTTTTAGAATTCTCTTGTGCAGAAAGTGAACTTATAGTAAAGAACACTAGTAGGAGTAAAATAGAAAAATGCTTCATTATTTATTTAGACTTGATTTAAATAGTACAAATGTAAATATTACAATTTATTTAAGCAATTAAAAACTTTTGTATTTAATACGAATCAGGACAATCATTATTATGTCAAACCATTCGAACTTTCTTTGGAGTTAACTAAAAAAGGAAGAATTTCTCACTGCATTTAGAAATAAGATTTTTTAGGCGCAAGATGTCGGGGGTAAGGACTTAAAAAACTATTGTAATTTAAAGTCGTAATACTATTATTTATTATTATTTCGAAAAATTAATTGTTCGTAGTATCAATCAGTATCTTTTTCTCATAACTTTTATTCTTATTTTATGAGCAAAAGTGACTGCTCTGAAAGTAAAGCCACAGAAATAAAAGCAAAAAAAGCATAAGATTTGATTAAGAATAATCTTATGTTTTAAAATAAGTCAAAAAAATATAGCCATTACGTGTTTTTTATTTTATTCAATTCCAACGAATTAAAAAATAACTTTAAAATAACTTAAAATTAAGTTCATTTTTTGTTTGTAAACATCAAAAACGTTCCTATATTTGCAACCGCTTAGAACAACAAAGCGCACTAACGCTGAGATCGGGGAGATACTCAAGCGGCCAACGAGGGCAGACTGTAAATCTGCTGTGAAAACTTCGCAGGTTCGAATCCTGCTCTCCCCACTAAAAGTCCTAATGAAAATTAGGACTTTTTTTATGGATAAAATTTAATGTTGAAAATCTAAAATCGACCTCCCGAAAATTTATAAAAAAGCAAAATCTAGGATCAATTCTAAGATGGATCAACACGAAAACGGATCAACACGAAAACCTTTGGATATAGAAAAAATTACCACGGAGAACGCAAAGTTTTTTAAATATACTAAGTTTAGAAAAAACACATCCCGAAGCCTCGGGACACAAAGCTTTGTGGACTTTGACTGTGTAAACACTGCTTAAATCTTAGTAAACTTTTGAATCCCGATAGCTATCGGGATTGCGTTCTCTGCGTTAAAAAATAATTAGGGAATATAAAATTTTTAATGTTTCTCCACGACATTCAGTGTTGATACTCTTTTTACAAATCTATAGTTGGTCAATTTTCGTATATCAGGTTAAAGGAACTATCATGGAAACTTTATCGATATTTCATAGAAAAATTTTGCAGACATTGGCCCAAAGATACGGCATGAGCTATAGTATAGAAGAACTGACCAGTCTTCTTAGTTCTATTTTTAATACTTCAACAACATTAACAAGTAATATATCCTCTGAAACAGAAAATCAGGCAAGGGTATTAGAAGCTTTAATGTTTTTGGATGAAATGGGATATGTCTTTCTGAATTCGGATACAGACAAAAGTTTGATAACTATAAAAGGTCTAATTATATTAAACGATAAAGTCTTGTGTAATTAATTCAAATCTAAGATCGGAATTAAGATTTCTAAAGCGCAAAATTTGTAAACTTAAACAATAACGAAGTTTTGCGCCTTTAAGCCTCAGGACGTCGCTTATAAAAGCTAAAAGTAACAAAGCTTAGTTGTGTTACTACGGTAAATTATTTTCTCTCTCCACAGGTTTTGAGAGCGAGCCTAAAATTAGTTTTAATTCTAAATTGATCTTTAATTACGAGATACATCCTAAAACAAAAAAATCTCCACAAGGGAGATTTTTTGTTTTTATTATAATAGTGCTATTATTTAGCTAAAAGCTCTAATATTTTTGCTCTTAATTCAGGACCTCTTAAGTCTTGAGCAACTACTTTTCCTGATGCGTCAAGAATAAAAGTCGCCGGAATAGACTCTACTCCGTATTGTTTAGCAATTGGCTCTTCCCAAAATTTAAGGTTAGAAACATGCGTCCAGGTTAAACCATCTTTTGCGATAGCTTCTGTCCACTTGCTTTTTTCTTTATCTAATGAAACACCAATAATATTCAATCCTTTTGAGTGTAGTTCTTTATAAATTGCTACAACATTAGGATTTTCCTTTCTGCATGGTCCACACCATGAAGCCCAGAAATCTACAATAGTAACTTTACCTAAACTTTCTTTAAGCGAAACTACTTTTCCTTCCGGATTAGGAGCTGAAAAATCTGCTCTTCAGTTAGGGCTGCCAACAGGAGCTGCTGATGCACCAACTGCAGGTAATTTTGCCTGACCTAGTTTTGTTTTAATTTCTTTTCCAGGAGCAGTATTTTTTACAGACTCATCTAAAGCATTGTATAAGCTCTCTGTTTTTTTAATATCAGCGCTTGGGTCAGAAACCATACTTTGAATAATCAAAGCAGAGATGTAAGCTTTTGGGTGAGTTTCAGCGTAAGCTAAATATTTCTTTTTAGAGTTAGCCTGAACTTCAGTTTGAAGCGTCATGTATTGTTTCATCAAACCGTTGATAGTTGCTGTATCCTGAGCTTGTTGAGCTTGTTGCATTTTTTGAGTATTCTTTTTCTGAAAATCAACTAAGCTTTTTTGAGTTTTAGTTAAATCCTCATTAAATTTCACGTACTCATCATTGTTATAAGTTCCAGAAACTTTAGATTTATGAATACTATCTTTATCAATTGTAATAGCAATTTCTCCAGTTTCTAATATAAAAGGAATTGGTCCGTTTGCACCTTGAAGGATTAAAGTATGAAAAGCTGGTTCAGTTACTTTTCCTTTTATTTCGAATTTTCCGTTTTCAACTTTTACTGTATCCAATGATACTGCCATTTTAGTCGTTGGGTCCTGACCTTGTAGAATGATTGTTTTTCCGTTTTCAATACCTGTTGCAGTTCCTGTAATTAGGTATTCTCCGTCTTTAACTTTACTGCATGAAATAATCGCTACAGAAGCGGTTAGTAAAAAAAGTATTTTTTTCATTATAAAAAATTAATTAGTTAATTGATTTGTGCAACAAAAGTATCTAAAAATATAAAACTTAAAGAATTTTGTAACCTAAAATTTTGTTATAGTTTTTTTTAGTGTAATTCTCAGGTAATCAGTGTGTTTGTTGGCTTGATTTGATTCAAAACTCTTAATTATATTATTATTATGAAAATAAATAGATAAATTTTTAATTTTTAAGCATAAAAAAAGCACTCTTATAAGGGAGTGCTTTTGTAAATATTTAAGTATAAATCTATTCTTGATTTGTTTTCTTTCTCCATGTAAAAGAGTTCAAAATGTGTCTTTTTGCGAATCTTCCAGGAGAATCAGCATTTACCATTTTCACGTAAGTTGCTTTAGGAACACTAATGTATTCGTAAACACTTCCGTTAGAAAAATCGATGATCAAACGACCTTCAACAAATTTATAATCAGTAATTGATGAAGTTGCGATAGTCTCTGTGTATTCAGGTAAATTTGCTTTAATCGTCTCAGGATTAATACTTACCAAAAAGTGATAAGCCTCAATAATAGCCTTACTTTTTTCTTCTGCTTCTTTCAAACCTGCGTCATCACCTTGAAATTTATCAGGATGAGATTCTTTCATCGCATTACGATAGATTGTTTTTAAATCTTTTAACTCTGCAGTTTTGTCTACGTTTAGTAACTTGCGGTATTCAACTATTTTTTTCATAAATAAGGTAACTACTTGTCTATTAGTTTGAAATTGAAATTAATTGCTCAAAAGACAAATTTTTTGCAAAGGTACACTTTTTTTTAACTTTTTAGTTTTGAACCAAAAAATATTCGAAAAATATCTAAAATATTGATTCTGAATATCCAGACGAAGGTTTCTTGTTTGTTTAAAAATAATTAGGAGCTATTTCCCGCTATCCGTTTCAAACGAAGTTCACTGAATTCCAATTAAAATAAAAGCAAAGTGAAGTAATCTTTTATGTCCGCGGCGGCGGACACAAAAGGATTTCCACTTCTATCGGGGCTAGGGCTTTAGTTTTCGTGAGATATTTAGTTGCTAAAAGTTTTTTAATCTAAAATTTTTCTATTAATCTAGCTTTGCGACTTTGCGACTTTGCGCGAAATTGTCAATGCTAAGTTTAACAATGCTTAAAATTTAATCTCGCAAAGTCGCAGAGTTTTTTTAGTAAAGAATTTTATATAAAAAAAACACAAAGTTCAAAAAGCTAAATATTCAACCAGCTTTGCGAACTTTGTGTTTCTCAACGTAATGTTATATAAAAATCTTGGCGTTCTTTGCGTTTAAATTCTTATTTCAACCTGAAACGTGAAACAAAACCTTATTTATCCTCAGGTTTCTGATTTGCTTTATGAAAATTCTTCGATTTCTTAGGATACTTATCATAACTAATATCGCTAGGATTTTCGATAACAGATTTTATAGTAATCAATTCACCTAAAGTATGATTAGCATGAGCGATTTTATAATCTAAAAGATATTCGCCACAAAAATAATTATTGTTTTCATCTTTCTCCATGATGCCGGTATAAACCCCTTTTTGCAACATTTTTTCTTGTGAATCTTTAGACATGACTTTTTTATTTTAAAATTAAAGGCACAAAGTTAATCAATTTATGTTTGTTTTAGGGAGTTCTTTACAATCTCAGTATATTTGCACATGCAAAAAAACTTCAAGCCACATCCTAATTCGTTCAAAAATACATTTTGTGTTTTTCATGAAGTACTTTCAACTGAAATTGAAGGATTAAAGAAACAGTTTGAAAGCAAAGCCGGAAGTACCTATTATTATACCGAAGCCGGAATGTATCGCGTTTCGAATCATTGGGGAAGACTTGCCAACAGCAAATGGCGTTTGGTAGCGCGTGAACCGGAAACCGAATCGAAAACAAAAATAGGATTTGCTAATTGGAACGAGTTTTATCCGGACAACGCCGAAGAGAAACTCTATTATATAGAAGCTAATTTTGAAAATAATAGCGTAACCTATCAGCACAAAAAGAATCCGCAGTATGATGGAAAACCGGTTTTAAGAACCAGTTTCGAAACCACAAAAAGAATCAAGCAAATCCGGAATTTGCAGCAACTAACATCATGGGCAAAACATTTTGATTATGATGATATAGATGATTTACGAAAGCAAATTATCACCGAATTGATTTACACCGAGAAAACTTTAGAAGAAATTAAAAGAGAAATATAATGGGACGCAACAACGAAAGGAATATCAAAAAGCATAACGACAAATTGCACAAAGCCCAAAACAAAGTAAAGCAGGCTGAAATTGCACGTAAGGAAAAACTAAAAGAAATTATCAAAAAGTTCAACGAAGACAAAGTGCAGGAATAAAAACGTTTCAAGTTTTCTTTGTTTCAGGTTTCAAGTTATGCTCAGCAACTTGAAACCTGAAACCTGAAACAAAAAATAACAAAATAATAAATATGAAATTCGAAGATTTAAAAGTAAGCGTACAGGAAATTATTGATTTAATTGCTGCAAAAAACAATAGAGAAGCCAATAATAAATTGCTTGAAGTAAACGAAACTTTAGACGAAATGTTAGATCATGCAGAAGAAGATGAAGATCTAAGAGAAATCAGCAGATATCAGGTTTTATTGAATAAACTGCATGTGAAAATTAACGGCGAAGAGCAGGTTGATGGAGAATAAGTGCTTTTGCGATACAGGTTTATTATTTAAAGATTGCTGCGGATTGTATCTCGAAAACAATCAAAAAGCACCAACAGCTTTGGCTTTGATGCGCTCAAGATTTTCGGCGTATGCCACTCATAATGCCGATTATCTTATGGAAACAACATACATTTCTGAACGAAAATATTATTCGAAAGCAGAAATCCTAAAATGGGCAACAAGCAATAAATGGCAGAAACTGGAGATTATAAGTTTTACTGAAAATACAGTAGAATTTAAAGCCTATTTCTTCGATTCAAACCATCAGCCTCAGGTACATTACGAATTTTCAACCTTCAGATTCGAAAATAATGCCTGGTAATACGTTGACGGAAAGTTTGAATAATTAGTAGACTTCTTGCCAATTTGGGCTAATTTTATTGAAATACTTTAACTAAAAATTAATAAACGTTTCTTTTTTCATAATTCTAAAATAGCGTAATTTTAGAATTATGAAAAACGAATTTAAAAAAGGTTTTTATTTTAAAACGTACGAAGCCCCATTTCAGTCTCCGTTTGAAAAACTTTTTGGCATTTTCAAAGAGCTAATCACCCATACTTCGGGGGATTTTGATGAAGCTATAGACTGGCTTCGGGAGTTGGACAAAGAATATAAACTGACCGACGAAAACTACACAATCGATGATTTTATCGAAGATTTAAAAAAGAAAGGTTACATAAAAGACGAGGTCAAAGAAGATGGAACAGGAGGTTTTGGAATCACTGCTAAAACAGAACGCGCCATTCGTCAACAAGCTTTAGATCAAATTTTCGGAAATTTAAAACGTTCCGGAACAGGAAATCACAAAACCAAACATGCCGGAAATGGCGATGAACATACCGGAGAATTCCGCGAATTTAATTTTGGAGATGGTTTAGAACGTATTTCGTTAACCGAAAGTTTACGAAATGCCCAAATCAATAATGGTGTAGAAAGTTTCATGCTAACCGAAAATGATTTGGTTGTCGAAGAAACCCAATACAAAGCCCAAATGAGTACGGTTTTAATGATCGACATCAGTCACAGTATGATTTTATACGGTGAAGACAGAATCACGCCGGCCAAAAAAGTGGCTATGGCTTTGGCCGAATTAATCACAACTCGTTATCCAAAAGATACGCTGGATATTTTGGTTTTTGGTAATGATGCCTGGACAATCCCAATTAAAGATTTGCCTTATTTGCAAGTGGGACCTTATCACACAAATACGGTTGCAGGACTTCAGTTGGCAATGGATATTTTGCGTAGAAAACGAAATACCAACAAGCAAATTTTCATGATTACCGACGGGAAACCAAGTTGCGTGCGCGAACGTGACGGTTCGTATTACATGAACAGTAACGGACTCGACGAATATATTGTAGATAAATGCTACACTCAGGCGCAACAAGCCAGAAAATTACACATACCCATTACAACATTTATGATTGCAAACGACCCGTATTTGCAGCGTTTTGTTAATCATTTTACCGAAGCCAATCAAGGAAAAGCATTTTATACCGGACTAAAAGGTTTGGGTGAAATGATTTTTGAAGATTATGAGACGAATAGGAAGAAGAGAGTTAGGTAGTTTTCAGTCTCAGTTTACAGCTGTCACGCTGAGCGAAGTCGAAGCACTTTTGCACACAAAGCATATCGTAGAGGCGCATAGCAGTGCGTCTCCCGCAAAGAAATGACACAATATTTTGTCATTCAAAAAAATAATAACAAAAACATATTTCAATAAAAATGGAAATAAAAAATATAAACACGTTAGGACAATTAAAAGCCTCAGGATATAAAAGTATAAGTATCAAAGACGAATTGCGAAATAATCTTCGTGAGAAAATCAAATCCGGGAAACCGGTTTTCGAAGGTGTTCATGGTTTCGAAAATACCGTAATTCCAGAATTGGAGCGTGCAATTTTATCTCGTCACAACATCAATTTATTAGGACTTCGAGGTCAGGCAAAAACACGTTTGGCGCGTAAAATGGTCGAATTATTAGACGAATATATTCCGTTTGTAGCAGGTTCTGAAATCAATGACGATCCGTTGAATCCGATTTCTCGTTTTGCAAAAGACTTAATTGACGAAAAAGATGATGAAACTCCAATTTCGTGGTTGCACAGAAACGAACGTTTCTTCGAGAAATTAGCTACTCCAGATGTAACAGTAGCCGATTTAATTGGAGATGTTGACCCTATAAAAGCAGCAAATCTTAAGTTATCTTATGCTGATGATCGTGTAATTCACTTTGGAATGATCCCGAGAGCAAATCGTTGTATTTTTGTAATCAACGAATTACCTGATTTACAAGCCAGAATTCAAGTTGCATTGTTTAATATTTTGCAGGAAGGCGATATCCAGATTAGAGGATTTAAACTGAGAATGCCACTTGATATGCAATTAATCTTTACGGCCAATCCGGAAGATTACACGAATCGAGGAAGTATTGTAACACCACTAAAAGATAGAATTGGATCTCAAATCCTGACGCATTATCCTGAAAGCGTTGCTATTGCGAGAACAATTACTGAACAAGAAGCAAAACTTGACGAAACACAGCATAAATTAGTATATGTGCCAAGTTTAGCCAAAGATATTTTAGAGCAAATAAGTTTTGAAGCTCGTGACAGCGAATACATCGACAATAAAAGCGGTGTAAGTGCGAGAATGAGTATTACTGCTTTCGAGAATTTAATGAGCACGGCAGAACGTCGCGCCTTAAAAGCCGGAGTAGATAAAACGACTTTACGTTTGTCTGATTTCATTGGGATTATTCCTGCAATTACCGGAAAAGTCGAATTGGTTTATGAAGGAGAGCAGGAGGGAGCGGCATTTGTTGCGCACAATTTAATAGGTTCAGCTATCAGAACGTTATTTCCAACACTTTTGCCTAAGATAGAAAAGCTTGAAAAACCAGATGCAAAAACGCCATATTCAGACTTAATTGAATGGTTTTTCGCCGAAAGTGGTTTCGAATTATTAGATGATGCTTCGGATAAGGAATATCAGGCTATTTTGGATGAAGTAGCTCCGTTAGATGCTTTATTGAAGAAATACCAGCCTCAATTGGATAAAAAGGACGAATATTTCTTTAAAGAATTTATTTTATGGGGATTGGTAGAATATAAAAAAATAAGCAAAGATCGCTTTGCACAAGGACATCAGTTTAAAGATATGTACGGAAGTTATATTAGTAAATTATAAGTTATAAATTATTAATTTAAGATTGCGTATTACAAGTCAAACCCGACAGGTTTTAAAACCTGTCGGGTTTTTTATTTTAGTTTTTTTGGCTAATTTTTAAGTTTGTCACCCTGAGCGGAGTCGAAGGGCGCTCCAATTGAAATGGGCTTCGACTTCGCTCAGCCTGACAAAACAATCCGAAAAAAAATGCCATAGTTTTATCGAGAAGTTGACTCACACACATAATTCTATAAAAAACGACGATTTTTATTATAGAGTTTCTAGTGTGATCCTTTCTTCGTCAGGATGACAAGACTGGCTAAAAACAAAGACAAAGACTGAAAACTGAAAACTGAGACTGGATACTACGTCCGTTCGATCGAGAGAGATAAGAGCCTTAAGCTTTTAGAAAATAAAATTATTGCAAATCAAATCCGTTTTTGTCCGCGTTTTTACGAAGTAAATCTGTTTTATCTGCGTCAAAATTAGACGCAGATTTTACTGATTCGCTAAAGCGAAAACGCTGATAAAAACGGATTTTTCTAATTATTATCTTGATTAAGCTGTTAAATTATTTTATAATTTTTCTCTTAACTTAATAACATTGGGATAGGAGCTAGCTAGCGAAGTAGCGTTGCTCGCTCAAAGTATGGTTATCGTTCTCTTTTTTTAATTTATTCAAAAACAGAACCTTTCCATTTTTAATTACTCTACCTTGCTCCGTTGGCTGCATTTGCAGTTTTCCCAAAAACAAAATGGAAAATGGTTTCGAAGATCTGATTGCGAGTTATATTGAAAACAAAGTGGGGATATCAGAACATTTTTTAAGTCCTGAACTAGCGAATCATTTAAAACAAAATTTACTCGACTTAAACGAGAAAAGTTTGTTGATGGCTGCCGGAATCGGGAATTCAGAGAAAGTGTCTTATGACGGTGCAATTAGAAGTGATTCGATTTATTGGCTGGATAAAAAACATAACAATGTGTTTGAAAATGAGTTCTTTGCTCAAATCGATGCCTTTATTATTTATTTGAATGAAAGCTGTTATGCCGGAATTACGGGCTACGAATTTCATTATTCTTTGTACGAAACGGGAGATTTTTACCTGAAACATTTAGATCAGTTTAAGAATAATCCAAGCCGTAAATATTCTATGATCAGTTATCTTAACAGCAATTGGCAGGAAAGCGATGGGGGAGAATTAATGATTCATCAGGAAAATAACAATCAAAAAATAGCACCTACTCAGGGCAAAACAGTTTTCTTTAAAAGCAACGAACTGGTTCATGAAGTTTTGGTGACTCAAAATACAAGAATGAGTATTACAGGCTGGTTGAAAAGTGATTAGTTTTTAGAAGAAAGAAGAAAGAAGAAAGAAGAAAGAAGAAAGAAGAAAGAAGAAAGAAGAAAGAAGAAAGAAGAAAGAAGAAAGAAGAAAGAGAGTTTTATCGCAATCCCGATAGCTATTGGGATTGCGGTAAAATTCTTTGCGGTTAAAATCTCATTTTTAACTTACAGTAAAGATTTTTTTTTACAAAATGACTTTTTATTTTAATTTATATTGATATATCAATTATATTTGCCTCAAATAAAAAGATATGAAACTTGAAAATCCAACCGGAACTGCACTGTATTCAATAGAAAAAGCAATAAAAGAATATCGAAAACTGGCTCAAAAAAATATTAGCAAAGTTGTAAAAGATATTACTGTAGATCAATGTTTAGTATTGATTATTTTAAATGACAACCAGAATATTTCTCAAAATGAACTGGCGAATCTTGTATTCAAAGACAATGCTTCGATTACAAGAATGATCGAACTGATGGTTAAAAATGAATATTTAAACCGAACGATTCATCTGGAAGATCGTCGAAAATTTAACCTTGTAGTCACCAATAAAGGAATAAAAACGCTAGAACTAATACTGCCGGTTATTAAAATTAACAGGCAAACAGCACTTGATGGATTGTCGCTGGAAGAAATAGCATTGCTTGATAAAACACTCAACAAAATAATCGTTAATTGTAAAAATAAATAGCATGAAATTAAGATTGACTCTAATCGCATTGTTGGTATTTACTTTTGGATTTTCACAAAAAGAACTTAGTACTAAATTAGAACAATATATGGATGCACAATTTGGCATTAATGATTTTAGTGGTACTGTATTGGTTTCTAAGAACGATTCTGTACTACTTAAAAAAGCGTATGGTTTTGCTAATTATGAGTGGAAATTAAAAAATACCATAGATTCTAAATTTAGTTTAGCTTCGGTTTCAAAGCAATTTACAGCTGTTGCTATTTTGCAACTGGCAGAAAAAAAGCAACTTTCCTTAGAGGATCCTCTTAGTAAATATTTTACTGGTTTTCCTAAAGGAGACAAAATAACCTTAAAGATGATGTTAAGCCACAATTCTGGTCTGGATATGGATTTTGATGAGTTGTATTTGACTAAAACAGATCTTAATAAAGATTCGGTTTACACGTATCTGGCAAAAAAGCCTTTGTTGTTTGAGCCTGGAACGAGCACGGCTTACAGTAATATTGGCTATTATTTATTGGCACAAATTATAGAGAAGGTATCCGGACAATCGTATGCAGCGTATTTAAAACAAAATGTATTCGATAAAGCAAAAATGTATAATTCAGGAGTTTCGACTAACGATGAAATAGTAGCTAAAATGACTCAGCGCTATTATTTTAACGATAATAAATTAGTAAAAAATCCGTACATCAACTGGAACTTTAATCTGGGACACGACGGTATTTATTCGACTGTTGAAGATTTGAATTTATGGAATAAAACCTTATTTGATAGCCAAACTTTATTGACAGAGGAATCACAAAAGAAAATGTTTACGTCGTATAATGACCATAATTTTGGTTTTGGAGTTGTAATTAATCCGTTTTATAATCAAAATCATGAGTTAATTGCGCATGATGGAGGTTTTTTTGGAGCGATGACTTCGTTTAATAAATACATTGAAGATAAAGTTTTTATTACGGTGTTATCCAACAACCAATCAAAGTCATATTACATTGCTTATGGTCTTGCCGGAATATGTTTTGGGAAGGAAGTAGAAAATCCATACAAACATATTCAAACAGCAATAGACACTAAAGTTTATGATCAGTATATTGGTGATTATGGAGATATTAAAATCTTAAAGAAAGATAACAAGTTGTATTACAATGATTATAGTATCGAATTGCTGCCGGAATCTGCAACCAAATTTTTCCGCTCAGACAATAATAATACTACCGTAGAATTTATTACAAATAAAAAAAGAAAAATTACACAGTTAGAAATAAAAAAGGCTGGAATAAAAGAAATAAAAAATAAAACCAAAGGAGTTTAAGTACTATTTTTGTGCTCAAAATATAATCCTATGTTGTTTCTTGTTTTAAGTATTTTGTGTAGCGTAATTGTTGGTGTAATTTTTAAAATAACCAGAAGATACAATGGCAATCCAACGCAAATTGTGGCTTTTAATTACGTAGTTGCCTTAGGCCTCTGTTACTTTACTTTTAGCCCGAATTTGGCTGAAATAGATTCGAAAGCACCCTGGAATATTTATATTGCAATTGGGGTTTTATTACCTTTTGTTTTTCTGTCTTTAATGGCTTCAATAAAACACATTGGTATTGTAAAAACAGATGCGGCTCAGCGTTTATCATTATTCATACCTATACTGGCAGCGTGGTTTATTTTTAAGGAAGAATTCAATACTTATAAGGTTGTGGGAATTGTAATTGGCTTTCTGGCTCTTTTATTTATTCTAAGAAAACAATCTGCAAACACAGAAAATAAATGGTTTTTCCCGGCTGCAGTTTTATTGGGATTTGGAGTGATTGATATTCTTTTCAAACAAGTAGCACTTTACACGAGTTTGCCTTATCCAACCTCTTTATTTGTTGTTTTTTGTGTTGCTTTAGCGGTAGCGATAGTAATTTCTATTTATGAAATAGGGATTAAAAAAGTAAAATTAGAACCTAAAAACATCCTTTTTGGGGCTTTGGTGGGAATCTTTAATTTCGGAAATATTCTATTTTATTTAAAAGCTCATAAGGCTTTCGCCGAAAATCCTTCGACAGTTTTTGCCGGAATGAATATGGGAGTTATTGTTTTGGGAAGTCTTGTTGGTTTGCTTTTTTTCAAGGAAAAATTATCCAAAATTAATTTCATAGGGATCTTTTTAGCCTTGATTTCGATTGTTTTTATCGTTATTTCTCAATTTAAATAATTTATTTTTCACTCTTAATTTGTTAGTTTACAGCTTCTTTAAGGCTGATTTTAATAATTATTAAAATAAACTCGACTAATTCTATAGAATTTATAAATATAATTTATAGATTTGCAGTAACAATGAAAAACTATAGTCTATATATCATCCCGTTTATGTGCAGCTTCACGATGTGCTGCATGTCAAACGATGCGATGAAATGGCGTTAATAGAGAAATACTTGTTAGTTATTTTTTTTTTTAGCCTTTCATGCACCATGAAAGGCTTTTTTTTAGAACCATTAAAAAATGAATAAAATGAGATCAAATAGAAATACAAATAGTATGATGGAATGTTGTCTGATGAAAATTCCATGTTGTAGTTGTAGTAATTATTAAAATAATAAAAGCTCTTTGTAACTATCAAAAAGACTTTTTTAATGGATCAATTTCTAAACCCAATAAACCCAAATTAAAAAAATATATATCATGAGTACACAATTAATAAAACAGAATCCCTTTCAATCGATGATTGATCGCTTTAATATCGCTGCTGATATCTTAAATCTGGATGAATCTATCAGACAGAAACTGCAACGACCGGAAAAACAAATTGTTGTTAATTTTTCGATTACGTTAGATAACGGAAAAGAGCAAAATTTCGAGGGATATCGTGTTATTCACAATACAGCTTTAGGGCCATCAAAAGGAGGAATTCGATATGATAATGCCGTAAATCTTGACGAAGTAAAAGCGCTTGCTGCCTGGATGACTTGGAAATCTGCTGTAACCGGAATTCCGTTTGGAGGAGCAAAAGGCGGAATTATTTGTGACCCAAGAACGCTTTCTAAAAGTGAATTAGAGAAAATTACAAGAGCTTATACGAAAGCTTTAGCGGATATTTTTGGCCCGGAAAAAGATGTTCCTGCTCCGGACATGGGCACGGGGCCTGACGAAATGGGCTGGCTGATGGATGAGTTTTCATTGGTTCACGGCAAAACAATTCATGCTGTTGTAACCGGAAAACATTTGCATTCAGGAGGATCTTTGGGCAGGGTAGAAGCAACAGGAAGAGGTGTAAGTATTATTACCTTATTGGCGCTTCAAAAACTAAAATTAAGACCTGCGAGATCTACTGTGGCGATTCAGGGTTTTGGTAATGTTGGTTTGCATTCGGCTTTGTTTTTGTTCGAAAAAGGACTAAAAGTAGTCGCTGTTAGTGATGTTTCTGAAGCTTTTTACAATCCTGAAGGACTGAATATTCCGGAATTAATCTTGTATTATAATCTCAATAATAAAAGCATTAAAGGATATCCAAATTCAGTAGCCATAAAGCATGAAGATCTATTATTGCTGGATGTAGATGTGTTGATTCCGGCTGCTAAAGAAGATGTTATCACGCAAAAAAATGCCAATGAAATTCGCGCTAAAATTATTGTAGAAGGAGCAAACGGACCAGTTTCGTCTGATGCGGATCAAATATTACATCATAATAATGTATTGGTAGTTCCGGACATTTTAGCGAATGCCGGCGGAGTTACTGTTTCTTATTTCGAATGGCTTCAGAATTCGCTTTTAGAATCCTGGAGAATCCACCAGATTAATACACGCTTAGAAGATATTTTAGAAAAAGGTTTTGAAACTGTTTTTAGAATCGCTGCCAAACATAACGTAACGCCTCGTATTGCTGCTTATATTATTGCGTTGCAAAAAGTAGCCGATACACAATCTGTAAAAGAAGTTGCTTTGGCTGAGCCAAAATTTAAGCAGAACTAAAAAGTAGGTTTTAGAATATAAAGACTGTTTTCATTGATTACTATTATTTTCAAAAGAGAAAGTATTAATCGATGAAAATATCTTTGTTTTAAGTTTATAGTAATGCGCGCTGTATGACGTGAAAAATTATTAAACAGATAGAAACATAGATTTTATGTGAAATAAAGGAAACAAAAAGAAATACATTTCTTTCGCATAGTCCCGATAGCTATCGGGATGTGCATTTAGATAAGTGAAACGTCCTTTTTTTTGAGCAAACAAAAGCTATGTTTCTATGTGTTAAAAATAATTGTCCCAGTGTTTATAGTAAAATGTATTTGAGTTTTTTTAAATCAAAAAAGGAATTTTTAAAATGAAACATATTAATTTTCTAGCTTTTGCAATGCCTGCTTTTTTTCTGTTCTTATTTTTAGAATATAAATTAGCGCAACGCAAAAAGAGACCGGAAATTTTTAACTACGAAAGTTCAGTGTC
Organism: Flavobacterium piscisymbiosum; assembly: GCF_020905295.1. Lineage (NCBI taxonomy): Bacteria > Pseudomonadati > Bacteroidota > Flavobacteriia > Flavobacteriales > Flavobacteriaceae > Flavobacterium > Flavobacterium piscisymbiosum. Next base: position 5,259,860 of record NZ_JAJJMM010000001.1, on the reverse strand, counting down.
TAATATTAGCATTGGTATTGCAGAACGACTGATCAATTTATTTATAGCCGCAAGTTTTTATCAGTTGTATTATTTGATATATGACAATTATAGAATTTTCGATATCCCAAGCAATGTTTTTGTTTGGTTTGCCTTGATTCTCGCGACCGATTTTGTTTGGTATTGGTACCACAGATTAGGTCATGAAGTCAATTTTTTCTGGGCAGCGCATATTGTGCATCATCATAGCGAAGAATTTAATTTTACGGCTGCTGCCAGAATTACTACTTTTCAGGCCGTTGTAAGAACCGGATTTTGGTGCGTACTTCCGTTGGTTGGTTTTCATCCGTCAATGGTCATTACGATGCTTATTGTTCACGGTGCTTATTCTTTCTTTACGCACACACAGCTTATAGGCCGAATAAAATGGCTGGAATATGTTTTTGTAACTCCATCGGTTCATGGCGTTCACCATGCTTCTGACGAGAAATATTTAGATAAAAATTATGGCGATATGTTTACCTTTTGGGATCGTCTTTTTGGAACTTTTCAGGAAGAAGAAGAAAAACCAAAATACGGTTTAACGCATCCGCTAAAAAGTTATAGTTTCCTTTGGCAGCACTTTCATTATTATTTTGAAATCTACGAATTATGGAAACGTTCTGAAGGCTTTAAAGCCAAATGGAAAGCCATTTTTGGAAGTCCAGCACACATGGATCAGGATATTCGTCCTATATTAGAAAAGCGATTTCTGCAGGATAAAGCCAATCCACATCAAAGGCTTCGGTTTAAGAATTATCTTTATATTCAGTTAGGGGTATGCACTTTGTTTCTAACGGTTTTTACCTATTATTTTGAATATTTGAATGTCGTTGATAAGGTTTTTGTGCTTTCGATTATCCTTATCACTTTAGTCAATTGTGGTGCTTTATTAGAACAGCGAAAATGGATGTATTATCTTGAATATGCCCGGATTTTTATGATTACGACGTACTTTTTATATGTGGAAAATTTAATTTCGTTTTTCTTTATTCCGCTAGCCATTATGATTTTTGCAGAGCAGTTATTTTCGTTAAGTACACGATATCAAAATGTTGTTTTGCAATTGGAGGTTTCAGAATAAAGAGTAAAGAATAAAGAGTAAAGAATAAAGAGTAAAGAATAAAGAGTAAAGAATAAAGAGTAAAGAATAAATAATAAATAATAAATAATAAAGAAAATAGAATAAAGAAAATAGAATAAAGAAAATATAAAAGAGCGAAATTTAATGTCTCTTTTTTTAGGATAAGTTTGTTAATTTCGATGAAGGAGAAATCTCCGCAAATAACTCCGTAAAAATTGTCAAAATTTGTCGAGCTTCTAGCGGAGATTTCTCCTTCGTCGAAATAACAAGATTGTGTAAAAACTTAGTCCCTTAGCATCTTAGTTCCTTAGCAACTTAGATAGTTTTAATCGCCATAATCTTCTCTTCAAAAGTATCCTTAAAATCTGATTTGCTTTTGATTCTGGTTTTGTACGTGTAAATGGTAGCTACAGAAAGTTCCAGGAATTCTGCCATTTGGTTACTGTCCTGAATTCCTAAGCGATACAAAGCGAAAATGCGCAATTCGGTGTTTAAAAGTTCTCCTTTTTTTACCACGCATTTATGATCGTTTGGGAATAAATTATTAAAATCGGTTACAAAAGTGGGGAATAACTTCAGGAAGATTTCATCAAATTGATGAAAAAGATTCTCGCGCTCTTCCTTTACATTATAGCGTTTTAAACTTGCAATAACTTCATCTGTTTTCTTGGTAATGATTTTATGAAGTGTACTTTTCTGAATATGATCTATTTTATTGATAAAGGCCGAAGTGGCTTTAATAAAATATGTGATATATTCTTCTTTAATAGCATTGGCTTCACTCAGACTAATATTCATTTCCTGAAGTTGCGCGTATGAGAAAGCCATTATTTTTCTGGCTTTATTTCTTTCTTTTAATTGTTTAAAAATGATAATCGAAAACAAAATAATAATTACCGTAAGGATCGTTAGGAGAATAATAATCTTTTCGAGTTTATCATTTTTTTCTTTTACATTGTTTAATTGTGCTTTTTCGATAATAGGCAATATCGACGAAATTTCGATTTTACGATGTCTGGCATTATAAAAAGTCGCATCATCCATAGCAATATTAATGTACTCATTGGCTTTGTCCAGATACCCCATTTTAAAGAGTTCGTTGGCTAAATTTCTAAGGGCAACGGTTTCTTTTGTAGCATTTTTGACATCGGCGATAGCCGCAAGTGCCAAATAATAAATTGCCTTTTTTGTATATCCTCTTTCAGAATAAATATAACCGAGACTTGAAGTTGCAATTCCGTAATAATCAGATGGTAATTGGTAATTGTTGATCCAGTAGCTAAACGCAAATTCAGCGCCACGCCAATCTTGCTGTTTCAAGCGTTTCAAACTCTCTGCAGCCCAATATTCGTTTGTATTGGTTCCTATTAATTCTAACGCCTTTTTTAGGAAATGATTTCCTTGCTGAACATAATGAATATTGAAACGCTGATCTTTATTATAATCGGCCAGATCATAATAGGCGCGGGCTTTGATCGAATAAAATTCGAATTTATTTCTTTGATCGAGTTTTTTATCGTCGATAACATTCAAAGTATCAATAGCTTCTTTAAAGAGACCTGAGGAAAGCAATACAAAGCCTTCTTTTATTCGGCTTTTGGCCAAATAAATAGGTTCTTTAAGCACAATTGCTTTGATCTTGGCTTGTTCTAAATAATAATAAGCCGAGTCGTATTTGAAAGATTTATATTCTTCAAACAGCAGCATATAAGTATCATAAAGCTGTTCGTTGTTCTGGCTCAGAGTAAACTTAGAGACGTTTTTCTTTAAAGTTTCTATTTTATGATACTTCTGTTTTAAGTAGATTTCCTTTTTAAGGAGTACTTTATCTAATTCTTCCAGAACAGGATTTGTCTCTTTCGCAGAGAGAGAAAAACCTGCAAGTAAGAAATATAGAATTACTATTCTTCGCATGTTTTTGGTTTGGTTTAGGAGGTAAAAAAGTTTTAGTTCGGCTTGAGTTAATTCGTTTTTTATTCAAAAATAGTTTAAGAGCTGATGATTAGCAACTTTTAAAATGGGTAGCTTCTTTTGTAATATATATAAGAGAAAGGAAGTGATTATCGTGTGAAACCGGGTTTAGAATGTTAAAAGTACTCTAATAACTTGCAATTATACAATAAAAAGGAATTAAATATATGTATAGTGAAAAAAAAATCTATTTTAATTTAGTTATTGTCATTTTTACCATAGTTTATTTGCGTTTTTCATCTCAACAGAACCTTGATTTTTTAATTTGCGAAAACGTTTTAGTTTGTTGATTTTCAGGTTTTTAAGCTGTGAAATTACTGAATTATATCTTGATTTTTCGCAGATATTTTTTTTTAGGTTTATTTAACATCTAGTTTCGTACTGTCCTTTTAAAGGATAAAAAAACTAACAAAAACCAAAATTTATGAGATGTAAAAGTATTTACTGGTTAGCTGTTACAATGTGTTTATTTGCCATTGGTTGCGATAACACAGAAGACGGAAGCTACGTTGATCCGATTACCATTTATGAAAAAGTAAATGGAAACTGGGGATTAACAAATTTGAAGATGGTTGATGAATTTGCAAAGGCAAATAATATCACCCCAAGTGAAGAAAACTTGAGTACCTATTTCAACTACGAAGATTTTAAAATCAAATTTAATGTAGATGAAAAAAACAATCCAACAAGTTATGAAGTTGCAGGAAATGTACCTCCTTTATTTGCCCCAAAAGGATACTGGCAACTAAGCTCAGATTTTCAGCCTACAACAGGAAACGGGCCTACTAAAATCTATTTGTACAGCGACGCTCAAAAAACGCAAAAAACAGATGAACTTATATTATCATCTGTTCCGGGAAAAAACGGAGAAATGGAAATTCAGTTACCGCGTAAATCCGGAGGAAGCGTATTTATTTCTTATGTGTTTAAATTAACTGCTATTAATTAAAAAGTAATATGAAAAAATTTATATATACAATTTTACTTGCCTTATTAATTGCTCCTAATTTTGTGCAGGCACAAGAAACAACCGGAGCTGTAGGGAGTATGACATCATTTCCTGTAGTATACAAATATGATGAAAAAGTGACGTGGTTTTTTGATCTTTCAGGAACTACATTTGCTGAAAATGAAGTTTTATATTTATGGATTTGGTCGCCATCAGAACCAGATTCAGGAAATTGGGAAAACTCATCAGACTTTGCTAAACTTACACATGTAAAAGATAAAATCTGGAGTATTACTTTGACTCCAACAGAATATTTTTCCAAAACCCCAACTGAAATTGCAGCAAGTGCAGGATTTTGGCTTCGCATAAAAAACAAAAATGGATCGAAACAAAGTGAAGTGGCGAATATGCCATACACGGATTTCTCTTCATTTTATACTGCGAATGAGCTGATTAGAGCTTACCCAACAAAACCAACTATTGATAAAGGAGTAAGTATTTTGTTTAATGCCAATCTGGCTCCGGGATTTGCAGGTGCTACAAGTGTACACATGCACAGCGGACTAAACGACTGGACTATTCAGCAAATGTACGAAGCATCGAAACCTGAGATTGCCGAAAAAACAAAATTGAAAGATTTAGGAAACGGTTTTTATAAAATGGATTTAGTTCCAAAAGATTATTACAATGCCCCGGACGATTTCGTGATGGAAAATCTGGTTTTCCTGATGGTAAAAGACAATTGGGCAGGAACAACTCCGGATCAGGTTTTATACGCTGGAGCTTTTGTACCGCCGCCAGCACCGGTTTTTGGATTTTTCCCTTTACAAATAAGTCAGAAAGATTTTCTTGGAATGTCAAGAAAAAATAACGAATCGGGCGTAAACAAATTAATCTACACGATTACAGCCGGAAGCAAAGTTATCTCGGGTGAGTTTATCGGAGGAACAGCTGAGATAAAAGGATTTGTCAATTTGGTTTCAGAGCTTAAGGATGTTCCGAATTTAAGTGAAATTCATGTTGTGGTAAAAGACAATAAAGACAAAACAATTTCGGATACAACGATTCCTCTTAAAACTTTAGACAAATAATTCACTATCAAATTTAAACATCAATTCTAATGAAATGAGCATAACCCTAAAATTGGTCGTAATGCCAAAAATTGATATGCGAATTACATATGATCGATAAAAAAACAATAAATAACTAGATATGAATAGTAAAAATAAAAAAATAGTCCTGCATCAAATGTGGACTACTCAAAATGTGGTATTCATGATTTTCATGCTTTTTCTTTCGGCAGGAATGTTTGCGCAGGAAAAAAAGCAGGTATCAGGTACCGTTTATGATAATACAGGAAGTGTATTGCCGGGAGCAACGGTAATTGAGGTAGGAACCAGAAATGCAACCACTACAGATTTCGATGGGAAGTTCGTCCTTACGGTAGCCGTAGGAGGTGCTATCGAAGTTTCGTTTATTGGATCTACAAACCAAAAGGTTCAGATTACAGCGGCAACAAAACCAAACATCGACGTTCGTTTGCAAAATGATGGTTATCAGCTTGCAGAAGTTCAGGTAGTTTCTGTTGGATATGGAACGCAAAAGAAATCAGATTTAACCGGAGCTATTTCGAGTGTAAAAGCAGATGATCTGGTAAAAGGAACAATTTCTTCTACAGAACAGGTTTTACAAGGAAAAGTAGCGGGATTAAATATCATTCGTCCTTCTGGAGATCCTGCTGCAGGTTCTACAATACGTTTACGTGGAGGAACTTCACTTACAGCAAGCAACAGTCCGCTTATTGTGGTTGATGGTATTGCCGGGGTTGATATCAATATTGTTCAGCCATCGGATATTAAATCTGTAGACGTTCTTAAAGATGCTTCGGCGACAGCCATCTACGGATCAAGAGGAGCAAACGGAGTTATTATCATTACAACAAAATCAGGTACAAAAGGTGTTTCTGTAACCTATAGCGGATTATCAAGCGTAGGTTATGTTACAGATAATTTAGATCTTTTATCAGCCAATCAATGGAGAGGTTATGTACGAAATACCGGAAACTCAGATGCTGTTGATTATGGCGGAAATACAAACTGGCAAAAAGCAATCGAGCAAACGGCTATTTCGCAATCGCATACTTTAAGCATTAATTCAGGTAAGGCTGACAGTGGTTTTAGAACTTCACTTTCGTACTTAAACAACGAAGGAGTTATAAAAAAGACAGGTCTTGAAAGATTAAGCGGAAACATCAATGCGTACCAATATCTTGGAGACAATAAAGACGTAAAATTTGATATGGGTTTATTTGCCAATGTTGATAAGTGGCATCCAATGGATTATAGAATTTTTGAGCGCACTTATAACTTAAATCCAACAATTCCGGTTTATGATGCTAATGGAAAATTTTCTTCTGTAGCCGGAAATATATACGAAAATCCAGTTGAGATTTTAACAAACAGAACGACAGATAATGAAAGACACAGATTGTTAGGATATTTTAAAACTGAAGTTAAGTTTTTAAATGATTTTCTTGCAGTAGCCAATATCTCGTACGAACACAATGCGGTAAAAGGAAGTACTTACAAACCAAGTTACGCGGTTATGGAAGGAACAACTGAAAATGGTTACGCTCAAAAAACATATGCAGAATATGCTAATGCACAAGGCGAAATTTATGTAAATTATAATAAAGTAATCGATAAGCACACTATTGGCGCGCTAGCAGGATATTCTTATTTAGAGAATATTTATGAAGGTTTTGGCGCACAGCGTAGTGGTTTTGTAACAAATGCTTTTAGTTATAACAATCTTGGTGCAGGTTACAATTACCGTTTAGGCGATGTGTATTCATATAAAGGAAAATCGAATCTGGTTTCGTTTTATGCACGTGCAAATTATTCGTATGACAGCAAATATTTGTTGACTGCTACAGTAAGACGCGATGGTTCGAGCCGTTTTGGAGAAAACAATAAATGGGGAACTTTTCCATCTGCATCTGTAGCCTGGAAAGTTTCGAGCGAGGAATTTATGAGTTCTACAAAAGGATGGTTAGACAGTCTTAAATTTAGAGTGGGTTACGGTGTTACGGGTAATCAGGACGGAATTGGAGAGTACAAATCGCTTTCTATTTTAGGAGTGGGTAATGATAGTTATTATGATCCAACTACAGGAACGTGGAGTTTGGCTTATTCTCCAAAACAAAACCCAAATCCTGACTTAAAATGGGAATCAACAAGACAACTGAACATTGGTGTCGATTTTAGTTTATTCAACAGAATTACAGGTTCATTCGAATATTATTCAAAAAACACAGATGATTTATTGTACACTTACGAAGTGCCTCAGCCTCCTTATTTAGTAGGAACTATGTTGGCAAATGTTGGTGAAATGTCTAATAAAGGAGTTGAACTTACGTTGAATGCCGATATTATAAAAGGAGATAAATTTACTTGGAATGCCAATTTAACTTTAGGACATAACGTTCAAAAAATCGAAAAGTTATCGAATCCTACTTATAAAACAGATGTTATTTACAGCGGATCTCTTCACGGATTAGCGGGTATGTCAGGACAATATTCTCAAATTATTGCCGAGGGTTATCCTGTTGGAACTTTCTGGGGATTCAAAAATGCGGGCCTTGATGCAGATGGTAAAATTCAATACTATAATGCAGCGGGAAGTGTAGTGGCAGAAAGCGCTTTAGTAGATGCTGATAAAAGAGATTTAGGAAATATTCAACCTGATTTAACGATGGGTATCGGAATGAACTTTACTTACGGGAATTTTGATTTAGGTGTTACCGGATACGGAATGTTTGGTCAAAAAGCATTAAACGCAACCAACATGATGCTGAACGATCCTAACAGATTACCCACGTTTAATGTTCCGGATGATTTCCTGAATAGTGGCATAACATCAGCTCCAAAATATTCAGATTACTGGATCGAAGATGCTTCTTTTTTCAGACTTCAAACAGTTTCGGTAGGATATACTTTGCCATTAAAATACAAAAGTTCGAAACTTAGAATTTATCTTATGGGAGAAAACCTTGCCGTATTTACAAAATACAAAGGTGTAGATCCTGAAATTGGATTAAATGCGCAGGACGGAATAAATCAAACAGGAGTAATGGATTTAACCGGATTAGCAGCTCCTGGAATTGACAGATACAATAACTATCCTCGACCAACGACGATTTCTGTAGGATTAAATTTTACGCTGAATAATTAAGCGAATAACTCAAAAATATAAAAAATGAAAATCAAAATAACAGCAGCATTATTAGTAAGCATGCTTTTTACGATATCATGTACCAATCTAAACGAGGATTTATATGATAAAGTAGAAGATGGAAATTTTGGAAACACTCCCAAAGAAGTTGATGCATTAGTTGGTGGAGCTTACTCTTCGTTAAGAGGATTTGCAGATGGTATCTCAAATAATTATCCAACCTCTGAGTACGTATTCTTTTTAGAAGAAACCGTTTCAGATGAAGCCACGATTCCAACAAGAGGAACAAACTGGTACGATGGCGGTCAATATCAGGATGCACAAAAACATACCTGGAAACCAGACAATCGTTTGATTCTTTCGGCCTGGCGTTACAACTACACCGGAATCGCCAAAATCAATTCGATTATTTATCAAGTAGATAAATCATCATTGACAGATGCAGCCAAAGCACCAATTTATGCAGAATTAAAAGCCTTGAGGGCTTATTATTACTACAATCTTCTCGATTTATTTGGGAATGTGCCAATCGTAGTAAATTTTGAAGACACCTCATTGCCATCAAATTCTACCAGAAAACAAGTATACGATTTCGTAGAAAAAGAACTGTTAGATGCCATTCCGCATTTAACATCAAACGTAGTTTATTCTAAATTTACTAAAAACGTAGCCTATTCCGTATTAGCAAGATTGTACTTAAACTCAGAAGCTTTTATAGGAACAGCGCGTTGGCAGGATTGTATCAACATGTGCCAAAAAGTTACAGGATATACTTTAGCCCCTGATTTCTTTGCGAATTTTGCCACGCAAAACGAAAAATCACCAGAAATTATTTTCTCAATTCCTTACGATCAAAAAGCAGGAACAGTAGGCAATTATATGAATTCAATGTCTTGTCATTACTTACACAAATTAACCATTTCTGCTTCTGGAAATGATTATCCGTGGAGCGCTAACGGAATGTGTGCACAGCCGGGCGTTTATTCTGCCTTTGCAGCAACAGATAAAAGAAGAAAATGTATGGTGGCAGGAGATCAGATTAATGTAGCCACAGGTCAGGTTATTGTTATGGATAGCGGAGAACCTCTTACTTATACAGAAGAAGTGACAAGTGTAGCCGATGCCAAAGAAAACCAGGGAGTTCGTTTAGGAAAATACGAAATGAAAGCCGGAGAACAATGGGAACGCGATCATGATTTTGTATTGATTCGTTATGCCGAAATCTTAATGATGCAAGCCGAATGTTACGTTCGTTTAGGAGCTGCAGATTTAGCAAAACCTTTTGTACAGCAAATTACAGCACGTGCAGGAGAAGAAATGCCTGCAGTTATAGATCTTGCTTTTATAGACAAAGAATTGCTTAAGGAATTTACTTTTGAAGGAAGAAGAAGAACAGACAACATCCGTTTTGGAACATTCTTCGGCTCATGGTGGGAAAAAGGACCAACGGAGAAATACAGAGCGATTTTCCCAATTCCAAGTACAGTGCTGACAACAAATAAAAATCTGGTACAAAATCCTGGGTATCCTGTAAACTAGGTTATTGAATGTCAGTCTTCCATGTTGGTTAGTCGTGGAAGGCTGACATATTTTTAAACATAGAGAAGCTTATTTAAATTAAAAATTGAGAATTAAAAATTAAAAATGCTTTAAGGATCATAATATTTCGAGTAATTTTTTTTTTTACGCAAATACAGCAGATTTTTAATTTTTAATTCTCAATTTTTAATTCTTTTTTATCTCTGGCAAATTATAAAGTAAATAATACATCAATATGAAAAGAGCTATCACATTATTGTTTTTTGGGATCATGAATGTTTTAGTCGCCGCGGGTTGCAGCAGCGATGATAAAAATTCTGATGCACCTACAGAACCGGAAACATTTGAACCTGTTGCGATTGAAAAAACAAATAGCACCAAAATTTATGTTCATTATATGCCTTGGTTTGAAACCAATGAAAGTAGTGCCGATAAAAAATGGGGATATCACTGGACAATGGCCAACAAAAATCCAAACAACATTGGCGCAAACAATCGCAGAGAAATTGCGTCGTACTATTATCCACTCATTGGGCCTTATCATTCAGGCGATAAAAATGTGATCGAGAATCATTTATTATTGATGAAATATTCAGGAATCGATGGAGTTTTGATCGATTGGTACGGCACTTTTGATGTAAATGATTATCGAATGGTAAAAGAAAATACAGAACAGTTTATCGCAATGTTAGACAAAGTTGGACTAGAATATGCTATTGTTTACGAAGACCGATTTTTGCCGAATGTTGTCAACGCCGGAAAAGCAATTTCGGTTACCAGTGCTGCTAAAACCGATCTATCTTATATGGAGAAAAACTATTTTGATGATAAAAATTACATCAAAATAAACGGAAAACCATTACTGCTTAATTTTGGCCCAATCGTGTTACAAACACCAGCTGAATGGACAAACGTTTTTAATGTTCTGACCACAAAACCTACTTTTTTAACGCTCTGGAACGAATCTGTAGATGCCGGAGATAATGCCTCGGGAGAATATGCCTGGGTATATAAAAACAACACCTATCTGACTAATTTTTATACCAATAACAAACCAAAATTGAATGTTGCAATGGGAAGCGCTTATCCTGGTTTTAAAGATTTTTATGCCGAAGGTGGTGGCGGAGCTGCAATTGGATGGACAATAGAACACAACAATGGAGCAACTCTTGATGAAACACTTTCTCTGGCTAAAAATGCAAATTTAAATTACCTGCAATTAATTACCTGGAATGACTTTGGAGAAGGAACAATGTTCGAACCAACAGTAGAATTTGGTTATACGTATATCGAAAAAGTAAAAGCATTTGCGGGGGTAAAAAGCACCGAGATTGTTTTTCCTGAAATCAGTAAAATGTATAATCTGAGATTAGAAAAGAGAGGCAATGCCGATGCCCAGAAAAAATTAGATCAGGCTTTTAATTATTTTGTCTCTATGCAGCCTGCAAAAGCAAAACAGTTACTAAACGAAATTAAATAAAGAGTTGTAATTAATACAATTAAATAATGAAAAACATAAAATATAGATACTGTCTAATCGCTTTAGCATCAATGTTGATCGTTGCCTGCAGTACTAAAAAAACATACAAAATAAGTTCTCCGGGAAAAAATACCGAATTGGTTTTTGAATTAACGCCTTCAGGTCAGCCGCAATATAGTTTAATATCAAACGGAAAATCTGTTATAGAACCTTCTTTATTAGGATTTGAATTTAAAGGAATCCAAAAAATGACAGAGGGTTTTGAAGTGGTTTCCACCGAAGAAAAATCGGCTGATGAAATCTGGGAACAGCCTTGGGGTGAATTCAAAAAAGTGAGAGATCACCACAACGAATTGATTGTGCATTTGAAAGAATCAAAAGGAGAAGAACGTCTGGTTGATATTGTTTTCAGGGTTTTTGATGATGGAGTTGGTTTTAGATATGAATTTACAAAACAGCCTCATTTAGGGAAAGTAGAAATTTCAAACGAAATCACACAATTCACTTTTAAATCAGATAATGATGTTTGGTGGATTCCGGTGCATCGCGAAAACAGCTATTACGAAAGTACCTACCGTAAAACTGCTGTTAGTAAAACCGATACAATAAATACACCGGCAACTTTAGAAACCAAAGAAAAATTATTTGTGGCGATTCACGAAGCCAACCTAACCGATTTTGCCTCAATGACGTTGCTTAAAACAAATGATAAACAATACAAAAGCGAATTAGTGCCGTGGGCCAATGGTGTAAAAGTATATGCCCAAACGCCTTTTAGAACACCTTGGAGAACTATTGTAGTAGGGAAAACTCCGGGTGAAGTCGCAACTTCGACTATTATGCTGAATTTAAATGATCCTTCAAAAATTGAAGACCTTTCCTGGATTACGCCATCAAAATATATCGGGATCTGGTGGGGAATGCATTTAGAAAAATTCACCTGGGGACAAGGACCAAAACATGGTGCGACGACTAAAAACACAAAAGAATACATTGATTTTGCTGCGAAAAATAATCTGGACGGAGTTCTGGTAGAAGGCTGGAACGAAGGCTGGAATGGCGACTGGACTGCCGATGGTTCTTCTTTTAGTTTTGTAAAAGCCTATCCTGATTTTAATCTGGAAGAAATTACAAAATATGCCGCTATTAAAAATGTTCGTTTAATAGGACATCACGAAACGGCGGGAGCCACAAAACATTATGAAAGCCAGTTAGAAGATGCATTTAAATTGTATCAGAAAATGGGGGTAAATACCGTAAAAACGGGTTACGTAAATAAATATTTAGATAAAAAAGAATGGCACGACAGCCAGTACGGAGCACGTCATTACAGAAAAGTAATGGAAACTGCAGCTAAATATCATATCATGATCGATAATCACGAACCTATAAAAGGAACCGGATTACAGCGTACCTACCCAAACTTTATGACACAAGAAGGCGGAAGAGGACAGGAATATAACGCCTGGTCTGTAGATGGAGGAAATACACCGGAACATCTTACGACTTTGCCTTTTACAAGAATGCTTTCAGGTCCGTTTGATTATACACCGGGGAATTTCAATTTTGATTATAAAACGCCTTCGGGAGCAAGAGTACAAACGACTTTGGCAAACCAGTTGGCTTTGTATGTTATTATTTTTAGTCCGTTGCAAATGGCATCAGATTTACCGGAGAATTACGAAGGAAAACCGGAATTTCAGTTTATAAAAGATGTTCCTTGCACATGGTCAGATACCAAAGTTTTAGATTCTAAAATAGGAGAATATACCACTATAGTCAGAAAAGACTGGGAAGAGAAGAACTGGTATTTAGGAGCTATTACAAATAGTTATGCCAGAAATCTTAAAGTAGCACTATCGTTTTTAGACTCTGGAAAAGAATACGAAGCCGAAGTTTATGCAGATGGAGCAGGAGCAAATTATAAAACAAATCCGTATCCTGTGACGATTTCAAAACAAAAAGTAAACAATAAAACAATATTAGATCTTAAGTTGGCAGCTGGAGGAGGAACAGCTATAAAATTTACTCTAATAGAAAAGTAAGTTAGTAAGTTTTATTTTGAGTTAAGTTTAAGTTTGAGCAATAAACCCGATAGCTGTAATAGTTATCGGGTTTGTTATTTTTTTTAATCCTGTAATACTCTGATTTTTGTCATCCTGACGTAGGAAGGATCACACACGTAACTCTACAAAGATTGGCGATTCTGTTTATGGAATTTCTTGTGATTACTTTGTCTTCAATGGCACACGGATTATACTGATTCGCTTCGCGAAAACGCTGATAAACACGGATTTTTTATAATGTACTAACCGCAATCTTGTCATACTGAACGAGGGATCTCCGCTAGAAACTCCGAAAAGAATGTTACCAATCTATGTCGATTAACTAGTGTGATCCTTCCTCCGTCAGGATGACAAGATTGGGGTTGTTTTGTGATTACTTTGTCTGCAATGGCACACGGATTATACTGATTCACTTTGCGAAAACGCGGATAAACGCGGATTTTTTATAATATACTAAACGCAATCTTGTCATCCTGAACGAGGGATCTCCGCTAGAAACTCCACAAGAATGTTACCAATCTATGTCGATTAACTAGTGTGATCCTTCCTCCGTCAAGGATGACAAGATTGGGGTTGATTTGCGATTACTTTGTCTGGAATGGCACACGGATTATACTGATTCGCTTTGCGAAAACGCGGATAAACGCGGATTTTTATTTGAAGATTTTGAATTTTGTCTAATCCTAAATTTTCAATCTTTTAATGTTTATAAAACTTAACATGATTTCCAAAAGCGTATGTTGCGGTTATGGTTGGGCCATTGTATCCCCATTTAAAATAACCGTTTAGTCTTTCTTTTTCTGCATCGACTCTAATGTTTAAGCCTGTGTATCCTGCTGTTAAACTAAAGTTTTTGTAAACATTATATAACACAGATAAATTATAACTTAAAATACGTCCGTCGATATTATCTATTTTAATGGCGAAGTAATTAGCATTGGCATATAATCCCCATTTTTTGGCTAATACAATTTCTGTCCAAAGTCCAATATCAGGAAGAGGTGCTGTAAAATCAAAATCGTCTCTGTATTCTATTTCAGCAGTTACTCCTTCAAGTTTCATACCAACATCTGCCAGCATGATGTGTGCTCCTATAAGTGCCCCAATTTCGTATTTGGGTTTAGATACAAAAGCATATCCATAAGTAATACGATAAATTTGATTGTCCATAAAAGCTGAAACTGTTGCATTTACAGGATAGGTATGATCACCAAATTCTATTTCTTTTTGAAGAGTTTTGCTTGCGGTTCTTTTCAAATAAAAGTATTCTGCACCAAGTCTGGATCTTCTTGAAATTCTCCATTCAAATGCACCAGCAAATGAGGTGGTATTTTTGTTAAATCCAAGATCTTTTTCAAAATCAATCATATTTCCAAAATCACCATTATTGCTTCCTACTTCTACCTGTGTATTATTAGTTGGAAAAAAAGCGCCGGCAGTAACTTTAAATCGTCGTCCGTGCCATGGTAAATCTGCAGCATCATAGTCCTGAAAGTCTTCTGGAGCATTGTTCTGTAAAGTTGAAAGAGAGTTTTCTACTGGTATTTCGGCAGTTGTCTGAGCCTGAATTGTAGAAAAGGAAAGGGAAACTATCAAAAAATAAAATAATTTTTTCATGAGACTTATTTTTTAGATTTATTGATAAAATTTTAACATTTAAAGTTAACAAAAAAATCATTCATTTTTCATTTTAGATCTTCTAATTTGTAAAGTTTATCTGTGTATCAGTAGATTATGGGTTTGCTGAACTTTGTTTGTATTTATGATAAGAAAAATCATGTACTGTTTCTTAAGAAACCTGTGTTCTTAAAATGGCAATGTTTGCGAAAATATTTTATAAAAACTGGAGCTGCGTGAGGGATAGGAGAATGCTACCGCAGTAGCGCGGATAGCCCGACAGCATCCTGATAAGAGGGCGTATAAGCGCAAAGTAAATTTGCCCTCTTATCAGGATGGTGGCACGCCCTAATTCAATATCAATATCAAAACTCAATATCAAAACTCAAAACTCAAAACTCAAAACTCAATATCAATATCAATATCAATATCAATATCAATATCAATATCAAAACTCAATATCAAAACTCAATATCAAAACTCAATATCAATTTCAAAACTCAACTTCAATATCAAAAAGAGTATCAATGAAAATATTTTTTTAAATTTTGGATTCTATCTTATTTTCGATTGATATTGATTTTTGCCATTGCCATTGTAATTGATTTAGGTTATATTTGAGAGTAAATCTGAAAACAATTATGGATAAAAAATTAAAACAATACCTCGTAAAGTCTTTCGTAGTACTATTATTGATTCATTTGGGCTATTTTTTGTATGGCTATTTTAAGTTTGAAGGAATTGGGAATATCGATATTTATACTGAGTTTTACAGGTTTAAGTTTTATGATGATGTCTCTATTTCGCAGTTTTTTGTAACGGGATTGTTTTTACTTTTCTTTCTGATTTTTTTATTAAAAAATCATTCAAGACGCAATTATTCATTTGTCAATTTGCTTAAAATTGGGGGATTGTTGCTGCTTATTTCTTTTTTTAGTTTTTCATTTTTTGTGAGTTACAGTTTTGGAATGAATGCAAAAATGAGAACTGAATTGTCTGAAGCGAAACTTAATAAGGACAAAACTTTACTGAATGTTTTACGTCCGTTTTTGTATAATTATACTTCTTATAGTTCACAGAAATTATTTAATCCGGTAAATGTTTTATACCCAAAACCTTATCCGGTAATTGAGGTGGTTGACAGTGTGATGATTCAGAACGATAATTATATTACCGAAACGAATTATTATAGTATTGATACTTTGAAGATGTTAACGACCGATTTAGATAAAGTTTCGTCTGCAACGAGTACAATTTTAGATAGTATTGGTTTTGGTAAAAAAGAACTTTTGGAGCGTATCATCAAGAAAAATGTGATAAAAGACAGTACCGAAATTATTTATAAAGGTATGCGTGTAAATCCTGATTATGATGAGAATATTTGCATATTTATCGAAAATAAAGCTTTGTACAAACCTGTAAATGGTATTGCTATCGAGCAACAACAATATGATGCTGCGGTAAAAAGATATAAGCTGCTTTATAAAATCAAGGAGGATTCGTTGCTATATAATTTTAAGCAACTGGATACGCTTTTAAGAAAATACAAAATCGAAACAAGTCTGGTGCCTAAAGATTTGGCGAAAGATGTCAGGTTTTATCAAAGTCATGCTAATGAACCTTTGAACGGGATTAGAAATAATTTTGACAGAAAGGCGCTAACAGATAAATTCAATACTCTGGAACGATTATTCTACGAACCTAAATATCTTCATCCGTCTATTATCGAAATCTTTTTTGGTGTTGTTTTAGGTGCTTGGTTAATTGGTTTCTTAATTTATATTTTGTTTAATTATAAAAGAAAAACAGTATAAATAAACGTCAATTGAGTTTTTAAATTTGTGATATTTATCTTGATTTGCGAATTGATTTTTGCAATTACAGTTGCTATTGCCATTGATTTTTGACTTTTGCCATTGCCATTGCCATTGCCATTGCCATTGTCATTGATTTTTATAATTAAACCCTGTTATAATCGGCTTTCCAGTGTACGATGGCTTTTTTTATGGCATCACCGCTGAGGTTGTTTTTTAGTGCATCTTCAAGCAGTGGCACCAATTCATCATCGGGAGCAAACCGAAGGGCAAATATTTGATCGTCTGTTAGTTTATATTCTATTTCCTCGAATCTTTTTCCCGTAAGGGTAAAATAACGGTAACGCACTTCCAGGCGTACAATCCTGTTTTGAAGAATAAGTGCGTAATGCTGGCGCAGCATAAAAGCAAGACAAAATAAAAAGACAAAAACAACGCTGATAAAAGACCAAATTAAGGTATCGTTTGTGGTAAAAGCAAAGTAAATACTGGCGCCTAAAAATAGGGTTAGAATAGGGTAGTAAATAAAATGATGCGGAGTGTAAAAACGAATATGATTGTAGTAAGTTTGAATTTTCATAATTATTTTCTTTACGGTTTGATATTAAAAAATAAAAGCTACCCTAAAAAATAGAATAGCTTTTTTTCCAAAAATAAACTAACATAACCAATGTTCTCTTTATAATTAAACTTTTTTCAAAGTTCTCTTAGTAGTATCTATATTTAAAAAAAGCCTCACGCTGCATTCTCTTTTTCAATGGCTTTTATTTGTTTGGTAAAATTAGTCAGGAGGTGAAAAAAAGCTGTTATATTTTAAAATGTAAATGTTATATTATTTCAACTTTTGCAGTTGAATGGTTATTTTATTTGCCTTGAATTTTATTCTTTTCTGATTATAATGAACTTATAATTTTCCATTGGTCTAATTTAGACTGATAACTTTTGCTTGCATTTGCCGGGCTTGTAGAAGGTAAAGTAATGAGTTGATAGTCTTTCTTTAAATGAACATATTTTTTAAAGAAAGCAGCAGCTTTTTGTCCATTGAATAATATGGTTTTAATGTTGGAATGTTCTGCCAGAAACGTTTCAAAGTCATTCGCGATTTCATTTTTTATAGCACTGTCCAAACTTCCAACCCTGTCGCAAAACTGCAACACATCCCACAGAGCGATTTTGTTTTTTTGCAAAAGTTCTTTCTTCGTTTGATAATCATTACAGAAATCTTCCTGAAAAATAGCGAACATAAATTTCCAGAAATTATTCTGATTATGACCGTAATATTGATTGATTTCCAGCGATTTTGTGCCGGGCATTGTGCCCAATATCAAAATAGTAGCATCTGTATTGGATATGGGAGAGAAAGAAAAGCTTTTCATAAAATGAATGTTATTTATATAGTAAGGTAAAAAATATTACGGTTACAACCATTGTCCAGAGGTAATTATAAAACAATTTAGAAAAATTATATAACATTTTTGAGAGACTTGTGAGCGAACTTTGATTCGTAGATTTTTAGAAATTCCGGTGCTATAAACCGACTTTTCTTTTTTTACAAATCTAGATAAATGAAGTTGAACTTAAATCCCTGCAAAATGAAAATACTTACTATAAATACAGAAAGAATTCAAAATATTTTTGAAGAATTAAATACATACTTAGGAGGTAAAGTAACTTTGGATCTGGATGAGTACACGCTTGAAACTAATAATAGTTTTGCAAAAGGTTCGATCATTGGATCTTCTTTTAATGATGACATTTCATATGTTCAGTTCGATATGACTTTTTCTGCAGATGTTCGCATGGATATTGTAAATCCTATAGAATCACCGGTTTATTTTGCCTATTGTTCTAAAGGAAGTTTGTCACATAGTTTTGGCAGTACCGGCGAGGAACGAAAATTTAAAACATTTCAGACCGCGATAGTTACCTCAAAGAAAAATCAGGATAATGTACTGTTTTTCGAAAAAGATAAAAAAACAAAATTTACCCTAATAATAGTAGGAACTCAGGTAACGCATCAAAATCCGGATCACTCTTTGAACCAAAAAGTAAAAGAGACTTTCTTTGAAAACAATACTGTTCAGGATTTCTTTTACGTAGGTTCATACAACCTGAAAATTGCCGAAAAAATAGAACAATTAAACGCCATTACACAAACCGGAATTGTTAGAAATCTTCTAAAAGAAGGAATTCTGCGCATCATCTTGGCAATGGAAATTCAGCAGCATACAGATGATTTATGTATGAATTCTAAAGATACAAATTGCCTTACCTTACGCGAAATGGAGGAAATCAAAGAACTTTCTGAAGCCATTAGAGCCAATCCGGAAGAAGCTTTTACGATTAAATCCTTAAGCAAAAAATCAGGTTTATCGCCAAACAAATTACAGGAAGGTTTTAAAATGATTCATAACAGAACCGTAAACGATTATATTACCCATATGCGTGTTCTAAAAGCCGAAATCTTAATCAGAACTTCTGATCTTAATATATCCGAAATCGTTTACTGCATAGGTTTTACCAGCAGAAGCTATTTCTCAAAAATATTCAAACAAAAATTCAATTGCAGTCCAAAAGAATATAAATTCAATTTGAATCCGTTGGCTATAACAGCTTAATTAAAAAGTTGCTAAGGTTCTAAGGGGCTAAGATTCTAAGTTTTTTACCTGCAAAAAAAGATACTATATACTAAGACGTACATCAGATACGTCTTTTTTTATGCCCATAATCTTTTTCAGGAGCTGTTTCCTGCTATCCACTTGTATCTTTTCCTGG
Source organism: Flavobacterium piscisymbiosum (assembly GCF_020905295.1). Taxonomy (NCBI): domain Bacteria; kingdom Pseudomonadati; phylum Bacteroidota; class Flavobacteriia; order Flavobacteriales; family Flavobacteriaceae; genus Flavobacterium; species Flavobacterium piscisymbiosum. The sequence continues at coordinate 5,240,314 of NZ_JAJJMM010000001.1, read as the reverse complement.
CTAAAGAAGCCAGAAAAAGGATACCGCTTCTATCAGGGCTAAGGCACTCATTTTTATTAAATATTTATTTTAAGTTAAGAAACTTAGAATCTTAGTCCCTTAGAATCTTAGTATCTCAAAAAAAAAGAATACATTTGCATAACTAGTTATGTAATTAATTATATATGGAATTTTTCGACAAAGTAGGTAAAGTGGCTTTAGGAAGTCGGTTACGTTTAATGACAGCTATAATCACAGATGATGCTGCCAAAATATATGAATCATACGGCATGAATTTTATGCCAAAATGGTTCCCGGTGTTTTATACCCTTATGGAAGACAGAGAAATTACTATTACAGAAATCGCAAGTGAAATTGGTCATTCGCAACCGTCTGTAAGCAAGATTGTTCAGGAAATGATTACTGCCGGATTGGTACAAGAAAGCCTGAAAAGCAGTGATAAGCGTAGAAATGTTGTCGGTCTTACACCACAAGGCTGGGAATTTTCGAAAGAACTAAAACTTCAATTAAAGGATGTCGAAGCAGCAGTTGATGGATTAATAAATCAATCGACTCATAATCTTTGGGCAGCACTTGAAGAATGGGAGTTTTTATTAAATCAAAAATCATTGTTTAAACGAGTAAACGAGGAGAAGAAAAAGCGTGAAAGTCAGGATGTACAAATCGTAGCATTCGAACCTCAATATCTTGAAGCATTCAAATCCTTAAACATACAGTGGATTTCGACCTACTTCGAAATGGAAGAAGCCGATTATAAAGCTTTGGATAATCCTGAGGAATATATTTTAAACAAAGGCGGGAAAATCCTTGTGGCGTTATATCGCAATGAACCCGTAGGAGTTTGCGCGCTTATTAAAATGAAAGATTCCAACTATGATTTTGAAATGGCAAAAATGGCCGTTTCACCAAAAGCTCAGGGAAAAAACATTGGCTTTCTATTAGGTCAGGCAATCGTAAACACGGCCAGAGAACTGGGAGCAAGTAAAATATATCTGGAAAGCAATACGATCTTAAAACCTGCAATAAATTTGTATTACAAATTAGGTTTCCAGAAAGTATACGGTTTGGCAACGCCTTATAAACGTTGTAATATTCAAATGGAGTTAAAAGTTTAATTAAAGGTGCTAAGATACTAAGGTTCTAAGTTGCTAAAAACCTAAGTTTTTTACTTAGCCCCTCAGAATTTCAAAAAAGAAAAAAAAATGAAAAACATTGTAAAAAAAGAAAATGCTGTTTCAAGACAGTTTTTAGGAGTTGATTTTGTTGTGCTTTCGATAGGGAGAGATTCTATGGTAACAAAAATGTTGTATAAATCGACAGATAATGTTCCGTTTCACAAACATCCAAACGAGCAAAGTGGTTACGTAATTTCGGGTAAGTACAACTTAAAATTTGGAGGAGAAGAATTTGCATTATCAGAAGGTGATACCTATTCGATTCCTGCTAATATTGAGCATTCTATAGAAATTATCGAAGCGGGAGAAGTAGTCGATGTATTTACACCTATAAGGCAAGATTATTTATAATCTAAGTGACTAAGGTTCTGAGTTGCTAAGTTGCTAAGAAAAAAACTTAGAGACTTAGCAACTCAGTAATTTAGAATCTTTCATCAACGCCCAAACCTATAATACTCTAAATCCTGATTCTTTTTATTATTAATAGAATCCATGATAGAGTTCATGCCTATAACGCTAAAGGTGATTCCGTTTCCTCCAAATCCAAGAACATAGTGTTCGTTTTTGGTGGGGTCCGGTTTCCCAAAATAAGGCAAACCATCTTTGGTTTCTCCAAAAGTTCCTGCCCATGAATAATCAATTTTGAAATTGATCTTGGGAAATTTTCTCTTAAAATGCCTTAATAGATATTGCTCTTTTTTATCCAGTAATTTGTCTCGTTTTTTAGCATCTTTAAAATCCTCGTCGCCACCGCCCATAATAATTCGGTTGTCAGATGTTACTCTAAAATAGAGATAGGGTTTAGAAGTATCCCAAAAAATAGCATTCTTAAAAGCCGTGGGTAAAAATTCAATATTTTCAGATGCAATTACGTAGGTACTTTTTAAATCTACCATTTTTTCGGTTAGTGTTTCAGTACTTTCATATCCACTGCAGTGAATAATATGTTCTGCACTAATGGTAAACTTGTTTTCGGTATGGGCAATCGATTTTGATTTTTGATTTTGAATCGAGGTAATATTCGTTCTGTCATAAATTTGCATGCCCTTTTTTTGGCAGTAATGCAGTAAATCATTTGCGAGTTTATAAGGATCCATAACCGCTGCAGTTTTAGATTCTATTCCCGCAATGGCATTTAAACCCATTTTTTCAAGATCCCATCTTTCAAGCCAGTTAACATCAAATCCGTGTTCTTTTCGGCATTTAAATTCGTTTCTCAAAAACGGAATATCCTTTTTAAGGGAACAGTAATAAATGCTTTTTTTAAATTCGAACTGACAGTCACTTTTTATAGTATCAATAATAGTACGTAAATCAAAAATGGCTTTTTTTCCGTTGCTATAACTATCAACGGCACATTCTAATCCTCTAATTTTTATGAGTTCATGAAGCGGAACATCTATTTCATATTGAAGCAGGGCAGTGCTGGCAGCAGTACTTCCGTTGGCAACATCGCGACGATCAACCAATATGACTTTTTTGCCTTCGGAAATTAACTTGTAAGCGATTAAAGCGCCGGTAATTCCTCCGCCAATAATTAAAATCTCTGTAGTATGATCTGAGTCTATAGAAGGATAACTGTATTTCATGGCACTTTTTAAAGGCCAAAAAGTTTCAGAGGAACGTAGTTTCATTTTTTTGTAATATTTCGGGTGCGTAGTTTAGTTCTGTTCTTATCTTTTCGTTCGTGCTGTTCAGAAGCTTCTGCAATAGAGTGTGAGTTTCTGATGCTTTCGTCTTTTTTGGCCAGTTCACTCAGTTTGTGATAATATTTCTGAACGATAATCATTTCTTCTTCGGTCATACTTTCAATATCTACCAGACTATTGCTGGAATATTCGTTGGAAGCAACTAATTCATTAAGTTTTAACTGAATGGCCAATGAATCTTTGTTTTGTGCTTTCTGAATCAGGAAAACCATCAAAAAGGTGATAATGGTTGTTCCCGTATTAATAACCAATTGCCAGGTTTCTGAGTAATCGAAAATAGGACCTGACACTGCCCAAACTACTACAATTAAAAAAGCACCTATAAAAGCTGTCGTGCTTCCTGCCGCTTTAGAAACATGAGTGGCAAATTTTTCGAAAGCACTGCTTTTCTTTTGTTTTTTAGTTTTCATTTTGATTTACTTTTTTTGTTTGCTTACTTTTTCTTTACGAATCACTTTGTTGTGTTTTTCATCATAAACTGCGGGATCAATTTTTTTACCTGTTTTACTGAATATTTTAATTTTAGGATCCTGATGCGTTCCCGTTATCACAATCGGAAATCCAACGATTCCAAAAGGAGGTAATCCTAATCGCATTCGTAAATCTAAAAGCCCGTCGAAACTTGTTGTCCCTTTTATGGTAGGTCTAAAACTGGCCACGCTAAAGGTGAAATCTTCAATATGAATTAAATTATTATTAATGGTCGAATTGATTTCGATGCCTTTTAAATTAGGATCATCCAAACCTTTTTGTCCTGTTTGAGAACTAATACCATCAAATAATTTTAATCCTTTGATTTTTACATCGCGTAAATTCAATTTTCCACCGCCATCAAGCGAGGCATAAATAGGGCTCATATTTCCGTCTAAATCTCCTTTTATTTTATAATCTACAGAGATAATTCCCTGCGCTTTTTCAGCTACAGTTACCATATCATGAAACATCGGGATTTCTTTGTAAGCTCTTTGAACACTAAAATCTTTGGCTGTAAAATGAGCATCAAAATGGGCAGATGTCGGCGATTCGTCTTTATAAGTTGCATTAATACCTACTAAACAATCGATGATATTAAAATTGGCATTTTCTAAATAAAAACCAGCTTTTGTCATTCCTACTTTACCATTAAGTTTGTTTAAAACCAGTCCGTTGTATTCTACTTTATTCGCATCTGCAGTAAGCGCGACATTTAGGTTTTTGGGTACAATAACCACTCCGCTCATCTTTGGATGATCTTCTTTGGCATATTCAACTTCAAGATTACGATCTGTGTTTTCGCCTTTTTTAAGCGCCATAAATTCATCAACGTTAATCAGTTTTGATTTCATTTTAAAATCTCCACTCAAAGTTCCGTGTGATTCCAGAAAATAATTAATGGTATTTAATAAATAGCCATTAATAGCAAAATCAGATTTACCATAAAAGGCATCAAATTTTTCGAACCACATTTTCTCATTCTGGAAACGGAAATTTCCTTGTTTGATAAAAAATGCTTTTGGGAAAAGTTCTGATGTTGCTTTGATGTTTTTTAAAATAATAGTTCCTCTATTATCCAGTTTATCGTATTGCCCTTTTGTGGCGTAGCTTTGTTTTCCTTTAAGTGAAAGATCTGCTTTTGCATAACCCGTTACATCAAGTCCTTTTTGAGAAAAAACCTGATAGATTCTGCCAACATTTAATTCTCCTTTTATTTTAGCATTATACGCCAAATCGCTAAAATCCGAAAGTGTTGCATTTACATACATTGGATTTCCTTCAAAAACAAATGATGCAGGAGCAACGGCAACAATCAAATCCTGAAAAGTTCCGGCTTTGTTAAGTACATTGGCAACAAAAGTAATGTCTTTAATAGGATTAGGATAAGAGTCGGTTTTTAGCCAGCCGTTGTGTAATGCAATTCCGCCAATGGTTTTAGGGAAGAGTTTTTTCGAAGTACTAAAAATACCTTTTGCCTGAATGTTAGTTTTTAAGGTTCCTTTTAAATCTATACTGCTTAAACCCAATGCAGCATCAACTGTGGCTAAGTCTAATGCACCTTTTACGCTTGCATCGACAGTCATTTCGTTAAATCCTTTGCTGCGTAAATAAGCATTGAAATAGTCTTTTTCGCCAACTTTAAATTTAAAAGTATCAAGATTAATCAATAGTTTTTCGATGTCTAATGAAGGTAAAACAGCATTTAGATTCATCTGAAAATCAGTCAGTGGAGCGGGAGCATTCTGGTAATTAATCGCGCCTTTATTGATTTTTAAATTAAAAGCTAAATCCGGTTTTTGTTTTTTGGCAACATTATAATTTCCTCTAAAAGTAAAAAGTAAATCACTGTTACCTGAGATTTCGGTTTCATTCATCCACGTTAAATATTCTGGAGGCATTACAGAAAATAAATCTTTTAGTGTTGTATTTTCAGATGCGGCTTTGATATTAATTTTATACCCGTCTCTTAAAATGGTAAATAAACCAGTAAATTTTAATGGCAATTTATTGATTCGTAATTCATTTTTTTGAAGAATAAACGAAAGAGCGTGTGTATTAATTCTTGTAATTAAATCAGCGCGGACTGCTTTTTTTCTTAGATAAGCGGTTCGGTCGTAATAGAAATCTACATTATCAATTCTTGCATCGGTATTTAAGTCGAAAATATCTTCGCTCAAATTTCCTTTTCCTACGTAATTAAAACCTTTTGCATCGACCAGGATTTTGGCAGAACGATCGTTGTATTTTACATGACAATCTTCCAGGTCAATTCGTTCTAAGCGAATAGCTGTTCCTTCTTCGGGAGCATTAGGATCGTCCGGTTTTTTATCGCGATCTTCCGGAGCGACATAAATATTATAATTGGCCTGTCCTTTTTGGTTGACCATTATATTGATTAAGGCTTTAGAAACATATAATTTATTAATTTTTACTTCATTATCAAAAATCAATCTTTTTAGGTTGATACCAAAAGCTACCTGTTCTGCTTTTAGCAAAGTATCATTACTAAAAGGCGCTGATCCTGTCATTGACAAATCATCAAGAGAAACAGTCAGGGAAGGAAAGTGTGTAAAAAACGAAAGTCTGGATTTCGAAAAATCCAGTTTAGTGTCTAATCGTTCGTTGGCGATTTTCTTTACTTCTGTAGCAACGGTTCCGGGAAATAGCAATGGTATCAAAAACAATAATAGCAAGATACTTGCTATTACTATTCCTGTTACTTTTAAGATTTTCAGGCTTATATTTTTATATGAAGTTTTCATAGTATTTCAATTTATTCCATAAAATTATATATGGATCGATTTTAAAATATGACTCATAGAATTGTAAGTGAGAGGCGTGTATTTTTTTTAGGTAAAAAGTATGTCTCTATGAGTTAGAGTAATTTTATCTGGCATATTCATTATTTTCCTTTTTCAGCTTTTTTAGTATCTTCAGCTTTTTGTTTTTCCAGTTTTTCTTTTTCTTCTTTGGCTTTCTCTGCTGCTTTTTCCTTTTCTTTTTCGGCTTTTTCAGCTTTCTCTTTGTCTTCCTTAGCCTTTTCTTCTTTAGCTTTTTCTTCTTTAGCTTTTTCTGCCTTTTTCTGCTGTTCTTCTTGTTGCTCTTTTATTTCTTCTTTTTTCTTTTCTTTTTCTTTCTCTTTTTTCTTGAAGTATCCTTTAAGCAGGAAGTTATTTTTTGCAGCTTCCATATTTTCACTAAAACCTTTTGTACCTGATTCTAAGTTCGAAAGTGTATTCGAAACGCTGTTCGCCATTTTATCATCACGAACTAATCGTGCCAAAGCACCATTTCCGGTATTCATACTATGGCTGAAAATGGCTAATTCATCGGTGATTACAGCAGCATTATCAACACTTTTCTTCACGCTTTTCATTAAATCCTGCATTTCAATTCCGTTTACCGAAGCAATTGCACCACCGTTTTCTATCACTTTTGTCGATTTAACACCGGGAGAAATAGTAAGCACTTTGTCTCCCATTAATCCATCAGAACCAATACTTGCACGGGCATCTGTTTTAATAAATTCACGAACTTCATCCTTAATAACCATTCTTACCACTACCGAAGAATCGTTTATTAATTGAATTTCTTCGACCGTTCCGATATTAATTCCTGAAAAACGAACATTATTTCCCACTTCTAAACCGCTCACGGTTTTAAACTGTGATGTGATGTTGAATGTCGAACCAAAAAGATTTTTTTGTTTACCAATAAAGTAAATTGCCATTATAAAAAGCAATAAACCTATTGTTACAAACATTCCTAATTTCCAAGTATATCCAGATTGCTTCTCCATGATTTCTAATTATTTGTTTTAATATTATTGAAAAAAAGAACGAACCCATTCGTCTTCGTCTTTTTCTAGTTCTTCATATGTTCCTTCGGCATGTATTACACCATCTTTCAAAACCATAATTCTGTCGGCTGTAAGTTTTGCACAAGCCATATCATGGGTAATAATGATAGAAGTTGTTTTGCGTTTATGTTTGATGTTGAGAATCAATTCGCTTATTTCACGAGATGTTATCGTATCTAATCCGGTTGTTGGTTCATCGTATAATATGATTTCCGGTTTTAAGATTAAAGTTCTGGCAAGGCCAATTCGCTTTTGCATTCCACCCGATAATTCAGATGGCATTTTATCAATTGCATCACTTAGTCCTACATTGTCCAGGGCTTCCATCACTTCACTTTCAACTTCCTCGGCGGTTAAATCTCTTTTGTGTTTTTTTAATGTAAAAGCCAGATTTTCGCGAACCGACATAGAGTCGTATAAAGCACCACTTTGGAACAAAAAACCAATACGGACTCTAATTTCATTGAGTTCCGGTTTTGTGAGGTTCAATACATTTTCATCAAAAACTTTTATTTCGCCTTTATCAGGTTCGATTAATCCCACAATACATTTTATAGTTACCGATTTTCCTGATCCTGAACGTCCCAGTATCACCAAATCCTCGCCTTTGTTTACCGTAAGATTTACACCTTGCAGGACTTTGTTGTCTTTACCAAAAGTTTTATGCAAGTCTTTAATGACAATGATAGGTTCTTGCTTTTTGGTTTTAGAGACTTTATTTTTTTCTATATTTTCTTTTTCCTTAATCATCTTAAAAAAATAAATCGGTTATTTGAACAGCAACCATATCAATAATAAAAATGGTTAATGAAGCGGTTACTACGGCAGAGTTGGCTGCTTTTCCTACACTTTCGGTTCCGTTAGAGGCATTAAATCCTTTATAACATCCAATCATTCCAATAAAAAATCCAAAAAAGAATGTTTTTACGGTGGCCGGAATTAAATCCAGAAATTCAAGCGATTGAAGAATTTGTGTGAGGTAACGGTAAAAGTTGACATCACCATGAATGTTAATCCCAACATATCCGCCAATAATCCCGATTGCATCTGCAAAAAATACCAATAAAGGCACCATAAGGGTACAGGCCAGGATTCTTGTTACTACTAAATAATTATAAGGGTTAATAGCCGAAACTTCCATCGCATCAATTTGTTCTGTCACTTTCATAGAACCTAATTCGGCACCAATTCCTGACGAAATTTTTCCGGCACAAATTAAGGCTGTAATTACAGGAGCGATTTCTCTAATCAAAGAAAGTGCTACCATTCCCGGTAACCAGGATTCTGCTCCAAATTTTACCAAAGTTGGTCTGGATTGCAGCGTTAGTACCAAACCCATAATAAAGCCGGTTATAGCAACCAGCGGCAATGATTTATAGCCAATAACATAACATTGTTTCAGGAACTCTTTCGTTTCATAAGGCGGAACAAAAACCTCCTTAAAAAACTGCTTTGCAAACACTGTTGCATTTCCTATTTCTGCGAATGTATTTTTTAAAGTAAGTATCAAAATACTATGTTTTTAAGTTAAAATCTAATGCATCAAAACCAACTTTTATGCAGGTTGCATATCCCTTGATTATTATAGATTAAAATTACCTTACAAGTACAGATAAAATCTTACACAACTTTTTTAGAAGTTTATATAATTAACATAATCAAACACAATAATTAAAATAAAGTTACGTTGTTGGTCAAATGTTAAAAACAAAAAATCCCTTTATAAAAGGGATTTTTAGGGTTCAATAGTATATTTAGTTAGAAATATATCTTCAATAAATTAAGAATTAATAGCAATTCCGGTTTTAGTTTTCATTATCGGAATCACTTTTACTTCTGCTATTTTAAGGTTTTCCATTAATAATCTGGCTGTTAGAAAACATACAGTCGATTCGGCTCCCTGATTTAAGTTCACATTTTCTTTTTCCAGTCCGTCATAACCACCGCCACTTATTGGGTTGTACATGATTTGTCCCAAATGATTTTTTCCTAAAAACCAATTGAATGCCATTTTCATTTTTTGTTTGTATTCAGAAGTACCAAAAGCGGTATAAAACGAATTTAAAGTATGAATGGTGTAGGCAACATCTATTGGCTGTTCTCCGTATTCGTGTAATTGTTCTTCTGAATCTCTGTGCAACCATCCGTTATTAGAAATTACTTTGAAGTTTTTGTCCTTAAACATTTTCGACATTAAAAAGTCAAGAGAATCCAAAGCTACTTTTTTGTAAATAGGTTTGTTGGTTGTTAAAAAAGCGAAAAGCATAGATTCCGGTAAAATACCATTTCCGTAGGTCATGTAATTTTCGAACCATTTCCAATCGTGCGAAGCGTGAATTTCATAATTAGAAAGCAATTTAGCATTCAGCTTGTTGATAATTGCTGCTACATATAAGTTAGGAACAGCAGTATGGTATAAATATAATCCTTTTGTTGCAAAGCCAATAGAACGTGGCGATTGAATACTTTCTGCCCATTTTAATGAATGCAATAAACATTGAGCCGCTTTTTTTACAATAGCTTCAGGCAGGATATCAGTGTTGGCAACCACAGTTCCTAAAGCCCAGATTGCTCTTGCATTAGAATCTTCCAGATTTACTTCGGCATTTTGTTCGATGTGTTCGCGGTTTTCCTGATCGACATAATTGATAAAGTTTCCTTTTGGTTGTTGGCAACGAACAATAAAATCAAGATAGATTAAAATATACGCTAAATCTTCTTTGTCCTGAGTTAGTTTATAATGCATGCAGATCGCAATTAATGCGCGTGCATTATCATCTAATGTGTATCCGGATTCTAAATCCGGGATCGAAATTTTACTAAACTGAATAATACCTAAATCAGTAGTCATTCTTTTAATATGTCCTAATTGAATAGAAGGATAACTGTATTTTATTTCTGATGGATTGTCGATCAATTGTTTGTAAGTTTCCATGTGGGTAATGGCTACGTTTTCCCAAGATGAAGCTCTGGTTTTTCTAAAAGCATTAATTCCCATTTCTTCTCTTAAGTGATCGTCTGAAAGCAATTTGATAGCGGCTTCAGAGAATTGATCTACATCTCCAATATCTACCAATATTCCTGAATCAGGAGTTAAAACTTCTAAAGTATGAGGAATTTTTGATGCTACAATAGGGCAGGCGCAGCTCATTGCATAAGCAAAAGTGCCGCTCACGGCCTGATTAGGATCTTTTGAGGTAAACAAATAAATGTCTGCAGCTTTTAGATAATCTAAAAGTTCATTTGTATCTAAATATTCATTTACAAAACGCACGTGATCTTTTAAATTTAAATCGGCTACAATGCCTTCTAGTTTATCGCGATAAGCATCTACACCATCAACTATTAAGTTAGGATGTGTTTTGCCAATGATTAAATACAATGCATTAGGTGTATTTTCTATGATTTTTGGAAGTGCTTTTAAGCCTGTTTCAATGTTTTTACCTTCTCCTAAAAGACCAAAAGTAGCCAGTACTTTTCGATCCTGAATATTGAATTTTTCTTTGGCTTGTTGTGGCGCTTCGTAAATAACAATATGGGTTCCGTGTGGTACGCAAGTAATAATATCATCACTTATATCATAATCTCTCATCAAGATTTCTTTTGACTGATTGGTCATTACAAAAACCGAATTGCTATAAGAAAGCAACAGTTTTACAAATGTTTTCAATTCCTTATTTGGATTAGGAATTACACTGTGAAAGGTATAGGTTAAAGGTTTTTTTACTTCATTCAAAAAATCTAATAAATAGTCTCCATAATTCCCATCAAACAAACCAAATTCATGTTGAATATGAACCAGTTTTACAGCTTTGTCTTTATTGATTTCCTGTGCCACTTTTGCATATTCTTCTTTGTTTTTTGTATTCAAAGTATAGGCTTGTGTTGGGTTTGCTTTTGGCTCCTTTACCAATTCGCAAATCTCGCAGGTAATCGATTTACCAAAAACATCGGTAATTCCTTTTATAGTATCCTGAGTATAAGTCGCAATGCCGCATTGTGTTGGTGGAAATGTAGAAAGAAAAACTATTTTTGATTTATTTGATATCGTTTTCATGGGGATTCTGTTTTAGTTCTGTTAATAAGTCGTTTAGGTTCAATGAGGCTACCGCAATTTTGTCATCGGCAGCACCGTAATAAATATATAATTGGTCGTCAAAAATGGCTGTTCCCGTTGGGAAAACTACATAATTTACATAACCATGTCGTTCATAATATTCTGATGGCGTTATAATGGGTTTGGGCAATCTGGCTAAAACCTTTTGTGGGTTCTGGAGATCTAATAACACTGCCGAAGCATGATAAACCAAACCTTTTTCGCGCCTTTCTGCCGAGTGGTAAATTAGTAACCATCCGTCAGGAGTTTCTATTGGGGGAGCGCCTGGTCCAATATGACTTGTTTCGTGATCATATTTGGGCTCCATCACAATATAATCGGGCAAATTCTTCAAATAATCTTTCCAGAAATCTACTGTCAAATCTTTCTTATTTTCGAAAGTAATTATTTGAATGGATGGAAATAAGCGATGTAAAGCCACAAATTTCCCGTTTATTTTTTTTGGAAAAAGCACTACATTTTTATCCCATACATATAAACTATCTTTTAAAGTTTCTGTTAGCGGATAATGTCTTTCAACATTAAAAGCCAGAATCTTGGCAATCTTCGGATTTTGTAAATGTTTTCTAATGAGATTAGTAAATTCATTTAATATAAATCTCGGGGTAATAATTCCTTTCTTTTTAAAAGTTTTCAAATCTTTAGAAGTAGCTAAAGCTCCACAGGCATTCAATCCGTCATAGGTAACATAAGTCATATAAAAAAGATCATCGATTTTTGTAATTCGGGGATCTTCAACACCATGAATCTCATAAATATATTCCGGAATAAAGATGGGTTCTGTTTTTCTTTCTACTAAAGTTGTCGGACCTTCGAAACGACAATATCCAATAGTCGAAAAATTACCTCTTTTAGCTGCTCTGTAAAACATATGAACGTTATTACCATCCTGATAAATGGCCGGATTCAAAACTCCTAGTTCTTCAAATGCTCTTTCTGTTTTTTCTAAAATCACACCGTGTTTTGTAATTAATTCCGACGATGTATTTAATTTTAGTTTTGCAGCTAATTCCATGTTTCTAAAATTTTATCTAAAATTACTTTAAGGGTACAGCGCTGATTAATGCAATCGATCAAAAAATTAACTCAAACGGATTTATGTGGGAATTCTGTAACGAAAAGGGGGAATTATAAAAGTAAGTCAAAAAACTGATTTATAGTTAATTGCGATGATAAATTAACGTTAATAGTTGATGGAATTTGTAAGAATTATGGATCTTTGAATAAATAAAGAGTTTAGAGATTAAAATGTCATTTATTAATTAAAAAACTAAGATTATGTTACTTTATAAAATTACACTTTATAATTAAGGCGATTATAACAGGAAATAAGTTTACAGTCTCGGTTTTCAGTTTACAGCTTTGTGCCGTAAACTGAAAACCGAGATTTTTTTTAAGTTATAAACTGAGATTGAGAAACTGAGACTGAGACTGAGACTGAGACTGAAAACTGAGACTAAATACTGACACTGAAAACCGAGACTAAAAACTATTCTCTAATAGAATAATATTTCTTAGCAAATGATGCAATAGGAAGTCCAATACAAAGCATTAAGATCGTAATGGATAGGAGTAAAGGAAAATCGAAATGTTTCTCTGGTAAAATAGGAAACATTATTGGCAAAACAATAAGATTCATTACAATCCAAACTAAAATGCCATAGACAAATCCTGAAATTACAGTACTTTTTCTAAGAACGGGTAAGTAAGGATAAATTGTAAAATAAAACCATGAAAAAATAAAAGCAATCAGGTAATGAAGTCCAAGTCCGTACCAGGCCATTTGTGGTCCTGCGGTATAAGCTTCTTTTTTAAAGATACCACTAGCAATAGACTGAAGGATTTTTACAGCGGTTGTTTTTTCCAGTATAATAGCATAAACAAAAATAGCAGCCAGAATATCAAGTGTTCCGGCAATTAAAGTCGATAAAAAAATAAACCCTGATTTTGATTTCATGTATTTGAATAATTATAATGCTGTTATATAATGTGAAATTTTTTGTAGTTGATGCGTATGTCTTTGAGAATGCACAAGAGCAAAATTAATCCATTCGTAGATAGTGAAATGCTCGAAACCAGGAATTTGAAAATCCAGGCAGGTTAGGGTTAAATCATAATCTTCGGATGCATTGAGTAAGTCAGACTCTATTTTAAGCAAAGATAAAGTTAGTGCGTTTTGATTATAATTCTTCATTTCAGGCCTTAAAAAATCCGGTGCATCCATTTTAGTGCTAAAATTGAGAAAAATGCCTTCAAGTTCCTTTACATGTTCGTCATATTTGCGAATCGTTTTTTTTGTATTTCCCGAAAATAATTCAGGATAACCGGAATTTCCCAGAATAATATGTTGTACAACCTGACCCGGTGTCCAGCTTCCTTTAAAAGGCACAGTATTCATTTCTTCTTCAGAAAACGAAGAAAGAGATTCGTTTAACTTTTGAAATGTTTCAACAATATTTTTTTGAAGTGCTGTTTTCATTTTGTTGATTTTTGAATTGAAATTATTCCCTAACAGATGTTATCCACCACACATTTCCAAAAGGATCTGTAACACCACAAGTTCTTCCATAATCCTGATCACTTAGTCCCATTAAACTTACTGCGCCATTTTCTAATGCTTTTTTATAGGTTTCATCAGCATTAGGAACATAAACAAATAAGTTGGCATTTTGTTGAGGCCAGTCTTTAATTTCATCAGTAACCATTATAGTGCTGTCGTTTAGGATAATTTCGGCATGCATTACAGTTCCGTCGTCCCGTAATACCTGTTGATTAGAATCTTGTGCATCGAAAACTTTTTTTGTAAAATCGATGAATTGTGCTGCGCCTTTCAAAATTAAATAAGGCATTATCGTTTGATGTCCGGCCGGTAAATTCATTTTGCTTTTGGTTTAATAGTTAGTAGTATAAAATTACAAATTTTAACTTAATAAATTAAATATCAGTAAATTGCTTTTTTTTTACAGCACTTCACAATGAAAACCGTTTGCATTAAGAACCGCAATAATTTTTCTGTTTGAAATAGATAAACTATGAATTCGCAGAATTTTATCACAATCTTCCAAGTCAAAATTAATGGCACTGTTAGGAAAATGCTCAAGAAGTTTTTCCACAATCATTTGTGATTGCTCCACTTCCTGAACATTTGTTTTAAAAACTTCAATCATCATTTTTAAAGTTTATAAAGCGATGTTGTTATATCGCTCAATTTTATGGTAATAATGATATGAAATCGCCAGGATTACTAAAAATATTAGTGGAAAAAACGACTGAAAACTAACTCCATCAACCGCACAATGACTAATAGAGGCAAATATAAAATCAAAACCAAATCCGGCATAAGCCCATTCTTTTACGTTTTTGGGAACTTGCGGAATCACCAATACCAGAACGCCCAGGATTTTGAAAACGACCAATGCATTCCCAAAATATTCCGGATAGCCTAAATGTCTGATCCCTTCTTTTGCCATTTCACTCTGAGATGTTAGTGCCGGCATAACGCCTTCAAATAAAAAAATAATAACAGTAGTAATCCAAAAAATAATTTTAGCTTTTTTCATAGGTTTGTTTTTAAGTGGTTATCAGTTAATGTATTACAAACTTACAAATGTTATTTTTTGTACAAATAGTTATTTACGACTATTTTAAGGTCATTTAGGACAAAGTGGGGATTTTAGATTTTAGAAGGTAGATTTTAGATTTTTTTTGAGAGTGAAGAATGTAGAATATAGAGAATAGAATTTAGATTTTTTATAAACAAAGTTTGCTGTGCAGTTTGTCATCCTGAGCGAAGTCGAAGGATCGCAAAGAAACTCTATAATCAAAATCGCTAATCTTTATCGAGCTACTTATGTCCTTCGACTTCGCTCAGGAAGACATAAAATGAGAGTAAAAAAAGAAGTATAAAAAGTATAGGGAAACCCGTTAAAATCCGCGTTTTTGCGAAGCAAATCCGTCTCATCCGTGTGCCATTACAAAGCTTTTAAAATATAATTTTTAATCACAAACAAATCCTCAAAACCCAGGCGAGTGTAAATGTCTTTTCCCATTGCAGAAGCTTGCAATAAAGCATAATCAGCACTTAAATCTATAGAAAGATTTAGTGCAAATTTCATGATTTCTTCGGCAAAGCCTTTTCTGCGCATTTCAGGAATAACACCAACGCCATGAATGCCAATATTGTTTCCGGTTTGAAAAAGCATAAAAGTGCCGATGGGTTGATTATCCTTAGAAACCAAATAAAAATGAACATTTGTATAATGCTGAATCAGGATTTCTTTACTGATTATATAACCAAAAGCATTAGGATATAAGTCTGACCAGATTTTGGCATCTTGCTCATTATCAATTTTCTTAAAGCTAAGATCATGTTCTAGTTTGAATTTCTGATTTAGTTTTAATGTCATTGCGACTTGTTCCGTTTTTAGTTCAAAACCATAAGCTTCCAAAATTTCATAAGATTTCGTCCCGAAGATATCCCAATATGGTAAAACCAAACCCGAATTGGATTTCATGGTTTTGATAATATCCGGTAAGTCTCTTTTAGCAATGTCTTTGCTTAGCCATAATTTATTGGGCCAACCCGAATTTTCGATTTTGCAGTATTCGAAAGTATCGTTTTTATGATAGGAGAGGAAAGGAGTTCCCACGGTTTTCCAGAAGTTGGTCAGGTTATTAATATTGTCCTGGATGAGGTTTGTATTTTTCATTTTAATGCAATTGAGAGACAAAGATAACTTTAGGTTTTATGAGAAACCTTTACATATGTTGATTTACAAATCTTTTTCGAGTGTTTTTCTGATTCGGCTTAATTGTGTGGGTGTGATTCCTAAATGCGATGCAATATGAAGCAATGCAATTCGCTCTGCAATATCGGGATGTTTCGCTAAGAGATCCAGATATCTTTCGGTTGCATTTTCCATCACGATAGAGATTTCCCTTTGTTCTTTTTCGATTACCCAATTTCTTTCGAGATAAGCAATATAGAAGTTTTTTAGATCATCATTTTGAAAAATGAGTTCTCTGTATTTTTTATAATTAATGTTGATTACAATAGAATCTTCCAGCGTTTCAATAGAAAAATCTGAAGGGGTTTGTTGTATTAATGAAGCTGTAGATCCTGCGAGATCTCCTTCGAGAAAGATGTTTTTATTGTAGATATTTCCTTCGGTATCGGTTATAAATGCTCGTAAAGCGCCTTTAGCAACAAAGTAAATTTCTTTCGCAATTTGACCATTTCTTAAAAGTAATTCTCCTTTTTTTATTGAATTTATCTCAATGTTATTTTCGATTAATTGCCAGGATTCCTCAGAAATAGGAGAGTAGTTATTGAATTTTACTTTGAGATCGTTGATGTATTTTGCTTGATTGATTGACATTATGCTGAAGTTTTTTAAGCTTATCAAAAGTAAAGAAATAAAGTGTAATAACATTATGGTAAATGGTACGCGGATGACACGGATTCGCTAAAGCGAAAACGCGGATTTACGCGGATTTTTTTATGCTGTTTTTTGCCCTCATTTTTACAGGGATTGACAAACTGGTTCGAAGAACGTAGCGTTCCTTCGACTACGCTCAGGATGGCAGACTTTGATTAAGATTGCTGATTTTCTTGTGTGATCCTTCCTGCATCACGATAACAAGATTGCAAATAAAAAATCAGTATAAATCTGCGTTTTTGCAAAGCAAATCCGTGTCATCCGTGTGCCATGACAACAATAAAAAAACGCCATGAAACTAAAAGTCTCACAGCGTTTTCATCTCAAAAAATAAATAATTAACGGGTAATGGGTATTATCTCCAGCCTCCACCTAATGCGCGATATAACTCGGTATTGGCAGAAAGTTGTTGTCTTTTTATGTCAGCTAATTCTAACTCACTTTGTAGTAAATTTGATTGCGCTGAAAGCACTTCAAGATATTCAGCCATACCATTTTTGAATAACAAATTGGCATTTTTAATGGCTTGTTGTAATGTTTTTACTCTTTCTTTTAGAAAAGATTCTTGCTGTTGCAATTTCTCTACTTTTACCAAAGCATCAGATACTTCGCTAACGGCTACAAGAACCGATTGTCTAAAGCTTAAAACCGCTTTTTCTCTTTCGGCAACGGCAATATTATATTGCGTTCTTACCTTTTTATTGTTCAGTAAAGGTTGAGTCAAACCTCCCGCAACGGTTCCGAACAATGAAGCCGGAATATTGAACCAATTACTGGTTTCGAATGAATTTACACCACCCTGAGCAGTAATTTTAAGTGACGGATACAAGTCGGCTTTTGTGATTCCTACGTTTGAATTGGCAACTTTAAGTGCTAATTCGGCACTTTTTACATCCGGTCTGCGGCTTACTAATGAAGACGGAATTCCGATTGCATTATTGTTTTTCACTTCAAGAACACTTAAACGAGTGGTTCTGGTTTTAGAATTCGGGAATGATCCTGTTAGAACACTTAAAGCATTTTCCTGAATGGCAATGTTTTGTTCTAATTGCGGAATCAATTGTGCCGAAACTAATTTTTGTGCCTCAGATTGTTGAATCGCTAATGTAGTTACCTGGCCGGCATCGTATTTTAATTTAATGATATTGGTTGTACTATCATTCAATTTGTAATTCTGTTTGGCGATTTCTAATTGTGCGTCTAACATCAAAAGGTTGTAATATCCTTTAGAAACATTGGCTACGATAGTCGTTTGCAATGCTTTTTTTACTTCTTCTGACTGAAGATATCCAGCATAAGCGCCTTTTTTCTGATTACGGATTTTACCCCAAATATCAGCTTCCCATGAAAGTGTTGCTCCGGCAGAATAATCATCAATATGATTTTGGCCTAAAGCCTGACCTAAATTCTTTCCTGTAAAACTATTATCAGAAGGGTTGCTTGTACTAGCACTTACATTAAGATTTACCTGAGGAACATTTCCCCATTTAGATTGTGTAAATCTGTATTGTGCAATTTCGATATTCTTAGTAGCAATCTGTAAGTCATTATTTCTGGCTACAGCGCTATCAATGAGCTCAATAATATCTTTTTCTGTAAAGAAATTTTTCCACTCCACGTCAGCAATACTTGTAGTATCTTTTGAAACCGATGCATTCCTGAAATTTTCAGGAAATGCATCTTTTGGAGTTTCAATATCCTTCGAAACTTTACAGGATATTATAGTCGTGATCAAAATGGCGATCATCACGATTTTGGTTATATAATTTTTCATTTTATATGTTGTCATTAAATTTCTGTACAAGTATCTTTTCTACTATCAAGATCTCTTGAGATTTTATAGGATATGTATCCAATGCCAATTATGATGGCTACGAGGATTGTCGTTATATAGTTTTCCATTTTTATTTTTCTTCGTTATGAATTACGGCTACTGGTTTTCCAGAAACCTTTTCTTGTAAATATTGGAAGATGATGAATAAAACCGGGATGATAAACAACCCTAATATTACTCCTGAAATCATACCTCCGGCGGCACCAATACTAATAGAGTGGTTACCTTGTGCTGACGGTCCTGTGGCGCTCATCATCGGGATTAATCCCACAATAAAGGCTAGTGACGTCATGATAATTGGACGCAAACGTAGTTTGGCTGCATCGATTGCTGCTTTGACTAATGCCTGACCTGATTTTCGTTTCTGGACGGCGAATTCTATAATCAAAATCGCATTTTTGGCGAGCAGACCAATAAGCATTACCAGTGCAACTTGTACGTAAATGTTATTTTCAATTCCTGTTAATCCAATAGCTACGAATACTCCAAATATACCTGCAGGGATAGATAAAATTACGGCCAATGGCAAGATGTAACTTTCGTACTGTGCAGCAAGTAAGAAATAGATGAATATCAAACACAGTAAGAAAATTGTTGCCGACTGACCTCCTGACGAAATCTCTTCACGAGTTTGTCCTGAAAATTCAAAACCATAACCCGCAGGTAATTGTTGTGCTGCAACTTCTTGTATTGCTTTAATGGCATCTCCTGAACTAAATCCTGGTTTCGGGATTGCATTGATCGAAATCGAATTAAACAAGTTGTATCTCGAAGCCGTTTCTGAACCATAAATACGAGTTAGTTTTACTAAAGTATTTATTGGCACCATTTCTCCAGTTTTGTTTTTCACGAAAACTCGGTCAATTGATGACGGATCAGCTCTGTCAGCGATATCGGCCTGAACTACAACTCGGTAATATTTACCAAATCGGTTAAAGTCAGAAGCTTGCGCGCTACCAAAATAGGTTTGCATGGTTTGTAAAATGTCTTTTACTTTTACGCCTAACTGATCTGCTTTTTCATCATTGATATCCAATTGCAATTGAGGATAATCGGCTTTGAAAGAGGTAAAGGCTACGGCAATTTCCGGACGTTTCATCAATTCACCGATAAAGTTTTGAGAAATTCCACTAAACTTGTCCAGTTTTCCTCCAGTTTTATCCTGAAGCACTAAGTCTAAAGCTTCGACGTTACTAAATCCAGGAACGGTTGGGAAACTAAATACGAAGAAACTTCCGCCAGAAATTGCACCTAATTTACCTCGAACCTGATTCATGATCTCATCAATATTCTTAATATTTCCACGATCTTCATTTGGTTTAAGCAATACGAAAACAACTGCTGAAGATGGACTTGTAGAATTCGTCAATAAGTTGAAACCTGAAATAGCGGTTACAAATCGGGAAGCATCTAAACCTCTTAATGTGTTTTCTGCTTCGGTCATTACTTTTTGAGTTCCGTCAAGAGATGTACCTGAAGGTGTGTTTACTGCAATTGCAATAAATCCTTGATCTTCTGTCGGGATAAATCCTGCAGGAGTTGTTTTTACCATAATTACAGTAGCAACCGTAATTAAAGCCAAACCTCCTAAACTCAACCATTTTCTACGAATTAAAAATTTCAAACCTCCAACATAACGGTTGGTTAGGGAATCAAAACTTTTGTTGAATCCGTTAAAGAATTTTTGTTTAAATCCTTGTTTCTCATAAGGAGCATCTCCATGAGCCGAATGATTGTCTTTTAAGAATAATGCAGCAAGTGCAGGACTTAAGGTTAAAGCGTTTACCGCCGAAATTACAATTGCAATTGCCATTGTAAAGGCAAACTGACGATAGAAAACCCCTGTTGAGCCTTCCATAAAACCAACCGGCAGGAATACAGCAGCCATTACCAGCGTAATCGAGATAATAGCACCCGTTATTTCGTGCATTGCTTCATGAGTTGCTACTTTTGGAGACAGATGTTTGTGCTCCATTTTAGCATGCACGGCTTCGACGACGACAATCGCATCATCTACCACAATACCAATCGCCAGAATTAAAGCGAAAAGTGTTAGAAGATTGATCGAGAATCCGAATAACTGCATGAAGAAGAACGTTCCTAAAATTGCTACAGGTACAGCAATAGCCGGGATTAATGTTGATCTAAAATCCTGAAGGAATATAAATACTACGATGAATACCAATATAAACGCTTCAAGTAGAGTATGTTGAACTTGCTCAATAGACTGGTCTAAGGCAACTTTTGTACTATAGAAAATGTTATGTTTTATTCCCGTTGGGAAATCTTTTGAGGCTTTCACCATCAATTTGTTGATCGCAACCTGAATATCATTAGAGTTAGAACCTGCTAATTGGATAATACCAATTACAACTCCTTTTTTACCATTTAAACGAGTTAAACTGTTATAAGAATAAGCACCAAGTTCTACTCTGGCTACATCTTTGAGGCGAAGTACTGAACCATCAGCATTAGAACGTATAGCAATATTTTCATATTCTTCAGGTTTGGTTAATTTTCCTTTGTATTTAATAACGTATTCAAAAACTTCTTTACTTCTTTCTCCAAATTTACCCGGAGCAGCTTCCAAACTTTTATCCTGGATCGCGCCCATGATTTCGTTTGGAGTTACTTTGTAAGTCGACATTTGTGTTGGATTAAGCCAAACACGCATAGAGTAATCTTTTACACCTCCAAAAATACTGGCAGAACCAACTCCCGGAATACGTTTGATCTCCGGAATAATATTAATCTGAGCATAATTGGCAACAAACGTTTGATCGTATTTTGACTCATCATCAGTATACATACCAATGGCCATGATAAAACTATTTTGTTGTTTTGCAGTAGTTACACCTTGCTGAACAACCTCTGCAGGTAACTGGCTAGTTGCCTGAGCAACCCTGTTTTGCACGTTTACCGCAGCCTGATCTGCATTTGTTCCTAATTTAAAGAAAACCGTAATAGCAAGAGATCCGTCATTACTGGCTGTAGAACTCATGTAAGTCATGTTTTCAACACCATTTATAGACTCTTCAAGAGATGGTGCCACAGAACGTAAAACCGTTTCTGCATTCGCTCCCGGATAAACCGCAGTTACCAAAACCGATGGCGGCGCAATATCAGGAAACTGTTGTAAGGGCAACTTCGTAAGACCAAGTATACCTAATATCACCAATAAGATGGAAATAACGGTTGCCAGTACAGGTCTTTGTATAAATATTTTGAACATTTTCGTAAAAATTATTTTTTATTAATTATTTGGGCAACTTTTGCAGGAGATGATTTCTCAGGCTGAATTACTTGTCCTTCCTGAAGTTTATCAATACCGCTTAATACAATTAAGTCACCGGATTTTACACCATCCTTAATTAAGTAGTTTGTTCCGCTTTTACCAGAAACAGTGATAGGCATTTTTGTTACTTTGTTTTCTTTGTTTACCGTGAAAACAAAAACTTTATCCTGCATTTCTACAGTAGCCGATTGTGGAACCAAAACAGCATCATCATGTTGAAGACCTAAACGAATTTTTCCTGTATTTCCTGAACGTAAAGTCCCGCCAGCATTAGGGAAAGTCGCTCTTAAAGTAATCGCTCCGGTAGTTTTATCAAACTGACCGTCTACCATATCAATTTTTCCGGTTTGAGGATAAGCGTTGTTATCTGCTAAAACCAAAGTAACAGGAGGTAATTTTTTTAGTTTATCGCCTAAACTGTTTCCAGCGTATTGCGCTTTAAAGTTGATGAAATCAGTTTCACCTAATGAGAAATAAGCAAATACTTCATGTACATCAGACAAGTTTGTTAAAGGTTCAACATCTGATGCCGAAACTAAACTTCCTTGTTTTTTAGGTAATCTTCCAATATAACCACTTACTGGGGCTGTAACATTGGTATATCCTAAGTTAATTTTTGCAGAACCTACCATTGCTCTTGCTTGTTCGATATTAGCAGCAGCAATTTTTTGAGAAGCTTTAGCCGTTTTTAACTGATAATCAGAAACTACTTTGTTTTGTACAAGAGGAGTTAATTTATCAACTTCTAACTGAGCGTTGATTAATGCAGCTTCGTAAGCATGAAGACTTGCCAATGCATTGTTTAATTGCTCACGGAACGGGCGTTCGTTTATTTTAAATAAAGTCTGACCTTTAGTTACATAAGCACCTTCGTCTACATAAACTCTTTCAAGGTTTCCGCTTACTTGTGGGCGTATTTCAACATCAACTGTTCCTTGTATCGAAGCAGGATATTCAGCATCTGTAGTAGTGTTTTCGCTTGTAATGGCTAAAACTGGTAATAATGGTGGAGCAGGAGCTGCCGGAGCCTGCGACTTATCTGCACAACTGCTTAGCACTAGCGCCAGAATAAAACTGGTTATAATTACATTTTTCATTTTCGTATTGGTTTTAATTTGTTGGACATTCTTATTATTTAATTTTTGTGGTATTCGGATATTCTGGGCATTCATATTTAATTATATTAAATTATCTAACGTTGTTAAGTAGAATTGTGCAAAAAACCATACAATGATGCCTTCCGATTCTATTCGTAATCGGTATTAAATTATTTATCACTGTTAAGTAACAAGAGAAAAAAACGCTATATTACTCTATTAAATTTTCTAACACTGTTAAGTAAAGTAGTAAAAAAATAGTTGCTAAATTACCTATTAAATCATTTATCACTGTTAAGTTAAAATGAAATTTTTTTTATTGTATTGATTTTATGATTCCACCAATCGCATCTTTTAGGATTTGATTGTTAATAGTTTCCATTATTTCACTTTTGTTGATGATATTAATTGCAATCAAACCATGTATTACAGAGAAGAAAGTAAAATACTTTTGTTTGATTACTTCATCAGTAGGGTTGCTGTTTTTCATAATCTCAGCAATTACCGAAGTAAATAATTTATACGGTCTCTCCTGAGCCGAACATTGTTGCTGACAACAATTCATTTGTACTCCAAACATTACCTGATACATTTCAGTATCTGTAAAAGCGAAGTCCCAATAGGCCATCCACATGGCTTCTAATTGTTCTTCCGGTTTTTCAAATCTATCTTTGGCTTCCTGAAGTTCTTTCGTTAACTTGATAAAACCTTTTCCGGTTAATTCATTTAGGATAGCCTCTTTATTCGAGAAGTACTCATAAATAATTGGAGCCGTGTATTCAATCTTGTCAGCAATTTTTCGCATACTCAGACCTTGCCATCCCTCTTCTTTGACGATAGCATAAGCAGCCTCAAGAATATTACTTCTTGTCTCTTCTTTTTGTCTTAAAATTCGATCTTTACTTGCCATTTTAATTAAGTATTAAATTGTTTAACACCGTTAGGCAAATGTATGGCGGTTTTTCTGATTATGAAATAAATTTGTCATAATATTTTCTTATTGTTGTATAGACAAGTGTCAAAAACCTTTGAAAGCCTTTAAATATAAAGGATTTTTCGAAAATGATTTTTTTAAGGAGCAGGTAATTTTCGTGTTTTCAAGACCATTTGTCCTGCTCTACACTATATCTTTTATGGTGAACCCCACCATAAAAGGATGCCGCTTCGATCAGGGCTAGGCGAGAAATGGTATTTTTCATAAGATTTTCATTCAATTCTGCTTTTTTTTAGCAAAGTTTGTCATCCTGACGAAGGAAGGATCACACAAGAAACTCCGCAATCAAAATGGTCAATCTTTGGCGAGCTACTAGTGTGATCCTTCCTTCGTCAGGATGACAAAAATGAGAATAATCATAACCTAACCGGATTAAAATCCAGCCCTACAATATAGGTCGAACCTACGGCTCTTTTTTAAATCATTTTAATGATTATCCACATAGATTTTAAAATTCCGGAGGAATGATTCATATTGTAGGGCCGGATTTTAATCCGGTTGAAAATGAAACATGTTTCATTAAGAAACGTTATATAACGTTTTTATTTTTTCATTCACACCATTATAAAACGGAGTTTCAATTCCGTATTTTTTAGCATTTTCAATAACATAATCAACCAGAAATTGTTTCTCGGTTTGATTATCATTCTCAAAATCCAATTGTAAAGATGATTTGGATTCAAACGGAAATTTGGTTAATAAATCTTTAGAAGTTTCAATATCCTCATTGGTCAAATTGATATTGTTTTTCTTAGCAAGCGATTGGATTTCGATCATCATATTTTCCAGAATATGCATTAGATTTTCATCCTCCAAAAGTTGACCAAAAGTAACTTTATAAGCAGAAGTGATTCCGGCAACGGGCGCAACGAACAAATACTTCTTCCATAAGATCTCATTGATGTTTTCGACATACGTAATGTCTAAACCTCCGGCAGTCAATAATTTTATTAATTGTATATTTTCTTTTCCTCCAACGAAAATTTTCCCTGGCCCGCCAACATGCTGAACATGCCCGGCTTGCTTTACGTTTGATGCCACATAAATACAACCTTCCATAATTTGACCAGCTTCTGGTAAAGTTTCTCTGATTATTTCTTTGGCATTAACCACATTTTGCAAAGTGATTATGATTGTTTTTTCGTTGATACAATCTTTATAAGTAGATAATACATCTTTTAAAGAATAGGATTTAGAGGTAAGGATTAAAACATCCAGAATTCCAATTTCTGTTGGATTGTCTGAAACTAAATCAGGAATTATAGTGGTGGTTTCACCTTTTGATTCAAATAGCAAACCTTCATTTTGAATCGCTTTTTTGGTTTCGCCTCTGCAAATGAATATGATTTTGGTTTCGCTGTCTTTATATTTTTTAGCCAGGGGAGCGCCAACAAATCCGCCGATGCCGCCAATGCCAAGAATACCTATTTTTGTTGTATCTGAGTTCATATTGTAGTATTTTGGGTTTTAAATCTTGTTGCAAAGTAAATAGGTTCAAGATCATTAATTGATGTAAAAATATCGGTTATATTTGTAAAAATTAAGGATTATGAAAGACACCTTTTTTATATATAAAGATTTCGAAATTTATTCGGTCGAAGAACTTACCTGGAAAAAGGAAGTTCATAGGCATAATTTCTTCGAATTGTTATACATAGAGTACGGAACCGGAAATCATATCTTAAATTCGATTCCTCACAATTATAAAGAAAATGATATTTACTTACTTACGCCCAAGGATTATCATTCTTTTAAAACATTAACGCCTACCAAGTTTCATTGTTTACGTTTTCTGCCCAATTTCTTTTCGAATAAAAAAGAGATCGAGGAAATAGAAAAACTATTTTATTACCACAATCAAACCAACGGAAATTTGATTTTCCTTGAAGACGATAAAGCTTTTTGCGAAATGGTTATCCTAAAAATACTTGAGGAAGTTGCCAGACCAAAAGGACAAAACGAAATCATAATCAAAAGTTTAATGATGTCGCTGATTCAGATCATTAGACGAAATGGAAGTATAAATGAGAATAGTTTGAATTTTCAAACGACTGAAGTTTTAAAAATTGATACGATTTTAAGTTATATTCGGTCGAATATTGCCAACCCACATTTATTGAAGAAAAAAGAAATGGCGAATCATTTTAATGTTTCTATCCATTATATTGGTGAGTATTTTAAAACCCATCTCAATATAACTTTACGTGATTACATAGAGCAGACAAAGCTGAAAGTCGTTACAGAAAAATTGAGCAAAAGTAATTTGACATTTTCTGAAATCAGCAATGATTTGGGGTTTATTGATAGTAGTCATTTTAATAAATTCATTATGCGAAGCACTGGAATATCGCCATCTGAGTTAAAAAAATCATTAAGTTAAAGGGAAATCTATAAAATTATTAGATAGTTTAATTAAGAAAGTAATTAGAAAAATCCGTTTTTATCAGCGTTTTCGCTTTAGCGAATCAGTAAAATCAGCGTCTAATTTTGACGCGTATAGAACAGATTTACTTCGTAAAAACGCAGATAAAAACGGATTTGATTTGCAATAATTTTATTTTATAAAATCCATTTCGACGTGCTCAATTCCGGCATCGAGGAAATAATTATCCGTTTGTCTGAATCCGTTTTTGATGTAGAACGGGGTGGCAATTACCTGAGCATAAAGATAAATTTTGGCTTCGTTTTTTAAATCGTCTAAAATTTTCAATAGAATCGCTTCACCAATTCGTTGCCCTCTAAAGGTATTCAGGACAGCAATTCTTTCGATTTTTGCTCCTTTTTCCATTTTTCGGTATCGCGCTGCTCCGGCTGGTAATCCATTTACGGTTGCCAAGTAGTGTACGGCTTCTTCATCATCCATCGATTCGCGTTCCTGCGATACATTTTGTTCTTCTACAAATACTTGTCTTCTTATTGAAAATGCGGTTTCTATTTGTTCTTGATTATCGACTTTCTCAACTATAATTGTATTTTGTGTATAGGTTTGACTGGTGTTATCGCTCATTTTAATTTACTTATGTATTTATAAAAAATAATCTGTGTGCAAATATACGTAGTCAACTACATATATTCAAAATAAAATGTAGAATTTAATCTTTTTTTATAGTAAATAGGGTGCTTAAGGTAATGCTGAAAAGTGATTGAAGTACTAAATTTCTAGAATAGCCCCGATGGGAGCGGTATCCTTTTTCTGTCCGCCGCGGCGGACAGAAAAAGATATAGTGTACAGCGGGACTAAAGTTCTGGTTGAATGAAATTTATTTGCTCCTAAACAAAAAAACACCTCTAAAGATTATGTCCAGAGGTGTTTTTAAAATTTAATAAGTTCAATTATTTACTTTACATAGTTGGGAGAAACACAAGTTTCCCAGTAACTTACAATTGTTTTAATCATTTCTCTAATTTCGTTATAGTCAGATGGCTTAACAAAAAATCCCTGAATAGATTTTGAATAAGCATCGACAACATGTTTTTGTTCTGCACTTGTAGAAAAGAACAAGTAGGGGATTGATTTGAGTCTTAAATCTTCGTTTTGATGAATTTTTTCCCGCAATTCCATGCCATTTAATTTTGGCATATTGATGTCAGAAAAAATAATAAAAGGCTCAACTTGTGTAGAGGTTAAGTATTCTAATGCTTTTTCGCCTTCGGAAAAAAAGATAATTTCATTTTTATAATCAAGTTCTATAAAGATATCAGTTAAAATTTCCTGATCGTCGAGATCATCTTCAATTATAATAATTGGCCCGCCTTTGTTCATTTGTATTTTTTTTAAAGGTAGATGTTTATTCTTAGCTATTTGTTGTTTTTATAATTTAGTGATAATCAAATAAAAGCCAATAGACAGTGTTTCGCTTTCATTAAGTCATTCTTCAAACACAATCTCCTTGCGATCTTAGAGCAAAGCGTAATTCACAAAACTTTGCGAACTTTGCGTAATTCTTTGTGAACTTTGCGGTAAAATTTTCTTTGTCGAGTTACTTATGGGCTTCGACTTCGCTCAGCCTGACAAGATTGCGTTAGAAAAAGTTTAACGTAATGACGATTTTAGTATGACAACTATTTTTTTACCAATATTTAATCTATACAAGATATATCCAATTGTATGTTATAATAAAAAACACCTTTAAACATTACGTCTAAAGGTGTTTTAAAAATAAATATAGTAAGATAAATTATGATTCTGTGTTACTCAGATCTTTTTTACGATAGACCAGATAAAACACTTGTGGTAAAACCGTCAAGGATAAAATCATACAGGTTATTAATCCGCCCACAATCATGATGGCCAATGGTTTCTGAACTTCAGAACCCATTCCTGTAGACAATGCTGCAGGTAATAATCCAAGCGACCCCATTAGGGCAATCATCACAATAGGACGAATTCTGGCGTAAATTCCGTTGGATATGGCATCTTTTAAATGCATTCCCGCCCTCATATTTTCCTTAATGATTCCGATGAGGACAATACTGTCGATGGCGCTGACTCCAAAGAGAATAATAAATCCGATTCCGGCCGATATCCCGAATACGGTTCCTGTTGCCCAAAGCGATAAGAAACCACCAATAAAGGCGTAAGGCATGGCACTCACAGCGACCATTGTATCTTTGAAATTACCAAAATTGAAATACAGCAGACATAAAATCAAGATCAATACAACGGGAACAATCATTGCTAATTGTCTCGAAGCTCTTTCTTTGCTTTCGAATTCTCCTGCCCATTTCATTACATTTTCTTTAGGAAGTTTTACTTCTGCGGCAACTTTTTTCTGTGCTTCGTCAATAGTACTTCCTAAATCTCGTCCCTCGATGCTGAATCCTACTGCTATGTAGCGACTGTTTCCCTCGCGATAGATGAATGTTGGGCCTGTTTTATATTCTACGGTTGCGATTTCTTTCAGCGGTACTTTTTTACCATTCATAGTTGGAATCAGAATGTCTTCGATTTTTTCTTTTGAGTCCCGATATTCTTTTTCAAAACGTAAGGTGATATCAAAGATCTTTTCATCATCATAAAACTTGGTTGCGGCCTGACCTCCAATGGTCATTCTTATTACCGCTTGCGCATCGGCGGTTGTTATGGCATAACGCGCCATTTTTTCGTCGTGAAGCTGAATCCTTAATTCGGGTAAACCAATGTTTTTGTAGACATTAATATCTTCGATTCCTTTTACATCTTTGATCGATTTGGCGACTTTTGCAGCCATGGCTTCGAGTTGAAAAAGATCATTTCCGAATATCTTAATCACCAGCGGACTTTTTACTCCGGCAACATATTCCTCAACATTATCCTGAATAGGCTGGCTAAATCCAAAACCAATTCCGGGATATACATCGAGTTCTTTTTTGATCTCGGCGATTAATTGTTCTTTGCTTATATCGCGTTTCCATTCGTCCTGATGTTTTAATTCGATATGCAATTCGATATTAAAAAATCCGGTTGGATCTGTTCCGTCATTTGGTCTCCCGGTTTGTGTCAGGACAAATATTACTTCTTCGAATTTCCTTATTTTCGTTTTCATTTCTTTGGTAAGTCTTACCGCTTCGTCCAGATTGATACTGTTAGGCAAAGTAGCTCTTACATAAATAGCTCCTTCATTCAGTTTAGGAATAAATTCTGAACCATAAAAAGCGAACTTCGCACAACAAACTGCCAATAAAGCAAGGAAAGCATATATTGTTGCTTTGCGATGTTTGGTACTCCATTTAAAAAGTTTAAAAAGGTTTTCTCTAAAGAAACGCGAGATCATATTTTCTTTCTCTACAATATTTTTTGTCAGCATGACTTTACACATTGCAGGAACATAAGTAAGGGATAAAATCAACGATCCTAATAGCGCGTAACTTAGTGTGAAGGCTAGGGGAGAGAACATTTTTCCTTCCACTTTCGTGAAAGAGAAAATAGGCATCAGCGCAACGATTAAAATGATCAGTGCAAAGAAAATGTACGTGGCTACGCTGCCCACACTTTTCTTGATAAGTCCCATTTTGCTCATATTGTTAAAGCGTTCCATTCCCACTTTATGCGCTTTCTTTTCGAGCGACACAAAGACTTGTTCGACAATAACCAATGTTCCTTCGAGGAGTAATCCAAAATCAAGCGCTCCCATAGAAATTAAGTTCGCAGGTAATCCCTGAATTCTCAACATAATAATGGCAAACAAAAACGAAAGCGGAATCACAGAAGCCACAATCAATGAGGTTCTCCAGTTGTAAAGGAAAATAAACACGATTAGCGATACCAGTAAAATCCCTTCGATAAGATTCTTGGTCACG
Source organism: Flavobacterium piscisymbiosum (assembly GCF_020905295.1). Taxonomy (NCBI): domain Bacteria; kingdom Pseudomonadati; phylum Bacteroidota; class Flavobacteriia; order Flavobacteriales; family Flavobacteriaceae; genus Flavobacterium; species Flavobacterium piscisymbiosum. The sequence continues at coordinate 5,210,043 of NZ_JAJJMM010000001.1, read as the reverse complement.
GTATGTACTGTTGTGTCGACCAATTTGGTACGATCTATAAACGGAACTATTTTTACATTATCTGGCAGCACTCTTTCATTAAGTTCTGCCAAACGATCTTTCAATCTCTTGATTACTTCACCCGGATTTTCTCCGCGTAACATAATCACGATTCCTTCTACCACATCATCATCGCCATCTAAACCTACCTGACCTAATCTTGGTTTGGCAGATATTGAAACTTCGGCAACGTGTTTTACTAATATGGGCGATGATCCTTTGGTTTCGATTAAAATATTACCAATATCTTCGACTTTATTGATCAAACCAACTCCGCGTACCACATAAGCCTGATCACCACGCTGAATCACGTCTCCGCCAACATTTACATTACTTTTAGAAACAGCTTCGTAAACATCAAGTGCAGATAAGTTGTAGTTTTCTAATTCGGTTGGATTAATTTTGATTTCGAAGATTTTTTCTTCACCACCAAAACTCACCACATCGGCAACTCCGGGAACAGCAATTAGTTCTCTTTCGATTACCCAATCCTGAATGGCTTTGATTTCTTTAATAGGTAAATCACTTTTGATGATATACCTGAATATCTCACCCGTTGCTCCGGATGGCGGTTCAATATCAACATCTGCACCTTCCGGAAGATCTAATCCGTTAAGGCGATTTGAGGCATATTGCTGTGCGTAAAAATCTTCGACATCATCATCAAATAATACCGTTACAACCGATAATCCGAAAAGCGAAATAGAACGTACTTCGGCTTTTTTAGGAATCGTGTTCATTTGTTTCGAAATCGGAAGTGTGATGAATTTCTCTACTTCTTCGGCACTTCTTCCGGGCCATTGCGTAATGATTCTTGCCCTTGTATTGGTTACATCAGGGAAAGCTTCGATGGGGGTATGGATATAGCTGACTATTCCGGCGACTAGTAGTACTGCTGTCAGGAAAAAAACTATAAGGGAGTTTTTTAGCGAGAAAGCGACCAGTCCTTGTACAAATTTTTTCATATTTTGTATGGTGTTTATCCGTTTTTAGGAATAATTAGTTTTTTAATCGTTCGTGAATTAACAGTTGATTTTTAGTAATCACCATTTCACCTTCATTAACTCCTTTATCAAAATAAATCCAGTTGTTGTTTTTTATAATCGGATTCACTTCTCTGGTTTCTATCGTACAATCGTTTTTATAAATCAGGATATGATCGCGATTGTTATCAAAAATCACTGCTTTTGCAGGAACAGCAACTAACATTTCTCCGCCTTTACTTTTATCGATAATGATATCGGCAGTCATTCCCGGTTTTAGTTTTAAGTTTTTGTTTTCCATTACAATTCTGGCTTTCAGAACATGTTCATCAGCATCAAAAACTTTTGCCATCATTTTTATTTTTCCTTTAAAAATTTCATCCGGATATGCCGGTGTCGTAACATCGACCAACATATTTTCACTTACATTTTTTAAATTACTGGTGTATACATTGACCAAAACCCAGATTTCTTTGAGATCAGAAATAGTAAAAAGTGGCTCGCTGCCATCTGTAATCTGCATTCCCGGGCTTATGTTTTTAGCTACTATATAACCCTCAGTTGGTGCTTTTATCAAAAAAACAGATCTTTCGCTGCTGGCGCTAAACATAGCGAGATTGGCTTTTACATTTTCTAAAGAAGATTTTAAAACATCCAGTTCGCTTTGTGCCTGCATTAAATCTTTCTGAGAAGCGATTCCGTCTTCAAACATCGATTTGGTCGATTGTAAATTACGTTGTGCTACCGCTATTTGCGATTGAAACGATTTACTTTCAGATTGCATACTGTTGAGTTCTGTACTTTTTATCTCGGCCAGAATTTGTCCTTTTTTGACATAATCACCCAATGAAAAAGTAGTTTTGGTAATAATCCCTTCTACAAGGCTATTAAACTGCACTACGTGATCAGCATCATACGTTATATTTCCGGTAAGGTTTATCGATTCACTAACCGAACGTTTTTGTACCGGTTCGATCGTGATTTTTTCTTTTAAGTCTTTGTCGATACAAAATTTTTCCTCTTTTGTATCTTTGATTTCTTCTTTTTTGCCACATCCGTAAACGAGCATTAACCCAAGTATCGGGAGTAAAATAAGTTTCTTCATTATGTTTGTTATTATTTTTAGATAATTAGATTTTAATTGATTTCCTGACCCGCGATGTAACGCAATTCTTCAAGGTTTTTGTTCAGGTCTTTTTTAGAATTCAGCAGGATCGATTTGTTGTCTAAGTAGGCATCAACAAAATCAAGATATTCTAACATACTGGTGTTGCGCTGCATGAAGTTTTTGCGGTAGCTTTCGAGAAGTTTATCTAAATCTGATTCATAATTAGCCTCGACACTTTCATATAATTTTTTAGTTACTACTAAATCTTCATAAGCTTGTAAAACCTCAGATTGTACGCTAATCGTTTTCTCTTCGGTCAATAATTTACCTTGTTCGATTGCTATTTTAGCCGCTTTTATATTCCCTTGATTTCTATTAAAAAACGGAAGATCCAAAGCAAAACCAAGTCCCACGAAATCGTTCATCGTACTGGCACCACGATCGTAGCTAATGCCCAGTGTAACATCTGGCGTTCGCATTGCTTTTTCGTATTTGTACTTATTATCGTTGTAATCATTTCCTAACTTAATGACTTTAATATCAGGACGATTTTCTATTGCCGAAGCCATAAGATTGCCTAAGTTGATATTTTCGATATTTTTATTGTCAGGAACAAAACCCTCATCTGTAAGTTTGATGTAGCTTGTAGCAGGCAGATTCATTAAAACCTTCAATTCTTTTTGTAGTGAATTGTTTTCTTTCTTTAAATCACTGATTTCTTTTAAGAACTGCAGTTCAGATGCTTTTAGTCGAATGTATTCGCCACGGCCAATATTTCCCTGAGCGACCTGATTGCCATATCCTTTTAGCATGGTTTGCATCGACGAAAGCTGTTTTTTGTAAACCGCTTCCTGAGCCTGAGTATATTGAAGTTCAGTAAGATTACCTCTAAATTCGATTTTTAGATTACGCAAAAAAGTTTTAAAGTATTCTTTAGCAATATCAGCGCTCACTTTTTCCATCGCGATAAGCTTTTTACGTTTTCCGGCTGTTTGTACGAGTTGTTCCAGTTCTGCCGTAACCTGAGTAGTTTTACCAAAATTGCCCCATAACGGCGGAACTTCCTGCGCTGTAGCATTGTGCCAAAGGTTAAGCTCGCCAATCGTCAGCGTAGGATTCGGCCATAATTTAGCCTGAATCACCTGCGCATCGGCAATGTCAATGTTTAGTTTTTCAGAAAGAAGAGCAATATTCTTATCCAGAAACAAAGCCTCGGCCTGTGTTCGGGAAAGAACAATTGTATCGTTTATTGCAGCAGTTTGTGCCACACTTTTGTGCGATACAATAACGAGTAGAGTTAAGAGTATACGTTTCAAATTAAGTTTGTTTTTAATATGTTGCAAAGCTATCTACAGCATATTAAACCTTAATTTGATGTGTGTTAGAAAGGAGTTAGAGTTACATTAGAAAACGATTAGAGTGGCGGAAATAATAAGGTTACCGTCGTTCCAACATCTTTTTTGGATGTAATGGTAAAGTGAATATTATTTTGTTTGAATATAATATTGGCCAACGAAAGCCCAACGCCGCTGCCTTTTATATCATTGACATTTTTGCCCCTGTAAAAGGTTTGTTTGATGAATTTTAAATCCTCTTCGCTAATTCCGGTTCCGTGATCTTCAATTACAATTTTAAGCTGATCATCCTGTTGCAGCAAACTTATTTTGATAGGATTTCCGTTAGAGTATTTTACGGCATTTTCTATAATATTATACAAAGCAATCTTAATTTCATTACTGTTTCCTTTTATCGAAAGCAGTTTGTCATTGACAATTTCAATAGCAATTTGTATCTGAGAACTTTTTAATTCATACACATCCGGCAATTGATCGTTGATGTCCCAAACCAATTCATCGACCCTGAAAATTTCATTGAGTTCTGTATTGTTTCTCAATCCCGAAAGCATCATCAGCGTGTTCATCGTATCTTCGATCTGATACACGTTTTCTAATACTTTTTCAGACATTTCTTTGTATTCTACACTAGTTCTGTCTTTTTGAGCAAATACTTCAAGGTTTCCGGAAATTGCCGTTAAAGGTGTTTTGAATTCATGCGAAACATAATTGATAAAGTTTTTCTGAATGATAAAAGTATCCGATAGTCGCTTAAACAAATTATTATACGTCTCGATCAGTTCCTGAATATCATCTTTGGTGTTTGGCGAAACAATATGGCGATCGAGCGACGATGCTTCGATTTCATTTACCTGATTGATAATATTTTTTATGGGACTATACGCCAGATTCGAAAGCAAACGGCTCACAATATATATCGTGATTAATCCGCTTATTAAAACCAAAATCATAATGATTAATAATCTGTTGGTAATGGTTTTAAATTCCTGATCGTTTTTCTTGACAAAAACCACAAAATCACCCTGATTATCATGATAAAAACTTCCGAAATAAAAATGATGATTCGATTTAAAATTCAATTTTCGATTCTTACGAATGTAATCCAGCCGTTCTGCATTTATATTTTGGTCGACTGTTTTATCGCCGTATACGATCTCATTTTTGTTGTTATAAACACGCGAAATAATCTCAAGTGAATTTTCCCTGAATTGCTGTCCAATAATCAAATGCTGATTCTCCGGTAATTCATCTTTTTCCAGATAAAAAATCCCAGTTAGCAAACACGTTTTCTGAAGTTCATTAAAAATGATTTTTTCCGAATAACTGTAAAAAGACAAATACGTAATAATAGAAGCAATGACAAAGACAACGCTAAACGTAAAAGAAGATATTAAGGTAAACCTGTTGCGAATTTTCATGACTATTCTTTAAGCATATATCCGGTTCCTTTTATGGTATGGATGAATTTATGATTTTGCTCGATTTTGTTTCTTAAATAAGAAATATAAACATCTACAACATTCGTGTTATTATCATAATTAATGCCCCAGACTGCGTTTAAAATCTGAGTTCTTGACATTACCTTGTTTCTGTTTTCCAGTAAAAATAAAAGCAATTTGTATTCACGCGGAGATAAATCAATCAAAACATCATTTTCTGTAACCTTATGTTCTTCAGGGTTTATGGTTAAACTTCCCAAGGTGTATAAAGTTTCTACTTTATCATAATTAAATTTAGTTCTGCGCGTCAAAGCATTTACCCTCGAAATCAATTCCTTAAAATGAAACGGTTTAACCAAATAATCATCGGCACCGGAATCCAGCGCATTGACTTTATCATCAGTATCGCTGAGCGCGCTGAGCATTAATATTGGAGTATGAATTTTCTTGAAACGCATCATTTTCGTCAGCTGAATTCCGTCGATTCCCGGTAACATAATATCCATCAGGATAATATCCCAGGTATCGTGCTGAAGAAGATCCCGTGCAATCTCGCCCGTTTCAGCCAGATGCACCGTAAAATTATTTTCTTCTAAACCTTTTATAATAAATTCGCTAATGCGTTTATCATCCTCAATGAGTAGAACATTCATAATCTAATATTGTTATAATTGGTTTTTGTATAAATCAGGATTTAAAAAATAAACTAAAGTTGAAATTACCTGACGAATTGTATTTTTAAGAGAAAATCAAAAATAGCAATTAATTATCGCAATCGCTGTTAAAATTGAATCTTGTAGGAAAAGAACAACTTAATTATGACCCATAATAATCCTGATAGTCCCAAAAATTCAAAAAGAGTAAGTCTTCTATAATTTAGTTTTTTATCCCAATTGTCATCCTGAGCGTAGTCGAAGGCTTATGAAAACAAAACTCAAATAAATCCTTTTGGAATTTGGAATTTTAAAATTTGGAATTTAAGTTTTTTTAGGAGCTATTCCTGCTGTCCTTCCAAATCTTTTTCTTGCTAAAGGAGCAAGAAAAAGGATTTTCCCTCCCATCAGGGCTAGTCAGTTGTTCCATAAGAAGATTTTATTTTTTAAAAGAAAAAACCGCTTTCATTTTATACTAAGTAATTTCATTATTTTCTAAACTTTCATCCTATAAAATAGTAAACCAAATTGACATTATTTTTATATAATTTCGATTTAATTTTTAATAATAATTTGAATTTCAGTTAATTAACTTTTTTTAAAGAAAGGTTTAACATCGTCTGTTTTCGCTGGCTGTAATGGAATTACTAATTTTAACTAAATCAAAATTAATAACGTTTTAAAAATTAAAATTATGAAAAAGAATATAGCCATATTAGCCACAAACGGTTTTGAAGAATCAGAATTATCATCGCCTAAAGCCTATTTAGAAGAGCAAGGTTGGAATGCAGATATCATCAGTTTGAAATCTGGAACTATCAAATCCTGGAAAGACGGAAATTGGAGCAAGGAATATAATGTTGATGTAGTATTAGATCAGGCAAATGAAGCAGATTACGATGCTTTGGTACTTCCGGGAGGAGTTATAAACCCTGATTTATTAAGAAGAGAAGAGGCTGCAGTAAATTTTGTACGTTCCTTTTTTGAAAGTAAAAAACCAGTAGCGGCTATTTGTCATGGTCCTCAAATTCTGGTAGATGCAGATGTTTTAAAAGGTCGAAAAGTAACTTCGTTCTTCTCTGTTAAAAACGATTTAATAAATGCCGGAGCACAATGGGAAGACTCAGAAGTAGTTGTAGACAACGGATTGGTTACCAGCCGAAACCCGAATGATTTGCCCGCTTTTAATAAAAAAATGGTAGAAGAAATTAAAGAAGGAAAACACGAGCGTCAGACAGTGTAATTTCTTTTTACATTTATCATGTTACAAAAAATGCAAGATCAATTTTGGTCTTGCTTTTTTTTAAAATTAAATAGTTATATAGCGCGTAAAACGCTATTTTTTTTGTTTTGGATTATAATTTATGAACAGACATTTAAAATTATCTTTTAATGCTAAAAGATGAATTGTATCTTTTTCGTAATTTAAAATCTTATATTTCAATTCGCATAATTCCAGAATACTATCATTTTTTGAATATTTCCAGTAACAATCTTTTACTTGTCCATCAATATATATATATATATATATATATATATATATATATATATGTTTTGTATTATCTAAAAGATGTCTATTTTCGAAATCACCATTTGGATAAAATTTCATGTAAAAAGTAATTATTGATTTTGGATTATATTTATTATCACTTATATAACACCATTGTTTATCTGGATTCATAAGTTGATTTTCAAATTCACTTTTTTTACAGGAGGAAAATGATAGGATAATAATTAAGAGAAATATTTTCTTAAAGGTTTTATTCATGTAATTTGGTTCTTAAAACAGTTTTTCCAAATATATTAATTTTTGATTATGTTTTATTCGTTTATAATAATTAAGCGAGAACATGAAACTCTTCAAAACGAAATAGACAATTTGAAAGAGAGATTTTAATTGCTGATTGAATTAGCTGTGGTTTTGAATCCTCATCTGGATGTGGATTAGTTTTTTATTATATTTTATCCCCGCTGCGCAAATGTCTCTGACTTTGCGCCATTTCAAAAAAATATAACTGAAAAATAGAAATGTCATAAAGTCTCTGACTTTAAAACTAATTATCTTAGAATAGTTTTCTTATTGTAATAAATCAATTTAATATAAGAACTAATCGTAAAAATTCAGGAGACTTTTATCAGGTTTACAATTTCTAAGAAACAATAAAAAAGCGCAAAGTCAGAGACATTTGCGTAGCTTGTCATGAGAACACTTCGCAGAGCGGAGTGTTGAATCCTTATTTGGATTTGGAGTAGAGTTTTCTTTTCGAATTATTAAATAATGGACAAACCTCGATTTTAAACTCGAGTTTTTTTTCTTTAGATTATTTGCCATTCTTTGTGTTCACGAGAGAGACGATTGCGCCAGAAGGGTTATGGTATTTTTTCATCTAATTTACTTCTTAAATAAGCAATTTCATTTTTTAAATTAATTATCTGTTCTCTATACAATTCACGCTCCTTATTAAAAAGCTCTACAATCATTTCTTTTTCATTATCAATCTGTTTTGAACTAGTTTGAATTGACTTTCTTAAGAATTGATTGTCATTAAAATCCATAATATAATTCACCTCAAGTTCAAAAATTAAGGCTACTTTCTTCAACCTTACTAAATTAATTTTTGTTTTACCTCGTTCAATATCAGAGTAAGCAGATTGCGATATTTCTAATAAATCAGCAATATATTCCTGAGAATATCCTTTAATAATTCTAATTTTCCTTATTTTTTCTCCAATCATTTTTTTTATTTGTAAAAATAAGAAATAACTTATTTTTTATTGCTATAATTATAAAGTAAAACTTATAAATTATTAGTGGTTACTGTTTTAATTTTGAAAATATTAACTAACCAAAAATTTATAATTATGAAGAATAAAAAATTATTTATAGTATTATTTTTGATACTAACTTGCTGTTTATCATGTGAAAAAGATCAAATGAATGAATCAAATGAAAGAATAGCTTTGATTGATAAAATTAACATTGAGAACGGAAGACTATCTTTTGCTAACAAAACCGCTTTCTTAGAATTTTACAATACATCAAAAAAAGAAAGTAATGATGCAATCGCCTCTATGTTAGAAGAAAGATTCTACAAAAACAACTTTTACTCTTTAAAACCTATCGTTAATGATGAAACAGAAGTTAAAGAAGTCCAAAAGCACTTTGCGAAAATTAGACAACAGCAATTGATTAATAAATCTATAAATTCTAAAAATGCTTCTCAAATAGCAGACGGGATATTACTAGATGAGGCAATTATAGACCACTACGATATAGCAGAGGACATAATAGGTGATGAGTTATTCCTAAGTCTTCTAAACGAAGATGCAGAAATACAAGTTGACGATATAATCTATAAATATACAGATCAAGGAGTCTTATTTTGTAATAAAGAAAAAATATATGAACTTTATCATTTCATGCAAATCTATCAAATTAAATCACTAAGCGAAATTGGAGAAATGAATGTGTATGGCTATCCGAAATTTAATCCTAATGGTGGTTTAAAACAGGTTACAGCTAATATAACTTCATTTGTAGATGATAAAGTAACAGAAAATAATTCCAGCGCTTTACCAAAACCGATTTCAAACGAATCTCTTACGGCTTCTATTAGCCCTATTTTCAACAATGTTGTAGATAATCTTGAAGTATGCAATCCAAAGAGTCCCTGGCTAGCAAATCTTTTCGGAAAAACTAAAGTCTGCACAACAAATTACGAAAGTAAACGTCGAGTAAAATTAAAATATTATAATGTAAACCTATTTTTAGCATATTCTATTGGAGTTAAAGTAAAAAATCAATTTCGAGGCTGGACTGGAATTTGGAGGGAAGAAAACACAAATGAAGTTGCTCTTGGAGTAAATAGTGTAACCTGGTTTTTTGATAATTCAAAGATTTTTAGTAATAACAGCAACAGTATGATAGCCAATTATTATGTAACCGACACTGGCAAGCTCTATACAAGCTTAAACAGCTATAATAATGCAATATATGCCGGAACAAATAAACCAATACCAAATTTACCATTCAAAAAACTTGACATGATAATTGAAGTTGCCGCCGACTATATAGGTAAAGATCTCACAGAATACCAAATTCGAAAATTATTCTATGGATCAATATATGGGCAGGCTGAAAAAATAATGAAATCATTGAATAAACCAATGAACGAAATTGGAGTGATTATAAATCAAAGAGGTCAGACTATTGTACAATATTATAATTTAGGAACAAGTTGTACTAATTGTTCTGACAGGCAAAAAACTTTCGATTGGGCAGTAGTTAGTCCAAAAATAACGTACACTTTTGGAGCTGGAAATGGTGGCGATCTTAATGTTAAAACTGGTTTTAATGACTTAAAATTTGATTTTAAAAATCCTAAAGTAACAGGAATAAATATATATGGAATGGTAAACAAAAACGGAACATGGCATGGCTTTAAAATGGTTTTTTAATATTCTATTTTTAATTCCTATAATAGTGTATTCTCAGGAAAAAGAATTTAAAAATAAGGGATTTAGCGTTGCTGCATCAGCGCTAATCCTTTTTCCATATGATTTTAAAATACCATCAGAACATGATGAAATATCTGAGACTAGCACGAAATCAAAAATATTAGGAACAAGCGTACACCTAAACTATTACATCTCTAAATGTTTTGCTTTTACGGCAAGTAGTGGTTATGAATCTATCAACCAGCCAAAAATTGATTATATCCCAATTACTGGCGGAATTAAATGGGTTTTAAACGACACAAAAGAAAGCCTTTTAACTTCTCTTGATTTTGGAGGACATTTGGGACATGTAGAAAAATTTGGTGTTTTATTACGCATAGGTGTTGGATATCGATTTGTGATTGCAAAAAAAATACTTGCGGATTTTGAATTATGCTATTCTCATCAAAATTTATATAAAACTTTTATCAAGCAGGATAATCGAACGATGAATTACCACAATATTGAAAGTGCCGGATTTAAAATAGGAATAGAAATTTATTAATAATGTAAACAATGAAAGTATCAAAAATAATAACTCTTTTAGTCGTATTAACATTTGGGATAAAGAGTATATCGCAAAATAAAGTAACATTACAAAAATCGATTTTTGGAGCAGAGACCGGTTTTTTAGGTTTTTGGGTCAATAATGAAACCAGACTAATTTCTAACTTATCATTAAAAAGTGAACTAGGTCTTGATGCAGGCTTTTTTGCAGGAGCATCAGGTACCAAAATTGGTACTGTACTTGTCCCGGTAATTACGTTAGAGCCCAGATATTATTACAATATTGAAAAAAGGGTGCGTAATAACAAAACAACATCAAACAACAGTGCCAATTTTATTGCATTAAACTTAAAATATCAACCTGATTTATTTGTCATTTCAAATAGTGATGTTGATGCAATAACAAACATTTCTATTATTCCAAAATGGAGTATTCGTAGAAACTTAGGAAATCATTTTCATTATGAAACTGGTTTTGGTCTTGGTTACAGGTACTTTTTAGAAAAAATAAATAATGAAAAGGGAGAAGTTGCTGTTGATTTACACTTAAGAATTGGGTATAATTTCTAAGTTAAAAGTGCTGAATTTATTACAATTAAAACTAGGTCCTGATAGAAGGGGGAATTCTTTTTTGTCCCGCCTCGGCGGATAAAAAAGATTAGAATGATAGCAGGGAATAGCTCCTAAAAAATTCTAAAAGCTTTCATTTAATTAAAAGGTTTAAAAGAACATAACCACAAAGCCTGTCATTTAGAGGAACGGGAAATCCTCGCAAATAACTCCGCATGCAAAATCGTCAATCTTTGTCGAGCTACTTGCGAAGATTTCTCCTGCGTCGAAATGACAAAATTGGGGTTACTTTGCGATTAAAGGGATTAATCCCGAAGCCTCGGGACCTTGCTACAAAATAAATTATTCCTACGCAATTTTATAAAGAGTTCCGGAGGAACGGATCATATTGTAGGGATGGATTTCAATCCATTCAACGCATACAAAATCGTCAATCTTTGTCGAGTTTCTTGCAAGGATTTCTCCTGCGTCGAAATGACAATATTGGGGTTACCTTGCGTTTCAAGGTATTAATTCCGAAGTCTCGGTACTTTGCTACAAAATAAATCATTCCTACGTAATTTTATAAAGAGTTTCAGAGGAACGGATTATATTGTAGGGATGGATTTTAATCCATCATACGCATGCAAAATCGTCAATCTTTGTCGAGTTTCTCGCGAGGATTTCTCCTGCGTCGAAATGACAACAATACGCGTAATAGTTAATTACAAAACTTTGCGCCTTAGCTCCCGATAGCTATCGGGATTGCGAGATTAAAAAAACTCAGCGAATTTCTGCGCCATCTTTGCGAATCTCTGCGAAACAATTAAACATAAAAAAAGGCAGCACTTTATCAGAGTGCTGCCCAAGAGGTAAATTGTAATCCACATTTTAAAATTAGATTTTAAAATGCCGCATTAAGCGTACAGTTTTTGGTAAACTACTATAAGAAAGCTAAACGCAGGTTATTCGTTTATGATATCGCCTTCTTTAGTTTCTTCGCTGGCAATTTTTACCAGTTTATCTTTCGGGTTCAAATCTCCGAATATTTCGATTTTATCGTCGATTTCTCTTCCTTTTTTTACATCAACTCTCGTTGCTTTGTGGTTGATTACTTTGATCACATACAAACCTTCGGCAGAACTCACCAATGCCGATTTTGGAACTACAAATGTGCTGTCTTTTGCGTTAAGCGGCAGAAGTACTTCGGCAACCATTCCCGGTAATAAGTTTTTCTTCGTATTGTGTACGTCCATTTCGACTCTTTCAGATCTTAGTTTTAGATCTAAAGCTCCTGACATTCTTGTAATGGTAGCTTTGAAAGTTTCCGGTAATGATTTTACATTAAAACTCATTTCGTCACCATTGTGTAAATATCCTGTATAAAGCTCAGGAACAGAAACTGCCAAACGTAATTTATCCTGTTGCTGAATCGTCAATAAAGGTAAATCAGATCCTTTTCCTGCCGGACCAACAAACGTTCCTAAATTGACGTTTCTTGCCGCTACAACACCATCAAAAGGAGCACGGATTTCAAGATAACCTCTCATAATCGACACTTCTTTGTGAGCGGCAACTGCGGCCTGATATTGTGCGTAATCTGAGTTTTTCTTTCCGTTGGCCATTTCTAAATCGTTTTTAGAAATCGTTCCTTCGACTTTGCTCGTTTCGTACAAACGGTTGTAAGTACTTTTGGTAGTGGCATAAATAGCTTCCATCGATTTTAGTCTTGATTCGGCTGCAGCCAGTTGAGAACTGATTTCCGGAGCTTCAAGAACGATCAAAAGCTGTCCTTTCTTTACTTTGGTACCAATATCTACTTTTAGCAATTTTACAAAACTGCTTACTTTTGCGTACAAATCTACTTGTTGAAAACCGGTTAATTCGGCTGGCAAACGCAATTCTGTAGTTAGCTTTTCTTTTTCTAAAGAAAATGTTTCTGTTTTAGGTTCAATTTCGGCAGTAACAGTTTCTTCTTTCTTAGAATTACAACTGTTAAGGAAAAATAGTGCTGCAAAAAACAGCGCGCTAAATTGTATTTTATTTTTCATTTTTCGGATTTAATGATGAGATATAATGGATGCTTTCTTCGTCTTCAGGATCTAAAGAAACAGATTGTGTTGTTGTTTTTTCTTGTGCCCAGGCAAAAATCAATGGCAAGATAAGCAATACTGCAAAAGTCGAAAATAATAATCCGCCAATTACAGCTCTACCTAACGGAGATACCTGATCGCCACCTTCGCCATGACCAATTGCCATTGGTAACATTCCAGCAATCATCGCAACTGATGTCATGATAATAGGACGAAGCCTTAAAGCCGCAGCTTCACGAGCCGATTCTAACGCGTTTCCGTTCTTTTTACGCAACTGTTCTGCATTCGTAACCAATAAAACGGCATTCGCGATCGAAACCCCAACCGACATAATGATTCCCATATACGATTGTAAGTTTAGCGTAGAACCGGTAATAGTAAGCATTAATAAGGCTCCTAAAACTACCGCAGGAACTGTGGTTAGAATTACTAACGAAACTTTGAACGACTGGAAATTAGCGGCTAACATTAAGAAGATTACAAATATGGCAACCAATAATCCTACTTGTAAACTGCTTAATGTTTCTACCAATACTTTACTCATTCCGATTGGAGTAATGAATAACCCCCTAGGTAATTCTCCCAACGAACTGATAGTTGCATCCACATCTTTTACTGCCGTACCTAAATCGGTCTGGCTAATGTTGGCTGTAACGGTAATGTATGGCATAGCCCCTAAATTGTCATTTTCACCACTTACAAATCCGGGTGTAATTTTGGCAACGTCACTTAAAACAGGACGAAGCGAATTTTTCAATACCGGAATTTCTCCAATATCAGTTTTACTCTTCATTTGATTCAACGGAACCTGAACCTGAACGTTGTATGATAATCCGGCTCTTTCATCGACCCAGGTATTTTTCTCAGTATATCGTGATGATGAGGTCGAGGCTACAAGCGATCTCGAAATATCATTCATATCTACGCCCAATTCGGCAGCACGAGTTCTGTCAATATCAATATTCATTGCAGGATAATGAATAGGCTGACCAATTTGTACGTCTCTGAAATAAGCAATCTTTTTCAGTTTTTCTACAATTTGAGTAGCGTATAATTCATTTCGTTTTTTGTCTTTTCCGGCAATACGAACTTCGATAGGAGTAGGGGAACCCTGACTCAAAACTTTATCTGTTAATTCGATTGGCTCAAAAGAAAGTTTTACATCCGGAAGCACTTTTTTTATTCGGGCTCTAAAGTCGTCCTTAAAGTTGTCCATATCCGTATGATACTCTTTTAAACTTACCTGAAATACTGCTTCATGCGAACCTGCCATGAACAAATAAATAGGGTTAATCGAGAATAGCGAAGGGTGCTGACCTACATATACAGACGAGATTCCGATATGCTCTTTACCCACCATTTTTTGCAATTCTTTCAAAACAATGATTGCTTTTTCTTCGGTACGTTCTAAACGGGTTCCGTCGGGAGCGCGCATTCTTAACTGAAACTGACTTGAATTTACTTTCGGGAAAACATCTTTTCCAATGAAATTGATAAAGACAACCGCCAATAGCGTAATTCCAACCAGATATATTATTGCTGTTGCTTTTTTATAAGGGAATAATCGATCCAGCGTTCTCATAAAACGGATTCTAAAACGCTCGAAAGCACCAATTTTTCCGTCATTGTCGATATCTTCTTTTGCGACCATGGCTTTTTTCTGCGTGATCAGATCTTTTTCAGATTCCGGTGTTAATCCGCAATCGTTAAACTCTGCTTCATCATCAGTAATATTAGGTCCATGTTCGTGTTTTGGATGTGCTTTCATTAGCCAGTTTGCCATTACAGGAACAAAAGTCTGAGACAGTAAAAACGAAATTACCATCGAGAATCCAATTGCTAAAGCCAAAGGCAAGAACAACGCTCCCGGAATACCAACCATGGTAAATGCCGGAGCAAATACCGCCAAAATACAAAGTAAGATCAATAATTTAGGCAAGGCAATTTCCTGACAGGCATCCCAAATAGCCAGCGCCTTGGGTTTGCCCATGTCGAGATGCTGGTGAATATTTTCGATAGTTACCGTACTTTCATCCACCAAAATTCCAATTGCCAATGCTAATCCGCTTAAAGACATTAAGTTGATCGTTTGCCCGAATAATTTCAGGAATAAAACCCCTGAGATAATCGAAATAGGAATCGTTAAGATTACAATTAAAGCCGCACGTTTATCACCAAGGAAAAGCAATACCATTAATCCGGTTAAAACCGCACCAATAATTCCTTCTGTAATCAAACTTTTTACCGAATTGATTACATAAACCGACTGGTCAAATTCGTATGATAATTTTACATCTTCCGGTAATGTACTTTGAATTTTAGGCAATTCAGCTTTTAATTTCTGAACCACATCCCAGGTCGAAGCATCTCCGGCCTTTGCAATACTAATATAAACTGAACGTTTTCCGTTTACCAACGCATAACCTTGCGTAATATCGGCACCATCTTTTACAGTGGCAACATCACCTAATTTTAAGTTTTGAACGCTTCCTTTAAACAACGGAATGTTTTCGAAATCCTTAACTTCTTTGATCGTATTATTGGTTGGTGTAATATAGTTTACATCGCCCATTCTCACGTTTCCTGACGGAGCCGTCTGGTTGTTGATACGTATCGCTTCAACCACCTGATCCGGCGTCATATTGTGCGAACGCAATAAATCAGGATCTACGTTGACCTCGATAGTTCTTGGGCTTCCGCCAAAGGGTGCCGGCGATAATAAACCCGGAATCGAAGTAAACGAAGCACGAACATAAACGTTGGCTAAATCCTGTAATTCGTTATTGGATCGTATTTTACTGCTCAAAACCAATTGTCCAATTGGCAGAGATGAAGCATCAAAACGAATGATAAACGGAGGCTGGGTTCCCGGAGGAAACGCCGCCTGAATCCTGTTCGAAAGTGAACTCAATTCGGCTGCAGCCTGAGCCATATTCGTGTTTTCATAATAAGTTAATTTCATGATCATTAACCCCTGAATATTTTTGGTTTCTACTGATTTTACACCATTGGCAAAAGGTAAAATGTTGACATAAGTCTTAGCAAAATAAGCTTCCATCTGGTCTGGCGTATAACCCCCAAAAGGATGTGCAATATAGATAACCGGTAAGTTCATTTTTGGCAGGATATCTACCTTAATGTCCTGTATGGCACCAATTCCGAAGAAAAATAGACCCGCAACCAATACTAATATGGAGATGGGTTTGCGGAGTGCAAAACGTATTAAATTCATTAGGATCTAATTAAAATTCATTTATAAATAAGTCAAAATTGCCTGTCGCTGCTACTTTAAGCAAAAACGATTGCCACACATTATTGTTGACGATATCTCGGTCGATTTCGGCGCGATTTAGCGTGTATAAAGTTTGAGTAATATCTGTAAGATCAGTCAAACCGTTTTTGTATAAAGTCGATTTTTGCAAATACGCTTTCTTGGCTGCATCGACCTGAATTGGCGCTTCGGCAAAGTTGTCAAGTGTAATTTGTATTTTATCGTCGGCTAGTTTCAATTGCGATTTTAATTCTCTGTCGGCCTGGTTGTACTCTTCCTGTAAACCTTGCGAAACATACTTTTGAGCACTTACTTGTTTGCTCGCTCTAAACGGAGTAGTCAAATTCCAGCTAATTCCAATTCCGACCAAATAATTGGTACGATCCGGATTTACGCCATCCCAGTAATTTCTGTTGAATGAATTCTGATCTGTAATATAGTCGCTATTAAAACCTGAGGCACGTGTTTGCAAAACACCAAATGCGCTCATAGTTGGATAATAAAAACGCTTGTATAATTTTACTTGTTGATTGCTGTAATCAATTTTCGTTTTATAGAATTGTAATAAAGGATGCAAACTGTCTGAAGTTGCCGTTCTTCTAAGAACCTCTTTCGGGATATCGTTTACAAACAAAGTATCTGTCGCGAAATCCTGAGGCGCAACGCCCATCAAATCAACTAATTTATTGTTTTGTTCCTTGACGAAGTTTTTAGCCAGATTCAAAGAGATCTTTGCTTTCGAAACTTCGGCTGTAGCCAATGTAGAATCGACTCCTGCCAATAATCCGTTTTTAACGCGGGCTACGGCAGTTTTCTTGAAAATTTCGGCGCGGCTTAAATTCTTTTGTTGCGAAATCAGTAATCTTTGGCTGGCAAGCAGATTCAAATAAGCAGCAGCAATTTTAATTTCCTGTTGAAATTCTTCCTGTTTCAAATCTTTTTCCTTGGCCTGAACATCGATTTTAGCCAAATTGATTTTTTCCTGAATTTTTCCGAAGGTGAAAAAATCCCAGTTCATGTTGACCAGATACAAGGCACCAAAAGCTGAATTCCAGTTTTGATCCGGCAATGCAGGTCCGGAAGAAGCTGTTCCTAAACCATTAAAACCGTACAAAGCACCGTTTTGCCCGTTGATTGTTCCGTAATCCTGTTGTGCCGATAAATTAAGATTGGGCAGATAATCACGCTTGGATTGTTTGAGCGTCTCGCGTGAAGCATTGGTGTAATTGCTTTTTGCTTTGATGGAACCGTAGTTTTCTAAACCTGTTTTAATGGCTTCTTTTAAAGACAAGGTTTGTGCATAACTACCACAAGCAAAAATCAAGAAAACTAATAAAGTAATTTTTCTGAAGTACATAAAATTAGTGGTATGAAATTGATAGAACAAAATTATTTGACTTAAGCTGATATATGTCATCTTAAATGATGTACTGCGATAATAAATGACCAATTGAATTCGTCATTTTTTGGAAAAATAAATTAAATTTTTGTTCGTACTTTGTAGACTATTTAAGTATTAAAAATGAATAAAAAATTTGATAACATATTGGATAACAAATGGTGGCAGGAAGTTGCCGTTGTTGCCTTTTCATTTACGATTTACACGTTAAAAAATGACTGGATGTTATTTAGTTCGTTTACTTCCATATTAATGGGCGTTTTTTTCTACTTGGTTTTATACATGCACGCACAATTCAATCGTTTCTTTCTTTTGCCCATCTTATTCAAAACCCAACGCCCTATAACTTATATCATTTTAACTCTTTTTGGCGTCTTTGTCTTTTCGGTCGTTTTATACGAGATCACCATGCTGGATATGTTTAGCAATTGTCATCTCTATCAAAACTCCCATCAACGGAGTTATGCGTATCAACTGGCAAGTGTTTTAGGAACTTTGGTTTGTATTTTAAGCCCGATTATTGTGTTTAAATTCTATAGGATTCACAGGAAAAAAACGAATGAAACCTTATTGTTTAATGAAATGCAATTGAACTCGCTGAAAGGACAACTAAATCCTCACTTTTTGTTCAATACCTTTAATACGCTTTACGGAATTAGTCTTGAATTTCCCGAAAGAACTCCGGATTTAATCATGAAAGTATCGCAGTTAATGCGTTATCAGTTAGAAAGTAATAGCAAAAAATGTGTTTCTCTTGAGGATGAACTGGAGTTTATAAACAGTTATGTCCAGCTCGAAAAAGAACGTGTTGGATATCGATGCGAAATAACATATGATTTTAAAATCGATAATGAAAATGCGTATAAGATTTCGCCGATGCTCTTGATTGCTTTTATCGAAAATGCCTTTAAACACGGAACCTGCGCGATTGAAAAATGTTATGTCAGGATTTTTATAACTGTCGAAGAAGGACAATTGCATCTTCATGTTGTCAATTCAATTCCTACAAAAAAAACAGATGTGGTTTCTACCAAAATTGGTTTAAAAAATACGATAGAACGTTTGAATTTGATTTACGGAAAAAATTATAAACTGGATATTCAGGACGATAAGAACACTTATATTGTAGATTTTAAAGTACAATTGAAAAAGTTTGTAGAATGAGAGAATCCAAAAAATGTATAATTGTCGATGATGAACCGGCAGCACATTATGTGTTAGCGAATTATATCAAACAAAATCCACAATTAGAGTTGGTTTTTCAGGGTTATAATGGGATCGAAGCTATGGATTATCTTCGTGAAAATCCTGTAGATTTGATGTTTTTGGATATTAATATGCCTGAGATTTCAGGAATGGAATTGTTGAAGATTCTTCCAACACATCCCAAAACAATTCTAACAACAGCTTATTCTGAATTTGCTCTCGAAAGTTATGATTACGGTGTAATTGATTATCTTTTGAAACCTATTTATTTTCCAAGGTTCTTAAAAGCAATTGATCGTTTTTTTGCTACCGAAAGTGTAAAACCCAAAACAGAAGAAACAGTCGTAAATTCTGTTAGTGTAAAAGTTGATGGTTATTTGATGGATATCGAATTAGATCAGCTTTTGTTTGCGCAGAGTTTTGGTAATTATGTGAAATTGTATACTACAAAAAGAACTTATCTGGCATCGATTACGACAAGTGAATTAGAGAAATGTTTACCGGAGAAAAATTTCATGCGCATTCATAAATCATATATTGTAGCGCTGGATAAAATTGAAGCAACAGACAAAGATTTTGTTGTGATAAAAAACGAAAAATTACCCGTTGGGATTACCTATAAAAGAGAATTATCTGATAGGTTAAAAAAATAAAACCCGAAATAAGTGCTTACTAATTCAACTATTTCAAAAATGAAAGCCTGCAATGATTTTTCTTGTGGGCTTTTTTATTTCTATTCGGGCTTTATTATAAAATGATTATGCTACTTTTTGTTTCCAGATCGATAGATTTACTCCTTTAAAAATAAGCCACAAGCTGAATGATAATTCGGCAAGTAAACATGGCATTAATAAGGCTATACTAGAAAATTGTGGTGCAAGTATTAATACAAAACTGTTCGTTAAATAACATATTCCTGCAACTGACATTAAAACGCCAATTGTTTTAGGAAAGTATACTGATCTAAAAATTAAATATCCTTCAAGAAGACATACAAAACCAAAAAAGATCAATCCAATGCCGAAACCAAAGTCGTGCAGTTTGATCGAAAGATAAGACAGTGTATGCAACTGATCCGGCGTAAAAGATTTAAGATATTCTGCATCTCCCAAAAAGAATAATGCAGCTAAAAGATTTAACTTATTGAGTACCAAAACTGCAGTTTGTATCAAATTAAAAGATAAATTAAGCAAGGCCAGTTTTTTACTTACCGGTTTTAAAAGGTAATACAGAATGATCATTACAGGCAAATCGCAAATATGCATGATCAGATCAGCTGTAATTCCCATTTTCCATAAAAAGTCAGCGTGCATTATATTGTTTGCAGTCGCATTGGCATCTCCGGAAACAAAAAGTTTATTTCTAACAAGAGCTTCAGCACCAATTCCCATCAGAATAATAACCAGATATAATATTCCGGCTATACGGGCATAAAGTTGTGGTGAACTTTCGAAATTCTTAAAACTAAATTTCATTGTTTTGTGGTTTTGGTTTCATATAAGACGGCTTATTTAGGATAATGTTACTCTTTCTTTTAACATTTTTTTTCAATTTCATATTTACTTCAAAATAAAGTAGTAATTTTAATACGTTATTTTAAGGATTGTTGATTTAAAACCATAATGATGAAAAACCTTTTCTTTATTATTACCTTTTTATATAGTAGTTTTTTACTAGGACAAAATGGAGTTTCTCCAGATAAAGTGGTTACTCCGCCAGAAAAAGTATTGTTTACTTTTCAAAAAGAATATCCCGGTAAAGTTCCGGTATGGAACCTGAAATATGTTGGTGACGATGATGATGAAATTCGTTACGAAGCAAAATTCAAAACAAATGCAACTACAGAAGTCTTGGCAGTTTACGATAATTTGGGAGTTTTAAAAGCATTTGAATCTCAAATTCCGCTTAGTAAACTTCCTCCAAAAGCTCAGGCTTATTTAAAGAAAAATTATCCGGCCAAATCCATCAAAGAAATTGCCGTCGTGGTAGATGACAAAAACAAAACCACTTATGAAGTGGGAATACAAAAAAACTCTAAATTTTATGATGTTGTTTTCGATAAAAATGGTGGTTTTGATGTAATCGTCGAAAAAGATTAAATCTCGAATACTTACTAACTCAATATATTTCTAAATGAAAAACCCGACAGATTTTAATCTTGTCGGGTTTTGTTTTTATATTACGTAACAAACCTAACAGGTTTTTAAAACCTGTTAGGTTTAGGGCTATGACTTATTTAATAATTCATAATTCATAATTAATTAAAGCATCATTCCGCCAGAAACCTCAATACGCTGAGCGTTTACCCAACGTGCTTCTTCGGTACATAAAAAGGCAACAACACCGCCAATATCATCAGGTAAACCAACTCTTCCTAAAGCCGTTACTGATGCTATTTGTTGGTTCATTTGCTCATTATCACGAACAACACCACCGCCAAAATCAGTTTCTATAGCGCCTGGAGCGACAACATTTACTCTGATTTTTCTTGCGCCTAATTCTTTTGCCTGATATTTTGTCAAAGTTTCAATTGCACCTTTCATAGCTGCGTAAGCGGCATAACCCGGAAATGAAAAACGAGCCAAACCAGTTGAAATATTCACGATTCCACCACCATCATTGAGGATATTCAATGCTTTTTGAGTCAGGAAAAAAGGCCCTTTGAATTGAATATTAGTCAATTGATCAAATTCAGCTTCTGTTGTTCCAATGAATGAATTGTGAATTCCGATTCCTGCGTTGTTGACAAGGAAATCGAATTTATCAGTTTTAAAAGTGCTTTTTAAAACTTCTGAAACATTGGTGAAAAAACCATCAAAAGTACCTGAATCAGCCACGTTTAATTGTAATGAAGCTGCTTTTTGACCTAATGCTTCGATTTCTTTTACAACAGCATCAGCTTCGTCTTTTTTACTGTTGTATGTAATGATAACATCGATTCCTTTTTTTGCAATTGCGATTGCCATGTTTTTTCCTAAACCTCTGCTACCACCTGTAACAAGAGCTATTTTTGTATTTACTGCCATTTTATTTAAATTTTAGATTTTAGATTGTTGATTTTAGATTATTATAGATCGCCAACAGATTAAGAATTTTATAGATTAAAAAAATCTGCTAAATCTGCGTGAAAAAAATAATTTTTAATTTTTAATTCTCAATTTTTAATTAATTCCCATGTAATGCATTAAACGACGCTTTTAATTCCGGTACACTTGCGTTTATTCTTGTTGCACTGGTTCCGAAAGTAAGTTCGTCTTTTCCTTCTTTTAATTGTTCGAAAATAGATTCTATAAAATCACTTACGCTTGGATGTGCGTCGTGCAAACCAACACCTCCCAAATCTGTATTCAAAGCTGGCGGAATAATTTCGATTACTTCAATATTTTTTGCTTTCAGCATATGGCGAAGTGATAAAGTAAACGAGCGAAAAAAAGCTTTTGTAGCCGAATAAACCGGAACTTTTGCAAAAGGAGAAAGCGCCAATCCTGATGTTACATTCATTACGGTATTCAGTGAGTTTAACTGAATAAAAAGTGATGTTAAATGTAAAGGAGCTTCAATATTAGTAGCCAATTCTGATTTCATGCTCTCATAAAAGTCAGCATCGGTAACCGAAACCCATTTTTGAATTCCTGCGTTGTTGATTAAAACATTTAAGTCAGGATGATTTTCCGTAATCCATTCGTAAAGTGCTACGCGTTCAGCTTCGATGGCAAGATCGCAAACTTTTGTAATTACAGTTGGAAATTTTGCTTTCACTTCATTCAAAACAGATTCACGTCGACCGCAAATAATTACGGTATTGTTTTCCTGAATAAATCTTTCGGTTAGTCCAAGTCCGATACCGCTTGCACCACCTGTTATTAGAATTTTGTTGTTTGATAAGTTCATCTTTTTCGATCTTTTAAATTGATAAGACAAAGGTAGGAGCGAAGTAGGAATGGGGAATTGTAAATATCAAATCGATGTTTGCGAAATTCAAATCAGAGGGAAATTAAATTCCAATTTTTTGAAGTTCCAAATTCCAATTCTCATTTTATGTCTTCCTGAGCGAAGTCGAAGGACACACACTGTAGAACGCACTGTACGGATTCAGCATGAGATCCTTCGACTTCGCTCAGGAGGACAAACTCTTGAGAAACTATTCTGCGCAATCCAAAAATCTAAAATCTAAAATCTAAAATCTAAAATCTAAAATCTAAAATCTAAAATCTAAAATCTAAAATCTAACTCCTAAAAGCAAGAGGCGTAAATGTCGTTTGTTTTTTAAAGAAATTAGAAAAATGCGCCAACTCTTCGAAGCCCAATGAAAATGCGATTTCAGAGATGTTCCAATCCGTTTGTTTTAAAAGGATTTTGGCTTCATTCGTTAATCTTGTAGTGATTAATTCAGTGGTGGTTTTTCCGGTGTTTTCTTTTAAAACCTTATTCAAATGATTGACGTGAACAGATAATCGTTCTGCAAAATCTTTGGCTGTTCTTAGTTCTAATCTTTGGTTTGGTGATTCAATAGGGAATTGTCTTTCCAGTAATTCTGCAAATAAAGAAGAAACTCTTGCCGCCGAATTATGCTTAGAATATAAAGCAGTTATAGGCTGTAATTTTTGACCAAAGTGAATTAACTCAGCAACATAATTACGAATCAGATCGTATTTGTAAATATAATCTGAATTGATTTCTTTTTGTATTTTATTGAAAATCAATTCAACTTCTGCAACTTCTTCATCTGTAAGCTGAAAAATAGGATATCCGTCTGAAGAAAAAATAGGCAATTCATCTAAGTCAATTCCGCTTTTATTTTTGGATAAAAACTCACTCGTAAAAACACAAAATTGCCCGGACTGGTTGGTGTCTTGCGGCACATAATTGTACGGGATTTTTGGCGTAGCAAACAAAAGTCCTTGCTTTTCGATTTCGATTATTTTATCGGCATACTCGGCTTTATTCTTACCACGAATTAAACTTATCTTGTAATAAGCTCTTCTGTCGTAAGGCATTCCCGGTTTTCCCTGCATACGTTCTAAAAGTTCTTTAATGTCAAATACATTAAAATGCCCAATTTCTTTTTTGATGTCGTTGGGTAATAATGAACTTGGTTCTATGGAAGAACCTTCGGTGATGTCCTGATAAAATGAATCGAGTGATTTCATAAGATGAATTGTAAAATTCAAATATACGAAAAATAGATTTTAGTTTCAGGTTCTTTGCTTTGGGTAGATTTAACCGCAAGGTGCGCTAGTAATTTCTCGCAAAGACGCAAAGTCGCAAAGTTTATTGCCTTTGTGACTTTGCGTCTTTGCGAGATTAAATAAGGCAGCTTTGCGAACGTTGCTTAAGACCCTTGCGAACCTTGCGGTTAAAAAAGGCTCCCCTGAATTAATTCCGGCTGAGGATTACTGCCAAAGGGGAAAGTTTCTAAGATAAAATATTGCCTTTTAATGGGATCAAATTCTCTTAATATAATGGCATCACATAAAAACTCCATATTAATGGTAGTGAATAAATCACGGGCAATTTGGATGTTTTCGGGCTCTAGATTTCGTCCTATTGAAATATGAGGGTCATCGCTTCTGTCCTTACTGGCAATCAGAAGTGCTTCCTGAATTTTTTTCATAATAGGTTTTAGGTCTGCTTTAGAATTTTCGCTCGGGGATATAAAGAAAGCCCGACTTTCCTCATAAGCGTTAAAATGATCTAAATGAATTTGAACAGGAGTTAAAGTGTCAGCGACTTTCAAAAGTTTTTGTATGTACTTAGCAAGTTGATTTTCATTTGCTTTAAATCCACCAACTGTAATATGTGCCACAGAATTGCAGCTGCCGTACCATCCAATTCTATTGAATAATTCTAATTTTAATTTTTTGATTATTTCAATTCCATCTTCTGAAGGATGAAAAACAACAGAATATTTCTTTTCCATTTTTACATCTGGTTTTACGCAAATTTAAAATTTAAATTTCATTGTCAAATTCACGTAAAAATAATCAGAATTTAAATTGAGCAGTCAAAGCCCCATAAAAATAATCTTTTCCTGTACCAACCTCTTTTAAGAATGAACCTGCATTAAACCAACCGGTTTCAAGTGTAAAAGAAAGAAAGTCATTCATAGCATAATCTAGATTTGTAATCAATTGAGAACCTATAAAACGTTCTGTAGTGTCTTTTCCGGAATACAATAATTGCATATTGGGCGCGTATAAACCATCGCTTATTGTTTGTCTCCAAAAAATATCATAATCAAATCCCAAACCCAATTTTTTAGTTAATTCTAAATTAATCGACGGATGAATATCAATTAAATTAGACGGGCCAATTAAAGCTACTAATCCGAAATAAGCGCCTCTTGGATATAAGGGATTAAAGGTTTGTAAATGATTATCATCTGAATGTTTATCTCCTGAAATAATTTCTGTTTTCAATCCGATTTCGGGACTGAATTTCACATTTTCAAAAGTATAACAGGCAAAAGAAGAAAGTGTCCAGGCGGAAATTGTTTTCTCACTTATTTTTCCGAATTGGTAAAGTGCTTCAAAATCGTATTTCCAGTTTCCTTTGTTTTTCCAGATTCTGGTTCCTAAAGAGTGTCTGGTTTCTTCTCCAATAGCATCATCAAAAACGGAACGGCTCTTCCATAATCCTAAATAATATAAATCGATATTTTCTACAAATGGTACTTTATGAATCACAGTATAACTTCCCCAGAATTTGGCATTTTCATTGAATTCATCATTAAAGGTTCCGGTTTTATTCGCGATCGGATGAGTGAAAAAGGCATCGGTCTGCCAATTTCTATTTTTATAAAACAATTTGATTCCGTCAAAAGCAAGTCGGCTGTTTGGGCCTTCTCGAACTGCTACCAAACGCTGCGAACCGTACATCATTTCCTGTCTTCCGGAACGTAATGTAAATTGTTCGCTTTTATTATGAATAAAATCGATATCTAAAAAAGCCTGATGAATATCGAGCTGATTTTCATCTACCGGACTCGGATCTATTTTGCTGTTTGCCAGACTGCTTTGAAATTCTACAAAAGTTCTGAAAATTCCCAAATGAACATCAGCATGAAGCAGATAACGGGAAAGTAAATAGCCGTCGCCTTCGTCAGATTCATCGCCCCATTTATCATTTACAGTATAAGTATATTGCCATCTGGCTTCCCCGCCAATAGAGGCGAAGTAATTGCTATTTTTGCTCAGCGGAATATATTTGATTTTCTCGTATGCGTTTTTGGCCGAATCTGTTTGTAAATAAGTAGCATCATCGTCATACCGCAACTTTTGAAATACGGGGTTTTGTTGTGCATTTGTGGCTGAAATGAATCCCAAAAACAGCAATAATCGGAATAGTGTGTTCATAATTTAGTTTTTTTGATATCCGCCAAAATAGTTTACAGGACTCCAATCCGGAATTGCTTTTGGAGTAGGTTGAGCAAAGTTTCTAAAATCATCATCAGCATAAACTACTTTACCGTTTACAACTGTAAGTTTCGATTCGATGTTTAAAATTTGCTCTTCAGGCGTGTTAAAATAATCATCAGAAAGAATGGCAAAATCGGCTAATTTATCTGCTGTGAGCATTCCTCTGTCTTTTTCGATATTGATTAACTGTGCGCTTCCGTAGGTAAATAATTTTAGTGCCGTTGTTCTGTCTACTATATTTTCGTCATTCATATATTTTAAACCGCCCAGTGTTTTTCCTGTAGTTAACCAATATAAACCAACCCACGGATTGTAACTTGCTACACGAGTTCCGTCAGTTCCCATTCCTACTTTAATTCCTAATTCTAATATTTTCTTTAGCGGAACTGTGTTTGCAGCTGCTGCTTTGCCATATCTTTTTATGAAACTTTCTCCCTGATATGCCATTCTATGCTGAATTGCCAATCCGCCGTTCAGCGCTTTTATGCGTTTTAAGTTTTCTACAGAAACCGTTTCTCCGTGATCAAAGAACCATAAAAGTCCGTTTAGGGGATTTTCTTTGTTGATGTCTTCAATAACATTTAAAAATCGGGTGATGCTTTCGTTATATGTGGCGTGAATTCTAAACGGCCATCTGTTTTTTACCAATAAAGACAACACTTCTTTTAATTGTCCTTCCATCGCCGGGCTTAATTCAGGTCTTGGTTTGTCGAAGTTTTCAAAATCTCCGGCACTCATTACTAAATTTTCTCCTGCACCCTGAACATGGTATTCTACTTTATCAGAATGGTCGTCGTCGTCACATCCTTCGCCAATTTCTACAGTCTGCATCCATTTGGTATAATCGTTTAGTTCTGTTCCTGCTTTTTGTGCAAACAAATAATAAGGCATTCTAATGGTTAAATCGCTGTCTTTGCATAAACCGTTGGTTACGCCGTAATCGTCAGGGAAATTTTGAAATCCGCCTCCTGCATCCATAATTGCTGTTACGCCAAGTCGGTTCATTTCGGTCATAAATTGTTTAGTCGAATTGAATTTTTCATCTTCAGTTAATTCCGGAAGTTTAGCAAGTGTCGAGTATAAAATAAAAGCGTTTGGTTCTGCCACTAATAATCCGGTTGGGTTTCCGTTGGCATCTTTTTCAATCAATCCCGCATTTGGGTTTGGTGTATTGGCATCTATTTTTAAGGCTACGATTCCGGCCTTGTTTAGATAAGCGTGACCGTATAAATGAAGAATAAATGCCGGAACATCTCCTGTAGCTTCATTAATTTCTGCTAAAGTTGGTAATCTTTTTTCTTCAAACTGATAAGCATTCCATCCGCCAACAACGCGAACCCATTGGCCTTTTGGCGTTCTTTGTGCTTGTTCTTTTAGCATTGCCAAAGCTCTTTTTAGAGTACGAACACCATCCCAGCGCAACTCGGTATTAAAGAATCTTCCACCGCGTATAATATGCATGTGTGAATCGAATATTCCGGGAATAATTACTTTTCCTTTGGCATCTATTACAGTTGTGTTTTTGTTTTTTAGTTTTAAAATGTCGCTGTTTTTTCCGGTTTTAAGGATTTTTCCATCGGCAACAGCCATTGCTTCTACAATCGTATTTTTATCGTCTAAAGTATGAATTACAGCATGATGAACGATAAGTGTGGCTCTTTTGCCTTGAGCGAAAACAGGCAGGGAAATGATGAAAAGAAAAGCTAGTATTTTGAAAGAGAGTTTCATGGTTGTGGTATTTTTTGTTGGTTTTGAATGATTTAATTAAAAATTAATTAGTGTTTCAACATTTCGTGAGCGTATTGAACACCAACACCGTAAGCACCACCGTATTTTTTAACTAAATCTGTTACAGGTACATAAGTTTCCTGACGAGCCCAGTCGCGTTGTAATTCTAATAAATACTGTAATGAAGTTACCGGATGAGCACCTGCCTGAACCATACGGGTTACGGCCATTTCGTGTGCTTCTTTAGAAACATCGCCACTTGCATCTGTAATTACATATACATCATAACCTTCGTTGATTGCTGATAATGCTGGCCCAACGATACAAACGCTTGTCCATAAACCTGCAAAAACCAGTTTCTTTTTACCTTTTGCAACTATAGCTTTATGAGCAGGAATATCTTCCCAGGTATTCATTGAAGTACGATCGATGTAGTTTGAAGTAGCTTTTGGATAAAATTCTTCGATTTCACGAAAAACGGGTCCGCTAAATGACTTTTCTGCAACGGTTGTTACAATGGTAGGAACTTTGAATATTTTTGAAGCTCCGGCAACTAAAGCGGTGTTGTTACGAAGTTGATCGATTGGAATGTTATTTACTGCAAATGCCATTTGGCTTTCGTAATCAATAAGTACTAATGTGTGGTTGAAAGGATCTAATTGTGCAGGACTTGGTTTTTGAGCGAATCCAATAAAAGTTACAAATAATAATGCTGCGGTAAGGATTAATTTTTTCATGATAATTTATTTTTGTTGTGAATAAAAAGGTTTTTTAAAATATTTTGTATTTGATTTTCAGTGTTTTGCATTCAGATTAAATGCTTTGTTTGTAATGTTTTGATTTTAAAGGTTTTTTCAAAAAAGGCAATAAAGTTCCTAACGATATATCGTCAATTTTTTATTGGATATTCGTGAATGAAATGCTTTAAAGCTTTTTAATGAATTTAAAAAAGGAAAATTCTGCTACCTAAATTTTTCCTTTTAGATGTAATCGGTGAAGGATTTCTGATTTTAATAAACCGCTTCCTCCTCCAAAATGTTCAATTACTTCGACTTCGGGTTGTTGTTCTAAACAAAAAGAAGTGAACTTTTTTTCGACATGATCTTCGATTCCGGAACTCAAAAGAACAATGTCGATTTTGTGATTTTGAAAGTATTCCTGAGCTTCATTCTCGTGATGAAAAGCAACTGCGTTCCAGTTTTCATCTGCATTTACAAGTCGAAGTAAAATGGCCAGGATCGCTTCGTTTTTTCCGAGTAATAAGAATTCAAGAGTTTTCATAATCGTTTTTTTTTGTTTAAGTTTCTAAGAGGCTGAGTTATTAAGTTACTAAGTTTTTTTTAGGCTTTAATTTTTCAGTTGGATAGAACTTGTAATTTGTTTTACAAATGTATTCGTTAATTCAATTTTGTTCGCTTAATCTAGGACAAGAAATGTAATTTTCTACAATTTGATGATTTCAGGTTTAAGATGGCAGCTTTTTTTAAGAACTAATAATTTGTTTGACAAATGT
Source organism: Flavobacterium piscisymbiosum (assembly GCF_020905295.1). Classification (NCBI taxonomy): domain Bacteria; kingdom Pseudomonadati; phylum Bacteroidota; class Flavobacteriia; order Flavobacteriales; family Flavobacteriaceae; genus Flavobacterium; species Flavobacterium piscisymbiosum. The sequence continues at coordinate 5,180,285 of NZ_JAJJMM010000001.1, read as the reverse complement.
ATTGGTTAACTCAAAAAGCTTGGCTTAATCCAGGACAAGAAATTAATCTTTAGTCGAAGTATGTTTTTCAGGTTTTAGATTCAGTTTTAAAAAGAACGATTCATTTATTTGACAAATGTATTACTAAGCTAAAAAGTAGTCGCTTAATCTAGGACAAGAAATTAAGTTTCAATTTTTGAAAGCTAATTTGGAGATTCAGCTGTAGGATTTCTATATCATTTTTTTTAGAAATAATAATTTTTATAAAAAAAAAATAAGTTATAATTGTTTGAAAAAGAGGCGTAATGTCAAGTAAAACAATAAATTAAAATTGAATGATTATAAATAAGAGAAAAAAAAGAGTACCAAATGTGGAAACCCGTAATGTTTTCTCTAAAGGAGCTTGTAGATTTGTGTTATAGAAATTGATATTGACGTTGTTTTTGCCTTTTTAAACAGCATTTTTTAATTTCTATGTTACTGTTTTTGGAGAAACATTTTTTTTAGAATGAAAATTTGACACCATTTCATAGTGGTTATCTTTGTATAAGTTTGCAAGACATACAAGAAAGTCTAATTTTTATAGGGTTTTTAGATTTTGTTAATCAAAGTCTGAAAACCCTTTTTTTATTAGCTTAACAGTAAAATTCCCGTAATCCAAAAATGAATATGGTCCCAATTGATTTTGAACTTTTGAGGTGAAAAACCATAGAAGTTTTTAAAAGCTGCCGAAAAATGAGACACATCTTTATAGCCACATTTGTATGCTACATCACTAACTGTCGAAGCTTTATTCTGAAATAATTCTTTGGCATGCTCCATTCTGAGTTTAATAATATAACTTTTCACGGTAGTTCCAAAACAAGCTTTAAACCCTTTTTTTAGTTTAAATTCATTTAGCGAAATCAACCTTGAAAGTTCTGCCAATGTTGGTGCGTGAACATAATCGTTGTCTAGTATTTGTTTGGCTTCTAATAATTTATTGTAATCGTCTTCATCAATTAAATCTTTTTGTATGGGTATGGTAATGATTGTTTCAAGCTGATGTATAAGCAGTTCCCTGATCTTAGTTTCGATATACATTTTTTTTAGGGCACCCTGACGGTTACAGTTCTTTATTTCGTGAATCACCCATTGAATTGCCGGCGTAAAGGGAATATATTTCGAAGTAAGATAGCTCGATTTTTTAAGCAGGATATTTTTTGAAAATTTCTCATGAAGTTCCCAATCTTCATTGATGATATTGTAATAAAAGTCTTTTGACAAGATTATAGAAAAGTAATTAATTTCTTCAAAGGCAGGTATTTTTATAGTTGCTTTATATTTTGTAGCGTAAAATATATTATGAGTATTCTTTTTTGAATATTTTTCTGTTTCTAATTCATCAATATGAGTTTCGACGTTATTGCAGTAAATAAAATTCATCACCACAGATTCTTCATCAATTTCAAAAATGATAGTTTGAGGCGTTGAAAAGAGCATTTGTGTATCAAGCAAAACCATTCCTTCGGTGATTAAATGATGGCTCTTAATTTGTTCTGAATCACCATTTTTTATATTTACATTCTCTTCTGTTAAATAATTTTTTGGGTAATAAGTGTCACCAATTTCAATTTGAATAAGTGACTTTTCGTGTGCTAAAATTTTCGATTTGATCTTCAAAATATAATCCGTTTTTACAAAATAATAATCCGTTTTTCCCTATCTTTTTTCGAGTTGTTGATGGTACTTTTGCGCCAAAGTTATTTATAATTAGTCTAATTAAAGATATGACAACTCACAAATTTTTATTTTTTAGTATATTTTTTTTCTTTTCGGTCTTATCGCATTCCCAGCAAAATCAGGGTTTTTTCGTCATTGGAGAGGTAACAGAAAATTCCGGACAAACAATTCCGTATGCCACGATAAGTATCGAAAAAACGAACTTCAGCATGATTTCGGATGAAAATGGGAGTTTTATTTTCAAAAATATAAAGCCGGGAAAGTACACTTTAAAAATCACTGCAATTGGTTTTTCGAACTATAAAAAAAATATTGAAGTTTCATCGGCAGATGTCAATTTTAAGGTTCGCTTAGAAAATGAATTAAACGAATTGGAAAGTGTTACGGTTTTAGGACGTACAGCAACCGATAAAGTAAATAAACAAGCTTATAATGTAACGGCTCTTGATGCTAAAAAGCTTCATAATACTACGCTTGATTTGTCTCATGCTTTAGACAGAGTTTCCGGTGTTCGTGTCCGTGAAGCTGGTGGAGTAGGTTCAAGATCAGAACTTTCGATAAATGGTTTCTCGGGAAATCAAATCAAGGTTTTTATTGATGGAGTTCCCATGGATAATTTTGGATCTTCTTTTCAGCTGAATAATATTCCTGTAAATCTTGCTGATCGTGTCGAAGTTTACAAAGGTGTTGTACCCATTTGGCTGGGCGGTGATGCTTTAGGAGGTGCGGTGAATATTGTGACAAATAGCAAACCAAGAACTTATGTTGATGCATCTTATTCTTTTGGATCTTTTAATACGCATCGTTCTGCTGTAAATGCGGGTTATACTGCTAAAAGCGGATTTACGACAGAAATAAATGCTTTTCAAAATTATTCTGATAATAATTATTGGGTCAATGTTGATGCAGCCAATTTGTTTTCGGGTCAATATTATCCAAATCAGCGTGTACGAAGATTTCATGATAATTACCATAACGAAACTGTGGTTGTAAACATTGGAATTACTGGAAAAAAATATGCTGATAAATTGTTATTTGGCCTTACAGCAGGTCAAAATAAAGCAGACATTCAAACAGGAGCAAGAATGGAAAGTGTGTTTGGATCTGTTTATTCAAAAGGAAATATCCTGATGCCAACTGTAAAATATCAGGTTAAAGATCTTTTTACAAAAGGGTTGAATTTTAACCTTACGGGGAATTTTAATTTTGGAGAAGAAAAAAATATTGATACCGTATATATCAGATATAACTGGTTTGGCGAGAGCAGAAAGTTTGACGGTTTAGGAGGAGAGCGCAGTCGCACGTTGCGTAAATTCAAAAACAATAACGGAATTGCTACAGCAAATGCCACTTATAGTTTGAACGAGAGACATTCATTTATGTTAAATAATACCTTCAACACTTTTGATCGTAAAGAAAGTGATGAGTTGGTTCCTGAATCTTTAGTGTACAAACAACCTAAAAAATCACAAAAAAATGTAATAGGACTAGGTTATAAGTTTGATTATAACGAGAAGTGGAGTACATCTGTATTCTTAAAAGATTATTCTCTAAAAACGACTTATTCCAGAAGTTATAACCCATCTGGAAATACCGGAGATATTGCATACCAGCAGTATGTAGACCATACTTCTGTAATGGGATATGGTGGAGCAACAAGCTACTATATCAGACAAAATTTGCAGGTAAAAGGATCTTTCGAAAAAAGTTACCGTTTACCAAATCCACAGGAAATCTTTGGAAACGTAAATGAAAATATTGCCGGAAATCTTGACCTTAAACCGGAGACCAGTAATAATTTTAATGCTGGAGTGAGTTATCAAACTAGCTTTAGAAAAGTAAATGCCATGACATTTGATCTGAACTTTTTGTATCGGGATGCTACAGATTTTATACGTTCTGAGCTGAATATAAATCAAACCATGCAAACCAACGTCAATCAGGGCCGAGTGACTAATTACGGAGTAGATACAGAGATTCGATATTCATACAAAAACCGATTTACTGCAGGTGTAAATATGACTTATCAAAATCTTCGTAACATGACAAAATTTGAGCCAGGTCAGGAATATGTATCGCTTTTTTACAAAGACAGGGTGCCAAACATCCCCTATTTATTTGGAAATTTTGATGCGACGATATTTTTTAATGATTTTATAAAAAAAGGAAATAATTTATCTGTAGGATACAATCTTCTTTATGTCTATGATTATTATTTGTCATGGCCAAGCCGTGGTATTCAGTCTAGTAAACTGGATATTCCAACACAGTTTAATCACGATATAAATATTGTTTACACGCTTGCAGACGGAAAATACAATATAGCTTTTGAATGTAAAAATGCATTAGACAATAAGCTGTACGACAACTTTTCGTTGCAAAAACCAAGTCGTGGCTTTTACCTCAAATTCAGATATTTTTTCGATAAATCACGTAAATAATTTAATAATTCAAACCATAATAACATGAAAAAAAGTAGCAAATTAATTTTGTTCTCAGCTTTAGTAGCTTTTACAACGTTCTCTTGTAGTAGTGATTCTGATAAACCCGGAAATGAAACAGGCGGTGGAGTAGACACCGGAAAAACAAAATATATAATTACTGCCACTACGGGAGCAGCAGGAATTGCAGATTATTTGTTAACTGCTGATGATATTTCTAAAGGGTCTATTACTACAACCGGTAATGGTATCGAACAAGACGGATCTTACCGCTATTACATTACAGCGCAAAATAATTTTTTTAGTTTATTATACGGACAAGGAAATCCTGGTGCTGTAACAACTTATAACCTTAATGCAGAAGGAAAGTTAATTAAGAAATCTAATTTTCAGGCAGAAACGGTACACGTTTTTACAGCTGTAAACAAGGATATTTTAACGATTAAAGTTCCAAGAAGCGGTGCGGCATCTATTGCTCAAATGTATAAAATTGATGCAGAAAAATCACTTATTACAGGTGAGGCGCAACAAGACACGAAAAAATTAGCAGGAAACGGTGAAAGAGCCTTTTTTACCTGGGCAACTCAGGTGGGCGAAAAAGTGTATATGCCTTATATGAGTATTAAAGGTGACGGAGTTGATAATTTTGGAACTAAAAACCCTGACAGTACATGGGTTGCGGTATATACATATCCAGAACTTAAATTAGAAAAAGTGATCAAGGATAACCGTACCAGTTATTTAGGAGGTTATTTCACAAACGGATTGTATCAGGACGAAAACGGAGATGCTTACGGTTTCTCAGGAGCAGTTGCTACAAGCAATTCTGTTGTAACTTCGACTAAACCATCTGCTGTGGTAAAAATTAAAAAAGGAACTACTGAATTTGATAAAACGTATTTCTTTAATGTACAGGAAAAGTCAGGAGGATATAAAATTGCTTCATCCAGCTATATCTCTAAAGGAAAAGTTTTGCTACAAATGTATGGTACGGCAGGAACTAATAAAGGTGCTGCTAAACTGGCAATTGCTGATGTTTACAATCAAACTTTTACATGGGTAACTAATGCGCCTGAAACAATTAGTTTTACAACAGTAGAAAGATATAATCTTGTTAGCGAAGACGGTACATCTGCTATTGTTGGTATTAATACTCCTGAAGGAAACTGGATTTACACAATCAACGGCTCAACTGCTGTTGCTGCTAAAGGAATAAAAGTTGAAGGTGGTCAGATTACTGCAATTGCAAAATTAAAATATTAAAAATTGGTTTCTTTTGGACCGTAGGCCTTTCGGGGCTTGCGGTTTTTTTATTTATCTTTTTATACGCTACTAATTATGTTTTCTTTTTCAAAATCAAATACAAATAAGAAAAAAAGTAAAAAATCGCTTTTCAAGCGTATTATGGCCTGGTTGCATTTATGGCTCGGACTGGCTTCCGGTATTATTGTGGTCATTGTTAGTTTAACGGGTTGTATTTATGTTTTTGAAAACGAAATTAAGGATTTTATCGAAGACTGGCGTTTTGTAGAACCTCAGGAAAAAGCTTTTTTATTGCCCTCGCAATTAGTTACAATTGCAGATAAAACCATGAAAGGCAATCATGCCACAAGTGTTACTTTTGGATCAAAAGAGGATGCTGCTATCGTGGGGTATTTTATCGAGAAAAAAGAAAGCAAAGACGAAAAAGGAGAACATAAAAGAGGAGGAAAAAAAGGAAGTTTTAAAAATGACACGGCTAAAAATGGGAGTGAAAAAGGAAAATCTGATCTAAAACCGCAAGGAAAAGGCAAGCAAAAAGGGGAAAAAGAAGAAAAGCCCAGAAAAAGAAGAAGTGGTGTTTTTACCAGTATTTATATGAATCCGTATACCGGAGAAATATTAAATGTAAAATCTTTTTCGAGAGGAGAATCTCCCGATTTTTTCAGATGGATATTAAACGGTCACCGAGCTTTATGGCTACCTTATAATATAGGAAGGCCAATTGTGGGCGTGGCGGTTATAATTTTTGTTATTTTATTAATTTCAGGGATAGTGCTTTGGTGGCCAACTAAATGGATTAAGTCCATTATTAATAAAAGTTTTAAAATAAAAACAGATGCCAGTTTCAAACGTGTCAATTATGATTTGCATAATGTGCTTGGGTTTTACAGCTGTATTTTTCTATTCTTTATTGCTGTAACCGGTTTAGTATGGAGTTTTGACTGGTGGAGTAAATCACTATACTGGGTTACATCCGGAGGAAAACCATTAGTCGAAAGCCGTGAATCTCCAAAATCAGACACTACAAATGTTAGGACTTTTAATCTTACTACGGCTGATAAAGTTTTGTTGAAGATGAACAAAGAAAATCCACAGGCAGCCGGAATTCTAATTTCTATTCCTGCCAAACCAGCAGATCCTATTGGAGCTTTTGTTTACAAACAAAAAAACACCTACTATAATATGGACAGGTATAATTTTGATCAGCAGACTTTAAAAGAGATTTCAATAAAGTCAACTTTTTCAGGAAAATATATCGATGCTAATATACCAGACAAAATACGAAGAATGAATTATGATATTCATGTAGGAAGTGTACTGGGACTTACAGGGAAAATTATTGCTTTTTTTGCCAGTCTAATCTCTGCCAGTTTGCCTATTACTGGATTTTTAATTTGGTGGGGAAAACAGAAATTTGGCAAAAAACCAGCTGCATCTCCAAAAGTTGCCACAAAAGCAATTCCTATTACCAAAGCTAAACAAGTCTTAGAGAAAGAATTGTCAGTTTAACGGATTGGGAATCCGTTTTTTTATAGTTTTTGATGTTGGTTAAAGGCAAAACTTTATGAGTTTTGCCTTTTTTTTTAATTTGATGCATTGAAGCTAATCCCGTACCTGATCCTGAAAGGATTTGCTCCCGAAGCCTCAGGACTATCGGGGATAGGTCAATCATTTTCATAACACTATTTCTATGCTTCGAGAGGGTAAAAAATTATACTCCTATTAATTTTATTTAGTTAATCCCTGACTTCTAAGCCATTCTTCACAATCTCGAGTCCAGAACTTGCTGGTATCTTTTATGCCCAGGCCAAAACCATGTCCGCCTTTTTCATAAATATGCAATTCAGCGGGAACGCCATTGTTTTTAAGCGCTAAGTAAAAATTGATACTGTTTTCGGGTAAAACAGTCGTATCGTCTGTTGCATGCACCAAAAAAGTTGGCGGAGTTTGTGCGGTTACCCTTTTTTCATTCGAAAACGTATCAAGCAATTCCTGAGAAGGATTATTGCCTAGCAAACTAGTTTGCGAGCCCTTGTGGGTAATATCATTTTGCATGGATATTACAGGATAGATTAAAAGAGAAAAATCTGGACGGGCACTGACTTTAAAAGTGGTTTCATATGTTTTTTCGTCGTAATGTGTAGCCAGTGTAGATGCCAAATGTCCTCCAGCAGAAAATCCTAAAATTCCAATTTTATTAGTATCAATATTATACTTTGCAGCATTTTGTCTCACATAACGCACAGCTTCCTGGGCATCTTGCAAAGGGCCAATGTTTTTGTTTTTCATAATCTTATCATTTGGCAGTCGATATTTAACTACAATACCAACAATGCCCAGACTATTAAACCATTCGGCTACTTTGGTTCCTTCTTTATCAATTGCCAAATGTTGATACCCTCCGCCAGGAAAAATGATAACTGCGGCCTGATTGGTTTTACTTTTTTTAGGTAAAAAGATACTTAATGTGGGAACAGAAACCAGACTTGTACTTTGGACTTTTCCATCCTTAATACTTTCGTTTTCTTTGTAATCGGCTGCTTTGATTTCGTCTGGTATTTTATTCCAAAGCGGGATGATTACATTATTTTGAGCCTGTACCTGAAATGTGGCACTTGCAAACAAGGCAAGAATTGTAATCGATTTTTTCAGGAACTGTTTTTTTGATTTTTTCAATTGTATAACGAATTAGTTAAATGTAATTTTTTAGTAAGAAATTCAAAAATAGAGATTTTTCGCCTATATCTGTAACTCAAAAAACGTTAAAAAGAACTTTTTATTTTGAGATGTCTTACAGGATTGCTAATTGATTTGAAAGTATTGATTCTAGTACAATTTTACCCCCTAAAAAGGACAAATTTCATATGCCTGCTTTTAACAGATATATTGTTTAATGTGTAATTTTGAATAGACTTTTTTGTTCTATATGTTTATTTATTTAGTTAAAATAATTTTTTATCTAATATATTTGGAATATAAAGATTTAAAACTATATTTGTGCAATCGATTACATTATTTTATTTTGTTAGATTTGGCAGATTGATTTTTATTGTCTTTTAAGAGCAATGAGTAAATTAATATTGCAAAAAAAAATATCAATTTTATAATTCAATTTTACTATGAACCAACCACCAGACACAGTTATTACCAACCAAGACCAAAAAAAATCTACAGGAACGTATCGTTGGAGTATTTGTGCTTTACTGTTTTTTGCTACCACAATCAACTATTTAGACAGACAAGTACTTTCACTAACATGGAGCGATTTTATTGCGCCGGAATTCCATTGGACAAATAATGATTATGGAAATATAACAGCATTATTCTCTATTTTTTATGCTGTTTCTTTGTTATTTGCAGGCCGATTTGTAGACTGGCTTGATACTAAAAAAGGATTTCTGTGGGCTATCGGAATATGGTCTTTAGGTGCTTGTTTACATGCTTTTTGCGGTATTGCAACAGCAGGAATAATTACAGGAAATTGGTTTGTAGGATTTGAAGGCGCAAAAGACGCTATAGAGTTGGTGCAGGATACAGGATTGGTGATTAATGTAAGTGTTACATTGTTCATTTTTGCCCGTTTTATTCTGGCAGTGGGTGAGGCAGGAAACTTTCCAGCAGCAATTAAGACTACAGCCGAATATTTTCCTAAAAAAGACAGAGCATTTTCAACCAGTATTTTTAATGCAGGTGCAACAGTTGGAGCGTTAGCAGCGCCAATATCGATTCCGTTTATAGCTAAATCATTCGGTTGGGAAATGGCTTTTATTATTATTGGAGCCTTAGGTTTTATATGGATGGGATTTTGGGTTTTTATGTATGATAAGCCAGAAAGACATCCAAAAGTAAGTGCTGCAGAACTAGAATATATTCAACAAGATGATATTGCAGATAGTAAGTTAGTAGGTTATGTGCCTGAAACAACCACAAAAGTGTCTTTTGTAGAATGTTTTAAATACAAACAAACCTGGGCTTTTGCATTTGGTAAATTTATGACCGATGGTGTTTGGTGGTTCTTTTTGTTCTGGACACCGGCTTATTTAAGCTCTGTTTACGGAATGGATTCTACACAAGCTGCTTTGCCATTGTTTGTTTTATATATGATTACCCTACTTTCTATAGTAGGAGGTTGGCTGCCAACTTATTTTGTAGAGAAAAAAGGAATGAACCCTTACGAAGGAAGAATGAGAGCGATGTTGATTTTTGCATTTTTCCCTTTATTGGCTTTAATTGCACAGCCTTTAGGTTATATAAGTTACTGGATTCCGGTAATTATAATTGGTATTGCAGGTGCAGCTCACCAATCATGGTCGGCAAATATTTTTACAACTGTTGGAGATATGTTTCCTAAAAAAGCAATCGCAACTATTACAGGAATTGGAGGATTAGCAGGAGGTGTTGGTTCTACTATAATCAATAAAGGTTCAGGATTATTGTTTGATCATGCTAAAGAAACCAATATGTCATTTATGGGCTTTCATGGTATCGAAGCAGGCTATTTTATTATTTTCTCTATCTGTGCAGTATGTTACTTAACAGGTTGGGTCGTAATGAAAAGCTTAGTTCCTAAATACAGCCCAATTACTGGTTTGTAATATTTAGAAAATTTTATAAGTTTAAAAAAGGTATATTTAAAATAAAAATCTAATTTTGTGCAATCGATTACATTAAAATAAAAATTATGACAAAATATAGTTCAAGATACGCGTCAAGCCCCGAAGCAGTAAAAAAATATGATACTCAGGAATTAAGAAGTGAATTCTTAATTGATGACTTAATGCAAGAAGATGAGATTGTTCTAACCTATTCTCATTACGATAGATATATTGCAGGTTCTGCAGTTCCTGTAAAAGGTAATTTAGTGTTAGAAAGTATCGATCCGCTTAAGGCATCTTATTTTTTAGAAAGAAGAGAAATCGGAATTATTAATGTTGGAGGAAGCGGTTCTATTGTTGTAGAAGGAAAAACATACGCATTAGGATTTAAAGATGCTTTGTATATCGGTAGCGGTAATAAAGAAGTAATTTTTAAAAGTGACGACAGTAATAATCCTGCGAAATATTATATCAACTCTGCACCGGCCCACACTACTTACCCAACGGTAAAAGTAAGCTTGGCAGAGGCAAATAAATTAGAATTAGGTACGATGGAAACGGCTAATCACCGTACCGTAAACCAAATGATTATTGGTAGTGTTGTAACAACATGCCAGTTACAAATGGGAATGACGGAGTTACGACCTGGAAGTGTTTGGAATACCATGCCGGCTCACGTACACGATCGAAGAATGGAAGTGTATTTCTATTTGGATATTCCGGAAAATCAGGCAGTTTGTCATTTCATGGGGCAACCTCAGGAAACAAGACATATCTGGATGAACAATCATCAGGCTGTAATTTCTCCACCATGGTCAATTCACTCAGGATCAGGAACCAGTAATTATACTTTTATCTGGGGAATGGCAGGAGAGAATTTAGATTACGGAGATATGGATGTTTGTAAAATAACTGATTTAAGATAAGAATTATGACAGACTTATTTGATATAAAAGGAAAAATTGCCCTGATCACAGGAAGTACACACGGACTGGGAATGGCAATGGCAAAAGGATTAGGTCAGGCGGGAGCAACAATTGTTGTAAACGGAAACTCTTCTCAGCAAAAAATTGATGATGCTGTAAATGAGCTTAAAAACGAAGGAATAAATGCAGTGGGTTATAAATTTAATGTAACCGATGAAAAAGAAGTTATTGCTGCCGTTCAGAGAATTGAAAGTGAAGTTGGTCCTATCGCTGTTTTGATTAATAATGCAGGAATCATCAAAAGAATTCCGTTAATCGAAATGGAAGTTGCTGATTTTAAAGAAGTGATCGATATTGATTTAGTAAGTCCTTTTATAGTATCTAAGCATGTTGCTAAAGGAATGATCGAAAGAAGACAAGGAAAGATAATCAACATTTGTTCGATGATGAGCGAATTAGGCCGTAATACGGTTGGTGCTTACGCTGCTGCAAAAGGCGGCTTAAAAATGCTGACTAAAAACATGGCAACAGAATGGGCAAAATACAACGTTCAGATTAACGGAATTGGGCCAGGTTATTTTGCTACTGAACAAACAAAACCAATTCGTGTTGACGGTCATCCGTTTAACGATTTCATCATTAGCCGTACTCCGGCTGCAAAATGGGGTGATCCCGGAGATTTAGCAGGAGCAGCTATATTTTTATCTTCAAAAGCAAGTGATTTTGTCAACGGTCACATTTTGTATGTAGATGGAGGAATTCTGGCTACAATTGGTAAACCATCAAACGAAGATTAATTCTCAATTATATTAAAAAAGACATGAGCTTAAATCAGACATTCATAAACGATAACTTTTTACTTGAAAATAAATTCGCTGAAGAGTTATATCATAACTACTCAAAAAATCAACCTATAATTGATTACCACAATCACTTAAATCCACAGTTTATTGCCGAGGATAAGGTTTTTGATAATATAACACAAGTTTGGATCAACGGAGATCATTACAAATGGCGTGCGATGCGTACATTAGGGATCAACGAGCAATTTGTAACAGGAAATGGTTCAGATAAAGATAAGTTCTTAAATTGGGCAAAAACGGTTCCGTACACGATGCGTAATCCTTTGTATCACTGGACGCATTTAGAATTGGCCCGTTATTTTGATATTTATGATTTGCTAAACGAAAAATCAGCAGAGAAAATTTATATAGAAACGACAGAGAAAATTAATTCTCAGGCATACAGTACACAAAACCTGCTTAAAAAAGTAAATGCTGAATTGGTTTGTACCACAGAAGATCCGATTGATAGTTTAGAGTTTCACCAGAAACTAACAAAAAATCCTATCGGAACTAAAATGAGTACGGCTTTCAGACCTGATAAAGCCATCTTAATTTCTAATGATGGTTATAATGCATATCTGGACACATTAGGGGATGTGTCCGGTATTGCAATTAATACTTTTGCTGATTTGCAGGCTGCATTAAGAAAGAGAATTGAGTTTTTTAATGCAAACGGCTGCAAATTAAGTGATCACGGTTTAGATCAGATTTATTTTGAAGAATTTACAGAATCTGAAATAAATACTATTTTCAAAAAGAAAAGAGAAAACAGAATTATATCACCGGACGAAGCTTTAAAATTCCAAAGCGCTGTTTTATTATTCTTATCTGAAACGTATCATGAATTTGGATGGGTACAACAGTTTCACTTAGGTGCATTGCGTAATAATAATGCACGTATGCACAGAATTTTAGGCCCGGATACAGGATGGGATTCTATTGGAGATTATCCGCAGGCGCAAAAATTATCCAGCTTTTTAAACGCATTAGATAGTAAAGATAAATTGACTAAAACAATCATTTATAACTTAAATCCTGCTGATAACGAAGTGATGGCAACCATGATTGGAAACTTCAATGACGGAAGCGTGCGCGGAAAAGTACAGTTTGGATCAGGATGGTGGTTTTTAGATCAAAAAGACGGAATGACCAAACAATTAAATGCCCTTTCTAACATGGGATTAATTAGTTGTTTCGTAGGTATGTTGACAGATTCAAGAAGTTTCTTGTCTTTCCCAAGACATGAATATTTCAGACGTATTTTATGTAATCTTTTAGGAGACGAAATCAAACGCGGAGAATTACCAAACGATATGGAATGGATAGGAAAATTAGTTTCAGACATTTCATATAACAACGCAAAAGAATATTTCAAGTTCTAAAAATAATTTTACCATTAAGATATTAAGGAAAATTAAGTTGAATGCTGAATAGAAAATTAAGATTAAAAGTTTTAAAAGAAAGCAAAACGCAGATTTTGCGGATTTAATTTAAGAAATCATTTTAATTTTTTATCCCGATACCTATCGGGATGACTAAAACAAACCATCAAGCTTAATTTTTCTTAATCTCTTAATGGTAAAAAGAAAAGTCTCTTAGTGGTAAAAAAAAATTACTGGTAAAACAATAAAAATAATATGAGTAAAGTAGTTGCATTCGGAGAAATTATGTTGCGTCTTTCTACAGAGAGGCATTTACGTTTTTCACAATCTACGGCATTTGGTGCTTCTTACGGAGGAGGCGAATTTAATGTTTGTGTGTCTTTGGTGAATTATGGCGTAAACGCAGAATTTGTAACAAGATTACCTGAGAATGAAATTGGTACTTCGGCATTAAAAGAAATGCGAAAAATGAACGTAGAATCTAAAAACGTAGTTTACGGAGGAGAACGTTTAGGAATTTATTTTCTTGAAACCGGTGCCGGAACACGTGGCAGTAATGTTGTTTATGATCGTGCACATAGTTCGATGGCAACTATTCAGAAAGGTACAATTAATTGGGAGAAAGTCCTGGAAGGTGCAACATGGTTTCACTGGAGCGGAATTACCCCGGCAATTTCAGAAAGTGCTGCAGAAGCTTGTTTAGAAGCTATTAAAGTAGCGCATAAAATGGGAATTACTATTTCTTGCGATTTGAACTACCGATCAAAATTATGGCAATATGGTAAAACGCCAAGTGATGTTATGCCAGAAATGCTAAAGTATAGCAATGTTATTTTAGGAGATATAGATACGGCGTATTTCATGTTAGGAATACCTAAGGTTAACCCGAATTATCAGGATGAGAAATCACTTCCTGTTTTGTATACGAAACTGTTTGATTTGATTCCGAATTTAAAAACAGTAGCCACTACATTACGTTATTCTGTAAGTGCATCACACCAGAGAATTGGCGGTATTTTATTTGACGGAAAAGTAATTTATAATGCAGCTGTAAAAGAAGTTACACCCGTTGTGGATCGAGTAGGTAGTGGAGATGCTTTTATGGGTGGATTGATCTACGGATTACAGCAATATCAAAATAATAACCAGAGAGCGTTAGACTTTGCAGTAGCGGCTTGTTGTTTGAAACATACCATTGCAGGAGATTATAATCTGGTTACTTTAAAAGAAGTTGAAAATATGATAGATGGAGATGGTTCTGCATTAGTATCAAGATAATTAAGAAAAGATGGCAAAATATTCAAGAATTGAAGTGGCTTTACAAATGAAAGAGAACGGAATGGTTCCGTTGTTTTTTCATTCAGATATAGAAGTAAGCAAGAAAGTATTAAAGGCATGTTATGATGGTGGTGCGCGATTAATGGAGTTTACCAGCAGAGGAGATTTTGCTCATGAAGTTTTTGGAGCTTTAAACAAATATGCTTTGGCTGAACTGCCGGGAATGATGTTGGGTGTAGGTTCTATAACCGATGCAGCAGCAGCTTCATTGTATATGAGTTTAGGGGCTAATTTTATTGTAACTCCTGTTTTTAGAGAAGATATAGCCATAGCCTGTAATCGACGTAAAGTGCTTTGGTCGCCTGGTTGCGGAACACTTACTGAAATTGCAAGAGCGGAAGAATTAGGATGTGAAATCGTAAAATTATTTCCTGCGGATATTTACGGACCAGAGTTTATAAAAGCTATAAAAGGACCTTGCCCGTGGACGAATATTATGCCAACAGGCGGTGTTTATCCAACCGTAGAAAGTTTGTCATCCTGGTTAAATGCAGGCGCAACTTGTGTGGGATTAGGTTCACAATTAATTTCGAAAGATATATTAGATAAAGAGGATTATGATGGCTTAAAAACGAAAGTAAGCCAGGTTCTTGATATCATCAAAAATATTAAAAATAAATAAGGAGTAATCATACCGATCCTTATTTACAAGCGTTTTTTTTAGATTTTAGAGATTGTAATTGAGCATTACACTTGAAAAATAAATTTTGTCATTCCTCACAGCAAAATTTACTTTCCTCACACAAGTGTAATGTTTCTTTTACAATGGAAGATTTAAAAGCTAATAAGGTTTTAATGTGGTTATTTATAACACTTTAAAGATTTAAAATGAAAGAGTTAAACAGAAAAAATACAGGATTAGAAAAATTACAGCCAATAAAAGTAGTTCAGTTTGGAGAAGGAAATTTCCTGAGAGCTTTTGTTGATTACGCATTTCACAAACTAAATAAAGAAGTTGATTTTAATGCCGGTATTGCAATGGTGCAACCTTTGAAAGACGGTATGGTACACCTGATTAACGATCAGGATGGTCTTTATACTTTGTTTATGAATGGTATTAAAAAAGGCGAAAAAATACAGGATATTGAGTTGATCACTAATATTGTAAAAGCTATAAATCCGTATACTGAATTTGCAGATTATTTGGCTTTAGCCAAAGAAGAAGAACTTCAGTTTATTGTTTCAAATACTACTGAAGCCGGAATTGAATTCATCGAAAGTGATACTCCGGATATGCAGCCGCCAGTTTCATTTCCTGCAAAGTTGACGGTTTTATTATATGAAAGATTTAAACATTTCAATGGAGATACTTCTAAAGCAGTAACTATAATTCCTTGTGAATTAATTGATTATAACTCAGAGACGCTTAAAAAATATATTTTGCAATATGTTGATTTATGGAAATTAGAGGATGAATTTAAAACTTGGGTATCAGATGCTTGTACGTATCACAGTACTTTGGTTGACAGAATTGTTCCCGGATATCCAAGAGCTGAAATTGAAGAATACAATAATAAATTAGAGTATAAGGACAATTTAATTGTTGCTGCAGAACCTTTCTTTCTTTGGGCTATTGAAGGTGGCGATGCTTTAAAAGCAAAATTACCTTTTGATAAAATAGATTTGAATGTAAAAATCGTTGATGATATACGTCCTTTTAAAATGATTAAAGTTCGTATTCTAAACGGTGCACACACGGCAATGGTTCCTTTTTCACTTTTATATGGTAATAAATTAGTAATGGAAACGGTAAACGGAGATTTTACCGGAAAATTCGTAAACAGCGTTATTAGTGAAATTAGTGAAACGCTTGATATGGACAAAAATGAAATTACAGCTTATTCTGAAGAGGTAATGGACCGATTTAAAAATCCATTTATCAAACATGCGCTGGCTGATATTGCATTAAATTCTATTTCAAAATTCAAAGTAAGAGTTTTACCTAGTTTATTAGGATATTATAATGCTAATAAAAAATTGCCTGTTAACTTAACTTTTTCGTTAGCAAGTTTAATTCAGTTCTACAAAGGAACCTGGAATAACGAAGCATTACCTGTAAAAGATTCTCCGGAGATAGTTGAAGCATTTAAAAACGCGTGGCAATTAAAAGCTACAGATCTAGTTGTAGCTAAAATATTGGCTAATACTGAATTCTGGGGTGAAGATTTAACTCAGGTGAAAGGTTTACCTGAGGCTTTGGTACTGGCCTTAAATGAAATTGAAGAATACGGAATAGAAAAAGGTTTTGCTAATTTTAGCAAACATTATTAATTGGAATAGTTTCTAAAATTCTAAGTTTTCGGGACGCATCTTAGCGACTTAGCACCTTAAAAACTTAGCTACTTAAAAAAAAACGATCATGCAAAAAAAATTAATAAAAGTCAACCCGGCAGATAACGTAATTGTCGCTTTAACCGATTTGGTACAAAACGAACAAATTATGTTTGAAGGAAATACCATCTCACCAACAACTGATGTTAAAGCAAAACATAAAATCGCAGAGAAAGATTTTACAATTGGTAATGATATTATAATGTATGGTGTTTTGGTTGGAAAAGCTGCCAAACCTATAAAAAAAGGAGAAGTAATTACCACCGAAAATGTAAAACATCAAAGTGAAAAAGTTTTTGGTAAAAACGGAAATTTAGGTTGGACTCCACCAAATGTAGATCGTTGGAAAGATAAAACTTTCAACGGATACCACCGTACTGATGGGCAAGTTGGAACCAAAAACGTTTGGTTGTTTTTTCCATTGGTTTTTTGTGAAAACAAAAATATCGAAAAACTGAAAGATATTTTCGAAAATGAATTAATGCCTAAAAAAGAAGTTTCTTATAAAAATTTGTTACGCTCTTTAATTGAAGAAAAAAGCGTAGAAGAAGTTTCGGATAAAAATTTAAATGAAAATCTTTTAAATAACGTCGAAGTAAAATTTATCAATCATCAAGGTGGTTGTGGAGGGATTCGACAAGATTCAGAATTGTTGGCAAAACTGCTTGCAGGATATGTGAACAACCCAAATGTTGCAGGTGCAACTGTTTTAAGTTTAGGTTGCCAAAATTTGCAAGTTGATATTTTTAAAAAGGCATTGAAAGAAATGAGTCCGAATAGTGATAAAGAAATTTTGATCTATGAGCAACAACAAATTGGAACTACTGATCAAATGTTTCAAATGGTGATTAAAGATTCTTATGAAGCTATTAAAAGAGCCAACAAAATTGAACGCAAACCTGCTCCTCTTTCAAAGCTAAGTATTGGTTTAGAATGTGGAGGGTCTGACGGATTTTCAGGAATTTCTGCTAATCCGGCATTAGGAATTGTTTCAGATATTTTTGCAGCTTTGGGAGGGAAAACAATTTTGGCAGAGTTTCCGGAATTATGTGGCGTTGAGCAAGAATTGATGAACCGATGTGTTGATGAAGAAAAAGCAGATAAGTTTTTAACTTTAATGAAAGCTTTTGAAAAATCAGTTGTAGATGCAGGTTCAGGGTTTGATATGAATCCATCTCCGGGAAACATCAAAGACGGATTAATTACAGATGCAATGAAATCTGCTGGCGCAGCTAAAAAAGGAGGAACTTCACCTGTTGTAGATGTTTTAGATTACGGAGAATATATTTCAAAACCAGGATTAAATCTTTTAAATACGCCAGGAAATGACGCCGAATGTACCACAGGATTGGTTGGATCGGGCGCAACAGTTGTTTTATTTACCACAGGTTTAGGAAATCCGATGGGAAATCCGATTGCACCCGTTGTGAAAATTTCTTCGAACACAGCATTAATTAATAGAATGTCTGATATTATCGATGTAAATGCCGGAACGGTGATTACTGGTGAAAAAACCATTACCGAGGTTGGAGCAGAAATAGTAGATTACATTATAGAATTGGCGAGCGGAAACGTGGAAACAAAAGCAGACCAATTGAAACAAGATGTATTTATTCCTTGGAAAAGAGGAGTTTCGCTTTAATTAAAAGCTAACTATATAACAAAAAGCTCACTTGAAAAGTGAGCTTTTTTGTTTTTTTACCATTAAGATGTTAAGATAATAAAGCTTTGTGCTTATTGGTTTTTAATTTTTTCTAAGAGAATGAAACTTAATCTTTACTATTAAGATATGAGCTTTGAACTTAATTTTCTTAATATCTTAATGGTAAAAAAAAAGTTCATTGTTAAATGAACTTATAGGGTAAAAAAAATTATGAGTTAGATCTTGACGATGATTTACGGATGTGTAATTCAGGAGCGAGAACAACCTTTTTTTCAATTTTTATAGTGTCGGTTTTATCTACTTGTTCTAAGAAAACACGTGCTGACATTTTTCCCATTTCCAGTGGTGACTGATCTACAGAAGTAATAGATAATTCCATGAATTTAGTAAATGGTTCGTTACTGAAACCGGCTACACAAAAATCTTTAGGAATATTAATATTTCTTGATCGTAGCTCTTGAATTGCCCCTAAAGCAGCGAAATCACTGGATGAAAATATAGCATCCGGTGGAGTTTCTAATTGTAATAAAATATCAACTGCGTCTTTTCCTGCATCAACAAAACTTTTAACGGGGATTACATATTCTTCTCTAAATTCCATTCCGTTATCCAGTAAAGCTTGTTTGTATCCTAAAAACCTGTTTTTGAAAATCTCAAGTGATTGATCTCCTGATAAATGAGCGATAGATTTACAGCCTTCGTCGATTAAGTGTTTTGTGGTAAGGTAGCCACCTTTGAAGTCATTGATGGTTACTGAGCTAACGCCGTCAATATGTTTGCTTCTGTCAAAAAAGATAAGAGGGACATTTTTTTGTAATACATTATGAAATGCACCATCGTTTTCTCCGGTCACATCGGTAACAGACATTAATATGCCATCTACCTGAGCATCTATTAAGGTATACAAGTTTTCGTTTTCTCTTTTCGTGCTTTCATGAGTCTGGCAAATGATTACCTGATAACCATGAGGATGAAGTTCCTCTTCGATTCCTCTAATGACAGATGCAAAAAAGTTGCTGTCTATACGAGGAACAATAACGCCAATATTATTACTACGTCCGCTTTTTAATGCCAACGCCAGTTTATTTTGCTTATAGTTCATCGAAGCAGCGGTTTTAATAACCAGCTCGCGTGTGCTTTCTTTTATTTTAGGATTGTTGTTTAAAGCCCTTGAAACAGTAGCGGCAGTGATATTCAGTTTTTCAGCAATATCGTAAATAGTTATTTTTTCGCTCATTAAAAAAGGTTTTCAGATTAATCTCAGACAAAAATACATTTTTTTTTATAACGTTACACAAATTGTTATCGATTACCATAATTTATAATTAAAACGTTTTCGGATCAACAATGATAATAAATTATAGGTTTTTTTACATTAAGTGTAATTATATTTCATAATAAAAATTAAATATATAAATTTTTTACTAATTAATTTGGTGTGTAAGAACTTATTTTATACTTTCGTGTAATCGATTACATATATGTAATGGTTTGAAAGACTAAACAATAAATCCTTCACAAATGTTTGTAAATAAGATTATAGCACTTAGACCTTTTTTAATCTCCAGTATAATGGCTATAACAGTGTTGTCATGTGCAAAGCATGCTACTGTAGTTTCTGATTCAGATCCTTGGAAAAAGATGGAATTAATTATAAAGAGTATTCCTCAGACTCAATTTGCTGATAAAACTTTTAATATAAATGATTTTGGTGCCATTGCTGATGGAAAAACTTCAAACACACTGGCCTTCGAAAAAGCAATTAAGGCATGTGCAGGCAATGGCGGTGGAAGAGTTTTGGTGCCTAATGGAAAATATCTGACAGGCCCCATACATTTAGAAAGTAATGTGAATTTGCATTTAGAAGATAATGCAGAAATACTTTTCAGCATAAACCCAAAAGATTACCCGATGGTTCATACTTCATGGGAAGGAACCGAACTTATGAATTATTCTCCTCTTATATATGCCAAAAATAAAACCAATGTTGCCATAACAGGAAAAGGAACTCTTAATGGTCAGGCTGATAATACAAACTGGTGGATTTGGTCCGGAGGAAAAGATTACGGATGGAAGAAAGGAATTCCTTCTCAAAATGATCCTCAAAACCGCGAAGTTTTAATTGAAATGGCAGAAAAAGGTGTTCCGGTTGGGGATCGTATTTTTGGTGAAGGACGTTATTTACGCCCCAATTTTATTGAGTTTTTTGAATGTAACACAGTTTTAGTAAAAGATATTACCGTAATAAATGCTCCGTTTTGGATTTTACATCCCATAAAAACAAATAACATCATTATTGATGGCGTAACAGTAAATAGTCACGGGCCTAACAATGATGGCTGCGATCCTGAATATTCTCAAAATGTACTCATTAAAAACTGCACTTTCAATACTGGCGATGATTGTATTGCCATAAAATCCGGACGTGATGCTGATGGAAGAAGAGTGGCAATACCAAGTAAAAATATCATTGTTCAGAATTGTAAAATGATCGATGGTCATGGCGGAGTTGTGATGGGAAGTGAAATATCTGCTGGTGTAAATAATGTTTTTGTAGAGAATTGTGTAATGGACAGTCCTAATCTGGATCGTGCAATTCGTATTAAAACCAATTCAAAAAGAGGAGGAATTGTAGAAGATATCTATGTGAGAAATCTTGAAGTAGGAACTGTAAAAGAATGTGTCTTGCGTGTAACCATGTTCTATAACGTATACGGTTCTCAAACAGGAAATTTTATACCTACAGTACGAAATATCAATCTTGAAAATATAACGGTAAAAAACGGCGGGAAATACGGAGTCTGGGCCGAAGGATATGAGGAATCTCCTGTCGAGAATATTACGCTAAAAAATGTAGTAATAGCCAAAGTAGGGGAACCTTACTTATTAAAAAATGTAAAGAATATCAATTTTATAAATACAAATGCGAATGAAAAAAGAGTAGAAACGATTAAAAATTAAAAACTATCAATTTAACCAAAACTATTTAACCAAACTATGAATTTTAAACAATTATCGAAGAAAAAAATAAAATACAATCTTGTATTTTTATTTTTCCTGAATTTCCTGTTGAGTACTACAATCTACGCTCAATCTACTGTGGTAGAAGGGAAAATTACAGATGCTGCAGGATTATCACTACCAGGTGTAAATGTCCAGGAGAAAGGAACTAAAAATGGTACCTCTACAGATTTTGAGGGAAGTTTTAAAATTAACGTAACCAGTAATAAAGCCATTTTAATAATTAGCTATTTAGGTTTTCAAACACAAGAAGTTACTGTTGCAGGAAAATCTAAAGTAAACGTAAGTCTGTCTGAACAATCGAACTCACTTAATGAAGTTGTTGTGGTGGGATATGGTACTGTGAAAAAATCAGATGTTACAGGTACAGTAAGTACTATAAGTGCGGCGACTATAACTGAGAGAAATACAACAAATCCATTAGAAGCTATACAAGGAAGTACAGCAGGTGTTCAAATTTCTTCTGCTTCAGGGCGTGCAGGCGATGGATACAAAATCGTTATCAGAGGAAACAACTCTTTGCTATCTGATACTAGTGGTACTAATTCTACAAGTGTAGGATCGACTCCATTGTTTGTTGTTGATGGTGTACCACTGGACAATATTGACTTTTTAAACCCACAAGACATTGCCAGAATGGATGTATTAAAAGATGCTTCTTCTGCAGCAATATATGGTTCGAGAGCTTCTAACGGTGTTGTGATTGTAACAACAAAAAGTGGAACAACAGCTAAAAAAGGAATTAATGTTAGTTTTAATACATCATATGGAACTAAAACAGCTGCGAGATTACCAAAATTTATGAATTCACAAGAGTGGTATGCATTTAATCAATCTGCATTTTTATCTTATCCAGCAACTTCGCAAACACCTCAGGCACTTGCAACTGCCTCTACAGGTAATAGTCCTTTATTAGTTAAAAGATACAATGAAGGTTTTAGTTATGATTGGGTTGATGCGATACTTAAACCTGGTGCAACACAAAATAATTATTTAAACATTTCGGGGCGTGGCGATTCAGGTTTAAGCTATAACATAGGGCTTGGTATGCAAAGTGATGAAGGACTTATTGATAATGATTCGACAGACAAGTACTCTTTCAAGTTAGGATTAAATCATAAAATAAATGACAAATTCTCTACAGGTGTAAACATTACTGTAGCGCGTATTGTGAGCCAATTAGGTAGTGATTTAGCAATGCAGGATGCATTTAGGCTACCTACACTTTTATCTCCATGGGCCGTTGATGCTAACGGGAATGATATTGTAGGACAATTAACATTACAGCCTGGTAAAATAACGCAACCTGGTAATACCACCCTTATTTTAGACAGAACTGGTAATGTCAATCCATTAATGGAAATTGCAAACTCTTCACAAACAGAAAGAACATGGCAAACTGTAGGTAATGTTTATTTTCAATACCAAATGTTAAAATGGTTAAGCTTTAAAACAACTTTTGCTGCAGGTATAGTAAATTCTGTTACAGGTATATCCAATACCGCTAATACAAATCAGGGAATTCTAGTAAAAGGGAATTCTTCATCAATTAGAAATTACAATAATTTCAATTATACTTGGGACAATCAGCTAGACCTAAAGCATACTTTTAATGAAGTACATGATTTTAGTATGTTATTATTGCAAAGTACTTACGCCAACACGGATGAAAATTCATACTTATATTCAAGTAATCAGCCTTTTGAATCAGGGATATACAATGTTGGTTCTGGATCACCTTCAACTTATTCTTTTGTTGCCCCAACACCAGAAACACCTTATGTGAAAAACGAGTTAAAATCTTATGCTGTACGTTTAAATTATGCTTACAAGGATAAATATTTATTAACTGCCTCTAACAGATGGGATGGTTCATCTGTATTATCAAAAGGAAATCAATGGGAAAGTTTTCCATCTGTAGCTTTAGGCTGGAAAATTAGCAAAGAGTCATTTTTAAAAAACAGCAGCATTATTTCTGACTTGAAATTAAGAGCTAGTTTGGGGTATACAGGAAATGACAACGTTAATGCTTATGCCTCGCAAGCACTTTTAGACCAACAAACATTCTATGCGAACGGATCGAATCTGGTTGCAGGATGGCAATCAAAAAATTTAGCTAATAAAAAATTAGCTTGGGAAAAAACAAGAGAAGTAAATTTTGGACTTGATTTTGGATTACTAAAAAACAGAATTTCAGGAAGTGTTGATGTTTATGACAGATTATCAACTAACGTAATCAATAGTAGACAGCTTCCTTATGAAACGGGTTACGCAAGAACATTTGACAATGTAGGTTCAGTTAGTAACAAAGGTGTTGAAGTTTCGTTGACAACTAAAAATATTCAATTAGAAAAACTAAAATGGGAAACAACATTCATATTTAGTAAAAATATAAATGAATTAGTTTCTATTAATTACCAAGAAACGAGTGATATAGGGAATAATCTAATTCTTGGTTCAGAATTAAATCCTAATTTCCACTATGTCTATGATGGCGTTTGGCAAGAAAGCGAAGCTACTCAAGCTGCTTTGTTTGGTGCTAAACCTGGTAATGGTAAATTAAAAGACCTGAATGGTGATAATAAAATTGATGCTAACGATAAAACTGTAATTGGCAGTAGCGTTCCTAAATGGCAGGGAAGTTTTTATTCTAAACTGACATTTGGCCAATTTGATTTCAATTTCTCGATTATTACGAGTCAGGGACAAACCGTATATAGTCCTTTTCACAGACAATTTACAGATGTTACAGACAGAAACCGTCAAAGGGTAAAAATGGACTATTTTGTACCAACCAATGGTGCTGGTGTTACTCCAAATGCTTCAAATAATGCTCCAAGACCTGGTCCTACAGCGGGTGGTAATGGAGCAGGTGCGACTTATCTCGAGACAACAAATACAGGTCTTGTTGGTTATGCATTTTACAGAGATGCATCTTACGTAAAAGTAAAAAACATCTCATTAGGTTATACATTAAATTCAGATTTGATGCAAAAACTTAAAATTAGTAATCTAAGAATTTTCATTAATGTTTTAGATCCGTTTGTTTTTACTGATTTTGATGGTTACGATCCTGAATGGGCAGGAGCTGCGATAGGTATTAACCGTCCATCTTCTATTACTACTCAATTAGGATTAAGTGTTAACTTTTAATAAAATAAAAAATGAAAAAAATAATAATAATTTTAGGAGTAATTGCCTCACTATTTACTTCGTGTAGTGACATAGATGAAAAAAGTTTGTCTTATCCTGCGGCTGATGAAACATACAGAACCTCAGGTGGATTTCAATTGTTAGTGAATTCTACTTATGCAAGATTAAAAGAAATTTATGGAAATAATCCATGGTTTTTTGTGGGAGGGACTGATTTGTATGCTGAAGGTTTTAATCCCGAATCGCCTTTAAGTAATTATGCTAGTCTTGTACCTTCATCTAACAATGTTGAAGAGTTATATGTATCTTGTTATTCTCAAATACAATCAGTAAATAAAGTATTGTATTATTCAACAATTACAGAGCAAACATCTAATTTGAATGTATTAGTAGGTGAAGCTCGATTTTTAAGAGCAAATGCTTACTTCTTGTTGGTTCAGGCTTATGGAGGAGTACCTATTGTTAATGATCATATAGTTAGTACTGAAAACACATCTTTTAACAGAAATACAGAACAAGAAGTGTACAATCAAATTATTGAAGATTTGAATGCTTCTTTAGCAAATGTAGGAATAGCAAATTATGCGACATCAGGAAAAGTGAACAAGAGAGCTGTAAATGACTTATTGGCTAAAGTATATTTAACAAGAGGGTACCAATCTTATGGGGAGTCTACAGATTTTGCTAAGGCGGCAGCCTTTGCAGATGCAGCTATTGCAGGACAGCCATTAGTATTGCCATTTGATCAACTGTTTAAACCTGGAAACGATCTAAATGCAGAAACTATTTTCTCTGTTCAATATGACAAAGCTTCAACAAGTACTAGTCCAACCACTCTTGGTAACAGACAATATTCTTATTATAGTTCTAATTTAGGAAGTACCAATGTTGGTGCGCCACAAAGAAGTCAAAATTTATTACCAACACAGTACGCTTTAGATCTTTATGAGGGGCCAAATGACAAAAGATGGGATGCAACTTTTATGACCACAATTTATTCAGGTACTGAAACTACAAACGGAGTATCTTCAACTGTTGTATATTTTCCTTATTATAGAAGTAGTACTTTGAGCACATTAAAAACATTGCATTTTTATGAGCCAAAAGGGTATACACCCTCTCAAAGAGCTGCTTATATAGCTTCACATCCTGATTTACAAAAACCTAATAGACCAAATGGAGACCCGAGAGGATACCATAGATATGGAGAATACGGTGCAGAAAGCGTTGCTGTTCCGGGATGGATTAATGATTGTGGTACGATACCTGTGAAAAAATTTGATGATCCTGAATTATCGACACCACTTGGTACTGGAGCTGTAAGCACAAGAGATATTATTCTGGCAAGATTAGCAGACACATATTTAATTGCTGCTGAAGCTTATCTTAAAGCAGGAAATCCTGCAACGGGACTATTACGCTTAAATGCCGTGAGAACCAGAGCAGGAGTAACTGGCGCCCTTCCTGCAGAATTTAATATCGATTACATTTTGGATGAAAGAGCAAGAGAAATGTTAGGTGAGTATAATCGTTGGTTTGATTTAAAACGAACAGGTACCTTGACAACACGAGTACCAGGCAATAATTATAAAATTAAATTAGCCGATTTTGGAACTGCTCCGAATCAAAAACTATTAAGACCAATTCCTCAAAAAGCAATTGATTTGAATAAAAATAAAGATTTCCCTCAGAATCCTGGTTATTAGTAATTTTTATAATCTTTGAGGTTTTGTTTTTTTGAAGAAGTTAAGAGGAGTTCGGTCATGAATCGGACTCCTTTCTTAACGAAATAATAGTTCGCTTGAAATGAAAAGAATGTTGTTGGTATTATTGTTTGTTTCTCAGGGGATTATAGCACAAGGTTATAGTGTTGATACGTCATATACCGTAAAAAGTACTTATGTCAAACTAATTAAGAAATATCCTTTTATAAAAATTGCCGAAGCAAATAAAGGAGAAAATGATGTTCAGATCGAGAATATAGTGTATTACAAGGAAAAAAACCGAGTATTACATTTAGATGCCTTTTTTAATAAAAAGGAAAAAAATAATCCAGGCGTAATCATGATTCATGGAGGCGGATGGAGATCAGGAAATAAAAATCAAATGCAGGTTTTAGCACAGGAAATAACCTCAAAAGGGTATTCTTGTTTTGCAATTGAATACAGATTATCGCTCGAGGCAAAATATCCGCAAGCGATTTATGATGTAAAAAATGCTATTAAATTTATAAAAGATAATGCGAAGAAATTTCATGTAGATCCAGACAAAATTGCCGTTTTAGGATGCTCCTCAGGAGGCCAAATGGCAGCTTTGATTGGTACAACAAATGGAAATTTAGTTTTTGAAGATGCAAAATACAAGAGTAAGTCTTCTTCGAAAGTGCAGGCGATTATTGATGTAGATGGAATATTGGCTTTTAAACATCCCGAATCAGAAGAAGGAGAAATGGCTGCTTTTTGGTTGAACGGAACTTATGAGGAAAATCCGGAAAATTGGAAACAAGCGTCGGCATTAAGTCATGTTGATAAAAATACACCGCCAACACTGTTTATCAACAGCAGTTTTGACCGGTTTCATGCAGGGCGAGATGATATGATTGCAATTTTAAATCAAAATAAGATTTACAATGAAGTAAAAATAATTCATAATTCACCTCATTCCTTTTGGTTTTTTCAGCCTTGGTTGGATGAAACAGTAGAATATACCACACAATTTTTAAACAGAATATTCAAATAATTTATAATAAAATGAAAACAAAGATCACATTAGCAACCTTATTTTTAGTTGGAGTTACAGCGGTTAATGCTCAAAAATACGACATTAAAACAGCGAAAACGTATGCCGAAATATCTGCAAAAACTGATGGGAAATGGGAAGGACGTAAATATATTGGAGGAACTGTTTTTAAAAATGTCGACCGACTAAAATTAGCTCCGGAACATACAGATCATTCTTTTGATATTCGTTACGAAGGTCCGGGTTGGGAGAGTAACCGCATTGGATATCGTTTGTATCTGGATTGGAGAAATGCCATTGATATTTTTGGAAAGAAAACTTCAGCAAACATTTTGCCATTAGTAGGTCAGGATAATTTTGATTCGTATCACGAAATGAGCGATTGGGGTGCAGATATTCTTAAAGCCGGAAAAGGAATCGGAATTGGGTCTATCGATCGTTATTTAAATGATGAAAAATTACACTTCCGTGAAGTAGACTCAACCATTGCAACTGTGGTAAACAAAACGAATGAATCTGGTGTAAAAGTGAATTACTACGGATGGAAAACGGCTTCTGATAAAATCGATTTTACATCAGTTTTAACCATTAAACCAGATCAGCTTTATACGCAACACACGATTCAGGCATCAAAAGAAATTAAAGGAATTTGTACCGGAATTGTAAAGCAAAAAGATGCTGAATTACTAAAAAAAGAAAGTAAAAATAAAAAATGGGCGTATTTGGCCACTTACGGTGAGCAATCATTAGTTCCGGATAAGTTAGGAATGGCTATTTTTTATCAAACCAATACAATCGAAAATGTTGCCGATACCACTTTAGATTACCTTTTGGTTTTTAAACCTACTACAAAAGCAACTTCTTTTTACTTTTTAGGCGCCTGGGAACAAGAGCCTAACGGAATTAAATCAAAAGAAGAATTCGTAAAGTATTTAGATCAAAAACTTGAAGTACTGAACAAAAAAGGTAAAATTTAAAAAAAGATTGGGAGATAAAAGATATAAGATGAAAGATAAAAAAAATCTACTTAATCTGTGTGAGAAAATAACAGAAATAGGTAGGTTAGAGTTTAATTTAGAATTCAAATAAAATCTTTTTAATCCTTTTAATCTGTGGCAAAAAAACATCAAGTGCTAAAATATAATTTTATGTTTAGATCGACTTTTTTAAAAATAAATCTTATTGTTTTGTTATTGATTATTAGTAATAAAACAATCGCCCAAAAGAATGAAACTGCTGTTCTTCCTGACAATTTAAAATGGTCAGAGAGAACGGCACTTACTATTTTAAATACCTATCCTAAAGCTTCGCAGATTGACGGAACTAAAAAGCCAAAATGGGATTATAAAATGGGATTGGTATTGTTTGCTTTTGAAAAATTATATCAAAAAACAAACGACAAAAAATATTTCAACTATATAAAAGAATATGCCGATGAATTAGTAGATGCAGATGGAAATATTGCCGATTACAACATAAAAGATTACAATATCGATTGTATAAATCCGGGAAAATTATTGTTTATTTTATATGATGAAACCAAAGAAAATCGTTACCAAAAAGTAATAGAGCAATTGAGAACTCAGATTGA
Organism: Flavobacterium piscisymbiosum; assembly: GCF_020905295.1. Classification (NCBI taxonomy): domain Bacteria; kingdom Pseudomonadati; phylum Bacteroidota; class Flavobacteriia; order Flavobacteriales; family Flavobacteriaceae; genus Flavobacterium; species Flavobacterium piscisymbiosum. Next base: position 5,151,296 of record NZ_JAJJMM010000001.1, on the reverse strand, counting down.
GAGCCAGCCAAGAACGGCAAGTGGAGGATTTTGGCACAAACAAATATATCCAAATCAAATGTGGATAGATGGTTTGTATATGGCGGAACCTTTTTATACACAATATACAGTCAAGTATGAAAAAGGTAAAGCTTTGGATGATATTGCCAAACAATTTGAATTGGTGCAAAATCATTTGGTAGATCAAAAAACAGGTTTGGTGTATCAGGCCTGGGATGAAAGTAAAGAAATTGCATGGGCAAATCCTGAAACAGGAAACTCGCCAACCATTTGGGGACGCGGTATAGGCTGGTATATGATGGCTTTGGTAGAAACATTAGATTATTATCCAAAGACAAATCCAAATTATAAAAAGCTGGCAGACTATTTGAACCAGATAGCAAAAAGTGCAGTCGAACATAAAAGCGCATCAGGTTTATGGTATCAGGTGGCAGACAAGTCTGATTTGAAAGGTAATTATTTAGAGTCATCTTCTTCGGCAATGATTATTTATAGTCTGGCAAAAGGAGCAGACAAAGGATATTTATCTTCAGGTTATAAAAAGATTGCCCAAAAATCCTTTGATGCCTTTCTTGCAACGTTTGTAAAAAAAGATAAAAATAGAGAAATAATGATCTCAAATGTATCGTCGAGTGTTGGTTTAGGAGGAAAACCTTTTCGTGACGGAACAAATGAATATTATACCAATAGCAAAGCAAAAGACAATAGTTCGCCGGCTTTGGCAGCATTTTTACTGAGTGCAATAGAATTAAAAAAATAATAAAATTTAAATATATTTTAAAATGAAAAATACTAAAAGACATAGTTATTTTACATCGGTTGTTTTAGTTTGTTTAATAGCCTTTACAAGTTGCAAAGTGACTTCTCAGGAACCTGCAAAAAAAGAAATTGTAATTTCTAAAAGTTTAAAATGGTCTGATAAAATGGCTTTGACCTTAATGAAACGCCATCCTGAAGCCTATATGATCGATGATTCGAAAAAGCCAAAATGGGATTATGTTCATGCTTTGGTTTTGCATTCGATCGAAGAATTGTACAAGAAAAATCCGGATTCAAGATACAAAACGTACATAAGAGGTTACGTAGATGAGTTAGTGCAAAATGACGGAACTATTAAAACCTACGAATTAGACAAATATAATATTGATTTGGTAGTACCCGGACGTTTGCTTTTTAATATTTATGCGGAGTCGAAAGAAGAAAAATATCTAAAAGCAATGCAGTTAGTGCGCAAACAAATTTTGGAGCAGCCACGTACACAAAGTGGTGGATTTTGGCATAAAAAAATATATCCAAACCAAATGTGGTTAGATGGTTTATATATGGGAGAACCATTTTATGCACAATATACGCTTACATTCGAAAATGGAGATAAATTTGATGATATTGCAAAACAATTTGAGGTAATTCAATCACATGCAACAGATCCAAAAACCGGATTATTGTACCATGCCTGGGACGAAAGTAAACAAATGCCATGGGCAAATAAAGAAACGGGTAATTCGCCAAATTTCTGGTCAAGAGCTTTAGGCTGGTATGTTATGGCACTAGTTGACGTATTGGATTATATGCCAAAAGATCATCCAAAACAAAAAGAATTGGTAAAGTACCTGAACAATGCATCGGCTGCTTTGGCCAAATATCAGGATAAATCAGGTTTATGGTATCAGGTAACAGACAAAGGCAATAAAGAAGGAAATTACCTTGAAGCTTCTGGATCATCAATGTTTGCTTATGCTTTTGCAAAAGGTGCCAACAAAGGATATCTTCCTGCGAGCTATAAAAAATTAGCGAACAAGGCTTTTGACGGTTTGACGAAAAAATTAATAAAAGTAGATGCCGATGGTGGAATTACACTAACACAAGCTTGCCAGGTTGCCGGTTTAGGCGGAACTCCTTATCGTGACGGATCATATGAATATTATGTAAACGAAAAGAAAAAAGACAATGATCCTAAAGCTACCGGACCTTTTATTCTGGCTGCTTTAGAGTTGAATAGATAATTTCTATTAAGGTTAATCAACCAGTTTGTCTCTTTCGTCGAATTGACAAAAAAAACGCTATAAACCCGACAGGTTTTAGAAACCTGTCGGGTTTAATTGGAAAGCATAATATATAGCAAAATGAAAAATATAAAAGCTCTCTTTCTTTTATTAGCCCTATTTTCGATACAAAAGAATTTCGCTCAGGTTTGGGTGCCGGATAATGGAGACGGAACGTATACAAACCCTATAATTCATGCCGATTATTCGGATCCTGATGTGGTACGAGTAGGGGATGATTTTTATATGACAGCATCGTCTTTTAATTGTATTCCCGGATTACCAATTTTGCATTCTAAAGATCTTGTAAACTGGAAGATTTTAAGTTATGCTTTGCCCAAACAGCCTCCGTTTGACTTTTTTAATAAAGTACAGCATGGCAATGGCGTGTGGGCTCCAAGTATTACTTTTCATAATAATGAATTTTATATTTACTATCCTGATCCTGATTTTGGAATTTACATGATTAAAGCCAAAAAAGCAGAAGGACCATGGTCTGAACCTCTTTTGGTAAAAGAAGGCAAAGGACTTATCGATCCTAGTCCTTTGTGGGATGATGACGGGAAAGTATATCTTGTTCATGCCTTTGCAGGAAGTCGTGCGCAAATTAAAAGTCTGATTGTAGTTTGCAGCATGAACGAGGAAGGAACAATTGCCAATAATGACGAAGTAATGGTTATTGACGGTCATGAAAGTGAAGGTACAATCGAGGGACCTAAATTTTATAAACGAAATGGTTACTATTACATTTTTGCTCCTGCCGGTGGGGTTTCTACAGGTTGGCAAACTGTTTTAAGATCAAAAAATGTTTTTGGACCTTATGAAAAAAAGAACGTTCTCGAGCAAGGAAAAACAACCGTAAATGGTCCGCATCAGGGTGCCTGGGTGCAAACCCAAACCGGAGAAGACTGGTTTATTCATTTTCAGGACAAAGGTGCTTACGGAAGAATTGTACATCTTCAGCCTATGAAATGGGAAAAAGACTGGCCAGTTATGGGACAGGATTTTGATAAAAACGGAATTGGGGAGCCAGTTACAACATTCAAAAAACCAAACGTAGGAAAGAAACATCCAATAGAAACTCCTGCAGAATCTGATGAGTTTAATGAACCAAAATTAGGTTTGCAATGGCAATGGCAGGCGAATTCTCAAACCAATTGGGGTTTTCCGTCAAGTTTAGGATACCTTAATTTATTTTGTTTGCCAACTATAAAAGAAAGCAATAAGATATTTGAAGCGCCTAATTTATTGCTGCAAAAATTTCCTGCCGAAGAATTTACCGTAACGACAAAAATGACATTTAATACACGTTTAAATGGCGAATCGACTGGACTAATCATTATGGGATTGGATTATAGTTATCTGAATTTAAGAAACGATAATGGCAAATTATATTTGAACCAGAAAACAGGAACTTTCGATAAAAAAGTTGCTGAAAGCGAAACCACTCCTGTTTTAATAAAAAACAATATTATTTATCTTAGGGTAAAAATTAAAAAAGGCGGAATCTGTAATTTCTTTTATAGTTTAGATGATAAAAAATATGAATCGATTGGTTCTGAATTTATATCGAAAGAAGGAAAATGGATTGGTGCCAAAGTCGGTCTTTTTGCCTTGAGCGAAAAAGTAACAAATGATTCGGGAAATGTTGCGGTAGATTGGTTTAGAGTAACAAAGTAATAAAAGGGTGCAAAGGGACAAAGGTTCAGCGTTTTTTTTAAGTGTTGAGATAAAAGCTGTAGATTAAAATAAAAATCGATCCAACGAAAATAAAAATATACAAATGGTTTTATTAAAAAAATATATAGTATTAGTGCTATTTAGTATTTGTTTTGCTGTAAATGCTCAAAACACTTATAAAAACTGGCCGGATATTATTCGCAAAAGCGATGCTGGCTGGTTTGGCACAGAAGAAGCTAAAAAGATAGCAGAGAATGTTTTGTTGTATCAAAGAGATATTGGCGGATGGCCAAAGAATATTCAGATGCAGCAAGAGTTAACCCCGCAGCAAAAAAAGGATTTACAGGCGCTTAAAAAGTCAACAAAAGAAATTACAACAGACAACAGCGCAACCTGTCAGGAGATGCTTTTTATGTCTAAAATGTACGCACAGGTTAAAGATGAGCGTTATAAAGATTCTTTTTTAAAAGGTTTAAACTATTTATTTGAGGCACAATATAGTAATGGAGGCTGGCCTCAGTTTTATCCATTAAAAAAGGGATATTATACACATATTACATACAATGATGATTCGATGGTGAATATCTTAAACATCATGAAACATGTAAGTGACGATACTGATTTTTATAGCATAAAACCTTCAAAAGAAACTATCGAAAAAGCTAAAAAATCTTTCGATAAAGGAATTGATTGTATCCTAAAAACGCAATACAAACAAAACGGAGTTTTAACCGCGTGGTGCGCACAACACGATGAAGTTACTTTTGCTCCGGCAAACGCAAGAGCTTTTGAATTGGCATCTTTAAGCGGGTATGAATCGGCTAAAATTGTATTGCTTTTAATGTCGATAGAAAAACCTTCGGCAGAAATAATTACAGCGGTTAAAAGCGCTCACGCTTGGTTCGAAAAAACAAAAATCACCAATCTTGAAGAGAAACGTATTTTAAACGATGAAGGGAAAATTATAGACAAGAATATGATTGTCACTCAAAATGCGGCACCAATTTGGGCAAGATTTATGGAACTGGATAATAATGAACCATTTTTTAGTGATCGTGATGGAGTTAAGAAAAAATCTCTTGATGAAATTGGTGCAGAACGCAGAAATGGCTATTCATGGTACACCGATGCACCAAAAGAAGTATTGAAAAAATTTCCTGCATGGGCCATTAAAAACGGAGTAAAACTTACTTCTGCAGCGTCTGTAGATAAAAAAAAAGCTAACTTTTTTACTGTTGCTTTAGACGGTTCAGGCGATTTTACAAAAATTCAGGAAGCTATAAATGCTTGTCCTTCTTTTCCGTATGAAAAAGTGACTGTGTTTGTAAAAAACGGAATTTACAATGAAAAGATCCGAATTCCCGAGTGGAATACTCATTTAGCACTAGTTGGAGAAAGCAAGGAAAATACCATTATTACTTTTGATGATAATTTTTCGAAGATTAATACAGGAAGAAACAGTACTTTTTTTACTTATACAATTTTGGTTGAAGGGGACGATTTTTCGGCCTCCAATTTAACCATTAAAAATGCATCGGGAGACAATGGCCAGGCTATTGCTTTATCTCTTGTAGCCAATCGCGCTCAGGTATCAAATTGTAGTATTTTAGGCAATCAGGATACTTTGTATTTGTCTGGAAAAAATGCCAAACAATATTTTAAAGATTGTTATATCGAAGGAACAACAGATTTTATTTTTGGAAGTGCTACCGCTTTATTCGAAAATTGTGAAATCAGAAGTATCAAAAACTCTTATATCACGGCCGCTTCAACACCACAGGATACTACTTTTGGATTTGTTTTTAAAAATTGTAAACTTACGGCTGAACCAGCAGCAACGGCAGTTTATTTAGGAAGGCCGTGGCGTATTTATGCCAAAACCGTTTATATTGACTGTGATATGGGAAAGCATATCAGACCCGAAGGCTGGCATAACTGGTCGAAACCGGAAGCAGAGCAAAATGCTTTTTATGCTGAGTATAATGGCAAAGGCGAAGGTTTTCAGCCTACAAAAAGAGTTTCATGGTCAAATCAGCTTACAAAGAAAGAAGCTGCAAAATATACAATAGAAAATATCTTAAAAGATTCGATTGCTAATTGGTATTCGAAGTAAAAAAAATATTGCCCACGGATTTTAACCGATTAAACGGGTTTTCACTGATTTACTTTTTATCTTTTTTTACTAAAAAAGAATGAAGATCTGCCTAATCTGCTTAATCTGCGAGACTTTTTTAAAATATTCGTTTTTAGTTTGCTTTATACAGTAATAAAAAAAATCAGCGAAAACCAGTTTAATCCGTTACAACCCGTGGGCCAAACCAAAATAAATTATAAAATTATGAATTTTAAGTGTCTCATTTTTCTATTGGTTTCATGGACTTCTTTTGCGCAGCAGACTGAATTTCCATCTGCAAAAGTAGATGCTATTGTTAATAGAATTCAGCTTCCTGTAATTCCTTCTTATCAAATAAATGTTTTGAAATTAGGAGCCAAAGGAGATTCTGTTACCAATAACAAATTGGTATTTGATAAAGCCATGGCATTGTGCAAAAAGAATAATGGCGGTACTATAGTTGTTCCTAAAGGAATTTATAAAATCAATGGTCCAATTCATTTTGTCAGTAACGTTAACCTTAAAATTGAAAAAGGCGCCAAGATTAAATTCAGCGATAATCCAGAAGATTATTTGCCAATGGTATTAACGAGTTGGGAAGGTACAATGTTGTACAATTATAGCCCGTTAATATACGCTTACGAATGCTCTAATATTGCCATAACAGGAGAAGGAGCAATTGATGGCGAAGGAGGAAAGACCTGGAAAAGCTTTAAAGCTAAAGAAGGAACAGGAAAGAACTTAAGCCGCGAGATGAATCATAACAATGTTCCAATTAAAGACAGAAAATTTGGCGAGGGCTATTTTTTACGTCCGCAAATGATTCAGTTTTTTAATAGCAAGAACATTTTGGTAGAGGGTATTCGTATCGAAAATTCTCCATTTTGGTGTTTACATTTATTAAAATCACAAAGTATTACGGTTCGCGGAGTGAGTTATAAATCATTAAATTATAATAACGACGGGATTGATCCTGAATATGCAAAAGATGTTTTAATCGAAAATGTAACGTTTGATAATGGTGATGACAATGTGGCCATTAAAGCAGGAAGAGATCATGAAGGAAGAGCAAATTCAGCTACCCCAAGTGAAGATATTGTGATAAGAAATTGCAATTTCAAAGGACTACATGGCGTTGTAATAGGAAGCGAAATGTCTGCGGGAGTTCAAAATGTATATGTCGAAAATTGTAAAACCGTTGGTTATTTAAAAAGAGGTATTTACTTGAAAACCAATGCGGATCGGGGCGGTTTTATTAAAAACATTTTTGTTCGAAACATTCAACTCGATGAGGTAGAAGATTGCTTGTATATCACGGCAAACTACCACGGAGAAGGAAAAGGTTTTCAGTCTGAAATATCAAATGTTTCGTTTTCGAATATTACCTGCAATAAAGCCACGGCATCAGGAATTGTAATTCAGGGATTTCCGGATAAAAAAGTTCGAAATATCTCTTTAAACAATATAGACATAAAGTGGGCGAAAAATGCCATTTCAAGTACGAATGCTGAAAATGTAGTTTTAAACGAAGTTTTTATAGGAGAAAAAGCTACGGTTCCTTCGGCAGCAAAATAGGTTTTTTTTCAGGTTCAAAGGGACAAAGGTTCAGAGTGGCAAAGGTTCAAAGGTTTTCTGTAGAGTCGCACTGAAGTGCGTCTATTGTAACCGTAAAATAACCACAATATTGTCATCCTGAGCGAAGTCGAAGGACACACAAGTAGCTCGAGAAGGAAGAAAAATAACAACAGTGAAAATCCGTATAATCTGTGTGGCATTAATCATATAATAACTAATTCAGCACAATCTAATAATTCAACAATCCAACAAAATGAAATATTATCTATTTATTATCTGCCTGATTACCACAGCAAGTTTTGCACAAAAAACAACTATATATACCATTGGAGATTCTACAATGGCGAACAAAAAAGACCCGGACAAAAATCCTGAGCATGGATGGGCTCAGGTTTTGCAACTTTTTTTTAAAGATAATTTTGTTGTCGAAAATAAAGCGGTAAATGGCCGAAGTACCAAAAGTTTTATCAACGAAAAGCGTTGGGATTCTATTTATAATAAGCTAAAAAAAGGTGATTATGTTTTTATTGAATTTGGACATAATGACGAAAAAATAGAGGATTCTACACGATACACAAATCCGCATACAAGTTACCGTTATAATTTAATTCGGTTTGTAAAAGAAAGTCGTGAAAAAGGAGCAACGCCAATATTGTTAACCTCTATTGCAAGACGTAATTTTAATGAAAAAGGTGTCTTAGTACCAACACATGGAGATTATCCGTTAGAAACAAGATTAGTTGCGCAGGAATACAAAGTTCCTTTTATTGATCTGGAATATTATACAGAATTGCTTGAACAATCTTACGGGCCAGAAAAATCAAAAGAATTGCATTTGCATTTTAAAGCAGGTGAAAACTCATATTACAGTAAGGACAAAGCTGATGACACACACCTTTCATTAAAAGGAGCTACTACTATTGCTCAAATTGTTATTAATCAGATTAAAAAAATAGAAGATCCTTCGGTAGAAAAACTTAAAAAAGGGATTAAATAACATCTTGTTTTTAATTTGAAAAAGATGTCTGATAATACAATTTTAAAACCTTTTAGAGGTAAATATTGTTTTTTAGTATAGCTTAATTTGTATTTAATATTAAGAAACTTTTGTTATAAGTAAATTGTTTTTGTTTATTCTTAGTATTCTATTTTAAATATTTTGATGATTTTTTTAAGAAAGAGAAAGCGAAAGTTTTCTCTTTTTTTATTTTTATGGGGCTATTTTTATTTAAAAAATAGCCATTTTAAGAGCTGAATTAAGACTAATTTAGTTTTTTTTACTTGAGAAAACTGAATTTTAACAATTTTAAAAAACTGAATTTAATAAAGTTTTTTTTAGTTAATTATATTACAAAAATCCCTTGAAACTACTTGTTTTTGTAGAAAAGTATTGTTAATTTATTTGTGAAAATTAGGGCTTAATTTTTAAATTTGAAATCCTTTTTTAAGTTAATAAAAGCTGAAATTAACAAAACATTTTGTTTTTTGTTATTTTTCGATCTGAAATTCAGTAACTTAGCTAATGTAAAAACAACGAGAACTATTTTTATTTCTTATATATTAATAGTAATTACTACACGCCTCCATTGATTTTTTTAGTATCTAAAGGTCCCATTCTTTTTATTGCGTTATTATTAAAAAAATAAATGAAAATAGAGATTTTTATTTATGGTTTTCATTAATCAAAAATTTTAGTATCGTATAGTCTCCTACAACTATAAGTACTTTGTAATTGATTCATTTTATAGAATTGAATCAGATTTTTTACCTCTTATTCCAGCAGAAATTTAAATAGAATTACAAACTGATCATTATTTAAATACTGCCTTACTTTTTATTTGTTTTAAATAGAATTGTTGCGTTCAATTAGATTGTTTAATTAATTAAAAGGCACTTATGAAATCAAAAATTACTTTTGTTTTAATGTTAGTTTTAGTACCTGTAATGCATTTTATGGGAAACAATGCTTTTGCCCAAACAGTAAATGGGGTAGCTAGTACTACCGGATGTCCTAATGGAGGTATTGTGACAGCCAGCAATTCGGCATCATGGACAACACCACAATACCAATTGTTGAAATCTGGTGTAGTTGTAGCTCCTGTTCCTAATGATCCCAATCAATTTACAAATAATCCTGTTTTTACGGGTTTAGCAACTGGTAGTTACACTGTTAATGGTAGGGATACGAATGTAGGAACAATTTTTAGCAGTACCTCAATTGATATCAGGCATGTTAAGATCTGTAATCAATAAATGGATATCAGAATACTTTAATACATCGATAGCTTCGCTTACAGAAGATGCCTTGTAGGTATGATAATTAAAGGATTTTAAATGGCGCTGAATCAAATCCAGCATGTCATAATTATCATCTACGATAAGTATGTTTTCTTTCATTAAACTCATTATGATTAGTTTAAAGGTAATTTTATTATGAAAATAGTTCCTCTGGGAGTATTGTTGCGAATTGTAATTTCTCCGTTATGATTTTTGATAATCCCATGAACTACGCTAAGTCCCAGTCCACACCCCTTGTTGGTAGCTTTAGTGGTAAAAAAAGGTTCAAATACCTTTTGTTTCATGGCATCGGGAATTCCAATTCCGTGATCTTCGACTGTTATGAATAAGTTTTCCGTATCACTTTCGATAATTGTTTTTATAATGCTTTTCTCAGGAGAAGCATGTATGGCATTGATCAGTAAATTAAAAAAAACCTGCGTCAGTTGTACATTGTCGATCCTGGCGACTACAGTATCGTTTTTAAAAATGAGTTCACTTTTGATATTTCTTTTCTGAAAGTTTTGTTTAAGAAATGACATTGCAAAATTTACAATAGGCTTAATTTCTTGTAATTGCAGTTGCTGCGGCATTTCGCAAGAAAAGAACATTAATTTTTTTACAATTTCGCGGGAATAAATAACCGAGTTTATTATGATAGAAATATCAGAATCAATTTCGGGATTTGTATTATTGCTTTTGATTAATTCAGCATAACCCAATATATTTCCCAAAGGAGTATTGAGTTCATGAGCAATTCCAGCCGTCATTTCTCCAAGAACAGACAATCGGTCTACTCTTTCTACAGTTCGCATTAGGATTTGTTTTTTTTTGAAGTTTTTTAATTTCTCTAAATAAGTACCAATTTCAAATGCAATAGTGTCCAGTAGCTTTTGCTCTTCTTTCAAAAAATCATTTTGACTATATTTATTTTCAGGGTAATGAACTTTAATATAGCCAACAGTAACATTTGCAACACGTATATCACTATATTGCGATACAGTTTGCTCATTAAGCTTTGTTGTAAGTAAAGCGTAATCAGGAATTAATAATTCGACTACAGCATCTTTATTATATCTCCATGCTTTTTTTGTACTTAAAATTATTTTTTTAAACACTTGTTTTTCTTTACCATCAGATCTTGCTATTGTTTTCGAAACTTCATAAAGACAAGTCAGTTCTTTTACTCTTTCTTTAAGTTTTTCTTTTGTAGGAAAAGATTTCATTGTTTTTGTAGGAAATTATTTATAATGAATTTAAATTAAAACCAAAAGTAATTAAATATTTTGCTTAAGAATATTAATTAACTTTTTATTCAACTATTTGAAAACAAACTAAATAGATATTGATTATTAATCTTATTATGATATACTAATAACTTTTAATGGTATATTTATGTTTGTTTTTAAGCTATGGAATTTGAATGTAAATGTAGGAAGTTTGTTTTTCAAACTTAAATATTGAATCCGATTAAAAGAAAATATCTGTTTAAAAAAGTATTTCAAATTGAATAAAGTTTCAAGAGGCTTAAAACTCTATTTAAATACTGATCTAATCAGTAAGTTGTTTTTTAAATTGTTTTGATTTTAATTATTTACAGTAATTAATATCAGATACTTATGTTTAATTTTTGTAACTTGACACTGGTTAGGTTATTTTGATAAGCTCATATCATAGAGCTACTTTTATTTACAAGAGAAAAATTAGATATGGAAAATTTAAAAGCATCAAAAACAGCTATAGACAGCTTGTTTAGGGAAGAAAGTTCTATCCCTAATGAATACAGGATTTCAGAAATCCATCAAAAGGAATATCTTTTAAACGGTGAGTTAGTTCCATGGAATGGTGATGTAGCAGAAGTTTTTTCTCCGGTTTTTATTCAGGGAGAAGAAGGGCTTAAGCGAAAGCTGGTAGGTACAATTCCTCATACATCAGTAAAAGAAGCAATGCAATCTCTCGACGCAGCAGTTGCAGCATATAATGATGGGCAAGGTGTGTGGCCAACAATGAGCGTAGAGAACCGTATTAAATGCATGCAAAGATTCGTATACCTGATGATTCAGCAACGCGAACCAGTCATTAAACTATTGATGTGGGAAATTGGTAAAAGCCTCGGGGATTCTACTAAAGAATTTGACCGTACTGTCGAATACATCAATGCAACAATCGATGCCTTAAAAGATTTAGACAGGCAATCCTCAAGATTTGAAGAATCAGAAGGAATTCTGGCACAAATCAGACGCTCTTCCTTGGGAGTGGTCCTTAGCATGGGGCCTTTCAATTATCCACTTAATGAAATTTTCACTACTTTAATTCCCGCGCTCATCATGGGTAATACCATTTTGTTTAAATTGCCCAAGCATGGTGTTCTCGCACATTATCCTTTGCTTAATGCCTTCAAAGAAGCATTTCCTCCCGGTACAGTAAATACTTTATACGGGCGAGGGGCTGAAATTATATCTCCTTTGATGGAAAGCGGGAACATCAATGTATTGGCTTTTATCGGTTCCAGCAAGGTAGCCAATAACCTGAAGAAACTGCACCCAAAAGCCAACAGGTTGCGATCTATTTTAAGCCTCGATGCCAAGAATGCAGCTATAGTAACTAAGCATGCTGATTTGAATGTTGCTGTGAATGAATGCCTGCTTGGTGCTCTATCGTTTAATGGACAACGTTGTACAGCGCTCAAATTAATTTTTGTGCAAAGAGAAATTGCTGATGAGTTCGTTACAAAGCTAAGTGATGCCGTTGCAGCTTTAAAACCTGGACTTCCATGGGACAAAGATGTAAAAATAACCCCTCTTCCTGAATTAGACAAGCCGGGCTACCTTAAAAACTGCCTTGATGATGCTTTGGCCAATGGTGCTAAAATCATTAATGAAAATGGCGGTTATACCAATAATTCATTTGTTTTTCCTGCTGTCGTGTATCCTGTAAATGATAAAATGAAACTCTATCACGAAGAGCAATTCGGACCCATAATACCCGTTGTGCCATTTGATTCGATAGAGGAACCTATAACATATCAGATTAACGCCTCACACGGAATGCAGGTAAGTATCTTTAGTGAAGATCCCAAGGAAGTTGCAAGCCTGATAGATCCCTTTGTAAATCTTGTGAGTCGCGTAAATATTAACTGTCAGTCACAGCGTGGTCCCGATGTTTTTCCTTTCACAGGAAGAAAAGACAGCGCCGAGGGAACCTTATCAATATCCGATGCATTGCGCTCATTCTCCATTCGCTCGCTCGTAGCTACAAAAGCTACCGATGCCAATAAAACATTACTGAATTCTATCGTAAAAGATCACGATTCTAATTTTCTTAGTACAGATTATATTTTTTAAAGATTAAAAATTAGTAAACAGGCAGCCACGGTTGCCTGTTCTTATATTATAGTAGCAATCAATATTTCATTTATTGAATTGGCAACTCTATAAATTGTGAGGAAGAAAATCCAAATGAAGTACAGTGGTCTTGGTTCTCTCTTATATATTTAAGTACAATTTAGCTCTACTATATATAAAGGAAGAATTTTTACATATAATATATAAGTAAAACCAACCTTTGGAAATTTGGGTTCAAACGTTAGCGAACAAGCGAAGCAATTTAAGATTTGGACTTTAATAAAGATTAGGAGCTATTTCCCGCTGTCCTTCCAATCTTTTGTGGTGAACCCCACCACAAAAGGATTTTCCCTCCCATCGGGGCTAGGGCAGTAGTTTTCAAAAGAAACATTTAATATAAAAGAGAAACAAAATGCTCCAAAAAGCAAAGCTTAGCGTCTTTATGTCTTTGCATGAAACTATAAATCGCAGTAAAATCTAGCTTTGTGTCTTATTTAAGACTCAAGATAAACCAGGAGAAGCAAGAAAAAAACAAACCTTCGCGTCTTAGCGCCTTCGTGGCAAAACCCATTAAAACCACCTAAAAGAGGCAAAAACCAACAAAGTCACCCAGACTATAAAAAAACTTCGCCTTGTAAGAACCATCCATCCAGCCATTTATAAAAAAGATTAAAAATAGTTAAGAAAAGCTATTGTTTAACTGAATAAACTAGCTACTTTTGCACCCGCAACAGCGATAGACGTTCTTTTAAATACTGACAAGCATACGAGATCAAAGAGAAAATTTATTTTCAAAAAAAGATTGCGAAAAGCTTGTGAGATTTGAAAACGGATGTTACATTTGCACCCCGCAAAACACGGAAAGTTCATTGATAGATTGGTAGGTTTTAGAAGTAAAAAGAAAAGAAATTTTCTTTAGAAAAAACTTCAAAAAACATTTGCCAGTTAGAAATAAGTTTTCTACTTTTGCACCCGCTTTGAGAAACAAGCGCAACAAAATTGAAACACGTTCGTAGACATATTGAATTGACAGCCGCTTTAACAGAGATGTTAAGGCAAAAGAATAAAGAGTAAGATAATCGAGAGATTAGAGAATAACCGATAGAGACTGATTCGAATAACAATACGATCTTGATTTATTAAGATCAACAATATACGATGAAGAGTTTGATCCTGGCTCAGGATGAACGCTAGCGGCAGGCTTAACACATGCAAGTCGAGGGGTATAGGTTTTCGGATCTAGAGACCGGCGCACGGGTGCGTAACGCGTATGCAATCTACCTTTTACAGAGGGATAGCCCAGAGAAATTTGGATTAATACCTCATAGTATAGCAGTTTCGCATGAAACCACTATTAAAGTCACAACGGTAAAAGATGAGCATGCGTCCCATTAGCTAGTTGGTAAGGTAACGGCTTACCAAGGCTACGATGGGTAGGGGTCCTGAGAGGGAGATCCCCCACACTGGTACTGAGACACGGACCAGACTCCTACGGGAGGCAGCAGTGAGGAATATTGGACAATGGGCGCAAGCCTGATCCAGCCATGCCGCGTGCAGGATGACGGTCCTATGGATTGTAAACTGCTTTTATACGAGAAGAAACATCCCGACGTGTCGGGACTTGACGGTATCGTAAGAATAAGGATCGGCTAACTCCGTGCCAGCAGCCGCGGTAATACGGAGGATCCAAGCGTTATCCGGAATCATTGGGTTTAAAGGGTCCGTAGGCGGTTTAATAAGTCAGTGGTGAAAGCCCATCGCTCAACGGTGGAACGGCCATTGATACTGTTAGACTTGAATTATTAGGAAGTAACTAGAATATGTAGTGTAGCGGTGAAATGCTTAGAGATTACATGGAATACCAATTGCGAAGGCAGGTTACTACTAATTGATTGACGCTGATGGACGAAAGCGTGGGTAGCGAACAGGATTAGATACCCTGGTAGTCCACGCCGTAAACGATGGATACTAGCTGTTGGGAGCAATTTCAGTGGCTAAGCGAAAGTGATAAGTATCCCACCTGGGGAGTACGTTCGCAAGAATGAAACTCAAAGGAATTGACGGGGGCCCGCACAAGCGGTGGAGCATGTGGTTTAATTCGATGATACGCGAGGAACCTTACCAAGGCTTAAATGTAGATTGACCGGTTTGGAAACAGATCTTTCGCAAGACAATTTACAAGGTGCTGCATGGTTGTCGTCAGCTCGTGCCGTGAGGTGTCAGGTTAAGTCCTATAACGAGCGCAACCCCTGTTGTTAGTTGCCAGCGAGTCAAGTCGGGAACTCTAACAAGACTGCCAGTGCAAACTGTGAGGAAGGTGGGGATGACGTCAAATCATCACGGCCCTTACGCCTTGGGCTACACACGTGCTACAATGGCCGGTACAGAGAGCAGCCACTGGGCGACCAGGAGCGAATCTATAAAACCGGTCACAGTTCGGATCGGAGTCTGCAACTCGACTCCGTGAAGCTGGAATCGCTAGTAATCGGATATCAGCCATGATCCGGTGAATACGTTCCCGGGCCTTGTACACACCGCCCGTCAAGCCATGGAAGCTGGGGGTGCCTGAAGTCGGTGACCGCAAGGAGCTGCCTAGGGTAAAACTGGTAACTAGGGCTAAGTCGTAACAAGGTAGCCGTACCGGAAGGTGCGGCTGGAACACCTCCTTTCTAGAGCCTTATGTGTTAGTTGATTTATCAACACGCTGAGGAAAAAAGAAGAAGCTTTATAGGATTATAATTTTAAGACTATTTTACTCTTGCTGTTAGTTCAAATAATAAATTTTAAGTAAAACAGAGTCTCGTAGCTCAGCTGGTTAGAGTACTACACTGATAATGTAGGGGTCGGCAGTTCGAGTCTGCCCGGGACTACTTTTTTAAGGTTTTCAATTAAAAATTGAGAATTAAAAATTAAAAAAGACTGTAAACTTAGAAAAAGGAAATTTTAGAGGTTGAGTAACCGTTTTAAGTACTGTTAACTGAGGACTGTTAACTGACAACTAAAAAATGGGGGATTAGCTCAGCTGGCTAGAGCGCCTGCCTTGCACGCAGGAGGTCAACGGTTCGACTCCGTTATTCTCCACAAAAGTAGTGATCGGTAAAATGGTGGTTGTTGTTCGGTGCAAACTGAATACTAAAAACTGTAAACTGAGCACTGGCTTAAAGTTCATTGACATATTGAGATAAGAAAATAATAAAAAGTAGAAAGCGTTTTTATTAGCAATAATAAAGACAAAAAAAACGGTCATAATTGATTTTATGATTGGTACAATAAGCAAAATAAGGGCGTATGGGGGATGCCTTGGCTCTCAGAGGCGATGAAAGGCGTGATAAGCTGCGAAAAGCTACGGGGACGGGCACACACCGATTGATCCGTAGATACCTGAATGGGGCAACCCACTATGTTGAAGACATAGTACACCGATAGGTGGGCAAACCCGCTGAACTGAAACATCTAAGTAGGCGGAGGAGAAGAAAACAAAAGTGATTCCGTAAGTAGTGGCGAGCGAACGCGGATTAGCCCAAACCAATGTTGTTACGGCAAGATTGGGGTTGTAGGACCACGACATTTTATGTACAAGGAACCGGAAGTTACTGGAAAGTGACACCATAGAGGGTGATAGTCCCGTATGGGTAACGAGTATAATAGATAGTGGTATCCTGAGTAGGGCGGGGCACGTGAAACCCTGTCTGAATTTGGCGGGACCATCCGCTAAGGCTAAATACTCCTGAGAGACCGATAGTGAACCAGTACCGTGAGGGAAAGGTGAAAAGAACCGTGAATAACGGAGTGAAATAGATCCTGAAACCATACGCTTACAAGCGGTCGGAGCCCTTTCGTGGGGTGACGGCGTGCCTTTTGCATAATGAGCCTACGAGTTAACGTTGCTGGCAAGGTTAAGTGGTTAAGCCACGGATCCGTAGCGAAAGCGAGTCTGAATAGGGCGCTTTAGTCAGTAGTGTTAGACGCGAAACCGTGTGATCTACCCATGGGCAGGATGAAGCTGTGGTAACACACAGTGGAGGTCCGAACCGGTTGACGTTGAAAAGTCTTCGGATGACCTGTGGGTAGGGGTGAAAGGCCAATCAAACTCGGAAATAGCTCGTACTCCCCGAAATGCATTTAGGTGCAGCGTTATGCGTAAAGTTATATAGAGGTAGAGCTACTGATTGGATGCGGGGGCTTCACCGCCTACCAATTCCTGACAAACTCCGAATGCTATATAATGTTTCATAACAGTGAGGGCTTGGGTGCTAAGGTCCAAGTCCGAGAGGGAAAGAACCCAGACCATCAGCTAAGGTCCCCAAATATATACTAAGTTGAAAGAACGAGGTTTGTCTGCCCAGACAGCTAGGATGTTGGCTTGGAAGCAGCCATTCATTTAAAGAGTGCGTAACAGCTCACTAGTCGAGCGGACGAGCATGGATAATAATCGGGCATAAGTATATTACCGAAGCTATGGATTTAGAGTTTACTCTAAGTGGTAGGGGAGCATTCTAACAGGGTTGAAGGTGTATCGTAAGGTATGCTGGACTGGTTAGAAAAGAAAATGTAGGCATAAGTAACGATAATGCGGGCGAGAAACCCGCACACCGAAAAACTAAGGTTTCCACAGCTATGCTAATCAGCTGTGGGTTAGTCTGGTCCTAAGGCGAACCCGAAAGGGACAGTCGATGGCTAACGGGTTAATATTCCCGTACTACTAATTACTGTGATGGGGTGACGGAGTGATGAAAGCGCCGCGAACTGACGGAATAGTTCGTTGAAGTACCTACCTATAAGATCTGCAGGCAAATCCACAGATTTTGGGGAAATACGATAGTACTCGGAGTCTTCGGACAAAGAGATAGTGCGCCTAAGGGCTTCCAAGAAAAACCTCTAAACTTCAGGTAATTAGTACCAGTACCGTAAACCGACACAGGTAGTTGAGGAGAGAATCCTAAGGTGCTCGAGAGATTCATGGCTAAGGAATTAGGCAAAATAGACCTGTAACTTCGGGAGAAAGGTCGCCAGCAGCAATGCTGGCCGCAGTGAAGAGGTCCAGGCGACTGTTTATCAAAAACACAGGGCTCTGCAAAATCGTAAGATGAAGTATAGGGCCTGACACCTGCCCGGTGCTGGAAGGTTAAGAGGAGATGTTATCTTCGGAGAAGCATTGAATTGAAGCCCCAGTAAACGGCGGCCGTAACTATAACGGTCCTAAGGTAGCGAAATTCCTTGTCGGGTAAGTTCCGACCTGCACGAATGGTGTAACGATCTGGACACTGTCTCAGCCATGAGCTCGGTGAAATTGTAGTAACGGTGAAGATGCCGTTTACCCGCAGTGGGACGAAAAGACCCTGTGCACCTTTACTATAGCTTAGTATTGACCTTGGATAAATGATGTGTAGGATAGGTTGGAGACTGTGAAGTGGCGTCGCCAGGCGTTGTGGAGTCATTGTTGAAATACAACCCTTTGTTTATCTGAGGCCTAACCCCGTTTTGCGGGGGACATTGCTTGGTGGGTAGTTTGACTGGGGTGGTCGCCTCCAAAAGAGTAACGGAGGCTTCTAAAGGTTCCCTCAGTACGCTTGGTAACCGTGCGTAGAGTGCAATGGCATAAGGGAGCTTGACTGAGAGACATACAGGTCGATCAGGTACGAAAGTAGAGCATAGTGATCCGGTGGTTCCGCATGGAAGGGCCATCGCTCAAAGGATAAAAGGTACGCCGGGGATAACAGGCTGATCTCCCCCAAGAGCTCATATCGACGGGGGGGTTTGGCACCTCGATGTCGGCTCGTCACATCCTGGGGCTGGAGAAGGTCCCAAGGGTTGGGCTGTTCGCCCATTAAAGTGGCACGCGAGCTGGGTTCAGAACGTCGTGAGACAGTTCGGTCTCTATCTACTGTGGGCGTTAGAAATTTGAGTGGATCTGATTCTAGTACGAGAGGACCGAATTGGACAAACCTCTAGTGTATCTGTTGTCCCGCCAGGGGCACCGCAGAGTAGCTACGTTTGGAAGGGATAAGCGCTGAAAGCATATAAGCGCGAAACCCACCACAAGATGAGATTTCTTTTAAGGATCGTGGAAGATGACCACGTTGATAGGCTATAGATGTAAAGGCAGTAATGTCATAGTCGAGTAGTACTAATAATCCGTAAGCTTATGTACACCCTTTTCCTCCCGAGCAATCGGGAGGAAGAAACTTTCTAATACTTTTATGTTTCTTTATCTCAGTATGTTAAGATATTACTTCAATTAAAAATTAAAAATTGAAGAACAAATTGCCCAAAGCAATTATAACTTCTTAAGGTGGTTATTGCGGCGGGGCTCACCTCTTCCCATCCCGAACAGAGTAGTTAAGCCCGCCTGCGCAGATGGTACTGCAGTTATGTGGGAGAGTATGTCGTCGCCTTTCTTTTAAAGATCCTCATCATTTATTTGATGAGGATTTTTTGTTTTATAAAATACTGGAGTTATGTGGGAGCCCCGATAGCTATCGCGGGTCTGTCGCCTTTCTTTTGAAAAACTGTTTGTAAAGAAATGAGATTTTTTGTTTTACAAATTGGTTCGGGATTTGGTTTAACAGCAAGGAACGCTAGTTTTTTTTTAGATCCTTATAAATCGCTAAGTCCGCAAAGCTGTGCGCTTATATGTTGGGATTTAGAAATTGAACCCTTTGTTAAAATTCTCATTAATATTTTACAAATAGTCCAAGGTTTAAGCCTTGATGGCACGTTGTGTCCAATGGTTGAAACCATTGGCTATGTTTGCAAAAAGTTATAAATTACCTGGGTGAAGTAAATACACGTAATATTTTGGAATTTGGAATTTTATAAATTGGAATTTCTTTTAAAAATTATACTTCTAATTACGGATCAACACGAAACCCTGTGGAGCAGCAAAAATTAAGTATAAATATTGGTTATTCTAAAGAGGAAGAATTCTACATTTCTAACAACTGGATCCAAATGCTTTTATTTTAGCATTGAAAGATTCTGCAGGCGTATTAGTACTTCTGTTGTCAAAATAATTCAATATCGTTTGATAGTGATTTATAATTGTTCGGGTTATTGTACCAAAAGATTTAAATCCAGATTGGTTTACTTTTTCGTGCCATTTGGGTAGTTTGGTAAAGTCTATTGGTTTCGTGGCAACATCGTGGCGCACTAGGTCGAAAAAAATAAGACGCTGGAAATATGCGGGTCTTAAGCTTAAGTTTCGAATACTCCACTATCCAAACTTTAATCTAAACAAACTTCCAGCATCTATCTGCACTATTACTGGCTCCCTTGATATGTTTTGGAAATCGCAGGAATCATTTATATTGGTCTTTGTGTAAGAAATAAGTCTTAATAGCTAGTTATAAAGAGTAGGCTTGTAATGTTTTTTTTGCCCATTTTCCCCAGTCTTTCAAAGCATCCAAAAGTATTTTGTTTAGTCCTTTATTGTCAGTAGCTTTACCTTTAATTGGTGGAGCTAAATCTTTGTCAGAAACTGGAATTTCTGTAACTTTTGTAGCAAACCATGTCATATTTTCATGCGGCAGTGCCAGTCCTAAAATTGTTCCGGGTAATCCTGTAAAAGATTCAGGGCCACCAGCAAATGGAATTTGAATAGTGTAATAAGCAACAACATAAACAGAATCGAGAACTATAGCATTTGCTCTGCGGCATTCATAACCCGCTATTTCTCTTGTTTCATCGGTAATTTTCCAATCAATTTTGCGTAAACTGTCTTTAACTAAATATAAATCGTCATAAACATTTTTTTGTGTAATACTGGTTTTCGCATCAAGATCTGTGGCGATAACATTTTTTAAATTAGCCATTGCATCGTCAGCAATCCAACTGGTGCTTGATGATTGATTTGTCTCATCCCATTTGTATAAACTCTTGTTTTTTGAAAAACTGAGAGTGCTTTTTGTAGTTTTAAATTGTGGATTGGTTTTTTTATAGCTTTCAAAAGCAGCTTGATAATAACTATCAGTTTCTCCTTTTATTTTTTTTGTAATCAAAGCATACATATTCGATTTTTTCTCAAATTCGATTACGCCATTTTGTACAAAGTGGTCATTTTGTGCAAAAGTATTAGAGCTTGTCAATACAATTATTAAAATTAAGATGCTATTTATTATTGTTTTCATGGTTTTAGTTTTGTTTAATTTCTCCTCCTCCCATTTTGCTGAAATCCCAGCTTACAGAGAACATAAAGTATCTTTGGATGGTGGTATAGGTACTTTGGTTGATATTTCCATTAAAGGCAGAACGATTAAATCCTATATTTTGGTTCAAAAGATCTCTTCCTGTTATAGAAACTTTTAAATTATCTGTTTTAAAGAATTTTTTGGTGATAGATGCATTCCAAATGAAACGTTCAAAAGATTCCTGAATCACTTGTGTTTTTCCATTATATTGATAATTACCATCTGTGCTAATTTCTAGTTTGAAAGGTAATTCTATACTGCTCCAGAAATTTCCATTAAAACCCCAGCCATCGCTATCACTATTTTCGTTGATGCTTGCATTAGCAACATTGTAAGTAGGTCCGAAGCTAGCATTAAAATTATATTTTTTTTCTTTATATTTTGATAAGTTTAGATTAAAGGAATAACTTGAATTTTTAGTTTGATTCAGTTTTGTATTGATGTAATTATAGTTTACATTTTTGTTGGCGCTTAAACCAATTCCTGCGTTCATGTCTATAGCTTTGATTGTTTTGCCAAAATTAGTATTCAAAAAATAACCTGTTGTAGCTTTGTCTTTTAGGTTTACAAATTGAGAAATACTTTCTCCTCTATCATTTGTAACCACATTACTTATTATTGGATTTAGCGTAAAATTGTACATTGCATTAACCGAAAAATATTGATTGCTAAGTACTTTATACGAATAATAACTTCCTCTAAAATTATTTCTAAAAGAAGGATCTAAATCTGGATTACCTAAAATCGTATTTAATTGGTTTTGATTATTTCGTATCGGTTGTATTTGTTCTAATGTTGGCTGATCAGTGTTTCCGTTATACGACAAACCCAGTACTTCTCTTTGTTTAAAATTATATTGATAGTTTATCTGAGGCATGTAGTTGACAAATTTTCGCGTAAAATATTCATCTGTATAAACATTATACTGTTTAAAGTTGACGCCGCTAAATTTAGAACCAAATGAAAAAACAGTTTTATTTTTTTTGTAATTAAAAATCGCTCCAATTTGATTTATCGTTTGGTCTAATTGATAATTATTACTAAAGACTGAATCCAGAACATTATAATTTCCATCAGTGGATTGATTAAAAGATTTACGATCAGATTTTCCATTACTTATGTTGAAGCCATAATTAAGAATTAAAGTCAGGCTTTTGGATAAAGGTTCGGTATAGATTAAATTTGATTTAAAAGCTGTATTGGTAATATTATTGACTTTATTTTGATCGACTACTTTGGTGCTATCCGGACTAATTACTGATGGTGTAAAAAATTCAGCTCTGGAATTTAAATAACCATCACTTTTGCTATTTGTACTTGATTGGTTTAAATTAAGAGATAATGTTCGCCCCGTTTTTTTAAGTCTTTTGGTTAATAAAGTATTTATGTTAAAAGTTTGATCATCAACATCATTTGTATTTGTCTGCTTCAAATTATTCAATTGGTTACCTTGTTCGTCAGTACCTTTTCGCATTTCTGTGTCACTTGAATTACTGTTTTTAAATAATCCATCTACATTTAATTTTAAAGTTAAAGTAGTATCAATTTTAATTTCATAAGCCAGATCAATTTTATTTTTAGTCATGTTTTTCTCAAAACTCTTGTCTGACGTATTATAAATACTGCTGGAACTTAAATTTTGCTGGTTAATGTCATTGCGATTTCCTGACAGTTTGATATCGCCAATTTTATAATTTACATTGATAGATTCTTTATCGTTGTTCCATTTATTGTCAAAATGTATTCCGCCAGTTTGAGCTACTGGAATTCCTTCACCATTAAATTGTCCATCCCAACTTTCAAATTCATCATTTCCATTGTTTGAAAAATTAATACCGCCGTCATCACTTACTTGATAGCTGTTTTGGCCATATTTATCTTTATCTCCCCATCCTAATCCTACTTGTCCTGTGTTGCCCAAAATACCATAAGCGGCTAATTTTTTCTTATCCCAAAACTTATTAAACATGGCCTGGCCTTTGTAAAAATTATCAGTTCCTCCTCCGAGTTCTACTTTCCCGAAATGACCATTTTTTTTGTCTTCTTTAAGCTTTACATTTAGCGTTTTGGTTTTCTGACCATCATCAATTCCTGTAAAAGCGGCCTGATCACTTTTTTTGTCGTACAATTGTACTTTATCAACCATGTCTGCACGTAGATTTTTTGTAACTAAAGTGGGATCATCACCAAAAAATTCTTCACCATCAACCAAAACTTTGGTTACAGTTTCTCCTTGAGCGGTAATTTTTCCATCCTTATCAATTTGTATTCCCGGGAACTGTTTTATCAGATCTTCTACTTTTGCATTAGGTTCTATTTTAAATGCTTTTGGATCGAATTCTAACGTATCTCCTTTGATTTTCATGGCGGCTCTATTGCCTTTTATAATTATTTCGGATAATAATCGTCCTTTATCAGCCAAATTAATTTTACCATAATCTTTAATTAACTTTGTTGAATCAACAGAAAATTGATCTACAAAATCAGCATATTTGGGATAAGAAACCAATAAAATAAATTTACCGGATTTAATATTATTCAACTCAAAATAACCATTTTCTTTGGCTCGGGTAAATTTTAGTAAAATTGAATCTTGTGCTCTTAACAAAGAGACTGATGCATTCGTTAAATTAGAACGGTTTATGGTATCTGTTACATATCCTTTAACTGCGCCTGATATTTGTGCTTGTAAAATATTTGATAAAAAAAGAAAGCAACATAATAATAGTATTGTTTGTCTCATTAATTGGTTGTAGTTTTTTGAAAAGTAGGCATTATTGTTCTATTTTATTTTTTGATAAATAGAACTAAAATGCACTTGTTATGTGATTTATTTTTGGATTAAGCAAGATTGTAGACTCTAAAATAGAAATTGAAATAGCACCTTTTGATACAGGTTTGCTGAATTATAGTGACTTGATTTTACGAAATTCATATTTTTTTTACGAGGTTTTGGTTGTTAGAGGTGTAAGTTTTAACGATTTTAATTAGTGATCGTTACTATAATAGTTAAATGTTAATGCAGGCCAAAAGTAAATAAAAATACTACAATATAAAAAAAGACTTTATTTTTATTGTCATGACTAATTTTTTAGATTAACAATCATGTTTTTTACCAATATTAAGTTGATCTTAAATTCTTGATTGAAAGTTCATCTTTGTTGATTACGATTTCATGCCGATTATCTAGAGAGTGCTGCTGGGACTAATAATATTTTAGATGGTTATGTTCTTCTATTTGATCTAATAAAATTATATAGTAAAAATTTAAGCAAAACATCATATAGAATCCAAAAAAAAAATAAATAAACAAAAAAACGAATTAAAATATTGATAATCAATATTTTAATTCGTTTAGGTGTAGTTGTTTTGTATTGTTTGTCTATTTTCCGATGCAGAAATTTGCGAAGATATTTCCTAATAATTCGTCATTTGAGACCTGGCCTGTGATCAACCCGAATTGGTATAAAGCTTCACGGATATCTAGCGCAATCAGGTCACTTGAAAGATTGGTTTCAAGACCGTATTTTACTTTTTGTATTTCATCTAAAGCTTTTAATAACGAATCATAATGTCTTGTATTCGTTACAATTGTTTCGTTGTTACGAAGGGCTCCTGTATTTACAAACGAAAGTAACTCATTCTTCAAATCGTCAACACCAATTTTCT
The DNA here is from genome assembly GCF_020905295.1 of Flavobacterium piscisymbiosum. Classification (NCBI taxonomy): domain Bacteria; kingdom Pseudomonadati; phylum Bacteroidota; class Flavobacteriia; order Flavobacteriales; family Flavobacteriaceae; genus Flavobacterium; species Flavobacterium piscisymbiosum. Next base: position 5,126,410 of record NZ_JAJJMM010000001.1, on the reverse strand, counting down.
CTTTCGCCGAGATTAATAAGAGCTTTGCATTCAGATTTTCAAGCTTAGTGGTGATGTTTGCTACTTCATCAGCAGACAATATATCTTTTTTATTTACGACAATAACCAAAGGTTTTAGCGGATATTTATTTTTGATTTGTTCAATTTCAGAAACAAATTCAGAACTTGAAACCTGAAACTTCAAACCATCGAATAAATAAATAACCACCTGTGCCTGCTCAATTTTTTCGAAAGTTTTTCTGATTCCAATACTTTCTACAACATCTTTAGTTTCACGAATTCCCGCCGTATCGATGAATCTAAAACCAATTCCGCCAATAACCAACTCATCTTCGATAGTATCACGAGTAGTTCCCGCAATGTCCGAAACTATGGCGCGTTCTTCATTTAATAGAGCATTTAGTAAAGTCGATTTACCCACGTTTGGTTCACCAACAATAGCAACCGGAATTCCGTTTTTGATTACGTTTCCAACCGCAAATGAATCTATTAAGCGTTTTAAAACAAATTCAATTCGGTTCAATAATTCATGAAACTGAGTTCTGTCGGCAAATTCTACATCCTCTTCTGCAAAATCCAGTTCTAATTCTATTAACGAAGCGAAGTTTAAAAGCTCCTCACGTAATTTGGCAATCTCATTACTAAAACCACCGCGCATTTGCTGCATTGCAATTTGGTGAGAAGCTTCATTATCAGATGAAATCAAATCCGCAACAGCTTCTGCCTGCGATAAATCCAGTTTTCCGTTCAGGAAAGCTCTTAAAGTAAATTCACCCGCATCAGCCATACGACAGCCTTTTCTCAATAATAACTGAATAATTTGCTGCTGAATATAAGTAGAACCGTGACAAGAAATTTCGATTGTATTTTCGCCTGTATAAGAGTTTGGTCCTTTAAATACAGAAACCAATACCTCGTCAAGTGTTTTCGAATCATCGACAATATGCCCCAAATGCAAAGTATGCGTTTTTTGCCTGGTTAAGTCTTTGTTTTTGATGGATTTAAAAACCGAATTTCCAATAGCAATCGCTTTAGAACCCGAAATTCGAATTATAGCAATAGCCCCCGCTCCGGATGGAGTAGCTAATGCAACTATAGAATCTTGATTTATCATGCCGCAAAGGTATAAAAAAAGCAATAAAGTTGAGTCTTTAAGACCGTACCTAAAGCATGTTCTTTTCATCAATAAAAATATATTTATCAATAAATTATTAAATGTTAAAATACTGATAATTGTCAGAGTATTTTTATTATAGAATGACTAAATTTGAGAGAACAACTTCTAAATCACAATCAAAATGAAAAAAATATTATTCCCCACCGATTTTTCCGAATGTGCAACAAATGCATTTGTGCATGCTTTAGAATTTGCAAAAGTGGTTAATGCCGAACTTATTTTGTTACATACTTTTGAAATCCCGGTATACGACAGCCAATTTTTTCCGGAAAACTATGCCGCGATTTACAGCTCGATAGAATTAGCCAAATTTGAAATGTTCAAAGACGAAATTCCAAAGTTAAGAACCATTGCAGACGAACGAAATTTAGGCGACATTGTAATAAAACACCGTCTGATGGATGGAGATTTGATTTATAACTTAAAAAATGCCGTCGAAGAAGACAAGGTAGATTTTGTAATTATGGGATCATCAGGAGAAACAGACTGGACAAAATTTTTCCTGGGATCAAATACAAGCGCTGTAATTTCAGAAATTCAGGTTCCTGTTTTATGCATTCCTGCCGATACAAAATTCAAAAAAATAAAAAACATTGGTTTCACAACCCGATACCGCGAAAAAGACAAAGTCGAACTTAGAAAAGTACTGGATATTGCCAAAAAAACAAATGCAAAAGTAAAAAGCTTGTACGTTAAAACTTCAAGTTCAGATGTTTCTGATGTGACGATTAAAGAATGGGAAAAAGAATTTGCAAATGAAAATATTGAGTTTCTGGTTCTGCCAAGCGACGAAGTAAAAGAAACTATTCTTGATTTTATATTGTATAAAGATATAGACGTCCTTACGACAATAACACACAAAAGATCATTCTTTGAAGGTCTTTTTGACTCTAGTTTCACTAAAAAAATTGCCAAAGAAGTTTCTGTGCCGGTTTTAGTAATGCACGAAACCTAAAATTTTGCTTTGATAGTAAATTTGTAAGTGTAAAACCTATATTTGTATTTCATTAAATTCAAAAAATGGAATCATATCAAAATAAAGTCGAGCACTATACTGCAATTTTCAATAAAATCAATAAAAGATACAATAGCATAAGTTTCCTGCGTCTTTTGAGTGTTTTTCTTTGTTTATTTTTATTGTTCTATTACATAAAAACAAACGAAATCTTATACGCCGCTTTTGCTTTTCTATCTTTTGTTGGTTTTCTTTTTTTAATGAGAATCCACTCAAAATTGTCATTTAAAAGAGAGCTTACAAAAGCCATTTTAAAAATCAATAAAGATGAAATTACGTATCTAAAAAGAGAAAAAATCCCTTTTGAAAACGGAATCGAATTCAACGATTTTCATCATCCTTATGCTTACGATCTGGATATTTTTGGAGAGCATTCTTTATTTCAAAACATCAACAGAACTGCCACGTTTATCGGAAAAAAAACATTAGCCAATCAGTTATTGAACTTGTCTTCTAATGAAACTATTCTGGAAAATCAGGAAGCAATAAATGAACTTAAAACCAAAATCGACTGGCGTCAGGATTTTTTGGCTCTGGCAATGATTAGTAATGATTCTAAAGATTCATACGAATCACTACTTTACTGGAATTCATTTAAAAATAACACGCTACCTAAAGTTATAGTTGCATTATCGGTTATTCTTCCAGTGCTGTTTTTAGGATTTTTGGCAGCCTATTTTATCACATCAAAAACAATCTTATTATCTTATCTTACCTATGTTTTTATTGCAAATCTAATTGTATTAGGACAATCTTTTAAACGCATACAATCCGAAATTGCAAAAGCAGATAACGTAGATAAAATCATCAAACAATACAGTTTATTGGTTCAGAAAATTGAAACCGAAAATTTTCAGTCAAAGAAATTAATCGACCTGCAGCAACAGCTTGTTTTTAGAAACGCAACGGCAAGTACACATTTAAAAGACTTGTCTGAATTGTTTTCGAGAATGGATACTATCAACAATTTTGTGACAGCTACGGTCTTCAACGGAACATTTTTATTCAATCTGCATGTTTTAAAAGCACTTTTAAAATGGAAAGACAATTATTCGACCGAACTCGAAAAATGGATTACAATTATTGGCGAATTTGAAGCCCTGAACAGTTTGGCAAATCTGGCCTATAATAATCCTGATTTTGTTTTTCCTGAAATCAATTCAGAATATAAAATCGGATTTTCAGACCTAAGCCATCCATTACTTAATCCTGTAACAAGAGTAGGGAATGATACCCATTTTTATCCGCAATCCTATATGATTTTAACCGGTTCTAATATGTCCGGAAAAAGTACTTTTTTAAGAAGTTTAGGAATCAATATGGTTTTAGGCGGAATAGGATCAGTTGTTTGTGCGTCAAAAGCAAACATGCATCCACTTCCAGTTTTAGTTTCAATGCGATTATCAGATTCTTTAGCCGATAGCGAATCCTATTTCTTTGCCGAAATAAAGCGTTTAAAGCAAATTATGGATGCCTTAGAAGAACGTCCGGCTTTTGTATTATTAGACGAAATATTAAGAGGAACAAATTCTGATGATAAACGTAACGGAACAATAGAAGTAGTAAAAAAAATCATTGCTAAAAATGCCATTGGCGCCATCGCCACACATGATATTGAAGTTTGCCTCACAACCAACGAATATCCTGATATACTAACCAATCAATGTTTCGAAGTAGAAATTCAAAACAACGACCTTCATTTCGATTACAAACTCCGCAACGGAATTTGTAAAAATAGAAGCGCCACTTTCTTAATGCAGAAAATGGGAGTGATATAATTTTAGATTGTAGAGTTTAGATTGTTTGGAATTTGGATTTTTTAAACTTTAGAATTTAAATTTGAATTAGGAGCTATTTCCTGCTATCCGTTCCAATCTTTTTTGTCCGCCGCGGCGGACAAAAAAGGATTTCCACTTCTATCAGGGCTAGGGCATTCGTTTTCAAAATAAAATTAATCTTGAAATTTGTCACTCTGAGCGAAGTCGAAGAGCGTTCCAATTTTTTGTTTAATTTGTCATCCTGACGCAGGAAGGATCACACTAAAAACTCCGCAATAAAAGTCGTCAATCTTTGTCGAGCTACGAGTGTGATCCTTCCTCCGTCAGGATGACAAAATTATGTTTTTACTTCAATCCTTCCTTAATCGTATTCACAAAAGCCTCAACTGGCTGCGCGCCTGAAACCGCATATTTCCTGTCAAAAACAAAAAACGGAACTCCCTGCACACCAATTTCATTCGCTTCATGAATATCCGAATGAACATTATCTAAATAAAGATTTTCATTGTCAATAACTTCTTTTACTTCATTAGAATCTAAGCCAGCTTTTACAGCCAACTCTATTAAAGTTTCTGTATCATTTAAATCCCTTCCTTCAGTAAAATAAGATTTAAAGAAAATTTCTTCCATTTCATCGCCTAATTTTTTGGTTTTAGCCAATTGTATAATACGATGAGAGGTTAAAGAATTTGAAATAATAGCTTTGTCAAAATGATAATCCAAACCAACGCTTTTTGCGCGTTCTGTGACACCTTTATGCATTTCTATTGATTGCTCAGCCGAAATACCTTTTCGTTCTGCCAGAAACGTAAAAACGTCTTTACCGGCTTGCGGTGTAATAGTGGGGTCAAGTTGAAAACTTTTCCACTCAATTTCAAATTCACCATTTGGAAACTCAGCTAAAGCGGTTTCCAGTTGTCTTTTTCCGATATAACAAAACGGACACATGATGTCCGACCAAATCTCTATTTTCATATTACAAAGTTAGAAAAAAAGTTTCAGGTTTCCTGTCTCGTGTTTTTTACCGCAAAGCACGCAAAGATTTTTCGCAAAGTTCATAAAGGTTCTCTTTATAAAATAATGCAAAGTTCGCAAAGTTTTATTTCGATTCAGCTTTGCGAACTTTTTTATCTTAAAAACAAACCATTAAAAACTTTGCGTACTTTGTGGTAAAATCAGCACAAACCATAATCGCATTTCAACCTGAAACTTGAAACAAAAAATCCTCCAAATAAAAAACCGCAAATCTTAAAAAAAGAATTGCGGTTTCTAGGTATAAAAAATGGTTGGTTAATAGCGATATTTTTTTTACAATGATATGTCTTTAATTTGAAACTAAAAAAAATCCCTGTAACAAAAAGAAGTTTTGATGTTAACTATTTAACATCACAGGCATTACCAACATTGTAACAGTTTCACCTTCTTCTAAGCCATCAACTGGCGTAAGAATCCCGGCTCTGTTAGGTAATGACATTTCTAACATAATCATATCCGATTGTAAGTTGGTTAACATCTCTGTTAAAAAACGAGAGTTAAAACCAATTTGAAGATCATCTCCCTGATAATCACAAGTCAATCTTTCTTCAGCTTTGTTAGAGTAATCGATATCTTCGGCAGAAACATTCAATTCAGCTCCTGCAATTTTTAAACGAATTTGGTGTGTTGTTTTGTTTGAGAAAATCGCAACACGTTTTACTGAACTTAAAAATAAAGAACGGTCGATCATTAACTTGTTTGGATTCTCTTTCGGGATTACCGCTTCGTAATTAGGGTATTTTCCGTCGATCAAACGACACATTAAAATATAATTATCAAATGAGAAAGTAGCATTCGAATCGTTGTATTCAATTTTTACTTCAGCATCAGAACTTCCTAAAATACTTTTTAAAATATTCAAAGGTTTCTTTGGCATAATAAAATCAGCTACCTGAGATGCTTTTACATCTGTACGGGCATATTTTACCAATTTATGAGCATCTGTAGCAACAAAAGTCAAACCTTCCGGAGAGAACTGGAAGAAAACTCCAGACATTACCGGACGTAAATCATCATTTCCGGCAGCAAAGATTGTTTTACTTACAGCAGTTGCCAAAACATCAGCAGGGACAAGAGTTACAGAAGGATCTTCAAGATTTACCGATTTAGGAAATTCTTCTCCTGCAGCATATGCTAAAGCATATTTACCAGAATTTGAACTAATTTCAACCGTATTGTTTTCTTCAACTGTAAAAGTTAAAGGTTGCTCTGGAAACGTTTTCAAAATTTCAAGCAAAAGTTTCGCCGGTACAGCAACACTTCCTTTGCTTGTAGAATCGATTGATAATGTAGCAGACATTGTAGTTTCAAGATCCGAAGCTGAAACTGTCAACTCATTATTGTCTAGTTCAAATAAAAAGTTATCTAAAATAGGCAACGTATTGTTACTGTTGATTACACTACCTAAAACTTGTAATTGTTTTAATAAGTACGAACTCGATACTATAAATTTCATCTCTTTTGTTTTATTTTTTTGCACTTTTCCTTAGTATTTCTTCAACTAAGATAGGTTTTACAAATATATCGTAAACAATCTTAGTTTCGCAATTTTTTTATTAACATCTATTTGCTGTATTTTCTTTTACGGATGTAAGTAAAAGCCAATCCAAAAACTAATAATATTAGAATTGGAAGTCCGATAGTTATGAATTGCGTCAGGCTGTAATTCTTGTAAACTTTGTCTCCGTCTAATAAAGGCAAGCTAACATCTTTGCTTCTAATGTTAATAAGTCCCGTATCATCCAGCAAATAATTAATACAATTCATCATAAAATCTTTGTTGTCGTATAAAATACCTGTACGCTGATCGTAACCTAATTCTACCGGCATCATGTTTTTATCCAATTGATTTCTGGCCAAATCTCCATCGGCAATCACAATCATTTTATTGGGTTTTCCTTTTGCTACAAAAGAATTTTCCTTGAAAGGCAACACACGATTCTCAAAAGCCGAGTGAAAAGAACCCTCTAATAAAACAGAAAGTGGTTTATTTCCTGTGTTGATATAATCCTGAGGCGAAGTTTTTTCGGTTACGCTGCCCAGGTTAATCTCCGTTGGAGTTCCAATTGCTTTTGAATACTGGGACGATTGTAATAGAACTGTTTTTTTAATTCCGTTTTTCAAAGTGTCAATCGGACTGGCGAAATCAAATTTAATTTCTCCCAGATTTTTTACGATCGGATTATTGCTGGTTGGTATTACAACCGGAGAAAATTTCCAGATAAATTCCTGATATTGTGTAGCGCTTCCTTGTTCGCCAGTAGCTAATTTTAATTTGCTTCCTCGTTCATCTTTTACCAGATCAGGATTTATTCTGAATCCGTATTTGAAGAACATATCATTTAGATTTAAGTCTCTAGGATAGGCTAAAGTTGCACCGGATTGATTGTACAAACTGTCCATATCAGCTGCAACCTGATCGATAAGCCATAAGGTTTTTCCACCGTTCATGATAAACTGATCCAAAACTTGTTTTTCTTCATCAGAAAAACTTTGGGTTGGTTTTGAAATAATGGCTAAATCGTATTTTTTTAAAGCGTCTAAAGTTCCGGTTGGATTTTTAGTTACCGAATCTAAAGTAAAAGGCCCAATGTAATAGCTTTCGCGAATTTGCATTAGCATTTTGGCAATATGAACTTCGTTTAGTTCTCCGTTTCCTTTTATAATAGCAACTTTCTTTTGTCTGTCTTTGCTGATTTTATTGATGGCATCTGCAATAGAATATTCTAAATGCTGAATAGACCCAATTACTTTTTGTGTAGTCGAAGCGCCCATTATATTCTTTAATAATGGAATATTGACTTCTTTATTGTTATAAACCGCAACTGCCCACGGGAACACCATTGCCTGAGATTGTTTTCCTTTGTCATCAACAGTAATGTTTATTGGCGTAAGACCTTTTTGGAACAAAGATTTTACAACAGCCATACTTTCGTCTTCGTTTTCCATCGGGTTTACAAATTCGAAAACAATATTGCTGTTATAAGCCTGAAATTCTTCCAGTAATTGTCTCGTTTCTTGTTGTAGTCGTTTAAAATCTGCCGGCAAATCGCCTTGCATATAGATCTTGATCGATAACGGATTTTTAACCTGTTTTATGATTTGTAAAGAGGTTTCGGATAAAGTATAGCGTTTGTCTTTGGTCAAATCAAATCGCTGGAAAAATAAACTTCCTAAAACATTTAAAACGATTAAAACAAAAACAGTTATACCTAACGTTTTGATATTTTGTTGAGTAGATGCTTTCATTACGCTTTAAAAGATTTTAATTGATAAACGGTAAAAGACAGAAATAATACGGTGATGCTCAAAAAGTAAATCACATCGCGAGTATCAATTACCCCTCGGCTCATACTTTTAAAATGATCCTGCATGCCTAATGCCGAAATGATGTTGAATGATCCGGGAATCAATGAAGCTAAACCTTCAAATCCAAAATAAAAGATAAAACACAAGAAAACGGCAATGATAAAAGCCACAATCTGATTTTCGGATAAGGTAGAAGTAAAAATGCCAATTGCCGAATAAGCCGAAATCAGAAACAATAATCCAAAATAAGAACCAATTGTACTTCCCATATCGATATTTCCTTCAGGGAAACCTAAATTCGAAATTACTTTTACATATATAAAAGTTGGAATAATTGCTAAAATGATTAATAGGAGAGAACCAAAAAATTTTCCGTTTACGATTTCCCAAATCGACAAAGGTTTGGTTAATAGCAATTCTAATGTTCCTTGTTTTTTTTCATCAGAGAAACTTCTCATCGTAACGGCCGGAATCAGAAAAATTAAAATCCAGGGCGCCAAAGTAAAAAACGGAGTCAGATCAGCATAACCGCTTTTCAATATATTATAATCTCCTTCAAATACCCATAAAAATAGTCCGTTGCTAATTAAGAAAATAGCAATGACCAAATAGCCAATAGGAGAGCCAAAAAAGGATTTTATTTCTCGTAAAATGATTGATTTCATGTATAACGTTTATTCGTTTATTTGTTTAATCGTTGATTTGTTTCAAATTGCTTGATTATTGTAACTAAAAGTTTTTTACCGCAAAGAACGCAAAGTTTTACGCCAAGTTCGCAAAGTTTTCGCTCAAAGCTTTGCGAACTTAGTGTTTTATAAAACCTTATTAAATATAATCTTTGCGTTCTTTGCGGTTAAATCGTTCCATTTTTTATTAATTTAAACTAACCAATTTATCCACACTCCACGCTTCTGGTTTTGCATTAAATAGCTTTTTTGTAAAACTCCAAACAGAATTAAAAAGCTCAGATTGTCTGTAATTTTCTAAATCTTCTTCGGTTTCCCAATAACTGTAAGTAAAAAAGATGCATCTATCATTTTTATCCTGATACAACTCTAAAAAACGATTTCCTTCTGCATTTCGTATTTTGTCTTTCACAGTTTCGAAATTCTCCAGAAAATCCGGAATTTTTTCTTCGTGAAAACTCATTTTTACTATTCGAACAAACATATTTTAATTTTAGATTTGAGATCGTAGATTTTAGATTGAAAAGTCTGCAATACGCGCGCAAAAGTATCAAAATTGATTGTTCTTTTTATTATAATTCTGTTTCTTATGAAAACATTTTTTTAGCAACTTTAATTTAGTTGCTATTTAGTATTCTGATTATTCTTTAATTATTGATTTTAATTTAAATATCTTTTGATCTCTTTGACTCATGATTTCATAAAGCTTTTCATTGAACAAGTTTTTTAAACCCTCCCAATTACTTGCATTTACACTTCCATTGCCATTTTTGTCAATATTATTAACGACGTTTAGATTGCCAATAAATTCAAAATTATCACGAAATTTCATGAAGTCTTTCCTCCATATAATAAAATTATAGCATCCTAAAATATATGGTTTTATTTCAGGGTGAATTATCCACATTTTCTCTAATTCTTCATCTGAATGTTTGTAGATGTTATTCTTTGTAGCGTCCCCAACTCCAAAGAAACTACTTTCTTTAGTTATCTCAATTGTTGGTTTTTCGTAGGAACTATAAGTTAATGCGCAAAAAGTAAAGTTATTCGGGCTTTTATCAATGTATATACCTGTACAAAGAAGAGCTTTGTATTTACCATCGTCAGCAATAAAGCTAAAGAGATCACCTTGTTTTATATTTTTAATTTTTACTGTCGTCATTTTTAGGTATTCAAAAAAAATGTAAATTCTGTAATCTAAAATCTAAACTATCTTACAAAAACTTAATCGTAATCACATCACGATAATTCAATCCTAATAAACTATTTGCAGAACCAACTTTTGAAGGATTACTTCTAAAAATAGCAATTTCGAGAAATCCTGCTTCATTAAAAATGGCCAGTTTTTCTCCCTCATAAGTTTTAATTGGGTACTTATCTGAAGTTGCAATGGCAGAGTAATTGGGTAAAATAGTTTTGATGCTTTTAGGTTTCATCACAATTTCATACGGGCGACCGCGCGAAACTTCTAAAAACTGTTTTTTAGAAATATTAGTCACAACGTTCCCGAAATGATCAATATAAATTACGTAACCCTTTAATGTATTCCCATCTGCAGCAACAACAGCCTGTAATTCTGTAACCTCTTTAACGGCTTGAATTTCTTTACCAATTACATTCAATAATCCGCCTTTTGCGATATGACAGGCTACTTGTATAAAAATATCCAAATCACTGTATTCAATCGGAAAACGATCATGAATATTGATTTCGACAATTTTCTGCGGAACGATTTTCTGCGTAAGCATACTTAGAATTCCGTTATCGGCACAAATAAAGTAATGATCGTTCCATTGCATGGCAATATGCTGATTCTCTTTATTACGCTCAATATCTACCCCAATCAAGTGCACGGTACCTTTTGGAAAGCTCAAATAAGAAGCTCCAACAATGTAACTTGCTTCTGCAGTGTTAAATGGATCAACGTCATGCGAAATGTCAATAATTGTAGCTTCTGTATACTCAGATAAAATTTTACCCTTAAGTGAACCAACAAAGTGATCCTTTAAGCCGTAATCGGTAGTAAGGGTAATTATTGACATAATTTTGTTTATAACTATTGGTAGTATTTAAATCTAATTTTCATTAAATTTGAGAAATGCAAATCTAAGAATACTAAATTCAAATTGAAAGAAAGAAAAGACAAATTGCGATAAAATATATAGTAGTCTTAGTTTTCAGTTTCAGTTTTCAGTATTTTAACAAAAATGATTTTAAAACTGTGACCGCGACTAAAAACTGCGACTTTTTAAAACAAACACCCGACAACCACTGATTATAAAACTGATTTATTTTTAATTTAAAATTAACTCATTTGAACGAAAGAATTATCGAGCTCATAGACATCGCTCCAAAAGACTTTTGGGGCGCTCAAGACACTCATCTTGAAATAATTAAAAAGTATTACCCAAAGCTTAAAATCGTAGCGAGAGGTACCACTTTGAAAGCATTTGGCGAAAAAGAAGTTTTAGATGAATTCGAAAAAAGATTTCAGAGGCTTATGCTTCATTTTACCCGATACAACAACATTGACGATAATGTAATTGAACGCGTAATAATGAGTGATGGTCAGGATGAAAGAAAATCATACGATCATGACAAAATATTAGTTCATGGAGTTGGCGGTAAAATAATAAAAGCCATGACACCCAACCAGCAGTTACTGGTAGATACCATCAAGAAAAATGATATGGTATTTGCTGTAGGTCCTGCCGGAACCGGAAAAACATATACAGGTGTTGCAATGGCAGTAAAAGCACTAAAAGACAAAGAAGTAAAAAGGATCATACTAACGCGACCAGCGGTAGAAGCAGGAGAAAATCTTGGTTTTTTACCCGGCGATATGAAAGAAAAATTAGATCCGTACATGCAGCCTCTTTATGATGCTTTGCGCGATATGTTACCCAACGAAAAGCTCGAAGATTACATTTTAAAAGGAATTATTCAAATTGCGCCATTGGCATTTATGCGTGGGCGTACGCTTGATAACGCCTTTGTAATTCTCGATGAAGCGCAAAATACAACACACTCGCAAATGAAGATGTTTTTGACCCGTATGGGGAAAAATGCCAAATTCATGATTACGGGTGATCCCGGGCAGGTCGATTTACCACGCAGAACTATTTCTGGTCTGAAAGAAGCGATTTTGGTCTTGAAAGACGTTGACGGAATTGGAATTATTTATCTTGATGATAAAGATATCGTACGTCACAGATTAGTAAAAAAGGTAATTGATGCGTATAAACAAATAGAAAATCACGATTAATTTTATAAAATGTCAAATGTAAATCGTGAAATGTATTTTGACATTTATTAATATTCGTTTTATGCATATCTTTATTAGAAATGTGTAAAACGAATATTTTTTTTGAAATAACTTTATAAATTAAGAAATTCTTCGAATGGATAAGATGCAATCGGTAACTATTCTCGTAATAGGCTTATTATTTTTCGTTTTTAGATTAAATGCTCAAAATAAGGTTAATAACAGAGGGAACTTATCAAATAATAAATCAAAATTATCAGGTAAAGAAATTGTAGCAGAACTATCAAAACTTGATTTTTTAAATTAACAGATAAATCAGATTTGAAAATAACACAAGCTGAATTTGAAATTTCATATAATGAATTAAGATTTTTTGAAGGTTTAATGAAAGAAGATTTAATTTTTACTGATAATAGGTTTTATTTTATTGACTCTGAAACTTTATTTGAAGGAGGAGGATTGATTCAATATTTAGAAACAGTAAAACTTTCATTTGATAAACTCAATTTGAAACTTGTTTTTTGTGAGGAGTATAATAATCAAACTGAAAAACATTGGAAACATACAATTAGGTTGAATGGAAAAGAATATGTAGCATACGATAATGATTTTAGTGAAAATGATTGGGGAATTTCATATATAAACTTTATTGAAATGTTAAATAGTGAGCTTAAATTACAACAGAGTAAAGAACAATTTTACCCTATTAGTTCAGGCAATGACGGAAGAATGGTTTTGTTAACAGATGAACAATTTGAGTTTGTGAAAGCAAATTATCCAAATGATAGCGAGCATCCAAAAAAAATGGAAGATTGGAAAAGAGGTTACGGACTATAGATTAAAATTATAAAAATGAAACAACTGGATGATTTCTACTTCAAACAAGAAGAACCCATACAAGGGATATTTTTGGCATTAAAAGAAATTATTCTAAAACAAGACAAAGACATTACTAATGTTCTAAAATACGGAATGCCGTTTTTTTGTTATAAAGGAAAAATGTTTTGCTATTTATGGATTCATAAGAAATTCAAACAACCTTATATCGGAATTGCTGAAGGTAAACACTTTGATGAACCTTTTTTAATTCAGGAAGCTCGTTCGAGAATGAAGATTATGTTACTTGACCCAAATGAAGATTTGCCGTTGGAAAGAATTGAAACGGTTTTGCAGAAAGCTTTGGAATTATATAAAAACAGTTAGAATAAATTATATGGAATCGAAAATAGTTGGACAGCTTCAACCTTTGGAATATGATGAAGATTTTTTTGAAAGCGAGCCTTACACAATACCATATTTCAATAACAAGAAATTAAAAATTGGATTTGTAGAAGCAAAACATGAACCATATCTATCTGAAGCAGATAAAGTATTAGAAAATTTCTTAAATATAACTGTAGAAGAAAGAATAAAAGATTCACAACTAGTTTTTAAGTATTATGATGAAACTTTAAACTTTGGATATACGGAAGACCTTGATATTAAAGCCGTCGAAGAAATTTGGGATTTTGTTTATCCAAATGAGATAATTATTAATTGGGACGAAAACGGTGATTTTTATTTGTGTGTTTCTTGCGGTTGTGAATGGGAGGAAGAACACGGACTTCAATTAGTTTTTAAAAATGGATCAGCCTTATCGAGAGTAAGCGGACATGATGGACAATTTAGTGATTAACTATTTTATATTGATTAACATAACTAAAAAAACAGTATTTGACGAAATAGTTAAATAAATAATAAACTTCAACTATTTTGGTCTTTAAAGCCCTTTTATCTTTGCTCTTCTTGCGGTAAAGCCGTAAATTTACACATCATAAATACTTGATCTTTAATATGACAAAATTAAAAAATATAAAAGTTGTAGTGACCGACCTTGACGGAACTTTACTCAACCCTCAACACAGAATATCAGATTACACCAAATCAATTTTTCAGGAACTTCACAATCAAAATTATCTTATTGTTGTGGCTACAGGACGTCATCATCTTGATGCAATGGCTATTATCGAAACGCTGGAAGTTCCGGTTTTTCTTGTAAGTTCAAACGGAGCCAGAATTCATTCACCGGAAAAAGAAGAGCTTTTTGCATTCAACTTAAATAGTGATGTTGTAAAAGCTGCATTAAATGTCGAAATCGATCCCGAAATTACAGTTGTTTTATTCAAAGAAAATGTTTGGCAAACCAATAAATGGAGCGAAAAACTAAATGCTTTTCAGGCCGATTTAAAATACCATCCGGAATTGGTTGATTATAAAAACCTGGAAGATTTTGGCGCAATTAAAATTTTCTTCTCCTGTGATAATCATGAAAAATTAGTGAAGTTGAAAGATGATATTTTAGTCCATTCTTCAGAATATTTGCACCACGCTTTTAGCTTGCCAACGTGTTTAGAATTTATGGATAAATCTATTGATAAAGCAGTTGCGATCGAAATGGTACTTGAAAAACAAGGTTTTACTCTGGATCAGGCGATTTCATTTGGAGACGGTTTCAATGACGTTCAAATGTTATCTGCATCAGGAAAAGGTTTAATTATGGGAAATGCTCCGGCATTGCTCAAGGAAACTTTACCTGATTTAGAAGTCATTAAAACTAATGCAGAAGATGGAGTAGCACAATATATAGCAACGAAAATTTTAAATAAAGAATTTGCTGTAAGCTAATTTAAAATAATAAAAGAGTTTGAAATTGCTGAAATTAGAATTTTAGGCTTTTCATAAAATTAAGATCCCTGAAGTTAATTCTTCAGGGATTTTTTTATTAAATGAAAAATTTACAAATGATTTCGCAAGCAAATAACAAAAAAACTTTTTTAATAATTTTCAAAGTGTATTTTTGTTTTATCAAAAAACGAATACCATGACAAAAAACATTTTTATCATTGCCCTTTTAATTTTTTCAATTTCGGGCAAAAGCCAAACATTAAAATTGGAAGAAATAATGAAAGGCGAATCTTTTATTGGAAATCAACCTACAAACGGACGCTGGTCTCTGGATGGTAAAAAAGTATATTTTGAATGGAATCCAACCAATGATTTAGGAACAAGTACTTATTTCTGGCAAAAAGGAGCAGCAAAATCAGTTTTGGCAGAACCAAAAGAAGCTGCTTTTTCGAAACTTGATTTTAAAAGAAAACCAAATTCTGATGTTGCTTATTATACTGATAACGGAGGATTGTATTCGTATACAATTAGCACAAAAACGATAAAGAAAATTATTCAGCAAAGTACTCCAATTTCAAACCTTCAATTAGGCGCAGCAAATGGAATAGTATTCTTTGAACAAAATGATAATATTTTTAAATACAATACTAAAGAAGGAACAATGCTGCAAATAACCAACTTTAATAAAGGTACTAAAAAAGAAAAACCAGCTGGTAAAGATTCTTTTTTAAAGACGCAACAAAAAGAATTATTTCTGTTTATTAGAGATAAGGAAGCTAAAAAACAATGGAATCTTGCCAAAAGCAAAGCCGTTAAATCTGATTTTGCTAAAGAATATTTTTATGGAAAAGATAATTTCTACAATCTAAAAGCAAATCCAAATGGAAATTTCGCCACTTTTAGTCTGGTAGAAGAATCTGATGTGAAAAAAGAGAAAATGGAAGTTTTTATAACAGATGATGGTTATAATCAAACTCCTGATACCAAAGAAAAAGTGTCAACGGCTAATTTTGTAAAAACTAAATTCGGAATTTATTCTTTAGCAAAAGATACCGTTTATTATGTCAATTTTTCGACTTTAAGTCATATTCAGGATACTCCAAAGTATTATGAATCGTATGATAATTTAAAAAACAAAGCCAAAGAAGATAAACTAGTTACTTCTCAGGCTCCAGTTTATAATGAAGATGGATCTTTGGCAATTGTCGAAATCAGAAGTCAGGATAATAAAGACAGATGGCTGGTAAATTTAAATCTTGAAAACGGAACTTTTAAAGAAATCGAACATCAGCATGATGATGCGTGGATTGCAGGTCCCGGAATTCCTTCGTATTCTTTTGATTCAGGAACTTTAGGTTTTCTGGCAGATAATGAGACGATTTATTTCCAGTCTGAAGCCACAGGATATTCGCATTTGTATACTTATAATGTAAAATCAGGTAAGAAAACACAACTTACAACTGGAAATTGGGAAGTTCGTGATGTTACATTATCTAAAGATAAAAAGGTATTTTATTTAACCACAAATACAACACATCCGGGAAATAGAAATTTCTATAAACTAGAAGCAACAGGTGGAGCTTTAGAACCAATTTTAACAAAAGACGGAGCGCATGAAGTAGTAGTTTCTCCTGACGAAAAATCACTTTTGGTTCGTTATTCGTATAAAAATATTCCTTGGGATTTTTATATTGCCGACAATAAAAAGAATACGACTTTACAGCAAATTTCTTCTTCGGTATCAGAAAGTTTCAAAAGCTATAAATGGAGAGAACCTGAAGTAATTACATTCAAAGCACAAGACGGAACTCCTGTAAATGCAAGATTGTATACGCCTAAATCAGAAAACGCAAACAAAGCTGCTGTGATTTTTGTTCATGGTGCGGGTTATTTGCAAAATGCTCACAATTATTGGAGTAATTATTATAGAGAATATATGTTTCATAACATGTTGACTGATTTAGGTTATACAGTTCTGGACATCGATTATAGAGGAAGTGACGGCTACGGACGTGATTTTAGAACCGGAATTTACCGTTTTATGGGAGGAAAAGATTTATCTGATCATCTTGACGGGAAAAAAATATTAGTAGAAAAATATGGAATTGATGCCAATAGAGTAGGGATCTACGGAGGTTCATACGGTGGATTTATTACTCTAATGGGAATGCTGACTACTCCCGGCGAATTTGCTTCGGGCGCGGCATTGCGTTCGGTTACAGATTGGGCACATTATAATCACGGATACACTGGCAATATTCTAAATTTTCCGGAAACAGATCCTGAAGCTTACAAAAAAAGTTCTCCTATTTATTATGCAGATAATTTAAAAGGAAATTTGGTAATGTTACACGGAATGGTGGATGATAATGTTGAATATAAAGACATTGTACGTTTGTCACAACGTTTTATAGAATTACAAAAGAAAAATTGGATTCTTGCTTCTTTCCCTGTTGAATCTCACGGTTTTAAAGAAACTTATTCCTGGATTGATGAATACAGCAGAATTTTGAATTTGTTTAATTCAACGCTTCTTAAATAAGTTTACAGTTTTCAGTCGCGGTCTCAATCTCAGTTTTCAGTCACAGTGAAAAGCAGTTTACAGAGGGTTTGAAAACCTAGTTAAAGCTTTGTCAAAGTTTAAAACTTTGACAGAGCTCGCGCAAAGACCGAGATCGAGAGTGAATACTGCGACTGAATACTGCGACTGAATATTGCGACTGAAAACTGAATACTGAAAAACTTGCTTGCTCTTTTAATTAGTTTTAAATTTGCATTCATAAAAAACAACACAACTAGCAATAATGAGCAATACAATCACAACTACAAACTTTAATTTTCCAGATCAGAAATCAGTTTACCGCGGAAAAGTTAGAGAAGTTTACAACATCAATGACGACCTTTTGGTAATGGTAGCAACCGACAGACTTTCGGCTTTTGACGTGGTTTTACCAAAAGGTATTCCGTACAAAGGGCAAATCCTGAATCAGATTGCAACGAGATTTATGGAATTGACAGAAGATATTGTACCAAACTGGTTGATTGCAACTCCGGATCCTAATGTTGCTGTAGGACATTTATGTGAGCCTTTTAAAGTAGAAATGGTTATTCGCGGTTATGTTTCAGGACATGCTGCTCGTGAGTATGCTGCCGGAAAGAGACAAATTTGTGGTGTAACTATGGCAGAAGGTTTAAAGGAAAACGATAAATTTCCTGAACCAATTATTACGCCAACTACAAAAGCAGATAATGGTTCTCATGACGAAGATATTTCTCGTGAAGATATTTTGGCTAAAGGAATTGTTACAGAAGAAGATTATATTGTATTAGAAAAATATACGCGTGATTTGTTTCAAAGAGGGACTGAAATTGCTTCAGAACGCGGATTAATTTTAGTGGATACAAAATACGAATTCGGAAAAACGAAAGATGGTGTTATTGTTTTAATTGATGAAATTCATACACCGGATTCTTCTCGTTATTTTTATGCCGATGGATATCAGGAAAGACAAGATAAAGGAGAAGAACAAAAACAATTATCAAAAGAATTCGTTCGTCGTTGGTTGATCGAAAATGGTTTTCAAGGGCAGGACGGGCAACAAATTCCAGAGATGACAGACGCTTACATTGAATCAGTTTCTGAAAGATATATTGAATTGTATGAAAATATCTTAGGAGAAAAATTCGTTAAGGCAGATATTGCAAATATCGATCAGCGTATTGAGAAAAATGTAGTAGAGTATTTAAGTACTAAAGAGTAGTTTTCGGGCTTATTTAACCGTAAACTTTTAAAAATAAAAATGCCTTGTTATACTAATAGCAAGGCATTTTCTTTTGTGTAAATTTTTACTAAAAAGTTCAATTTAGAATAAAGATAGTAGAGAAGCAAATAGAAGTGCAATGAAGCGTTTCTCTGAGTTGCACTTTTTTTATTTAATTTTTTTTTCATTTATGTGTAACATATTTGATTGTTTAGACGACTACTATAGTAATCAAAAAAATTAAGAATGATATTTAAGCATTAATTTAATTTTTACATCAATCATAAAATCAATCAATCAACATGAAAAAATCAGTAATTATTTTAGGTTTAGCTCTGGCTATGTCTACACAAGTATCGAAAGCATCGAATATCAGGCAATTAGTAAAAGATCCAATCGATTCTCCTGCTAATGAAGTGTCGTCTCTACATTACGCCGTATGTGAGGGAGATATTGAAAAGGTTAAAAAATTAATTGAATACGGAACCAATGTAAATAAGTTGGTTAGAGATATGTCACCTTTGATGTTGGCAGCCCGTTTTAATAAATTTGAAATTATTAAGGTTTTATTGGCTAGCGGAGCTAATCCCAGGATCGAGAATGAAAAAGGTTTAAGAGCAATAAATTTCGCAGAGTACGCAAAAGCTACTGAATCTATCGCAATTTTGAAAAATGCAAAATAAGATTAGCAAAAAAGCATCAGTTATAGCTGATGCTTTTTTATTTATTAGCGATATAGATTATTCCTGTAATTTATCCTTTAGATTTTCAAGACCTTTTTGCAAATCATTCCCAATCATTTGATCCATTTTCATCATGGGCAGCATGATATTCATTGGGTAGGGAATAACGCCATTAATCCCCCATTTTACTTTGGTTTGATTTCCTGAAACAGTTTCTGTAGACATAAAACCTACGGCTGTATCTTCCATTGGTTTTTTGAAGCGCAAAGCAAAATCGATACGTTTTCCTGTAGTTATATTGGTAATTTCCTGCTCGCCAACACCAACTTCTTTTACATCACTTTCCCACGCAGATTTTGATCCAACTTCTCCATCAGTTCCGGTATAAGTTACTTTCATTTTTGGATCGGTATTGGCCCAAACACTAAATTCGTTTTGATTTTTTAAGGATCTTACGTAATTAAAAACGGTATCAACTGGTTTATTGATCGTAATTTCTCTCTCGATTGCATAGTTTTTTGGCATCACATACGCCGCGATTAATACGATGGCAATAATCAAAATGAGGACGATCAGAATTTTTTTAATGATTCCCATAATTTTTGGTTTTAAGGTTGTTAATTGGTTTTTGTTTGTTTATTAAATGGCAACTTGTTTATTTAATGTGATTTAAATATAGAGTAAATTTAAAAAAACTAAGGGCTTGAATTTATGATATGATATTTTTTTTGATATTTTTTCATTTTTACTGTAACATTTTGAATAAGATAGCGTCTATTATGTAGAAGCTTTTTTAAAAAGAGATAACATAAATTTTAAGCTTCTTGGATATTTGTTATCTAAAAGTTAAGAATTAGTTAAAACATGGTACTTTGTTATGCATAATACATGAATTAGAAGTACATTTACATAGAAATTAAAAATCATCATTAATCAATCAACAATTAACAATCAATCATTATGAAAAATTCAATCATTTATTTAGGAGTAGCTTTAGTAGCATTTGCAAATGTTTCAATGGCTTCAAATCAACCATCATTTGTACAACCACAAATGGAAATCGTAAACAGTTTCTCAACTCCACTAAATGTGGCTGTGAGTAAAGGAGATCTTGATTTTGTTAAAAAATTAATAGAATACGGAGCTGATGTAAATCAATTATCTGAAGATCTGTCACCTTTGATGATAGCTGCACGTTATAACAAAGTAGATATTCTAAAAGTTTTATTAGCAAACGGAGCAAATGCATCTGTTAGAAATGACAAAGGGTTTACAGCTTTAAAATATGCACAATTATCAAATGCAACAGAGGCTATTGCCATTTTGAAAGATTTGAAATAAAAGTTTAAATCGAGTTTTTGAGTTAGTATACAAAACGACCTTCCTTGAGCAGAAGGTCGTTTTTTATTTGGATACTTTTTTAGCCCCGATGGGAGGGAAAATCCTTTTGTCAGCCGCGGCGGACAAAAGATTTGGAAGGACAGCGGGAATAGCTCCTAAAAAAACAGAAGATTCTTAAAAGTCTGTTTTTTGAATCTGATTATCTTGTATTTTCGAAAATAGAATCAATCCCACAATTGCACCAATCGTAGCAAATAGCATATCCGATTGTGTATCCCAAACATATCCTTGTGTTCCTAAAAATGCATCGCCGCCATCTCCGGTTGCTATCGAAACAAACCATTCGATAAATTCATATGCTGCGCTAATAGCCAGACAAATGGAAACTATAATAAAATTGAAGAAACTTTGATTGGCAATTACTTTTTTGCGAATAAATAGTTCTCTTATGATCATTGCCGGAACCAAACCTTGCGCAAAATGACCTACTTTATCATAATTGTTTCTGCTTTGATGAAAAACTTCTTTGATGTAGTCAAAAAACGGAACTTCGGCGTACGTATAATGTCCGCCAATGAACAGAATGATGCAATGAATTAAAATTAAAGTATAGGTAAAATTGGTAAACCTAAATTTTTTGAAAGTGAATGCTAAAATCAAAAATCCGATAATGGCAGGAATTACTTCGAGAAAGCAAGTAAAACCTTCTTTTGGGTTGATGACCGAGGCAAGTAGCGAAATGAAGAAAACGCTCACTAAAAAATAAATATACTTCATAAGGTTTTATATGTAATAAAAATAAGACGCAAGATAATGAAGTAATATTTAGTAAAAATAAAAAAAGCACCATTAAAAATAATGATGCTTTTTTCTTTCAAACCTAATCAAATTAATTTAACCAATTAATCAATCTTCAATTTCTTTATTCGATTGGAATATGTTTTTTGCGGTTGAACACCCAAAATATAATAGGGAAAACCAAAAGTGTTAAAACAGTTGCAGTAATTAATCCTCCGATAATAACAATTGCCAATGGTTTTTGTGACTCAGAACCAATTCCAGTTGAAATTGCTGCAGGCATTAAACCTATAGATGCCATAAGTGCGGTCATGACCACGGCTCTTGTTCTGGCTTTTACACCCATAAATATCGATTCTTCGAGTGTGAACTTGGCTTTTAAATTATGATGAAATTCGGATATCAGAATAACTCCGTTTTGAATACAAATTCCCAGCAAGGCAATAAAACCAACTCCTGCAGAGATTCCGAAGTTCATTCTGGTAAGATGCAGTGCAATAATTCCTCCAATAATCGCAAAAGGAACATTCGCCAGAACCAGTAATGAATCTTTGATATTGCCAAATAAAATAAACAAGAGAACAAATATCCCGATTAAACTGATAGGAACAACCTGAGCCAAACGGGCACTGGCGCGAACCTGATTTTCAAATTCTCCTGTCCATCCTACGGTATATCCGTTTGGAAGTTTCATTTTAGCCACTTTTGCCTGTGCTTCTGCAATGGTACTTCCTAAATCTCGATCACGAACAGAGAATTTTACACCTATAAAACGTTTGGTATTATCTCTGTAAATAAATGCCGGCCCCGTTATGGTTTTTAAATCAGAGATTTCTTTCAATGGAATTTTAATACCGCTAATAGTTGGAACTTTAAGTTCGGCAATATCATTTTCATCTTTACGATATTCCTTAGAAAAACGAACTCTGACATCAAACTTTTTATCGTCTTCATATTTTTCTGTTGCTGTTTTTCCTCCAAAAGCTAATTCTAAAACCGCTTGTGCATCACTTAATGTTACTCCGTAAGCTGCCATTTTATCTCTGTCGAGTATAACACTAATTTCAGGCTGACCAACATTTCTTAGAATTCCGGCATCTTTTATACCCGGAATATTTTTTATTTGTGCCAAAACTTCGTTTGATAACTCGTCTAATTTATCCAGATCATCTCCATAAATTTTAACAGCATTTGAGGCTTTAAATCCTGCCACAGATTCTGCTACGTTATCAATTACCGGTTGCGAATAATTATAAGTAATTCCCTGATGAACGCGTAGTTTTTCATCCATTTCATTAATCAAATCATCCATGCTGATTTTTCGTTTCCATTCTGATTTTGGTTTTAAATCAACCTGAAGTTGTATAAATCCAAATCCATTTGGGTCAGTTCCGTCATTACTTCGTCCGGTTTGCGATAAAACATTTTTTACCTCAGGAAAACTTTCCAGATCTTTTCTAATTATCGCAGCTGTTTTTACACTTTCCGGCAATGAAGTACTCATAGGCAATTCTGCCGTAACCCATAAAGCTCCTTCGTTAAGTTGTGGTAAAAACTCTGTTCCTAAAAAAGTAGCCGAAAAGAAAACCACTACCAAAAGCGAGATTGAACCAATTAAGGTTTGTACTTTATGCTTAAAAGTCCAGGCAAAACTTTTACCTACAATTCGATCCCAGAAATTAACAAACGGATTATTTTTTTCTTTTACATTTTTATTTAAAAGTATATGCGATAAAACAGGAACTAAAGTCAGGGTAAAAAGTAATGCGCCCATTAAAGCAAAACCTAATGTATAGGCTAGGGGAGAAAACATTTTTCCTTCTACTTTCTGGAATGAGAATATGGGTAATAAGGCAGTAATAATGATTAATTTAGAAAAGAAGATGGCTTTACCCATTTCGGCTCCGGTTTTTTTAATCAAACTTCCTTTTGCAATTTTATTATATGCTGTCATTCCTAATTGATGCGCCCTATGATCTAAGACGACAAATAATCCTTCGACCATTACCACGGCACCATCAATAATAATCCCGAAATCGACCGCACCCAAACTCAGTAAGTTCGCGCTCATTCCCATCATTTTTAGACATAAAAAGGCAAATAATAAAGAGAGCGGAATAACAATCGAAACGGTAAAAGTAGTTCTCCAGTCGGCCATAAAGAGGAATACAACGCAGGTAACCAGAATAATTCCTTCAAATAAGTTATGCATTACAGTTTCGGTCGTGAAATTCATTAAATTATCACGATCATAAAAAGTTACTAACTTGATGTCTTTT
Organism: Flavobacterium piscisymbiosum; assembly: GCF_020905295.1. Lineage (NCBI taxonomy): Bacteria > Pseudomonadati > Bacteroidota > Flavobacteriia > Flavobacteriales > Flavobacteriaceae > Flavobacterium > Flavobacterium piscisymbiosum. The sequence goes on along the minus strand of NZ_JAJJMM010000001.1, from coordinate 5,102,619 downwards.
GGAAGAACATTATCGTTTAAGTCTTTTATTTTTGCTTTTATTAATGCTAGTGTCTCCTGAGGATTTTCACCTTTTCGCATTACAATTATACCTTCGACAACATCATCATTTTTGCCTAATCCGGTTTGGCCAACTCTAGGCATGGCGCTTTCATAAACCGAAGCCAGGTTTTTTACTAAAATAGGATTCCCGTTCGCATCATCAACAATAATATTTTCGATATCCTGAATCGATTTTAGAAGTCCAACGCCACGAACTACAAAAGCCTGACCGTTTTTTTCGATAATATCTCCACCCACATTTAAGTTTCCTGCATTTACAGCGTTATAAACCTGAAGTGGTGTAATGTTGTATTTGGCTAGTTTAATTGGGTCAACACCAACTTCGTATGTTTTGGTTTGTCCTCCAAAAACATTCAAATCAGCAACACCGGGAACAGAGCGAAGTTGTTTGTCAATTACCCAGTTTTGGTAAGTTAGTAACTCTCTACTATCTCTGCTGTCACTTTTTACAATATATCTAAAAATCTCACCGGTAGGCCCATAAGGCGGCTGAACATCCGGTTCTACATCATCCGGAAGCGAGACATTTTTTAATAAATTGTTTACCTGAAGACGCGCAAACTGATCGTCTACGCCGTCATCAAAAATAATTTTGATTACCGATAATCCAAACATCGTAATACTACGAACGCTTGTCTTTTTTTGAACCGAGTTCATCGAGATCTCGATAGGCGAGGTTACAAATCGCTCTACTTCTTCGGCACTTTTCCCGTTCCATTGCGTTATGATGATGATTTGAGTATTTGTTACATCCGGAAATGCGTCAATAGGCATATTTTTGAAAGAAATAAACCCGGCGACTGCTAATAATCCTACCCAGAAAAAGGTAAACGCTTTATTCTTTAGCGAAAAAGCAATAATATTTCGTATGAATTTGTTCATGTCTTATTCGTTTAAAGCGCGATAAATAAATAACTGATTGTTGGTAATTACTTTCTCATTTTCTTTTAAACCTTTAGAAATGTAGGTTACATCACCAACAACTCTGTAAACATCTACTTGTCTTGTTTCGATGTTATTACGATCCTTAAATACCATTACAAAGTTTTTGCTTTTATCAAAAACAATTGCCTTACTCGGTACGGCTATCATACTGTCTCCTTCGCTATAAGACAGTTTGATATTGGCATTCATATCAGGCTTTAGCATATAACCGGGATTCTGTAATTTTATACGTGCCTGCATGGCCTTAGTTTCGGGATCGATAACGTTGAAAATTTTATCGACTTTTCCTTTAAAAACTTTATCAGGATAACTTAAGGTTGTGACATCAGCATCGATTCCTAATTTTACTTTATTAATGTCTATTTCATTAATATTCGCCAAAGCCCAAACTTCGCTAATCTCAGCAATATCAAAAATGTTTTCAGAACGGTCATTTCGTAAAAGCATATCCTGATTGATGCTTTTTTGAATAATAAAACCACTAATTGGTGCAGTTACTTCGTAAATCGAACCCGCTTTGATGTTGTATATTTTATACGTTTCCTGAATTTTACTCAATTGAGATTGCGCTTTATTTACTTCAGATTTTGCCTGAAGAACATCACTTTCAGAATTTAATTTTCCGTCAAATAATTCCTGAGCAACTTTCATTTGATTTTTCGCTACCAGTAAATCGTTTTTAGCATCAATCGATTGTTTTTCAAAATCAGCAATATCGGTACTTTTTATCGTAGCCAAAACTTGTCCTTTACGCACATAATCTCCAAGTTCTACATTTACTTTGATCACGTTTCCGCCAACAAGCGGGTAAACGTCAATCATTTTATTGTTATCAGCGGTAATTTTCCCGTAAAAACTTAAAACGTTTTTGACAGGCTGAGTTTGTGCTTCGGCTGTAGTAGTTGTTTTAAGCATCGAATCGCTCAAAGCAAAAGACGTATTAGTATCAGGATTTTCAACTTCCTTTTTGCAGCTTGCGATTGATAAACTCACAAGAGCAATTCCTATAATTAGTTTATATTTCATTTTGTTTAGTTTTAGAATAAGTCTTTGTTGATGGTACTATTAAGTTCTTCGCCCGAAAGCACTACTTTTTTCTTTAATTCATTTACCAGTATAGAAGCCTGATTATAACTCTCCATAAAATCAGTAAACTCTAATAAACTGATATTTCGTTTCTGAAAGTTGGTCAGGATTCCGTTATAAACCGCTTCAAAGTCTGAATTTACAGTAGGTTTTATCACAACATAGTTTTTGCGGGATTCGTCCCATTTGTTCCATGCCGATGTAATTTCGGTTTGCAACTGCAAGTCAAAATTTTGCTTCTCAATTTTTGATTGTTCTAAAATCGTTTGTGCATATTTGATGTTTCCTTTGTTTTTATTCCAAAGAGGTAACGGAATTCCAAGTGTCAAATTAGCTTCGTTATTAAAAGCTCCGCTTCGCTGATCATAATTGGCTCCAAGAGTAAGATCCGGAATCGAAAGGGATTTTTGCCATTTTACATTTATTTCGTTTGCTTCAATATCTTTTTGTTTGGCTAAATAATCAGGACGATTTGCGATAGCATCATCTTGAAAAGCCTTAAGATCAAACGGAATTGTTTTAATGTATTTATTAAATTCTTCCTTTGAAACATCAGGAACAATATTTTCAGCAGAATTCAGTAATAATTTTAAGTTGGCTTGCTCTTCAATATTTTCATTTACAACTCCCATTCTTTCATTCTTAAAATTTAAAAACAGAGATTGTAAACGCACCACATCCCGCAAAGGAACATTTCCTTTTTGCGCCTGAATAGAGTAGGAGTTAATTAAGTCTTCAATGTGAACCAGTTGTTTGTCTGTAGTTTCAAGACTTTTTGTGTTGTAATAAACGGTGAAAAAACTTTTTCGCAATTGAAGTTTTAAAGTCCTCAACAGATCATTAAACTGTAGTTCGGCTAGCTTTTCATTAGTTTGAGCCAGCTTAATTTCATTGCGTTTTTTTCCACCTAAATAAATCAATTGCTCAATCCCAAATACTTTTTGTCCGTCTTTCCCAATATCAAAATATTGCTTCCGCTCGGGGTTGTAAGCGTTTAATTCTGCGGTAATGGATGGATTGTCCCAAATACGGGCCTGAATCGTTAATGCTTTCGATGCATCGATATTATATTGTGATGCCAACAAAAAAAGGTTGTTTTTAAGAAATTGGCTTTCACAGTCCTGAAGGGTGACTGTTTTTTGAGCCAAAACTACCGGACCGAAAAGTACAAGTATGAATGCACAGAGTTTTCTCATTGTATTATTTTTAATTATACAAATATGCTATCACCAGACTTTAAGACTCCTTAAAATCTACCTTAAAAATACCTTAAAATAATTTAAAAATGAAAAAATAACTGAAATAAATTCGTGTTAATCTCTGGAATACTGTAAGTTATGTTTGCTTTGTGCAATGTTAAGATGCGTTGCACAATACGCAAACCAAGGCCAAAGCCTGAAGTTCCTTTTGAATTTTTGCCACGCATAAAAGGTTGAAAAAGAATTTTTTGTTCATTTTCTTTTAGCGTGTTCCCCGTGTTAGAAATAGAAATAATTAAGTTATTATCCTGAGTGCTAATAACAACTTTCGCCTGTTTATTATCAGAGTAAACACAAGCATTCTTAAGTACATTGCTTATAGCGATTTCCAATAAATTTTTATTGCCTTTTATTTCTAAGGCAGTATCTATATTATCGCTTTCTTCTATTTCGAACAAAATTAAAAACTCAGGATAGCTTTTATTTAAATTCTCTATAGCCGAAAATAAGATTTCATCCATACGATGAACTTCATTACTTTCATGTTTCTTATTATCTATTTTAGATAAAATCAAAAGCGAATTAATTAATTCAGTTAATTGATTTACATCAGATAAAATAGTCTTCAAAAAACTCTTTCTCTCATTGCTGGTCTTAGTATCAGCGATTACGTTTTCTATTTGCGAAGTAATTCTGGATAACGGAGTTCTAAGTTCGTGAGAAGCATGTGCAGTAAATTCTTTTTGCCTTTGATAGGAGATTTCGATCCTGTCCATCATAAAATTGAACTCATTCGCAATCAAATCAATTTCATCCTTATTGCTTTTTGATTCTACACGAGTATCAAGATTGTTCTCGTTTATATTCTTTATTTTCTGATGAAAAGTATTTAGCGGACTCATTAATTTTTTAACCGTAATCGAAGTAACTACCCAGCAAATACATGTAAAAAAGATATAAGAAACTATTAGTGTATATCTTAAAAATAGCAATCTGCGTTGACCAAAATTATCTGTGGCCGATATTAAAGCATAAAAATCCCTGTCATTGGTATCATAAAAAACACCATAAACCTCATAGTTTCCTTGTTTCTTAAAAAAGGTTTTATGCTTTTTTAGATATTTTAGATCATCTATAGACCATTTTATTTTTGCATCATCAATACTACTATAAATAAGTTTGTAATTAGAATCAAAAACCAAAGTTTTCTCATCATACAATTTATTGATCGAATTTTGATCAATCATCTTCAAAAGCTGATTATCGATTTCCTTTACATTTACAAGAAGTTTAATATTCGATAGCGCCTTAATTTCAAGACGATCCCTGAATTCATCTTTCCTGAAATTGGAATACAAAACAAATATCAAAGTAGAAGCCAACCCAAAAAGGATTGTAAATAATAAACTTACTAAAAGTGATATTCGATTTTTTAATGTCATTCCTGATCGCTCAAATAATATCCGTAACCCACCTTGGTCCTGATAAGTTTTGTTTCATGGTCTTTATCTATTTTTTTCCTCAGAAAATTGATATAAACTTCAATCGTATTCTGATTGGTTTCAATATGATAATCCCAAAGTTTTTCGGCTATAAATTGTTTAGATAATACTTTTCCTTTGGCATGAGCCAAAATCAAAATGAGTTTAAATTCCTTGGGAGTCAGTTTAATCTCTTCACCTGAGCGAAAAATTTTCATATCATCTTCCAGAATTTCTAAATCATTTATAATAATCTTGCTTTCACTTTGCTGCGGAATATCTTTTCGTCTTAACAAAGATGAAATGCGGGCAAATAATTCTTCAAAATGAAAAGGCTTCACCAGATAATCATCGGCACCATTATCAAAAGAAGATAATTTATCCTCAATATCGCTAAAAGCCGTTAACATAATGATTGGTGTTTTTTTATCAACCTCACGAATACCTTTGCAAACATCAATTCCGTTTGTACCGGGAACATTAATATCAAGAATGATTAAATCATAATCGTAAGGAAAATATTTTTTTAATAACAAAGTACCATCATAATAGGGGAAACACTCGAATCCTTTTGTAGTAAAGAACGCTGAGATTTCTTTAGATAAAGTAAAATCGTCTTCGAGTAATAGTATCTTCATGCAGTTTTATATTTGCAAATTCGGCCATTTATAAAAATAACCGAATTTGCGTTTTTCAATCAGTTCTTATTTAAAATAAGAAAAAGTTTCATTGTTTTCAATTTTCAGTAACGATTCATAAATCAACTGAATCACATTTTCAACATCTTCTCTATGCACCATTTCTACAGTTGTATGCATATAACGCAAAGGCAAAGATATCAATGCCGATGCTACGCCGCCATTACTATAAGCAAAAGCATCAGTGTCAGTTCCCGTAGCACGAGAAGTTGCATGACGCTGAAACGGAATCTTATTCTCTTCGGCAGTATCAACAATTAAATCACGCAATTTGTTTTGTACCGCCGGAGCATAAGCAATAACAGGACCTTTACCCATTTTAAGGTCACCTTCAACCTTTTTATCAATCATAGGTGTAGTCGTATCGTGGCAAACATCAGTTACAATAGCAACATTAGGTTTAATAGTCTGAGCAATCATTTCAGCACCACGAAGACCAATTTCTTCCTGAACCGAATTCACGATATACAAACCAAACGGAAGTGTCTTGTTGTTTTCTTTTAATAAACGAGCCACTTCGGCAATCATAAAACCGCCCATTCTGTTATCAATCGCACGACAAACAAATTTATTTTCGTTCAGGATCATAAATTCATCAGGATAAGTAATCACGCAACCCACATGTACGCCCATTTCCAGAACCTGTTCTTTAGTTTCGCAACCCAAATCAATAAAAATATTACTAATTTTTGGAGCCTCTTCCTTATCACGCAAACGCGTATGAATCGCCGGCCAGCCAAAAACACCCTTTACAATGCCTTTTTTAGTATGAATGTGAACCCTTTTCGATGGTGCAATCTGATGATCAGATCCACCATTTCTAATAACATATAATAAACCATCATCAGTAATGTAGTTTACATACCACGAAATTTCATCTGCATGCCCTTCAATTACAACCTTAAAAGGCGCATCAGGATTTATAACTCCAACAGCAGTTCCGTAAGTATCCGTAATAAAAGTATCTACATAAGGTTTTAAATAATTCATCCAAAGTTTTTGCCCTTCGCTTTCGTAGCCAGTAGGAGAGGCGTTATTTAGGTAGCTTTCCAGGAAAGCAATCGAGGTATCTTTTAAGATAGATTCTGTGCTCATAAAAATATTTTTTTGCTAATTTATAAATTTGGTATTAGAGTTGTATATAAATATATAATTTTACACTTAAATTATGATTCAATGAGATTTACCTACTGTATTTTATTCCTCGTGTTGATTTCGTTTACAACTCAGGCTCAGGTTACAACCAAAGAAAACCAGCAAATGGGTTATATATTAACCGAGCAAGACTCTATTTTGAATGATACAATTCAATTGCCCGAGATTATTATTTCGAAAGAAAAACTCGATCCCGAAGCGCAAAAGCAATTCCTGATCCTTCAAAACAGGGTTTATAAAGTATATCCCTACGCAAAACTAGCCGCTGATAGATTAACAGCGCTGAATAGCGGAATGGCACGTTTAAAAACCAACCGCGAAAAGAAGAAGTACTTTAAAATAGTAGAAGATTACCTTAATAATGAATTCGAGGCAAGACTTAAAAAGCTTTCGCGTAAACAAGGTCAAATTCTGGTCAAGCTTGTTCACAGACAAACCGGCATCACAACATACGAATTAATTAAAACCCTAAAAAGCGGTTTCAAAGCCTTTGTATCCAATACAACAGCCAATTTATTCGACATTAGCCTAAAAACCGAATACAAACCCTACGAAGTCAACGAAGACTATCTAATAGAAACCATTCTTCTCAGAGCATTTGAATCCGGTCGCCTGGTAAATCAAAAATCCGCTAATCCTGTAAACTACGACGATCTAATGAATCATTGGGAAGCAAAAGCTAAGACACTCAATAAAAAATAACCTTCCTATATATAAGGTAAGATTTCATTCCCATAACCCGACAGTTTTCAAAAGCCGTCGGATTTATTTTTTGTACCTATATATAAGGACAAGTTTCTACTATAATATATAAGAGCAATTTTCACATACTAATACATAGACTAGCTTTTATTGGAATTTGGAATTTTAAAGATTTGGAATTTAATAAAGATTAGGAGCTATTTCCCGCTGTCCTTCCAATCTTTTGTGGTGAACCCCACCACAAAAGGATTTTCCCTCCCATCGGGGCTAGGGCAGTAGTTTTGAAAAGAAACATTTAATATAAAAGAGAAACAAAATGCTCCAAAAAGCAAAGCTTAGCGTCTTTATGTCTTTGCATGAAACTATAAATCGCAGTAAAATCTAGCTTTGTGTCTTATTTAAGACTCAAGATAAACCAGGAGAAGCAAGAAAAAAAGAAACCTTCGTGCCTTAGTGCCTTCGCGGCAAAACTCATTAAAACCGCCCAAAACAGACAAGACCTAACAAAGCCACCCAAACCATAAAAAAACTTCGCCTTGTAAGAACCATCCATCCAGCCATTTATAAAAAAGATTAAAAATAGTTAAGAAAAGCTATTGTTTAACTGAATAAACTAGCTACTTTTGCACCCGCAACAGCGATAGACGTTCTTTTAAATACTGACAAGCATACGAGATCAAAGAGAAAATTTATTTTCAAAAAAAGATTGCGAAAAGCTTGTGAGATTTGAAAACGGATGTTACATTTGCACCCCGCAAAACACGGAAAGTTCATTGATAGATTGGTAGGTTTTAGAAGTAAAAAGAAAAGAAATTTTCTTTAGAAAAAACTTCAAAAAACATTTGCCAGTTAGAAATAAGTTTTCTACTTTTGCACCCGCTTTGAGAAACAAGCGCAACAAAATTGAAACACGTTCGTAGACATATTGAATTGACAGCCGCTTTAACAGAGATGTTAAGGCAAAAGAATAAAGAGTAAGATAATCGAGAGATTAGAGAATAACCGATAGAGACTGATTCGAATAACAATACGATCTTGATTTATTAAGATCAACAATATACGATGAAGAGTTTGATCCTGGCTCAGGATGAACGCTAGCGGCAGGCTTAACACATGCAAGTCGAGGGGTATAGGTTTTCGGATCTAGAGACCGGCGCACGGGTGCGTAACGCGTATGCAATCTACCTTTTACAGAGGGATAGCCCAGAGAAATTTGGATTAATACCTCATAGTATAGCAGTTTCGCATGAAACCACTATTAAAGTCACAACGGTAAAAGATGAGCATGCGTCCCATTAGCTAGTTGGTAAGGTAACGGCTTACCAAGGCTACGATGGGTAGGGGTCCTGAGAGGGAGATCCCCCACACTGGTACTGAGACACGGACCAGACTCCTACGGGAGGCAGCAGTGAGGAATATTGGACAATGGGCGCAAGCCTGATCCAGCCATGCCGCGTGCAGGATGACGGTCCTATGGATTGTAAACTGCTTTTATACGAGAAGAAACATCCCGACGTGTCGGGACTTGACGGTATCGTAAGAATAAGGATCGGCTAACTCCGTGCCAGCAGCCGCGGTAATACGGAGGATCCAAGCGTTATCCGGAATCATTGGGTTTAAAGGGTCCGTAGGCGGTTTAATAAGTCAGTGGTGAAAGCCCATCGCTCAACGGTGGAACGGCCATTGATACTGTTAGACTTGAATTATTAGGAAGTAACTAGAATATGTAGTGTAGCGGTGAAATGCTTAGAGATTACATGGAATACCAATTGCGAAGGCAGGTTACTACTAATTGATTGACGCTGATGGACGAAAGCGTGGGTAGCGAACAGGATTAGATACCCTGGTAGTCCACGCCGTAAACGATGGATACTAGCTGTTGGGAGCAATTTCAGTGGCTAAGCGAAAGTGATAAGTATCCCACCTGGGGAGTACGTTCGCAAGAATGAAACTCAAAGGAATTGACGGGGGCCCGCACAAGCGGTGGAGCATGTGGTTTAATTCGATGATACGCGAGGAACCTTACCAAGGCTTAAATGTAGATTGACCGGTTTGGAAACAGATCTTTCGCAAGACAATTTACAAGGTGCTGCATGGTTGTCGTCAGCTCGTGCCGTGAGGTGTCAGGTTAAGTCCTATAACGAGCGCAACCCCTGTTGTTAGTTGCCAGCGAGTCAAGTCGGGAACTCTAACAAGACTGCCAGTGCAAACTGTGAGGAAGGTGGGGATGACGTCAAATCATCACGGCCCTTACGCCTTGGGCTACACACGTGCTACAATGGCCGGTACAGAGAGCAGCCACTGGGCGACCAGGAGCGAATCTATAAAACCGGTCACAGTTCGGATCGGAGTCTGCAACTCGACTCCGTGAAGCTGGAATCGCTAGTAATCGGATATCAGCCATGATCCGGTGAATACGTTCCCGGGCCTTGTACACACCGCCCGTCAAGCCATGGAAGCTGGGGGTGCCTGAAGTCGGTGACCGCAAGGAGCTGCCTAGGGTAAAACTGGTAACTAGGGCTAAGTCGTAACAAGGTAGCCGTACCGGAAGGTGCGGCTGGAACACCTCCTTTCTAGAGCCTTATGTGTTAGTTGATTTATCAACACGCTGAGGAAAAAAGAAGAAGCTTTATAGGATTATAATTTTAAGACTATTTTACTCTTGCTGTTAGTTCAAATAATAAATTTTAAGTAAAACAGAGTCTCGTAGCTCAGCTGGTTAGAGTACTACACTGATAATGTAGGGGTCGGCAGTTCGAGTCTGCCCGGGACTACTTTTTTAAGGTTTTCAATTAAAAATTGAGAATTAAAAATTAAAAAAGACTGTAAACTTAGAAAAAGGAAATTTTAGAGGTTGAGTAACCGTTTTAAGTACTGTTAACTGAGGACTGTTAACTGACAACTAAAAAATGGGGGATTAGCTCAGCTGGCTAGAGCGCCTGCCTTGCACGCAGGAGGTCAACGGTTCGACTCCGTTATTCTCCACAAAAGTAGTGATCGGTAAAATGGTGGTTGTTGTTCGGTGCAAACTGAATACTAAAAACTGTAAACTGAGCACTGGCTTAAAGTTCATTGACATATTGAGATAAGAAAATAATAAAAAGTAGAAAGCGTTTTTATTAGCAATAATAAAGACAAAAAAAACGGTCATAATTGATTTTATGATTGGTACAATAAGCAAAATAAGGGCGTATGGGGGATGCCTTGGCTCTCAGAGGCGATGAAAGGCGTGATAAGCTGCGAAAAGCTACGGGGACGGGCACACACCGATTGATCCGTAGATACCTGAATGGGGCAACCCACTATGTTGAAGACATAGTACACCGATAGGTGGGCAAACCCGCTGAACTGAAACATCTAAGTAGGCGGAGGAGAAGAAAACAAAAGTGATTCCGTAAGTAGTGGCGAGCGAACGCGGATTAGCCCAAACCAATGTTGTTACGGCAAGATTGGGGTTGTAGGACCACGACATTTTATGTACAAGGAACCGGAAGTTACTGGAAAGTGACACCATAGAGGGTGATAGTCCCGTATGGGTAACGAGTATAATAGATAGTGGTATCCTGAGTAGGGCGGGGCACGTGAAACCCTGTCTGAATTTGGCGGGACCATCCGCTAAGGCTAAATACTCCTGAGAGACCGATAGTGAACCAGTACCGTGAGGGAAAGGTGAAAAGAACCGTGAATAACGGAGTGAAATAGATCCTGAAACCATACGCTTACAAGCGGTCGGAGCCCTTTCGTGGGGTGACGGCGTGCCTTTTGCATAATGAGCCTACGAGTTAACGTTGCTGGCAAGGTTAAGTGGTTAAGCCACGGATCCGTAGCGAAAGCGAGTCTGAATAGGGCGCTTTAGTCAGTAGTGTTAGACGCGAAACCGTGTGATCTACCCATGGGCAGGATGAAGCTGTGGTAACACACAGTGGAGGTCCGAACCGGTTGACGTTGAAAAGTCTTCGGATGACCTGTGGGTAGGGGTGAAAGGCCAATCAAACTCGGAAATAGCTCGTACTCCCCGAAATGCATTTAGGTGCAGCGTTATGCGTAAAGTTATATAGAGGTAGAGCTACTGATTGGATGCGGGGGCTTCACCGCCTACCAATTCCTGACAAACTCCGAATGCTATATAATGTTTCATAACAGTGAGGGCTTGGGTGCTAAGGTCCAAGTCCGAGAGGGAAAGAACCCAGACCATCAGCTAAGGTCCCCAAATATATACTAAGTTGAAAGAACGAGGTTTGTCTGCCCAGACAGCTAGGATGTTGGCTTGGAAGCAGCCATTCATTTAAAGAGTGCGTAACAGCTCACTAGTCGAGCGGACGAGCATGGATAATAATCGGGCATAAGTATATTACCGAAGCTATGGATTTAGAGTTTACTCTAAGTGGTAGGGGAGCATTCTAACAGGGTTGAAGGTGTATCGTAAGGTATGCTGGACTGGTTAGAAAAGAAAATGTAGGCATAAGTAACGATAATGCGGGCGAGAAACCCGCACACCGAAAAACTAAGGTTTCCACAGCTATGCTAATCAGCTGTGGGTTAGTCTGGTCCTAAGGCGAACCCGAAAGGGACAGTCGATGGCTAACGGGTTAATATTCCCGTACTACTAATTACTGTGATGGGGTGACGGAGTGATGAAAGCGCCGCGAACTGACGGAATAGTTCGTTGAAGTACCTACCTATAAGATCTGCAGGCAAATCCACAGATTTTGGGGAAATACGATAGTACTCGGAGTCTTCGGACAAAGAGATAGTGCGCCTAAGGGCTTCCAAGAAAAACCTCTAAACTTCAGGTAATTAGTACCAGTACCGTAAACCGACACAGGTAGTTGAGGAGAGAATCCTAAGGTGCTCGAGAGATTCATGGCTAAGGAATTAGGCAAAATAGACCTGTAACTTCGGGAGAAAGGTCGCCAGCAGCAATGCTGGCCGCAGTGAAGAGGTCCAGGCGACTGTTTATCAAAAACACAGGGCTCTGCAAAATCGTAAGATGAAGTATAGGGCCTGACACCTGCCCGGTGCTGGAAGGTTAAGAGGAGATGTTATCTTCGGAGAAGCATTGAATTGAAGCCCCAGTAAACGGCGGCCGTAACTATAACGGTCCTAAGGTAGCGAAATTCCTTGTCGGGTAAGTTCCGACCTGCACGAATGGTGTAACGATCTGGACACTGTCTCAGCCATGAGCTCGGTGAAATTGTAGTAACGGTGAAGATGCCGTTTACCCGCAGTGGGACGAAAAGACCCTGTGCACCTTTACTATAGCTTAGTATTGACCTTGGATAAATGATGTGTAGGATAGGTTGGAGACTGTGAAGTGGCGTCGCCAGGCGTTGTGGAGTCATTGTTGAAATACAACCCTTTGTTTATCTGAGGCCTAACCCCGTTTTGCGGGGGACATTGCTTGGTGGGTAGTTTGACTGGGGTGGTCGCCTCCAAAAGAGTAACGGAGGCTTCTAAAGGTTCCCTCAGTACGCTTGGTAACCGTGCGTAGAGTGCAATGGCATAAGGGAGCTTGACTGAGAGACATACAGGTCGATCAGGTACGAAAGTAGAGCATAGTGATCCGGTGGTTCCGCATGGAAGGGCCATCGCTCAAAGGATAAAAGGTACGCCGGGGATAACAGGCTGATCTCCCCCAAGAGCTCATATCGACGGGGGGGTTTGGCACCTCGATGTCGGCTCGTCACATCCTGGGGCTGGAGAAGGTCCCAAGGGTTGGGCTGTTCGCCCATTAAAGTGGCACGCGAGCTGGGTTCAGAACGTCGTGAGACAGTTCGGTCTCTATCTACTGTGGGCGTTAGAAATTTGAGTGGATCTGATTCTAGTACGAGAGGACCGAATTGGACAAACCTCTAGTGTATCTGTTGTCCCGCCAGGGGCACCGCAGAGTAGCTACGTTTGGAAGGGATAAGCGCTGAAAGCATATAAGCGCGAAACCCACCACAAGATGAGATTTCTTTTAAGGATCGTGGAAGATGACCACGTTGATAGGCTATAGATGTAAAGGCAGTAATGTCATAGTCGAGTAGTACTAATAATCCGTAAGCTTATGTACACCCTTTTCTCCCGACTCAGGTCGGGAGAAGAAACTTTCTAAAAATAATAAATAAAAATACTTTTCTTTATCTCAGTATGTTAAGATATTACTTCAATTAAAAATTTTGAATTAAAAATTAAAAATTGAAGAACAAATTGTCCAAAGCAATTATAACTTCTTAAGGTGGTTATTGCGGCGGGGCTCACCTCTTCCCATCCCGAACAGAGTAGTTAAGCCCGCCTGCGCAGATGGTACTGCAGTTATGTGGGAGAGTATGTCGTCGCCTTTCTTTTGAAAACCCTGTTTCTAAAAACAGGGTTTTTTATTCTAACTTTTACTTATTTAGTTATAAGTAATATGGTACCTTAGCTCAGATGGTAGAGCAATGGACTGAAAATCCATGTGTCCCTGGTTCGATCCCTGGAGGTACCACATCATGCTCGGATGGTGAAATTGGTAGACACGCTGGACTTAAAATCCAGTGAACAGCAATGTTCGTGCGGGTTCAAGTCCCGCTCTGAGTACTAAAAACTTCAATTGGCTTATGCTAATTGAAGTTTTTTTTTTGCGTAAAATCAATTTTTTACCGCAAAGAACGCAAATATTGGGGATCAACACGAAAAAGTTCTCATTAATATTTTAGAGATAGTCCAAGGTTTAAGCCTTGATGGTACGTTGTGTCCAATGATTTAAACCACAGGCTATGTTCGCTAAAAGTTATAAATTACCTGGACAAGTGAATACGCGTAATGCATTGGAATTTAGAATTTTATAAATTGGAATTTCTTTTTACTGCAAGGCTGCGTTAGGATGGGAGCGCTATCCTTTTGCGATTTACTGAAATTCTGGCGAAGCCAACCCATAACATCTCTCGCAAAAGATTTAGCGGACAATCCGTTCCGCCGTGGCGGAAAAACGCAAAAATTATTCTTATCTTATTATTAATTTGAATCTATTGATAAGTGATCAATTATTAATCATTAATCATTAATTTTATCCTTATGGTATTGGAGAAGCCATTTTTCCATTTTTTCAAGTAATTGCCCTTCTTTTGGATTACCTATAGGATCTTGGAGGCCATTTATTGTTTTACTAAAGGCAAACTTTTTGTTTTCAAAAACACAAGTGAATTTTGGAAATTCATTATGGGAAACCACCCAGCTTTCGGGAGATATTTTTTTTATTTCAAATTTTTTCATTAAGGCAAATGCTACAATGGCAGTTTGGGTTACAATGGTATAAACTGTATTTGACAGAGATTATTATGGCAACTGGCAAATCTTAACATTGATCTTCTATGGATGCGATAGGTGCAATTTTTTTTACCCTGTTTATAGCCTGCTCGCGAGAGAGATTGGTGGCATACTTTTTACTGGTGGCTATTGTGTGTCCATTGGCTGTTTTGAGATAAAAATATAACTCCCAGTCTATGGTTGTTTTTTTTTGAAATTTTCCAGCATCCTTTGCGTAGGCTCTTAATTTTTCGATTGCCTTTTTACAGCTAATTTTAGTGAGATAATCTTCACTGCTAAGCAAAATTTGCCCTGCTTTTGATTTGAGGTGAACCTGAAATTTTCCAGACTGCTTTTTGGTAATCACAAATTTTCCCATGTGAATATGATTTGAGGTTTATCAATTCAATTTGAGTTATACTTTTTTTGGGGAAAGCTAAATGTACGAAAAAAAAGAAGTATTTCAACGAGACCAAAAAAGGATTACTTTAGGGCGAGATTATCTGTAACGAAAGGAATTGAGGATAAAAGTTGATAATGAGGAAATCTCTTAAGTATTACCGGAAAGACAAATTATACTTTCTAAGTGTTTAGCTTTTTTAGTTCTAGAAGTTCAATTCCTGTAAAATTGAGGGTATCTAAGTATGTTTTGACATTGTTTTTTACTTTGTGATTCTTTGTTGTAAAAAATATTTTGGTACGATCATTATTTTGACTATTTGGCCCCGTTAGACAATGTAATGGATTAAAGAGTTTTACAATATGTGAATCCGGCAATAAAGAAGCTATAATGTCACTTGATGATTGGCCAGAGGTAATATCTAAAACTTCATTGAGATTAAAAATAGGATTGTTGGTATGAAGTATAATTTTTCCTTTCATATCAGGCATGGCCTTCAGTGCATTTTCAAGATCATCACGATTTAAAAATAGTATTATTAGTTCTGCTCCGGCTGCTTCATTTATGGTCACAAGTTTAACATGACTACCTATATGTTGTGTAAGCTCCTTAACGACATTGATACCACGTGGATTGCTCAGCAGCACTTCGTATCCTGAAAGAGCAGATCTGGTAGCTAATTCTAAAGTAATGTTTCCGATTCCTATTATCCCTATCGTCATAATATGAAAATTTTTAATTCTTATCAGAACAAGTGCATAATAAGAAGTATCAATAAATAAATTTAAAAAGTGATGTGTGTTGGTAAAACCAACTTATAAAAGAAGAGCTTTTTATTTTAGATGTAATTTAAGAAATAACGATGTTATTTCTTACCGTAAAAACACCTGTTTTACATCTTGATTATAAAAATGATTTATAAAATATTGACTCTGCTGAAAGAAAAGTGTGTACTTGCAGTAGAGGTCTTACTTTATCATAGATGCAGTTGCTTGGTTGTTGACGGGAACTTGACTTGGTCGTACACAAATATGATGTAAAAAGTATTTTGTTTTTGCATTTTCCTGAGCGAAAATATTGAATTGGCTCAGGAAGTTTCTCTTGTGATAGATTTTATCTATAAAATAAGAAATATTTATGATTCACCGTGATAGCATTCTCTTTATTTACTTCGTAAATTAGTATCAAAATAAATTTAAAACTATGGAGAATCAATCTAACGACATCAGTAAATGCCCATTTCATAATGGGAGCATGGATAATGAAGCTGCAACAGGTACAAAAAATCGTGACTGGTGGCCCAAGCAGTTAAAAGTAAATATCCTTAGACAAAATTCAGGATTATCAAATCCTATGGATAAGGATTTTGATTACGCAAAAGCTTTTAATAGCCTCGATCTTGAAGCGGTAAAAAATGATTTGCATAAACTTATGACGGATTCCCAAGATTGGTGGCCGGCAGATTTTGGTCATTATGGAGGTCTTTTTATTCGTATGGCTTGGCACAGTGCAGGAACTTACCGTGTGCATGACGGGCGTGGTGGTGCAGGAGCTGGCCAGCAGCGATTTGCTCCCCTTAATAGCTGGCCTGATAATGTGAGCCTTGATAAGGCCAGAAGATTACTCTGGCCAATAAAACAAAAATACGGACAGAAAATTTCCTGGGCAGATTTGATGATCTTAACAGGGAATATTGCCTTGGAATCTATGGGGTTCAAAACATTTGGTTTTGCAGGAGGACGAGCTGATGTTTGGGAACCTGATGAATCAGTTTATTGGGGTTCTGAAACCACATGGCTTGGAGGTGATGAACGCTATCGTGATGGTTCTGAAGGAGCGCCTAAAGATCATGGTGTAGTATCCTCAGATGATAATGCCGACGGTCATATTCATAGCAGAAACCTGGAAAAACCTCTGGCAGCTGTGCAGATGGGATTGATTTATGTAAACCCTGAAGGACCTGATGGAAATCCTGACCCTATTGCGGCAGCTAAAGACATTAGAGATACATTTGGTCGTATGGCAATGAATGATGAAGAAACTGTAGCTTTAATAGCCGGTGGGCATACGTTTGGTAAAACCCATGGGGCGGCCTCTTCTGACCATGTTAGCAAAGAGCCGGAAGCAGCAGGTATCGAGCTACAGGGATTGGGCTGGAAAAACAGTTTCGGATCAGGAAAAGGTACTGATGCGATTACAAGCGGATTGGAAGTTACCTGGACAACTACACCAACTAAGTGGAGTAATAATTTCTTCGAAAACTTATTTGGCTTTGAATGGGAACTTTCCAAAAGCCCCGCAGGTGCTCATCAATGGGTAGCTAAAGATGGTCCTGCTATCATTCCTGATGCTTTTGATACTACCAAAAAGCATCTGCCAACGATGCTTACAACCGACTTGTCTTTAAGATTAGATCCTGAGTACGAGAAAATATCACGCCGTTTTTTGGAAAATCCTGATGAATTTGCCGATGCTTTTTCCCGTGCATGGTTTAAATTAACGCATAGAGATATGGGACCACGTGCACGTTATTTGGGACCTGATGTTCCTCAGGAAGAATTATTATGGCAAGATCCTATCCCGCAACTGAACCATAACTTAATAGATCAAGAGGATATAACGAATCTAAAAGAAAAAATAATAGCTACAGGTCTTAATGTCTCTGAACTGGTAGCTACGGCATGGGCTTCAGCCTCTACATTTAGAGGATCTGATAAACGTGGCGGAGCCAATGGTGCTCGTATAAGATTTGCTCCTCAAAAAAACTGGGAGGTAAATAACCCTGTGAAGCTTACAAAGGTACTGGAGAAACTCGAGAGTATTCAGCGAGAGTTTAATGTCTTACAAAATAATGGGAAAAAAGTTTCATTGGCAGATTTAATTGTTCTGGCAGGCTCCACTGGGGTAGAGAAAGCAGCTAAAGAGGCTGGACATCTAGTTACAGTGCCTTTTAGCCCAGGACGTATGGACGCCTCTTTGGAGCAAACAGATATAGAATCATTTGAATATCTGAAACCCAAAGCAGATGGCTTTAGAAATTATAGAAAAACTAAATCGACAGTCTCAACTGAGGAACTTTTGATTGATAAGGCTAATTTACTCACGCTTACGGCTCCGGAACTCACTGTGCTCTTGGGAGGCCTTCGTGTTTTGGATATTAACACTGATGGAAGTAAAAATGGTGTCTTTACGAACCGTCCGGGTCACCTTACCAATGATTTTTTCGTCAACCTGCTTGATATGAATACCCAATGGCAGGCTGTTTCGAATGATCAGGAGTTATATGCGGGAAATGATCGTAGTACCGGTCAACCTAAATGGATGGCAACACGTGCTGATCTTGTTTTTGGTTCTAATTCAGAATTAAGAGCTGTGGCAGAGGTATACGCAGGTGGTGATGCACAACATAAATTCGTAAGTGATTTTATTGCAGTATGGAATAAAATAATGAATTTGGACCGCTTTGATCTGGTTTGATTATTTTTTCGGTTAAATTGAATATCATTATAATTTAAATTTGAATAATAGTAAGCCCGATAACTAATCGGGCTTATATTATTGATATTGTATCAATACAGATTACAGACTTTGTTGTCTTAGTTTTGATGTTGTTTTTAAATAAAGAAAAATGGCACAGTTAATTTTTGTCCGACATGGACAATCCCTTTATAATTTAGAGAATCGATTTACAGGAATCCTTGATGTTGCCCTAACCGATAACGGAAAGGAGCAGGCAAAACTTGCCGGGGATAAACTAATTGGCTATGTTTTCGATATTGCTTATACCTCCATGCTTATAAGGGCGCAGGAAAGCCTTCGTATTATCCTCAATGAAATGAAGCTAACTATTCCCATTGTAAAGGACAAAGCTTTCAATGAACGTATGTACGGTACTTTGCAGGGGCTTAATAAAGAAGAAACGGCTCAAAAATACGGTTTGGCCCAAGTTGAAATCTGGAGAAGAAGTTATGATGTTTGCCCTCCTGGAGGCGAAAGTCTTTCGGATACTTACAACCGAGTAGTTCCCTATTATAAAACTCAAATAGAACCAGAGCTAAAAAAGGGACAAAATGTATTAATAGTAGCCCATGGCAATAGCCTAAGATCCCTAATGATGTATCTGGAAAATATTAGTCCTCTGGATATTGTAACGGTAAACATTGCAACAGGCATACCAAGAGTATACACCTTTGATGATCAATTAAAAATCGCCAGTGTAAAGGATCTTTAAATAGTATCATGTGATTTTGCTTTAAAAATTAATTATGCAATTAAATCTATGTTAAAAGTCTATAGCCATTTTGATATTAGTTTGAACTTTGTGAAACTGTTTAATTAATAAAAAGATGATTATGGAAACGCAAATTATTGAACTGGAAAAAAAATATTGGCAGGGAATGGAAAATCACGATTATCTAATGGTAAAAAAACTCACCCATTTCCCTTGTATAATAGCAAGTAAAAATGGTGTACAAAGTGTAGACGAGGCCAAGTTTAGAAAGATGTTTGAGTCAGGGGATGGTGATAAAATAAAAGTAGTGAACTTCTCTAATGTCGAATCACAATTGGTTGGTGAAAATACTGCTGTTTTAGGTTATATTATAGAATTAGCAATTGCAGGGGATAAACAAAAAGCCGCTATAAAATGTGCCTGCACTTCTACCTGGATTAAAGAAAATAGTAGTTGGGTTTGTGCACTACATACCGAAGCAGAATTAGTTCATCAGTAGATTGCATTAAATTTAATTGCAGATTTGTTTAAAGTTTTAGCTACAGTCTGCTATAATTACTTGAATTAAAAAGGATAAGAGGCATTAGAAATATTCATTTCGTGCTAAATTAGTAACAACTTCGATACTATTTATTATGTATTAATAATAGTATCGAAGTTTTTTTAAGAACTAACTGTTTTAAAGTTAATATCTACTATTGAGCATCCCAAGCTGCACTAGGGTAATAGATAGAACTTGTTACCGGAGCTTTCCAGTATTCCTGACTGCCACCACGGAAAGTATGCAAGCTTACTGCATTGACATTTCGTTTAGAATCGTTAGTAACCCAACGAATTGTTTGATTCAGTATCTCGGTACCATTTACATAATATTTGACATATCCGTCAGTATTTGAACCAGTATTTAGCTTCACAGATATTTGACAGTTGTATGTCACACCTTCTTGAATATAGTACTTTTTTCCAAAATCATTACCAAATTGCCCAGGCTGATCTTTATAATAAACATAAGGTTGGAGATAAGCACCGCTTCCTTTGGCAGAATTTGATCCACTTGGACAATACCACATAAATCTGGCGCTACCACCATTGCCATCCCATCCTGGATCGCCACCTGTATTTTGATCACCAATTAATATACCATATCCGCATTTACCACCTCTGCTCCAATAAAATCCAGAATTAAATTTCATCTGGAACCAAACAGTGTAAACGCCTGTTGACCAAACACCATACGATGTACACAAACCACCGGGACACGATAGTGTATTGGTTTGTAATGT
Source organism: Flavobacterium piscisymbiosum (assembly GCF_020905295.1). NCBI lineage: Bacteria > Pseudomonadati > Bacteroidota > Flavobacteriia > Flavobacteriales > Flavobacteriaceae > Flavobacterium > Flavobacterium piscisymbiosum. Next base: position 5,082,108 of record NZ_JAJJMM010000001.1, on the reverse strand, counting down.
AATTGTTCTGGCCCCGGCACCACCACCTGCTAATGCGGCATTAGCTGAGACTGCATCTTTGCTAGTGTTTTGCGACACGTCTTTCTTATCGATTTGTGACGTTTCTTTGTTAGCGCTTTGTGGTACATTTAAATCTTGTTCCTTTTCACAGGAATTAAGCAATACTGAAATAAATAACAAACAGGTAAATTTTAGGATTTTTTTCATTTTTAAAATTTTAAGGTTAGTAAATAATTAATTAATGGTTAGTAAAGAATAATGATTATAGCATTTGATACTGAAAAAGAAAAAGTTATTCCAATTCTTAAAATCGGTATCAAGGGATAATCAGGTAATTGACTCTGCAAAGTTGATTAATAAGAATTTACGTAAGGAGTAGAAAAGTACGTTTTTGGGTACAAAAAAATCTGACTGGTGTGTTTTTAATATTTTTAGAAGAGTTTAAAAATAAGATTGATAAAAAAACACGAGTAATTTTACTTATTTAAGATCTTGTTTCTTAAAAAGATTTTATACCTTGATTTGACTTGAAGAGATTTGGTTTTGGAAATGATTGAATATAGTTATTAAATTTAAATTAACTATGATTCGAAATTAAGTGTTTGCCTAAATCATTTTTGAGTAGGTTCGATATTTGTTCACTTTAATAGGTAGAGCTCTATTAATATAATTGATTTAAACTGAATTCTAATATTGATTTCACTGACAACTAACGATTAATTGTGCTTATTTTCCCATTATTAGGCTTGCTTACGTATTTATTGCCTTTAATAAAAAAACGCCAGGGCAGTAAGGCATCTTCCTGAGCATATGCCACGCCAATTCTTGGACCGGCAATAATTTCATCACTTTTATATCGAATGCCGTGATCCTCTATCCAGATTTCATCACCGGTTAGTTCTTTTTTATTAAAAGAGCCATTTATGCCTAAAGCTTTAGCCACAGAACCCGGACCAGAAGAAACAGCAGCTTTGGTAACAGGCATATTACGTCTTCGCTCTATGATATCCTGACCTACGAACGGCTCGACGGCTCTTATGAGCACTGCATGCGGTTCCCCTTTGAGAGAACTTACAACATTAAATAAATGATGAATGCCATAACACAAATAAACATAACTAATACCTCCAGCTGCATAAAGCGTTTCTGTCCTGTTTGTACGACGACCACCGTAGGCATGAGAAGCTTTGTCCAGTTCACCAAAATAGGCTTCGGTTTCTACAATTATACCTGCTGTTATTTCTCCGTTTATTTCAGTAAAAAGCACTTTACCCAAAAGATCTGTGGCCAGGAAAACGGGATCTTGATTGAGATAATAAGAAAAGGGAAGTTTCAAATCAATTAAATTTTAGTAGATAAGTGTAAAATCTTATTTAGTATGTAACAGAGAATAAACAAGGATAAAGTTAAGTAATATTTAAGGCAGTTCATTGTTTTTTGAAGACGCTGATTTTTTTATTTCAGTTGTCGTCTTTTCATTACTTCTTGATGCTGTAAATTTTACCTGAGACTTTTTGTCTGAAGTTCTGGTACTAGGAACGTTATTTTTGTGGTTTGAAGTAGTCATAGAAAGGATTTATATCATTTATATACGTTGGATGAATCCGATAACACTTTATGTTTAAGTAGATTTTTTTTTGAAATCAATATATTCAAATTCATGATTTTTTTTTAAAAAATATATCTCCTAAAATTACGTAATCGATCAGCGATACAATTACAATATAAAGCTGTTGTTTTATACGATTGCCAGTCGTTTATGAGATATATAAAATATTAAATTAAATATATCGTAAAATTTATTGCATAATAAGTCTTATTCTAATATTATAATGGCTTAAAATGGATAATGTGTATTGGGGCTTAGTGGTAATTTTGAACAATGTTTTCTAGTTGTCTCAATTTTTAAGTAAAAGAGATGTAGAGAAGCTGAAATTTTTGAAAATCAAAATACCACAATTCATTATGAATACTACTAATTTTTGCCTGGAATTTGATCTTAATACTTCAGAGATACGAAAACTCAACAAAATGTATTTTAAAGATCTGTATAAAGAAAAAGTTATTATTTTTTCAGGAATTGTTCTATTGATGGTGATTTTCTTTGATTTCTTTGATCTAAACAATGAAGTTGATTATCTGCAATGGCTATTGCGCAATCTTGTAATCATTATATTGTTTTTCTCCTTTCAATATTCGTTGGTAAATACAATAAGCAAAGTTTTTTTTCAGTTTACCAAAAAACTCCTCAAGTACAACAGGTTTAGCAAAAAATACAAGTTCAATTTTTCAAACTCAGGTATTTGCGTTCACTCTCCTTTGGGTGAGTTTGCCCATAAATGGAGTCAAATTGAAAAGGCAATTTTAACCAAAGATTTTTTCTTTTTGTATGTTAAGGATACCAATGGATATATTATTTCGATTTCCAACAAATGTAAAAACCATCATAAGATCGATCAATTGATTGCTTTTGTAGAAGTAAATGTTACGCCTATCATTAAAATTTAAGCTTTTAGCAGTCAAAAAAAGCTTATTCTGTTCCTTTTATGGCCTTTAGTGTCATTTTGTTCACGTCATGCAGGTTTATCTTTGTAATGAATTTAAAGTGCTTGATTATTAGTTTGTTATGTTTTGATTTTAAAAGATTTATAATAAGAATATATAATCTTTAAGTATTTGCAAATACATTAAAAATGGAAAAAGAAAGAGTTTTGGTGCGGGATAATAAAGGAGTTTTCCTAAAGATGTTCAAAAGAAGATTCAAAAGTGAATTTGATTTTTTTGAAAGCGCGTTTACATACAAAAATGAAAATGAATCAACAGAGTTTAACCGCTCAATATTTGTGATTTACGAGAAGTCTGAACTTTTAGAATTTTTACAATTAGATAAAAAAGGAACAAATGTTTTGGTTTGTTTATTCAATAAACAGCTATATGATAGTTTATCTTTTTTAGAAGAAGTGAAAAGTTTGATTTTATTAGATAGTTCTAAGACAAGATTCGAAATTATCAAAGAATTAAAAATGTATTTTACAGGCGAGTTCGATGCAGTAACAAAAAGCCCGGAAATGAACTTTCAGGCTTCTAATATAATGTCAACAAAGTTCGGTAATTTTCACAAAGCTTTATTTTTTCTAATGTAATTTAGGTTTATTATAATTCGATTTCCAACTAAGTAGATGTAGTTGGAATAAAAAAATGCAGGAATCTTATCAAAGATATCCTGCTTTTTTTATAAGTATAAATAGTGAAAAAAATTATTTCATTTTATATATTTCTGATCCGGCCAGTAAAAAACAACCTAATCCGTAGTCTTCAAAATCAGGAATTTTGTCGTAAGATAAAGGCTGACCATCTTTTGGTTCTTTTCCTGTCGATTGCAAATAGCCTAAAAAACCATTGGTATGCAAACTTTCAGTTGTCATAGCATTCCATGCTTTCTGAATTACAGGCACGTAAGTCTCTTTTTTCAAAATCCCGCTGTTTATTCCGTATGCCATTCCATACACAAACAATGCTGTACCAGATGTTTCTTTTTCTCCAAAATTAGTAGGATCATGTAAGCTTACATTCCAGAAACCATCCGCTCTTTGTATAGGTACCAAAGCGGCAGCCATCGCTTTTAAATCTTTTACATATTGTGCCCTGTGAGGTGCATTTTCAGGAATAATAGTTAAAACTTTAGCCAAAGCAGCAATTACCCATCCATTTCCTCGGCTCCAGTAACAATCTTCTCCATTTGGTTCCTTGTACGGAGGATCAAAATCAGCATCACGCCACCATAATCCATCTTTAGGATTGTAAAGCCCATGATCTCCGTGTTTATCTCTCGAGTACATATACATTTGATACATTTTCTCAAAATAGCGATTGTCTTTTTCTAGAACTCCTAGTTTTGCAAAAACCGGCATCCCCATTTGTATAGCGTCAATCCATGACCAATCGTCCAATTGATGTGTATTTAAAAGCATATTGATATTGGCTCTTGTATTTTTTAATTTTTTAGCATCCGGCTCCAGATTATACAAATCAATATAAGTTTGTGCGGCACAGTAATTATCTGCATTTCGGGTTGTATTTCCGCCATTAAAACCCCATTTATGAAATTCAGACCAGGCATAGGCATAATCGTAATATGCTTCTTTAGGATAAATTTCATGTAAAGCCATAAGTCCTTCATAATAAACCCCACGCGTCCAGATATTACTTGGACGTTCTTTGTTGGTGATTATTGTTTTGCCGGTTTCAGGCCATTTTTGCATAAAATAATCATTGGCAAGCATCATTTGTTTGAGTACTAATTTTTTATCAAAGGCTTGCTGCGCATTTGCTCCGTTGGTGCAGGATAGGCATATAGCCAAAAATAAGAGTAATTTTTTCATGTCAAGTATTGGTTATTTAGTAATTAGTTTTCTTGTTTTAATGGCGTAATGGTAACAGGGCCCAATAATCCTGAAGGCATCGGTTGCCACTTTGTAGCATCGAACTTTTTATAATCTTTATCGACCATATTGATTTCATAAAAAATCTTCCATTCCTGACCTTTTAGCTCCATATCTCTTATTCTGTTGGCGGGAAGATTGGTCACCTGAATTTTTAAAATGTTTTTTCCCGGTTTTAGTTTTTCAATATTTAATTGATAAGGAACAGACCAAGCCGTGCCGATGAAAGTATCATTTATCCAGACTTTAGCACTCTCCCGAACGTCTCCCAAATTCAAGCTCCAGTGATCTACTTTTGAATTTGGTTTATTAAATTCTAATGTATAAGTCGCAGTTCCAGAGAAAGCTTCTGCTTGTGGACTTAGTTTGGTCCAGGATTCTAAAGAAGAAATCGATGCACTTTCAGGCAATTGCGGACCACCTTTATCAAAAGTTATTTTCCAGTTTCCTTTTAAAGAAATAGCTTCTGAGATAGGTTCATAATAATGCCATTTTTTTTGTGAAGCTGTATTTTCTGTTTTTAGAAAATAAGATTCCCCTGGCGCTATTTTAATTTTAACCATTGTGGTTTTGTCATTTTTAGTAACTGTTGCATTACCATAAGCTCTGGTTAAAGGATCAAAAATCATTACTTCCTTATTGCCAATCTGAAGAGGAATAAAAGTATCGATGGTTTTTGGAGTATGATTGACCAGATAATAAATCTTCTCACCATCAATATCTCTTCGGGTATATTTTAAACCTGTTTCAACTAGCGTTTCAGGATATAATCCCGCATTCTCTAAAGCCTTAAATATATCTGAAGATGGTTGTACGAGTTCTTTATTTGCCGTTAATAAATTTTGAAGCTGTAGCTCCTGTTTTTTATAGTCGTTAAATCCAGGTACTGACTGAGGCAATCCTTCAAAAATAATAGATCCGCCGGCTTTTTTAAGTTCGATTAATTTTTGCAAAGTAGCAAGAGGCATTTTTTGGCAAGGTGGAATGATTAGCGATTTAAAGCTACCGCCCGGAAGAACAATTTTTCCGTTTACAACTTTTGCTTCAGCGATAAAATTATCAGAAATAAAATCAACACCATATCCCTTTTTCATTAAACTTTTAGTAGTAGCATAAAAAGAGGTATCATGTAACCATTGTGATAAAGAATGTATTTTAAATTCAAAAAATAAAGTTCCTTTTTGATATTTGTCCCACGTGTCAAAAATAGGCCAGTATAAAAGGATTTCATTATCTGATTTTCCTTGTTGTAAAAGTGACTGGCAGTTTGATATATAAGAGAAAAGAGCAGGAGCATCTTCCCAGATAGTATTGTTGGCATTAAAATTCACAGAGGCATAAAACTGCCATCCGGGCCAGACTGCTCTGTCTGGAGAATAGGTCGATCCGTGAAGAAAAACATGATTGATTCCGTTTAGCATTAAATCTTCGACCTCAGGTTTGCATTGTGACAGGGCAGTTTTAAAATGTTCCCTAAGCCAGGTAAAAGTTTCAGAAGAAACCAGATTTTTGCCTGAAATATGAGCCGCAGATGACGAAAATTTCAGCATTACCGGATCAGCATCGCCTTCACGGATATCTTCTTTTTCGCGCCTGAAACCCGGAATATCAAATGGCATCGAGCCAAAAGTTTCGCATTCCGGAATATCTGCAGAAGCATATAAATCGATAAGATTTCCGGGAGATCCGTGCGCCTGAAGTTTGGTTTTATAGTTTTTAGAATGCGCCCAGGCAGTCCATGATTTATCAAACTTATTCAATAACAACTCACCAATCGTTTGTCTGTAATCACTTCTGATTCTGTTTCCCACTTCATTGTCAGTTTCATTTAATAAAAGAGGTAATTGTTTTTTAAGATCATAGCCACGCAAGGCTTTGAATTCCTCAAAAAAGTTAGGTGTAAAATCAGTTCCGTATACCTCATAGCTGTCATTAAAAATAGCCCTGATTTTTCCTTCTCGGCCTTTAAATGCTGTGTTAAACGGAACAACGTAAGCATTGAATGCTTCCTGAGAATAATGATCTAAAGTATAGCCACTGCCTCCAGGTGCTGCTCTTTTTACCTGTTGTCCTGTTTTACCGCTAAAAACGGCATAAATAGTAAAATCTTTTTTAGTGGCTTTCCAATTCAGTTTATTAGGTTCCGACTGATCTGGAAGTGCAATATGACTTCCTTCAATGCCTTTGTCCTTAGCATTAACTTTATTTTTTTTTAACTGATCAGTTAAATTGATATAAGTGCCATCGCTAGCATAAGCCACAACATATAAAAGTTCAGCAGGTATTTTTTCTTTACTGTTGCTGAGGGTAATATTTTTATTGAAAGTCTCATTTTTCTTAAGCGGATACTTTTCCACAATTAGTTTTGTGGCTGCATGTGGTAATGTAACGTGCGAACCTCCGTAAGGCCATCCTGTTCCCAGCACCATGTCGACCTGCATATGAAGACTATCAGCAATGTGAATGGTGTAATCCAGCATTTCCATCCATTTAGGAGAGAGATAATCTATAAAATTATTTTCTTCGCCTTTTACGCCATAAATAGGGGTAATCTCTACACCGCCAATGCCTGCTTTATAAAAGTCTATTAAGCTCCTTTTCAGGTTAGGTTTATCTACGGCACTTCCCATCCACCACCATCGAGCCCAAGGCTGGTTTATATTAGTAGATTTTGGCCAGGGAGAACCTGTTGTTTCCTGTGCAAATGCACTAAAGGCACAGGAAAAAAATAAGGTAATGAGGAGGTTAAATTTGGTTAGTTTCATTATGTACTCAAAAAGTTTTAGTGGTTACTAAATTAATCACTTCACATCATTAAAAAATTATGCAGGACAATTTTTTAGTAGCAGTAATGAAGTAAAAGTATTAGGAACGTATTAAAAGGCTATCCTGTAGCATCCTGTTTTTGGTAATTATATTCAAAAAACAGAATGTTTAATCAATGTAGTTACTTATTTTATAATTCTTTGTTTTTTATTAAAATAAATATGAAATGATAAAAAATGGTTTAATTAAATTTTTGATATGATATTTATTAATCTTTCATTTTTTTTAAGGATTGTAAATCAATCAGTTGTGAGATTTTTGTCTTAAAATAAATATAAAAACACTATAATGTGTTGAAATCTAACAGGATACTACAGGATGCCACGCAAACAAGTTCTGGATAAATTTGAAAAACTATTAAACTAACCAAAATTTAACTTTTATGAAAAATAAGCTTAATCTTTTGCTGATTATGGCCTTCTTTGCTTTATTGCAAGTATCGGCTTATGGGCAAGAAAAAACGGTTACAGGAACAGTTACTGATCCGTCTAAACTCTCTATTCCCGGAGTTAACGTAATCGTGAAGGGAACCAATAGAGGAGCGAGTACTGATTTTGACGGAAAGTTCAGCATAAAAGCATCCGAGGGTGAAACTTTGGTTTTTTCTTTCGTAGGATTTTTAAAGAAAGAACTAAAAATAGGAGCTTCAACTACTTATAATGTTTCTTTAGATGCAGAGAGTTCAAACTTAAATGAAGTCGTAGTTATTGGGTACGGAACCCAAAAGAAAAAATTAACTACAGGAGCCATTTCGGGAATTAAAACTGAAAACTTTACCGAAAGACCTATTTCCAGAATTGACCAGGGATTAATTGGACAGGTAGCTGGTGTTCGTGTAAAACAAACAACAGGTTTACCGGGACAGCCTTTTAGTATTGAAATCAGGGGAGCAGGATCTATTACGGCAGGAAATGAGCCTTTGTATGTTGTAGACGGATTTCCTATTTATACAGAAGGATCTAATAGCAATGGAGGATTTTCAAGCGGAAGCCCTCTTGACAACATGAATCCTAATGACGTAGAATCGATCGAAGTTTTAAAAGATGCCGCAGCGGCCTCAATTTACGGATCGAGAGCTTCAAACGGAGTTGTTTTAATTACAACTAAAAAAGGTAAAAAAGGAAAACCAAAATTCACTTTTAATACTTACGGAGGGGTAAATAAAGAAGCCAACAGAGTCGATATGTTGTCTGCTCAGGGGTGGATCGACAGGGCCAAAACCATGATCGATTCGCAATGGGTAGGATCAGGAATTACAGGGGCTTCTGCAAGCCAGAACAATGCGGAAAGAATTGCAGCTTATAATGCTAAAAATCCAACTGCACCTCTTAATACCGCCAACACAAGATATTATACGTATTTGTACGATGAAAGATGGGATATGCCGGGACACCCTGGATTAGATTATATCGACTGGCAGGATAAAGTTTTCCGTACAGGAGAATTCAATAACTATCAATTATCAGCTTCGGGAGCTACAGATGCTGTCAATTATTATGTGTCGGCCAATTACCAAAAAAACACAGGGTACATCATCGGAACTGATTATACATTGTTCTCTGCGAGAGCAAATGTTGATTTTAAATTATCAGAAAACTTTAAAACAGGAATTAATATTGCGCCTTCATATTCCATCAAAAATGATCCGGGAGTAGAAGGGAAAGACAATACTTTATTTAAAGCCCTTGTAGCAACACCGGTTTTTGAAAGCGCCTCCAATGCGGCAGGAGAAAAATATACAACCAGATATGCGTGGGGCAGCAGCACGACCAATATGCTTAATGCATTGGCCAGAACAGGAAAAAACTCCATGTACAGAACTTTGATTTCTACCTATGCAAGTTATCAGTTTGCAAAAGGATTTACCTGGAAAACGACATTGAATTTTGATAACTCAGACAATACAACAGAGAGTTATACGCCAAATGATGTTCAGGCAAGTATTAGAGGAGCTTATAACACGTACAGAAGACAAAATTTAGTAAATGAAAATACTTTGAACTGGGATAAATCATTTGGGAATCATAATTTCAATGTGCTTTTAGGACAGTCTTTCAGTTCATATGAAATCATGAGATCAAGCTTATCTTCGGGAGCATTATATAACAGTTCAACTGTAGAAACATTGCCAACGGGATCATTAGGATCTACAAATGCAGAAAAAAGTACCTTATTATCTTATTTCGCAAGGCTGCAATACAATTACAAAGAAAAATACATTTTATCTGCAAGCGTAAGACGTGATGGTTCTTCAAAATTTGGATCAGACAGACAATGGGGAGTTTTTCCATCTGTTTCATTAGGATGGAGAGTAAAACAAGAAGAGTTTATGCAAAAAGTAAACTGGCTTAGTGATTTAAAACTAAGAGCGAGCGGAGGTCTTAACGGAAGTAACAATATTGGCAGTTATGCTTCTTATGCAACATTGGCTACTTACAATTATTCTATTGGCGGTGCGGCTGCAATTGGTCAGGGAGCATCATCAATAGCAAATCCTGACTTGCACTGGGAAGAATCAAGAAGTGTCGATTTTGGATTGGATTTCGGAATTCTTAAAAACAGGGTAACAGGTACATTCGAAGTATACAGAAAAAACAATAGTGAATTATTATTAAGAGTGCCTATTGTTGGAGCTACGGGATTTACAAGCTATTTGACCAATGTAGGTGAAGTACAAAATCAGGGATGGGAATTTGAACTGAGTTCTTTAAACGTGAAAACACCAAGTTTTGAATGGAGAACTTCGGCCAATATAAGCCATAACGAAAACAAAGTTTTGGCACTTGGACCTGGCCAGAGTAAAATTGAAATTAGTAATGCCTATGATGGTGGAGTTCCTTTTGTAAAATTAGAAGTTGGAAAACCAATGTATACTATTTTTGGATTACAGCAAAACGGAGTAGTGAGTCAGGCAGATATTGATGCAGGAGGAACTACAATTGGAGGCAACAAATTAGTTTTGGGAGATCCAAGATATATTGATCAGAATGGAGATAAAAAAATCAATGCAGATGACCGTGTAGATTTGGGTAATCCTACTCCAAAATATACTTGGGGAATCACAAACACTTTCAAGTACAAGGATATTGATTTGAATATTTTGGTTCAGGGACAAAACGGAGGAACAGTTTACGGATTAACAGGAAGAGCGATTGACCGTACCGGAATGGGATCTGTTGAAAATTCATTAAACGTAGATCCTTCTGTGAGAGGAAACTGGAGAACTTCTTTTGGATATCAGGCCAACTCAGACTGGTTGTACAAATCAGATTATGTGAGTGTTCGAAACATTACAATTGGGTATAACCTGAGACAAGCCATTAAAGGTTTAAGCAGAATTGATAATATGAGACTTTATGTAACGGGTGAAAACTGGTTCTACTGGAATAAATATAAAGTAGGTTTCAATCCCGAGGCAGTAAATACATCAGCGAGTTCAAACAGCGATTTTTCTGTGCCGGTAGATTATGGAGGAGCTCCTTTGGCAAAATCTTTAGTGATAGGACTTAACATTAATTTTAATTAAAATAAAATGAAAAAATATATTTATTTATTAGCAGCAGTATTGGCAATTACATCTTGCACAGATGAATTGAATCAATTGCCGTTATCTCAGGGAACCATTGAAAATTTCTATGCTACACCGGGCGATTTTGTTCAGGCCAGAAATGCAACGTATTCTGTGGCCTTTCACGGAATGGGTACTTACGGTTATGCCAACAGAGTCTTAAATTTAAGCGAAGTAAGATCAGATAATTTGCTGGCAACCACTCAGGCTTCAAGAGATTGGGAAGGAATTAATAGTTTCTACACCTCGATAAGTTCGAACACTTACGTGAAAGAAGCCTATTTGAGTAATTACAACGCTATTAATAAAGCGAATCAATTATTAGAAAAAATAGCCGAAAAAGGAGATCAGATTTTTACCGATCCGGCTGAGAAAGCTTCTATGATTGCCGAAACTCGTTTTCTTAGAGCATTCTGCTATTTTGATTTAGTAAGATGGTTTGGAAGAGTTCCATTAATGGAAAAAACAATGACTGCTACCGAAGCTGCAAAAATACCAAGAACTCCGGTTGTAGATGTTTACAAATTGATTATTTCAGATCTTGAACAAGCGATTCCGGATCTTGCTCCAACATACGATGCAGCCAATTTTGGTCGTGTTACAAAATATGGAGCAAAAGCCTTATTAGGACTTGTATACATGACCCGTTCAAGCCCAACATACAGCATTGATGGTGCTACATTAGGATTAAACGAATGGGACAAAGCGTATCAGCAATTAAATGATATTAAGTTAAGTGGTTTATATGCCTTTAATACAGATTACGAACCAATTTTTAAAGTAGAAGGAATTACCAATAAAGAAAATGTATTAACAATTCCGTACACTCAAAGTTTGCCGCTTGCTGTTGGAGGTAATTTTATGGTAGAGCTAGGTTACGAGCCTTATTTTGCCTCATTAAATTTATCAGCGCAGGGAGCTCTTGAAGCAAAACCAATTTCGACTGGATTTTTGAATTTGTTTGAAGCAACAGACAAAAGAAAAATATACGGTATCGCAACCAGCTATACCGTTGCAACAGGAACCTATAAAGGAAGTTATACATTACCTGTTTTCAAAAAATACATCGACGCTGCCAGATACGGAAACGGTCGTGAAGACTGGGGTGTCGATTTTATGGTAACACGTTATACAGATGTATTGATGCTAATGGCCGAATGTACGCTTCACGGCGGCGGCGGATCGCAGGCAGAAGTAGATGAGATTGTAAATAAAATAAGAACAAGAGCAGGTGTTGCTGCAAATGCATCTAATATTACGCTGGATGAATTGTTTACAGAAAGAAGAAAAGAATTCTTCTCAGAAGGAACAAGATGGTTTGACCTTATTAGATCAGGAAAAGCAGTAACTACAATGAACGCCTGGAAAGCGGCAGAAGATACCGAAGGAAAAATTAGAACAATCGACAATAACTCATTGTTATACCCAATTCCGTTATCAGAAATATTAGCAGTTCCTGGACTTTATACTCAAAATCCGGGTTACGATTAAGAAATATTTGCTCCCAATTTTTTTTATTTTTTTTAAAGGAGCTGTCTTTTTTTAGGCAGCTTCTTTTTTTATTTTTAATTTAACAATAAACAGGAAAGCACAGGATAGATTCACCGTTTAACTGTTTTAAATTTAAAGTTTTAGTATTTAAAAATATTCTAATGATTTACTTAAAAAGACTTCTCTTAATTCTACTGGTTTTTAGTACAAAAAACGCTGTACTGGCACAGGTTAAATTGCCCGCTTTAGTTGCTGATAATATGGTGTTGCAGCAAAACACAAAAGTTAATTTATGGGGATGGGCAGCTCCAAACGAAAAAATAGCCATTCATTTAGGATGGAATAATCTTCCTGTCGAAGTTGTGGCTGATGCCAATGGAAACTGGAAAACAGCAGTAAACACACCAAACGGAAGTGACAAGGCCTACGATATTACCATCAATGCATCAAATAATATCTCTTTAAGAAATATTCTAATCGGCGAGGTATGGCTTTGTTCAGGCCAGTCGAATATGTTTTTTCCTGTGGGAAGAGAAGATAAAACCTGGAAAACCGGAGTTAAAAATTACGAAGAAGAAGTCAAAAGCGCCTCTTTCCCTAATATCAGATTGTTTACCGTTGCCGTAAACGCGACACAAACACCAATTGAAGATGTTACCGGAAGCTGGAAAGTGTGTACGCCTGAAAGTATTCAGACATTCTCTGCCGTAGCCTATTTCTTTGGCAGGGATTTGTATCAAAAACTAAATGTACCTATCGGGTTAATCACGACTTCCTGGGGCGGAACAAAAGCAGAAGCGTGGACAGCGCAAAGTGTTTTAGAACAAGATGTTGCTTTTTTACCCATTTTGCAGGAAGATGCAAAAAACGAAAAAGCATATCAGGAAAAACTCGAAACTTATTATTTAAGTCTTACCAACGAACGAATTGCAGCTGCTCAAAACGCCGAGAAAGGACAATTAAAAAAGCCTAAAAAAGAAGCCAACAAAACCTCGTATGTATTATATAATGCAATGCTTCATCCTCTGGTAAATTATACGATAAAAGGTGCTATTTGGTATCAGGGCGAAAGCAATTCCGGAAAAGCCTATTTGTATCGATCTTTATTTCCCGCAATGGTAAAAAGCTGGAGAGAAGAATGGAAACAAGGAGATTTCCCTTTTTATTATGTACAAATTACACCCCACAAAGGACAAAATGCCGAAATACGCGAAGCACAATTAATGTCTTTAAAAACAATTCCGAACAGCGGAATGGTTGTTACCACAGATGTTGGGGACGCCAATAATATTCACCCAATAGACAAACAAACTGTGGGTTACAGACTCGCTTTAATCGCACGCGCTAAAACTTATGGAGAAAATAAATTGGTGTATTCAGGACCTGTTTTTAACCAAATGAAAATTAAAAAACAAAAAGCACAACTGTTTTTTGATTACGCAGAATCGGGTTTAAAGCAAAATGGAGATCATCTAAAAGAATTCGAAATAGCAGGAAATGATCAGGTTTTTTATCCGGCAGATGCCAAAATTGAAGGAAAAACAATTGTAGTTTCTTCTGCAAAAGTAAAAGAACCCGTTGCCGTTCGTTTTGCCTGGAAAGCCATACCGGAGCCAAATTTATTTAATAAAGAAAATTTACCCGCGTCACCTTTTAGAACAGATGATTGGGAAATTAAAACAGATAAAAAATAGGTTTAGCGCTTTGAACTTTGTCAAAGTTTGTATAGTATGCCATTTTGAGGAACGCATCAACATTACTAAAATTTGACAAAGTTACTATAAAGTTTGTCATTCCGAGGAACGAGGAATCTCCGTTAGTAGTTCGCCAAAGATTGTTAACTTACTTTATCGAGTTTCTTGCGAAGATCCCTCGTTCCTCGGGAAGACAAAAATGTGTTTACCAAAAGAGTAGCAAATCTTAAATTCAAAAAAAAATGAATAGAAGACAATTTATAATCGGAAATTCTCTCGCTGTTATGGCGATATGTCTTCCATTTTCGGCGAAAGCCATTACTTTATGGGATGATCCAAAGCTTTCTGATTTCGAAAAAAGACTTCGACCAGTGGGACGCGCTTTAGAATTCGAAGATTATTATGTTTGGTGCAACAGCCCAATTGAAGGTCCGGATGGTAAAATTCATGTGTTTTTTTCCAGATGGCCCAAAGCAAAAGGAATGAGCGGATGGATCAACAGTTCTGAGATTGCACATGCAGTTGCTAATAATCCTGAAGGACCATATGAATATGTCAGTACAATTTTAGCACCGCGAGGCGAAGGTTTTTGGGATGCTACAACCTGTCATAATCCAAGTATTCATTTTGTAGACGGAAAATATGCCTTGTTTTTCATGGGAAATTCCAACGGAAAAATGAATACCAAACGCATTGGTTTAGCCACTTCCGATTCTCTTTTTGGACCTTGGCGAAGACCCGATGAACCGTTATTGCTTCCTGCAAAAGAAGGCGAATGGGATGATCTTTTAACCACAAATCCTTCGTTTTTAAAACGTCCAAACGGTGAATATTGGCTGTATTATAAATCATTGGATACAGAAAATTACGAACATCCAAAATTTCCCGTAAAAGGCAACAGAAAATACGGACTGGCGATAGCTAAATCCCTTCAAGGACCTTATAAAAAATACGAACACAATCCGGTAATTGATTTCTCTAAACTGGGAGACAACAAACAATGCGAAGATGCTTTTGTATGGTATGAAAATAAGAAATTCAAAATGCTGGCAAGAGATATGGGCGTTTTCGGGATCGATTACGGATTGTACATGGATTCTGATGACGGAAAGAATTGGAGTGATCCTCAAATTGCCTATCAGCCCTTAAACAAATATATCAATCAGCCCGAAGCGCCCAAACATTTAAATCGGTATGGTAGGGTAGAACGTCCGCAGTTATTGTTCCAAAACGGAAAAGCGACTTATTTGTTTACCGCTTCGCAAGGAGGAAAATACGAAACAGCTTCGGCATTTATTTTTAAAATAGTTTAAAAGGTGCTGATGAAACGCCTTTTTGAGACAATGCAAAACCTATGTATCTATGTGTTTAAAAAATTACGCCCAACAAAAAAAACAAAAATCATTAGAAAAAATGGAAAATAATACAACAGTAAGAAATGCTTTTACGATGAAATTAAAACCGGGTTTTGAAGCCGAATATAAATTACGTCACGATACAATCTGGCCTGAATTACAAACTTTACTTTCAGAAAGCGGAATTCAGGATTATAGTATTTTTTTAGACGAAATAACCTTAACACTTTTTGCAGTTCAGAAAATCAGTAAAGATTTTGATGTGAATTTTTTGCCCAATCATCCAATTGTAAAAAAATGGTGGAGTTATATGGGGGATATAATGGAAACAAATGCAGATAATTCGCCAAAAACAATTGTGTTAAAAGAAGTTTTTCATTTGGATTAAATGATTAAATTGTCCCTCAAATAAAAAGAAAAAGAATGAAAAATACTATAAAATTTTACACGCCTATTGCATTATCAGTATTGATTTTTGCAAACTGTAATGCACAGAAAAAAGCAAACTCAAATACAATTGTTTTAAAAAATACTTCAAATATAGAGGTGACTCAAAAAGCTATTTCGATAAAAAGAAACCAACTATCTGTAAATAACCAAATAGGAACTTATCCTATCTTAATATATAAAAACGATACAATTCCTGCACAAGTTAATGATTTGGATGGAGACGGAAAATGGGATGAATTATTTATCGTTACTGATTTTTCTCCAAAAGAAGTAAAAACTACAACCTTAAGATGGTCAGATACAGATCCTAAATTTTCAATAAAAACGAGTGTAAGATTCGGAAAGAGAGAAGCTAAAAACCTGCCTGTTCATCCTGCAACCGATGAAGTTTTGATGGCCAATCAGGTACATAAGAAATTAGGTTACCAAAAATATCAAACCGACGGCCCATCTTGGGAAAATGACAAAGTAGGTTTCAGGCATTATCTTGACGGAAGAAATTCAAAAGATGTTTTTGGAAAAAAAATACCGGCTATTACACCAGAAGATGTTGGTATAAACAGCAAAGGAGCTGTTGAAGACAATTATCATGTGATGTACGATTGGGGAAGAGATATTTTTCCTGTCGGAAATTCAGCCGGACTTGGAGGTTTTGCTTTACTGATCGATAATAAAATCAACAGACTTGGAATTATTGGAAGCGATACCATAAATAATATCGAAAAAACAACATTCAAAATCGTAAGTGAAGGTCCGGTAAATTCGGTTTTGAGCTATAACTATCAAAATTGGGAAGCTTCAGGAAATAAATATCAGGCACAAGAAACTACATCGATTTGGCCTGGAATGTACGGTTATAAAAACACTATTTCGGTTAATGGTTTAAAAGGAAAAGAAACGCTTGTAATTGCATACTCGAATTTAAACAATCAAAACCCTTTGCAGGTAATTAATGCCGGAGATTTTGTATGTTTCATATTACACGATAAACTGACCTACGAACGCCAATGGATTCTGGGAACTGCTGTAATTGTACCAAAAGCGGTATATAAAGGTTACATCGAAGCACCAAAAACAGGAAAACTAACAGATTCTTATTTGATAAAACTCTCTGCAAAAAACAATCAGCAAGTGAGTTATTACCCAATAGCGGGCTGGGAATTAAGCGCAGACAGTAATTTTAAAGATTCAGCGTATTTTACCAATTACGTCACGACTTTAGCTAAACAATTATCAGCTAAAATTAAGGTTGAGGTAAAGTAAACGCCTAGTTTGTCATCCTGACGCAGGAAGGATCACACTCGAAACTCGACAAAGAATGACCGTTCAGTTTGTCATTCCAAGGAATGAGACTCGAGCGATAGCGAACAAACGAAGTAGATCACACTCGAAACTCGACAAAGATTGTTAACCGTTCAGTTTGTCTATCCCGAGGAACGAGGGATCTCCGCAAGAAACTCGACAAAGTAAATCGCTAATCTTTACGGAGTTTCTTGTGTGATCCTTCCTCTGTCAGGATGACAAGATTGCTGAGAACTTTGACAAAGTTGAATAACGACACAATTAGACGAAAATATTATTATGAAAACTAATGCCCTAGCCCCGATAGAAGTGGAAATCCTTTTGTGTTCGCCGGGGCGGACAGAAAAGATTGGAACGAATAGCGGGATTAGCTCCTAAAAAAAATAACTAACTAACACTAACACATAACCAAAATGAAAAATATTTTTAAAATTTTAATCTGCATCATAGGATTTTCACAGAGTTCCTTTGCGCAGAATTATGCAAATGATACATTTCCGGATGGAAGTGAAATCACCAATTGGTTTAAGGATTATTCTAAAATTCAGTTGAAAGATCTGGGCAAAAAATACATTATTACAGATTTTGGAGTAGGAAAGGACAGTACCAAAATTCAAACCGTTGCCATTCAGAAGGTAATCGATAAAGCCGCTGCAAATGGCGGTGGAGTTATTATTATCCCAAAAGGAGTTTACTTAAGCGGGGCATTGTTTTTTAAACCTAAAACTACTTTATACGTTTCAGAAGGCGGAGTTTTGAAAGGTTCTGATAATATCGCCGATTTCCCAATAATGCCATCGAGAATGGAAGGGCAAAATTTGGATTATTTCCCCGCTTTGGTCAATGCATACGGAGTCGATAATTTTTCGATTTCGGGAAAAGGAACTATTAACGGAAACGGAAAAAAGTATTGGGATGCTTTTTGGGCGCGACGCAAAGAGAATCCAAAATGCACCAATCTTGAAGTTTCAAGACCCCGATTGGTTTTTATATGGAACTCTAATAACGTGCAGCTTCAGGATGTAAGACTGATTAATTCCGGTTTCTGGACGAATCATTTTTATAAATGTAATAATGTAAAACTGCTTGATCTTTATATTTTTTCTCCTCACATTAGCTCAAAAGCGCCAAGTACAGATGCAATCGATATTGATATTTGCACTAACTTTTTGGTAAAAGGCTGCTATTTGTCTGTTAATGATGATGCAATTGCCTTAAAAGGAGGGAAAGGACCTTACGCAGATCAGGATAAAAACAACGGACCCAATGCCAATATTATCATCGAAGACTGCAATTTTGGATTCTGTCATTCAGCGCTAACAAACGGAAGCGAATCTATTCATAACAAAAACGTTATTATGCGTAATTGTAAAATAGACGGCGCTTCGAGATTATTATGGCTCAAAATGAGACCGGATACACCACAGCGATATGAATACATAAGAGTAGAAGATATTAAAGGTGAAGCTAAAACCTGTCTGGCTGTTTTTGCCTGGAAACAATTTTTTGATTTAAAAGGACGTCCTGATGTTCCGTTATCGTACGGAGACCATGTTACTTTAAAAAATATCGATCTTAAGTGTGATACTTTTTATGGAGTAGAAAATGATCCAAATGTTCGTTTATCCAATTTTACGTTTGAGAATTTAAATATTCAGGCAAAGAAAACCGAGATTGATAAAAGCATAATAAATGGAGTTAATTTTAAAAATGTTTACGTGAATAAACAGTTAGTAGAGTAATTTTTCCCCAAATTCTCAGTTAAATTAAGGTTGATATTGGTCGAAATGTTAAAATTTCAGGTCGTTTTTTGAAATTTAGATAAAAAATAACAAATTATTTTCAGTCGTTTTTTAGGCCTCGTGTAAGCCTCTCTTTTTATAGTTGGTAAAATAAGTGATTGATTAGTAGTTGTTTGGTTCTTCTGAGGTTCGCAAAAAAAAGTGAGGTAAATTTAATGTTAACGCGAACCCTGAAAAACACTGATAATTTTAACGTGAAATATGTTGTAACTATCAATCAAACTTTTATTTTTGCGACTTAATTTAATCATTATAAGCATGAAAGATCTATTAGTAAAAATCAACGCCGAAATTGACACATTTAGAGCAGAAGCTGAATCTTTAACAGAAAAAGGTGTTAAAGCTGCTGGACCAAGAGCTCGTAAAGCTACTTTAGAAATTGAAAAACTTTTAAAAGAGTTTAGAAAAGTTTCTATCGAAGAATCAAAAAAATAATATTTTTATTCAAAATAAAACCTCGTTTAAGCAATTAAACGAGGTTTTTTTATGGGATAAATTTGAGGTTAGAAGTTGGAGGTTAGAAGTTAGAGGTTAGAAGTTAAAAGTTAGAAGTTATGATGAATAAAAATTGTCAAGCAACCCATAACCCATAACCCATAACACATAACCCATAACTCAAAACTCATAATTCATAATTCATAACTCATAATTCATAACTCATAATTCATAACTCATAATTCATAACTCATAATTCATAACTCATAATTCATAACTCATAATTCATAACTCATAATTCATAACTCATAACCCATAACTCAAAACCCATAACTCAAAACTCATAACTCATAACACATAATCCCTAAGTCCACAGTCTTTTAATTTTTTAATGCTTTCCGCTACGGTCAATGCATTTAGATTAGCACCTTCTGCGCCAGTGTGCGTATGATCTTTTGGGAAAAAGACTTTTACTTTTTCTTTCCCTAAAGCTTCATATTTAAGAGCAACTATTTCATTCAAATCGATATAGAAAACTTTTTCCTTTTCGGCAGCTTCTTTCGACCAATTACCGTACGTATCACTTCTTCGCTCTACTTTATCGTTTGGCCATTCATTTCTTGGCGTTTGGCTCAAAACAATAGGTATAGCACCTTTTTCTTTGGCTTCACGAATAAACTTGGTCATGTACCATCCAAAAGTATGTACAATTTCTTTCGAGCCATCTGCAAGAGTAACTTCCTGCGTTTCGTCGCCATTTCCTTTAAGGGAACCCCTAAATTTTTCCTTATCAATAGCCCCGGCATCATTATGCCCAAACTGAATTAGTATATAATCACCGGCTTGTAACTGATTTTTAACTTCATCCCAAAGGCCTTCATGATCAAAAGTTCGGGTACTTCTGCCACCTCTGGCTTTGTTAATTACTTCAATTCTGGTCGTATCACAATACGTAGGAAACGAAACTCCCCAGCCCACGGCATTTTGATCATCATTATTATTGGCCATTGTAGAGTCTCCAACTAGATACACTTTCTTTTTGGCAGGAAGCACAATTTTTGGGTCTTTTAAAATATAATTTTTCAAAGAGTTTTTGCTTTCTTTTAATTGATCAATAATTACCGAAGTAGAAAGTACCGCACCTTTTGCTGAGGTATGCGTATGGTCTTTTTTATAAAAGTAAGTTCCTGTTACTTTTTGTTCGCCCAGTTTTTCCATTTCCAGAGCCATTTTATCATTCAAATCTATAAAAGTAACTTTCTCTTTTTCTGCAACTTGTTTGGCCCATAAACCATATGATTTATTGTTTCGGGGTACTTTTCCTTCTTTCCAGTCGTTTCGCGGAATCGGAGAACAAACAATCGGAATCGCTCCTTTTGATTTTGCTTCACGAATTACCTTTTGAATGTACCAGCCGTAACTGTGAACAATTTCATGTTTTTTGGTCAGGATATTATCGATTTCCTGAGTTTCGTTTCCGATTCCTTTGATCGTTCCGCGTGCACGAAGACTATCGTTTAAAGGCCCATCATCATTATGCCCAAACTGAATCAGGACATAATCTCCTTTTTTGAGTTTATTTAAAACCGCAATCCACAAACCTTTATCCTGAAAAGTTCGGCTGCTTGTACCGCCCAAAGCATGATTTTCGATATTGAGTTTTGTAGTATCTAAAAATTGACCAATATAATCACCCCATCCCCAAAGTCCGCCGGAACCATCGCCTTTGCCATTTTTTACAGTAGAATCGCCCACCATAAAAACAGTTGGTTTATTCTCTTGTTTTAATGTGAAATTGAAAAATAGGAAAGCCAGACATAAGAAAGAAAATAGTTTAATTGATTTCATGAAATATGATATTTTGTTTAAAAGTAATTGTTTAATAGGTTTTAATAATCGTAAATCAAAAAGACTAAACAAAAGTTCGACTTCGCTATCAATGAAGTTTTAATTTCAAGCCACTCGTTTCACTGCATACTTTTTTCGCAATCCCTTAGCGACCTCAAAGCAAAGCGAAATAAAAACAAAACCTTGCGTCCCGAATCTTCGGGATTGCGTAAACCTTAGCGCTCTTTGCGGTAAAAATCATTTACATTTTCAGGCTAAGCGAAGCGAAAGCCTAATCAGAAAACCTGAAACTTTTTTTATAGCATAGTTAATTTGATGTTATTTCAAAACTAGTTGTTCTGTTTTTATAAAGTATCCTGTACTATGATGTTAAAAAATAAGAATATTATAAATTATTATATTGCGAAAATCAGGTAGGTACAGGATACTATACCACTAAAAAACAAAGAAATTGCATCCACGTTACAGCATTCATAAAATTAGAACAGAATAATTTTATTATCCGAATTTAAGGATAATTCATTTTTTACAACGCTATGAAAATTAAAAAACAATCTATTCAAACCCTGGCAGCTTTATTTATAATGTGTTCACTCGTTACTTTTGGACAAGAAAATAAAACACCACGCAAAATACACTACGTGCCGGAGGGAAATAGTTTTGTTTTAAAAAATGGTACCCGAAAATTCAACAGAGCGTTGTACGGTTCTAATACAGGATTTAGGGTAGAAACAGGCGATTTTCCTGAGTTTGCAATGTATATGCCGGGTATGGGAGGAAACTTAAAGTTAGGTCTCGTAAATGGAAACGAAAGCAAATGGATTACCGAAACTTCAAAAATTGATACCCGATATGTTTTAGGCATAATGCATTATACCATTGAAGACCCGATTTTAGGAAACGGAAAATTATTTGTAGATGTCGTCGCTTTAAAAGAAAGCGAAGGTTTTATCGTAAAAGTATGTGGTAAAAACGTATCAAAAAATAGCAGTTTAATTTGGGCTTTTGGCGGAGCAACCGGAAAAAAGTTTAGCCGTGACGGCGATATTGGTGCTGATCCTGAATCGGTTTTTTATCTGCAGCCTGATTATTGTATCAATAATAAGTACACGATCAAAAAGCAATCATTTCTGTTAGAATATGGTTCAGAAAGCAACAAACAAAAAACAGGAAACAATAAAAGCCTTAGCGGATTTTTCCCTGAATCTGTCGCACATTTAGCCAATGCAAAGTCTCAGAAAACTCCATTAGAACTTTACAATTCAAATCCCGAATCGCTGAGTCTCATTACAGGAAAAATAAAATCGATTAGTGAGAAAGGGGATTATTGGCTGTTTTTGGCAGAAGATTCCAAAACAAATTACAACCAGAAAAATATAGCACAACTTTACGAAAAGTCAGTGCAGCAAACACAGCTTTTGGCCAATAGAGTAAAAGTTTCAACTCCTGATCCTTATATCAATACTTTAGGAGCTGCCCTTGCCATCGCTGCCGACGGAATTTGGGAAATTCCAGCCTATCTTCATGGCGCCATTGCCTGGAGAATGTATCTAAATGCCTGGCGAGGAGCTTACACCGCTGATCCTTTAGGCTGGCATGATCGTGCAAAAACGCATTTTACCAGTTACAGCAATTCGCAGGTAACAAGTCCGGAAAGTGGCCCGATTGTGTTGGATGAAGAAAGAAATTTAGCGCGCCAAAAAGAAGAAATAGGAACCTCGATGTTCAGTAGCGGATATATCAGCAGAAGTCCGAATAAGAATAACGTTGCGCATCATTACGATATGAATCTGGTTTTTATAGATCAGATGCTCAAACATTTTAAATGGACAGGTGATACGGCATTCATAAAGGAAATGTGGCCAACAATCCAGAGGCATTTAAACTGGGAAAAAAGAAATTTCGATCCAGATGGAGACGGATTATACGATGCATACGCTTCAATTTGGGCGAGTGATGCCTTGCAATACAGCGGGGGCGGAGTCATACATTCTTCGGCGTATAATTATTATGCGAACAAAACAGTTGCCCAAATCGCAAAGAAAATTCAGCAAGATGAAAATCCGTTTACCAAAGAAGCAGCCAAAATTCTAAAAGCAACAAACAGTCAGCTTTGGGTGGCCAATAAAGGAATTTTTGCCGAATATAAAGACGCTTTAGGAAACAGATTATTGCACGATACCCCTGGAATCTGGAGCATTTACCACACGATCGATTCAGAATTATCGAATCCTTTCGAGAGTTATCAAATGCTGGATTATGTGAATAATCAGATTCCGCATATCCCGATCTCGGCAGAAGGATTAGACAAAAAAGACCTTTATGTCATTAGTACCACCAACTGGCAGCCTTACACATGGTCGACAAATAATGTGGCATTAGCGGAACAATTGCATACCTCTTTGGCATTTTGGCAAGGCGGACAATCAGAAAAAGCTTTTACAATGTGGGAAAGTGCTCTGGTAGAAAGTATGTATTTAGGAGCTTCGCCCGGAGGTTTCGAGCAGCTTTTATATCAGGATGCGATGCGTGGCGAATTGTACCGCGATTTTGCCGATCCTATTGGTATGGCTTCAAGAACTCTGGTCGAAGGACTTTTTGGGATTCAGCCGGATGCTTTGGCTGGGGTTTTAACCATTAAACCCGGATTTCCTCAAAAATGGAATGAGGCTTCTTTACAAATTCCAGACATCTCGATTGATTTTAAAAGAGAAAATAAAGAAGAGAAATACCAGATCAAAAATCAGTTTTCGGCTAAAATGAATTTAAATTTGGTTTTGAATTCGTCTTATGAAAGTGTGGAAATTATTACTGTTAATGGAAAATCAGTTTCATGGAAATTGATTCCCGAAAACATCGGAAATCCAAAAATAAGTATCGAAGTTCCTTATAATACCTCTTATGAAATTACCATTAAGTGGAAAGGAGATTTAATTGAAAATGTGATATCAAAAGAAAATTATACTGTAAATGAAATATTAGAATTGAAAACTTCTAAAGCAAAAATAATTTCAGTTTACGATCCGCAATTAGTTTTAAGCGAAATTTCCAAAACAGAAAATTCGCTCAAGGCAAAAGTGAATTCGGCAGGTGATAAACTCTTTTTTGTAGAATTGAAACAGGGAGAATTATCCTGGTGGAAACCCATTCATGTAAATGTAAAATTAGATAATATTTCTAGCAAAGAAGCCACAAACTGGGACGCGCCATTGGACAAATCCAAACGTGCAGAAACAATTTCGCTTGCATCATTTTTCAATTCAAAAGTGACGGATATTTTCAATTATGAATATTTATCGCCAAGACCGCAAACGGTGACTTTACAATTACCCAAACAAGGAATCGGGAATTGGTGTTATCCTAATATTTCCGTAAAAATCGATGACAAAGGTTTACGCGAAAAAGCAAAAGCCAACGGACAGATTACAACTCCAAACGGAATTCCGTTTCAAACGCCTTCTGATGAAAATCAAAAAAATATCATCTTCACATCTATGTGGGATAATTTTCCTGAAAGTATCAATATCCCCTTAAACGGAAAAGCGTCACATGCGTATTTCATGCTTGCCGGAACCACAAACCCAATGCAAAGCCGCATCACAAACGGAGAAATTACCATTAATTATACGGATGGGACTTCGGAAATTCTGCCTCTAAAAAATCCTGAAAACTGGTGGCCCATCGAGCAGGATTATTTTATTGATGGCTTGGCTTTTACAACCGATGCGCCAAAACCGCCAAGAGTTTATTTTAAAACAGGAGAAATTTCGAGAGATTTCAAAGATTTTAAAACCATAAAAGGATTCACCAGTTATGGAGTCGATGGCGGCGCAGGAACGATTTTAGATTTACCATTAGATAAAAATAAAACATTAAAAAACCTGACTTTAAAAACCATTGCCAATGATGTAGTGATTGGTTTGATGAGTCTGACTTTGGTGAGGTGATTTTTAGAATAAAGAGTAAAGAGTAAAGAGTAAAGAGTAAAGAGTAAAGAGTAAAGAGTAAAGAGTAAAGAGTGTAGAATATAGATTTTAGAACATAGATTTTAGATTTTGAAATAGAAATTTTAAGCTCCAGAGGAGCGATATATTTATAGAAACATTTATAGCGACTATCATTCGAGTCCCGTAGGGACGACATATAAATCTAGCCAATAAGAAAATTAGATAATGATAAAAATAAAAATATAAAACCGCTTAAAATTTTACCACAAAGAACACAAATTTTGTTATCCCGATTCTTATGATAAAACCAAATATTTTTTTTCAGGAGCTAATCCCGCTATCCGTTACAATCTTTTGTGCCGAACCCCGGCACAAAAGGATTTCCACTTCTATCGGGGCTAGGCCAATCATTTTTATAACAATATTTTCGTCTAATTTGTCATCCCGAGGAACGAGGGATCTCCGCAAGAAACTCCGCAAAGCTTTGTATTGATAAAGCTTTGCGAACTTAATTTTTTACAAATATTATTAGATAAAAAAACCTTGCGCACTTTGCGGTTAAATTTTTTTTATCTCAACCTGAAACTATAAACCTAACCAAATGAAAAAACATCTATTAATAATTATATCATTATTCTCGATTTCATTGTCGGCCCAACAGAAAATTGATCGAAAAGCATTAGTAACAAGGCATAATGTACAAATTACGGCTATCGATACTTTGGCTTCGCTCACTGTTGGTAACGGTGCTTTTGCTTTTACTGTTGATGCTACCGGTTTGCAGACTTTCCCTAAAAAATACCAAAACGGAATTCCTTTAGGAACACAATCAGAGTGGGGTTGGGACAGCTATAAAAATACCAATAATTATAAATTTTCAGAAACCCTGAGAGATTACAAGCAATACGGACGAGATATTTCATACACGGTTCAGATAAAAGAACCAGCCAGAAAAGTCGAAGCGGTGAATTGGTTTCGCCAGAATCCGCATTTATTGCAATTGGGAAATTTAGGTTTTGAGATTACCAAAAAAGACGGAAGTCCGGCAAAACCCGAAGACATTAAATCGATTGCCCAAAAACTGAATTTATGGACAGGAGAAATCGAAAGTTATTTTGAAGTAGAAGGTATTCCGGTCACCGTTCTTACGGCTTCTCATCAGGAAAAAGATGCTATTGGAGTAAAAGTAAAATCAGATTTATTACAGCAAAAACGTTTAAAAATTAGTTTGAGAATTCCGTTTCCTACAGGAGATTGGGCAGATATGGGAACAAAATACGAAGGAAAGCAGGATTATAAAAGTGCTCTTGTCGAAAAGTCTAAAACAGAAGCTGTTATTACCCATGCAATGGACAGTATTTCATACAACGTAAATTTGAACTGGAAAGGAAATGCACAAATTAAAAAAACTGCAGATCATTATTTTGTGCTCGAAGCAGTCAATACCAATACCTTAGAATTAAGCTGTCTTTTTGCTTTAACAGATAAAAAAATATCCAATTCTTCTTTCGCAGAAATTGAAAGCAGTAGTATAAAAGGTTGGGAGCAATTCTGGAAAAGTGGCGCTGCGGTAGATTTTTCAGGAAGTACAGATCCGCGTGCAAAAGAACTGGAACGAAGAGTAATCCTTTCGCAATATTTGACGAAAGTTCAATGTACAGGAAAAGTGCCGCCTCAGGAAACGGGTTTAACGTATAATAGTTGGTACGGAAAACCGCATTTAGAAATGCATTGGTGGCATGGTGTTCACTTTGCCCTTTGGAACCGACCTGAATTGCTGGAAAAAAGTTTACCGTGGTATCAGAAAGTTTTTGATAAAGCCAAAAATATAGCAAAAAGACAAGGTTTTGAAGGCGCAAGATGGCAGAAAATGGTAGATGCAGACGGGAATGAAAGTCCGTCATCTGTAGGTTCATTTTTGATTTGGCAGCAGCCACATTTTATTACCTATGCTGAATTGATTTATCGCGCTAAACCCACCACAGCGACTTTAAATTTATATAGCGAGCGTGTTTTCGCAACCGCAGATTTCATGGCTTCTTTTGCCCATTACGACAGCAAAACAGATCGTTATGTTTTAGGTCCGGGTGTTATTCCGGCTCAGGAACGTTTTAAAGCAATGGAAACTTTCAATCCAACATATGAATTGGCGTATTGGAACTGGGCTTTGAAAACAGCAATCGCCTGGAAGAAAAAATTAAACCAAACAGTACCTGAAAAATGGGAAAACGTTTTGGCGAAATTATCTTCGTTACCAATGTTAGATCAGGTATATCTGGCCACAGAAAGTGCCAAAGATTCGTATACCAATCCGGAATTCAAAACAGATCATCCATCTGTATTAGGAACTTTCGGGATGCTTCCGGAAACATCGCTTTTAGATAAAAAAATCATGAAAAATACTTTCGATTTGGTTTGGAAAACGTGGACATGGGATAAAACATGGGGATGGGATTTTCCAATGACAGCCATGTCGGCAGCACGTTTACAAATGCCCGAAAAAGCAATTGATGCATTATTCATGAATGTAACGACGAACACTTATTTGAAAAACGGACACAATTATCAGGCAGAAAGATTAACACTTTACCTTCCCGGAAACGGGGGATTGTTAACCGCTGTTGCCATGATGTGTGCCGGTTGGGATGGAAGCACAGAACCAAACCCAGGCTTCCCAAAAGACGGAACCTGGAAAATACAAAGCGAAGGATTTAAAAAGATGTTTTGATTTAATGGGCCACGTGTTAGACGGGTTTGAACGGATTGTCGCAGATTTTTTATTTATTTTTTTTGAGCTTAAATATTCTCACACAAAGCCGCAAAATAATAAACTTATAAAACAAACTTTGCGCCTCTGCCTCTTTGCGAGAGATTAAAAAAAAATCAGTTCAAACCAGTCAAAAACCGCGTAATCCGTGTGCGATGATAAACAATATAAAAATAAAAACTTTGCGCCTCTGCGTCTTTGCGAGAGATTTAAAAAAAAATCAGTGCAAACCAGCTAAAACCCGTTCAATCCGTGGCCAATAACTAACCATAAAAAACACCAATCATGAAGAATAAAATTTTACTATTATTTCTTTTATCAACTTTAGTTTCATTCGCTCAAAGGCAAATGGAAAACCTGGACCGTGGCGTTATTGCAGTAAAAGACAAAGGTCAGTTTTTTATAGGATGGAGAGTTTTAGGGACTGATCCTGATAATCTTGCTTTTAATTTATATCGAAAAAGCGGCACTAAAAAAGCCGTTAAACTTAATGACAAACCTATTCTGGGAGCTACTAATTTTGTAGATACCAAAGCCAATAGCCAGGAAGAAAATACCTGGTTTGTAAAAACAGTTCTTAAAGGAAAAGAAACCGATGCAAAAGGAAGTTTTACCATTGCTGCTCAAAGTCCGGATAAAGATTATTTATCTATTAAACTAAAACCGGTTGAAGGATATATTCCAAATGACCTTTCGGTGGGGGATTTAGACGGAGACGGAAGATATGATTTGATAGTACACATGACCGGAAAAGCACATGATAATTCACATACCGGAATTACAGACCCACCCATATTTCAGGCCTATACTTTAGACGGGAAATTTTTATGGCAGATTAATCTCGGAAAAAACATTCGCGAAGGCGCACATTACACCCAGTTTATGGTGTATGATTTAGATGGTGACGGAATTTCGGAATTTGTCTGTAAAACTGCTGACGGGACTACCGACAGTGAGAATAATGTTGTGGGCGACGCTTCAAAAGACTGGGTAGAACGCGACCCGAATTCGCCTATTTTGGGTAAAATTCTAAAAGGCCCTGAGTACCTTTCTGTTTTTGACGGAAGAACTGGAAAACTAATTACCACCGTTGATTATATTCCGGAACGTGGTGATCTTGCCGGTTGGGGCGGACATGGCGGCAGCGGAGGAAATGATACTAAAGGAAACAGGATTGATCGTTTTACGGCTTGTATCGCTTATCTTGACGGCGTTCATCCAAGTGTGGTAATGTGCCGTGGTTATTATGGAAGAACCGTTTTGGCAGCCTGGGATTTTAAAGATAAAAAATTGACTTCAAGATGGGTTTTTGATAGTAAAGATGCCGATAATCCGTACTCCGGAATGGGAAATCACGGACTAACGGTCGCAGATGTGGATAATGACGGAAAAGACGAAATTATCTACGGATCGATGTGTGTGGATGATGATGGAAAAGGTTTGTATACGACAGGTTTTAGACACGGAGATGCACTTCATGTTTCAGATCTTGATCTTGATGTTCCCGGCTTGGAAGTTTTTGGAATTCACGAAATAGAAAACGGAACTACAGGTCCGGGCGTAACACTGTTTTCTGCTGCTGACGGAAAAGTATTGTTTACCGGTTCTATAAACGAAGATGTTGGGCGAGGAGTTGCAGACAATATAGATCCAACCCGAAAAGGAGCGCAATGCTGGTGGTCAGGATCTCCTTTTTTGCATGACATGAAAGGAAACGAAATAGGAAAAGCACCAAGCTCTATCAATTTTTTAATTTATTGGGATGGAGATTCTTCAAGAGAATTACTGAACTCAAATTACATCGACAAATACAACGCAGGCCGATTATTTACTGCAACAGGCGCAACATCAAATAATGGTACAAAATCTACGCCAGCACTTTCTGCAGATATTTTAGGGGACTGGCGCGAAGAATTAATATTAAGATCTGAAGATAATACAGAACTTAGAATTTATTCGACTACAATTCCAACCGCAATAAGACAATATACTTTGATGCACGATCCGCAATACAGACTAAGCGTTGCATGGCAAAATGTGGGATATAATCAGCCGCCACATACTAGTTTTTATATGGGAACAGGCATGAAACCTGCACCAAAACCAAATATTGTACTGGTTAAATTTCAGGATAATTAAACGGTATTTTTCGTGAATATTAATTTTTTGTAACGTTAAGTTTAACATTAAAACAAAAAAGAATATACATTTTAGAAATTAGATTTTGTGTTTTATTAAAATGCAAAATCTAATTTTTTTTATTGTCTATTGTAAGAAAAATTAAATATATTTGAACAAAAATGTTAAAGAAGCTTTTAATAATATTCTTTTTTGAGTGTTTTAACATATCATTTTTTGTTGTTGTAAATTAAATACTAATCCAAATAAACCCAAAAAAAATACTAAACCAATAAATTATGATTTACCTGAAAAAAATTCTATTAACAACGATTGTTACTTTCTGCTCTTACAATTTGGCTTTAGCCAAAGCAAGAATACCAATTGGTAAAATTGACAAATTAGAAATTGTATCAGATTTACCCAATACAGACGAATACCTCTCAAAAGAAGAATCAAATACACATTTAGATCTTGCCCGATTGCATCAGGAATATAGTATTGCCTGGATTCCGGTTTGGATCACACAGGAACCAAAGCTGGTATTGGCAAAGCCGGATTCTGACAGATATTACGAACTCTCTGATGAACAGCTTGAAAAAATAATAAATACCAATAAATTAGATAAAGAGCAATTACTGAAATTAGGATTTTATACGCAATATGGCGGAAAAATAATTCTGTTTTTATTAGTATGCTTGATTCTGTATGGCATTTTTGGAAAAGACAAAAACAAAGACGTAAAACCAATTAACCTTTAATAAATTAAATTAAATTATGAATCCACTTTTTTTAATTCCCGTTGTATTAGTAATTGCCGGTATCATTTTTATGGTATACATGAACAAAAAGCATGCAGCCGCAAAATCAGAAATTGACTTAGATCTTGAAAGAACAAAATACGATCTTCATAAAGAAGAAGTTTTAAAACAAGATTTTCAGCAATTAACACAATGGTTAAAAGGGAAATCGATAGATGCTTACACCTCCGGATCTGTTCCTCAGACCAAAGCAAATAAAGTTCAGGAAGTGGTAACTGACGGAATTAAAAATGTTGCCCTTTCTGCTGTAGGCGTAAAATTGCAACGCGTAGAAACCGAATGTTTCTGGGTTTTGAGCGGTAATGATTTGCATTTTTTTAGTACTGATGCTGTTGGAGAATTAGACGAGCATGTTGTTTTTGATAATTTCCGTATCGAAGATGCAAAACTTGAATATGGCGGTATTTTAAAATCACAATTAGGATTGTACTCAAAATCTTCTGAAGAATATTTGCCAAAAACTCATATCATTACATTCAATATAGATGGTAATCCTTTGGCACTTGAAATTCACGACAGATTGCATTATGTTCCGGATCCAACAGATATTTTTAATTTGAACAAACAATTATTAACAAGAGCAAAATATCAGGTAGTAGGAGAGAATTTCGTAAAAGTATTACAAAACAAGTTTCCAAATCTACAAGTAGCATAAAGACAAATGGGCATATTTTCAAAGATTTTCAATGCGTTTAAAAGCATTCGATTAAACGATAAAAATGTAATAGTTGGTCAGCAATTAGATTATTTATTAGTTAGTGCTATGTATGCTGAACAACAATCTGCCTATCTTAATTCGTATGAAACCGGACTTAGTAAATCGACATTAAAGACGCTTTTAGAAGATTATTGGAGTATCTATGATAAAGAGGCTGCCGCAGAAATACTTTTGGATCTGCAGGACAGAAATCAGGATCAATATATCGAGGTCGTTTATGATGCTTTCGAAAATAAAGAGAACTACGTTACGATTTTAAAGTCGAATTTACCTGCCGAAGAAGAAATCTTCAAGAAGTATCTAGATATATATCGTAATCTTAACAATGTGGTGCCTGAGCTTATAGAGCAAAATGTTATTAAAGATTTTGTGCAAATAAAAAAGATCAAAGATGCGGCATGGAATTATGGCAGAGGAGCATTTTTATCACGTTGTTGTTATGAGGCTGGTTATCTTTCTGAATTAGAGATGAAAGAATATCTGAGAAAATCATTTACTGAGCTTAAAAAATATTGTACTACATGGGAAGAATATACCATTAGTTACATATTTGGAAGAGCACTTTGGGGAGGCCCAAACAACAGCGGAATGATTCAAATTGCTGATGATCTGCTTCATAATGCAAAAAGTCCTTTAAAAGATAAGAAGTATTTGTAAACGCAAATTCATCCTTTTTAAAGAAGAAAATAATTAATCAAAAAAAAGAGTCGCAAAGTAAAGTGTTTACACGAATAACTTTGCGACTTTTATTTCTATGATTCAGGATTATTAGAAATTGAAAAAGTTGATAATCCAATAGTAAATGTTTTAGATCCAAAATCTTTAACTCTATATAATTTATATTAAATTCAGTATTAAAGTCGGAGACTTTCAGAGTTTTTCGTTTTTCAGTTACATTTGTTTAAAATGGCGCAAAGTCAGAGACATTTGCGCAGCTCGAATAAGGAACACTTCGGAGAGCAGGGGGGGTAACGCCATAGGAAAAGCTTCTACCATGAGCTCACTAAGCAATTCCGTTAGAGCTACGGCTACAGAATTATCAACGTCTGGAAGTGTTCCTTCCACTGTTGTAGGTGCTGAATTAAATGGTCAGACTATGATTGCTACTAGTGGGGCGCCTCAATCAGTCATAGCGCCTCAATTAGAAGGTGTTGTTGGCGAGTTAGGTGGTATAGGTACAAAGACAGCTACAGGAAATACAGTTGGATGCTGTGCAGAATTCCAAGCTGGAAATAATTTGTTATTGGAAAATCCAAATGCATTACCAAATCAAATTAATTTTACCAATGCGATAAGACCAAGAACTGGTCAAACTATACCGATGTGTGATAACTGTAAAACAACTTTTGGAAAATAATTAAATACAAAAATATGATTACTGAAATAGAACAACAATCCTTAGATATTGATTGGTTTTTTACCGATGGAAAGCACGTAGCATTCGTTGCTTCAGGTGGTGGAAAACTACCTAAATCAATTGCAGAATCATCCGATTATAATTTGCTCTCTTCCTATTTTAGAAATTTACCTGAAAAATCTGAGATAGAAATTAATGTCAGTTTAAGTGAGATATTAAAAATGGTGCCAGATGAAAGATATTTAGCAGATTATGTTTTGATGACTAAAAAAGGTTTGTATTCTTTCGATAAAACTATATTAAATAATTTTTTAGACCCAAATTATCATCTAGTTGCTCAGCCTATCTCACCTTTAGAGATTATTGATTTGCCAAAGGAAGTATTTGAAATACTAATAAAATCTAAATATGATAAAAACTTAACATCAATTTCAAGTTTTAATTCATTTGAAATTACATAGCCCCCGATTACGAATAGTTCTGATGAAACTCTGTGCTAATGTCTCCTGACTTCGCACCCGCAATCTAAAGCAAACAAAAAAGCCGGTAGTGTTTCAAAGTTAGTGATATGATATTTTAGATTTCTAACTTGTTGAAATAGAATAAATATCATTAAAAAATAATTTAAAGATGAGCAGTAATGCTCATCTTTTTTGTTTTAATATTGCCTTAAACGTGCTAAAATGAATAAAAATGCGACATGGTGTTCCAAAGTTAGTGATGATGTAAATTGTCCTAAATGCAAAGAGAAAAAGGTTATTAGAAATGGTAGAACTAAAAACTATAAACAGCAGTACTACTGTAAAATGGGTAGTGTTTCAAAGTTAGTGATATAAGATTTTAGATTTCTAACCTTTTGAAATTGAACAAATTTTAGAAATAAATAATTTTAAGATGAGCAGTGATGCTCATCTTTTTTGTTTTATTATTGCCTTAAATGTGCTAAAATGAATAAAAACACCCGCTCCCCGAAGTGTTATCATGAAAAGCTGCGCAAATGTCTCTGACTTTGCGCATTTTTTTTTGTCTAATGAATCTTACATCTAATAAAAGTCTCCCGACTTTTAAGAATAACTTCTTGAGAACAATTTAAGTAAGAAAAATCAATTATTTTTGAACGAAATATAATTTAAAAATGAAAGAAGGATATGTAATTCGAGATCAAAAATTACCTCATTTTATAACATCAACAGTTGTAGACTGGATTGATGTTTTTACACGTCAAACGTACAGAGACATTGTAATTGACTGTTTCGATTATTGTATTAAAAATAAAGGAATGATTTTGTATGGCTATGTTATTATGAGCAATCATATTCATTTAATTGTTCAGTCTGAAGAAGGGAAATTGTCAGATTTAATTAGGGATTTTAAAAAGTTTATTGCAAAAAATATTTTAGATAAAATTCAAAGCAGTCCTGAAAGCAGAAAAGAATGGATGCTGGAACGTTTTAAACTTGCAGCTCAAAAACATCAGCGTAATAAAGAATATCAATTCTGGCAATATGGAAATCATGCAGAGGAAATTTATTCAACAGCCTTTATGTGGTCTAAATTGCATTATATACATTTGAATCCTGTGAGAGCCGGATTGGTTGCAAAAGCCTCGGATTATATTTATTCTAGTGCAGCTAATTATGTTAATAATTCAGGATTATTAGAAATTGAAAAAGTTGATAATCCAATAGTAAATGTTTTAGATCCAAAATCTTTAACTCTATATAATTTATATTAAATTCAGTATTAAAGTCGGAGACTTTCAGAGTTTTTCGTTTTTCAGTTACATTTGTTTAAAATGGCGCAAAGTCAGAGACATTTGCGCAGCTCGAATAAGGAACACTTCGGAGAGCAGGGGCAGCTCGAATAAGGAACACTTCGGAGAGCAGATTAAAACAAAAAAAAAATGAATGCATATAAAAAGGTCATACTGTTAGTATTTTTTATTTTATTGTCATGTAAAAAAAATACAAAAGAAATTATTCAATATGATGCAGAAGGAAAAATAGTTTCGAAAGTTTATGGGAATCCAGCAGAATTTATTGATTCTATTTTTTATTATAAAAATGGTGTAGTAGATTCAAAAATGGTAACTAATAAATTAAATAAATTATCGTTTTACGTAAAGTATTATGATGGGAAAAATATAGTTTCAGAGGGAAATACTATCAATAAGTTAAAAGATAATAAATGGAAGTATTATAATTCTAAAAATAAAGTTGAGAAAGTTGTAGAGTATAAAAATATATGTGGTGAAGAATATCCAAATCAAGAATGGAATTATGATTCAAAAGGCAATTTAGACATTCCTAATAGTTCTTTTTTTTCTTATACATTTAAAAATTCTAAATTTGGATCAAAAGTAAAGAATGAATTAATTATTAAATACGTTCCGTTAATAAAGAAAAAAGGTGTAATATCACTAATATATTTTTCACCTGATTTTGACAATAAATTTTGTAACATTGATAAAATAAAGAAAAACGGGTTAAAATCATCTGGAAATGATATTAGTTTTAAAATTAATATTAGTTTTAAAAATAAAGGAAAAAAATATTTTAGAGGTTACATCGAAGAGCATTTTTATGAAGACACAAATAATAAAGAAGTAGTTAATCATAAAACTAGAAAAGTTTATATTGATATTCCAATTATTGTTAACTAGCTAATAAGCCCCGCTTCCCGAAGTGTTCTCATGAAAAGCTGCGCAAATGTCTCTGACTTTGCGCAATTTTTTTTGTCTAATGAATCTTATATCTAATAAAAGTCTCCCGACTTTTCACTGTAAGTTTTCTAAAAATATTTTTTGTAAGATAAAAACGATTATTTTTATACGAATGAATCTTACATCTAATAAAAGTCTCCCGACTTTTTCAAAAAAAAAGCGCCAGATTTCTCTGAGATTTTCTATTCTAATATTCTTAATTAGAGTCTCAATTCTATAAAAAAAACTTAGTGTCTTCGTAGAAAAAAAATATCTCAATCGAATTAATTTACAACAGATTCTAGTTGTTCATTTTTAGAAAAGTTAAGTTTTCCAACTTCGTTGAGAAATTCAGGATCAAATTCAGTATACGCCCGAAGTGTATATTTTTCATCTCTTTTTTGCATTACAAAACGAATTTTCTGTACCATTAACCAAATAGGTTCGTATCGTTTGTGTCCTAACAAATATTGTATTTCTAAAATAGAAAATTTTCTTTTAGAGAGTGTCATTAGTTCAATACAAATCATCCAGTATTTAAGAGGTAAATTAGAGTTTTCCATCACTGTTCCGGAACGAAGACCAATTCTGTTTTTGCATTTCCTGCATTGAAATTTTAAATCAGATTTTCTGAAGGAATGGGTATTATTTGCGCATTTCTTGCAAATCAAACCATTTTTTAAACGCTTGTTTTTAAATTCTTCAATGCAAATTTCTTCATTTGGGTATTTTTCGAAGTACTCTCGTAATTCCATTTAGGGCTATTTTCTTTTACCGAATAAATATAGATAAATGAATTAGGCATGCAAAGAAAGAGCATAAATAAAAAAGAAAATATTCAAAAACGAATATTCTCTTTTTAAAATTTATATAAAATACAATTACAATTTTTCTGCTATTTCTTTTTTGTATTTATTCAGGATAGATTTTGTCATCCCTAAATTAGCTCTTGTAGAATCTACAGCTAAATAAATAAAATATTCTCCATTATCAGAAACGTCAATAATGTGAATTTGAGAAGTTAGGGTAATCATTACATTATCAACAGCCTGTCCTTGCAAATTTAATGCTTTTATAGCATTCATTTTTGCTTTAACAACTTCAAGATTAAATGCAGAGGCCAATTCAGGATCGAAATCGCTTACCACAGATTGTGAATAATATGACATTCCACTTTTGATTTCAGCTACAGAAACTGCGATAAAACCGGGTACATTTTTTTTTAGATCTTCTCCAAACTGTTTTAAAAAATCAGACATAGTTTTTAGTTATTTTAGGGTTTTGAAATCCTTTATGATGGATTTTGGGCAAAAATATAGATATGATTCTATTTAGTTATCCGCAATACGTACCTAAACTTATTTTTTTCTTAGCAATGTTTTCTTTGTTAAATAGTTTGTGAGGTTAGTATGATAGTAATGAAATTTAAAAAATCTATTTTCTTAAAAGGATTTACTTGAAAAGCTAAACAAATGCCTCATACTTTGCGCAATTTTTTTGTTCTAATAAATCTTAAATCAAATAAAATTCTCCTGATTTTTTCAAAAAAAAAGCCCCAGATTTCCCTGAAGCTTTCTACTTTAATACATAATTAGAATCTCAATTCTATAAAAAAATACTTAGCGCCTTAGTGGCAAAAAAACTAAATAGAATTTCGATCAATAAAATTAAACGGCACTTTTACCTGTCCTTTTTCTTTATTCAGAATCATTCGGGCAGCAGTTTCTCCCATTACATTAAAATCGGTAGACATCACCGTTATCCCCAATAACTCTTTCAAAGGTGTATCGTTATACGAAATCACGCCAATATCTTTACCCAGAGTAAATTTTTCATCACGAATTTGTTTCATTAAATTCACCAAATCCGATTCTTCGATGGTGATGAATAAATCCCCTTTTTTTAGAATCATATCATCGTAGACTTCGCTTAGAATTTCAAAATTGATTTCATGCTCCACACAAAATTTTCTAAACCCATGCAAAATTCTACGCGGATACGGATAAACCGCTTTGTCAGGATATACGAGAATTAGTTTTTCGTATTTTGTTATTTTGGCAAGACCTTCCTTTAAGGCGTTATAAATATCATTTTCAAAATCCTGATAAATCTTGATAATTTCGCCCTGCATCCCCAGTTTGATATTATCCATTAAAACAAGTTTGTCCTCTGGGATATTCTGGATCGCTTTCGCAACTTCATCAGTAAAACTCAAGTGTTTTAATTCATCGGTTTTAAAATGCGTTGTAATCACATAATAATCGTAAGCACCTTCAAATTTATCCAGTAAGTTCAAAAACAAGGTTTCGTCGCAGTGGTAAATATGCAAATCAGTATGCGCATTTGCTCCAATTGTATTGATGAATGAGTTGTAAGTCTTCATTTTATAAGCACTAAGCTTATTTAACACAAAGAGGATATTTACCTTAGATTCCAGTTTAGTTCGGGTAATATAATATCCTTTTCCTCTTATAGAAGAAATGATTTTTCGCTCCTTTAAAATATTATACGCCTTTTCGACAGTATCTCTCGACATATAAAACTCCTCGCTAAAGCTATTTATAGAGGGTATTTTTTGATTTATTTTTAAGTTTCCGTTGGCAATATTCTGCAGGATCGAATCTACAATTTGTTTGTATTTAGGAATCCTGGACTCTTCATCTATTTTAATTAATTTAATCATTTTGTAAGTCTTGTAAATTATGCAGCAATAAGTTACGATTTAATTTTGAGTTATAATTTGTGCAAAAAAAGTTTTAGCCTAAAAGGGTAAAATAATTCATTCCGGTACTTTTCTCACAAAGGCTTTCAAATTAAATAAGGGTTGTTGTATGTTTTTGCTGATTTGTATGTTTAAGGCAAATTGAGGATATAATAATTACGAAATCGATTGCTAAAATAGAAATTTTAAATTTATATTTCCAATAATATCGGGCAGTTGTTTGTAATAATCTTCAGTTTTAACATAAATAACAAAACTATAAAGGATAGTACAGGACAGTTTTCTTTTTTACATTCTATTATTTTACAAAACCAATTTAACTATCAAATTAACCAAAAACTAAATTATTAATGGAATCATTATTAGGAATCATTTTTCATTCTATCGGAGGATTTTCTTCAGGTAGTTTTTATATGCCATTTAAAAAAGTAAAAGATTGGGCTTGGGAAAGCTACTGGATCGTGGGAGGATTTTTCTCCTGGCTAATAGTACCGCCCATTGCTGCCTATTTAACGATTCCAAATTTTGTCGATATCATTGTAACAGCATCGCCAACCATAAAAGCTTTCACCTTTTTGATGGGATTAATTTGGGGAGTTGGAGGATTAACCTACGGCTTGGGAGTTCGCTATTTAGGAATGTCTTTAGGAAACTCTATTATCCTTGGATTTTGTTCTGCTTTTGGTGCCTTGGTTCCTTCAGTTTATTACGATTTATATCCAACAGAAGGTAAAATTTCGTTTACCGATATGCTTTCAAATCCAGGCGGACGTCTTGTTCTGGCAGGAGTTTTAGTTTGTCTTATAGGAATTGCCATTTCCGGAAAAGCAGGAATCTTAAAAGAAAAAGATTTTGCAACAGGACACGAGGATAAAGACAAAGATTTTAGTTTAGTAAAAGGTTTAATTATCGCCGTTATTTCGGGAATTCTGAGTTCGTTTTTTAATTACGGAATCGAAGCTGGAAAACCAATGGCAGAAACCGCAGTAAATTATGGCTGTAATCCGTTATTCCAAAACAATGTGACCTATATAGTTTTGATGTGGGGAGGTCTTACCACCAACTTTATCTGGTGCATGTACCTTAATTTCAAAAATAAAACTTTCTCAGATTATACCAATACCAAAACGCCAATTGCCAGAAACGTACTTTTTTCGGGTATTGCAGGAACGATGTGGTTTTTACAATTTTTCTTTTACGGAATGGGAGAAAGCAAATTAGGAAACGGCGCAAGTTCATGGATTTTGCACATGGCAACCATTATCCTGACAGCAAATTTCTGGGGCTTTTATCTTAAAGAATGGGCAGGAGTTTCTAAAAGAACTCTTAGAACTTTTGGTTGGGGAATTGCACTGATCATGCTATCAATTGTTTTAGTCGGAATTGGAAACTCATTATAAACATACAAACATAACATAACAACAATGTCGAATATAAATATAAATAATATGACTTTTAAGCATGTAAGCTATCTTTGGGATGACGCTAAGGCAGCAGCATTGGCAGGAGATGAAGTAGCGCTTTTCATTTATCGATCTAATTTATTAGGAGCCGATTTAAGATTGACAAACTATGGCGGTGGAAATACGTCGGTAAAAATTACTGATAAAGATCCGTTAACCGGAGAAACCTCTGAAGTAATGTGGATTAAAGGTTCTGGTGGAGACATTGGTACACTAACAAAATCAGGTTGTGCGGCACTTTATCTGGACCGTCTTCGTAATCTTGAAAATGTATACAGAGGAATAGAATTCGAAGACGAAATGGTCGAATTATTCAATCACTGTATTTTCGATTTGGCTTCAAAAGCACCTTCTATAGATACGCCTTTACATGGTTTTTTGCCTTTCAAACATATCGATCACTTACATCCTGATGCAGCCATTGCAATCGCTGCAGCCAAAGACGGAGCTAAAATTACCGACGAATTATTCGACGGCGAAATTGGCTGGGTAGGATGGCAGCGTCCTGGTTTTGACTTGGGGCTTCAGTTAAGAAGTTGTCTGGAAGAGGCAGAGAAAAAAGGAAAAAAATTACGTGGTATCATGTTAGGTTCTCACGGTTTGTTTACCTGGGGAGATACTGCTTACGAAAGTTATGTAAACACACTTGAGGTAATCGAGAAATGTGCTGAATATTTAGAAAGTAACTACGGAAAAAAACGTGCTGTTTTTGGAGGTAAAAAAATAGACAGTCTTCCTGAGGCTGATCGTAAATTAAAAGCGGCAAAAGTAGCACCAATTCTTAGAGGTTTCTGTTCATCAGAACGTCAAATGATTGGGCATTATACAGATGATGCAAGAGTTTTGGAATTCATTAATTCTAATGATTTATCAAAACTGGCTCCACTTGGAACTTCTTGTCCGGATCACTTTTTACGTACCAAAATCAGTCCTTTGGTTTTAACCTTAGAACCAAACGAAGATTTATCAGATGTTGATGCGATCAAAGCAAAATTAACACCTGCTTTTGAAGCGTATCGCGTCATGTACAAAGACTATTATAATACTTGCAAAAAGTCGAATTCGCCTGCAATGCGTGACCCAAATCCGGTTGTGATTTTATATCCGGGAGTTGGTATGTTTACGTTTGCTAAAGATAAAACAATGGCGCGTTTGGCATCAGAATATTATATCAATGCAGTCAATGTAATGAAAGGTGCCGAAGCAGTTTCAGAATATACTTCGCTGCCACATCAGGAAGCTTTTGATATTGAATATTGGTTGCTTGAAGAAGCCAAACTGCAACGTATGCCAAAACCAAAAGCACTTTCAGGAAGAGTAGCTGTAATTACAGGTTCGGCAGGCGGAATTGGTAAGGCAATTGCCAAAAAGTTTGCTCAGGAAGGTGCTTGTGTGGTCATCAACGACATCAACGAAGAACGTTTAGAACAAGCTACAGCTGAGTTTATTAAACTATTTGGTAAAGATGCTGTTTCAAGCACATTACTAAATGTAACAGACGAAAAAAGTACAGAAAAAGCATTAGACGAAGCTTCATTAGCTTTTGGAGGTGCAGATATTATAGTGAATAATGCAGGAATTAGTATTTCTAAATCTATTGCAGAACATACCCTTGAAGAATGGGACAGATTGTATGATATTTTGGTAAAAGGACAATTTATTGTTTCGAAAGCCGGAATCGAAGTCATGCGCAAACAAGGATTTGGCGGAGATATCGTAAACATTGTATCTAAAAATGCAGTTGTTGCGGGGCCAAATAATCCGGGTTACGGTTCGGCCAAAGCAGCTCAGGCACATTTAACACGTTTAATGGCAGCTGAATTAGGTGCCGATAAAATTCGTGTAAATACAGTAAATCCTGATGCAGTAATCTCAGATTCTAATATTTGGTCTGGTGGCTGGGCAGAAGGTCGTGCAAAAGCATACGGTATTACGGTTGCCGAGTTACCGGCTTATTATGCAAAACGTACGTTACTAAATGAAATTATATTGCCGGATGATATTGCAAACGCTTGTTTTGCATTCGTTGGCGGTTTGCTGGACAAATCAACAGGAAACGCCCTGAATGTAGACGGCGGAGTATCAATGGGCTTTTACAGATAGATAGTTTAAGTTTTTAAGTTTGTTTAAAGCAAAAGTGGTTTTTTGTGGTCTAACGTTCGATATCATTCGGACGTTAGATTTTTTTAGACATAACTGCCTGCAAAAATGAACAAATAGCATAAAAGAGTAAAGTTAAACCAGAGTTCAATTTATATAATTTATATATTGTAATCTCTATTAAAAGATAAAATAATATGTTAATCGGATCAAACAATATCGCATCTCACAACGACGATTTATTAAAAAAACATCAAAATAAATTTGCCTTTACAGTATCAGAAATTGGTGATACAGAATCTATTATTCAAAAATTGATCGATTTTCAAATCGCGATTCCATCTTGGGCTTTAGGAACAGGTGGAACACGTTTTGGTCGTTTTGCAGGAGGTGGAGAGCCACGTTCTATCGAAGAAAAAATCGAAGATGTAGGTTTGCTTCATGCTTTAAACAATGCTTCAGGAGCGATTTCTTTACATATTCCGTGGGATATTCCACAGGATTATAAAGCCATAAAAAGTCTTGCTGCACAACACAATTTAAGATTTGATGCCATGAATTCGAATACCTTTCAGGATCAGGCAGGTCAGGACAATTCGTATAAATTTGGATCATTACAAAACGTAAACAAAGCAGTTCGCAAACAAGCAATTGCTCATAATATAGAAGTTATCCAACACGGAATCGAATTAGGATCAGAATCACTAACAATTTGGTTAGCCGATGGATCTTCTTTTCCGGGACAATTAAACTTTAGAAAAGCCTACCAAAATACATTAGAAAGTTTAGAAGAAATCTACGATGCATTACCTTCAAACTGGAAATTATTTTTAGAATACAAATGTGCCGAACCTAATTTTTATTCCACAACAGTGGCAGATTGGGGACAATCGTATTCGTATGTGAAAAAATTAGGAGACAAAGCACAAACTTTGGTCGATTTAGGACATCATTTACCAAATGCCAATATCGAGCAAATCGTTTCATTATTATTGATGGAAGAAAAACTGGGAGGTTTTCACTTTAATGATTCAAAATACGGAGATGATGATTTAACAGCCGGAGCTTTAAAACCTTATCAATTATTCTTGATTTTTAATGAATTAGTAGAAGGAATGGACGCTCGCGGAATGAATCACGCCAAAGATTTAGGCTGGATGATCGATGCTTCTCACAACATAAAAGATCCTTTAGAAGATTTATTACAATCTGTAGAAGCCATTATGATTGCATATGCCCAGGCTCTTTTGGTAGACAGAAAAGCATTAGAAAAAGCGCAGGAAGAAAATGATGTTGTAAAAGCACAGGAAATCCTTCAGGACGCTTTCCGTACAGATGTTCGTGCATTGGTTGCCGAGGCTCGTTTACGTTCAGGCGCGGCATTAAATCCGGTGGAATTGTACAGAAGCCTTTCTGTTAGAAAAAATCTAATTGGTGAAAGAGGACTAAAAACATTGGCGACAGGATTGTAAATTATAAGTTATGAGTTATAGTAATACTCTATTGCAGTTTTTTATAAAACAAAAAACTAACTCATAACTCATAATTCAAAACTCATAACTTATAATTAAATGAATGTAGTTGCAATTTTTGACATTGGTAAAACAAACAAGAAAGTATTTTTATTTGATGAAAATTATAAAATTGTCTGGGAAAAATCAGTAAATCTTGACGAAACCCTCGACGAAGATGGTTTTCCCTGCGAAGATATCGAAGTCCTTAAAAACTGGATATTCGATCGATTGGCAGAAATTAAAAATCTAACGGATTACGTTTTAAAGGCCATCAATTTTAGTACTTACGGTGCTAGTTTTGTTTACATTGATGAAAAAGGAAAAGTTTTAACTCCTCTATACAATTACTTAAAAGAGTATCCGGAGGAGTTAAAAAACGACTTTTATAATAAATACAAAGGACAAGAAACTTTTGCAGTCAAAACGGCTTCGCCCGTATTGGGAAGTCTGAATTCTGGAATGCAGATTTACAGGCTCAAAGAAAAAAATCCGGAACTATTCGATCAGGTAAAATACTGTTTGCATTTACCGCAGTATTTGAGTTTTCTTTTAACCAATGAAGCTTACGCTGATATTACAAGTATTGGATGCCATACCAATCTTTGGAATTTTAAAAAGATGAAGTATCATAAATGGCTCAAAAATGAAGGTATTTCAGATAAAATTCCACCGCTTCATTACGGAAAAGATATTATAAAAAAAGAAGACGGACTAGCCATTGGTGTTGGACTTCACGACAGT
This sequence comes from Flavobacterium piscisymbiosum, assembly GCF_020905295.1. Lineage (NCBI taxonomy): Bacteria > Pseudomonadati > Bacteroidota > Flavobacteriia > Flavobacteriales > Flavobacteriaceae > Flavobacterium > Flavobacterium piscisymbiosum. The sequence continues at coordinate 5,037,926 of NZ_JAJJMM010000001.1, read as the reverse complement.
TCATCGGCTATTATTCCGTACACAATAAACTTTACAGAACCTTTTGTTTTATTGTCGACCGGAACATGGAGTATTTCCCTGAATCCTTTCAATAATAAACAATTGACTTTTGAAGAATTGCAGCACGATTGTTTGTGTTATATGCAATACACAGAAAAGCCTGTAAAAGCAGCACGTCTGTTTTCAGGGAACGAACACGAATTACAAACAAAAAGATTGGCAGAACATTTTAAAGTGCCTATAGATACTTATAAAGAGGTTTATTTCGATAAAAAGATAGTGTCGAATTTGCGAGCGCTAAACTTTCAGATTATTTATCCAAAGAAATATGATTTTGATATTCTAAAAGAATGTCCGTTTCAAAAGAGAGATCTTGATAATTTTAAAAGCTACGAAATCGCCTATCATCAATTGATGCTGGATTTGGTAGAGCAACAGTTTTTTTCGACTAATCTGGTCATTCACAATAGTTCCGTAAAGAAGATTTTTGTAGATGGAGGCTTTAGTAAAAATTCAATTTTCATGAATTTATTGGCCGAAGCTTATCCGGATATCGAAGTTTTTGCCGCTTCGATGGCGCAGGCAAGTGCGTTGGGTGCTGCATTGGCGATTCATCAAAACTGGAATCCAAAACCGATCCAGAATGATTTGATTGATTTGAAGTTTTATAAGCATTGATTTTAAATTAAAAATTTAGAATTAAAAATTAAAAATAATTAGGTAATCCCGATTGCTATTAGGATAGAGGATTGTAGCTGATTCATTTCCGCATAGTTTGTCAATCCCGAGGAATGAGGGATGACAAAAAATGAGAGAAGCAAAAAATCTGCGTTATCTGCAAGATCTGCAAGAGAAAAACAGCAACAGATTAAGGAATTTTTGTTTCACGCAGATTTTACAGATTTAAGCAGATTTAATTTTAGATAATAATCTGCGTACATCGGCTTAAATCTTTTTAAAATCTGCGTGAAATAATAGTATAAAATAGATTACACATAAAAAACAAATACACACATAAAACATAAATTTTGTGCGTAAAAAAGAAATACAATTTTTTACATTAGCACTTTGAGATTTATTTGGAGTGAAAAGTCCTTTCATATTGATAAACAAACTCAAAGCGTTTAAAAAGACAACATATGAAAATCGGATTATTTATACCGTGTTATGTCGATCAGTTTTACCCAAAAGTAGGGATTGCAACTTATGAACTTTTGCAGAAATTAGGTTGCGAGGTTCATTTTCCAATGGGGCAAACCTGCTGCGGACAGCCTATGGCGAATAGCGGATACCAATATTTAACCAAAGGCTGTGATGCAAATTTTATCGCCAATTTTGCCGGATTCGATTATATTGTTTGCCCTTCCGGAAGTTGTGTTTTACATGTAAAAGAACATTTGCATGACGAAAAACAAGAAGAAGTAGCAGCAGAAATGCGAAAGAAAGTTTTCGAATTAACGGAGTTTATTACCGATATTTTAAAAGTAGATACTATAGAAGGAAATTTCCCGTACAGAGTAGGAATGCACGTAAGTTGTCATGGTCAACGCGGATTAAAGCTTTCGCAGATGACAGAACTTAATGCGCCATTTTTCTCTAAACCAGAGCAATTACTGCACAATATAAAAGGATTAGATTTGGTTTCTTTATCCAGAAAAGATGAATGTTGCGGTTTTGGAGGAACATTTTGTGTTACTGAAGAAGCTGTTTCGGTAAAAATGGGACAAGACCGAATAAAAGATCATGAAAACCATCATGTAGATTATATTACCGGTGGAGATATGTCGTGTTTGATGCATTTAGAAGGAATTCTAAAAAGGCAAAAAAGCCCCATCAAAACCATTCATATTGCTGAAATATTAAATTCGTTGGAAAATTAAAAAATAAGTTTTGAGTGTAATTTTTAACCGCAAAGCTCGCAAAGAAAAAAAACGCAAAGTCCGCTAAGATTAAATTTAGCTTTGCGAACCTTGCGTAAAAACATTGCGGACTTTGCGGTTAAATTAATTACCAATAGTTAAGGTTTAGAAATTTAATTAATTTCAAAATTGACTTTTAAATAATTAAAGATGTCATCAGAAAAAGTTATACCGCACAGCGAAGCCGCAACACGTTTTAACAAAGATGTAGAACGCGTCAACTGGCACGATGAAACACTTTGGTTTGTTCGTGAAAAAAGGGATAAATCGGCGCATCAAATCCCCGATTGGGAATTGCTTCGTGAAACTGCATCGCAAATCAAAAACAATGTGCTTTCTAATATTCACGATTATTTGATTGAATTTGAGGCCAATGCACAGAAAAACGGTATAATAGTACATTGGGCAGCCGATGCAAAAGAGCATAACGAAATTGTGCATTCGATCATGGCAAAACATGATGTAAAGCAAATGGTGAAATCAAAATCGATGCTTACAGAAGAATGCCATTTGAATGATTATCTGGCCGAAAAAGGCATTGAAGTAATCGATTCTGATTTAGGAGAATACATTGTTCAGCTTCGCAAAGAACCGCCCAGTCATATTGTTTTGCCCGCTATTCACCTTAAAAAAGAAGATGTAAGCGAAACTTTTCACGAACATTTAGGTACACAAAAAGGAAATATAGATCCTCAATATTTAACAGAATCGGCTCGTTTGAGTCTAAGAAATACCTTCTTAACGAGAAAAGTAGCGTTGACCGGAGTCAATTTTGCTATTGCAGAAACCGGCGAAATTGTCGTTTGTACCAATGAAGGAAATGCCGATATGGGCGCACATCTTGCCGATGTTCATATTGCCTGCATGGGATTCGAAAAACTGATTCCGCAACGCAAACATTTAGGTATTTTCCTTAGATTATTAGCCAGAAGCGCTACAGGACAGCCTATTACCACTTTTTCAAGTCATTTTAAGAAACCAAGAGACGGCAAAGAAATTCATATCGTGATTGTAGATAACGGCAGAAGTACTCAATTAGGCAGAGAAGATTTTAGAAATTCCCTCAAATGTATTCGTTGTGGCGCGTGTATGAATACATGCCCGGTCTACAGACGAAGCGGTGGACACAGTTATCACAATGCCGTTGCAGGACCAATTGGTTCTATTTTGGCACCCAATTTAGACATGAGCAAAAATGCCGACTTACCTTTTGCAAGTACACTTTGTGGTTCTTGTACCAATGTTTGTCCGGTAAAAATCGATATACACGACCAATTGTACAAATGGCGTCAGGTTTTGGTAAAAGAAGGTCATACACCAAAAGCCAAAACCGTTGCAATGAAAACGATGGCAACAGTTTTAGCGAATCCAACTATTTTTAATATTGCCGGAAAATCAGGTCGTTTTGTAATGAAAAATATTCCCGGTCTGGTCAATAATAAAATGAACAAATGGTACGATCAGCGCGAAATGCCGGAAGTTCCTGAGGAATCTTTTAGAGAATGGTACAAGAAAAATTCAAGAGAAGCAAAAGCAAAAGACAATGAGTAGTAAAGCAGATATTTTAAATAAAATAAAGCAAAATCAACCTGCTTTTATCACTAATTTGCCTGATCTGAATCTTTTAAGTTCAGAGAATCCTGATGTGCTTTCAACCTATAAAACAGTACTCAAAAATATAGGCGGAGATCCTGTTGAAGTGGCCAATTATGCTGAAATCATCGAATATATAAAATCAAATTATAATCTCGAAAAACGCCTGATCACCACAATTCCGGAACTTTCTGAAATTGCAGCTTTAGACTGGACAAACGATGACCCACATTCGCTTCAGGATGTCGAATTGAATGTGATTAAAGCTCATTTTGGCGTAGCCGAAAATAGTGCGCTTTGGGTGACAGATGATGTATTAGGACAACGCGTATCGCCATTTATTGCACAATATCTTGCTATAATTGTGCATAAAAAAGATATTATCGCCACCATGCATCAGGCCTATGAGAGAATTGGCAATCAGGAATATGGTTTCGGGACTTTTATTGCCGGACCATCCAAAACGGCTGATATCGAACAATCATTGGTTCTTGGAGCGCATGGCGCAAGAGGATTGATTGTTTTTTTATTGGATTAAGATTTAAGGAAACAATCTTTTAAATAATTATCGAAGCATTAATTTAAAAATCTATAAAAATTTTACTTGCTATCCAGCCAGTTTTTAAAAGAAATTCCGCGTTCCCTGCTTACTAATATTATTTCGTTAACAATAGGTTTGAGTTCCAGTTTTAGTTTATAATCAAAGGATTGAGATAATTTGTGGATTGATTTTAAGGAAACAATATAATTCCTGGTCACTTTAAAAAAGTCATCAGGATTTAATTCTTGCATTAATTCATCAAGTGTTTGCCTAATCACATATTTTTGGTTAGTATGTGTAGTAAGATATACTATTTTATTTTCAGAGCTGAAATAAGCAATATCAGCACTGGGAATTGTAATAAACAAATCTTTGTAGCTGATTAAAAATCGTGATTTATAAATGTCCTTTTGTAAACGCATTTTTTTTAAAATATCTACAACACTTTTATCAAGCTCGGGATTCATGAAACTTTTAATTCTTTTTATACTCGAGTCTAATTTTTTTTGCTCGATAGGCTTTAAAAGATAATCGATACCATTTACTTCAAATGCCTGTAATGCATACTTGTCATAGGCAGTCGTAAAAATAACGAACGATTGGATATTGACCTGATTAAAGATTTCAAAACTGATACCGTCAGTAAGACGTATATCCATAAAAATAATGTCAGGACTTTTTTCTTTTTCAAGCCAGGCGATACTATCGCGTACAGTTTGTAAAACTCCGGCAACTACAATTCCTTCTTCCAACTGTAAAAGCATTTTTTGCAATCTTGCCGCATTTGCAGCCTCATCTTCAATAATTAAAACGGTCATCGTAAATGTTTTTTAATTGTTTAATAAGGGAATTTTAACTTCAAAGCTATCTTCTAAATCATATACTTCAGGTGGTATTGCTCCTAAAACTTTATAACTATGATCAATATGCGCGAGACCAATTCCTTCACCGGGTTCTTTGGTAAATTTGGGTGCTTTATTGTTTTTTACTATTATCCATTGGTCTTCGTAACTTATACGAATAATAAGCGGCGCAGTTATAGAGAAAGAATTATGTTTTATAGCGTTTTCAATTAAAAGCTGTAGTGTCAATGGGGGAATATATTTGTTCAGAAGGTCGCTGTTATCGGCAATATAGATGGTAATAGAAGATCCATATCTTATTTGGTATAAAAATAAATACTCCTTGATGAAATCCAGTTCTGTTTTTAAAACTACAATATTTTTATTCCTATAAGACAAAAGATAACGATAAACAGCAGAAAGATTGGTAACATATTGTACAGCTGTGACTTGATTTTCTTCAATAAGAGAGGTAAGAGTACTAAGATTATTAAAAAGAAAATGAGGGTCTAATTGTAGCTTCAAAGCATTCAACTCGGCTTGTAAAGCCTGTTTTTTATTTTCAACAGCTTCAAGTTTACTTTCATTCCATTTTAGGAGAAGCTGCTCAGCCGTGAGTCCGGTAGTTACTAATATTGAAAATATAATACCAAAGATTAGCGCTCTTCTTAAAAGAAGGTCGTCATAACCATATTTTTGAGGAAGATCAATAGTAAAAAAGAGGACAACAAGAATACTCACAATAACTATTTGAAGCAGTAGTTGAAAGATAAACCTCGGCATAGTGTTTTTTTTCCAAACCGATTTTTTATTAAGCATTTGCGATAATCCAAGACCGGTTTCAAATAACACTATGGTAAAGATTAAACAAAACACTCCTTCTGTAATAAAATCAATTATCGTATAAAACTTCCATCCCTGAATATTACTCTCATCAGAATTAAGGAGTATTAAAATTAGATAAAGAAAAACAGCAAAAACGGGATATCCGTATAAGCGCAAATTTTTATAGTGTTTTGTATACATCATATAAATTTAATCATAAAGTAGAATGTCGTTGTATGATTATTAAATCTAAAATAATTCTTCACAATATATTCCAATTTTAGAAAGTTCTGTTATTAAAAATGCTGAGCAGTTTGTATCGCTCTCGACTCTTAAAATTTTGTCACAATCTTCTAAGTCAAAGTTCCATTTAGAATTCAAAAGTATTCTATTAAGAACAGGTTTTACTTTTCTTAACTTAGATTTTGTATTAATATCGGTTTTGTAGATGGAAATTATCATGCGAATATAGTATTAAAAACTAAAAAGATATGATTTTAAGCCTAGCTGAAGACTCATACCGCTTAGGTGTGTATCAGAACCTGAAGGAACCGTTGGAAGTCTGGAAGCTTGTCCTTCCAGAGAAACAATAAAATACCTGTTGAATATATAATTAACACCAATACTTGCTGATATGTAAAGGTAACTACCGGTTTTAGTCGTATAGCTTATTGTATTTTCATTTATCAGTACTGTTTTGGGAGAGTCGATAAAAGAAGTACCTGAACCCACCATTACAAAGGGTTGCCAATGTTTGATTTTGTATTGATATCCAATATTGATTCCTATCGTTGTGCTATTTGCTTTAGAATCGATTATAGAATTAAAACCATTTGAACTTTGGATAGATTTATAAGAGACAGTTGTTTGTCCAAACTGTAATTTAGCAAAATAATGTTCCTTATAGTTGAACTGAAGAAATGTTACTCCATTAGAACCAAGCTGATTTTTATCATCGGGAAATCCTTTAGCAGATTCTTTAAAAGGGGAAAAAACACCAAATGAGCCTCCAAAATCAACAGAGAATTTTTTTGTTCCTGTTTCAGATTGGGTTTGTGCCATTAATAAAGCAGAGAAAAAGAATAAAATGGTAATAAGTAACTTTGTCATTTACTATGATTTTTAAGATTAATGGCAAAGATAGATTGGGGTCGAAGATGGCTGTTTGTAGAATGTACCCAACTCCTGAATTTAGCTGCTGAAGTCGAAATTATGAGAACTCAATTTTTTTTGCAATACTTAAAATAACAGTAATGTTTACATTTACTTACAAAATATTTAATAGTATCGTTTTGAATTTAAGATATTACGATACTAATTTGTCTACATCAAATAAAAGTTTAATTTTACCTTATTATATATTGCCTTCCCACTTGTCAGTGAAAAATAATCCTTCCTAATTATTTTGACAGGTTGCTGGTCTAATAAGGTATTTTTTTTTGAAAACTCATTTTCATTTACATAAACTCATAATTCATGTATTCACTTGTAAAATATATTTTGCTGCTTTTTTTAGCATCATTAAGTTTAGTTTCCTGTACTCAAAAACAAGGAGATAAAATAAAAGTTGGATTTTCTCAGGCGATGACCACAGATGATTGGCGCAAACAAATGACCAGCTCAATGAAAATTGAAGCCTCATTACGCCCTGAAGTCGATTTAAAAATTAGCGATGCCAATAATAATGTCGCCAGACAAATAGATGATATCGAAAGGTTTATCGCTAATAAAGTAGATGTAATTATTGTATCTCCCATTCAGTCAAAACCCCTAACTGCCGTTGTCGAAAAATCGATCAAAGCCGGAATTCCGGTTCTTGTTGTAGACCGCAAAATCGATGGCGAAAATTACACGGCTTATCTTGGTGCAGATAATATCGAAATTGGAAGAATTGCCGCCAGATATATCATCTCGCACAGCAAAGGTTCTGGTAAAATCGTTGAAATTACGGGTGCAAACGGATCGTCGCCTGCGTATGAACGTAGTCTGGGTTTTACTCAGATTATTCAGGGAAATAAACGTTTTAAAGTTGTAAATACCATTCACGGCAATTGGGAAAAAGAGTCAGTAACCGCGCCATTAAAAACAATTCTTTTACAAAATCCTGATGTCGAATACATTTTCGCCCATAACGATCGTATGGCATTAAGCGCTTGGGAAACAGCCAAAACGGTTGGTTTAGAAAATAAAATTAAGTTTTTAGGTGTCGACGGACTAAACTCTGTCAATGGCGGAATCGAACTGGTAAAAAGCGGCGTTTTAGACGGAACCATTTTATATCCTACGGGAGGAAATGAAGCACTAAAACTGGCTTTGAAAATGTACAATAAAGAACCTATTTCTAAAAATAATATCCTCAATACCATTGTAATCGACCATAACAATGCTGAAATTATCGAAAACCAAATGGATAAAGTCGATCAGCAGCAAACCGTTATCGAGTCACAGCAAGGAGCTATAAAAGTGCAGGAAAGAGAATATGCTTCGCAAAACAATTTGGTGAGATTACTAAGTTTTTTCTTAGTGATTATCCTGAGTTTGACCATTTACAGCATTTACTCGACGATTTCTATTTCGAGAAAGAAAAAACAACTCGAACGTATTAATCAGACCGTAATTGATCAGAACAATGAAATTCAGGAAATGGCTAAAGTAGCCGAGAAAAGCAACGAAGCAAAACTGAATTTCTTTACCGGACTTTCGCATGAATTTAAAACTCCCATAACGCTTATTATGAGTTATGTAGAGTCTTTGATCGAAAATGAAAAAATAAAAGGAACCGCACTTATTGACGAGGTGAAACTCATTCATAAAAATTCGAACAGATTGCTCAGATTAATAAATCAGTTATTAGACTTTAGGAAAATAGAAGAACAAAAATTTACGTTAAGAGCCTCAAATACTAAAATCTATGATTTTACCAATGAAGTAATGACCAATTTTAAAGGAGAAGCTGCCCGCAGGAATATTGATTTTCAGCTGAGTATGAAAAATAAAAACCTGGAATTGTTTATCGATAGGGGATTGATGGATAAAGTGTATTTTAATTTGCTTTCCAACGCTTTTAAATTTACACCGGATAACGGAAAAATAAACATTTCGATTGTCGAAAACCAAGACAATACGGTAAAAATCAGCTTTAAGGATTCGGGAATCGGAATTCCGGAGAATGAATTGTCTAATGTCTTTAGTCCGTTTTTTAAAGCTTCAAATAATAATAAAAACAGTTCAGGAATTGGACTTCATTTATCGAAAGAGTTTGTGCTTTTGCATCACGGAACAATCGAACTAAAATCAAAACAAGGCAGTGAGTTTGTTATTACTTTATTGAAAGGAAATAGTCATTTACAGCCTTCAGAGATCGTAAGTAAAGCCGAAAACCTAAATATAACGCCCAATTTAATAACAGATAATCTTGATATAGAACCTGATTTTAAAGAAGTAAATACAATTGCTGAATCAGAGAAACATTCACTTTTGATTATAGAAGACAATATTGACTTGGTCACATTTTTAAAGGCAAAATTATCTGGTGAATATATCGTTTACTCTTCTGACGGAAGTGATGCTATCGAAAAAACAATGGAAATAGTACCCGATATCATCATTTGTGACATCAATTTAATAGATAAAGACGGTTATGAAATCAGTAAAGAATTGAAAAAAGATTTACGTTCGTCGCATATTCCTATTATTATTCTAACAGCGCAAAGCAATAAAGAATCTGTTTTAAAAGGTTTGCAGAGCGGAGTAGACCAATATTTGACCAAACCATTCAGTCTTTCGATCTTAAAACAATCCATTTCGGGCTTGCTTTTCAACAGAGAAAAACTCCGTTATTACTATACCAATAATATTTACCGCATCGAACCCGAATCTAAATTTGGTAATCAGGAACAAACGTTCATTACTAAAATGAATGATATCATCAAGATGAATGTCGAAAATCCTAAATTCTCTGTCGAAGATTTGGCAGACAAACTAAGTGTTTCAAGAGTTCAGTTGTATCGAAAAGTAAAAGCGATTATCGGAATTAATATTAGCGATCATATCAATAATGTCAAATTAGAGAAAGCCGCAGAGCTTTTAAAATCAAATGAGATGAACATTTCTGAAATTGCATACTCACTTGGATTCTCTTCTCCCAACTATTTTTCGACCGCTTTTAAGAATAAATTTGGAATTTCGCCAAAAGAATACAAAAATGATAAGTATTAATACCAATCAAGAATTTAGAGTCTGCAATTTGTGCTGTTAAGCACTAATATTGGTAGAATTTTTTTCAGGAGCTAATCCCGCTATTCGTTCCAATCTTTTGTGTCCGCCGCGGCGGACACAAAAGGATTTCCTCTTCTATCGGGGCTAGGACAATCATTTTCATAACAAGATTTCCGTCTAATTTGTCATTTCGGCGAAGGAGACCCGAGCGATAACGAACAGACGAATCAAATCTTCGCAAGTAACTCCGTAACGAGAATTTAATCGTTGTCAGATGAATTCAATAGAATACCTAAAAGTCCCGAAGCGCATGTCATTAAGTTAAGGAAAAATCTAATGGCACAATTTGTTAAGAACAATATCTCATCACTTTGTTTTTGTTCCGTAGGAACGTTTGATTTTATAATTAACAATTAGCAAAAACTTATACAGATTTCTTATACTATTTCTCAAACGTCCCAATGGGACGATGTTTCTCACGATGCATTTTTTTTCTACCGATGAGGTGTTCCGATGGAACACAATCTAAAATAGCTTAACTTAATGACATTACCCGAGCCTCGGGATTAGAAACCTGTTAGGATATCACATTTGAATTGCCTCCAGCTTCAGCTGGAGGAGAGAGAATGGATATAGAGGGGCTTTAGCCAAAATGCTCATTATCTGGGCTAAATTCATTCTTAGCTTTATTTTATATCTTCAAATAAATCACCACCAATTCAAAAGACAAAACTTAAATAAAATGTAAAATTCTCTTTACTTATAGTTTTTTTAACAACTTTGAACCTCAGGACCTTTGTTACTTTGTCCCTTTTTCAATTATTTCATGTATCATTTTTATATTAAATGTAACAAAATCGAAACTACATGGTTTTCGTAAATAAATTTTAATACACGTAAAGACTTGTAAATAAACGATTTGAGTTTAAAGTATCAAACTATCAATAATTATAGAATTAAATTGTAACATCATTAAAAATAAGTTGTTTTTTTTGCGAATATCTTAGCAACAAGTTTTTAATACATCTACAATGAATAAGATATTGATTTGGTCTGTTACTGCTGCACTGGCAGGTTTTCTATTCGGTTTTGATACCGTAGTTATTTCTGGAGCTGATAAACAATTACAGCTTTTATGGCATTCATCTGATGCTTTTCATGGTTCTGTTGTTATGGCAATGGCACTTTGGGGAACAGTTGTAGGTGCCATTTTTGGAGGAATTCCAACCAATAAAATAGGTCGTAAAAAAACACTCTTCTGGATTGGGATTTTATATTTCGTTTCGGCAATAGGCGCTTCTTTCGCAAACGATCCTTATGTATTTGCTGCTTTCAGGTTTATTGGAGGTTTAGGTGTTGGTGCTTCAACTATTGCTGCTCCGGCCTATGTTTCTGAAATTGCTCCGGCAGACAAACGCGGACGATTGGTAGCTTTGTATCAGTTTAATATTGTATTGGGAATCTTAATTGCTTTTATATCCAATTACTTTTTAAAAGATATTGGCGAAAATGCCTGGCGCTGGATGGTAGGAATTCAGGCTTTTCCATCACTTATCTATATTCTTTTCATACTTACAATCCCGGAAAGCCCAAGATGGTTATTGTCTAAAAACCGTGATGAAGAAGCACGTAAAGTCCTGTTTCAAATTGATCCCACTGCAGATCTTAAAGATATTATGGATGATTCAAGAGAAAATGGTGTTACAAAACACGAGAATATCTTCATGAAGAAATACCGTTTCCCGTTGATTCTGGCCTTTTTAATTGCGTTTTTCAATCAGTTTTCAGGAATCAATGCCTTTTTATATTACGCACCAAGAATTTTTGAAGAAGCAGGCTTAGGACAAAATACCGCTTTACTGAGCAGCATCGGGATCGGGATCACGAATCTTATATTTACCTTAATCGGAGTAGCATTAATTGACAAATTAGGAAGAAAGTTGTTAATGTACATTGGTTCTGTTGGATATATTATTTCTCTAGGCTTAGTCTCTGCTTCATTTTATTACAATTGGGGAGGATTATCAGTACCTACTTTTCTTTTCTTATTTATTGCATCACACGCCATTGGCCAGGGAGCCGTAATCTGGGTGTTTATCTCAGAAATTTTCCCTAATCACATTCGTGCTTCAGGACAAGCTTTCGGGAGTTCGGTACACTGGGTTTTAGCGGCGATTATTCCGTCTTTAATTCCAATGTTGTTTTCAGAAATTGGACCCGACGTCGTATTCTTAATTTTTGCATTGATGATGGTCCTGCAATTACTGTTTGTAATATTTATAATGCCGGAAACTAAAGGGATCTCTTTAGAAGTTTTAAGTGAAAATTTAACCAAAAAAAATATCAAAAAACATGACATCAAAGAAACATCTACCGCTGGCATTATATAGTGCTGTATTATTATCAATAGGAGCTTGTAAACCATATACGGCTGTTGCACAAACAACTGCAGTTTCAACTTCGGTTGCAACAGAAGAAAAAATGTACCGTCCTAATTTTCACTTTACACCAAAAAATGGCTGGATGAATGATCCTAACGGAATGTTCTATGCCGATGGAGTTTATCATTTGTATTATCAGCATTATCCTGAAAAAAGTGTTTGGGGACCAATGCACTGGGGGCATGCTATTAGTAAAGATTTAATTAAATGGGAAGAGCAGCCAATTGCGATTTATCCGGACAAAGACAAATACATTTTTTCAGGAAGCGCTGTTGTAGATACACATAATACTTCAGGTTTAGGAACTGGTAAAAAGGCTCCAATTGTAGCGATTTATACGCTGCATGATATGACAAAAGAAAAAGAAGGCAAGATCGATGTTGAACAACAGGATATTGCGTTTTCGAACGACAATGGTTTTACATGGCAGAAATTTGAGGAAGGAAATCCTGTCATTAAAAACCCCGGGATTCGTGATTTTCGTGATCCAAAAGTAAACTGGGATGAAACCCATAAACAATGGATTATGTCCTTAGCGGCACAAGATCGTACTCAGTTTTATGCCTCTAAAGATCTTAAAAACTGGAAATATTTATCAGAGTTTGGAAAAAACATTGGCGCTCACGGAGGTGTTTGGGAATGTCCGGATTTCTTCGAAATAAAAGTAAAAGGTTCCAATGAAACCAAATGGGTTTTGATTCAGAATTTGAATCCTGGCGGAGCAAACGGAGGTTCAGGAACACAATATTTTATTGGCGATTTCGACGGAACAACTTTTACACTTGAATCTAATTTTGCTAAAAAAATAGAGACAGAAAAAGCAGCATGGCTGGATTACGGAAAAGACAATTATGCTGGCGTAACCTGGAATAATGTTCCTGCTGCAGACGGTCGACGATTGTTTATTGGCTGGATGTCAAACTGGGATTATGCTCAGCAAGTTCCAACACAATCCTGGAGAAGTGCCACAACCATTGCGCGTGAACTTCAGGTTATTAAAAAAGGAAACAATTATACTTTAATAAATAATCCGGTAAAAGAAATCAATAAATATATTGGTAAAACGATCAAAGTAAAAAGCCTGAAAGGAAAAGAAAAATTAGCGATTGTTGAAACAGGAAAAATCGATTTAACAAAAGCAATGCTTCATTTTAATATCAAGAACTTAAAACAGGATACGTACACTTTTACACTTTCAAATACAAATGGAGAAGCCGTGACTTTCGGGATTAATAATTCAGATCACTATTTATTTTTGGATCGTTCGAAATCAGGAAAAATTGATTTTTCAGAAAAATTTGCTTCAACAATTACCAAAGCAGCTTTAGACGAAAGTCAAAAAGAAGGTGTTTTTAAAATCATATTAGATAAAACCTCTATAGAGATATTTTACAATAATGGAGAAAAAGTAATTACCGAAATCTTTTTTCCAAACCAGCCTTACACTTCTCTTTCTGTTTCTTCAAACAGTGGGGTTGAGCTAAGCAATTTAGAAATTAACCAATTAAATATAAACTAACCTTAAAACCAAAAACCACTAACTATGAAAACTAAACTCATTTATTTTCTATTATTCTTTTTTCCCATGCTGGTAATGACAGCACAGGAAACAGGAATAAAAGGAACGGTAATTTCGTCAGATGACGGAATGCCGCTTCCGGGAGCAACAGTAATTGTTTCGGGAACGAATACCAGTACAGTAACAGATTTTGATGGAAATTTCTCTTTTCAGAATGTAGCTTCAGATGCAAAGATTGTTGTTTCTTTTATCGGATACAGTCCGCAATCGATTGAAGTAAAAGGACAAAAAACATTCACTATCACTTTAAAAGTAGATAATAATCAGTTGAATGAAGTTGTTGTAACAGGATATTCAAAACAAAAGAAAACAGATATTACGGGAGCAGTTGCCGTTGTAAACATGAAGGAAGTCATGAAACAACCGGAACCAAACCCAATAAAAGCGCTGCAAGGAAGAGTGGCGGGGGTAAAAGTTACCTCTGACGGTTCGCCAAGTGGAGGAAATACCAAAGTTGTGATTCGTGGAGTTGGAACTTTAAACAATACTGATCCTCTTTATGTAATCGACGGAATGCCAACCAAATCCGGAATGCACGAATTGAACCCAAATGATATTGAAACAATTCAGGTTTTAAAAGATGCTTCTTCGGCCAGTATTTATGGTTCCCGCGCTTCAAACGGAGTTATTATCATCACAACCAAAAAAGGGAAAGAGGGTAAAATGAGAATCAATTTTAGCACTTATACTTCTTTGTCTGATTATTCCAGAAAGCAGGAAGTGCTGAATGCCAATCAGTTTGGACAGGCTTTATGGCAGGCAAATATCAACGACGGTTTAAACCCGAACAATAATAATTTACGTTATCAGTTTGACTGGTCCGTAAACAATAACAAACCACAATTAAACAAAGTTTTAGTTCCGGAATATTTAGATGCCAGTCAAACCCTGAAAGCTTCAAATACCGATTGGTACGATGCGATCTCGCAAACCGGAATTGCAAATTCGTATGACTTATCGGTTTCAAACGCATCAGACAAAGGGAATTATGTTTTCTCTTTGGGTTATTATGGAAATGAAGGAGTTGTAAAAACTACAGATTTCCAGAGGATTTCTGCCAGAATGAACGGTTCGTATAAATATTTTGACGGGAAACTGGTTATTGGCGAAAATTTCTCGATGACCCGAACTAACGAAGTTACAGATCCCGGAGTTTTAGATCCTGCACTTCGCGCCTTACCTATAATTCCGGTACATACTGTAGACGGAAAAGGATGGGGCGGACCAGTTGGAGGAATGAACGACAGACAAAATCCGGTTCGTCTTTTAGAATACAACAAAGACAATAAATACGATTATTTACGTCTTTTCGGAAATATGTATGCTGATCTGGAAATCATTAAAAACTTACATATCAAGAGTAGTTTTGGTATCGATTACGGATCGTATAAAAAACGTACGCTGCAAAGAAGTTATCAGTCAGGTTATTTGCAAAACGATCAGACATCGGTAACTATTGATCAGTCATTGAGTGACAAATGGACCTGGACCAATACGGCAATTTATAGCCTGAATCTAGGAAAAAGCAACCTGAATTTTATGGCAGGAACAGAGATGTACAAAGATGTTTATGATACGACAACTTTGCGTAAAAACGATTTCCTGATCGAAACTCCTGATTATATGTATCCTGATGCAGGAACCGGAGAATCGTTTACAAGCGGAACTTCGACAACGTATTCATTGTTATCTTTCTTCGGAAAAGTAGATTATGAATTTGATAATCGTTATTTACTTTCTGGTACTATTCGTCGTGACGGATCGTCTCGTTTTGGTAAAAATAATCAGTACGGAACCTTCCCGGCAATTTCAGCAGGATGGAGAATCAGTAATGAAGATTTCATTAAAAATAATGCACCTGTTTTCTCTGATTTAAAATTAAGAGCAGGATGGGGACAAACCGGAAATCAGGAAATTAGCAATACTGCTGTTTACAGTTTGTATTTGGCCAGTTATGCAGGCGGAAGCCCAACCTGGGCAACTTCTTATGGTACGGCTTATGATATTGCAGGAAACGGAAACGGTTTACTTCCGTCAGGTTTTATTGCAACTCAATCCGGAAATGATGATTTGAAATGGGAAACGACTACACAAACTAACATCGGTTTAGACTTTGGATTATTCAAACAAAAATTAAGCGGATCTGTAGATTATTACATCAAAAAAACAGATGATATTTTGGTTTTACCGCCGTATTTAGGTGTAATTGGCGAAGGTGGAAATCGTTGGGTAAACGGTGCTTCGATGCAAAACGAAGGTTGGGAAGTTACTTTAGGCTATCATGACGAAACCTCATTTGGACTAAAATATGATATCTCGGCAAATGTTTCGGCGAACAAAAACAAGATTACAAAATTGCCGGACGAAGTACGAAATAACTATGGTGGAGACGGATTGAACGATAATATCTTAGGTCGTCCAATTAATTCAATGTATGGTTATGTTACTGACGGATTGTTTAAAAGTCAGGACGAAGTAGACAACTCGGCCACTCAGGAAGGGAAAGGCCTTGGTAGAATTCGTTACAAAGATTTAAACGGAGATGGAGTAATTACAGATAAAGACCGTACATGGATAGGAAATCCAAATCCGGGTTTGACTTATGGATTTAATTTAGGATTAGGGTATAAAAACTGGGATTTCACCACTTTCTGGGAAGGAGCAAGTGATGTTGATGTCATTAATAATACCAAATACCAAACGGATTTCTGGAGTGTAGATGATGTAGGTTCTAATAAAGGAACCCGTTTGCTAAATGCGTGGTCTTTAGACAATCCAAATTCTACTATTCCGGCATTGACGACTGTAGACAGAAATGCAGAATCAAGATTTTCGACTTATTATGTAGAAAACGGAAACTATCTTAAACTGCGTGTTTTACAGGTAGGATACAGTTTGCCAAAAGATTTATTGAAAAAAATGAATTTCGATAGCTTTAGATTGTACATCAGCGGTCAAAATTTACTGATCATTGATGCCAAAAGTTTTACTGGTGTAGATCCTGAAAATGCAGGATTTGGATATCCGCAGCCAACGACTTTTACGGCTGGTCTTAATTTTACTTTATAATAAAAGCTTAAAATCAAAAAAAATGAAAAAATTACTATATATAACCTGCTTTTTGGTACTTGGAATGTTGGGTTCCTGCTCAGATTTTCTGGAAAATGATCCTCGTGGTGTACTCTCAGAAGAAGATATTGTGACACCGCAATCGGTAGAAGGATTTATGAATGCAGCTTATGCACAATTAGGTAACGACCATTATGATTCACCATACAGTTTATGGCCTTTTGGAAATGTGCGTTCTGATGATGCTTACAAAGGCGGAAGCGGAACAAACGACATTCAGGATTTTCACTTCTTTGAAGTATCCAATAATATCCGAACTGATTTTGCAGAATTAGACAATTTCTGGTACATCAGTTATGTTGGGGTTTCAAGAGCCAATAAAGCCTTGAAAGCATTAGAACAAATTTCAGAAGCTGATTATCCTTTGAAAAAAACGCGTATTGCTGAAATGCGTTTCTTAAGAGGACATTTTTACTTTATGTTGAAAATTATGTTCAGAAGTGTTCCTTACATCACAGAAGATATTCCTGTTGAAAATTATAAAACCATCTCAAACAAAGTGCTTTCAAACGAAGAACTTTGGAACAAAATTGCCGAAGATTTTCAGGCTGCAGCCGATGCTCTGCCGGAAACTCAGCCACAAGTGGGACGTGCTACACAAAAAGCAGCTTATGCTTATTTAGCCAAAACACGTTTGTATCAGGCGTATACACAAGATGAAACGTATAAAGTTACAGGAATCAATCAACAGCATTTGCAGGAAGTAATTGCAGCGACAGATAAAGTAATTGGGAAAGCAAGTTTAGAGCCTGATTTTGCCAACAACTTCTTGCCGGGAACTTTTGAAAACGGTACAGAATCTATTTTTTCTATTCAGTTTTCTGATAATGACGGAACTTTATACGGAAGATTAAATTTTTCAGATGTCCTTTCTACGCCTCAGGGTTTAGGATGCTGCGATTTTCATAAACCAAGTCAGAACTTAGTAAATGCCTTTAAAACAGGAACTAATGGTTTGCCGGAATTTGATACTTATAACGATCAGGATTTTGATTATAAAAACAGAGATGCCAATACGGTTGATCCAAGATTGTACCATACTGTTGCGATGCCGGGTTTACCATATAAATACGATCCTGAATTTTTGTACGTAGAAGCTTGGGTGAGATCTCCGGGAACATACGGTTATTTTGCTTCATTAAAAGAAAACGTAGCGCCAAACTGTAGTTGCGTGGTCAATATCGATCCGTTTTACGGAAACTCAAAAAACAGAATCCAGATTCGTTACGCCGATGTGATATTGATGCGTGCCGAAGCCCTGATTGAATTAGGAAGACAATCAGAAGCTTTGCCATTAATCAATCAAATCAGAGAGCGTGCGGCGCAAAGTACAGGAAGACTTCCGTATGCAAAAAACTTTAAAATCAATACTTATGTAGACGGAAGCAATTGCAACTGGACACAGGATTTTGCTCGTAAAGCCTTGCGTTGGGAACGTCGTTTAGAACTGGCGATGGAAGGAAATCGTTTCTTTGATTTGGTTCGTTGGGGCGTTACAGATGAAGTAATGAATGCATTTTACAGCGAAGAAAAAACAAAACGTACCTATTATCAGGATGCCTTTTTTGATGCTCATAAAGAGGAGTATTGCCCAATTCCGTTAAAGCAAATTAATTTTAGTCAGGGATTGTACAAACAAAATTTAGGTTATTAATCTATTTTAAGAAATCAATATGAGAAAACTTATCAATACATACTGGGTCAAAGTGGCTACAGTATTGGCTATCGTTTTTGTATTTACAGCCTGCGAAAATAGTTTCGAAAACGGAGGTTTTGATGTCAATTCGCCATCGAATGTTACTTCTTTTAAAATAAACGGAGTTGCAGGAACAATCGACCAGAAAACAGGAGCAATCAATATAACAATGCCTTACGGATCTGATATTACAGCTGTAAAACCTGAAATTGTTTTGGCAGAAGGAGCAACATCAAATCTGGATCTAACTGCACCAATAAACTTTGCAAATCCGGTAAAGTTCAGAGTGGTAAACGGTAATTTATACAAAGATTATACGGTGACAACGGTAGTTTCAAGTCCAATTAAGAGTTTTACTATTAATGGAGTTGCAGCAACAATAAACGATGTAAGCAAAACCATTACGATGACATTGCCCGAAGGTACAAACCTGACAGCACTTCAGCCTTTAATCGTATTAACAGAAGGGGTTTTGATATCGCCGGTTTCAGGCACTACGATTGATTTTAACAACTCGGTAACTTTTGTAGTAACCTCAAATGGTAAAAGTGTTAATTATACTGCCAATGTAGGAGTTCCGGTAGCAGGTTTGGTAGTAGCCTTTTTAGGAACGGCAGCAACAAGATCAGGAATCACGAATATGGATGAAGTTACAGCATCAAACTGGTTGTTTGATAATTTCCCGGGAGCCAGATATATTTCATTCGAAAGTGTTTTAAACGGAGCTGATTTAAGTGATGTTAACGTGATTTGGTGGCATTTTGATTCGGCTGCAAATTTACCTTCAGTGGCTTATAATCCTGCGGTAACAACAGCGCTCAAAAATTTCAGAACTAGCGGAGGGAATTTACTTTTAACCTCTTTTGCATCTCAATATGTAGATGCTTTAGGAATTGTTCCATCCGGAAAAGGGCCTAATAATGTTTTTGGAGATTTTCCTCCAAACGGAAATGTAGATGGTAATTCATGGGGAATGTCTTTCGTGGGGCATGAGAACCATCCAATATTTCAGGGATTAACCACTTTTGAAGCCGGAAAAGCTAATTTGCTGCAAGGCGGAACTTTCAGGTTAAATCATACCGCATGGTGGTTTTTACCGGAATGGGGAGGTTACACAAACGGTGAAGGCTGGAGAAACCAAACCGGAGGAACCAATTTGGCCAGTGAAGCCTGGGACAATAATCTTGACGGACGAGTGACCATTGCAGAGTTCCCAAATACAGCAACAAATAAAAATGTAATTGTGATCTCGATGGGAGCTTACGATTGGTATAATGAAGCTAATAGTTCCGGAGTACCAAGTCAGTCTAATGAGTTTATTACAAATATTAAGCTTCTGACACAAAACAGCATCAATTATCTGGCTGAGAAATAATTTATTTTCAATTCAAAAAAATGAAATACAGAAACATTATAACCATAGTTTCCATCTTCTTTTCGCTTGCCTCATGTAGTCAGGACGATAATTATACCGGAGGCTCGATTTCAGGAGGTAATACCGAAATAGCAAGTATCTTTCCTGTCCCGCCTTCGCAGTGGATGGGTGCCAGTGATCCTTACTACAGTGCGGGTTATACAGGAGATATCATGCCATTTTTCGATAACGGAAAATTTCATATTTACTTTCTGCACGACGCTCAGAATAAACCTGCCGGAAAAGGATTTCATGATATTCATGAATACTTGAGTACAGATTTAGCCCATTTTACATACGAAGGGCAAATGATTCCATATGGCAAAACTACTGATCCTGATTTTGCCATTGGCACAGGATCAGTTGTAAAAGTCGGTAATATTTATTACTTTTATTATACAGGCCACAATGAAACGCCAGCTTTTGTGCAGTCAAACGCCAGAGAAAGTGTTTTGTGCGCCACAAGTTCTGATTTAAAAAACTGGACAAAAGTGCCTTCATTTAAGATCACAGCACCAGCCGGATATTACAATTATGATTTTAGAGATCCGCATGTGTTTTACAACGATGAGCTTAAAAAGTATTCGATGTTGGTAAGCACGCAAACAGAACCAGGCCGAAAAGCAGTTTTGCTACATTTTACAAGTGCTGATCCGGTTTCTGGAAAGTGGGATGTTCAAACGCCAATTTACACTACAACTCCTCAGGAAAATTATTTGATGATGGAATGTGCTGATATCTTCAAAATGGGAAGTTACTGGTATTTGATTTTTTCTGAAAACTGGAGTGCTAATAAAGGAACACATTACAAAATGTCAAGTTCGATCAATGGCCCGTGGACAACGCCGGAAATTGACAGGATCGACGGAGAATATTTTTATGCCGGAAAAACAGCTTCTGATGGAAACAAAAGATATGTTTTTGGATGGAATGCCAGAAAAACACCTGAAAATGATTTAGGAAATAAAGATTGGGCCGGAAATATGGTGATTCATGAGCTAACACAAAATGCAGATGGAACCTTAACAACCCAGTCACCGCAAAAGGTAAAAGATTTATTTTCTAAAAAAGTAACGCCCGAAGTAGAGACAACTTTAGGAGATGTAACAGCAACATCAGGAACTTATACCTTGTCAGGGGCAACAAATAAAGCTTTAGTAACGTTTAAAACTATAGGTAAAAAAGCAAAACTAAAAGCAGAGCTTACTTTATCAGGTAATAATGGAACTTCAGGATTTGTTTTTCATACCAATGAAACCGGAAGTTATTATAAAATTGTACTGGATATTGCTAAAGGTAAAATAATAGGATATAATTCAGCATCGCAGGAAGCAACCGCAATACCGTTTAAGCTTCAAGCAAATACTAAATACGATGTTGAAATAATTGCAGAAGGAAGTGTAGTAGTATTTTACATCAACGGAAAAGTGGCTTTAACGAATAGAATTTACGGAAGAGACAAAAATAAATGGGGATTAATTGCTGAAGGACAAAATAGTACGATTTCTAACCTTCAGATTACGCAACCGGAATAACATTAATATAAAATAGTTTTAGAATGAATAACGGAAAAAGCCTTAAAGCTGTAGCCTACGGAGAAGTACTTTGGGATGTTTTTGATAACGAAAAAAAGATTGGCGGAGCGCCTCTTAATGTTGCTTTACGCATGAAAACATTAGGTTGCGATGTAGCCATGATTAGCTGCGTAGGAAAAGATGCTGACGGAGAAGCAATTATCAATCAGGTCAAAAGTCTCGGACTTGAAACGAATGCGATCATGCAGTCAGAAAATTTCCCAACCGGATTGGTGAATGTAACCTTAAACGAGCGTGGTTCTGCAACTTATGAAATTGCTTATCCATCGGCCTGGGATAAAATTGTACTCAACGATTTTGCAAAAAAAGTTGTTGCCGATGCTGATGTGCTAATTTATGGCAGTTTGGTTTGCAGAGACGAAGTTTCAAGAAAATCTCTGGAAGAATTGTTACAGACAAAAGTATATAAGGTTTTTGATGTGAATTTAAGAAAGCCACATTATTCGTATGAGATTTTGGAGCAATTAATGCATTCGGCTAATTTTATAAAGTTTAATGACGAAGAATTATTAGAAATTGCCAAAGCCATGCATTCGCCTTTTACTGGTTTAGAAGAGAATATGCATTTTATCGCAGAAAAAACCAATGTTACGGCAATGTGCGTAACAAAAGGTAAACACGGCGCATTGCTAATGTGGGAAGGTAAACTTTATGATAATAGCGGATACCCTGTTGAGGTGTCAGATACAGTGGGAGCAGGCGATTCGTTTTTGGGAGCATTAACTACTTCGCTGCTTACCGGAAAAGAACCTCAGGCAGCTATAGATTTTGCTTGTGCCATTGGCGCTTTGGTGGCCGCATCTCCGGGAGCAAATCCAGAAATTTCGCATTCTAAAATTGAAAATTTAATGACTAAAGTTTCATAATATTTAGTCTTTTAATTGTTTTTTGAAGAACATTAAAGTAAAAGCCACTCCCAAAAGGAGTGGTTTTTTGTTGTAAAAATTTCAAAAATAGTTTTATTCTTGTTCTACTAAGTTTTCTGCTTCGATAGCATTTTTTTGCGCCATAGTCTCTTTATGTTCTGCTCCCCAATTGCTTATTAAGCCCCAGATAGGAACTAATTTTAGGCTAATTTCAGTAAGTTCATATTCTACCCTTGGCGGAACTTCGGCATAAACGGTACGTTTTACCATTCCGTCTCGTTCTAATTCACGCAATTGCAAAGTAAGCATGCGTTCTGTAATATTGCATATTTGATTTCTTAATTCACCAAATCTAAGTTTTCCTTTTTCAAGTTTGCACAGTATCAACAGTTTCCATCGGCCGCCCACAAGGCAAACGGCATAAGTCAGATTGCAGGTTGTGATATAATTTCTATTTTCTGTATTTGTTGAACTTTCCTTTCTTTTCGCCATTACTTACTTTTTTGTTAGTACCCTACAATGGGATGTGTATAGTGCAAAAATAAGGCACTAACAGTAATTTTGGAATTTTAATTCAAAATTTTTATAAACATGTTTACATACTCATTGGTACTTATTATGGCAATAACACTCACCGGAATACCCAGTCAGGGACAAATCATCAAAAATGCAATTTATTCATCACTAAATTCAGATAGTAATGAAACTAAATAAAAAAATTGCCTACGTTGGTTGCCTGGGAATGATTGGAATTATAACAACAGAATTTGGAATAATCGGAATCTTACCACAAATTGCCGTTTATTACGGAATTACAATCGATAAAGCAGCTTATTTATTAAGTGCTTTTGCATTGGTTATTGCGCTTACGGGACCTTTTATGACTTTATTACTTTCGGGATTTGACAGAAAAAAGATCATGCTTGTGACTATTTTTATCTTTTTCTTTTCTACAATTGTTTCTGCATTTTCTCCGCCTTTTTGGCTTCTGATGATTGTTCGAATGTTGCCTGCATTTTTACAACCGGTTTATATTGCTACAGCAATTGCAGCAGCCGTAGCATCAGGAAAAAAAAGTCAGGAGAATCAATTAATGGGAATCGTTCTGGGCGGAATTGCATTGGCAATGGTTACAACCGTACCATTTGCAACCTATCTGGCTAGTATTTTTAGCTGGCAGGTTTCGTTTTATATTCAGACAATTGTTAGTGCTTTAGCATTAGTGGCTATTTTTAAAACAATGCCATCCGGGGACATACCGGAGAAAAAATCATACGGAAGTCAGATCAGAATTTTAAAAGACAGCCCCTTTCTATTAAGTACTGCAATGAACTTTTTTATGATCGCATCCTGGTTTTCTACCTACAGTTATTTTGCCGATTATTTAGTAAAAACAAGAAAATTAGATATGGCAACCATTAGTTATATGTTACTTCTATTTGGTGTTGTGGGCGTTTTTTCTAATTGGCTTGCCGGAAAAATGCTGACCAAAAGCATAACAAAAACAGTTGCTTTTTTTCTTTCAGGAACTATCATTATTCCTGTAATATTGGTCTATTCAGGAGATAGCATCTGGACAACTGTAATTGTCATTATCATTTGGGGATTTTTTTACGCGCCCTGTTTTTTAAATGCTTCGGCATACATGATTTCGGCAGCTCCAAAATCGCTTGAATTTGCCAATAGTCTGGCAACTTCTTTTGGAAATCTGGGAGTATTTCTGGGTACGGCCGCCGGAGGATGGATTATTTCTCATAGCGCAATTAATAATATTCCGTGGGCAGGAATGGTCTTTGGAATTTTAGCTTTATTGATGGTGGTCTGGAGAAGTGTTTTAGAAAAGAAAAATAAAAAAGTGATACTAATTGATACTATAAATTAATAAAAGAAATGCTTTCAGGTAAATTTTCCTGAAGGCATTTTTTATTATTTAGAACATATCAATAAAGCAATCAGAATTGAAATTTGATAAATCTCTTAATTAAAAATCAATCATTCAAAATAAGTAAGAAAAATTATCGATTTATGTTTTTATTTAACTCATTCTTCTCATTATTATCATTCAATGATTTTTGTCATATTTTCTGTTAATTGTGAATCATAAATGTATTTATTTGTTAACTTTCTGATGTTTATAAATTTTTAATGTATTTATTATCAATTGTTTAAATGTTATTTTTTGTAAACTTTTTTAATCTTATTTTTTTTAGAGTTTATTTGGTTCTAAATTTACCACTCGTAAAAAACGTCAAAAATATCATAATCATGGATGAATTATTAGCTGCAAAAAAGGAAACAATTATTTACACTCAGGATGAAACAATTCAGGCTTCTTTAGAATATTTTAAAGGAGATAGTCTTGCGGCAACAGTTTGGGTAAGCAAGTATGCTCTTAAAGATTCTCAGGGTAATATTTTCGAAAAATCACCCAATGATATGCACCATCGTATTGCGTCAGAAATTGCGCGAATCGAAAGTCGGTATGCAAATCCGCTTAGCGAAAAAGAAATTTTTGATCTCATTAAAGATTTTAAATATCTCGTACCTCAGGGAAGCCCGATGACCGGAATAGGAAATCCCTTTCAGGTGGCATCATTGTCGAATTGTTTTGTAATTGGTAATGATAATTCGGACTCGTATGGCGGAATCATGAAAACCGATCAGGAACAAGTTCAGTTAATGAAACGAAGAGGAGGAGTAGGACATGATTTGTCGCATATTCGCCCTAAAGGTTCTCCGGTGAAAAATTCGGCTTTAACCTCTACAGGATTGGTTCCTTTTATGGAGCGTTATTCAAACTCAACTCGCGAAGTGGCCCAGGATGGCCGTCGAGGCGCTTTGATGCTTTCGGTTTCTGTAAATCATCCCGATGCTGCCGATTTTATTGATGCCAAAATGGAACAGGGAAAAGTAACCGGTGCCAATGTATCAGTAAGAATTGATGATATTTTTATGAAAGCAGTAAAAGACGATGCTTTATACGAACAGAAATATCCAATTTTTAGCGAGAAACCATTGTACTCTAAAGTAATTAAAGCAAAAGAACTTTGGGACAAAATCATTCACAATGCCTGGAAATCGGCTGAGCCTGGAATTTTATTCTGGGACACTATTATCAACGAATCTTTGCCGGACTGTTATGCTGATTTAGGATACAAAACCTTATCTACGAATCCGTGTGGCGAAATCCCGCTTTGTGCTTATGATTCCTGTCGTTTATTGGCAATAAACCTTTTTTCGTATGTCATTCAGCCTTTCACGAAAGTGGCCTCTTTTGATTTTGAACTTTTCAAAAAACATGTAGCCGCCGCTCAAAGAATAATGGATGATATTATTGATCTTGAGCTGGAAAAAATTGATGCTATTTTAGAAAAAATCAATCAGGATCCGGAAAGTGATGAGGTAAAAATGGTAGAGAAAAATCTGTGGTTAAACATCAAACATAAAGCCAATGAAGGCCGTCGTACCGGAATTGGAATAACTGCCGAAGGAGATATGCTGGCAGCTTTAGGTTTACGTTACGGAAGCGACGAAGGTATTTTATTTGCCGAAAAAATTCATGAAACGCTTGCATTAGAAGCCTACCGCGGATCAGTAAATCTGGCGAAAGAACGCGGAATGTTTGCTATTTATGATGCTAAAAGAGAGAAGAACAATCCGTTTTTACTTCGATTAAAAAAAGCAGATGCTGAGTTGTACAATCAAATGCAAAAATACGGCCGTCGTAATATTGCATTATTGACAATCGCACCAACCGGAACGACAAGTTTAATGACGCAAACCACATCTGGTATTGAGCCTGTTTTTCTTCCGGTTTATAAAAGAAGAAGAAAAGTAAACCCGAACGATAAAGATGCAAGAGTTGATTTTGTAGATGAGTTAGGAGATAGTTGGGAAGAATATGTGGTGTTTCATCACCGATTCAAAGAATGGATGCTGATCAACGGATACGATACTTCTAAAAACTACAGTCAGGAAGAAATTGATGTATTGGTCGAAAAATCGCCTTATTACAAAGCCACCAGTAATGATATCGACTGGCTGAACAAAGTAAAAATGCAGGGGAAAATCCAGAAATGGGTCGATCACTCGATTTCGGTTACTATAAACGTACCTAATGAAACACCAGAGGAAATGGTGAATAAATTGTACATGGAAGCCTGGGAAGCCGGATGCAAAGGTGTTACCGTGTATCGTGATGGTTCACGTTCAGGAGTTTTAATTTCGAACACAGAAAAGAAAGAAGAACCTACTGAAACGCATTCCAGTACTTTTACAACCAAACGTCCTCAAATATTAGAAGCCGATGTAGTACGTTTTCAAAACAGTAAAGACAAATGGATCGCTTTTATCGGATTATTAGATGGCAAACCGTATGAAATTTTTACTGGTTTGGTAGATGATGAAGATGGTATTTTGATTCCGCGTTGGGTTTCTGAAGGCTTGATTATCAAAAATAAAAACGAAGAAGGAAATACACGTTACGACTTTCAATATAAAAATACAAGAGGTTACAAAACCACAATCGAAGGACTTTCGCATAAGTTTAATCCGGAATACTGGAATTATGCCAAACTAATTTCAAGTACCCTAAGACACGGAATGCCTATCGATAAAGTAGTAGATTTAATTAGCAGTTTACAACTTGATAGTGAATCTATAAATACCTGGAAAAATGGCGTATCACGTGCCTTGAAACGTTACATAGTAGACGGCACAGAAGTTCGCGGACAAAAATGCAGCAATTGCAACTCAGATAATCTTATTTATCAGGAAGGTTGTCTTACTTGTAGTGATTGTGGTTCGTCTAAATGCGGTTAAAAGTTTTTTGCCATGAAGGTGCTAAGACACGAAGTTTTTTATAAAGTTTTGCCACCAAGACGCTAAGACGCAAAGTTTTTTATAAAGTTTTTGCCACGAAGGCGCTAAGACACGAAGTTTTTATAATCTATATTTGATTTAAGCTTTGTGACTTGGTGCCTTCGTTGTATTTTAAAGTTAATTTATAAGTTGTAATTTTCTTAATCTCGCAAAGACGCAGAGCCGCAAAGTTTTTTAAGCTTTATTTTCTTATTTTGGGATTGATTTAACATGCCGAAGTCATCTATAATATAAACTTTGCGTCCTTGCGCCTTTGCGAGATTATTTCAGCCTTCAGCCTGGTAAAAAAAATCTTTGCATTCTTTTATGGCTGAAAAAAACATCATTGTAGTGGAATTATTTTTCGCGTAGGGATTATTTTATTAAAAAGTAAGATCAAGGTAAAATCCTATAAACACTGGGATGAAAGTGATTTTTATAACTATATTTTTATGATATATATAGAAATTTAGCTTATAATTGTACTATTTACACAAAATCAAAAAAATACCTTTTATTTTGAAGTATTTAGTTTTACTTTTTATACTGCTATTGGGGTTTTCTCCATTGAGTTATGCACAGGACAATCCTGTAAAATTTCTTGATATTTCTGATGGATTGTCTAACAATTCCGTGACCACTATTTTTCAGGATAGCGATGGTTATATGTGGTTTGGGACTTACGATGGACTCAATCGTTACGATGGATACAATTTTAAAGTTTTCCGTAACCGAATCAACGATAAAAAATCATTGTTGTTCAATACGATTTATAACATCGAGGGAGATTCCAAAAAAAATATTTGGGTTGGCGGTTCCAATGGTATTTGTATTTACAATAAAACTACAGCCACATTTCATAATGTACAATATACTGTATCGGGTAAAAAGCCTGAAGTTTTAAAAGACATTATTCACCAGATGCGTTCTGTTTCAGATAATTTGGTTTTAGTAGCTTCTCAAAACTTAGGATTAATTGCTTTCGAAAATGGTTCTTTTGTTGGGAAACACATTCCACTCAATGTTCTGGGAAACAGAATTACAGTCAATAATTATGATGCGATAGCTATCGAAAAGGATCAAAAAAACAATCATTCGTGGGTTTATATTAAGAATGTAGGTATTTCGAGTTACAATTATAAGTCTAAAACTTTAAAAGTTGTTTTTCCGCTTTCAAAAGAAGTAAAAGCCATGAAACTGGCCACTGACGGAAACTTATTATTAGGAACTGATGAAGGTTTGTTTCTGTTTAATACCAAATCCGGTGTGCTGTCAGAGAATTACTTTTCGACCAAAAGCAGCGTTACTGATCTTCTTTTAGATAAAAAAAATGAAATCTGGATTACCACAGACGGTTCCGGAATTTATAAAGTCATTGGTAACAGTAAAAAAGCCATTCCGGCAAATGCAATAAAAGAAAATCAGGTTGCCAAAAGTAATTCGGTTTGGAGTTTATACGAAGATAAATCAGGCAACAAATGGTTTGGTTCTTTGCGCGGCGGAATCAGTATGCTCAGCAATACGCCCAAATATTTTAAAAGCATCAAATACAACTCAAAAGATCTGGTTGAAAACTTTATCCTTTCTTTTTGTGAAGATGAAAAAAACAATGTTTGGGTTGGTACAGATGGTGCAGGTCTAAAATATTGGGATCGAAAAAACAATACGTATACCAATTACAGCAACAAACTTTCAAGCAAATTTATTACGGGGATTGTACGCGACAATAACAACGAAATCTGGCTTTCGACCTGGGCTGGAGGCGTAAATAAAATTAACCCAAAAAACAATTCGGTTACACCATATTCCTGTTACAATCCTTACACCAAACAAATCGAAAAGAATATTTGGTTTGTTTACAAAGATTCAAAAGCCAATATCTGGGCAAGTGGTACAAATGAGGGCGCTTTGTATTTTTTAGACAGAGAAAAGAACAGTTTCACACTTTTTGATCCATCGGTTACGAATTTGCAATGCATGACCGAAACCAGCGACGGAAAATTGTGGGCTGGAAATTATAGTTCTTTATTTTCTATCGAAAAAACAACCCGAAAAATCAATAAAATTACGATAGGAAATCCCGTAAGATGCATTCACGAAGACAAGGATAAAAACCTCTGGCTGGGAACACAGGAAGGTGGTTTATTGTTGTTTGACCGAAAAACAAATACTTTTAAAAGACTGACCACAGATGATGGTTTGCCTTCGAACACGGTTTTAAGATTACTCGAAGATAAAGAAGGCAATCTCTGGATGAGTACCTACAACGGTATTTGCAGATATGATAAAAAGAGAAAGACATTCCGTAATTTTTCTATCAATGATGGTTTGCAAAGCAATCAGTTTAGTTTTAATGCGGGCCTTAAATTATCGACAGGAGAATTTTTGTTTGGAGGAATAAACGGTTTTAATGCCTTTTTTCCGGAAGCCATAAAAGGATTCAATCAAAAAAACAACTTACTCCTATCTGATTTTTATGTCAACAATTTACCTATCGAAGAAAGCAAAAACGACTTAGAGTGGGAGAATGGTAAAATCGAACAAGTAAGCCTGCCGTACGATCAAACCACATTGTCACTAGAGTTTGTAGCGTTGGATTATAATAATGCCGACAAAATAAATTACGCCTATTATTTAGAAGGCTGGGACGAACAATGGAATTATGTGGGTCAAGCCCGAAAAGCCAATTATGCCCGATTAACCGAAGGGAAATATATTTTTAAAGTAAAAACAACCAATTTTAAAGGTGGCTGGAACAAAGAAGTAAGCTTGATTACGATTGAAGTTTTGCCACCTTGGTACAGAGCCTGGTGGGCATATGCATTGTATTTACTGGCAGGTATTGGCGCTATTTTTGCCTATTTGGAATACAATAAAAACAAAGAAAAACTAAAGTATAAAGTCAAAATTGCTGAACTGGAAAGCAAAAAAGAAAAGGAAATTGCCGAGAAACAATCCTCGATGTTTACCTATATCTCTCACGAATTTAGGACACCGCTTTCGCTGATTATAAATCCGTTGAAAAAAGCAGTGCAGAAAGAAAGTGTACAAAACGGTTCTTCGGGAAGTGATTTGGCGATTGCGCACAGAAACGCCAGAAGACTTTTGAGTCTGGTCGATCAGTTGTTGCTTTTCAGGAAAGCAGAGAACGATGCAGATTCACTCAGATTATCTCCTATAAATGTAAATAATCTTTGTAATGAAGTGTACCAATGTTTTGTAAATCAGGCAAAAGATAAAAGTATTCGATACAATTTTGGTATTCCGGATCATGAAATTGTGATCATTGGAGATTATGAAAAAATCGAAATTTCGTTGTTCAATTTAATGTCAAATGCTTTTAAATACACGCCAATTGGTGGAAAAATCAATCTTAGACTTACAGAAAACGATCACGAAGTTTTCTTAGAAATTTCGGATAGCGGAGATGGAATCGAACCAAAGGATATTGAAGTGATTTTCGAAAAATTCAAACAAATAAAATCGAAAGTATCTATTGGAACCGGTTTCGGAATCGGACTTTATATCGTCAAACATTTTGTCGACAAACACAAAGGAACCGTAAGCTGTACCAGTGAAATTGGAAAAGGAAGTACTTTTAAACTCACATTCCTAAAAGGAGACAGCCATTTTGATAATGTCGAAATTACAAATGAAATCCCAAAAAGAAGCCAGTTATTTGATGAACTTATTATAGATGATGGTCAGGAGAATCAGACCGCAAATCCTTCAGTTTCAGAAAGTGATTTTCAGAAAATCATGCTTACAGATAAGCGTACGGTTTTGATTATTGATGATAATGTCGAAATAAGAGCTTATTTGATCAAATTATTTTCTGAATCCTATATTGTATACAGCGCCGAAAATGGGGAAGAAGGTCTAAAACTAACCAAGAAACACATGCCTGATTTGGTGATTAGTGATATCACAATGGAAGAAATGGATGGTTTGGAATTGTGCCGAAAAATAAAAGAAAATGACGCATTATCTCACATTCCGGTTATTTTACTAACCGCATCAAAAAATCCCGAAACGCATTTGCAGGGTATCAACGATGGAGCCGATGATTATATCACCAAACCTTTTGATGATGATATTCTCGTAGCGCGTGTCGAATCGTTATTAAGAAACCGCAGCAATTTGCGGACCTATTTCTTAGATAGTATCACGCTCAAAGAAAACACCCAGAAAGTGCCTCAGGAATATCAGGAAATCCTGAAAAAGTGTATCGATATTGTCGAAGCTAATATTCATAAAAGAGATTTTACAATAAAAAACTTTGCTCTCGAAATGGGAATGAGCCACAGAACATTGTACACGAAAATTAAAATCATTTCCGGCCAGACTTTAAATGCATTTATCCGTTCGGTTCGAATTCGAAGAGCGGCTATGCTAATGCTTACCGAAGATATAAATATTACCCAGGCAAGTGCCGAAGTAGGTTTTGAAGATCCTAAATATTTCAGACAGCAATTTGTAAAACTCTTCGGGATGACACCTTCAGAATACATCAAAAAGTACAAGAGTTCTTTCAACTCAGATCTTAATGTTATTAAATAATTCTAAAACATTTTTCACGTTCAAACCTGTCATTTCGATTTCATGATCAGCCAAAATCTTTTTTTTCAGGAGCTAATCCCGCACCCGAGCCTGAAAGTGCGAACTGGCGAAGCAATCCGTTTCAATCTTTCCACTTCTATCGGGGCTAGGGCAATCATTTTCATAATAATATTTTCGTCTGGTTTGTCATTTCGACTGAAGCGAGAAATGACAAAATAATAATCATTTTTAATATTTATGATGAAAATCAATTTCTTGTTTTTTAAACGGATTAATCCATTATTTGAATTTCGAATACCCAATCTTGTCATTTCGACGAAGGAGACTCGAGCGATAGCGAACAGACGAAGTAAATCTCCGCAAGTAACTCCGCAACGAAAGTCTAATTTTTGTCGAGCTTCTCGTCGAGATTTCTCCTTCGTCGAAACGACAAATCTTGAGTTTATATCTCATGGTCGAAAAAACGCAAACGTTTTAGCTGTAAAACATCATTTTATTTACTAATTACATATAATTCAAAAATAGACTGGTATTTTTTCATAGTCCTTAATTTTTAATCCAAAATAATAGTTAATTGCAATTTTGACCTCCTTTTTTTTCCATTTTACCCCTCCTTAAAAGTGTTGAATATACATTTCTTTGCACTTATAGTAATCTGTTAGTTGAATTACTGTGTATAATATAAGTGTTTATTTTACGATAAGTTTTTTGATCTGTTTAAAGGAATTGAGCCTTCTTTAAAATAAGATAGTAAGAGTTGGTTTTACATGTTTACTTATCAAACCCGCAGTGAAAACTGCGGGGTAAAATAAAGTTTAATTATACAATTAGATCAATAAGAAGTTGTCTTATTAAGACGAGAAGTATATAAATAAAAAAAGAAAAAAGTAGCTAACAATTAACCAAACTCAGCCATATGAAAATAACCACATAATGAATTTTTTGTTCTTCTGTTTTTCCCCTAAAAAAATAGCAGCAACAATATCCTCACAAATTAAACCTACAGAATTTTTTAAACTATCACTTTACAATACCTAACTAACCTAACCTTAAAAATCAAATGAAAAAAAATGTATTTTTATTTTTTCTTGCTGTTTTTGCTGTTCTATTTACAGGATGTCAAAATAACGAATCTGATTTTCCAAGTTCTGATAATCCTACTGTTGTTGTTTCAACAAAGGAAATTTACGGAGCACCAAGCAGGAAATTTGAAATTAAAGCCGCTTTGGCTGACGATTTAGGATTAAAAAGCGTGAGAATTCAAATCCCTGAATTATCACTGGATAAAGTCATCGCTTTTGCAACTGATCCCTTACTTAAATCATACGATTTGAGTTACTTTTTTGAAGTTCCTGCGAATAGAGGAACCTCTGAAGCTTTCAAAGTAAAATTGACGATTACCGATGTTTCAGGAAACGCAATTGATGAAGACATCAACTTACGTCTTGACGGAGAATTTGCTGCACCATCAATCACTATGATTACTCCAAAAGAGGGAGCAGTTATTTTATTGTCGACAAGCAATAAAATGCCAGTAAATTTTGTTGTGAATGATGATTCAGGAATCGATTTTATTCAAATTCAGTGTGCTGCATTGGGTATCGACGAAACAGTTCAGTTAACAGGATCTCCGCAATCGTATACTTTCAATAAAACCTATACATTACCAGTAACGGCTGATAATTATGTTTTAACAATTACGGCAAAAGACAAATTTGCGATTCCGAATACAGGAACGTTAAGCGTAAATGTTGTGGCTACAAATGAATATCCGGCAATTTACTTATGCGATCAGCCAAAAGGCACAAACCTTACTACTGATGCAGTTGGAGTTCCAATGTATTTTCACAATAAAGAAGGGCAAGATTTCGAATTCAAATATTATGCTGATAAAGACAATAAAGAGATTTATTTCTTAGGTCAGGAATCTGATTTTGCGCCACATTGTTTTGGACTAAATGCTTCAGGAGAACTGGCAGATGATGTTGCTTCGACACCAATTATCTTACCTACAAAAGGATATTATGTAATCAAAGTAAATCCGAATACTTTAAAATATACTGCAACTAAATACACGCCATCAAGCAAAGTTTGGGCTGATGTTGCCAACGGATTATGGCATGATGAAGAAGCAAAAAGAAGACCTTTCGTAAGTGTTTGCGGTGCCGGAATTCAGGGAGCTGACTGGGATACCTGGACGGCTTGGGTTCAAACAGGATTACACTTAGCCAACAACCCAAATAACCCTTACCAATTAGTAGGAGAGTATACGCTGACAGGAACTATGGAGGCAACTTTTACAGGTCAATGGTGGAATCCATCATGGAGGTTAATCAAAAACGGGGTTGCTACAATGTCGCCGGGAGAAAACGGAAATGCTAAATATCCTGCAGCTCCGGGAGTTTACAAAGTGGTGCTGGATACTGAATTGGAAAGACTTTTTGTTACTAAAAAATAGTAGCTTATCATCTGGCTATAACATTTAATTAAAAAATATCTTAATATGAAATATAGATTTATATGGTTGTTTATTACCATGTTGTGCAGTGCTGCAACGTTTGGTCAAATAACAGTAAAAGGAACCGTTAAGGATAAAGGCAATGTGCCCATTCCGGGAGTAAACTTATTGGTAAAAGGATCTGCAAGTACAGCCGCTACAGATTTTGATGGAAATTTTACGATTTCTGTTCCAAATAAAAATTCTCAGATCGAATTTTCGTTCATTGGCTTTGCCAATAAAACAATTTCGGTAGGAGAGCAAACCGTTCTAAATGTAACGCTTGAAGAATCTAGTCAGGTTCTTGACGAGATTGTTGTGGTAGGTTACGCCGCGGTAAAAAAGAGCGATGTAACGAGTTCGATTTCTTCTATAAAAGGAAAAGAATTACAAACCATGACTGTGGGTAACGTTGCAGAATCTTTGCAGGGTAAAGTTGCCGGAGTTCAGGTTACAGGTCAGGGTGGTCCTGGCGCTCAGCCAAGGGTTTTAATTCGTGGAATCTCTACGGTAAACCTTAATACAGATCCGCTTTATGTGATCGACGGAATCCCGATGGGAACGAGCATCAACTTTTTGAGCAACAATGAGATTGAATCGATGGAAGTATTAAAAGATGCTTCTGCAAGTGCCATTTACGGTTCAAGAGCTTCAAACGGAGTTATTTTGATCACGACCAAAAAAGGTAAAAGCGGTCAGACAAGATTCAATTTTGATTTAAGTTCAGGGATTCAGATGATGAATAACCCTTATAATATGGCAGATGCTGAAGGCTACGCTAGTATTATGAACAAAGCTTACAACAATTCAGGATATGCAGATTATTTGCCAAATCCGTCCCAATACAGAGGAAAAACTACTGATTGGTGGAAAGCTGGAATTAAGTCCGGAGCGCCTGTAACAAATGCTTCTTTGGGAGTAAGCGGAGGTTCTGACAAACATACCTATTCTATTAGTTTAAACTATTATAACTCAGAATCTATTTATGAAGTAGGTGGATGGGAAAGAATCACGATGAGAATCAACAACGATTTTAAATTTTCGGATAAATTTTCTGCCGGAATTACTTTAAATCCTCGTTACGAAACTTACGGAGCTCCTGGAAACTGGGCTGATTTTGATAAAATTGATCCTATTACGCCAGTTTACAAACCAGCAGATCAATTGACTGGATTAGAAAACGAATACAGCATTTTTGCACGTTCTCCTTCTTACATCTGGAATCCTGTTGCATCTGTAAAACGTTATGATGATTTTACAGATCAGTACAACTTAAATACAAACGGTTATTTACAATATACGCCAATAAAAGGTTTAGTGATTCGTACTCAGGCTTCTGTAGAAGTAGGAGATAAAGTTAGAAGCAAATTTACACCTGATTTCGTAATCGATGCTGCACACGAAAAAGCAGAGATCAATACAATCGAAAGATGGAATACAACAAATGTTGACTGGACATGGCAAAATACAATTACTTATTCTAGAGCATTTGCAGAAAAGCATAATTTCTCTTTAATGGTAGGTAATACTATGGAAGAATACAATGGTAAAGATCTTTGGGGTTACGGAGAAGGAGTTCCTAACAACACTGATGCCATGAGAGAATTAAATGCAGCAACCAAAAACCGTAATAGCGGTGGTAACAGCTGGTCAAGTTCTTTGATGTCTTATATTTCTCGTTTCTCGTACAATTATGACAGTAAATATTATTTTACAGGAACATTCAGACGTGATGGTTCTTCTAAATTCATGACGAATAATAAATGGGCCAATTTCCCATCGGCATCTGTTTCATGGAGAATTCTTAACGAAGGATTTATGGAATCTACAAAAGATGTTTTAAGCGATTTAAGATTTAGAGCAGGTTGGGGTAAAGTAGGAAATCAGGGCTTACCAACAGCTGTTTATCAATCCAACATTGGTCAGGGATTTTATCCTATTGGCGATGTTGTGGGCGATACTTCATTCCCGTCATCAATGGCGAATAAAGACATTAAATGGGAAACAGTAGAAGATATGAGTTTTGGACTTGATTTCGGATTATGGAAAAACAAACTTTCAGGATCTTTAGAGTATTATCAAAAGAAAACCAAGGATATGTTGTTCCTGAAACAATTTCCAACTTACAGTGGTTTTCCGGACAATTCAAGAATCTGGTCAAATGTGGGTTCTATGCAATCAAGCGGTATTGATTTACTGGTTTCTTATAAAGATAAAAAAGGAGATTTCTCTTATGGAGTAGATGTTACTTTTACAACAGTAAACATAGAAATGCTGTCATTATCATCTGAAGGAGAAAGACTTTACGGAGCAGGAAACAGAACCCTGACAATGAAAGGTGAAGAACCTGGATTTTTCTACGGATATGTTGCTGACGGTTTATTCCAAAACCAAACACAATTGAATTCGCATACAGATGAGCACGGAACAAAATTACAACCTTATGCTCAGGTAGGAGATGTTCGTTTTAAAGATGTAAACGGTGACGGAAAAATAGACGAAAAAGACCGTACAAAAATTGGTTCACCTTGGGCAGATTACAATGTAGGTCTGAATTTGAATTTTGCTTACAAACAATTTGATTTAGTAGCCAACTTTTACTCCAGTATTGGAAATGAAATCGTAAACGAAAACATTTCGGATTTATACAATGGTGCAAGCTTAACCAACAAAGTAAGCGGATTAGAGCAAATGGCCTGGCATGGTGAAGGAACTTCAAACCGTGTTCCTCGTTTGTCTAAAGATGATAACAACGAAAACTTTACCAAATTCTCTTCTTTATATGTTGAAGATGGTTCGTTTGTACGTATGAAAAACCTTCAGGTTGGATATTCGTTCTACAACAAATTTGGTTTAGATAAATTGAGAATCTCATTATCAGGACAAAATTTATGGACATGGACCAAATACGATGGTGTTGATCCTGAAGTTGCAGGAGGAGATCCTGACAAAGGCGACAGAGTAAAAGGAGCAGGTTTTGGAGGATGGAACTATCCGGTTCAGCCAACTATTTTGATGGGGCTTAATGTAGCATTTTAATAAAAAACGACATGAAAAAAACGATATTATCAATACTAGCTTTTTCTCTAATTGCAGTTTCATGCAGCGATTTTATTGAAAAAGACGAAAGAGGTAAACAAACCTTAGAGAACTATTTTCAAACCGCGCAGGAATGCGAGAATTATGCCAATGAGCTAACACAGCGATTATTGCTTGCCAAAGACTGGTGGGTACTAACAGCGCCAAGAGTAACCAACGAAATGGCTACTGATGATGCCTGGATGGGTAATACAGGTCAGGATAACAGTGCACACAGACCAGCTTCGCAATACCTGATAACACCTGATAACATGGGAGATATGAATGGTGCTTATACCGCTCATTATTACACCATTCAATCAGCCAATATTGGTTTAGAGAAAATGGCTGCATCGCCAATTCCTGATGCACAGAAAAATCAATATATGGGAGAATCTTTATTCGTTCGTGCTTACTGCTATTACGAATTGGTGAATCTTTATGGAGCAGTTCCATTATACACAAAAGTGTTAGGAACTTCAGATCTTAATTTACAACGCAGTCCTGTTGCAGCTGTTTACGCTCAGATTGAAGCCGATCTTAAGGAATCTGCTGCAAAATTAGAAAGTGCTCCTGTAGCCAGAAACGGAAGAATCAATAAATGGGCTGCTTATGCTTTATTGGCGCGTGTTTCGTTGTTTCAGGAAAAATGGGCTGAAGCCAAATTATACTCAAACAAAGTAATTACTGAAGGGCCTTATGCTCTTGAATCTGATTTCTTGAACATCTGGAATGTAAACAACCATAATGGTGTTGAATCTATTCTTGAAGCGCAAACTTCAGCGGTTCAGGATAAAAATCTTGGGGCTGCTTTACCAACTTTGGCTGGAGCCAGAGGTGAAGACAAGAAAAACTTCCCGAGTAATGATGCCGGAGATGTTCTGGACGGTTGGGGATGGTGTATGCCAACCAGCGATTTAGAAAATGCTTATCTTTCTGAAAATGATGTAATTCGTCGCAGAAGCACTATTACAAAATGGGGAGAAGCCGCTTACGGAGATGAGGTGTTGAACCCAACACACAAATTCAGTTTAAACGATAATAAATCAGGACGTATCATTCGTAAATATTATATTCCGATCGCAACACGTCGTGCATTAGACAAAAAAGACGGACACTTACCATTGAATATTCCGTTGATTCGTTTGGCCGAAATGTACCTTACAAGAGCAGAAGCTAATTATCATACTGGCGGAGACGCTTTAGCAGATATTAACATCATTAGAGCCCGTGTAAAATTAGATCCAAAAACAGGATTATCAGGACCAACGCTTTTAAGACAAATCTACAAAGAGCGTCGTTTAGAACTGGCTTTCGAAGGATTGCGTTTGTATGATATTCGTCGTGAAAAAGATCCAAATACAGGAAGACCGGTAATCGAATCTTTGATGGGACCAAACGGAACTTTTGTTCAGTACAACCTGAATTCTACAGATCCGTACGAAACAACCAATTTAAGAGAACCTCAGGATAAAGGAATCAATTTTAATCCTGCAAAACACTTAGTATGGCCAATACCTCAAATCGAAATTGATTTAAGTGGCGGATTAATCACTCAAAATCCTAATTACTAAAATGAGATTTATAAACAACAATAAAGTAAGTCTGCTGTGTGCAGGCTTACTTTTCGCAAACTCATTTTTGGTAAGCTGCGATTCAGAAAACAACGGAAACTCAGATGCTGAAAATACTACAGCCGAGTTGAGTATCAATCTGGATGCAAATCTTCAAACAATGGAAAGCTTTGGTGCTTCTGATGCCTGGCAATGTAATTTTATAGGCAGAAATTGGCCTTTGGATAAAAAAAATAAAATAGCCGATTTACTTTTCAGTAAAGAAGTAGATGCAGACGGAAATCCAAAAGGAATTGGTTTGTCATTATGGCGCTTCAACCTTGGTTCAGGAAGTGCTGAGCAAGGAGATGCAAGCGATATTACAGATGAATGGAGACGTACAGAATGTTTCACCAACGATGGAGTTACATACAACATGAACAAACAGGCCGGTCAGGTTTGGTTTATGAAAGCAGCAAAAGAGCGTGGTTTAGAAAAATTACTGGCTTTCGCCAATAGTGCTCCGGTGTATTTAACACAAAATGGAAAAGCGCACGCATCCATCAAAGAATTTTATAATTTAAAAGATGGAAAATGGTCAGAATTGGCTGATTTCTGGACCAACTCTTTGGATAAACTAAAAACAGAACACGGTTTAACAATCGATTATGTTTCTCCGTTTAATGAGCCACAATACGAGTGGGACGGTTCAGGACAAGAAGGTTCACCGGCAACGAATGCCAATGTCTACAGTTTTGTAAATGTCCTTTCACCAAAATTACAATCAAAAGGATTGACTTCTCAGATTGTGGTAGGAGAAACAGCAGCTTACGAACATTTGTACAAAACAGTTTCTGGTAAAGAAAACAGATCAAACCAGATCGATTATTTCTTCGGAGTAAATTCGGCAAAAAATATTGCAGGATTACCAAATGTAAAAAAGACCATTTCAGGACACAGTTACTGGCAAGCCTGGCCATTGACAGAATTAGTGTATTCAAGACAATTGGCCGCAACAAGAACGCAGTCAGTTCCGGGATTAAGCCTTTGGTCATCAGAATATTGTGTTTTAGAAAGCCCTGGAACTGCTGAATTGCCAGGCGGAGCAGGTCCGGGAAGAGATTTAGGAATCCAGACCGCACTTTGGACAGCTCGTATTATCAGTACAGATATTGCCGTTGGTGGTGTTTCGTCATGGCAATGGTGGACAGCCATTAGCCGCGGAGATTACAAAGACGGCTTAATTCACGTAGATGATGGTTCAAGCAACGGAGCCGGAAATGCAGATTATTGCAAAAACGACGGTTTTGTCAGAGATGCAAAAACACTTTGGGCATTAGGAAACTTCTCATTCTTCGTAAAACCGGGAATGGTGAGAGTGCAGATTCCAAGTGTTGATAATGCCACTTCCGTGAATGGTGTAATGGTTACTGCATACAAAGATGCCGCAACAAAAAAATTAGTAGTTGTAGCAGTAAACGTTGGCAAATCGGCGAAAGCCTATAAACTAAACCTTTCAGGCGGTGCATTAACAGATAATAAATTAACACCTTATACAACCTCTGAAACCTTGAGTTTGAAAAAAGGAACCGCTGTTGAAGCTTCTGGATTTGAAATTCCTGCTAAGTCAATTGTGACTTATGTAGGAACATATAAATAGGAGGTTCTAAGGGACTAAGTTGCTAAGGTACTGAGGTTTTTTTTCTCTAGGATGGATTAAAATCCATCCCTAAAATATATTTTGTTCCTCTGGAACTTCTAAAGAAAATTCCGGAGGAATGATTCATATTGTAGCAACGGATTTTAATCCGTTGAAGTGAGAAGATTGCGTTTTACCGCGCAGACCTTTGTCAAAGTTTTAAACTTTGACAAAGGTTATAACCGCAAACTATGTCATCCTGAGCGAAGTCGAAGGACAAGTAAGTAATTCTATAATCAAGGACGACAAAGATTGTCGAGCTACTTGCGAAGATTTCTCCTTCGTCGAAATGACAAGATTGCGATAAAAGCTTCAGAAACCTTTGTCAAAGTTTTAAACTTTGACAAAGGTAATACCGTCGAAATATAGCAAGGCTGTCATTGAAAATATTAGATTAAAATAGAAAGAATAATAAAAATAATGAGAAAAGTATACATCTCGCTTTTATTGGTCATGAGTTCGCTGTCGTATGCACAGCGAACCGTAACCATTAGCACTGATCATGTAGTACAAACCATGGACGGTTTTGGAGGCTCTGATGCCTGGAGATGCCAGTTTGTGGGGAAAAATTGGCCGGAACAAAAAAAGAATGCCATTGCCGATTTGCTTTTTAGTAAAGAAATCGATGCACAGGGAAATCCAAAAGGAATCGGGCTTTCGATCTGGAGATTTAATCTTGGTGCGGGAAGTACGGAGCAAGGCGAAAAAAGTAAAGTTTCGGACGAGTGGAGAAGAAGCGAATCTTTTTTGCAGGCAGATGGTACTTACGATTTTAATAAACAAGAAGGACAAAGATGGTTCTTGCAGGCAGCCAAAAAACGTGGTGTCGAAAAATTCCTGATTTTTACCAATAGTCCGCCGGTTTACATGACCAAAAACGGATTATCTTTTGCATCTGAAAAGAATAAACTGAATCTAAAAGATGGTGCAATGCCAAAATTTGCCGATTTTCTAGTTCAAAGTATTCAGGGATTGGAAAAGAAAGAAGGAATCAAATTCGATTATGTAAGCCCAATCAACGAACCACAGTGGGAATGGATGCCAAAAGACGGCGACACCAACAGTCAGGAAGGAACTCCGGCAACCAATCAGGAAATTTACGATTTGACCAAATCACTTTCAGAAAAACTGAAAGCGAATAAAATGAATACAGAAATCGTCATTGCCGAAGCCGCACAAATCGATTATTTATACGAAAATGTAAATTCTGAAAACCGCGACAAGCAAATTGATTATTTCTTTGGAAAAACAAAAACCAACGTTTCAAAATTCCCAAATGTAAAAAACGTCATTTTAGGACATAGTTATTTTACTACATGGCCAATTGAAAGACAGGTTTTAAGCAGAAAATTAATTGCAGCCAACATCAAACAAAATCCGGGATTAAAATACTGGCAATCGGAATATTGTATTTTAGAAAATCCGGGAGAATCTGAAATTCCGGGCGGTTCAGGCGGAGGAAGAGATTTAGGAATGCAGACGGCTTTATTCGTAGGGCGTTTGATTCACAATGATATTGCTGTTGCCAATGCTGCTTCATGGCAATGGTGGACATCGCTAACACGTGTTGATTACAAAGACGGTCTGATTTATCTTGATGACGGAAAAAGCAACGGAGGAACAGCGCCGGATTACGTAAAAAATGACGGAGAATTTCACGATTCAAAATTACTTTGGGCTTTAGGAAATTACTCTTTGTTTGTACGTCCGGGAATGCTTAGAATCGATGTTCCCAATCAAAACGATCTGGAAGCAGCAAACGATGTAATGCTAACCGCTTATAAAGATGTCGAAAACAAAAAGCTAATTGTAGTTGCTGTAAACGTTGGAAAATCAGCCCAAAAATACAAATTCAATTTATCGAAAGGAACTGTAAAAAACAATGATTTTACACCTTACATAACCTCAGATACTTCGAATTTAAAAAGAGCAGCAACTCAAAAAATTGATAATCTCGAAATTCCCGCAAAATCGATAGTGACGTTTGTGGGGGAGTTACAGTTTTAGTATTCAGTCGCAGTTTACAGTCTCAGTTTTCAGTTTACAGTCACAGTCTGAAAACTGAAAACTGAGACTGGGACTGGGACTGGGACTAAAAAATTGAAACAAAGAACAATAAATTAAAAATAACAAAAGCTTAGAACCTTAAATTCTCAGCACCTTAGAACCTTAAAAAAAATGTTTACAAAAAAGATCTTACTACCCGTATTACTCTTCTCGTGTTTGTCTGCATTCAGTCAGATCTCGTTTGGAGATTCAAAGAAAATCAATGACAACTGGAAATTCAATCTTCAGGATACTCCGGATGCTCAAAAACAAGCTTACGACGATAGCAAATGGCAGTCAGTAAACGTTCCTCACGACTGGAGCGTAAAAGGACAATTGAGCCCAACATTGGCTAGCTGTACTGGTTTCTTGCCAGGCGGAATTGGCTGGTACCGCAAATCAGTTACGATTCCTCAAAGTAAAACAGGCGAAAAAGTCTATTTGTATTTTGAAGGCGTTTACAACAGAAGCGAAGTTTTCATCAACGGACATTCATTAGGAAAACGTCCAAACGGTTATATTTCTTTTGCTTATGATGCTACTCCGTATGTAAAATATGGTGGAGAAAACACGATTTCGGTTCGTGTAGATCACAGTCAAAGTGCCGATTCAAGATGGTACACCGGTTCAGGAATTTACCGTGATGTTTGGTTGGTATATTCTAATCCGGTTCATATTACACAATGGGGTGTTTATGCATATCCGGAAGTAAAAAAAGGAACAGGAACACTAAATGTTGAAGTTGAGGTTGAAAATGGTTCAGCTGGAAAATCAAGTCTTACCGTAGTAAATGAACTGATTTCAAAAGACGGAAAATCAGTAGGGAAATCTTCTTCTAAAGTGGAAGTTGCCGCTAATAAAAACGGAAAAATCTCGACTAAAATAAATGTAAAAAATCCACAATTATGGGATTTAGAAAATCCAAATTTATATCAGCTTAAAACAACTGTTTTTAAAGACGGAAAACAAATTGATGAAACGGTAACCAAAACAGGTTTCAGAGATTTCAAATTCGATCCTAATAATGGTTTTGCATTAAACGGAAAATGGATGAAAATGAAAGGTGTTTGTCTGCACCATGATGCCGGAGTTTTAGGTTCTGCAGTACCAAGAGAAGTTTGGGAAACAAGATTGAAAACATTAAAAGAAATTGGTGTAAATGCAATCCGTACCAGTCATAATCCGCAAGCGCCTGTTTTTTATGAACTTTGCGACGAGTTAGGAATATTGGTTTTAAACGAAGCTTACGACGAATGGGAATTTCCAAAACGTAAATGGTTAGAAGGCTGGAATTATGGAACTCCGGGATTCGAAGGTACGTTTGATATTTTTGCAGATTACGCAGAAAAAGATTTAGAAGATTTTGTACGTCGTGACAGAAACCACCTTTCGGTTTTTGCATGGAGTATTGGTAACGAAGTAGATTATCCAAATGATCCGTATTCTCATCCGGTTCTGGATAAAGGAAAAGACGGATTTGGACAAGCTAATTATGGTGGTTACAAAAAAGATGCGCCAGATGCAATGCGTCTTGGAGCAATTGCAAAACGTTTGGTAGCTGCGGTTAAAAAATACGACAAATCACGCCCAACAACTGCTGGTTTAGCCGGAGTTGCAATGTCTAACGAAACAGAATATCCAGGTGCTTTAGACATTACAGGATATAATTATACAGAAAGCAAATATCAATCGGATCACGAGAAATACCCGAACAGAGTTATTTTTGGAAGTGAAAACGTTCACGACATGGAACCTTGGTTAGCGGTAAAAAACAACAAACACATCTTCGGACAATTCTTGTGGACAGGAATTGATTATTTAGGTGAATCAGGAAGATGGCCATCAAGAGGTTTTTACTCAGGATTGGTTGATTTTGCAGGAGTAATCAAACCTAGAGGATATTTCCGTCAGTCACTTTGGTCAGATAAACCAATGGCATATATCGGAACTTATCCGTTAAAAGATGTAAAAGATGT
Source organism: Flavobacterium piscisymbiosum (assembly GCF_020905295.1). Classification (NCBI taxonomy): domain Bacteria; kingdom Pseudomonadati; phylum Bacteroidota; class Flavobacteriia; order Flavobacteriales; family Flavobacteriaceae; genus Flavobacterium; species Flavobacterium piscisymbiosum. Next base: position 4,992,999 of record NZ_JAJJMM010000001.1, on the reverse strand, counting down.
TTCTAAAGATGCATGGGCAATTTGGAATTACACTCAAGGTGAAAAAATTCGCGTAGTGGTGTATACCAATGCAGCCAAAGCACGTTTAGAATTGAACGGAAAAGTAGTAGGCGAAACCAAAGCATACGACGAAAAAACCGGAATTATCTACTGGGATATTCCGTTTGCTTCAGGAAAACTAGAAGCAGTTGGTTTAAGCAAAGATGACAAAGAAGTAAGCAGATATGCTATTTCGACTACACAACAACCTGTAGAGTTAACTATTGCAGACAAAAACATTACGATTACAAAAGACAAAGGAGTTGCTAAAATCATGGTTCAGGTTAAGGATCAGAACGGTTTACCGGTTATGCTTTCAGATAATGAAGTTACGTGCACCATTAGCGGACCTGGAGTTTTGTTAGGACTAGAAGCAGGAAACAACAGCGACATGACGGATTATACAGATAATGTTCAAAGAGTTTTCCACGGTCATATTGCAGCATACATTCAGGCAACCGGAGAAGCTCAGCCTATAAAAGTGACGTTTACAAGTCAATGGTTAAAACCAGTTGAAGTTACCATTAATGTAAAATAATCAGTTTTCAACGAAGACCTAACAGGTTTTTAATCCCGTCCCGAAGTTTCGGGATCGGGCAATGTCATTAAGTTAAGGAGAAATCTAATTAAGAAAGTAATTAGAAAAATCCGTTTTTATCAGCGTTTTCGCTTTAGCGAATCAGTAAAATCAGCGTCTAATTTTAACGCGGATAAAACAGATTTACTTCGTAAAAACGCAGATAAAAACAGATTTTATTTTCTAAAAACTTAACTTAATGAAATTGGGCTTCGGGACTGTTAGGTCTAACAATGCAATGTTATAAAAAAATTAACCTGTCAGTCTTTTTGTTAAGCTGATGGGTTTATTTTTATAGTATCCAAAAGTTTATTATATTTAAAGTGTAAAATTTACACATATTTAATTAAAATGAAAATAAAAAATACAATTGCTTTGGCAATAGGCGTTGTTTTAGCATCGGTTTCATCGAATGCTCAAACGACAACATTCAAAAAAGAAGAATTCAAACAATGGGCACAAACGCCTCCAATGGGTTGGAACAGTTGGGATTGCTACGGTTCTACAGTCGAAGAACACGAAGTAAAAGCCAACGCCGATTATATGGTGAAAAACCTGAAAAAATTTGGATGGGAATATGTTGTAGTCGATATTAGATGGTTTGTAGAAAATGACAAAGCAGGAGGATACAATCAAACAGATCCGCGTTATGTAATCGATCAGTACGGAAGATATTTGCCGGCTTTAAATCGTTTTCCATCTGCAAAAGACGGACAAGGATTTAAACCTTTGGCAGATTATATCCATAAAAAAGGATTGAAATTCGGGATTCACATTATGCGCGGAATTCCTAAAAAAGCCGTTGAAGACAAATTGCCTATCAAAGGTACAAACGGAATCACAGCTGATCAGATTTATTCTACAGCATTGCAATGCGAATGGTTAAGAGACAATTATACCGTTGTTGCAGATAAACCCGGTGCACAGGAATATTACGATTCATTATTTGAATTGTACGCACAATGGGGCGTTGACTTTATCAAAATCGATGATTTATCAAGACCGTATCACGAAGGAGAAATTAACCTGATCAGAAACGCAATCGACAAATGCGGACGTAAAATTGTATTGAGCACTTCACCGGGAGAAACACCTATCACTGCTGCGCCACACGTAACCACTCACGCCAATATGTGGAGAATGGTAGACGACGTTTGGGATACCTGGCCACACATTACACATTTAATGAATGTTGCTCAAAAATGGTATCCTTACATTGCACCGGGAACATGGCCAGACTGCGATATGATTCCGCTTGGACGTATTTCATTAAGAGGAGAACGTGGCGAAGACAGAATGTCGCGATTGACAAAAGACGAGCAATATACTTTGATTACTTTCTTCAATATTTTTAAATCGCCGTTGTTTTTTGGTGGAGATTTGCCAAGTAACGACGCTTTTACTTTATCATTATTAACCAATAAAGAAGTGGTGAAAATGCACAATGAAAGTACCGGTGTAAAACAGCTTTTCCAGAAAGATGGGAAAATAGCCGTGACTTCAAAAAATCCAAAAGACGGAAGTACTTATCTGGCTTTGTTCAATATTTCGGATAATGCGACAGAAACGATTTCGGTAAATTTATCAGATCTTGGAATTTCAGGTTCGGTTCAGGCTATTAATTTATGGACAGGGGAGAAATCGACAGTTTCAGCTACAGCAGTTTCAGCAGCATTAAAACCTCATAGTTCAGTACTTTTTCAATTAAAAGCTAAAAAATAATGAAGAAGCTTTTACTGCGTCATCGAATTCTGATTGTACTTTTTGCAGTTTTTATTTCATTTGCATTTGGTTTAAAATCAAAAGAAGACAAACCGGACAAGGTATACCTTTTCGCCTATTCCACATTAAAAAATAATGGAAAAAACGGACTTCATTTTGCCTGGAGTACAGATCAGAAAAACTGGTTTGGCGTAGGTCCTGAACATTCTTTTTTAAAATCAGATTATGGAAGTTGGGGACCAACGGGTAAATCAATGTCTGAAGCTTTTTTGATTCAGGATGATAACGGAATTTTTCATTGTTTTTGGGGAGTGCAGGATGATGTTTTTGCGTCTGCTTCAAGTAAAGATTTGATTAACTGGACAAGACAAAGTTACATTCAGGCAATGAAAAATGTGACAAAAAATGAATCAGGAAAACCAATTATTCAAAACATAAAAGTCAGCAAAAAAGCAGGCGAATATAACATTTATTGGAAAGCAGACAACGCAAATTATACTAGTGTTACCAAAGATTTTAAAACATATTCTAAAGCCATAATTGATGACAATAAAGTTCCTCAGTTTAGTGAAATCACATTACAAGGAGAAACTCAAAAAGGAACTATTACTGAAGTCGATTGGACTTTAGTTGATTCGCTGATAAAAAACATGGAATCATCAAAGTTTAGGGACAAACAAGATAATACTTCACCCAAAAGTGATAGTTTGCTGTTTGTGGGCCTGAAACCTGTAACGGCTCAAATTAGTATTGACGGAAAAGATTCTAAAAAAATAAGCAATATGCTTACGGGAATGTTTTTTGAAGATATTAATTACGCTGCAGATGGTGGTTTATACGCTGAATTGATCCAGAATCGTGATTTTGAATATTCGTTACACGATAAAAAAGGCAGCGATAAAAACTGGAATGAAACCATGGCGTGGAGCGGAAATTTTAAGGTAGAAAAGGAAAATCCAATTCATCCTAATAATTCGCATTATGCTGTCCTTACAAAAAGTAAAATCAGCAATTCAGGTTTTGACGGAATTCCGCTTAAAGCGAATGAAAAATACGATTTCAGTGTTTTTGCAAAAGGAGCCAAATTTACCGTAAAATTAATTGGGGCTAGCGGAGAAACTTTGGCGGAAGCCGCACTAAAACCCAATACTTCGTGGAAAAAAATTAGCGCAGTGCTAAAAGTATCCAAAACAGTAAGCGATGCTCATTTAGAAATTAGTTCTGATGGAGAAGTTGCTCTGGATATGGTATCTCTTTTCCCTCAAAATACGTTCAAAAACCGTAAAAACGGGCTTCGTGCTGATTTGGCTGAAACCATTGCGGATATGCATCCAAAGTTTGTTCGTTTTCCTGGTGGTTGTGTAGCTCACGGCGATGGAATAGGAAATATTTACCGTTGGAAAAATACTATTGGACCTTTAGAAAGCCGAACTCCAATGCGTAATATTTGGGGATATCATCAATCACTTGGATTAGGATATTTTGAATATTTTCAGTTTTGTGAAGATCTGGGCGCGCTTCCTGTTCCGGTTTTAGCGGCAGGAGTTCCATGTCAAAATTCATCTGACGGTGGTGCCGGACAACAATTTGGTATTCCGATGGAAGACATGGATGAATACGTGCAGGATGTTCTGGATTTAATTGAATATGCCAACGGACCCGTGACAAGTGTTTGGGGTAAAAAACGTGCTGAAGCCGGTCATCCTAAACCTTTTAATTTAAAATATGTTGGTATCGGTAATGAAGATTTAATTAGTGATGTTTTTGAAGAACGTTATAGAATGATTGTAAAAGCCGTGCAGAAAAAATATCCTGAAATTATTATTATTGGTACTGTTGGACCCTTTTTTGAAGGCACAGATTATAACGAAGGATGGGCAATTGCCAATGATTTGAAACTGCCAATTGTAGACGAACATTATTATCAAAGTCCGGGTTGGTTTATTAATAACCAGAATTTTTATGACAGTTATGACCGTTCTAAATCAAAAGTGTATTTGGGAGAATATGCATCTCGTGGCAATAAATTTTACAATGCTTTGGCCGAGGCGCTTTATCTTACTGCGATCGAGCGAAATGGCGATGTAGTTACAATGGCTTCTTATGCGCCTTTATTTGCTCGCGAGAAACACACACAATGGAATCCTGATTTGATTTATTTTACAGGAAATGAAGTAAAACCAACAGTAAATTATTTTGTACAGAAATTGTACGGACAAAATCCGGGCGATATTTATTTGCAGCCTAAAATAAAATTATCAGATGCAAATAATGAAGTTCATAAGCGAATTGGTGTTTCAGTGGTTCAGGATAATGCTTCGGGAGATTTGATTGTAAAGTTAGTCAATATGCTTCCGGTTGCTGTAATTCCGGCAATAGATGTATCGAATCTAACGACGACTGAAACTGCAGGTTATACTACATTTTCAGGAACTCCCGAGAGTACCACTGCCAGACCAATATCTCAAACTATAACAGTAAAGGAAGCCTTTTCAAAAGAATTGCCTGCTTATTCATTTACTGTGATTCGTATTAAAACTAAATAATTTTTCGACTATTTAAAGTTATATTTTTTGAAAGTTGAAAACCATAAACAGAATAGATAATGAAAAAAACACATTTTAGTCTTGTATTATTTTTAATGATTTTTAATTTTTTACAAGCCCAGAATACCCCAAAAGGAACTCCGCCCGTTATTGCCGACAAAGATTTAACAGCTTATTTATTTGTGTACTTTACAGGAAATTCGGTTGAGGAAGAAGCAGTACGATACGCCATAAGTGCCGATGGTTATCATTATTATCATTTAAATAATAATAAACCGATTATTGACAGTAAAGCGATAAGTTCAACCGGAGGCGTTCGTGATCCGCATATTTTGCGTGGCGATGATGGTAAAACATTTTATATGGTCCTGACCGATATGACTTCATCAAAAGGCTGGGACAGTAACCGCGCCATGATTTTACTAAAAAGTACCGATTTGGTAAAATGGGAAAGCAATGTTGTAAATATTCAAACAACTTTTCCTGGAAATGAAAACCTGAAACGTGTTTGGGCACCACAAACTATTTATGATGCTAAAGCAGGGAAGTATTTAATTTATTTCAGTCTGCAATACGCCGGAGGTCCTGATAAAATTTATTACGCTTATGCGAATAAGGATTTCACTGCTCTGGAAAGCGCTCCAAAATTATTATTTGTGCCAAAATCAGAGAGAGCTTCTATTGACGGAGATATTATCGAAAAAGACGGCGTATATCATCTTTTCTATAAAACCGAAGGCGGAAAAGCCGGAATAAAAGTAGCCACAACAACAGATTTAACTTCAGGAAAATGGACAGAAAACGACAATTATCTGCAACAAACCCAAGATGGGGTAGAAGGTTCAAGCGTTTTTAAACTCAACAATTCTGATGATTATATCCTGATGTACGACGTGTATACGAAAGGGAAATATCAGTTTACCAAAACCAAAGATCTGGAGAACTTTACAGTAATTGATAATGATATTTCGATGGATTTTAATCCGCGTCACGGAACCATTTTACCTATCACACGTTCTGAGTTGAAAAGGCTTGTGGCCAAATGGGGAATGCCGGAGAAATTTCCAAAAATAAATAATAATCCCGTTCTCGAAGGGTATTATGCTGATCCTGAAATTTTATATTCAAATAAAACTAAGAAATATTATATCTACCCAACCAGCGACGGATTTGACGGTTGGTCAGGAAATTACTTTAAAACCTTTTCATCAGATAATTTAACCGACTGGAAAGATGAAGGAATTATTGTAGATCTTAGAAAAGATGTAAGCTGGGCCAACAGAAATGCCTGGGCGCCTTGTATTGTTGAGAAAAAGATCAAAGGAAAATACAAGTATTTCTATTATTTTACAGCAGCTCAAAAAGTAGGAGTAGCTTCATCAGATAATCCTACAGGACCTTTTACAGACAGCGGAAAAGCTTTGGTAAACACAAGACCCGAAGGTATAAAAGGTGGTCAGGAAATCGATCCGGATGTTTTTACAGATCCTAAAAGCGGTAAAAGTTATTTGTACTGGGGTAATGGATATATGGCTGTAGCCGAATTGAATGCCGATATGATTTCGCTTAAAGAAGGAACTACAAAAGTCATAAAAGTTGATAAAACGTATCGTGAAGGAACGTATGTTATTTACAGAAACGGACAATACTATTTCTTGTGGAGTGAAGACGATACCAGAAGCCCAAATTATAAAGTAAGATACGGAGTTTCGAAATCGCCTTTGGGGCCAATAGAAATTCCAGAAAACAATATTGTCATACAAGGAAATCCTGGTGAGGGAATTTATGCAACGGGACATAATTCGGTTTTGCAGATTCCAAATAAAGATGAATGGTATATTGTTTATCACAGATTTTCATATCCAACAGGAATAAAAATGGGAGATGCCGGCGGTTTTCACCGTGAAGTTTGTATCGATAAACTAGAGTTTAATCAGGATGGGACTATTAAACAAGTAACACCAACTCATTTGGGTATAAACGCAATTAAATAATTTTATATATTAATTTTGGTCAGTAAGGGCTATTTCTTTTGATAGAAATAGTCCTTATTTTTTTTTGTATCAATTTGAAAAACATATGCATTACAAAAATGAAGTCATAAATTAAATTCTCACGTTTAAGGATCGAATAAGAATTAAAAATTTACATTTTAGATTTAATTACAACTTTTAGTTATATTCTATAAGAGGGTTTGTAAGAAAAAAAAACGAGATAATGCGTAATATTGCGGAGGTGAGGAATTGCTTTAAAAATAATTATAATCAGATAATTTTTTTAAGTTTTTTCAATTCTTCACGACAGTGAATTTATGTTTTTCTTAATCCCCCAAATTATTATGTTCTTTACCCTTACTCAAGATCAAGTTCAATTTCAATATGGATCAAATCGATGGCAATACAGCTATAATGAGATTGTAGAACTTGGTTTACTTAAAAAAAAGAAGTCTTTTCTTCTTGAAAATTGTGCTTTTATAGCAGTAACAGCTTTGGCGTATTACTGTATGGTTTTCTCCAATTTATCTGAGTTGTATTATATAGGACCTACCTTATTACTCTATACAATTCTAATTATTTTGAGATTTCATAACGACATCGAATTTGAATATTATGTCATTGTGAGAGACATTTATAAAAAAGAAACCAAAGTAAAAATAAACGGTGTAGATCGTCCTGTAATAGGAAAACAGATTGATCATTTTTTAAATCTCAATTTCAACCGATTGTTACAGAAAACAAAAAAGAACCTATAAAATAAAGCAATGTTATTAGGAATTTCCCTTTACGATTTAGTTATGATAGCAGTGGCTATTTTATATGGTTTTTTTATTACCACTAAAAAAAAATGAACACATACTACTACAGTAACCCTACTATTGAGGTAGTATGATATTAAACATTAAATAGTATAGCTGTAATACTAAAAGTTTAGTACCGGTCAGTTTTAGCTATACAAAATCCCCCAATGAAATTATGACCTCTTCAATAAAAAATAAAATTAAAAGCATTCGAGAATTAAAAAATTATACGCAGGAATATATGGCAGATCAACTAGGAGTTACACAGGCAGGTTATAGTAAAATTGAAAAAGGAAAGACCATTCTTTCTTATGTAAAATTAGTCGAAATTGCCCGTATTCTCGAAGTTAGTGTAGAAGATGTTATTAGTTTTGACAGCCAGAGATATTTTAATAATGTCAATAAAGTCAGAGGAAACAATAACGGAAGTATTCAGATTAACTCAGATAACAGTGCCACTCTTAAGGTGCTGTATGAAGATAAAATAAAACTTTTAGAAAAATTACTACTTAAAACTGAAGAAGAATTATGTCGCTACAAAGACAGATTCGGACAAATTTGAAGTATCCGTAACTACGGTTTTATTTTGAGTTTATTTTACCAAAAGGGTGTATGAAATTTTTCAGGCACCCTTTTTTATTTTTACATTAAAAAATCACTAAAAGTGGGTATTGTGTATTCTGTAAAAGCGGTATAATTTGGTTGGAATATTTTTTTTAAGAAATGAAAGCAAAATTAAACCTAATTGTTCTCCTATTGCTACTTTGTAGCTGCACAAACAATACTTTTTCAGGTTATGTGTACGATTATGATAGTGAACAGCCCATTATAAATGTACAAATAGATAGCAACGGAAATAAAACCGAAACAGATAGCACAGGATACTTTATCTTAAAAGTTAGGCCAAATAAAATGTGCAAAATAGTTTTAAGAAAGGAAGGTTACTCTTCAAAAAAAGTCGAACGAAAACCGGATTCGCTTGGATTATTTTCAAAAACGAACCTTAAGGATGTTAAGATTTATTTGTTTGAGAAGAACAGCGATTTTTCTGAGTAGAGACAATTGCAAAGCCTAAAAAATAGGATCATAAAAAAACGGGGTCGCATAACCCCGTTTTTCTATATTATAAAAATAAATTATACTGTTTGATCATCTGTAGTTGCCTCAGCTGCATTTGTTTTTACTGATGCAATTCCGTTATCTCGCGCGCTTGTACTTTCATACATTTCGCTTGATCCAATGATTTGACCATTGCTGGCTTTTAAATTGAAATACGGTTTTCCGCTTTTCGATTCCAGTTTATCAAACTTAGAGTCATCTTTAGAATTTGTTTTCACAGATTCGATTCCGTTAGTGCAAGCAGCTTTAGTAGTATAACCTTCACTGGTTAAAATAGTCTGGCCGTTACCTGCTTTTAAATTAAATTGGAATTCACCATTGGTTCTTTTGGTAATCACAAATTTTCCCATGTAGTTTTATTTTAGTTAAATATTATTTATTTTGCTTCAGATAAAAATACAAAATTGCATCATATAAATCATACAAATAAAAAAAATAATTGATTCTATGGAAGTTACTAAATGGTAAGTTCTGGTTTAATTAATTCCCCATTCTAAAATCGGTCACACTTTTTTGATCTAACGTAATGTCTTCAAAAACACTTTGAGTTCCTTTGTCAACAGGACATTGCGTACTAATTCCAACCCAGATTGTTTTAGGATAATTGTTTTTATACAAACGAACCATTTGCCAGTTTTTTTTATCCAAAGAATAATAGCTGGCTACTGTTTTGGTATCCGATGATATTTTCATGTAAATCGTTGGGGCCGTCACAACATCATGATTATTATCGTCAGAAGTTCCAATCGTGCGTACCGTTACCACTCGATGATTGCCGCGTTCGTCTTGTTCGAAACAAAATTTTTGATAGAAATTATCATTCACATAAATATATAAAACACCCGCATTATACAATCCTTTCTCTGTAAATTCAGGCGTTACTTTAGCTATTAAAGTAAAAGGTTTGGTATTATCGACTTTTGATAATAAAATAGGAGCGGTGTTGTTGGATAATTCGCCATTAGGATCTGAAAAATAATCTTTCTTTTCGCCTGCGCGGAAAATTACTTTGCCATTTGCATCGGCTTTTGCCAAAGTATCAGCGCCATTAATAGATTTAGTAAAATGAATATTAGCAAGTTTAATATCGCAGGGACTGCCGTTTACAAAGGCAGAATCAGTTTTTTGGCTGTTTTTTGAAGTTACTTCTGATACTTCTTTTTGGTTATTGTTTCCGCAGGCCGATAATAAAGTTAAGCCGGATAAAATGCAGAAAACATAAAATTTTGATTTCATAAAGTGCTTTTTTTAAATAGAAAAATTATATTTTAGTTTATCAAAAATACCACCGCTTTCCAGAAGCCACAATACGTAAAATTAACCATTTTTAATCCTGTTTATGTCAAATGTATCCGTCGAGAATCAATTATCAGCCACTTTATTAGAACAAACATTTTCGATAGAAGAATGCAATGATATAGAAACCTTCAAAAAATTAGTAGCAGGTTATGTAAGCCTCGATCAGTGTGTGGCCGTCTTATCAGATTTTCAAGCCGATTGCAGTTATATTTACGCCGGTAATTTCGGAAAAGTATTTGGTTTACCGGCTGAAAACTCTGTGATCGATTCTGCCTTCGAAGAATGTATCTTCACCAAAATTCATCCCGACGATTTAATCGAGCGCCATATCTTGGAACTGAATTATTTTCAATACCTAAAAACACTGCCTTATCAGGACAGTCATAAATACAGTACTTCAAGCCGTATTCGTACTCAAAATACATTGGAGAATTGTGCCTACATCAATCATAGAACCATTTACTTAAAAAGCTTTAGTAACGGAAGTATCTGGCTGGCGTTATGTCTTTATTCACCGTCGGCAGATATTCAGCCCCGTTTAGGAATCGACGGTAAAATAGTCAATATTGAAACGGGTGAGATTATTTCGATCGAAAAATACAAACATTACCAACAAACCCTGCTTTCTAAAAGAGAACTCGAAATCCTGACGCTTTTGGCCAAAGGAAGCAGCAGCCCCAATATTGCAACACTACTAAATATTTCGGTTTATACAGTTCGCCGCCACAGACAAAATATAATCGAAAAAATGAAAGTCGCCAATACAACCGAAGCGGTAAAAACAGCGATGGTTATGGGAATCATATCGATTTAAATGTCATGGTTAAAAATATTTTTATTGAGTTAATACTTTAAGGCGTTTAAATCTTCGGCAAAAAAATAATTAGTTATTTTTGTTAAGCACGATTTAGTAGTATGAAGGAAATAAGCGAGATTCTAAAAGCACATTCCCAGGCAAAAGCCGCCGGAAAAAAGACAGCACTTGCCACCGTGGTAAAGGTCGAGGGTTCGTCGTACCGTCAGCCCGGAGCACGTATGCTTGTTACTGAGGATGGTTTGCTTACAGGCGCCATTAGCGGAGGCTGTTTAGAAGGTGATGCATTGCGAAAAGCGCTTCTTTCCATCCATCAGCAACAAAATAAATTGATTACTTATAATACAAGTAATGAAGAGGATAGCGAAGTAGGTTTGCAATTAGGATGTAACGGAATTGTGCATATTCTTTTTGAATATATTAATGATGAGGTAGAGAATAATCCGATACAGCTTTTGCAGCAGTTAGAACTGGAACGAAAAGATGCTGTCGTAGCAACCGTTTTTTCATTAAAAAGACAAGCAATTCAGCAAGGAACAGTACTGTTTTACAGAGAAAATCAAGAACCAATTTACAGCAGTAATAGGACACTTAATATTCTGCAAGATGCAAAAGAGGCATTGAATAACAAAACAACATTAATAAAAAAACTTCACGATGATCAGGAGAATGAGGTTTTGGCAGATTATATAAATCCTCCCGTTTCTCTGGTAATTGTTGGAGCAGGAAATGACGTTCAGCCATTGGTAAAAATGACTTCTTTATTAGGTTGGGAAATTACCATTGGCGAAGGCCGAGCAACACATGCTACAAAAAAAAGATTTCCGGAAGCCAAAAATGTATTTGTTGTAAAACCGGAACAATTACTGGAAAATATTATTATCGACGAACAGACTTATTTTGTCCTGATCACGCATAATTATAAATATGATTTGGCTGTTTTAAAACTTCTCATAAAAATCAATTGTAATTATATTGGAATTTTAGGTCCAAAAACAAAACTCAATCGTATGCTCGATGATTTGAACAATGAAGGCATACAATTGACAGAAGAAAAATTAAACATCATTTACGGCCCAATAGGACTTGATTTGGGAGCAGAAACATCAGAAGAAATTGCCTTATCGATCGTGGCTGAAATAAAAGCGGTAATGAGCGGTAAACAAGGGACTTCATTAAAATATAAAACAGAAAAAATACATACTGCAACCAATACATCTTGTTTAATATGAAAGAGATAACTGGAATTGTTGTTTTAGCAGCAGGAAGTTCTTCAAGATTAGGACAACCCAAACAATTGCTTTTGTATAAAAATACTTCTCTTTTAAAAAACACAATTTCCCAAGCTTCTCAGGTACCAAATACTGCAATCATAGTCGTTACCGGATCGAATCATGAACTAATCGAAAAAGAAATTACTGATTCCGAAATAAAAACAATTTTCAATCCTGATTGGGAGTTGGGAATGGCATCTTCTATAGCAACAGGTTTAAACGAATTGTTACGCTTAAATCCTGATATCCAAAAATGCATTTTTACGGTTTGCGATCAACCCTATATTACAACTATAGTGTTTGAGAATTTGATAAAAGAACATCAAAAAAAAGCAAAAGGAATTGCCGCCTCTCAATACGCAGCAACCTTAGGAACTCCGGTACTCTTCCATAAAAAATATTTCACCGAATTACTACAATTAAAAGGTCAGGAAGGCGCAAAAAAAATCATCAATAGATTTTTAGAAGATACTGTTGCAGTTCCTTTCGAAAAAGGCAATATAGATATCGATACTATTGAGGATTATAATGAGCTTATTTCTTAAAGAGGTTCAAAGGTTCAAAGGAACAAAGGTTCAAAGGAACAAAGGTTCAGAGGGAAAATAGGAAAAATTTCTAAAATACAATTTCGTTTCGAAATATTGGTGTAAATTTACACCAATTTAAAATTATTGCTATGACACGACAAAGTATATCATTAACTGCACCGAATGAGGAGTGGCTTAAAAATCAGGTTAAAGCAGAAGAATTTAGCAGTAAAAGTGAAGCTATTAATTATTTGATCAAACAAGCTCGTACACAAGATGAGTATTATGAGTTTGTAAGAGCCAAAATAGATAAGGGCGAAAAAAGTGGTTTTGCAAAAAAACAAACAAGAGAAGAAATGTTAGCAGAATTCAGAGAAGGTCTTCCTAATGTATAATTATTTTTTAAGTAAAGAAGCTAAAGAAGATTTACGAAGAATTTATTATTATTATTATTATTATTATTATTATTATTATGGAGTTGGTAAGTTTGGCGTTAATCAGGCGGATAGCTATTTTAGTATGTTCTATGATTGTTTTGATAGAATAGAGGAAAATCCTTTTTTATCTCCATCAGCCGACCACATCAGAAAAGGCTATCGTTATTGTGTTTGTGGAGTTGATACGATCTACTATCAAATCATAGATAAAAGAATAGAGATTATTACCATTATTGGAAGGCAAGATTTTTAATAGAAGTTATTTGATATGAGCTATTCAAATCTTCTCGACTTGGCGATAAATTATTAAACATTAAAAAAATCTTAATGTCTTCGCGCCTTTGTGGCAAAAAAAACATGTCGCTCCGCTGGAGCTTTTTTTCAATATTTAAATTATTAGCTATAAATATACCGCTTCTCCGAAGCTTTAAAAAAAAAGAAACTTTGCTACTTAGCAAGAAATTATAAGCTTAAGAAATAAAAACCTTTGCGACTTAGTGCCTTCGTGGCAAAAAAACTAAAGCTCTCTTACCAAAGCACAAACCCTCTCAATAGTAACTAAAATTTCTTCTTCAGTAGTAAATTTCCCTAGACTAAAACGAATCGAACTCAAAGCATTTTCATCAGATAAACCCAAAGCCTTCAATACATGCGAAGGTTCGGATGTAACAGCAGAGCAGGACGAACCATTCGAAACCGAAATATTTTGCAAAGCCAGAATCAGACTTTCAGAATTCACTCCCGGAAAGCAAATATTCGACGTATTGTATATTCGGTTTTTTGTATTTCCGTTTACAAACGATCCTTCAATTTCTAATAAAGATTTTTCAAGACGATCTCTAAGTTTTTGTATTCTTTCCTGATCTGTTTTCATTTCAGCTTGGGCAATTTCACAAGCTTTTCCAAGACCAATAATTCCGGAAACATTTAGTGTTCCGCTGCGTAATTTGCGTTGTTGTCCGCCGCCGTGTATTTGTGGGGTTAATTTTAATTTCGCTTTCGCGGAAAGATACAAAGCGCCTACACCTTTTGGTCCGTAAAATTTATGTGCCGAAAGGGCCAAAAGGTCAATCCCTGATTTTTGCACATCAATAGTCATTTTTCCAACAGCCTGAGTAGCATCACACATAAAAAGAGCCTTTTTCGAATGAACTATTGCGGATATTCTATCAATATCCTGAATCACACCAATTTCATTATTCACCATCATTACAATAACCATTAAGGTATGATCGGTAATAGAGTCGTTTAAAAGCTGAAGATCTAAAACCCCATCAGAATCTACATGCAAGTAAGTAACCTCAAAACCAATACTTTCCATAAATTGACAGGTATCCAGAACAGCTTTATGCTCTGTACGAACCGTTATAATATGTTTCTTGCTTTGATTTGCGAGTCCTTTTATAGCTAAGTTGATTGATTCTGTTGCGCCCGACGTAAAAATGATTTCTTCCGGAGTTGCCCCAATCTGGTTCGCAGTTTGCCACGCAGCATTTTCGACAGCTTCATTTACGGTTAATCCTGCTAAATGACCACTACTGGCATTCGCATACGAATGGATAAAATAAGGAAGCATGGCATCAAGTACACGTTCGTCAAGTTGGGTAGTAGCGTTATTATCGAGGTAAATGGTTTGCTGTAGGGACATTTTTTAATTCTTAATAAAGTAAAAATACAATTTAGTAATTTAAATCTAATTTTTTTAATGATTCTAAATTGTATTTAAAATGGTGTTTATGTGAATTTTGTAATTTTTTGTCGCATAGGATTCTTAAATTTGTTAGGAGTAACATTAGATTTTACTAATTTAAAAACAGTATGCATGGCTGCCAAGAGAACAATTAAAAACAAAGCAGTAGAAGAAGAATCGAGTTCTTCACGTCGCGATTTTATAAAAAAATCCGGATTATTTACTGCACTTGCTTTGACACCGCCTTCATTGGTGATGGCTTCTGATAATAAATGGGATGAAAAAATCGCAGAATATTTAGAGACCGTTCCGTTATCGCTTGAAGTAAACGGCATAAAGCACAATCTAAATGTAGAGCCCAGAACCACGCTGCTTGATTTATTACGAGAACAATTGTTACTTACCGGAACCAAAAAAGGCTGCGATCATGGGCAATGCGGCGCTTGCACCGTTCATGTAAATGGCACCAGAATATTATCTTGCCTTTCATTGGCATCCATGCAGCAAAATGCTCAGGTAACCACCATCGAAGGACTTTCAAAAGGGAAAAAACTACATCCCATGCAGGAAGCTTTCATTAAAAATGATGGTTTTCAATGTGGCTATTGTACCCCCGGACAAATTATGTCAGGTATAGCCTGTATCAAAGAAGGTCATGCCAACAGCAGAGAAGAAATTAGGGAATATATGAGCGGCAATATTTGCAGATGCGGCGCTTACCATAATATTGTCGATGCCATTATAGAAGTTAAGGAAGGAGGGAAGCTAGTATGAAAAACTTTCAGATTATAAGAGCATTATCATCAAAATCAGCAGTAACTACTATTGCCAAAGAAAACTCAGCCATGTTTATTGCCGGAGGAACCAATCTGGTCGATTTGATGAAAAAAAATGTTGTCGCTCCTGATAAACTTATAGATATTAACGGAGTAGATTTAAAAAAGATAGAATTCCTGACAGGAAAAGTTTCAATTGGCGCAATGGCCAAAAACAGTCAGGTTGCCGAAGATAAAATAATACAAGAAAAATATCCTTTACTGGCATTGGCACTAGCTGCCGGTGCATCGCAACAAATTAGGCATATGGCAAGTGTAGGAGGAAATATGTTACAGCGTACACGTTGTTCTTATTTTTATAATACTGATATGCCCTGCAATAAACGAACTCCCAAAAGTGGCTGCGGCGCCATTGGCGGATCTAATAGAATGCATGCCATTTTTGGTGCTTCGGATAGTTGTATTGCCGTGCATCCCAGTGATATGTGTGTGGCACTTGCAGCTTTAGACGCTACTGTTTTTGTTGAAGGCCCTAAAGGAAAAAGAGAAATTAAGTTTACTGATTTTCATAGGCTTCCAGGCAATATGCCTGAAAAAGACAATACACTTGAAAACAAAGAAATCATTACTTCAATCGAGATTCCAAATAATAATTTTGAGAAGAACAGTCATTATTTAAAAGTTCGCGACAGAACCAGTTATGCTTTTGCATTAATATCTGTTGCCGTAGGTTTAGATATTCAAAATAATACGATTAAAGATGCAAGGCTTGCAATGGGAGGCGTGGCGCATAAACCATGGCGACTCACAGAAGCAGAAGAATTTTTGAAAGGAAAGACAGTTTCTGAAACCACATTCAGGCAAGCAGCTGATTTGGCCATGCATGGCGCAAGAGGTTACGGTGATAATGATTTTAAATTAACACTGGGACCAAACGCCATTACTGAAGCATTAACGATAGCAGCATCTAAATAATTTGAATTATGAGCAAGACAAGTAATATAAACAGAGTTGACGGATTTGCTAAAGTAACAGGTTCAGCCACATATTCAGCCGAGTATAAAACTCCGGGCGTTGCTTATGCATGCCTCGTAGGAAGTACGATTGCCAAAGGAAGAATTAAAACTATTGATACTAAAAAAGCCGAATGGGCGCCGGGAGTTTTAGCAGTAATCACACATCTTAATGTAGACAAACCTGCTGGATACGAACAACCTAAAAAACGCGATAACTTAGGTCAGCCACTTCAAATTTTTAAAGATGATTCGGTTCGTTATTATGATCAGCCCATTGCTTTGGTAATTGCAGATACTTTTGAGCGTATGCAATATGCTGCCAGTCTGATCAAAGCAGATTATTTAAAAGAAGACCATTCTACAGAACTTGAAAAAGTAAAAGATAAAGGAAAAACTCCGGAACGTGCAAAAGATTATCACCGTGGCGTTGAGGACGGCTATAAAAATGCAGAAGTAATTCTTGAAGAAGAATATACTATACCAACAGAGGTGCATAACCCAATGGAGCTGGCTAACATCATTGCCAAATGGGATGGAAATAAGCCTACACTTTACACCAAAAGTCAGGGTGTAGAAGGAACACGCAGAAGTGTAGGAGATGTATTTGGGATTCCTGCCGCAGATGTATCTGTAAATTCAGAATATCTGGGAGGTGCTTTTGGTATGGGACTACACACCTGGCCTTATGAAATTGCAGCTCTTATTGGTGCTAAAAAAATAAACCGCCCTGTAAAACTGGTATTGCATAGGGAACAAATGTTTACCAATGTTGGTTTTCGACCTTATACGATTCAGAAAATGGGTCTTGGTGCCACCAAAGAAGGCAAACTAACAGGACTAACGCATGAAGCTATCGCCATGACGTCGAGTTATGAAGATTTTATGGAAGGTACCGTAAACATGTCCCGATTTATTTATGATTGTGCCAATGTTTCAACGCGATATCGTATTGTTCCTCTTGACACTTGTACGCCAATCTGGATGCGTGGTCCGGGAGAAGCAACAGGTTCTTTTGCCTTAGAAAGTGCTATGGACGAGTTGGCTCATAAATTAGATATGGACCCAATTGAGTTTCGTAAACTGAATTATGCCGAAAAAGATCTCGAACAAAATAAACCATGGAGCAGCAAATATCTTCTGGAATGCTACGAAGGCGGTATGGAACGCATTGGCTGGAAAAACCGTAAAAACAAACCAGGATCTGTTCGTGAAGGCGAATGGCTCGTAGGTTACGGAATGGGAACCGGAACTTTTGGCTGTTATAGAAGTCCTACTTCTGTAAAAGCAAAATTTTTAACCAATGGCACGTTGGTTCTGCAATGCAGCGTAAACGATATGGGACCCGGAACAGCCACTATGATGACTGCGATTGGTGCCGATGTAACTGGAATACCAAGTGAAAATGTGATTATCGAAATGGGAAAAAGCGGTCTTGCAAAAGGACCAACCCAAGGAGGTTCAGCAACCACTTCATCTGTAGGGTCAGCGGTCAACGATTCCTGCCAGTTATTAATAACAAAAGCTATTGAACTGGCGAGTAAATCAGAGGCGTTAAAGAATGTGCCTATTACCGATCTGGCGTTTGCGAATGGTTCAATAACTTCAAAAAAAGACAGTTCGAAAAGAGTTTCTTTAGTTGAGGTATTGAATGCAAATAAATTAGAAGAATTAGTAGTAGAAAATGAATCGAAAGCTTCAGAAGAGGCCAAAAAATATTCGATTTATTCTTTCTCTGTACATTTTGTAAAAGTATTGATAAATCCAAATCTTGGAAAAATCAGATTGGCACATGTGGTTTCCTGCGCTGATATTGGAACTGTAATCAACCAGAAAACTTCGGCAGGGCAAATGTATGGCGGAGCGGTAGGAGGAATCGGAATGGGATTGATGGAATCGCTAGAAATCGATCACAGATTTGGTCGCCCCATAAATAATAATTTTGCCGATTATCATGTTCCCGTAAATGCCGATATTGAAAAACAGGAAGTATTTTTTGTCAATAAAAAAGATCCAATTAGTAACCCAATGGGAACAAAAGGACTTGGAGAAACCGCTTTGGTAGGAATGGCTCCGGCAATTGCCAATGCAGTTTTTAATGCAACAGGAATACGCGTCAGGGATTTACCTATTACATTAGATAAAATATTAGAATCTTCTGTAGCAACTGCTTAAGATTTTTATCAATATAAAAAAGCTTTTCATTGTGCTAAATTTGCTCGAAAAGTCGCGAAGACGCAAAGTTTATGCCCAATTTTGAATTGCCTCCGGCTTTAGCTGGAGGTTATATAAATTTAAGATGAAGGTCTTTAGCCAAAATGAGAATTTTTGGCTAAAGACCTTTTCTGATTCTATAAAGAACCTCCAGCTAAAGCCAGCGGCTAGTCGATCAATAGGAGCTTAAAAAACTTTGCAACTTTGCGTCTTTGAGAGATTCAAAAAACTTCACTAAAAACAGCTTATAAAATAAAATACCTTCAAGATATAATTTCTTAAAGGTATTTTTTATCATATAAAATAAATCACTTCTTATTAAAAGCCGGTAAAATATATTTCTGAATCAATTCGTCGCTTGGTGATTGCGCATTATAATTTCCGCCAGTAATAACCGTAATCATATTTTGTTCTTCCCAAATATAAATTTTCTGACCGCCATTTCCCTGAGCCGCTTTTCCGTTATAGCGAACACCATCAACAGTTATGTATTTAAGCCACCACAGATAACCGTAATTTACGCCTTGTACAACAGAATGTTTGGTAAGTGATTCCTCAACCCAATTTTTAGAAACGACTTGTTTACCGTTCCAAACACCTTTATTAAGATAAAGCATTCCAAATTTTGCCATGTCCCTGGAGTTTAAATATACCTGACAAAAAGTTTCGGCACTTGAAGCATCAGGTTTAAAATTCCATTTAAAATTTTTAATTCCAAGATCTTTAAAAAGAGTTTGTTTGGCAAAATCAGGCAAAGGCATTTTGGTTGCTCTTTCGATAACTTTGCCTAAAGTTATAGGATTACCGGAGCAATACATTCCTTTTCCGCCAGGCACATCAATCATGGGTAAATCTAATGTAAACTGAATCCAGTCATCAGAATAATTCATGGTAGTTTCATTCCCTTCAGATTTTGGATTACTCACATCACAATCCAATCCGCTCTGATTGGTCAGCAGGTTTTCAATTGTAATTTGCTTTTTATCTTCGGTCAGGTTTTTAAAAGTATAATCCGGAAAATAGGAGAGAACCGTTTCATTTTTATCTTTAATATATCCTTTATCAATGGCAATTCCGGTCAGGGCCGAAACAAAACTTTTTGTAGCAGAGCGAAGTTCGTGAAGCTTGGTTTTGTTGTTGTCATAAAAGTATTCTTCAAAAACTAATTTTCCATCTTTTATAATCAAAACACTATGAACGTTAGCATAAGTACCGTTAACGATTTTCTGCATCATTTCGCTTAATAATGCTTTGTTTAATCCGGTATTATCGATGCTCCCGGTGACTAAGCCATCAGTTTCTTTTTTGGGTTGCTGATACGTATATTGATAATCTTTTGAGGCATTCAATCTTGGATACCACATTTCTTTAGGGAAATTCACTTTTTTATTAATTAAATTAAAAGTCTTTCCATCAGAAGAATATCCCGTTATTACCGAAGATGTATTCCTTACAAACGTCACTTTTTCTTTCGACATATTCAAAAAAACATCTTTTTCAGAAGGTTTCAGAGAATATTTACTTTCATTAATAATCGCATACAAAATAGTGTCTTTAGGTGAAGCTGCTATTTGTAACGTGGTGTTTTTTTCATATTCATAAACACCTTCGTAATCTTTTAATTGGTCGTAGGTAATTTTAAATTTTTGTTGAGAATAGCCATAATAAACAGGCAATAAAAAAAGCAGCAGTAAATATGATTTTTTCATTATGTTGGTTTTTAGGTTAGTTATAGTATAGTTGACCATGGCTATTAAACAAAAAAAGAGACACTATTTTTTATTTAGTGTCTCTTAATATTTTGTTTCAATTGTAAACAATTATTTAACCGTAATAGGCAATTCAACAGTTGTTTTGTCCCAGCCAATTACCAGATTTGCTACAGAATCTTTACTGGTAAAAGCGATTGATAAAGCTTCGATTACTTCAGATACTGGTTTTACAGGAACCGAAACTCTCACAACATCTTTGCTTTCGTCGTAAGCATAACCTCCCCATAAATCAAGCTCTTTATTAATGATGATCGTCCATTTGTCTTTTTCAGGAATTGCAAATAAGCTATAAGTACCAGCTGCAACTTTTTTGCCACCAATTGTTACTGCTTTGTAGAATTTGATTTCTGTATTTTCGTTTGCACCAACTCTCCAAACTTCGCCAAATTTTACAATATCACCAAAAATTGTACGCCCTTTTGCAGAAGGTCTTGCATAAGTAACTTTTACAACAGGATTTGGATTATCAGTTTTTTTGAATTTAACTGACTTGTTTGGGAAATAAGAAATATCAACCGGACTTGCATCAAGCGGAGCAAATTTTACTACTTCCTGAGCTTGAACTGTAAAGGCAGCAAACAAAGTAACTACCATTAAACTTAATTTTTTCATAGAATTACAATTTTTAGAATAACTACAAAGTAAGTTAATAATGAATAAAAATCATATCATTACAGTTTGTTTTTTGTTAATGAATTGATAATAGTGCTTAATTTTTATTTTCTTTTTTCTTCTTGGCGTACCAATCCTGCATGATATAAAAAGCTTTCTTCTTTTCACCGTCATTCGAAATTAGACCTTTACGATTGTAACCGTCCTGAATTTCCGGAAGCAATCTTTTTGGAGATCTGAAATCTACCAGAATCCACGGACTTAAACCGCTAAGATGAGGTATTTTTTCGATCATTTTCAGGTTCTGAATGTATAAGTATTCTTGATATTCCTCTGTCCAGCGTTCGTTTTTTTCTCCGTGAAAACCAGCTTTGGCATCTCCTCCAAATTCAGAAACAATTACTGGTTTGTTGTAAGGTGTGTCCCAAAAAGTTTTTTCAGCGTTTTCTAAATTTCCGCCATACCAACCCAAATATTGATTGAAAGCAATAATATCAAGCGATTTACCAATTTCATCATCGATCATTCCAACGCCTTTTACATTATGAGTCAATAATGCAGCGCTGATTAATCTTGTATTGTCCAGTGATTTTGTATGTACCACCAAATTTTTCAGAAACGTATTTCTTGCATCAGAAATTGGCGTTTCATTCGCCATCGACCAAATAATAATACTGGCTCTGTTTTTATCTCTTGTAATAGCCGCTGTCAATTGATCTTGGGCATTTTTATATGTTTTTTCGTTGGTGAATTCCACCGTCCAGTAAACCGGAATTTCTTCCCAAACCATTAATCCTAGTTTGTCGGCAAGTCTGATAATGTTTTCATTATGCGGATAATGTGCCAGACGAACATAGTTACAGCCCAATTCCTGAGCCCAGTTTAATAAACGCAAAGCATCTTCTTCTGAGTTGGCACGTCCGCCTTTTGCATTTTCTTCGTGAATGGATATTCCGCGCAAGAAGATCTGTTTTCCGTTTAATAAAATTTTGTCTTCCTGAGTTTCAATGGTTCTAAAACCAATATTATCTTTTAGTTTTTGTCCGTTAAAATCAATTACAACATCATATAATTTTGGATTTTCAGGCGACCAGTAAGAGATTTTCTTAGCAGGAATTTCAAAATTTACAATTCCGTCAGCACCTACTTTTCCTTTATAATTAATTTTCAATTCCGGAATCGAAATAGCCACTTGATTTTGTGCCGGATTGAAATTGTTGATTTTTACAAAACCAGAAATCAAAGCCGCATTTCCTTTTTTAAGCTGAATATTATAATCTTCAATAAACGATTCATTCTCTTCGATTAAAGTAACATCGCGCGTGATTCCGCCATAATTCCACCAATCGGTATTCACAGTCGGCACATCTTCTTTATGGCGAGTATTATCAACTTTTACCACCAAATAATTGTCTTTTGGTTTTACAATCGAAGTTACTTCATAATTAAAAGGCGTAAAACCACCTTCGTGAGTTCCTAGTTTTTTTCCGTTTAAATAAACATCCGCTTTATAATTAATTGCTCCAAAATAAACAAAAAGACGTTTTTTATCCTTTAATTCATAATCGAATGATTTCTTGAACCAAACATTTCCTTCGTAATATTTAAGTTCCGGAACCTGCGAATTCCAATCTCCCGGAATATTTATTTTTGCCGATTTGTCAAAATCATATTCTACCAGTTCCTGCTTGTTTGCAGCATGATAATTATTAAAAAAAGCACCATTTGAGGGTTTTGCCTGTTTATCGTATTGATCGAGGTGAAAGCTGTAAAATCCTGTTTGATAAGGATCAATAATATAATTCCAAACCCCGTTTAAAGAAGTTGTGGTTCTGTTTGGAACATTCGAGATTAAATTTTGTGCCTGCCCGATAAAAGCAGTTGTTAGTAGTAATAAGGTAATTAGTTTTTTCATTCTTATATTTATTTTTGATCATTTTATATTTTGGATAACTACTTATCTTTTCCGGATGAAGTAGTGAATTCTTGTATGCTAAAATCCGAGAATCGCATTGTTTCATCTTTCATATTAGCAATATCTTTCAAACTGCGATACATTCCCCACTTAGGTCTAATGAAAGAATTATCAGCGCGAATCGTTTGAATATTTGAATTGCTATAATTCATCAAAGTAGTTCCGTCACTTACTTTTTTTATAGTTATGGCATAAGTTCCTTTTAAGCCCACTTTAATAGTTTCTGTTGCTTCAACCCAGGTTCCTTCAAACAAAGACATATCTACTGTTTGATATTTTATCATTTTTGTAGCTTCGTCTTTAACATAAATGAGTTCGAGTTGGTTAGAACCGTTTGTCATTTTTCTTAAAGTCAAAGTAAACAAAGGATTGCCCGCATCGCCATTGACCGCTTTAATCTGATGAATATGGATAAAATCCTTAGTAGGCTTAAATCCTTTAGGTATTTTAAAACGCCATTTGTATTGCACCGTTTCGCCAGTTGTTCCTTTTAAATTATCAGGAGAAGGTTCGAATGATTTTATTTCGACACGCTGCCTGTCCGTTTTACCTTTTACAGGTTCATTGTCCGGAGGCGTGTTCGTAACATGTAGATTAAATTCAAAAACATATTTCTTCAAATCATCATCATAAACTTCCGTAATATGCTTTCCAAAGTTGGGATGAATAACATCTGGAGCTTCTACGGAACCATTTTGCGTTCCAGGCGCCAATGCTTTTGTAATTAATTCATAAGTGCCAAGTCCGTTAGGGCCATCAGCATTTAAAGTTACTTGTGCATTGGTTATAAAAGTGGTCATTGCTAAAGCAAATCCGTAGAAGATTGTATTTTTCATAATTGTTGATCTTTATTATTTCACGCGGAATTTTTTTATTTCACGCAGATTTTAAAAGAATTAAGCAGATGCGCGCAAATTTTTTATCATCTGACTTCGAAGTCTGGCTTGTCTTTCTAAACGAAGGATCTCCGCATTCATTTTCTCAAGCATTTATCCTCATTTTTGTCATTCTGAGGAACGAAGAATCGCACGCGTAAATCGACAAAGATTGATGAATTTGCAGACGGAGTTTCTAGTGTGATCCTTCGTTCCTCAGGATGACAAAACGATTGCAAATTCTCTAACGGATTAAAATCCGTTGCTACAAAATGAATCATTCCTCCGGAACTTTAAAAAACTTTGCGCCTTTGCGAGATTCATTCAGCGTGAAACAAAAACTTTGCGTTCCCTGCATAAACCCTTGCGAACTTTGCGGTTAAACCGTTCAGCTAATTAATTCGCAATCTTCAAATATTCCCCTTTAAAACTCTGATTCAAAGCTGTCATTTCTATAGGAATCCCAGCTCCATCAGGAACCACTTCTATCGAAGCCTTTCCATTAGCCATTTTTATAGATTCACTTCCGGTTGGAGTTCCCTGGCTTTTCATGGTTTTTCCACCTTTTAAACATTGAAAATAAACGCTTTCCTCATAATCTAAACAACGTAAATAGTTGTTGTCAATTGCAATTGCCGTTACCAAATAATTGCCGTTTTTTAATTTCTCTGATGACAATTGTAAAGAAGTTGCTGTATCATTTTTATTAAAACGATAATTTACTTTGATCGTATCCGAAACTTTTTTCCCGTCTTTTGTTTCTCCAACTGCGATTAAAATATTTTCATCTTTAAAGAAATTCACATCCCAAGTTAAGCCATTTGCGGGATAAAGCGAAAGGTTTCTTTGTTTTTGTCCCAATGATTTCCCCTGATGAAATAAAGTAACCTTTTCGCAATTACTAAAAACACTCAACGTTCTTGGTGTATTTTCGGGACCTTGACGTTCTGTCCAGGTATGCGATTCGATGTAGGTAAAAGGCTCAGTGCTCCAATAACTTTTAAAAACATAATAAGCATCTTTTGGATTTCCGTTACGATCGACAAGTCCTTTTTGATTCATGTACGGAATATCATCTTCCGGGCGCAATGGCGTTGCAAAATCCTTAAATGCCCACTGAATATTACCCACAAACATTGGATCATTCTCAGATATATGCAAGTGCCAGTCGAATAAATCAACGATATAATTCTCGCTCCAATCGCCAATTTGGGCAATATTGGCCACTTTGGTTTGTACAATTGCTTCTTCCCAACCATCAGATTTTATAATATTTTCTCCCGTTATTGGATTTTCGCTATGACGGCCTACGTGACTGTCTCCGCCATATTCGGCGTGAATAAAATGCTTGTATTCTTTTTTGTAAACATCAATTGCTTTCTGGTAATTTTTATAACTTCCGGAATACCATCCCGACCAGATCGAAGGGGAGAAGACATCAACAATTTTCGAACCTTCATAATACTTTCTAATCGCGGTTTTTCGAGTTGGATCCATTTTATGTGCGATGTCGTTTAGTTCCGTTAAAAACACATTGGTTCTTTCTGTGTTATCTCCGTCAGGAAAATCAGGAAGCCAATTCATTTCGTTACCCAACGACCAGATAATGATACTCGGGTGATTGTAATTTTGATTGATGATTTCGGCCAGCATATTTTTGGTATTCGTTTGCCAAAGTTCACCGCCAATTCCGCCACGGCACCAAGGCAATTCATCCCAAACTAATAAACCCAGTTCATCGCAGGCCTTGTAAATTTCAGGATCTTGAGGATAATGCGCCAAACGAACAAAATTAGCACCCATTTTTTTAATCGATTCCATATCAGCACGATGTTGTTCGTTGCTCATCGCAGCGCCAACTCCCGCTTGTTCCTCATGACGATGTGTACCGCGAATGAGTAATCGTTTTCCGTTAAGGTAAAAAGGACCGTGGTCTTTAAACTCAAACCATCTGAAACCCACTTTTTCGTTTACGCTGTCTTTGATTTGATTTTTCTCTGATAAAAAAGCAGTCACTTTATATAAATTAGGTTTCTCCGTATCCCATAATTCAGGATTTTTAAGATTCTCGAATTTAATAGTGGTTGTTTTATCTAAAACCGGAATCGTTTTACTCGCAATCTTTTTCCCTTTCGGATTTTTAAGAATTACCGTTAATGATAAATCTTTTGAATTTTCAGAATTTAAAGTTGAAGCCACAATATTTAAAGAAGCTTTTTTTGCCGAAACCTCAGGAGTTGTAATTTTTAAATTTTCGATATGATTTTTGTATTTAGACAATAACCAGACATCGCGCGTTATTCCGCCATAAATATAGAAATCACTTTTTTGCGACGGGATAATTTCAATATCATAACTGTTATCGACACGAACAAAGATTTCGTTGTTTCCTTGCTTGATAAAATGAGTGATATCAATAGTAAAACCAATATATCCGCCAATATGGCCTCCTGCTTCTTTACCGTTTACATATACTTTTGTGGTTACATTCGATCCTTCAAAATATAAATAATAAAGCTGATCTTTATCGATAGAGTCAATGTTCAGCTTTTTTTGATACCAGCTTGCATCGCGTCTATAACCCGGATTAAGATCGGTTGCGTCTTCGGCATTCCAGGTATGCGGTAAGTTTAATGGAATCCAATTAGTGGCTTTTTGTGCTTCGCTAAGACTTGGAGTGTGATTTTCCAGATATTGCCAATTTTCATTGATATTCATTTTTGTCTGAGCAAAACTGCTGCTCAGACAAATCTGAAAAAAAACAAAAAGTGCAAAAGTATAAAATGTATTATTTTGGTACGGTGACGTATTCATAGATTGTAAAGCTTTTTTTTTTAGGTTCTAAGGTTCTGAGGGACTGAGGTTCTGAGCAAAAAAAGGTTGAGAGGGACAAAGTTTTAAAGCTTTTCTGCCTTTAAAATCTTAGAACCTCAGTCCCTCAGAACCTTTCTATCTTTCTTACTTTTTCCTCAACAATGCTTCCAGAAAATAATAGTCGGCATAGATTATTGGTTCGTCGATTTCGTCGTGTTTTGGCCAGTTTCCGGTACTGTGGTCGAATATAAAAGGCGCGTTTATTTTTGGATCTAAAATGTATTTATCCGATTGTAAACTCGCGATTATTTTATCGGCGAAAGCCAAATAAGTTTTATTTTTAGTATAGTCGTATAACTCATACAAAGCAGAAGCCATAACGGTTGCAGCAGAAACATCACGCGCTGAATTTGGAATAGCAGGATCTCTAAAATCCCAATACGGAATTCCGTCTTCCGGCAGGTTTTTATCTGTCATAAAAAACTTTGCCGCTGCTTCAGCTTGTTTTAGGTATGCAGGATCTTTGGTATATCGGTACGACATGGTAAATCCGTAAACCGCCCAGCCTTGCCCGCGTGCCCAAACCGAATCATCATTATATCCCTGAAGTGTGGTTTTCTTTCTAACGGCTCCTGTTGTTGGATTGTAATCAATAACATGATAGCAGCTATTATCGTCTCTAAATTGGTTTTTGAGCGTTGTATTGGCATGCTGAATCGCAATATTCTGATACTTTTTGTTGCCGGATAGTTTTGTGGCTTCAAAAAGCAATTCGAGATTCATCATGTTATCGATAATTACAGGATAATCCCAAATTTCCTTATTGAAATCCCAAGAACGGATGGCGCCAACTTTTGCATCAAAACGAGTACATAAAGTTTCTGCTCCTTTGATAATGACGTCTTTGTATTCTTGTTTGTTTTCTACTTTTAAAGCTTCTCCGTAAGCACAATATACTTTGAAACCTACGTCATGAGAATTTCTGTTTACGCTTTCTTTTTTGCTGAAAGGCGTCCATTTTTCGGCTTGTTTTTTATATTCTGAGTTTCCTGTCAATCGGTACAATTGCCAAAGATTTCCGGCAAAGAATCCGCTTGTCCAGTCTCTTGAGGGAACTTTTTTAATCTCATTGGTTTTGATGTTCATACTTCTTGGCATCGACATCGAATCAACCGGATAAGCGAGTAACATTTTATATCGGGTTTCCAGAAGATTTTCTGCTGCTGCAGAGGTGTTTTTTGTTGTAGAATTAATCCCTGATTTGCACGCTGTTACCAGCAATGCAAACCCCAGGATTAAAGCAAAATTACTAACTTTACTCATACTTATTATTGTTTATTTAATTAAAAATGGAGAATTAAAAATTAAAAATTGGTTATAGTTTTGTTTAAAATGGGTATGAAAAACTAAACTCAGGATAATTGTAATTCCAAAGATTTTTAATTTTTAATTCTAAATTTTTAATTTTCATTCTTATGCTTTAGTAACCAGGATTATTCGGTTTTAAATTAGGATTAATTGCTAACTCGGTTCCCGGTAATGGGAATAAATAATCTTTTGCCGGATTAAAATTGGCGTGAGGCTCTAAACCACTTGGGCCAAAAACTTCCGGGCCATTTTTCAACCTTTTGATGTCGTACCATCTGATGTATTCAAAAGCGAATTCTAATCTTCTTTCCTCAATAACCATTTTTCTAAAATCGGCCTGAGATAATCCCGGTGTAACATTCGCAGGAAAAGAAACCAGTTTTCCGGCTTTGTTTCTGGCTCTGGCGCGTACTCTGTTGACATAACCATCAGCTTCTGTAGTTCCCGGAGTAATTTCGTTTAAGGCTTCGGCAGCTGTTAGCAATACTTCGGCAAAACGCATCGTGATATAATTGTGCTGAGAAGTCCTTCCGTTGGCACCGGCTTTTCCAGGAAAACGGTAATATTTTGCAATATGCGGACGTGGCGCTTTTTCGTTATCGCTCGAAGGGTAAATTTGTAACGCACCCCCGGGACCTGTTTTCTTTCTGATAATCGTATCAAAACTTACCGCTCGTCTGTAATCTCTTTGATCCCAGGTATTAAATACTTTTAGCGACGGAACCGCTACCGAGAATCCTTGTCCGTAACTATAACTGTCATCTTTTAATGATCCTGTAAAAAATGCCGTATAATCCTGACCGTAGTTTCCTGAAACTAAATTATTAAAGTCAATTGTAAATAAAGGTTCTTTTAGAGCTGCTGCTTTTGTAGCGTTGAATAAATCCTGAAAATCAGCATCTAAACCTAAACCAAATTTTGCTTCGTTGGTAATTACATATTTAGATTCGTCGTAAGCTTTTTGGTAATTTCCTAAAGTCAGATAAACTGATGCCAAATATCCTGCAGCGGTACCTTTTCCGGGAACGGCTTTTACTTTTGGTTTGTCTTCCAGCCATTGTTTTGCAAATTCAAGATCGGCGATGATTTTTGGATAAATTTCAGCCTCTTTTGTTCTGCTTAATTTATCAACCTGAGAAATCTCATTTACAGGAAAATCAATATAAGGAACATCGCCAAAAATGCGCACCAAATGGTAGTAAGTAAAAGCTCTTGCAAAATAAGCCTGCGCTACAATTGCGTTTACTTTTGCCGGATCTCCCGGAGTTTTTTTAGCACCTGCAATCGCTTGATTTGCTGCTGCGATAATGATATACGATTGTGGCCAAAAGTTGGCTACAAGTGCGTTAGTGTCATTCATGTTCATATCATTTACATCGATACGTGCCGCCTGAGTGGTTCTGTCGCCAATATCGGCCATATCATCACGCAACATTAGGGCGATGGTAAATTCTCTCCCCCAATAATTATTGTGTGCAATGTTGGCAAAAGCTCCGTTTACAGCAGCTTGCAGATCATCTGTATTATTAAAGAAGTTCTCAGGACGTATAGTTCCTACAGGATGTTCTTCCAGATCTGAACATCCAAAAGCGAATATTCCCAAGAAAAGAAAAGCTATATATTTTTTCATAATACTATTTTTTAGGTATTGGGTGTATAATTTAACACATAGAGACATAGCTTTTTGGAACGCTAAATAAGGCGTTTCACTTGCATCAATAATCATAGCATTTTGCGTATAACTATGTGTTTAATACTATTTTTTTAACTAGAATTTTAAATTAAAACCAAAAGTGAAAGTTCTTACATTCGGGTAACTTCCGTAATCCAATCCTAAATTGGTATTACTTCTTGAATTGTTATCATTCAGGTAATTTACCTCAGGATCAGAACCGGGATATTTGGTAATAGTCCATAAGTTTTGTGCACTGATGTAGAAACGAACTTTGCTTAATCCAATTTTTGAAACCACATTGTCATCTAAACTATAACCTATAGAAACGTTTTTTAAACGAATATAACTTGCATCATAAACAAATCTTGAAGTAATTCTTTTCGTTCTTGCCGCATTTACTGGCACATTGGTATCGGTGTTTGTTGGAGTCCAGGCATCCAAAACTTCTGTAGTGGCATTATTATTTCCAGAAGCCAGTTCCATCAAAGTATAATTTAAAATCTGATTGCCCTCTGAACCCTGAAAAAAGATATTTAAATCAATATTTTTATACGTGAAATCATTATTGAATCCAAAAATGAAATCAGGATTTGGGTTTCCGATAATCGTTTTATCATTAGAATCCAGTTTTCCGTCACCATTTACATCTTTGAATTTTTCTCCACCGGCAATAGTTTCAAAATTCCCGGGAAGAACCGCTTCTCCTTGCTGAATTACGCCATCATACACAAACCCAAAGAAGGAACCAACAGGTTGACCAACTCTTAAAATCTGAGATTCTGTTGCAAGAAAATGCCCAGGCGCAGAGTTGATTAAAAGATCTTTGTTGTCAGCCAGTTTCAGGATTTTATTTTTGTTCGAAGAAATATTAAAATTGGTTGACCATGTAAAATCTGCTCCAATAAAGTTTTTTGTATTAATGCCCAATTCCCAACCTTTGTTTTCCAATTCTCCCACATTTTGAAGCTGAGAAGCAATTCCTGAAATACCAGGTAAAGGTCTGTTGAACAATAAATCTTTGGTAATTGTTTTATAATAATCGGCTGTAACGCTGATTCTGTTATCAAATAAACCCAAATCAATTCCGTAATCTTGTTGATAAGATGTTTCCCATTTTAAATTGGGATTATTGATTGCCGTAAGCTGAACCGCATTTACAATCACGTCACCACTTACATCATACACTTCAGAAAATTTAGAAAGTGTAGAGTAGGCATCGATAGACGGGTTTCCTGTTGCACCATAACTTGCTCTTAATTTAAGATTAGAAACTGTTTTACTGTCTTTTAAGAAATTTTCTTTACTAACATTCAATCCAATTGCTCCAGAAGGAAAAGTCCCGTATTTGTAGTTTTCACTAAAGCTTGAAGAACCGTCACGACGTGCTGTAAAGGTGAATAAATATTTATCATCATAATCAAAATTCAACCTCCCGAAAGCCGATATTAATTCTGTTTCAGACAAACTTGATTCCGGTTTTAAATACACCGTTCCTGCACCTAAATTATGGTAAGAGTTAGAATTCGTTAAAAATCCTCTTGATGCGGCATAAGCACGGTCATTTTTATTTTTTTGATACGAATATCCTCCAAGAACCGTCAGGATTCCTTTGTCAATAATCTCACGTTTAAACGTTAAATAATTCTCTGTAAGGAAAGAAGAAAACTTGGTATTGTTTATAGAAGCTTCTCCTTTTACATTTTTTCCTGCAATCAAAGTTGAGGGAATATATCGTCCGGTTTGCGAATTATTATCGGTTAAACCTAAAGTAGTTTTAAAGTTTAAATCTTTGGTAATTTGGTATGAAGCAAAAAAGTTACTTCTGTTTACAGTCGAAAGTGTCTCCAGAATATTATCCATTGCCGTTGCATACGGATTATCAATATCGTCCCCAATTGGAGCCGTTGTTGTATAAGTTCCGTCGGTATTATAAATTCCTTTATCCGGCATAAATCTGTACGCCGCTGCAATTACACCCGCTGCACCAGTTCCTCCAGCGCCAGTCTGGCTAATAATTCCGTCTTTGTTTTGTTTGCTCTGAAACATATTCAAACCCACTTTAAACTTGTCGGTTAAATCTGCTTCAACATTACTTACAATCGTGTATTTGTCGATTCCTGAATTAATTACGACTCCATTTTGGTTGAAATAGTTTCCTGAAACATAATACCTGATTTTATCAGAACCTCCTGAAAAAGATAATGAGGTGTTCGAAATCATTCCTTCACGGTAAATTACATCCTGCCAGTCTGTATTTGCACCGCCATCTGTATGCGTGGTAAAACTTTTTCTATAGGCTACAAATTGCGGCCCATCTAATAAATCTAATTTATTGTTGACAGATTGCACCGATGTTGAATTACTGAATTCGATTACCGGTTTTCCTGGTTTACCTTTTTTGGTCGTAACCATGATAACCCCGTTTGAACCTCTGGATCCGTATATGGCTGTAGCCGATGCATCTTTAAGAACCTCAATAGAAGCAATATCCTGAGGTGCGGGCATTGAAACTCCTGCAAAACCATCGACAACAATAAGAGCGTCTCCACTTGCATTGATAGATGTTCCTCCACGAACCCTGATTTTTACGGGAGCGCCTGGCTCACCACCATTATTAGATTGTACCGAAACCCCTGCTGCACGACCTTGCAAAGCCTGTTCAGCATTTAGAGTAGGGTAGGCAGTCAGTTCTTTTGCCGTTACAGAAGAAACTGATCCTGTAATGTCGCTCTTTTTACGGGTTCCGTAACCTACCACAATAACTTCATCAAGATTTTTAGTATCTGGTTTTAAACTGATATTGATGACCGTTTTATTTCCCACAGGAACTTCAACAGTTTGATATCCCACATAATTAAAAACTAATACCGCATTTTTCTCCGAAACGAAAACACTGTAGTTTCCATCCATGTCTGCAGATCCTCCAACCGAAGAACCTTTTACATATACATTAGCACCAGGGAGCCCAAGTAAGTCTTCGCTTGAAGTAACTTTTCCGGTGACTTTTCTTTCCTGTGCATTCATAACAACATTCACCAGTAAAAAAGCTACCAGCAAACACCATTTAAGCGATTTGAAATTTTGGTTTGTGAACATTCATTTTGGTTTTTTAGGTTAATGTTAGATAAAGTAGAAAATCAACAAACTCATTCCGATTATGATTATCACAAATAGAATTTGCAATACTATGAATGTTGTTTTTCTGATTTTCATAATGACAAATGTAGTGGCCGAAAACGATATAGAAATACAAAAAAGGGTATCTAAAAATACAGATACCCTTTTTTAACCCTTTAAAAACAATGAATTCCCTAAAAAACTTCTGAAGATTTAAAAAACTTGTCAGCAAACTGAGTTGGCGTTTCCCCATACTTTTTCTGGAAACATTTACTAAAGTATTTTGGATTGTTGAAGCCTACTTTATAGCTAATTTCGGAAACGTTTAATTTGTTTTGTTCCAATAATTGAGCGGCGCGTTTTAATCGTATTTCATGAATGAATTCGTTTGGCGTAAAATTCGTCCAGGCTTTTATTTTTAGAAACAACATCGTGCGGCTTACACCCAATTCTGTACAGAAAAACGGAATATCAAATTGTTCGTTCGAAATGTTTTCTTCGACGATCTTAAACGCTTTTTTCAACAGATCTTCATCTAAAGAAGAAACCGTTATTTCCGACGGAATAAAATTATCATCACTCGAGAATTTGTTTTTCAGTCGTTCAGTCGAATTCAGCAGGTTTTTAACTCTAAGTTTAAATTCAATTAAATTGAAAGGTTTGCTGATATAATCATCGGCGCCACTTTCTAAACCTTCAAATTTATACACTAATGAAGTTCTCGATGTCAGCAAAATAACCGGAATATGGCTTGTTTTTAAGTTCGCTTTAATTTTAGAACAAAGTTCAGTTCCTACCATTTCGGGCATAATAACATCGCTGATAATCAAATTCGGAACGTGCTGCAATGCTTTTTCAAAAGCCACTTTTCCGTTCTCGGCTTCAATAATATTGTAATCCTCTTTGAGCAGGTTTTTCATGAACGATCGTAAAACCTTGTGATCTTCGACAATCAAAATAGTTTGTTTTTGATCGTTTACCACAAAATCATCAATATCTTCCGGTTCTGTGACGTTAGATTTATCTAGTTGAGCGGTATATTGATCGATGTCATCACTAATTCTAAAATCGGTAATAATTTCGTTATCCAAAAGATGCGTTCTTCCTAACGGAAGCGTAACTTTAAAAACGACACCCTTAGTTTCTTTATTCGTGACTTCAATGTCTCCTTTATGCAGTTTTACAATGTTCTTTACTATCGAAAGCCCAATTCCGGTTCCTTTATTATAGTTTTTCTGAACGTTGTTGTGCATTGGAACTTCAAAAAACAAATCAAAAATTTTATCGATATGTTCCGGCGCAATTCCCACTCCGGAATCTTCTATTGCGATAAAAAGATTTTCATCATCATGCGAAATTTTAAGATGAATATCTCCGCCTTTTGGAGTATATCGAAAAGCATTCGAAATTAAATTATAAAAAACACGTTCTAATTTATAACGATCAAAATATACGAGAATTTCTTCCTCAGATGATTCAAAAGTATAGCTATAACCGCCGTCTTTGGCATATTCGATAAAAGATAAAAAGATTTCTTTGGTGAATTTTACAATATTTCCTTCAGCAGATTCCAGCGTAACCTGATGATTTTCGAGTTTTCTAAAATCCATCAAACGATTAATTAAACCCAAAAGATGATTCGCACTTCCTTCAATCACCAATAACTTTTTGTACATTTCATTTGTACCGTTGTAATTGGCGAGAATTTGCTGTAATGGCCCAAGAATTAAGGTTAACGGCGTTCTAAATTCGTGTGAGATATTGGTAAAGAAATCCAGTTTAGCGATATTGTTTTCTTCAATTCGTTTGGTTTCCAGATATTCCAGTTCCAGCTTTTGTTTCAATCTCGCTTTCGATTTCATGATCCAGATCAAACCGTATAATCCCAAACCAATTATGATTCCGTACAATAAAAACGCCCAGATACTGCGCCACGGGGCAGGTTTTACGATCACGGTCAGGGTTGTAGGAACTTTATTCCAAACTCCGTCATTATTAGAGCCGCGAACTTCAAAAGTATAAGTTCCGGGATTCTGAATGGCAAACATAGCTTCTGTGTTTTTTGTAAGCGTCCAGTTGTTTTCCAGTCCGGTTAAACGGTAGCTATATTGATTTTTTTTGGACCTGATGTAATTAGGAATCGCAAAATTAATCGAGAAATTAGCCTTGTCATAATCCAAAGTGATGGTTTTGGTATAACCAATACTTTTTTCTAAAATGCCTAAGGAGTCATTGGGGTTTGTAGTTTGATTTTTGATTTTCAAATCAGTAATCAAAACCTGTGGAGCATCTTTATTTACGAAAATCTTTTGAGTATCAAAATAAGCTGCTCCAGACGGGCTTCCAAAATAAAATCTATTGGCATCAAGTTTTAAAGCCGCATTATCATTAAATTCATTATTTACGATACCGTCTTTTTGATCATAATTAATGGCTGTTTTTAGAGTAGTATTGTATTTTATAATTCCCTGATTGGTACTAATCCATAAATTTTTATTATCATCTTCAAGAATCGAATGGATCGCTGTAATAACGGTATTTCTAATTTTCAGATTAATTCTGTTGAATTTTTTTCCATCAAAATAATGCAGTCCTTTTGCTTTTGTCCCTACCCAGATTTTATTTTGAGAGTCCTGAAATAATGTCAAAATATCATCTCCGGATAAAGCAACATCATCATAAAAAAAGTGTTTTACAACGTATTTATTGGTTTGAAAATTTTGAAGCTCAATAAGATTTAGTCCGCTCAGTGTTCCCACCCAAAGTCTTTTTTGTTTGTCGACCAATACCGTTCGTACATAATTATTGCTTAGATAATTTGGTTTTGCATTTTCATTTCTAATAAATTGAAAAGCTTTAGAAACCGTATTATAGCGAATCAATCCTTTGCTAAAAGTCCCCATCCACAATACGTCGTTTCCTTCTGTTTTGATAGAATAAACCCCCACATCTTTTAGGGAATCCTTCAATTGAGGCGAAATCCGGTCGTTTTCAAAATTTTTGGTTAGCGTATTATAAGCAGAAATTCCTTTGGAGAAAGTTCCCATCCATAAGACATTATTGTCCGCAAACCACATTGATTTAATATCATTTATGGGCGTTTGTCCAGTTTTGTTGGTAATGTAACTAGTAGTTTCTGTGTTTTTATTGTAAACAGTAACGCCGCCGCCTTCTGTCCCAAAATAAATATTCTGCTTTTTGTCAGTAACAATTGAACTCACCACATCATAACTCATCGGAATCTTTTTCGAATTCTGATCGTAATTGAAGAAATTCGCGTTCGAAATATCCCACATATTTACGCCTTTGTAATAACAGCCCACCCAAACAGAACCTTTTTTATCAACAAAAATCGATTTTACTTTTTCGATTCCACTGCTATGACTATTATTACTATTGTTATTATTTATTTTTTGAATACTCTTATCTTCTCCTAAAACATAAATTCCGTCATAGGCACCAATCCAGATTGAGCCTTTATGATCAATAGCCAAAGCACGGACTTCATTGTTAATTTCCTTGTATTTTTCATTAGATAAAAACGAAACAAAGTGGTTTGTTGATGGATCGAATTTTAAAAGCCCTTTGTTTTTTGTTCCAACCCAGATATTGTTAAAACGATCTTCGACAACTGCTGATACATTGAGCAAATCAATAGTATTTAACGGATAATTTTTAAAAGAAAATTTCCCGTTTTTTCTACTTGTTAACACGCACAATCCTTTTGTCGTTCCAATCCAGATCTGACCTTTTTTAGTTTTTAATATGCTTATAATATTATTACTTGGAAGCGTTGTATTGTCTTGTGAAGAATGAAAAGCAGAGGAAAACTGTTTTGTTTTTTTGTTATAAACAGTTAATCCTTTTGAAGTTCCAAACCACATTTCATCTCCAATTTTCTTTATACACCAAATGGTATTACTATTTATGGTATGATTGATTTTATCGTGTAAATATCTATTGAAAGTATTGCTAACCGGGTCATAACAATTGAGTCCATTGTAAGTTCCAATCCATAATTTTCCAGATTCATCTTCTTCAATAGATAAGATATCATTGCTGATAGACGTTTTGTTAGTAACATCATTCCTGTAAATAGTGAATCGGCTGCCATCGTATTTATTGAGACCATCGCGTGTACCAAACCACATTTGTCCAAATTTGTCCTGATGTATGGCAATAACAGAGTTCTGCGAAAGTCCGTCGGTGGTCGAGATATTTTTCAGGCGATATTTATTTTGGGAGAATATATTCCCGGAAATAAGCATTGTTACAAGAAAGGCTATTTTGTATTTCATAGCATTTTTTTTTAGGTTCAAAAGAACAAAGGGAGAAAGTTTTTTATACTAAGGATTAATTTTTTATCCGATGGCTATCTGGTGCATTTTTTTAAACACATAGAAACATAGATTTTCTTTGTCAAATAAGGTGATTCAAAAAACTAGTTTTTACACATAGCTAAACCTTAAGTGCTATGTTTTTTAATGTAAAGCAAAACGCCTTTTTTACGTTCCAAAAAGCTATGTTTCTATGTGTTTAAATATTATTTCTTTAATCTCCTTTTTAATTGATAATTATAAAGAGAAGGAACTTTGTCCATCGGCGTATTCAAAAATTCAATATAAGCATCAGGTTCATATTTTACTTCGAATTTGGCGTTTCCATTCACACCAACAATTCTTGCAAAAGCCCCATCTTTCATGCCGTAAAGTAAAACTGGTTTTGTGATTTCAGCTGGTTTCTCGACCAGAACATTCAGATTCCAAAAAGTACTAAATGGCCCATGCGAAGGTTTCCAGTAATCCGCGCCGCCACCGCCAAACAAGTAATAACTGTTGTTTTTATCCGGTGTTATATGTACGGTAATATGATCGAATAAGTTTTGATGATTCGCTCCCGAATGCTGATCTAAAAGAGCATCGGCAAAAATCTCGCAATCCTGATACACGTTTTTAGTAGCAAAAGTGTTGAAACTTAACGGATGAACGGCTTTATTATAAATTTTAAGATTCCTGACCAATACATTATGAACCCCGCCCAAAGTCACCGTATAATGCGACATATGAGGACCATCGGTAACAATATTCTGAATGGTAACGTTCGAGATTTCCTCGCCTAAAATTCCGCTGTCAGCATTCGTAATCGTAACATCTTTTACCCAACTATTAAAAATACGTGTTAAAAATATCGCATTGTTTCCGGGTTCAACATGATGCGCAACTCTTGGAATATCAGGAAAAGTAAAACGAAGATGCTCGATCCCGACTTCTTCTAAATGTTTCCATTCGACCAATTGCGCCTGATAACTGGGTTTTATAGCAATTGTCAAAGGCGTTTTGATTGTAATTTTTGAGTTTGATATTTTGGTAATTTCAACTTGCTGTCGTACGATAGGAAGTTTCGGAAATTTCCAATGATGAGAACCTGGTTTTACATTGGCACCTTTGTATAAATCTTTGATGATTTCGCCATTTTCGCCATCTTTATTAAACAATTGCAATTCGACAATATCGCCCACTTTTAAACCTTTTGCATCCGAAACATTGATGATATGTTCACCCATATTTCCGGAACTTACTTTAGCTAAAGGATTTGGAGTAGGTTCGTATTTATCCAAATACGATTTTACACGTTCACCCGGAATTTGCGTCCAGATAAATCCACCTGACCAGGCATATTGCGAGAAAGGCAAATCGACATTATTTTCCGGTTCGCGTTGTCTTTTATCGAGTGTAGTTAGATACTCACGAAGTTCGGCCAATGATTCCGAATCTTTGAGGTACATCATCGGTCTCGGGCAATAAATTTCAGTTCCATTTTCACCAGAACCCGCGCCACGAATTACAAAGTTGCTCCTTTCGATATATACAATTTCGCTCAGAATAATGCGTCCAGCAGGCAATTGCAGAATCACATTTCCCTCAATAGCATTTGCAGCTTTTACAGCTTTTAGTAAAGCTTTAGAATCATCTAGAGCGTCATTCGCTTTTACACCATAATCTGTAGCATTAATGATTTTTCCCTGAACTTCCGGAATTTGGCTTTCGCCGAAATGATAACCGGCATAACTAAAATCAGGTAAATAGTTGGCTTTCGAATCCGTAAGTATTTTGGGCGTTTGCTGCGCCATGACTACACTATTTACAAAAAGGCTGCAACAAATGAGGATGGTTTGGGTATTCATGGTTGTGGTTATTTGGTTAGTTAGTGGTTTGCCACCAAGGCGCAAAGACGCAATTTTTTTGTTTCACGCAGATTTTAAAAGATTTAAGCAAATCGTGCAGATTTAATTAATAAAAATCTGTAGATAATATCTGCGTAAATCCGCTTAAATCCTTTTAAATCTGCGTAAAAGATTCTCTCAATCCATTTTATAAAGTTGACTTTAAATAAAACTTCGCGTCTTAGCGACTTCGTGGCAAGAAAAGCAGCTTTACGATAACTTTTAAAGCGACTTCTTAATTCCCATTTCAAGTCCTCTCAATTCAGCCAGACCTCTCAAACGCCCAATCGCCGAATATCCGGGATTCGTCTTTTTATTCAAATCGTCCAACATTTGGTGTCCGTGATCGGGACGCATTGGCAATTGACTGTTATTTCTTTTTTCAACTTCAATAATCGCTTTTACGACTTCGTACATATCAACATCGCCTTCAAGATGATTCGCTTCGTAAAAACTTCCTTCAGCATCACGTTCCGTGCTTCTTAGGTGAATAAAATTCATTTTATCACCGTGACGTCTTACAATTCCCGGTAAATCATTATCAGCTCTCACGCCGTATGAACCCGTGCACATCGTAAATCCGTTTGATTTTGAAGGAGCAGCATTCATCAATTCGATCAAATCTTCCTCAGTACTTACAACTCTTGGCAAACCTAAAATAGGGTAGGGAGGATCGTCAGGATGAATCGCCATCAATACGCCTTTACTTTCAGCAACCGGAATAATTTCTTTTAAAAAGAAAAACAAATTCTCCTTCAAGGCCTTTTTGTCAATATGATTGTATCCACTTAACGTAATCAGAAAATCTTCTACAGAATATGCTTCTTCAGCACCCGGAAGTCCTGCCAGAATATTTTGCTGTAACTTTACTTTATCAGCAGCAGTCATGGCTTCAAAATAACTTTTTGCTTTTTCGATTTGCGCTGCCGAATATTCATTTTCTGCTCCGGGTCTTTTCAGAATATACAATTCAAAAGCAGCAAAAGCATTAATATCAAAGCGCAACGCTTTAGATCCGTCGGCAGTTTCATAAGCCAGATCCGTTCTCGACCAGTCTAAAACTGGCATAAAATTGTAGCAAATGCATTTTATTCCGCATAAAGCCAGATTTCTAATGCTTTCTTTATAATTTTCAATGTATTGAAGATAATTTCCGGTCTGTTTTTTAATGTCTTCATGCACCGGAATACTCTCAACAACTGACCAAATTAAACCCGAAGCGCCTTTTTTAGGGTCACCATTTTCGTGTTCAATTTCAACTTTTCGCTTGATAATTTCTTCAATATCCCAAACTTGCCCATTCGGAATATGGTGTAATGCGGTCACAATTCCGGTAGCTCCGGTCTGTTTAATATCTTGTAAAGAAACGGGATCGTTTGGTCCGAACCATCTTAACGTTTGTTCCATTTTTTTATATTTATTGATGATGATTGTTTTTTAAAGCCTTTTATGTATTCATTTTTAAACACGAATTTCACTAATTGACACTAATTTTATCTTTCGATTAATTTTTAAAATTAATTTTCACAAACCAATCTGTGCTAATTTGTGAAATTGGTGTTCTTTTTTAATTATTTTAAATGCTCGTCGCAGCAAATCCGCCATCGACTTTTAAGATCGTTCCTGTTACAAATTTTGACATATCGCTGCATAAAAATAAAAGCGCTCCGTCGATATCTTCCGGAGTTCCAAATCTTCCCATTGGCGTATGTTCGATAATTTTTTCGCCTCTTGGTGTTAGTTTTCCTTCAGGAGTAAGTAATAAAGCCTTGTTTTGTTCTCCTATAAAAAATCCCGGAGAAATCGCATTTACACGAATTCCTTCACCATATTTTTGAGCTAACTCAACTGCCATCCATTGCGTAAAATTATCAATTGCCGCTTTTGAAGCCGAATATCCCACAACTCTCGTTAAAGGTCTTTGTGCCGATGCCGATGATATATTAATGATATTTCCTGATTTTTGTTTCGCAAAAAGTTCCGAAAATACCTGCGATGGCAACATTGTACCAATAATATTAAGATCGACTACTTTTTGTAAATCATCGATTTTCATATCAAATATCGCCTGATCCGGACTAATAGTTGCTCCAGGCATATTTCCGCCTGCAGCATTAATTAAAATGTCAAGACGACCGTATTTTTCTACAATAAAATCTCTGGCTTTTTCTAGTTCTTCTTTGTTTAAAACATTGGCCTGAACAGCAAAAGCTCTTCCGCCGCTGTTTTCTATGTTTTGTACAGCTTTATTAGCCTTTTCAATCGATTGAGAAACGATTCCAACAATAACGCCTTGTTGGGCCAAAACATTTGCAAAGTTGCTTCCCAAAACTCCGGCACCTCCGGTAATTAATGCAATTTTTCCTTTTAGATTAAATATTGAATCCATATTAAATTTTAAATTTATAGGTAATGTTTTAAACACATAGAAACATAGTTTTTTGGAACGTTTGAAGTCGTTTCACTTTGCATTAATAATCATAGACTATATGAAAAAACTAGTTTTCTTAAAAAACATTCTTCAGTTTTAAAAGTTATGTTTCTATGTGTTAAATATTTTTTAGGTATTAGTTATCTTCTTATTGTTGCTACTATCTCCAGCATTTTTTTAGTTTCGTTTTCAATTACATCGTAATCCTGCTCTTCTATACGTTTTTTGCTGATGAGTTTGCTTCCTAATCCAACCGCAGAGGCTCCGGCCGAAAACCAGCTTTCAATGCTGGCATGAGTAGGTTCTACACCGCCGGTAGTCATGAAAACCAATGATGGGAAAACATCTTTTATGCTGCTTAAAAATTCTGTGCCTAAAATGTTTCCGGGGAAAAGCTTTACGAGTTTTATTCCGGCATTTTCAGCCGCTATAATTTCTGTTGGCGTCATACAACCCGGAGCGTATAAAACTTCTTGATCTTTTAAGAAATCAGCCACTTCAGGAACAAAACCCGGACTAATAAAAAAGTCGGCTTTTGCATCGTTGAAGTCTTTGGCTTGTTGGAGGTTTTTAATTGTTCCGATACCTAATAACATTTCAGGTAATTCGGCATTTCGAACCGCAACCATTTTTTTGAAATTCGATAGCGCTTCAGGACCTCGGTTGGTGTATTCTACAGCTCTGATTCCTGCTTTGTAAAGCGTTCTTAAAATTTCGACACTAATAG
Organism: Flavobacterium piscisymbiosum; assembly: GCF_020905295.1. NCBI lineage: Bacteria > Pseudomonadati > Bacteroidota > Flavobacteriia > Flavobacteriales > Flavobacteriaceae > Flavobacterium > Flavobacterium piscisymbiosum. The sequence goes on along the minus strand of NZ_JAJJMM010000001.1, from coordinate 4,950,566 downwards.
CTTCATCGGTTGTAAAATACAACGGAAGAATAACTTGCTCAGCAATAACATCGATGGTTTTTTGAATGGTGCTCATCAGTTTTAAATTTTAACTTTAATGACGATTTTTTTAATTGTTCCTTCGCCAATCATAGCCGCGTGAACATCTGTGGGAAATAAAATCGCAAATTGTTTTTCCTGCAATTCAAAAAACATATCCGGTTTGTCGTGAAAGAAACGAACATCTCTTTCGTCGCTGTATTCCCCGTTTGGACTCACGCATTTTTCTCTTGGTTTCCATGCAAAAGTTTCAGGACCTTTTATCGAAATCTGGATGTCGATATTTTGGTCATGACATTCAAAACCTTTTATACTTTCTTCTTTGGTTGCGCCTTCGCCAACAATTACGATAACTTTTAATCCTTCGGCAATTTCAAATGCACCTTCTTCGAGTTTGCTAATGTCATTTTGATTTACGTAATCAAATGCTTCTTTGAATTTAGGATGAAGGCTGAAATATTTTGCAGCGTTTTGTAATGAATCTACAATCATTTTATTTGGTTTTTATGTTTTCTATTTGAACTTTAAATAATTATTAATGCTACTTTTTAGTTAAATAATTACTTTATATTGTTTTGCTTAAAATACTGGTTTATAAATGTTAAATGTTTATATATCAATATTAGTTATTTACACTGTCTTTTGTCATGAAAATTTTTATGAATCCTGTCAGAGCGATAATCAACTCCAAATATTTTTCTCTAATATAATGTTTTTTTCAAACACATTTGTATATTTGCGTGTACGCACACGGGCTTTTACAAATGTATATAAAAAGTTAAGTAAAACAACTTATATTCAATAAAAAAATAATAATTTCGAATGATCTAAAGCATCATTTAACTTAAAACTCATCAATATCATAACGATAAAAAAAATTGCCGAATTAGCCAACGTTTCCCCTGGAACTGTTGATAGAATTATACATAATCGTGGGCAGGTTGCTCAGGAAAATGTAGATAAAGTAAATGCAATTATTGAGCAATATGGCTACAAACGTAATATTCTGGCGAGTAATCTGGCCTTGAATAAAAAGTTTCATTTTGCAGTATTTTTACCTCAATATGAAAATCTGGAATATTGGAAAAGCCAAATTACAGGAATAGAAAAAGCAGCTATTGAGTTTAGTAAATTCGGTATTGTACTGGATTATTTCTTTTATGATTTTAATGCAGCTTCGTTTAAAGAAGCCGTTAAAAAAGTGCTGGAATTTGATTGCGATGGACTCTTATTTGCTCCTATTTTTTATGAAGAATCGGTACGTTTTCTAAGTGAATATGAAAAGAAAAATATTCCCGTTGTCATGATCGATTCGAATATTTCTAATAATGACGAACATGCTTATGTTGGACAAGATGCTTTTCAGAGTGGTTATCTTGCCGGAAGACTAATCAGTTTTGCGGTAAAAAATGAAAGACAAATTCTGATTTTTAAAATCACCAGAGAGATCGAAAGTACATCGGTTTATTTGCAGCGCATCAATGGTTTTTATTCGTTTTTTAAAGATCATAATGAACTCAGGAATTTTAAATTTTCTGAAATTACCATCAAAGATTCCGGAATTGATCAATTGAATCTGGAAATGTTTTCCGGCATCAATAGTGTTTTTGTACCCAATTCGAGAGCTTATATTGTCGCAAGATTTTTAGAACAAAACCATATAAAAGGCGTGAGAATTATTGGTTACGATTTATTAAAAGATAATATCAAATACCTCAATAAAGGAGTAATCGACTTTCTAATCAACCAAAGACCGGAAGAGCAGGGGTATATGGGAATTAATCACTTGTATAAAAAACTGGTCCTGCAGGAAATTGTAGAGAATACACATTATATTCCGTTGGAAATTATTCTGAAAGAGAATTATTTTCCTGCACCTAAGTGATTTTTTTCTGTAAAGTTATTTAATTAATCTCGCAAAGGCGCTAAGTCGTAAAGTTTTTAGTCTTAGAATCTTAGTAACTTAGCGCCTTTGCGAGAAACTATTTCTTCACCTTAACAACCAACGGATTATTGATCTTTTTAGCAAACGAACTCAAATACGTTTCCCATTGTTTTTGAGTTTGAAACGGGCTTCCTTTTTTCCATCCAAAACCAACATAATAGATTGCTTTATTGTTCTTTACGTCAATTTTTCCGTAAAGATTACTTAAATCTTTATCTTCGGTAATATGATTATCAAAACTTGTTAAAGTATTTTTTGGAGCCACAATTCCGGTTCCAATTTCAGAATCATCGATAGGTTCCCAATGGCTCAACCAGCCTTCTTTTATATTGGTTCCAATAGTTCCTTTTTTATCATGCAGCGTTAATCCGGCCGCAATAGATTTTGTTCCGGTAATGTTGATTTCAAAACGAGAAAGGTAACTTCCGTAATCCAGACTGATTAATTTCGATTCGGTTATTTTGTTGCCTTTTACATCCCAATCGGCATAAGTCAGGATAAAACTTGTTCTGATAGGTCCGGTTGTGATGGTTTTCCAGCTAGTGAAATTCTTAGAAAAATAGTATTTATCATCGACCTTAACGGCAATTCCGCCTACACCACGACTGTCACCTACATGAAAATTATCCAAACCTTCGCCAGTATCTTTATGATACGTTCCGGTTCCGTTAGTGGCTTTTTCGTACCATTTATTGATAATTGGATAATCGACTCTTTTTAGCCACGCATCAATTCCGCTGGTTAAAGTTCCGCCCGCAATTTTGTCTTCGACCATTTTTTGAGCCACAGGACCATAAGTTCTAAAGGCGACTTTATTATTTTCCCATGCATAATCATCTGTTCGTTCCGGAACAAATCTCGAATAACAACTAATTGTAGTTTCTTTTGATGGATTTTCGGCAACCAAAACTTCAAAATCTTGCTGTGATGAAGCTTTTATTTTAGGTTGAAATAATAGTACATCAATAGTTCCATCACCATCATTATCGATAGATTGTGTGGTCAAAAAAGTATTTGTACCAGCTTCTTTTACAGTATAATTTTCCAGTTTAACAGAAGTGGGTAATCCAAGGGATTTTTTGGTTAATTCAATGGTTTCGAATTCACGATCTATAGGAAGGGAATTGGTAACGGTAATGATTTTGTTTTGAGCATGAACGGCAATACTACTTGCCAGAATTGCGAGAAATAAAACAGGCTTTTTCAAAGTGGTTATTTTTTAATGTTTGTAAAGTGACATTTTAAGAATGATAAAATTACAAATAGATAATTGATTAAAAATACAGAATTGGGGTAAATATGTGCAGAATTTGGATAATAGAATTAACTTGATCTATTGGTTGGAACTATTTAAACACATAGGTACATAGGATAGTTGAACTCAAAAAAGGCATTTTACTTTCATTAATAATCCCGTCCCGAAGTTTCGGGATCTGGACTATGTATGAGAAACTGGTTTCTTTTGATTGTCTTTTTCTAAAGATAAAATCTATGTTTCTATGTGTTTAATAAAAAATATTGCCCAAAGCAAAGTGAGTAAATTAAGTAATTAGCGTAATAATTAAATACTATCTTTAGATGATAAATTTAAAACCCCATGAAAAAAAGCTCCGGTATTTTACTCTACAAATTTATTGACAAAACGATATTCTTTTTATTGGTTCATCCGGGTGGTCCGTTTTGGAAGAATAAGGATTTAGAAAGCTGGTCGATTCCGAAAGGAGAATTTACGGAGGATGAAAATCCGCTTGATGCTGCAAAACGAGAGTTTTACGAAGAAACCGGTTTTAAATTAGAAACCGAATCAGAAACCGATTTTATTAAACTTGACTCAGTAAAACTAAAATCAGGTAAAACCATTTTTGCCTGGGCACTAGAATTTGATATAGATGCAACGCTTGTAAAAAGTAACGACTTCGAAATGGAATGGCCTCCAAAATCAGGAAAACAACAATCGTTTCCGGAAGTTGACAAAGCCGAATGGTTTCAAACCGAACATGCTTTGAAAAAAATAAATCCCGCACAGGCTGATTTTATTGTTCAGATTATTTCTAAAATTTCTTCTTCGCTCTAAAATTTGTCTTGCTTTCGGGAATAATTTTGTAATTTACATTTTCGGTCAAGCCGAATAATTAAAAATGTAACCGTTGGGTGTAATGGATAAAAATTTAATTAAACACATAGAAACATAGATTTTATGATTTTGAAAAAAGTAAATCAAAAGAAACTCGTTTCTAACACATAGCTATGTTTTTTAATGCAAGTGAAACGTCTTTTTTTGATTTCAATAATTCTATGTTTCTATGTTTTAAAAATAATTACACCCAACTGGTTAAAAATGTAAATTAAAAAATATGGAAGTTAAGTGTATTATTTTCGATTGTGATGGAGTTCTTGTAGATACTGAAAAAATTGGTAACGGAATCATGCTTGAAATGGCAGCAGAATATGGTTTTAAGATGAAACTGGAAGATGCGTATCGCGATTTTAACGGTCGTAAATTAAAAGAGTGTTTCCTGTATATCGAGAATGCTATTGGCAAAAAACTTCCCGATACTTTTGAAGCAGATTATCGTGAGAAAAGTTTCGAAGCTTTTAAAACGCAGGTGAAACCAATGGAAGGCATCGTTGAATTTCTTAATAAATTAAAGATTCCATATTGTGTAGCTTCAAGCGGTCCGGTTGATAAAATCAGACTGAATCTTGAAGTGGCAGGTTTACTGGATAAATTCGAAAATAAAATATTCAGTTCGTACCAAATTAATAGCTGGAAACCAGATCCCGAAATTTTTCTGCACGCTGCAAAAGAAATGGGATTTGAAGTAAAAGATTGCATCGTAATCGAAGACAGCAAAGCCGGGGTAATCTCTGGAATAAAAGGCGGATTTAAAGTTTACGGTTTTGCCAATGGTTATAATAATGAAGATTTAGAAAAAGAAGGAGCGGAGCTTTTTCATTCTTATGAAGAGTTAAGCAAAATACTTCAATTTTAAAGAACGGTTTTCGACCCTCCTAAACTGAGTAAATTATTAATTAGGTGTGCTGTATTTCATAAAAAAGTTCCGTAGGAACGAATCATTTTGTAGGGATGGATTTTAATCCATTCTATGCGTTACAACAAGCAATTGAGCCAGTTTTGTCATTTCGAGGAACGAGAAATCCTCGCAAGTAACTCCGCAACGAAAATCCAATCTTTATGGAGCTTCTCGCGAGGATTTCTCGTTCCTCGAAATGACAAGATCATGGTTACGTAATTTTTTAAATTTTCTCACTATCTAATTAGAATATTCTCTAATTTCTTCATTACCAAATTCTTTAATTAAAATGTAATTTGTTACATTAAAATAAATTTTTATATATTTGATTATAGAGATTCATTTTTTTTGATGCTTTTAATTGTGAAATTATAATTTTAAGAGTAGTAATAAGAATGTCTTTTTTTGCTTAAAAATGCCTTTTCCCAAAGGGGGATTTTTGAGACTGTAGCTCTTAAAAAGCTACGAACTAACCTACAGACCGAAACAAAAATGACAAAATTTTTACTTAGAATTTTAGTTCTATGGATATCACTTTTGTATCCAATTGTTAATGCCCAAATTAAAAAAATTGGAGTTCCTTTTATTACCAATTACAACCCTAAATCCTATAAAGCAGCATCTGAAAACTGGGATGTTTTGCAGGATTCTAAAGGCATGATGTTTTTTGCGAATCATTTTGGTATTATGCAATTTGATGGCGTGAGATGGAGCATTGTGGCACAGCCGGAAAATAAAAGTATGGTTCGTTCTCTTGCGATCGATAAAAATGATAAAATGTATGTTGGTGCTCAGGGCGAATTTGGTTATACGGTTCAGTTACCAAACGGACAATATAAATACACTTCTCTGGTAAAGTTGCTGCCGGATTCTGCCAGAAATTTTGGTGATGTATTGCATACGGTTATTCGCCATAAAGAAGTAATTTTTTTCTCGAATGAAGAACTTTTTATTTTTAAAAACAACAAAATCAAAGTAATACGATCTGAGGCCAAGTTTGATGAATTTTTTGAAGTTGGCAAAGAAATCTATGTTTCAGATAATGTACAAGGTTTGCTGAAATTAGAAAATGATGCCTTAGTTGAAATTCCGAACAGTAAAGAATTTATTGGAATGAAGATTAGGAAAATCTTTGAAACCAATGAAGGTTTGATCATCCTGACACAAAAGAAAGGTTTATTGGTTTACAAAAACAATCTGTTAAAACCTTTTATAACCGAAGCAGATAATGTATTGAAACAGAATCAGATATCAACTGGGATTTTACTTTCTGATGGCTATTTCGGAATCGGAACTCGTCAAAACGGATTGATAGTTATTAATAGCAAAGGAGATTTAATTCAGCATATTAATAAACAGACAGGTTTACAAAATGATTATGTGACCAACCTTAAAATGGATAGGGAAGGCAATTTGTGGGTAACTTTAAAAGATGGTATTTCGATGATTCAGATTTCGTCGCCGTTATCAAAAATAATCGATACATCGAATTCAGAAACAAAAATATATTGCAGTCAGATTTATCAAAACAAATTGTATATCGCTACTGATAATGGTGTTTTTTGGTTGGATTGGAATGCTTACAAAAATGGCCAGCATGAGAATGTTCACTTTCAGCATATATCAGGAATGTCTGAAAACGTATGGAATATTGGCATTTTTGGAAACTCACTTTTGGCTTTTGAGAAAAATGGAGTTTTTGAGATCAAAGGTAATTCGGCACAATTGTTAGCCAGAACAGATGGTGCCTGGCAAGGTGTTCTTATTCCGAATCATCCTGATTTATTGCTTGTGGGCGGTTATAATGGCTTGTATTTATTAAAACAGATCAATAATTCCTGGGTGTATCAACATAAAATAAAAGGTTTTGAAGAAAGCAGTAGGGTAATTGTAACCGATGAAAATGAGAATATCTGGATTGCGCATGGTTACAAAGGCATCTTCAAAATGAGATTGAATAAAACATTTGATGCTGTTTCGAACATTGAATTTTATAATGATAAAAATGGTTTTCCGTCGAGTTTGTTTTTAAATAATTTCAAAATTAAGAATCAGATTCTTTTTGGAACCACAAAAGGTGTTTACAAACAAGATACTCATTCAAAGAAAATGATTCCTGATAGTAATTTCAAGAAATATCTGGGAATGAACAGTCATATTCGTTTGCTTAAAGAAGATCCTCAAAACAATATCTGGTATCTTTCTGGAGAGAATACCGGAAAAATGGAGCATAAAGCGGGCGGAGGTTTTACTGTAGAAGAATTGCCTTTTCGAAAACTGAGATATTTATACATTCCGGGTTTCGAGAATATTCAGACGACTTTAGACGGAGATGTGTTTTTTGGAACACAAGAAGGATTGATTCACTATAATACCACCAAAAACAAGAAATATCAGTCGAAGTACAAAGCAATAATTTCTGAGGTTAAATGTATTTTTCCAAAAGACAGTTTGTTGTTTTCCAGCAGATATGATGTACTTCCAACCAATATAGAATCGGCAAATACATTTTCGCCTGTTTTATCGTATTCGAATAACGCTTTGCACTTTTCGTTTGCATCACTTTGTTATGATGAGGCCGATGCAACTAAATACGAATATTGGCTCGAAGGTTTTGAGCCTAAATGGTCGGATTGGAATCTTCAGACCGAAAAAGAATATACCAATTTACCGGAGAACGAATATATTTTTCACGTAAGAGCAAAAAATATTTATGATGTTGTCAGCGAAGAAGCCGTTTTTAAATTTGAAATTCTACCACCTTGGTACAGAACAACCTGCTCTTATATTTTGTATTTGATATTGTTTGGCGTTTTGATTTATACGATTATCAAATACCAAAAAAATCTGGCTGAACGCGAACGTGAACAGCTAATCCTGAATCAGGAAAAGGAATTGCTCCGAAATCGCGCCGAATTAAACGAGCAGAAACTGGCTTTAGAACAGGAAAACATGGCCATTATGAAGGAGAATCTCGAAACAACGATTAATCTCAAAAATGCAAAAGTTGCTTCGAATACCGTTAATCTTATTCATTTAAATGAAATTTTACTTTCGATAAAAGAGCTTATTGGTCAGATTGATAAGAACAATGATTTTAATACCAATTTTGGTCTACTAAAGAAAATCAACCGAATCATTGATCACGAATTACAAGGAGATCAGCACTGGAATGAGTTTGAAGAAATTTTTAATCAGCTTCATGATAATTTCATGCAACGATTGAAAAGTAGTTTCCCGGAACTAACTCCGCGTGATATGCGATTGTGTGCTTATTTGCGAATGAATTTTAATACCAAAGAAATTGCACCACTTTTGGGGATTTCTGTTCGAGGAGTTGAAGACACGAGATATCGCATTCGTAAAAAATTACAGCTTTCTTCGGAGGCAAATATTACGGAGTTTATTTTGAATTTTTAGATGGGTTTATTTTTTCTCGCAGATTTGGCAGATCGAGCAGATTTTTTTAATTTTTTTTATCCCTTAATCTGTGGCTAAAATTTTTCACGCAGATTTTAAAAAGATTGATGCAGATGTGCGCAAATGTTTTATTTTATAACGTATTAATTCTAAAAGTTCTAAATTAATCGCGATCATAACCGCAATCTTGTCATCCCGAGGAACGAGGGATCTCCGCAAGAAATTCTACAAAGATTGGCTACATTTGTTGCGGAGTTTCTTGCGAAGATTTCTCCTCCGTCGAAATGACAAACTAAACGCAAACTGCATTTTCTTTCACATTCCTACAATTAAAATCCATCTTCTATCGGTTTATAACCAACACATAACGAATTTTTTACTATCAGTAAAATCCTAAGTAGATTTACGCTTTTTGCGGGCTAATTATTACATTTTTTTACAAACACCGTAGTCAAACCGTATTGTAAAATGTAAGTCTTGCCTGATTTATTTGTTAATATTGTCTCATTATTATTACAATAGCAATCTGTTTTTATAAGCAGGTATTTATTGTGCTAATAATCTTTACTAACAAATAACCTAAAAACAAATGAAACAAAAAGACTCTTTTTTCGGCCGACCACCGAAAAGCAATTACAATGTACTAAAAAGGTGTTTAATGTTACTCGTTCTGGCATTATTTCCACTCTTAAAAGTTTACTCACAATGCAACACCTTAATTTGGTCGGATGAATTTAACGGGACAACCGTAGACACTACCAAATGGCAAAGTATTTCCGGAAACGGCTGTCCATCGCTTTGCGGATTTGGAAATGCCGAAGCACAGCGTTACGATCCTGCTCAGGCGACAATTGTCAAAGAAGGAACAAACAGCTATTTGAACATTCAGGCAAAATACGAACCCAATGCTGCCTTTCCGTCACAACCGTATTCTTCTGCAAAACTCACCACAGAAGGTAAATATGCCATCAAATACGGAAGAATCGAAGCCCGTATGAAATTATCTAACGGAATGGGCGCATGGCCTGCTTTCTGGATGTTACCTGCAGGAACTTCAAACTGGCCTTTTACAGGTGAAATTGATATCATGGAAGCCAAGCACAGAAACCCAAAATCTGTAGACGGAACGCTTCATTATGACGCAGGTGGCTATCATTATACTGGAAGAAGTTATTCTTCACCAACGGATTTATCTTCAGAATTTCACGTTTATGCGGTAGAATGGGGACCAAATATCATTAAATGGTTTATAGATGGCAATTTATTTCATACTGCCACGCCACAAACGACTGTAAATGGCGGATGGCCTTTTAATGACCAACAGTTTTATATTATTTTAAATCTGGCTGTTGGTAGTGGCGGAACGCCTTATACAAGTGTAAACGGAGCAGGTGTAGAACCAATTCCGGCTGACTTTCCTGCAAAGCTGCAAGTAGATTATGTTCGTGTTTACAGTGGTAGTTTTACGTATGGCGTTTTGGGCGATGCAAAAGTATACCATAACGAAACAGGCAAAACGTATTCGATCAATGCGATTCCCGGAGCCGCTTATAATTGGACCGTTCCGGCTGGAGCATCAATTACTTCAGGACAAGGTACCAATACAATTACTGTAAATTGGGGAACTACAGGCGGAGATGTTTCTGTAGCGACTACAGTGTCAGGATGTGCCAGTAATACTTATAAATTGGCCGTTGTAACAGAAGTGCCTTTACCGGTAGAAAGAATCTACGAAGATTTTCAATCGAATAGAAATATCGTCTACGGACTTAAAACAGGAGTTTTGACAGAAGCGGTGGCAAATCCATCGGCTACAGGAATCAATACTTCGGCTTTGGTGGGGAAATATGTTCGTAACGCCTCTGAATTGTATGATGTTATGAATATCAAAAATGTAACCATCAGCAATGCGAATGATTATGTATATGGCAGAAAAAAACTTTCTTTTGATATCTATACCTCGGCGCCAGTTGGAACTAAAATCTCGATGCAACTCGAAAATAGTTTAGTAACCACAGCAACAAATTTCCCTTCAGGAAGACATAGCGGTTACAAAGCCACAACTACAGTTCAAAACAAATGGGAAACTATTGAATTTGAATTCGAAAAAGTAATCGACGCCAATACAAGCGCGTTATCTATTAATAATGTAGTTTTTCTTTTTGAATCGAATTCGAATACCGGCACGACTTATTATTTTGATAATTTGCTTACCAGAGCAGCGCCCGAAAAACCAATTATTGCTACAGATGTTCTTCAGAATTATGATGGTATCAATAAGATAATTAAAGGAACTACAACCGGAGTATATTCTGTTGTGGCAAATCCCGGAGCAAATGCGGTTAACTCGTCTGCGAATGTGGCAAAGTATGTTCGAAATATTACCGAACAATATGATGTACTTTTCTTTAATACGCAAGGCAATATCGAAGATGCAGGTTTATTAAAAAGTCAGACCAATAAAATCATGATAGATGTTTATACTACAGCGCCAATTGGTACAGTGGTTAGTCTGAATTTAGAGAATAGTGCAACGTCGCTTCCGGCTAATTTCCCTACAGGAAGAAACAGTAATTATGTTGCCATCACGACCAAACAGAATCAATGGGAAACGCTGACTTTCTACTATAATTCAAGTCCGGATCCGGGAACATCTAATCTGGCGGTCAATCAAATGGTGATATTAGCCAATTCAGGTTCTTTTACAAACGATACTTATTATTTTGATAATATCAGAATTGGTTCTACTAAATTACCGGATACTTTTACGCCCGGAGTAGTTTACGAAGATTACCAAACGGTTCATAATATCACGTTTAGAGATGCAATTGGAACTTATACGGCAAACACGCCAAATCCAAGTGCAAGCGGAATCAATACCTCTACAAACGTTGGAAAATATGTTAGAAAATCGACTGAATTATATGATAACTTTTCATTCAATACCGCTTTAAATAATATTGGAGATTTCAAAAGCGGAACGAAGAAATTTGCTATGGATGTGTATACCTCTGCGCCGGTTGGATCTGTAATTTCATGGCAGGCAGAAAGTAGTGCTTCGGTTCCTTCTAATTATCCTGTGGGGAGACATAGTATTTATCAGGGTGTTGTAAAACAAACCAATACCTGGCATACCATTACGTTTACTTATGCGAGCGCTCCGGATGCATCGACACTAGATACTGAAGTGAACCGGTTTGTGTTTTTGTTTGAACCGGGAACAAATTCAGGAAATACGTATTATTTTGATAATATCAGAGCGGTAAATTTAGTGGGAACAGAAAATCCTCCGGCAACTTTACCAGCGCCTTGGATAAGTTCAGATTTAGGTGCTGTAACTCCAGCAGGAGAAGCCACTCATGCCAGCGGAACTTTTACCATAAAAGGATCAGGAACTGATATTTGGGAATCAAGCGATCAATTTCAATTTGTAAATCAGTCTATTACGGGCGATGGAGAAATTATAGCCAAAGTAAATTCGTTAACCAATACCAACACTTACGCAAAAGCCGGAGTAATGTTTCGCGAGACACTTACACCAACTTCTAAACACGCTATGACCGATATTACGGCTGCAGCTGGAGTAGAATTTTTATCCAGAGATGCTGTTTCAGCAATCACAACGGCTCAGACAGCTACAGGAACGACTCCAAAATGGCTTCGTGTAACAAGAGCAGGAAATGTATTTACGTCTTATACTTCAGATAATGGTTCAACCTGGACACAATTGGGTACGCCAAGAACAATTGCTATGGCCAATACTATTTATGTGGGAATGGCAGTGACTTCTCATGCAAACGGAACTTTGGCAACAGGAGTTTTCAGCGATGTTATCGTTCGAAATATCACGCCGCCAACAAACAATGTCAATTTGGCTTTAGCCAAAACAACTTTAGCTTCTTCAGAAGAAAATGCCACTTATTCTTCGGCGAAAGCCACAGACGGAGACGCAGGAACAAGATGGGCGAGTAGTTTTGTCAATGCAAGCGAATGGATTTATGTTGATTTAGGAAGTAATTACAACATCAATCGTGTAGTATTAAAATGGGAAGCCGCTTTTGCAACCCAATACAAAGTACAAATTTCGACGGATAATGTTTTTACCGAAAATGAAACTGTAAACACACAAACGGCCAGCGACGGAGGAACAGATGATTTGACGGTGAACGGAACCGGAAGATACATTAGAGTTTTATGTACGGCGAAAGCTTTGGCTCCGTACGGATATTCTCTATTCGAAATCGAAGCTTACGGATCTGCCTCTACAGCTAAGAAAGCTGCGGTTGTAACTGAAGAAGCTGATGCAACAACTACAGCATTTGCAGTATATCCTAATCCGGCAAGCAATTATATTCAATTGGCAATACCTGAAAAATTAGACAACAAAATCGTAACGATTTATGATGATTCAGGAACATTACTGGTAGAGAAAAAACTGAATGCTGATGCTAAAGAAGATGTCATAGATGTAAGTAAACTTAGAAAAGGAATTTACATTCTGAACTTTAAATCTGATCAAAAAAGCTGGTCTAAAAAACTGATCAAGCAATAATCTAAAACCCAGTTGGGTGTAATGATCCTTAATAGTTACACCTAACTTTTATAAATAAACTCGTAGTTATGATTCTTTTTAACACATAGAAACATAGATTTTGTTTGCGAAAAAGGCATTTCACTTTATATAAAAGCACATAGATAGCTATGCGAAAGAAATGGATTTCTTTTTTGTATACTTTTTCATCCATAGAATCTATGTTTCTATGTTTTTAAATAAATTTTCCGAATTAAATGCGACGAGTTATAGCTTAATATTTTCTCATTCTTACTAATGAATTAAAAACAAGTTTATTAACCCAAACAATTTTAAACAATGAGAAATTTTAAATTACAAAAAAGGTTTTTTACTGCATTGCTTCTGGCATTGCTATGCAATTTTATGTACGGGCAGGGCCCAATTCCGTTTACGATAAGTAATACGTCAACATTTAATGACAACGAATTGTATGTCGCCATTGTAGGTATCGATTACAATACTGGAAATCACGTTTGGGTCAATGCCAAAACAAGTCAGGTTTTGCCTATGAGTGCTTCTTATAATACCGTTACAGGACCTACAATTGGCGGAAATACCGGACCGGGACAAAACTCGAAATATGCCAATTGTTTTACCAAGTTAAGCGAAATTCCTAACAAAACTTTTACGCTGCCGCAAATTGCAGGCTGCAGGGTTTTTATTGCCAAAGGACAGCAGTTGTATTTCTACTTTTTTGGCGCAAATGGTGCTCCTTCGGGATATACATCTCCAAATCCGTTGAATGCTACAGACCCAAATCAGGGCATTTTATATGAAATCATCGAATTGACTAATAATCAATATGGTTTCTTTGGAAATCCTTCGAGAGTCGATTCGTATAAATACCCAATGGGACTGGAGTTATTTGGTGCCAATGGATATCAGAAAAGAGTAGGTGAACTAAAAAAGCACGCTGATATTGTGGCGGCTTTCAAAGCAAATGTGCCATCAGAATTTCAAGGTTGTGTCAATAATACAACCGGCGAAATTACGGCACCATCAAAAACTCCCGCTTTTGCAGACGGAACGGGAGGAACTTCTGTAGGAGCTCAGGCCAATTATCTGAAATCTTATATTGATGCCATTTGGAACAAATATAAAAATGAAGATTTAATATTTTATGCAGGCGATGCCGGAGTTTTCAAAGGAAGAGTGATTGGCGAACAACTTGAAGTTGTGGGACAATCAGGAGGTTTTGTGGGTAGAACGGGAAGAGTTCAAAACAGACCATCAACTCAGGAAGCCCTAGAAGGAAAAGGTGTTCTGGACAGAAGATTGGTCGACGGAGATCTTGATCTTGTGGTTCAGGCGCAATTAACGGCGGCGATTAATCGTCATGTGGTAAATGTTACAACTTCAAATCCGGGACAGCAAAATTGGTACGATGCATCAAAATTTTATCAGGTGAATCCAACCAATCATTATTCTAAATTCTGGCATTTACCAGGAATAAGTGTAGATAATCTCGCTTACGGATTTGCCTATGATGATGTGGCTGATCAGTCGCCGTCGCTTCATTCGCCTCAGCCAACAAAAGTAATTGCTACGTTTGGAGGATATGCAGGTACAACACCTTCGGTTCCGGCTACTACAGATGTTATTACGGTTTATAAAGATTGTAATTACACCGAGTTTTCTGGCGGATTGACTATTGGTGATTATAATTTGGCGCGTTTGAATACTTTAGGAGTTTTAAACGATGATATTTCGTCACTTAAAGTAGCTCAGGGTTTTCAGGCGATTTTGTATCAGGATGATAATTTTACAGGAGCTTCAACGGTAATCAATTCTGATAATTCTTGTTTGAATACCACATGGAATGATAAAGTGACTTCGATTAGAATTCTGGCAAATGGAGTAACTACTTTGAATAATCAGACCTTTTATCTTCAAAACAGAAACAGCAATTTATATATGGATGTCTGGAATGCGAATTTATCGAATGGTGCTGCCATCAATCAGGGCGCTTTGAATTCAGGCAACAATCAGAAATTTACCTTCACACATTTGGGCGACGGATTGTACAAAATCATTGCCAATCATAGCGGTCAGTCTTTAGACGTAAATAATTTTAATAAAGCCAATGGTGCGAAAGTAGAGCAATATCCATACAATGCGACAACTAACCAACAGTTTGTATTAGTTGCAACGGGCGACGGATTTTATAAAATTGTAGCCAGACATAGTGGTCGAATCGTTGAGGTTGCAGGAGCAAGTACAGCTTCTGGCGCAGTGGTTCAACAATGGGACAATAACAATCAAACGTGCGGACAATGGAAATTGGTTCCGGCAACGACTTCGCAAACTTCTGTTTTAATTCAGGCCGAAGATTATTCTGCCATGAGCGGTATTCAGGTTGAAGCAACTACAGATACGGGCGGAGGTTCAAATGTTGGTTATACCGAAACGGGTGACTGGTTGGCTTATAACAGTATTAATTTTCCAACGACTGGTTCTTATTTAATAGAATACCGTGTTGCAAGTGGCGTAACGGGTGGTAGGTTATCGTCTGATTTAAACGGAGGAACTATTGTTTTAGGCAATGTTGATATTCCAAACACAGGAGGATGGCAAAATTGGCAAACGGTATCTCAGACGGTAAATGTAAATGCAGGAACGTACAATTTTGGAATCTATATTCAGAATACCGGAATGAACATTAACTGGATAAAAATTACAAAAGTAGGTGCGGGTTTAACAGCTAAATCAGCTCAAGCTCAAGTGGTTGAGGAGGAAGTTGTCGAAACGGCATTGAACATATATCCAAGTCCGGTCGAAAATACACTTTACATTACAACGGATGTCAGCGGAGGAAATGTAAGCATTGTAGATTCTCAGACAGGAACTGTATTTTCCGGACGAAAAGTCAATAATAACAGTTTAGATGTTTCGTATTTACGACGCGGAATTTATTTGATAGTATTTGAAAAAGACGGTCAGAAAACGGTGAAACGTTTTATAAAGAAATAAGCTGTTGGGCGTAATTATTTTAACACATAGGAACATAGAATTATAAAGATCAAAAAAGGCGTTTCACTTTGCATTAACACATCCCGAAGCTTCGGGACTATGTGATAGAAACGAGTTTCTTTTTAATGTTCTTTTTTCAAACAAATAAAATCTATGTTTCTATGTGTTTGATTAAGATTTTTATGGATTGCACCCAAGGCATTAAAGAATAGTTTTAAAAGAAATTTTAGATCTAAGTCTTTAGATTTTTAGGTTCCAACCAATCTGAAATCTAAAGTCTAAAAACTAAAATTATTTTCTCCCCCGAAAATTTACATATCTATTAATCTATTAAAAAATGTTACTATGAAAAACAATTACAAAGTGATCCAGCTAAAATGGATCTTGATTTTGGTTCTGGGTATTGTTAACTTATCAGTTGCCCAAAAAAAAGTTATCGCTTATATCCCAAATTGGGTAGATCTGAATGCCTTTTCGAGCAGCGTTCAGTACAGTAAACTGACGCATATTAATATTGCTTTCGAAAATCCTGATGCCAATGGATATCTGTCTTTTAATTCAGGAAGTAATACCATAATTAATGCGGCACATGCTCAAAACGTAAAAGTTTTTGTTTCCCTTGGAGGAGGCTCAGTTTCTGAAGGAGGCGCTATTCGTGATAACTACTTCAATTTGATTAAAGCTGCCAACAGAACAGCTTTTATTCAGAAAATCTACGATTATGTTGTGGCTCATAATTTTGATGGTGTCGACATGGATCTTGAAGGGCCGGCAATTAATAGCGATTATGGCGGATTTGTGATAGCGCTTGCGGCCAAATTGCATGCTAATGGAAAACTAATTTCGGCGGCGCTTTCAGAAGGATATGGCGGTGCAAATGTACCTGCATCTACTTTTGTAGCTTTTGACTGGATTAACATCATGGCGTATGATGCAACAGGACCGTGGCAACCGGGAAACCCAGGACAACATTCTCCGTACAGTATGGCAGTAAACCAGTTTAATTACTGGACAGGAAGAGGATTACCGGCAAGCAAAGCGATCATTGGACTTCCGTTTTACGGATATGGTTTTGGAGCTTCTGCTAATCAGGGAATTTCTTATGCCAATATTGTAGCGCAATATCCGGGAGCAGAAAATCTGGATCAGGTAGGAAATACGATTTATTATAACGGGATTCCAACCATTAAAGCAAAAACAACCTTCGCGATTCAGAATGCGGGCGGAGTTATGATTTGGGAATTGTCTCAGGATGCTGTGGGTTCTAAATCATTATTAACAGCCGTAAATCAGGTTATTACCGGAAGTAATCCACCAACAGGTACAGGAACTTTAATACAAGCAGAAAGCTACTCTTCGATGAGTGGTGTACAAACTGAATCTACTACAGATACAGGCGGAGGCTTAAATGTAGGATATGCAGATACAGGCGACTGGATGGCATATTCTAATATCAATTTCCCAACTTCGGGTTCTTATGTAATCGAATATAGAGTAGCAAGTGCTGTAAATGGCGCCAGAATATCATCTGATTTAAATGCAGGAAGTATTCAGTTAGGTAATGTTAATATTCCTAATACAGGAGGTTGGCAAAACTGGCAAACGGTTTCTCAAACCGTAAATGTAAATGCAGGAACGTACAATTTCGGGATATTTATACAAAGTTCTGGTGTCAATATCAATTGGTTCAGAATCACGAAATCGGCTGCAGGTTTAGCTGCTAAAACAGCTTCTGCAACGGGTATCGAAAATTTGAGTATTTATCCAAATCCTAGCGAAGATTCAATTTCATTTACTATTGAAGTTTCTGGAGCAAACGTATGCATTATCAATTCTGAAGGCGGCGCAACTGTTTCAACACAAAAAGTAAACGATAACAGAATAGATGTGTCAGGTTTAAAATCTGGAATTTACTTTATTTCGGTAGAAAAAGACGGAATCAAAACGGTAAGACGTTTTATTAAAAAATAAATAGTTAGTTATATTTATTCTAAACCTTTGTCAAAGTTTTAAACTTTGACAAAGGCTTTACCTAATCAAAATCTGTCAGAAATGACAGATTTTTTTATTTAAGGAATAATTTTTTCCTGACGTAATTGATCAAATATTGTAAAGAACATTTCTTCGGTATCAATAAATTCATGAAAACCAAAACGTCTGGCTTTACTTCCGTCTGCGAAGAAATCGTAATCCCATGAAAAAACAAAATCACCAAATCCCCAGCTGGATAATTTTTCATAACTGTGTTTTTCTAAATTGTATTTTTCCTGAATATTTTCCCATAACTCTTTTTTATCAGCCATAATTGTTTGAAGTTGGATTTGAAGAGGGGGTGCAACAGGAATATTAAAATAGGCTGCAATTTTTGGCCATAGTTCCGTCCATCTAAATAAATCTCCGTTGGTAATATTAAAAGCCTGATTGGCACATTTCAAATTTGTAGCCGCCCAAACGGTAGCTTTGGCTAATAATCCGGCATCGGTCATTTCCATAAGTTTGTCATACGCTCCTGGTTTTCCGGGAAAACGAAGCGGAAGATTTAATTCTTTTGAAATGGAAGCATAGACAGCAATAACAAGTGCCAAATTCATTGGGTTTTCCAATGCTGTACCACCAACAACAGATGGACGTATAGCGGTCCAATTCCAGTTTTTTCCTTGTTGTTTTTTTTCTAAAAACTCTTGTTGGTCGATATTAAATTCCGGAGGCATATGACCGGCATCATTTTCTTTTGCGGGAGTTTTAAAAGGACCAAGATGCGCGCCATAAACTTTATATCCCTGCATCAAGCTTATGTGCTGTAAATTCTTAGCTAATGGCTCAATTGTACTAACAACATTTTGAAGCATTGTCAGATTAGGTTCAACAAGTTCAGCCCATGAAGGACGATTTTGATAAGCAGCATAAAAAATATGAGTAATGTTATCCAGATGAGATAATTTCTTTTGAGAATCCTCAGCATCCAGTAAATCGACTGAAATATATTCAAGATTTGAAGCATTCTCACCACCTCTTCTGGAAAGACCAATAACAGACCAATTTCCTAAAGATAAAAGATGATGAATAATATTAGTTCCTATCACTCCATTTGCTCCAACTACAAGCGCAGTATTTTTATTCGTTGCCATTTTCTTTGTATTTAAAATTACATTACAAAGTTGTGACTGTTTTTACTCAATAAAAATGAAGTAGATTATGAAATAAGGTTGAAGTAGTTCAACTTTTCTTTTTTAATTTATTGTTCCGTATTTTCGAAAGAAATTCAGTACTCATGCCCAAATAGGAAGCTAGTGCATATTGAGGCACGCGTTTTACAATTAAAGGAAAATTTTCTATAAAAGTATCATAACGTTTCTCAGCAGTTGAAGTAAGATTTATAATAATTCGGCGCTGAAAAAATGCTGCTGTACGCTCAGCCGTAATACGAAAGAAAGTTTCGAATTTTGGATTAGCATTTTTTAGTTTCGTTTCTGTTTCGAAATCAATTTGCAGGAGAATAGCATCTTCTAATGCTACTACAAACATAGTCGCCGGCTGTTGATAAATATAACTGTTGTAATCAGAAATCCACCAATCTTCAATCGCAAACGAAATTGTATGTTCTTGTCCCTGATCACTTACAACATAAGCTCTTAAAGCGCCCTCTACTACATAGCTTCTATATTTAGCGACAAAATCAGGTTGAATAATAAATTGTCTTTTTTTGATTTTTGTAATTTTAAACTCAGAAACAAACTGATGCATTTCTTCTTCAGAAAGTGATATTCGGTTTTGTATGTGGTTTATTAAAGACTGATGTTCTTCCATTTTTGTGTTTGCGTTTTGATTGAGTTTATATGATCGCGTTTATGATGACATTTTTTATACAGGTTCCCATTTCCCATTTTCTTTCGCAATATCAATAAGTTTTTGTCCTTGTTCTGTCATTAAACCCTGCTCAATCATTCTTTGGGCACGATCACGATTAGGCTGACTCCATTTACTTTTCTTGGGGTTTCTGGGAGTAAAGGTGAGATAAAAACTTTCGACATCTCGTTTTTTACACAAACTGTCAATCCATCCAAAACACAAAGCTTCTTCGGTTGCTTCAACAAGATTAATGCTTTCGACTTTACTTTTTTTATGATATAAAATCAACCAGACCGATTTCTCTATTTGACTATTTTCCTGTAACCAATCACGCCATTCTTTTCTGGTTTGGGCATAAATGGCTTGTTTTCCATCTTTTGTTTCCATGATTAATGTGAATTGAAAGTTGATTATAAATTTAAATAAAAAAAGTTAACCGCGAAGAGCGCAATCCCGATAGCTATCGGGATACGCTAAGTTCGCAAGGATTTATTTTTAAATCTCGCAAAGTCTCAGAGTCGCAAAGAAAATAAAAACTTTGCGCTTTCGCGACTTTGCGCGATTATTACGCACCAGCTACAAAAAAACTTTGCGAACCTTGCAGTTAAATCAACATCACGGTACAGCAGTAATAATTATCATTCCGTAACAATACGATAAAGGATTTTAAAGTTTTAATTCCTAAAATTGCAAATCTTTTTATAACCCCATTTGCAAAAGCCTAACCTATGATTTTTAAATTTTCCTCTCTACATAAATATTGCTTCGCCATTCTTTTTTTTGTTTTATTAAACACCACAATTTCAGCGCAAAAACAAAAGAATCTTGACGGCGTTCAGGTTGCTTTTTTATCCGATGTTCATTTACAGGATTTGTTCGGAACATTTTCTGATAATGATTTTAAAGGCATTTTGAATACGAAAACCGGAAAATATACGTTAATGAGAACAATGGCGTCTCAGTTGCATTCGACCCGAATTTTCAATGAGAACTATTTTGCTTTCATCGCGGCTTTAGAAGATATCGCAAAAAGAAAGATAAAATATGTCGCACTTCCGGGAGATTACACAGATGACGGTCAGCCGATTCACGTAAAAGGATTAGAGAAAATTTTAGATGAATACAGAAAAAAATACAATATCGAGTTTTTCATTACCACTGGAAATCACGATCCCGTTGGACCTTTTGCTCAGGAATCCGGTAAAGAAGATTTTTTAGGAAAAGACGGTAAAAGTCAACCCATTTATAGCAAAGAAGGCCTCTATAAGCCAAACTTAACCATCGAACAGCCTGTTGTTGTGACCGCCGATATTGCTAAAATGGGTTATTTGGGAATTACTGATAATCTTAAAAATTTTGGTTTTTATCCCAACAAAAAATACAAATTCTGGGCAACGCCATTTGCAACTTATACTTCTAAAGATTATAGTTTCGAAAAAGCATCAAAAGCGGCTTTATTATCCAATAGAGTCTATAATGTATCGCCTGGATTTGAAGTTCCGGATGTGAGTTATGTCGTTGAACCTGTTGACGGACTTTGGTTAATGGCAATCGACGGGAATGTTTATATTCCAAAAAAGAACGACGGAGATCCAAAAGATTCTAAAAGCTATTCAGAAGCCAGTACGGGTTATAATAATGTACTTTCGAACAAAAAACATCTGATAAAATGGGTTGAAGAAATTTCGGCGCAAGCCAAACAACAAGGTAAAACTTTGATTGCTTTTAGTCATTTCCCGATGATTGATTTTAATGATGACGCTTCCGCGGAAATAAAAGAGTTACTTGGGCCAAACAAATGGCAATTGAATCGCGTTCCGGTCGAAGAAGTAGCACAGGTTTTTGCTGATGCGGGATTGAAGATTCATTTTGGCGGACATATGCATATTAATGATACAGGAGTTCGTACAACAGCAAAAGGAAATACTTTGGTCAATATTCAAACGCCATCATTGGCGGCGTATATTCCAGCTTATAAGTTGTTGACGATCAAAAAAGATAATTTGGTAGACATTCAAACGATTACAATTGATGAGGTTCCGCGATACGATGAACTTTTTGATTTGTATAAAATGGAATATCAATTCTTAGAAAGTCAAAACACAAAAGACATCTGGAATTTCGATATCCTAAAAACCAAAAATTACCATGATTTTACCGATTTTCATCTGAAGGAACTAGTCCGTTTACGTTTCCTGAAAGACGATTGGCCGGAATCTTTCAAGAATTTTATTCTAAATATTTCTGCAAAAGATTTATTGGTTTTAGCCAATATGCAATCTGATAAAGATTTTGATGTGATTTTAAAGAACAAAGAAAACTTTAAAAAAGAATGGTCAGAAGCTGAAAGTAAAACAGATAAACTTTTGTCTGAAAACAACCTAAAAAGACAAGATTTCAATTGGACAGGTTATGACATGTTAGTAGATTTCTACCGTTTTAGAAGTGCGGATGAATTGGCTTTAGTTGATGTTGGAACTGAAAGAGCGAAACAATATAAAGCGGTATCTCAGTTATTTTTCGAAAACCATAAAGAAGATGCATCAAAAGAAAAACCATTGCAAAACCAAATGCGATTGTTTCTGATCATTTTTAATAAATTCATGCATGAAGTTCCTGCGGATCATTTTAGTGTTGATTTGAAGAGTGGGGAGATTAAGAGTGAAAAATAGTTTCAGGTTTTAATTTGTTTCAGGTTTCAAGTTTTGTTGGAACGTAATTTTTGGGTGTGAATTTAACCGCAAGGAGCGCAAAGGTTTTTTGTTTTAGATTGTCGTTAGTAAACGCAAAGTTCGCAAAGCTTTATCAATTAGCTTTGCGAACTTTGCGTTTTATATAAACCTTACATGTAAAAATCTTTGCGCTCCTTGCGGTTAAATTTTTTTCACTCATTCCAACTTGAAAACTGAGACTGAGACTGAAAACTTACTCCCCTCCAGTAACCGGATTTACTCTCACATAACTACCATCATCATATTTGATTTGATAAGGAGAATTGAAGAAAGTACTTGGCAAATAATAATCTGTTGTGATGACTTGAGCGCCGGATTTTTTGGCAGCTTCAAAGTGTGTGTAATCATTTTTGCGTGCTTCTTTAGTATCAGAATCTGCTCTGGTTCTTATAATATATCCTTTTTTGACTAAATCTGTAATTTTTGGATCTTCAGAATTTCCTATCATCAAAGTTGCCGCCTCTGGTTTTCCTGGTTCTGCACAGATAAAAGCGGAGCGTCCTTTTAGGGATGGATGATTCAGTGAATACATATCTCTTTTGGCTCCGTTATTATCCAAAATAAATAAAAATTTACCTTTTGCTTTTTTCAGCGTTGGCCAATTGTTGTGTAAAACCGCTTCTTCAAGGGTTTTGTATTTTCCGCGAACCATATCCGGTGTTATTAGTTTATTACCTAAACCTTTGCGGAGTTCAGCATCTAAAGCATCAAATAATTCAGGTGTAAATTTCTCTGCTTTTGTACCCATGAAACTATCGTCATCTTTGGGTTCCAGTGTGATAAAAACCGGAATGTGATCCGGATTTGCATCAGACCATTTTTTTAATTCCGCAAGAGCATTTTGAAGCGTGTAGCAAGATGTTCTAAAATCAATATCGATCATGTGAAAAACTTTAAAACCCGGTTTGTTCATTTCTCCATTTGGGTCATAAACTTTTTCAGATTTTACCAGATCCAGACCTTTAGGATGTGCAAATTTTCCGCCTTTAGGATCGCCCTGAACATCAATTTCAAGATTTCGCAAACCTTTGTTCAACTGATCTGTAATTGAAATATGCGTGTATTGCAATCCTTTTAAGGAACGCGAAGTGTCTTTTGCCTGAATGAAATTGTATAAATCCGGTTCGATATTCTGGCGGTAACTATTATGTGAACCTATTACTTGTATTTGATTGATTTTTAAGTTGTCATTTTGAGCCTGAACGCTGCTGTTTATGGCGCCGGCAAGAAATAAAGTAAACAGAATTTGTTTCATGATTTTGAAAATGTAATTTTTATTAGAACTGAGGACGCAGCACTAGAAAATTACCTTTTTTTAGAAAGTACTAATGTAAAGACAGGATTTGATTTTTATGTTATTTAAAAAAAAAGAAATCGCAACCTGATTGTCATCATTGCCCTAAAATAGTAGTATTTCTACATCAGAATAATTCTTTATTTAATTTAAAGATAACGTTCAGGCAAAAAACTTTGGTATAACATTTTATTATTTTACATCACCAAACAGTCCCAAAATAAGCTATGAAAAATCCTGAAGTATTTGAAAAAACGTATAATGATTACTGGAAAAAGCTTAATGCTTTTTCGTATACGATGACTCAGGATAAAGACTTGGCGCAGAACATTGTTCAGGATGTTTTTATCGATTTATGGGAACGAAAAGATGACATTACTATAAATGCCATCGAGCCTTATTTGTTTCGTGCGGTAAAAAATCAGGTTTTCAAACATTACCAGAATAACAAGTTCGACAAGACGATTCTTGAGGATAAATTCGAAGATTATATTATTGATAATTTCAGCTCGATCGATCCTGAATTAATGGATTTATTGTATTCCTTATTGGATAAACTTCCGGAGAAACGAAAAGAAGTTTTGCTGATGTACAAATTTCAGGATATGTCAATTGATCAGATTGCCGAAGAACTCGGAATTTCGAAACAAACCGTAAAAAATCAAATTTCTTCGGCCTTAAAACAATTGCGTGAAGGCCTGAAAGACCTTGCCTGGCTTGCTCCATACATCATTTTGCACAAAAACTTTTAAGATAACTTTCTGTTAATGGTTTCGTAATATTTCGCGATAGTACGATTTTGCATTTCTGGTACTTATTGATAATAACAAGTATTATGGTAAAAAGAATCAAGCACAGTTTAGAATATCTTATCAATAAAAGTTCCCGACATAAAACTTCAAGAGCAGAAGAAGATTTGTTGCATAATTTTACTTTTAGTGAATATCAAAAATCAAATTGGGATACAACTTCAATGGGAAACCCGGACGAAGTTGCTCAGGATATTTACGACAATATTCAAATTCGAATAGGAAAGAAGAAAGCCTTCAATCCTTACTTAAAATATATGGCAGCTGCCAGCATTCTTTTTCTGGTTGGTTTAGGGTTTTACTTTAAACCAGGTATTACAGCCGAAAAGCAATTATCATTTAAAACGTCAGATACCCCCAAATCTATCCAATTAAGTGACGGCTCGAAAATTTATCTGGCAGCAAATTCATCATTTCAGTATCCTGAAAAATTTATGGGCGGACAAAGAAAAGTTTCTTTACTAAAAGGAAATGCATTTTTTGAAATAGCCAAAGACAAAAAGCATCCTTTTATTATTAGCTCAGGCGAAATTAAAACGAGAGTTGTAGGAACTTCATTTCACATTCAAATGTCAAAATTAAAATGCGAAGTGATTGTCGTAACCGGTAAGGTAAATGTTTCTACGAAAGGGCAGAGCGTAGATTTGGTTCCAAACGAAGAAGCTTTGTTTACGGCACAAAAATTAACCAAACAAATGGCTGAAAAATCCTATTTGGTCAATTGGTACAATACAGATGTTACGCTCAATCAGACTACTTTAAAACAAGTAATTACGGTTTTACAATATAAATACGGAGTTTCATTTCAATATGAAAATAAGCTCGTATTGGCAACGCCATTAACGGTGTTCATAAAGAAGGACGCATCATTAGAGAATGTTTTAGAACAAATAAATTATATCACAAACCTAAAATTTAAAGTTTATGGCGAAATAGTAAAAGTGGATTAAAAACAAAAAAAGCAGTTGCTGAGAACAACTGCCATTTATCATTAAGTATCGTAAAAAAACCAATAACTTAAATCATGTATTTTAAACCTTCTTATTTAAATCTAAAGAGTTTCATCTTTTTAGTACTAGCGTTACTGACCATTGAGAGTGGTTTTAGTAAAACTAATTCATTAAAAAAATCAAAAATAGAAAATAAAATAGAAAAAGCGACACTTGTTTCTATTTTTTCAAAATTGAGCGCGCAAACGGATTATAAATTCAGCTACGGACAAGCTATTATTGCTGATAATACCACGTATGCAGTAAATTACACAAATGAATCAGTGGCATTAATTTTAAGTGATCTTTCTAAAAAAGCCAATTTCAATTATAACATTAATGGTAAATTGGTTTTAATTCAGAAAGCAGCTGCGCCAAAAGCAGTTCCTGTAAAAGCGGTTGATAAAATTAGAGTAAAAGGAAAAATTGTTGACGAAAACAAATTACCAATTCCGGGTGCAACTGTAATCGAAAGCGGGTCTTCAAACTCAACTGTTACTGATTTTGACGGAGTATTTGAACTTTCTGTAGGTGAAGGAAAAAATATCGAAGTTTCGTATGTAGGATATACTACAAAAGTTCTTGCTGCACAGTCTGGTTTTATGACAGTTCAATTAGAACCAAGCACTGCCGAATTGAACGAGGTTTTAGTTGTGGGTTACGGAAAACAAGCCAAAAAAGATGTTACCGGAGCTGTTACGCAATTAGAAGCGGCTAATTTTAAACAAGGTGTAAACGTTTCTGTTGATAATCTATTACAAGGAAAAGTTGCGGGTGTTCGTGTTGTGAATACAAGCGGAGAACCTGGTGCTGGTGTAAACGTTACCATTCGTGGAGTGGGATCTATCAGAAGCGGAAGTACACCTTTGTTTGTTGTTGATGGTATGCCATTGTCTAATGATGATACAAGCCCTGCCGGAACTAATGTTGGTTTTGGAGGTTCAACGGCAAAAAATCCATTAAACTTTTTGAATACAAGTGATATCGAATCGATTACAGTTCTTAAAGATGCATCTGCTGCAGCTATTTACGGAGCAAGAGGATCTAACGGAGTTGTTTTGGTTACCACTAAAAAAGGATCTAAAGGCGAAGGAACATTAACGTTTGACTCTTATATGGGAGTTTCTACTGTTGCTCATAAATTAGATGTTCTTGATGCAGGCCAATATAGAAACGCTATAAAAGATAAAGCATTTGATCATGGCGGAAACACAGATTGGCAGGATGTAATTTTTAGATCTGCAATTACTACAAACAACGCTTTGTCTTTTGCAAAACAAACAGAATCAGGAAATTATTATGCATCTGTTGCACAAATGAATCAGGAAGGAATTATTCATAACAGTAATTTCAAACGTCTTTCGGGTAGAATTAATGCTGCTGAATCATTTTTAGACAACAAACGTTTAAAATTAAAACTGAATCTTACTGCGAGCCAGACTACAGATGATGGCGTTCCTACAAGTGATGATGGTGGTTCTAACGGACAATTGATCGTGCATACTTTGATGGCTAACCCAACAAGATCAGTTTTTGATGCTAACGGAAAGTACACCAATTTTAATATGAACGCGCATTATAACCCAGCTTATTTATTAAGTATTTATGAGGATCAAACGCGTACATTAAGAGTTTTAGGAAATTTAGAGGCTTCTTTCAGAATTATCGACGGATTAGAATATAAATTGAATATTGGTGTAGATCGCTCTACATCAGAAAGAAATACTACAATTTATCCCAACCTTACCGATTTAAATCCAAAAGGTAAATATGTTCAGAACAATCTTGATTCAAAAAATTCATTGGTTGAGCATTATCTAACTTATAATAAGGCATTCGATAAACATAAATTTGAAGTTCTTGGCGGATTCTCTTATCAAAAATTTGAAAGATCAGGAACAAGTTTCAGTATTGATGGAATTTCAGCGCAGGGAGCAGGTGTAAAACCATCTATTAATCCAGGTTTTGCAGGAACACAATCTGGTACAACAGGTTATGCTCAGGAAAACGAATTGCAATCTTATTTTGGAAGATTAAATTACAGTTTCGATAATAAATATTTATTGACAGCTTCTATGAGAGCTGATGGTTCTACACGTTTTGGAGATAATAACAAATACGGTTATTTTCCTTCATTTGCTTTAGGATGGAATATTACTAATGAAAATTTCCTGAAAGATTCTAAAACAATCAATAACCTAAAGCTTAGAGCAAGTTGGGGGCAAACAGGAAATCAGGAAGTACCTAATAAACAAACTAAGGCAAGTTACTCTTTGGCTGGCCCGGACGGATATTATTTAAATGACGATTTAAATCTTGTAAATGGTGTTTCTGTTTCCAGAACAGCAAATCCAGATTTAAAATGGGAAGTTGTTACACAATATAATGTAGGTCTTGATTTTAATTTATGGAATGACAGATTTTATGGAACTGTAGACTATTTTAATAAAACAACTACAGATGCTATTTTGTATATACCTTCAACTCCTTTGAGTCAGACAAAATTTATCTGGACAAATATCGACGGTAAAATTGTTAATAAGGGTATTGAGATTATGCTGGGTTCTAAAATCATCGATAGAAAAGATTTTACCTGGAATGTTGATGTGAATGGATCTACATTAAACAACAAAATTGAAAACTTACCCCTTTCAGAAATCTTAACAGGTGCTATTTCTGGTCCTGGACAATCAGGAGTTAATGCTAATATTTACAAGAGCGGTTATGCGGCTGGTTCATTTTATTTGTTAGAGCATACTGGTTTTGATCAAAATGGAGCAAACGTATTTAAAGACCAGAACGGAGACGGTAAAATTGATAACAGCGACAGAATTATTATCGAAGGAGCTTTACCCACTTTTTATTACGGTTTCAACAGTGATATGAGATATAAAAACTTTAGTTTTTCATTCTCAATTATCGGGCAAACAGGCGGTTATTTGTTGAACAATACAGGGTTGAATGCTTTAAATATTAACAACTTAGCATCAGATCGTAACGTGGCAACAGGATATTATGAGTCAGGGGCAAACCCAACAAACTCACCAATTTTGTCTACGCTTTTCTTAGAAAAGTCTGATTTTATAAGATTAAATGCGGCACGTATAGGTTACAATTTTGATTTGAAAGGATTAAACTGGATTAATGGCTTAACACTGTATGTTACAGGAAATAACCTAATTACAATTACAAATTATACAGGATTTGATCCATTAGTAAATACGCCTAAAGCAACCGACGGAAACCAATCTATTGGAATCGATTACGCAGCTTATCCAACTTCGAGAACGTTCAGTTTCGGAGCAACTTTAAAATTATAAATTATGAAGACAAAGACATTATTAAGCATAAAATTTTTAACATTATTCTCTTTTATTTTTCTTCTCAACAGCTGTACTGATCTGAATGAAGTTTTTTTAGATGAAATACCTGGAAATACAGTTTCAGATCCTGCGGGTTCACTTGCTGCCGCTTATGACAGATTGGGTGACGGAACTTTCGTTGATCATGGAGCCATTTTTGCCATGCAGGAATACACTACAGATGAAGCAATTTTACCAACTCGCGGAAGTGACTGGGGAGATGGCGGAAAATGGAGAGATATGCACGAATTTACCTGGAGCTCTACCAATTCAATCATTGTAGGTAACTGGGATTTATTAACAAATGGTATTACACGTTGTATAACCGCTATACAATCAGCTGAACAAAGTGCAATTCCTGAAAAGAAATTATATGCTGCAGAAGCAAAAGCACTTATGGCTTTTTACACGTATACCACTTTAGATTTATACGCACAAGCTCCATATAAAGATCCAATGGATACAAAAGCCACTTTACAAATTTTAAAAGCAGATACTCAAATAGATAAATTAATTACAGATGTTGAGGCTTTAATTCCTGATTTGGCTGATATTGGAACGCAAAGAACCTATCAGGGAAGATTTACCAAACAAGCTGCTTATGCTTTTTTAGCCAATATGTATTTAAATCGTGCTGTGTTCAAAGATCGTTACAATGCGTCATCAAATTTCAATTTTAATGAACCGGCCGTAACAGGAAGCACAGGAACAGATATGGACCGTGTTATTTATTACACCTCTTTATTAATCGATTCAGGAAAATTCAGTTTAGAAAGCGACTTTTTCAAAAACTTTGCAAGAGACAACAATAATGGTAAAGAACTTATTTTCGCTATTTCTCAAAAAATAGATTACATCCGTAACGGTTCAAACAGTTTTGCTTATGTGTGTATGGAGCGTAACCAGAGAGCATCTGCAGCAAACAGAGGAACAAATGCTGCTTGTATAACTCCCGAATTCTACGCATCATGGGATGGTAATCATGACGATCCAAGATTCGAACAACATTACCAATATGCTGACGGTACATGGTTCATGAACGATGGTACAGATGTAAGTGTTCCCGCAACCGATATTGTACCTAAAAGCAGCCCGGCGTTGCCGTGGTTCCATTTCAACAGAGGAATTCAGGCCGGACTTCAATACGGTCCTATATTGTTGGCTTCAGGATCTCTTGAAATGGTAGGTAACCGTATCAAAGTTTCTCCGTTATTTATGGAAAAAAGTACAGGTACAAGAATGAATTTTACCCCATCATTAACCTTTGCAGACCCAACTAAATCTGTTTTTGCTCAAAACGAAATCAATCAGGGAGCACGTGTTTTTAAATACGAATTCGATCCTGAAGGAGGAAACGGAAACAGTAATGTTGATATTCCGTTATTCCGTCTAGGAGGAATTTACGCCATGAGAGCCGAAGCCTATTTTAGAAAAGGAAGCGCAGGATTAGCCATGATCGATCTTAATAAATTGCGTACCAGCAGAAAAAGAGAATCTTTATATGGCAATGCTCCGGGAAAAGCACTTACTGCTTTAGACTCAGATCAATTGTACAAAGAATTAGGTTTCGAATTGTACTGGGAATTACAAAGAAGGCCACAAAGTATCCGTTTTGGAAAATTCGATTTAGCCGGAACTGCAAAAGCTGCTTCTCAACCCTTTAGAAGAGCATTCCCAATTCCGCAAACCGTTATTGATCAAAAAGTATTCAAACAAAATCAAGGATATAATTAAAAGTTTTGTGTTAGTTTATTTTTTTTTACAAAGAGCCTGTTTCGAAAGAGACAGGCTTTTTCATTTTAATTCAGGATATACATAAGCTTCTCCCATCTAACAAAACCTTACAAACTTTCCAACTAATCTCAAACCCAGAAAAAAACTTAGAACCTTAGCGTCTTAACATCTCAGAACCTTAAAAATAGGGGCATGCCACCATCCCGACAAGAGGGCAAAGTTACTTTGCGTGTATACGCCCTCTTATCGGGATGCTGTCGGGCTTTCACTGCTACTTCGGTAGCTTAGCTCTATCCCTCATGCGCACGTAGTTTTCATAAGACGATTATCAACTTATCATTATCAATTTATCATTGTAGATTCGTTATCACTGTTGATTATTAATCAAATTGCATAGTCATAATAATATTCACACATGTTTAATCGTAGACGCACAGCAGTGCGTCTTACGTCCAATTGGCACGTCCAACAAAACCCCCTCTGCACCTCAATTTAAAAACCCAATTAGAAAACCTTTGAACCTTTGCAGCTCTGAACCTCTGCCCCTAAAAACAAAGTAGTTATAATATAAAACTCAAACGAGATCTTATAAGATTCAAAACCCATTCTATAACTAAATTTGATAGTAATTTTCAACTCTTCGAAAATTTAGAAAATATAAAATTCAAGAATCAATAATTCAAAAAAATCACATAAAATGATACATCAAATCGATACAACAGACAATATTGTAGCTTTTAGAGCTTTGGCCGAAGTAACAAAAGAAGACTTTCTTAGCGTAGTTGTTCCCGCTGTAGAGCATTTAGTTAAGCAAAGTAATGAAGTCAACTTTTTATTAGTTCTCGACACTGATATTCAAAATTTTACAGCCGGTGCCTGGTTGCAGGATGCTTTACTAGGATTAAAACATTTAGGAAAATGGAATAGCGCTGCAATCGTAACAGATTCTGACGAAATCATAACTTTTACAAACGGTTTTAGTTTTGTCGTTCCCGGAGAATTTAAAGGATTTAAAAAATTAGAATTCAACAAAGCTTTAAATTGGGTCGAAGGAAATATTCAAATTAAATAATCAATGCCAGTATACGCTTATAAATTGATTTTGATTGAAGTAAATTAGCTCAGATGTCAAGGCTTTAAATTAAAATTGGTTTATGTTTTCCTGTACATGTCGATACAATTAAAAACCTGATTAAGAAGTAGTAGTAAGAAGCTAATATATAATAATTAAAAAAAGCCACGAGATCATGAAAATCAATTCATGAATTCGTGGCTATATTTTTATCGTTTAATGTGGTTAAGAATAAAGTAAAAAAACAGATAGAACGGTTTTAGTGATTGTATTCGATTCCACTACTATCAGTAAGTTCTTTTTTTGCTTTCGAAATTTTATTAAATTGCTTGTAAGCTGCTGAAGCTAATAAGGGTAAAGCAAAACCACCAATAAGGTTACCAATTGTGTTTTGTCCTGCTTTTTTTAATACAGCACCAACTATAAGTGTGCTTACTCCGGCGCAAGCCAATTGTTTAGCAGAAAGATTAGGTATTTTATTCGTTGATTTTTCAGGGGTAATTCCGTGCAATAATGGATCTATAAAATTTAAATTTTCCATAAGTTTTTCAATTTATTAGTTATACTTTTTTATGTAGATAGTTTTTCACTATCTGTTTCGTTCTCAATTTTTTCGATTTCTACTTTTTCTTTTTTAATAGCCTGTCTAAGCAAAGCAAATAAACTCATGTAGACATTAGCCATAAAAACAAGCGAAAATCCTGCCAAAATATAGCCGCGCCAATCATTTAGCAAAAGTTTATAATTACAAAGGATCAAAAATGCAATTGTGACATAGTGGCTAAAACAATATTCGCAGGTAAAGAGATAAAAGGCTTTTCGGGACAAAAGTGTCCTGTCATTTTTAGAATGTTTTACACACCATTCACGAGGTTCCTTAAATATTTCTTCATGTGTCACAGTCCAGCTGATACAGGCTATCGGAATAGCCAAAACAAACAACCAGATAATTTGAGTTGTAATATCCATCATACAAATGCATTTCTATAATCGTTTTAAATTATTTAAAAACAATAGTTTAAAATTACAGCAATTGGCACTTAGAAAGTTTACATAGTTTTAATTTTTTATTATAGAATTTATACCGAATTTCAGATTTCAATATACAAAAAATAACCGTTAAGTTTTAAAATCTTAACGGTTATCTAATTATAATATTTCATATTTTCTAAAAATTTTGCGGATTCGTACTCGGAAAAGGATCATGAGATACCTCGTCCAAATCTTCCTCTATATCTCTCAAATTTTCTTCCTCTTCTTCAGAATCATCGTCATCAAGATCACCGTCTTTTTTTACTGTATCATCCAAATCTTCAGGATCTTCATCATTTGTTATTTGATCCTCATCATTAGTGATTGGTGCTCCTCCAGGA
The DNA here is from genome assembly GCF_020905295.1 of Flavobacterium piscisymbiosum. Lineage (NCBI taxonomy): Bacteria > Pseudomonadati > Bacteroidota > Flavobacteriia > Flavobacteriales > Flavobacteriaceae > Flavobacterium > Flavobacterium piscisymbiosum. Next base: position 4,917,370 of record NZ_JAJJMM010000001.1, on the reverse strand, counting down.
TTATTTTCGTTTCGGTTATAATCATTTGTCTGGTGATTTACATCATCAATAAATTCTTCCTGAATCTGGTTTTTTTCATCCTGATAAGCATTTTCCTTATCAATAAGTGTATCTAAGTCCTGATTAAAATCACGATTATCCTGACCGTAATTTTTATTGTTTTCATGTTCCATAGTTAATATACTTTAGAATTAATTACTTTTTTGTTGTCGACGGCTTCTTCGCATCCTTTTCATTTGGTTTAGTTTCTCTTTTTGGAGACGTTTCTTTCTTGTCTATTTTTTTGTCCATAGACTTTGCACCAGATGTCGAAGTGCTGCTGTTTTTTTGATCTGTAGTTTTCATGATATTTTTTTTTAATTGTTTGTTATAGTACAAATCTAGTTCCTTACTGCTGTTGTTTTCTTATAAAAAAACATAATGTAATTGTATAATTAACAGCAGGTTATAATGTAAGTTTTTTGTTTAATGATATAACTTTTCAGGAGAGATAAAAATCTATTTTCTCAAAAGATTAAATCAATATTTAGGGCTGATTATCAAATGTTTAAATGATGTAATCTTTGGGTAAAATCATGTAAGCAGTTGGTTGTATTGTAACCTACATTTGTCAGGCTTGTTACAGTTTATAATTCTCTCTAACTACTTTAATGACTTATTAAATGAGAATATAAACTGCTTTTTAAAACCATTTTTAAAAATCCTAAACAACTATCAAAAAAATGAAAAATTCAAAGAAACCAAGTCAGGATCATGCTGATGAAAAACAAAGAGATTTAGAATTTAATAAATCAAATGCTGACAATCAATTTCTGACCACCAATCAGGGAGTGAAAATTAACGACAACAACAATTCATTAAAAGCTGGTGAAAGAGGACCATCTTTACTCGAAGATTTTATTCTTAGAGAAAAAATCACCCACTTTGATCACGAACGTATTCCGGAAAGAATCGTACACGCAAGAGGTTCTGCAGCTCATGGTTATTTTGAATTGTATGAGTCGATGGAGAAATATACCAAAGCGGGTTTTCTTAACGATAAAAGCATCAAAACTCCTGTATTTGTTCGTTTTTCGACTGTTGCAGGTTCAAGAGGTTCAACCGATTTAGCACGTGACGTACGAGGATTCTCGGTTAAATTTTACACACAGGAAGGAAATTATGATTTGGTAGGAAACAATATGCCTGTCTTTTTTATTCAGGATGCCATGAAATTTCCTGATTTAATACACGCCGTAAAACCGGAACCACATCACGAAATGCCTCAGGCAGCTTCTGCGCACGATACTTTTTGGGATTTTATTTCCCTAATGCCAGAATCGATGCACATGATTATGTGGGTAATGAGCGACAGGGCAATCCCGAGAAGTCTAAGAATGATGGAAGGTTTTGGAGTACACACCTTTAGATTCATCAATAAAAACAACGAATCTCATTTCGTAAAATTTCATTGGAAACCTAAATTAGGAACTCACGCCGTAGCCTGGGATGAAGCGCAAAAAATCTCCGGTAAAAATTCCGATTTTCACAGACAGGATTTATGGGAAGCCATCGAAGGCGGAAACTTTCCTGAATGGGAATTAGGTGTACAAATCATTCCTGAAGCCGACGAACACAAATTTGAGTTCGATCTTTTAGACCCAACCAAATTGATTCCGGAAGAATTAGTTCCGGTACAAATCATTGGTAAAATGGTTCTGAATAAAAATCCGGATAACTTTTTTGCCGAAACAGAGCAAGTTGCTTTTCACCCGGGACATGTAGTTCCTGGAATCGATTTCTCGAATGATCCATTATTACAAGGACGTTTATTCTCGTATACAGATACACAATTATCAAGATTAGGAAGTCCTAATTTTCATGAAATCCCAATCAATCGTACTGTTGCGCCTATGCACAACAATCAGCGTGACGGACATATGCGTCAGGAAATTCCAACCGGTCGCGTGAGTTATCATCCTAATTCATTAGGCGGCGGTTGTCCGTTTCAGGCAAAAATCGACGAGGGAGGTTTTAGTAGTTTCAACGAAAGAATCGATGCGCAAAAAATACGTGAAAGAAGCGAAAGTTTCTCAGACCATTTTAGTCAGGCAAAACTTTTCTTCAACAGCCAAACGCCTATTGAGCAAAACCATATTGGAGACGCTTTGTCTTTTGAACTAGGAAAAGTAGAAACAAAAGCCATTAGAGAACGAATGTTGGGATTAATTTCTCAAATCGATAAAAATCTCGCGGCAAAAGTAGGTAAAGCATTAGGTATGAATGTACCAACTGAACTTGAAAAACCAATTAATCAAGGTGTTGGAGCTGATGATGAAGGGAAACAAGAGCCTAAAGAAGTAAAACAATCTATCGAGAATTCGGATGCTTTAAGCATGTTGAAAAATCCAACCATTTCGAATACAATTGCCACCAGACAAGTTGCTTTTTTATGTGCAGAGGGTGTAAATGCAGAATCTGTAAAAACCATGAAACTGGCCTTGAAAGATGCTGGAGCAAAAGCGGTAATTATTGCACCGCATTTAGGTACAATTGTATCAGAAGAAGGTCTTGAAATTGCTGTAGATCAAAGTTATCTTATTGCCGCTTCGGTATTGTTTGATGCTGTTTATATTCCGGCAGGAAAAGGAATTTTGGCACTTAAAAACAAGAAAGAAGTAGGTGAATTTATAAAAGATGCTTACCATCACTGCAAGTTTATCGCAGCCGAAGGTCAGGGCGTTCAGGTTCTTCCTTTAAAAGACGATGTACAGAAAGATGCGGGAATTTTAACCAGCGAAAAAATAGGAGATAAGGCTTTGGCCACTTCTTTTATAAAAGCAATGGGAAGACACCGTTTCTGGGAAAGAGAAGAGTTATTAAAAAAAGAATAATTTCTTTGAAATGTAATTTCTAATAAGCAGTAAATGAAAAAGTTTTTCTACCATAACAGTTTGTCAATTGTGTTTCTGTTACTTTTTATCGGTGCCTTTATAGGTCAGGTATTTTTTGGTATAGAAGAATATAACAAAGAGCTTTTAGAAAACGGTGGTCATGCAGTTACGATGAGTAATTATTTGACCACCGGACATTTCATAGAAGCTACTTTCGAAAATTGGGAAAGTGAGTTTCTGCAAATGGCTTTGTTAGTATGGCTGACTATTTTTCTCAAACAAAAAGGATCATCAGAATCGAAAGGTTTTGATGGAGATGAAGAAGTGGACCGTGAACCTTCGGCCAACCGAAAAGGCGCGCCATGGCCCGTTAAAAAAGGGGGAGTTTGGCTTTGGCTATATAAAAACTCATTGACAATCAGTTTGTTTTTGCTGTTTTTTGCTTCTTTTGTACTTCATTTTTATGGAAGTCTAAAAGATGAAAATACAGTGAATGTTTTAAAAGGAGATCCACAACTTTCTTTGGTGGATTATTTAGGTGAATCAAGATTTTGGTTTGAATCTTTTCAGAATTGGCAAAGCGAATTTCTTTCGGTTTTTGCTATTATCGTATTGTCTATTTTTTTACGACAAAAAGGATCTTCACAATCTAAACCTGTAGACGCACCTCATAGCGAAACAGGAGAATAAATAAGTATAATTAATTGAGTAATAATATGGCTTCAGAAAAAGTGACTGCATGTTGCCAGGCTTTAATAAAGAAAAATTGGACCATCAGTTTTGTAGAAAGTGCCTCGGCAGGAAAATTAAGTTATGAATTTTCTACCGTGATCAATTCGGGACAAATTCTCATTGGTGGCATGGTTTGTTATCATACTTCAATGAAAGAAGATTTACTTTTAATTCCGCAGGGAACCATTCAAAAGCATACTGCAGAATCTGCCATTGTTACCAAATTAATGGCACAAAATTTTCATCGTTATGTTCTGTCTGATATTTGCGTAGCCCTAACCGGACTAACAACACCGGGCGGAAGCGAAACTCCACGTAAACCTGTAGGAACTATTTTTGTTCATATTATCTTTCCGGATAAAGAAATAGCCAGACAATTTACATTTAAAGGAAAACCTGAAAGTATCGTTGATCAGGCGATTGATGCAGTTTCAGAATTAATTTTGGAAGAAGTATAAATGTAAGTGGTAAATGAGTTTTCCGGCAAAAAATGCACAGTAAAATGTAATTTTAAATAAACCGATAAAATTTTTACCGATTAAAAAGGCTACATTTACCAGAATGCCATAATTGTGTTTTTTACATTACCTAAAACATGAATTAAATAGCATATCGTACAAAGATTAATTTACATGACCACAATCTACAATGAGTAACAATTTAGATTCTACTTTAACTATTGATTTTTTAGAAAACCTTAAAAATCAAACAGCCACATCGCATAAAAAGCTCGAAAGCCTTCCGGTTTCAGCATCCATACTTTCTCCTCAAATGAAGATGGCTGATTATTGCCATTATTTATCGCTAATGTATGATGTGCATTATAGTGCTCAGGAAATTGTTTTTCCTTTACTAAAAGATCATATTACAGATTTAGAGGAAAGGGAAAAAACGCAATTAATTGATAAAGACCTTTCTTTTTTGCATTACACAAAAAACAATACAGTTTCGGTTTTTAGTAATCAGGATATCAATGTTCCCTTTGCATTAGGCATTCTATATGTTATAGAAGGATCCTCGCTTGGCGGACGTTTTATTCTAAAAAATATAGAAACAATTCCGGGATTAGATCAGCAGGAAGGAGTCTCGTATTTTGCAGGTTATGGTAATAAAACAGGAAGTTACTGGAAAAATTTTCTAAGCCAACTTACAACATACGAACAACAAAATAATTGTCAGGACGAAATCATAAAAGGTGCTGTTTATGCTTTTGATACTATTTACAACCATTTTTTGAATAATAGTAAACAATGAAAATTAAGGACATTGTAAATCGTGATTTGGTCACACTAACAAATTGTGAACATGAACCCATACACATTCCGGGAAGTATTCAGCCTCATGGTTTTTTGTTAGGAATAAATTTAGATTGGGAAATTGAATTTTGCAGTGCTAATATCAATTTGTTTCTTGATTTAACGTACGACGAATTATTAGGTCACAAATTCAGTAAGATTTTTGGAGCATCGGCACAAAAAGAGCTTTATGATTATGTACACAATCAAAAAGAGCAGCTAGTTTTTCCGCTTGAAGTCGAACTAAAAGACGTAGCATTTCAGATTACGATACATAAATCCGGTGCAATATATGTGCTCGAAGCAGAGCCACAATCTACCGGCAAAGAACAATTAGCCAATATTTATGCGCAGACCATTCAGTTTGTGTCTAATATGAACAATACCCGATCATTAAAAGAGTTGTGTGCGCTTGTTGCTGAGGGAACAAGGGAAATAACAGGATATGATCGTGTAATGATTTATCGTTTTGATGAAGATTATAACGGTGAAATTTTTGCAGAAAATTGCAGAGAAGATCTGGAACCATTTTTAGGGCTTCATTATCCTCATACTGATATTCCGGTGCAGGCAAGAGAATTGTATATGAAAAATCTTTTGCGGCTTATTGTTGATATTGGTTACGAACCGGTTCCTATTTTTACTATTGATGACAAAGAAAATAAAAATCTTGATCTGAGTCTTTCGTCGTTGCGAAGCACATCGCCAATTCATGTTGAATATCTTAAAAACATGGGAGTTGGAGCAACGCTTACTATTTCGCTTATTCATCACGGCAGATTGTGGGGACTTATTGCCTGTCACCATTATTCGCCTAAAAATATTTCTCCCGAAATTCGACTGGCAGCCAAACTTCAGGGTCAGTTTATTACTTCTCAAATCGATTTAAGGCAATCGAATGATGAATATGAGATTGCACGTAAAACGAATAAAGCCCTGGAACAATTAACAGCTTTGAATCTGCCGTTAAAAAATGATTCTTTTGAAGTTATTTGTGCTAATCCTGAGTTGCTAAAGCTTTGTAATGCTACCGGAGTTTCTATTTGTATTGGACATAAAACGTACAAAAACGGAATAACTCCATCTGATCAGGAGATCGAAAAGATCATCATGAGCATGCAGGATAACGAGTACGGAAAAACATTCAGTACTAATAAAGTGAGCAATTTTGTAACAGATTTAAAAAGTTACGAGGATGTTTCCGGAATAATTTATTACGCTTTGGGAAATGGTAATAATATTATTTGGTACAGACCAGAAACGGTTGCCGTGATCAATTGGGCAGGAGATCCTGAAAAAGCCATTATTATCGATAGTAAAGGACTGCATCCCAGAAATTCATTTAATTTATGGAAACAGATTATAAAACATCAAAGTAAAGCCTGGTTACAACCGGAACTAACTGCAGCGGCAAGTTATGCGCATTCTCTTCATAATCAGATTATCATGTTGTTGCTTAGTGAAGAAGAAGAGAAATACCGAAACCTTAGTGATGTATTGAAAGAAACAAATCTGGAACTGGAAAATATTAACTGGATTAGTACACACGATTTGCAGGAACCTTTGCGTAAGATTCAGTTTATTGCTTCGAAAGTATTATCAGATACTACCGAAATCCCTTCGGTAGCGATAATAGATTCGTTACAGCGCGTAACCAAATCTGCGAATAGAATGCAGAATTTATTGATAGATATCCTTAAATATACCCGAATAAAACATACCAAAGAATCCATTCAAAAAGTAAACCTTAATACTATTATGGAAGAAACCTTGCGGGATATGAAGGAGATAATGGAAGAAAATAAAGCCAATGTTGAATGCGAAAGTTTGCCTGAAGTGCATGCTGTTCCGTTTTTGATGAAGCAGTTATTTTCGAATATCATGCAAAATTCATTAAAATACGCTTCTGTAAACCGACTTCCGTTGATTAAGGTAACAGCTTCAAAAGAACCGGAAATCAATGAATATTCTAATAAAGTATATTGTAATTGGGTAAAATTTAGTGATAACGGTATTGGTTTCGAGCAAGAATATGCGGAGTCTATTTTTAAAATATTTACCAGATTACATACGCTCGAAAAATATGATGGTTCAGGAGTTGGACTGGCTCTATGCAAAAAAATTATGCAAACCTGCCACGGAAATATTCGTGCTGTGGGTAAACTAAATGAAGGAACAGAAATTACGATTTATTTTCCTTGTGATCCAAATGATTCTCTTATAGCCAATTGATGATAATTGGTTTCGAAGGCACAATATTAATAAAAGTAAAAGTCGTAAAGGAATTAATCTTTACGACTTTTTAGTTTTAGATTATTTTCTACTATAAAGCGAACCATTCCTGATTGATTTTTTATTCAATTCTCCTTTTTCGTATAAGTCTTCTAAAATAGTTGTCGCTTCAGTATAAGATTTATCCAGGATTACGGCATATTCTTTTGGAGCTAAAGTGGGATAAATTTCAAATAGAGCTAAAGAATTTGCTGCAATAAATAGTTTCTTTTTAGCTTCAGGGTATAATGCCAATAAAGCGTTTTCATAAGAAGCGTAAGGTTTAGAACCGTAAACCGTTAACTGATTATTATTTCCATCAGAAAAAAACAAAGTAGGGAAACCTCGTACGCCCAGGGTTTTTGCGTAAGCTAAATCTTCCTGAAAAAGTGTTTTTGCCTTTCCTTCATAATCTGTTTTTAATTTATTAATGTCAAGACCGGCAAGTTGCGCAGACTCTGCAATGTTTTCCCATTTTGCAATGTTTTTCTTTTCGAGAAATAATTTTTCACGAAGAATTCGCATAAATTTTATTGCTTTTTCCTTACTCTGAATTTGTGCCGCTTTCATCGCAATACAAGACGGATACGAAGAATCAAGAGGATCTTCAATCCAAACATTTCCATCGATAGGCATTTCGTAATGTAAACTGGCTTCGTTCCAATGATGCGCTACATCAGATGGTTTGCTTATTCCGCCGCTATTGTAAGACCAATCGGGTAGGAGGCCGCCCATTCGGTAATCAATATCAATATAATCGCCGTATTCCAGTTTTAGTTTTCTCAATTGTGGTTCAATTCCCCAACACGAAGAGCAAATGGGATCTGTGTAATAAACAATTTTTATTGGTTTAGTTTCTGTCGTAATAGTGCCAATTTCATTTTGTTTTTCATCAACAGGCATTTCGCATGTTCCGGTTTCGGGATCGCACAATAACGGATTTATCTTGTTTTCGTTCATTTTAGAGATAATTTGCGATTGACAGCTACAACTGAAAATCAGGATTAATAATAGCGACAGTATTTTCATAAATAACTGTTTTAAATTTACGCTTCGGTTTTTAATTTTATAATTTTACTGCAAACATCGCTTATCTTTAATCACAAGTCAATTAGTCTAAAAAATATGACTACAGAAAATAAATCTCCAAAAGAAAATGAATGTCCGGCAGAAGGGCTTCTAAAATTGTTGTCCGGAAAATGGAAACCACAGATTTTTTTGTTGGCTGTTAATGGTCCTTTACGCTTCAACGGACTTTTAAGAGAGATTAAAGGTGCTAATAAACAATCTATCGCAGTAGCACTTCGCGAACTGGAAGATTTTGGTATTTTAGATAAAAATGTGATCAAACTGAAACCTCTTCATATTGAATATAATTTATCCGAAAAAGGAAAATCTTTGATTCCGGTTTTTAAGCAACTGGAGTTTTTTTTGGAGAGATAAATTGTTATGATTTTGAAACTTTATTAAAGTTTTGACAATGCTAAAATTTTCTAAAAATTCTTATCTGGTTCCAGGTATCAATTACAATCAAAGGCTTGCCTTCATCTATTATAATTAAAGCTTTTTGAGGTAATATTAAATTGGCAATTTTATAGATTTGATGGTTTATTTACCACTAAAATTTTCAAAGTAAATCCAAGTAAAAATAACAAGTTACTTATTTTGTTTACAAAGAATGTTCCTTAGGAACATTTCGTTGGTAGACAAATGAGAAAATGTTTTTTTAATGTTCCATCGGAACATCTCGTTGGTTGAGATGATGTTGTTCATTTTTGATTCAAAAATTTCGTTTGAACAATACATTTTTCAAAAAATCAATTGTATAATTTCAACCGTCCCTCCGGGACGATATCTAAAACAACATTTTTTTTTAGCTACCGATGAAATGTTCCTATGGAACATGAAATATTGTTATTTTGGAGTTTGTAATTTGATTAACAATGAATTATAGAAAATCAAGAGTTGAAAATTTGTTTGCAAAATAAATGTTCCATCGAAACATCTCGTCGGTAGATATTTACGGTTTTGCAAATTATTTGGTAATAAATTATAGGAAATCAAATAAATGTTCCATCGGAACATCTCGTCGGTAGCTATTTGCGGTTTTGTAAATTGTTTGGTAATAAATTATAGGAAATCAAATAAATGTTCCATCGGAACATCTCGTCGGTAGCTATTTGCGGTTTTGTAAATTGTTTGGTAATAAATTATAGGAAATCAAAATAAATGTTCTATTGGAACATCTCATAGGTAAAAAAAAATGGCAAATACATACACACAGTTACATATACAATTTGTTTTCGCAGTAAAATATCGTAAAGCATTAATTGACAAGGAATGGAAAGACAGATTGCATCAATACATAACGGGTATAATTCAATCAAATCATCATAAAATGCTTTGCATCAACAGTATGCCCGATCATATTCATATCTTTATAGGTATGCGTCCAACACAATCTATTTCTGCGCTTATTCAAAATGTAAAAACAGAAACAAGTAAATGGATTAAACAAGAAAAATTGTGTTTGGCTTTTGCATGGCAGGAAGGTTACGGTGCTTTTTCGTATTCAAGAAGTCATGTTCCCAATGTAATTCGGTATATCCAAAATCAGGAGGAACATCATAAAAAAGAATCTTTTTTAGAGGAATATCAAAAAATCCTAAAAGCATTTGAAATCGAATATGATGAACAATATATTTTTACAGAACCAATTGAATGATATCAACTACCAATGAAATGTTCCGATGGAAAATGAAGCAGTTTAAAGTGAGGAGTAGATGAGTTTTATATATTCTACTCATCAAATTAAATATTATTTTTACAAACAAGTTTTCAAATAACAATGAAAACCAGACAACCCATTAAACAATAAAAATGATGAAAAAGCTATTTTTAATTTTACTGTTGTTATTGCAAATACCTACAATCTCCGGACAAAACCAAAGTGAAGACCCTTCATCAAAAAAAATTATCGGAACCTGGTATATGGATCAAAACCGGGATACGAAATGGGTTTTCAGCCAGGATGGAAAAGTCTACAACTATAATAAAAACATTTTTAAGGTAATGTATCGCTATACCATTTCGCATTCCTGTCAAAATTATTCATCTGATACTATTGAATTTATAACTTTAATGGACAAAGACGGAAATGAATTTTGTTTTAGGATAAATGCAATCAACGAAAACAAAAATGGCATATTATCACTTACTAAAATGGATAATATGGAGCAACTATTATTTGTAAACAATACTGATGTAATCGTAAGGAAATAGCATTTACAAATAAATTATCGATAATTTAGTTTCAAAAAAATGAAAATACCTTTAATCTTATTTGTGTTGTTTTTAATAACAATTGTTTCCTGCAAACGAAAAACTGCAGACACTATTTATTCCGTTTCTTATAGTATCGAAAATGGTGGTAAGGGCGCTGCCAGTTCCAGTCTTTTAATTTCAAAAGATTCGACCCAGTATATATGGGCAAATTATAAGGAAACAAAAACCAGATCTCAAGTAACATCGAGCGATACATGGAAAAAAATAATTAATAGTATAAAGCTGGTAGATTTTAAGCGTATTAATAGTGGTAAACGTCGTATTCAGTATGATGGTTCAGATGTTGTAATTACAATAAATGCAGATAAAGAATATAAATTGATCAATGGGGAAGAAAATTCCGTAAATTATACTAAGATAAAACCTTTAGGAATATTGCTGAAGCAAGAGTATAAAAAATTAGATTCTTTAGCATTACATCTTTAATTAATACAAAAATGAAGCAATTACAATTAATACTCCTGGTAATCTTATTTGCTAATACAGCACAATCGCAGGCAATTAAAGACTGTGAAACTTGTTTGTCTAAAACAATAAAGCAAGAACAAATAAAAAACTTAAGCATAGATGAATTGCGTTTTCTTACCAACGATTTATACGCCCGAAAAGGATATAAATTCAAAAGTGGTGAAATAGACAATTACTATTCTGATAAAAAATGGTATAAACCAATCAATGACAATGAGAAAATTGTTTACAATACAATTGAACAGCAAAATTTGCAATTATTTAAGCAAAGAACAGCTGAACTTAAAACAGATCGTGATAAGTTAATGAATGAGCTAAAGATATTTAAAGCGACAATATTGGCCAATGATAAAGTTACCTTAAAAAATAAATATTCATTTACAACCGAAAACGAGCAATACAAAAATATTACTGAAGCTTTAAAAAAAATAAATCTTGAGGATGTAAACTGGTCAAAAAATAAAGGTTTATATGGCGTAACTATTGATAACGGTGATTATGTAATGACGTATGAGCTAAAAATAGAAAAGAATCATGTAATCGTACAATATAGCAGCAGAGGAGGATCTGATATTGCAGAATCTTTGTACCCAAGCGAGTTCTCTGATGAATTTTCTTTTTGGTGGGAATTTGAATGGAAAAATGACACATTGAAATTCATAAAAATGAATGTAGCAGGCTAGAGAATAGATTATTTTTAGATCATTTAGAAGATGAAAATTTAAAACAACAACATAAAATCACCAATATGTCTCTATACAAATTCGACGAAGTTTTAAATGACTTGATGGATTATTTCATTTTAGGCGATCCGGATTATTTATTGCAGTATAAAACCGAAAATAATTTGCCTGATGATTTGCTCACGGAATTTACTACAGAAGAAACCGGTGATCAGGTTGTAGAACAAGGAGTAATGGTACCGATGATAGGAATTGAAAATCATCCGTACACCATATACTTCAATCTTTCGGTTGAAACTCCGGAGCTTTTAAAACCAGGAAATGAACTTCAGCATCAGCGTGACGGATATTGTTTAAAAGTAGCCAACGGACGAATTTATCTTTATACAATTCCTTATCTAAGAAATTTTACAAGACCCACAGTCGAAGCCTTAAAGAAATTCAAAAATGCGACGATCGAATTGCCAAATGGTTGGTATACAGTTTCTGTTCTAGCAGGATTAACAAAACAGCTTACAGAAATAGAAACGGTTTCAGGTCAAATAAAAGAATTTGAAAGCATGGAACCCACTTTTGAATTTGTTTTGAAACCATCAGCAGAAAAACCAGATTATACAGCAGATTTTAATTATCAGTTTAAAGTGGAAGTGTAAAGTATAAGTACTGGCGTTATTGCAATTTTAATAGAATAAGATTTGTTCGAAATATAAAAAGATAAGGGATAACTCCTAAAAAGATAATAATATGAAAATGTACATTTTAGTAAAACAGGGTGTTCCTGATAATTTGGTTCCTGTAATTACTGCGCACGCTTCTTTAGCCTGTTTTAGAAAATTTGAACAGAATGAAAACATGCAAACCTGGATCAACGGAATATTTAAAAAGGTAGTTTGTGTTGTTTCTGAAACAGAATTTAAAAATGCACAGAAAGAAGCGGACAATATTGTATTAACTGAATCGGCTTTGGATAATCAGGAAGTTTGTTTGGCATTTGTACCGAGAGAAGAATATCCAAAAATGTTCAAATTTTTTAGAATGTGGACTCCACAAGATACTTTAAAGAATGAATAACGAAATAAATATAGAAGAAATCAGGGAAAATACTTTTTTCTGGAAGTTTTATTTATGCTGGTTCAGAGGTTTTGATGATAAAGAAGAAATTAATATTGATGAAGCAGTTGATGTTATAGAAACCAATGAAACCGAATTTTATAATTGGGAAAGATTATTTTTTAATCATGAATCGATCGAAGAAAATCCAAGATATATCGCGGGGAACCTAACAGATAATTTAAATTTTGCAGTTGAATTTCAGGAATACGAAATCAATTTTTTTCTGAATGATATTTATATTGGCAATTTGGGCGGTCATTTTGAAGCATGGTTTTTAACATTGGATGAATTGCTGGCTTTTGAAAAAGATCCTGTTTTCTTTTTGCTTCTTTTACCAATGACAGGAATACAGGAAAATCAGAAATCGGTTTTAAAATCAATACTTACAAAACATCTGGAAGCTATTCCTAAATTTGAATCGCATTCTGAATATATTGCCAATTGTATTTTAAATGGTTTAATAATGGACTCTTCATTTCAGGAAACAGCTGAAATTGGCCTGACAAATAATGAAAATCACAGCGTAAGGAATGTCATAAAATATCCGCGTTATGAGGAAGATGTAAAACAGTTGAATAGAATTCTTCTGTCCTTAAAAAAATAACCTTGAGACTTAGTGCCTTCGTGGCTAATCTTTCGTATTAAACTTTTATTAACAAAAACTAAATCTTCATTAGTTTATATTTGTAAGGCAAATTTAATTTTAAGCCTTCGCCAATATGAAAATCAACGTTTTTAAAATCTTTACTTTTTTATTCTTTGCCTTTTCAATTGCAGGATACAGTCAAAATGTAAAGTTGATGAATATCGATCAGTTGAACGAAAGAATCAAAAACGGAAAAGACAGTACTTATGTAGTGAATTTCTGGGCAACATGGTGCGCGCCCTGCATTAAGGAATTGCCTCATTTTGAAAAGTTAAACGCAGAATTTAAATCAGAAAAATTGGCTGTATTATTGGTAAGCGTCGATTTTAAATCAAAATTAAACTCTGCTGTAATTCCTTTTGTAAAAAGAAAAAACTTGAAAAGTCAGGTTTTCTTACTGAACGAAAGCGATCCACAAAAATACATTGACCGAATCGATAAATCCTGGTCAGGAAGTATTCCGGCAACACTCTTCATTAAAGGAGATCAAAGAAAATTTATCGAATCTGAATTTACCTATGAACAATTATTAACCGAATATAAAAAACTATAAATTATGCAAAAGTTCATTACCACAGTTACAATACTAGTATTTAGTATTTTATTTGCCCAGGCACAAACGGCTACGCTTAAAGCAGGACAAACGGCACCTGAATTTAAATTAAAAAATGTTGATGGAAAAGAGGTTTCATTTGCCAGTTATCCAAAAGCCAAAGGTTTTATTGTTGTTTTTACTTGTAATACCTGTCCTTATGCAGTGGCATACGAGAAAAGAATAATTGAGCTGGATAAAAAATTCAAACCACAAGGATATCCTGTAATCGCTATTAACCCAAATGATCCTGAAGCTTCAAAAGCTGACGCTTACGATAAAATGCAACAATTGTCAAAAGATAAAAAATATCCTTTCCCATATTTATTCGATCAGGGACAAATAGTTACAGATCAATACGGAGCAAAACATACACCGCACCTTTTTATTGTTTCTAAAACAACAAAAGGAAATATCGTAGAATATGTAGGAGCAATAGACAACGATCCTGAAGGTACTAAAACAGAGAAAACAAAATATGCCGAAGATGTTATTGCTGCCTTAAAAAGCAATCAAAAACCTGCTATAACTGAAACTAAAGAAATTGGTTGTACGGTAAAAAGAAAAGCGAAAGCATAGTTTTTATATTTTCGTATAAAGAAACACCACTGAAAAGTTGGTGTTTTTTTTGTTTAGAGTTTTCTTAAAAACGTTCCGAAGGAACAAATCATATTGTAGAGATGGATTTTAATCCATAATACGCGCAATTCTACAATATTGTGGTTATTCTTTGTCGAATTACTAGTGTGATCCTTCGTTAAAAGGATGACAAGCTTGTGGTTAGTTTTGTCAGGCTGAGCGAAGTCGAAGGCCCGTTCCAATAGGAAACTCTCTTCGACTCATCCAGAGTGACATTCGCTGTAGATAAGCAAAAAAACAATTAATTTTAAAATAAAAAAAAGACTGTCTTAAAAGAACAGTCTCTATGATGCTTTTTTATAAACTTTTCAGCTTTTTCATAAAAACAGGAAACACCTCATTCAATTCTTCAAAAAGAGGATTTTTACGATGCTTTAATTTTATTTCGCTAAACAATTTCAGGCCAAGGGCAAATTGTGTCGCTTCGTTAGGATCTTCAAAAATATTTTTCTCTTTTATTTTTTCAATAATGCTAAAAACTTCGTCGTGATTGTCAAATTGTATTCCGAGTTCTTTTGCCGGTTCGGTTGTACCGTCTGCATATTCTTTTAGACTTAGTGTCAGGTAATATTTATTTGATCTTTTTTCCATTTGATTTTATATTATAATTATTTCAACCATTTTTCTACAATGGTTTTAAAGGTTTCCTTGTACTGTTCCCCAACAGTTATTTCGGTTTTATTAATGAAAATTGAATTTTTGCTAATCGAATTTATTTTTTCTAACGGAACAATAAAGGAACGATTGATTCGCATAAATTTTGATGCCGGCAGTTTTTCTTCCAACGCTTTAAGCGAGATCAAAGACATTACTGATTTTTGAGCATCTTCAAGATGCACTTTTACATAATCTTTTAAACTTTCGATGTATAAAATATCTTTTAAAGAAATTCTAACCCATTGGTATTCTACTTTCAAAAAGATAAATTCATCATCGGCAGTCACAGAAGGGTATTGATTTGCAGCTTCTTCAGACATTTGTAAAACCTTATTGGCAGCTCTTAGAAACTCTTCATAACTAAAAGGTTTTAAAAGATAATCTACAGCATTCACCCTGTAACCTTCAATTGCATAATGGTTATAAGCAGTGGTGAAAATAATTTTAGGCAATGGTCCCGGCTGTTCCTGCAAAAGTCTTGCTAGTTCCATACCGGTTAAGTTAGGCATGTTGATGTCTAAGAAAACAATGTCCGGTTGTTGTTCGCGTATTAAACTCATCGCTTCAACAGCATTATCACAACTGCAGGCCAATTGCAAAAACGGAGTTTGTTCTATAAAGGTTTCCACAAGCCTTAACGCAAGTGGTTCGTCATCTACTGCTATACATCTTAATACAATCATTGTTCTAAAGTTATTTGCAGATTTACTTTGTATTTGCCATTTGAGGCAATTCCGCATGTCATCATATGTTTGTGCGGATAAATTAAATGCAATCTGCGTTTCGTATTCGTTAATCCAATTCCGCCTTGATCTGTTGTTGCTGTTTTTTCGAAAAAAGTATTTTCAACTTCAAATTCAAGATTGTTTTCTTGTTGTCTAAGCTTAATATGTATTTCACTTTTGTCTGTGGCATGTACGCCATGTTTAAAAGCATTTTCTACTAAAGGTAATAACAACATGGGAACAATTGGGTAATCGTGTATTTTTTCGGGAATATCTGTTGTTATGGTAAGCTTGCTATTGGCACGAAGTTTCATTAAAGCTATAAAATCTTTCATGAAGTCGGCTTCTTTTAGTAAAGTAGTTCTTTCGCCTTCGGTACTGTAAAGTAAATAGCGCATCATGCGGCTTAAGGTATGAAGTGCACTCCGTGAATCTTCGATATTGGTATACGTAAGCGAATAAATACTATTAAGCGAATTAAAGAAAAAGTGCGGATTGATTTGTGCTTTTAGCATTGCCAGTTCGGCCATTGTTTTATCCTGCTCCAGTTTTTGTTTGTGTTGTGCCGCTCTTTGCCAGTGGTGTAACATGGCCCAGCTCGTACTAATTCCTAAAACCAACAAAGTAAGCATGAAAACATAATTGTCAAAATAAGGATTTTTGTATTTTTTAAACCCTAAAACCAAACTGATTTTAGTATGAAGATCTGTTTGAGATGTATAGAAATAGGCGATGACCTGCATAACAAAGATGATACAGAACTCCCAAAGTAAAAAAGGAGATGTACTATCTTTTATAATGGTTTTAGGAACGATGATTTTGGCATTAGAATAAAATATAATAATAAGCAAAAGCAATACAATTATTTGCCAAATCCAAAAAACTGTTGGAAGCACTACATTCCACGTTATTGGAATATAAAATAGCATTATAAATCCCAATAAAAGCCAGGCAAGAATATGTAATCCGGTGAAAATGTATGGTTTAAAAAAGGTTGGTGACATTTTATATTATGATTTTATGACAATATTACATTATATTTATAGAAGATATAAAAGCAATCGCCCAAAATAGTATGAGAACCCGTAAAAACCATTTTAGAGCCGACGAGCATGTTGTAACACCTGTTGTTATTCATTAATAAACTTCTATCGGTTCTTATGTGATATCTATCGATTGTTTCTTGCGCTCCGTCTATTGTAAATTTTTTGTTTGTTATATTTTAGTTCTTTTGTTTCGATATAAATTGATAATTACACATTTTTCACAATGAATAAGCAATCCTTTTTAAGCATTCTCGCAGTAGCTGTTGTTATCACATCGTGTGGTAATAAAAATGACAAATCGGCTCAGGCCGGAGGTGCACCACAAGTTAAAGAGTATAAAACGCTGACTTTAGAGACTAAATCAGCCACATTAAATACAGACTTTCCTGCCAGTATCCAGGGACAGCAAAATATCGAAATTCGCCCTAGGGTAGAAGGTTATATCGATAAAATTTATGTTGATGAAGGTGCTGTTGTTAAAGCAGGGCAGCCTTTATTTAAAATCAGCGCACCAGAATATGAGCAACAAGTTCGTACAGCAACTGCAAGTATAAAAAGTGCTCAGGCAGATTTAAGTTCAGCAAAACTGGCGGTAAATAAAGTAAAGCCACTGGTAGAAAAAGGAATCATTAGTAAATACGATCTTGAATCGGCTCAATATACTTATGAGTCAGCTTTGGCATCAGTAGCTCAGGCAAATGCAGCTTTAGTAAATGCCAAAACCAATTTGGGATATACTACAGTTACAAGTCCGGTTAATGGAGTTGTAGGGTCAATTCCGTTTCGTTTAGGAAGTTTGGTGAGTTCTAATACAACTGAACCTCTTACAACAGTTTCCAGTATAGGAAACGTTTTTGCTTATTTTGCAATGAACGAAAAAGCTTTGCTAAATTTTACTCAAAGCGGTACGGGAACTTCATTAGAACAAAAAATCAAACAATTGCCAGCCGTTTCACTTTTACTTTCAGATGGTTCAACTTATCCTGAAAAAGGACGTATTGAAACCGTAAACGGACTTATTAATACCGAAACCGGTTCGGTAAATATCAGAGCGCGTTTTCCTAATCCAAAAGGAATCATCAGAAGCGGAAGTAGTACAACTGTTAGAATCCCGAATGAAGTAAAAGATGTTATCTTAATTCCTCAGAGCGCTACATTCGAACTTCAGGATAAAATCTTTGCTGTTACTGTAGGGAAAGACGGAAAAACAAAAAATGTCAATATTGCTAAACTTGAAAACACAGCAGGGAATTACTATGTTGTAACAAGTGGCTTAAAAGCAGGTGATCAAATTGTATTAGAAGGAGTCGCTGCTTTAAAAGAAGGAACCGAAATTAAAGCTCAAAATCAGAATCAGGAAACGGTTTACGCTGACTTAAAATAAGAAAAAATGTTTAAAATATTTATACAAAGACCTGTACTTTCGACGGTAATATCTGTTATTATTGTCATTCTGGGAGTTTTAGGACTTATTGAGTTACCTATATCTCAATATCCTGATATCGCTCCACCTACAGTAAACGTTTCGGCAAGTTATACAGGTGCCAATGCTGACGTTGTACTTAAAAGTATCGTAATTCCGCTTGAAGAGCAAATTAATGGTGTAGAAAACATGACTTACATGACTTCTACAGCAACAAATGATGGTAATGCCTCTATAAAAATTTTCTTTAAAGTAGGAACAAACCCGGATTTAGCAGCGGTAAACGTTCAGAATAGGGTTTCAAGAGCAACAAGTTTATTGCCAGTAGAGGTAACTCAGGCCGGTGTAACAGTAACAAAGAGTCAGAGTAGTAACTTAGTGATTTTCTCTTTATATAGTGATGATCCTGCTTATGATCAGACCTTTCTTCAAAATTATGCTAAAATCAACCTTGTACCGCAAATTCAGCGTGTAGTTGGGGTAGGAGATGTAACCGTTTTTGGTGCAAAAGATTACTCCATGAGAATCTGGTTAAAACCGGATATCATGCAACAATACAAATTGATTCCGAGTGATATTTCAGCTGCTTTGGCCGAACAAAATATCGAAGCTGCACCAGGTAAATTTGGTGAGAACGGAGATCAGGCTTTTCAATACGTAATTAAGTATAAAGGACGTTTAACCAGCGACAAGGAATTTGGTGATATTATCATCAAATCTGTTGGAAACGGACAAATGCTGCGATTAAAAGATGTTGCTAAAGTAGAGCTAGGATCTTTAAGTTATACTTCGACGATTAAAACAAATGGTGTAGAATCTGCTGCAATGGCAATTAGCCAGACTCCGGGATCTAATGCCCGTGATGTAATCAACAACTCTAAAGCCCTTATTGAAGAGGCTGCAAAAATTTTCCCAAAAGGAGTAAAATATACAATTCTTGTTGACGTTAATGAAAACCTTGATGCTTCTATCGAAAAAGTAATTCATACGTTGATCGAAGCTTTTATATTGGTTTTTATCGTTGTATTTATTTTCCTTCAGGATTTTAGATCAACTTTAATTCCGGCTATTGCAGTTCCGGTAGCGATTGTAGGAACATTTTTCTTCCTGAATTTATTTGGGTTTACGATTAACTTATTAACCCTTTTTGCAATGGTACTGGCCATTGGTATTGTGGTCGATGATGCTATTGTCGTCGTCGAGGCGGTGCATGCCAAGCTGGATCACGGTTATAAATCGTCTAAGAAAGCAACTATCGATGCCATGGATGAAATTTCCGGAGCGATTATTTCGATCACACTTGTAATGGCAGCGGTATTTATTCCGGTAACATTTATTACTGGGTCTACGGGGGTTTTCTACAAACAATTTGGTATTACATTAGCCGTTGCGATTATCCTTTCGGCAATTAACGCCTTGACTTTAAGTCCTGCATTGTGTGCTTTGCTTTTAAAACCACATGCTGATGATCATAAACATAAAAGTTTTATTCAAAGATTTTATACATCGTTTAACGTTGCATTTGATAACGTTACGAGTAAATATAAAAAATCAGTTCAATTTCTTTCTGTAAAAAAATGGATCGTATTAGCCTCTATTGTTATTGCTGGTGCATCTTTATTTTATATGATGAAAACAACACCATCTGCTTTCGTTCCTGCGGAAGATCAGGGAACTGTGTTTGCCAATATTAGTTTACCGCCATCTGCTTCGATGGAACGTTCTGATATTATTGCAAAAAAAGTGGATAGTATTGCCAAAACAATTCCTGGAGTTAAAAATACACTTCGTATTGTGGGACAAAACTTTACTGCAGGAGCGGGAAGTGCTTACAGTATGGTAATTGTAAAACTGGAAACTTGGGAGAAACGTGATTTGAGTGTAAATGATGTAATTGGTCAGCTTTTTGCCAAAACAAGTGGTATTCGTGAAGCTAATATTTTCTTTATCTCTCCGCCAACCATTCAGGGATTTGGACAAAGTGGAGGATTCGAATTCCAATTGCAGGATAAAGGAGGACACACTACGGCTGAATTCTTTAAAGTAAATACTGATTTCTTAGAAAAGTTGTCAAAACGTCCTGAAATTCAATATGCTACAACGCCATTTAATCCAGGTTTCCCTCAATACATGATGGATATCAATCTGGCAAAAGCAAAAGATGCAGGTGTACCTGTCAACACGATTTTGTCAACGATGCAAGGTTACTATGGAGGATTGTATGCTTCGAATTTTAATAAATTCGGAAAACAATACCGTGTTATGATCCAGGCTTCTCCTGAGTTTAGAACGAATACAGAAGGATTAAATAAAATCTTTGTTAGAAACAGTGCAGGAACAATGGCTCCAATTACAGAGTTTGTAAAAATGACCAGAGTTTTCGGACCGGAATCTATTTCAAGGTTTAACCTTTTCTCTTCTATTGCTATTACCGGAGCACCAAATCCTGGATTTAGTTCAGGAGATGCTATTAAGGCCATTCAGGAAGTTGCAGCAGAAGAACTTCCAACAGGTTACGGATATGAATTCTCAGGATTAACACGTGAGGAATTGGCATCAGGAAGCGAAACTATTTTTATCTTTATATTATGTCTTGTCTTTGTATACTTCTTATTAAGTGCACAATACGAGAGTTATATTTTGCCATTTGCAGTATTATTATCAATTCCGTTTGGATTGGCAGGGGCGTATTTGTTCTCGATCATTTTCAAATTAAACAGTAATATTTACCTGCAGATTTCCTTAATCATGCTGATTGGATTGCTGGCGAAGAACGGTATTTTGATTGTCGAATTTGCCCTCGAAAGAAGGCGTAAAGGAATGCCAATTGTACAAGCAGCAGTTGAAGGAGCCGTTGCGCGTTTAAGACCAATTTTAATGACGTCTTTTGCCTTTATTTTAGGACTTGTTCCTTTGATGTTTGCTTCCGGAGCAGGAGCTGTAGGAAACAAATCAATTGGTACAGGAGCAGTAGGAGGAATGTTAATTGGTACCATTTTAGGAGTATTTGTTATTCCGGTATTGTTTATCATTTTCCAGACATTACAGGAAAAAGTGAGTGGCCCGGCAAAAGATGGTTATGATGATGACGATGATGACGAAGAGGTACAACTAATCGAAGCTCATAAAGAGTAATAATTTTAATTAAGAAAAAATGACTCATAGTTCAAATAAATATATTCTTATGGTAGTTGCAGTCACTCTTTTGAGTGCCTGCGTTACCAAAAAGTACGAACGTCCCAAAACATTATCGACAGATAATTTGTACAGAGATCAGACTTCTACTGACTCGACTACGATCGCTACTATGCCCTGGCAGACTGTTTTTAAGGATCAAAAACTAAATGCTTTAATTCAAAAAGGATTAGACCAGAACCTGAACTTAAAAAATGCAATCGAAAATATTGTTCAGTCTCGTGCTACTTTACGTCAGACGAAATTAGCGTATTACCCAACTTTAGATTTTGATGCTAATGCAACGCGTAATAAGCAATCTAAAGCAGCATTGAATTTTCCTCCGGGAATCAATATCAATACGCTGACTACGACTTATAAAATGGGTTTTAATACCTCTTGGGAAGCTGATATTTGGGGAAAACTAAGCAGTTCTAAAAGAGCAGCTTTGGCCACTTATCTTTCTACAGATGCGGCAAAACAAGCGGTACAAACACAATTGATTTCGGATATTGCTAATAATTATTTTTTATTGCTGTCCTATGACAAGCAATTAGAAATTACGCAGGCAACATTAGAAAGCCGTATTAAAAATGTAGAAGTTATCAAAGCTTTAAAAGAAGGAGCAATTGTAACCGGTGCATCTGTTGTGCAAAGTGAAGCCAATCAACATGCAGCCGAAGTTTTGATTCCGGATTTAAAAAGAAGCATTCGTGAGACTGAAAATGCAATTAATATTTTATTAGGACAAGCATCAGGACCAATCGAAAGAGGAGTTTTAGGCGAACAGGTAATTCCTGAAAAAATAGCTATTGGTTTACCAGCTCAGTTATTAGAAAATCGTCCGGATGTTCGTCAGGCCGAATTTAATTTCAGAACTGCTTTTGAGACAACTAATTTGGCAAGAACTTACTTTTATCCAAGTTTAACGCTTACAGCAAGTGGTGGTTTGTCGACTTTGCAATTGAAGAATTTCTTTGATCAGTCTATCTTTTATTCTATAATAGGAGGATTAACACAGCCTATTTTTAATCAGGGACTTAATAGAGAAAGATTAACGAACGCACAATCAAGACAAGTACAGGCTTTTAATAATTTTCAACAAAGCCTTTTAGTTGCAGGTCAGGAAGTTTCGAATGCTTTATATGCTTACGAAATGGCTGTAGCCAAAGAAGATTCGAGAGAAAAACAAATTGAAGCTTTAGTAAAAGCAGTAGACTTTACACAACAGCTTTTAGAATATAGTTCTGCAACTAATTATACAGATGTATTAACTTCCGAACAAAATCTTTTAGCAGCTCAATTGAGTGGTGTAAATGATAATTTACAAAAACTACAAGCAGTGGTAGATTTGTACCGCGCTCTGGGTGGTGGATGGAAATAAAATATATCGATAAATCATTTTTACGATTATCGCCACAAATTAAAACATGACTAAAAAACGCCTCAAATTTTTGAGGCGTTTTTTTATGGATTTTGTCGGCTGTGAGTTGCTATTCGTCGATTAGTATGGTGTTTTTGTATAATGGCAAGCATAAAAGCAAATAAATGGCACTACTTTAGCATTGTATTAAATACATTAATACTAAATACCACAAAAATGAAAAAAATAGTAATTGCACTAATGCTCCTGATGAGTGTTTTTGCCCACGCGCAAGTTTCGATCAATGTAAATATTGGTACACCTCCAAGCTGGGGTCCACAAGGTTATGACGACAGTAGATATTATTATCTGCCGGATATTGACACCTATTATGATGTAAGTCAAAAGCAGTTTATTTATGATAATAACGGCAGATGGGTAAGACAAAGCAGACTACCTTCAGCCTACAGACAATATGATCTTTACGGAGGATATAAAGTAGTTTTAAATGATTATAGAGGAGACGCTCCTTATAGCTATCATAAAAAACACAGAGCTGAATATCCAAAAGGATATCACGGAAAGCCTCAAAAAAACAGAGGAAATAAACCGGATAAAGCCTATAAACAAAATAACAAGGATAAAAATAAAAACGATCATCCAGGTAAGTCCAAAGGGAATTCTAATAAAGGAAAAGATCACGGACATGATCACCACTAAGTAAAAACATGACTAAATTTTAAGAACGCCTCAGCAATGAGGCGTTTTTTGTTTTAAAGCAATGTTGCTACGTGTTTTGTTTTTTACACGAAACCTATACAAACAAAAAAGGCTGTCCTGGCAAGACAACCTTTAATGACTAATAAAATAAAAATGTATTCTAAAGTTTTACTTACCTGATTTACTTTCAGGGCTCATAATAACTTCGACACTACTAGAACTATCCAAAACGTGCTTACTAAACTGCTGAATAGTTTTTTGATTAATTTTAGAAATTAAATTTTTATATTCTTCATCCTGTAAAAACGGAATCTGATTTAAACTGTTGTTATAAAGTGTATTGTTCCAGAAAGAATTGGTTTTAAGTGATTCTTCCCTGTTTTTTAAAAGTGCTTTTTTAATGTCTTCCAAATCATTTGCATTGACCGGATTTGATTTTAAATCGTTTAATTCTTTCCAGACAATCTGCATTAATTTTTCTTCTTTATCAGGATTACAGTCAAAAGTCAGGGCAAGACTAAAAGTGGGTTTTGGGATTATTTCCAGATTTCCGCCAACGTTTACACCATAACTGCCGCCTTCTTCTTCGCGAATCGTCTGCAGAAATCGTTTTGATAATACTTCCCCGATAACGTACATCGACAAAGCATTTTCTTTACTGTATTCGATCGTTCCGGTTAAGTTTAAATAAACGGTTGTTTTCGCAACTTCCATCGGACGTGTGAAATGAACTTCGGTTTTTCCTTTTTTAGGTACAATATTATGATCAACATAATTTTCCTTTAAAGCCGGATTTGATTTAATATTTCCGATATATTTCTGAATCAGTTCTAAGGCTGAATCCGGAATGTTTCCAACAAAAATAAAAGTGAAATCGGCAGCGTTTTTTATGCGGTCACGATAAATATTTTCTGCTTTTTTGAGATCAATAGTTTCAAGGAATTTTTCGTTGAATATAAATGTACGCGGGTTATAATTAGAATTGGCCAGCTCAATAGTATCCTTAAAAGTGTTTCCGTTGTCTTGTTTAATATTTTCAAGATTGTTTTTATACTGCTCTTTCAGAATACTAAAAATATTAGGATCAAAACGTGGCGCTTCAAAAGAAAGATAAAGCAATTGCAGCATGGTTTCGAAATCGGCTCTGTTAGAACTTCCCTGAAAACCCTGCGTATTTTCGCCAATAAAAGGGGCGGCCTGCGCTACTTTTCCGGTTAGTTTTTCTTTTAAACCTATATTGTCAAAATTGCCCAAACCGGAAGATCTTGCCAGTGTTGTAGCAATTTCGGCGGAAGCCAAATCTTCAGTTTTTACTAAAGATTTACCACCTTTTGAAAAAGCAGAAAACGTAATTTGATCTTTTGAATACGTTGTTGGAAGTACAATTATTTTTGCATCATTTTCTAAAATATAACCTTTTGCATCCTTAATTCCGGCTACATCAAATGTCTTTTTGATAGCAGCAGGTTTTAATTCTTTTTCTATTAAAGGCGAATTGTTTTCTTTTTTTGTGTAAGGTTCTAAAGTCATACTTTCTACCTTTTTCATCACATTAACAACAGCTTCCTTGTTGGGGAAATCATTTTTATCCTGATCAGAACCTGTCACTAACACCACTTGATTGGTAGGTTGCTGGATCGTTTTCGCGTAAGCGTTCAATTCTTCCAAAGTGATGCTTTTAATAATGCCAACAGTCAATTTATAATCATCTTCCGGAGAAAGAAATGGTTTTGCTTTCAGGAAATAATTCGTCAGTTTATCTGCCCAGCTGTCGTTGTCGACTTTATCTTTATTGCTGATAAAATCATCGTATGAACTTATAAAAATCTTTTTTGTCCGGTCTAATTCGGCTTGTGCGGCACCAAAACGTTTTAAGCGTTCTGCCTCAGTATACGCGTCTTCAAAAGCCTGAATTGTTTTTCCTTTTTTGGCTAAAGCCGAAATATTAAACGACGTATTTAATCTTGAAACCGGTTCGAAATAAGTTTTTAAGTTTAATGCTGAACCTTGATTTTTTAGGATTAATTCTCTGAAACGATTGTTTAAAATACTGGTATAAAAAGAGTTCATCACGTTTTTGCGTGTCACGATGCTGTCTTTTAATAGAGGCTCATCAAGAACATACTGAAGTGTAATAGAAGTAGAAGAAGCTTCTTTGTCTGATGCTGTTCCAAAATACAATTCATCGTGTTTTGGGATCTCTGTATAAGTTCTGGCAGCTGCTTTTTTAGCCAAAGGAATACCTGAAAATATGGCTTTTACTTTTTGCTCCATTGCTTTTACATCGATATCTCCCACAATAATTACGGCCTGTAAATCTGGTCTGTACCATTTTTTATAGTAATTGCGTAATTCAGGATATTTGAAGTTATTGATGATATTCAAATCACCAATAACATCTCTTTTACTGTATTTTGAACCCTTGTATAAAACAGGATCTGTCTGCATTTTTAAACGAAAACCGCTTGTTCTTCGGGTTCTCCACTCTTCCCTGATTACACCTCTTTCGGCATCAATTTCCGCATCCGTTAAAGACAGCGATCCTGACCAGTCATGAAGTACCCAAAGTGTAGAATCGATTAGTTTTTGATTGCTAACCGGAACCGTGCTAATATTATAAACAGTTTCATCCTGAGCGGTATAAGCATTGATGTCTTTACCAAAACTTACTCCGTTTTTTTCCAGCATTTTAATGATTCCTTTTCCTTTAAAATGTTCTGTTCCGTTGAAAGCCATGTGTTCCAGAAAGTGCGCCAATCCGTTTTGATTGTCGTCTTCGAGTATGGCACCAACATTTTGAACAAAGTAAAAACTGGCTCTGTCTTTTGGCTCTTCGTTATGCAGGATATAATACGTTAATCCGTTTTTTAGTTTTCCGGTTGTCACGTTTTTATCCAGCGGAATGTTGGTTTTGAATTGCGCAAAAGCACCCTGAACAGAAAGCGCTAAAATGCCTATGATGATATTTTTTTTAGTATACATTTTGATATTTTTTATCTTCTGTTTCTTCTAATTAGTATAAAAGCACCGCTCAATATGATCAATAAAGGAAAGAGCCCAATAAAGACAATTTTATTAATGAAAACCTGATTTGCATTGATGGTTATTTTTTTATCTGTGTTTTCCGGACGAGTGGTATCGATTGGAAATTCGTAATTGCTGAACCAGCTAAAAATATCAGTCATAAACTGAAATGTTCCTGAACCGTTTCGGCTTAATTCGGCATTGCCCATAAAATCAGCATCTCCGGCAACAATTATTTTTTGAGATTTTCCGTTAATATTTTTCGTTAATGCCACAACCAGAGGAATCGCCGTTACAGAAGGCTGTTTCTTCAACTCTTCTGAAACTGAAGTAATTCCCATTTGAGATTCCCATGCCGGCTGATTATTGGTTTTTAAAAGCGGCGTAACTTTAAATCCGGCATCTTTAGTGATTTTGATTCCGCTGCTTCCTAAAAGCGGGATTGGATAGTTATTTCTGGTTTTACTAAATTTAATAACAGGATCTGTATTTTTTTGAAGATTGGTTACTAAATAATCCGGAGAGTTGGTTTCACTTTCCTGAACCAGTGTTTGTTTGGTATAGCTTAACCCTAATTTATCTGTTATAGCAGCTAAAGCCGAATTGGTCTCAGGTTCAGACAAAAGCATTACATTTTTTCCTTCGTCGATATACTTCGTAATACGGTCAATAGCGCCCTGACTCAATTGTGTTTTTGGATCGGCAATGATTAAAATACCGGTTTGTTCCGGAATATTCTGCGCATTTATATCTACAGATGAAACATCAAAACCTTGATTGATAAGTGAATACCTAAAAGTGATTTCGTTAAATCCTGTTTTATAATTTTTATCTCCGTTTTTGTCAATGCTGCGTTCCATGTTTCCGGTTGCAAAAACAATTTTTGGCGCAGGAACTACTAATCTTTTTAAAGAAGCAGAGATTTCTTTTTCGCCCGGCGCTTTAAACAAATCATCAAACATTCTTAAAAATGTTTTCTTTCCGTTGTATTCAATTGTTCTTACCACTCGGTTTTGTTCCGGTTTCAGGTCAATGATTTTTTTAATTTCTTCAGGAGAATATAATTTTTTTAGTTTTACGTTCTGCGTTTCGATCAGTTTCTCGGCAAGCTGTTTGTCATTTAATCCCGGATTTTGTGCATATAGTGCTTCATTGTTTGAAGTGTCATAATAATACACATATTCCATTTGCATTTGAGGCACAAAGCGGGTGTAGTTTTCAAAACTCGAAATGTCCTGATTTTGTGAATACGGCATAGCCATATAATAGTTAATATCTAATAAATTTACATAAGTGGTAAGCTTGACAGGACCTTCTATTTTATTGACAATGTCTAAGCTCGTTTTGGTTAATGTTCTGTCTTTATTGCGTGTCATATCTTCATAGAATGTCAACGATGCTCTTGAAGTAACATAACCAAGTGCCAAAACAACAGTTATTAGCAAGGTATATTTTAGAACTCTTTGAGAAGCTGGCTGTGCATCTCTTCCAGTTTGTAATTTGTAAATACTCAGGCCAATAAAAAGACTGCTTACCAGTATAAAATACAATACATCTTTACTGATAATAAGACCTTCGAGCATTTCATTGGCACGACCGGCGATCGATAGAAAATAAGTGATGTCTTTTACATACTCGACATCCTGCCATAATTTTCCAATAAAATTTAATCCTGCTAAAACTACCAATGTACTAATCGCAGCAACAACCTGATAAGAAGTTAAACAAGACATAAAAAGACCAATTGCGGCATAGGTGCAAACCAGTAAATACAAACCAATAAGTCCCGAAATGGCAAATTTTAAATCTAAATTTTCGACAGAGAAATAAGAAATAACAACCTGCAGCCCCAGTATACCAACAAATAAAAGGCAATAAGCGGCAATGGCTAAATATTTACCCAGTACAATTTCTTTAATTTTAATAGGCGATGAAAGTAAAAGT
This sequence comes from Flavobacterium piscisymbiosum, assembly GCF_020905295.1. Taxonomy (NCBI): domain Bacteria; kingdom Pseudomonadati; phylum Bacteroidota; class Flavobacteriia; order Flavobacteriales; family Flavobacteriaceae; genus Flavobacterium; species Flavobacterium piscisymbiosum. The sequence continues at coordinate 4,888,637 of NZ_JAJJMM010000001.1, read as the reverse complement.
TTGATAGAACCACTGTTGATTTCACGGCTTATCAATCCCATTGTTAATAGCGGAACATATAGATATAAATAATTCTGCATTTCAGTATATAATCCCATGAAACCTGAAAAAATAGCTTGCGACAAATTACCCATTCCGTCGCCCATTTTCTGAGATTTTTCAAAGCGTTCCAGAGAGTCAAAGAATTTCCAGTTGGACTGGATTGAAAATATGACTAAAACGACCCATGCAACCGGCGAATAAAACATCGTGTAGAGTTCTGTTTTAGCGATTCTGTATATTGTTTTCATTTAGTTTGTTTTTTAAGAAAGAATAGCGTTTTTAGAAGGCGCTTTTTTAGATAATTGAGCAAAAATTTCATCAAGAGATACTTTTTCAAATTGAATTTCTCTCAATTTCCAGTTGTTATAAACACTGAGCGAAATAATTTTCTCCGCAACTTCTTGTGTTCCGGTAAAGGTGATCTGTACTTTTTTTGGAGACAGAAAAATAGCAGCTGTTATCTCAGGAATATCTGTTAATGCTTCAAGAGCCGGCGGATTTTCAAAACTTGCCGTTAGTTTATCTGCTTCGATATGATTATTAAAAGCATCAAGCGTATCCGAAAAAACCATGTGTCCGTTTTCGATCATTCTGATATCCTGACAGGTTGCCTGAACTTCAGATAGAATGTGAGAGGAGAAAATAACAGCTTTGTCTTTGGATATTTTTTTGATTAATTTTCTAACTTCCAATATCTGGTTAGGGTCAAGTCCGTTCGTTGGTTCATCTAAAACGACCAATTTAGGTTCGTGAATAATAGCCTGAGCAATACCTACACGCTGTCTGTAACCTCCGGACAAGTTTCGGATTAATCGGTTGCTGAAATGTGCAATACCGCATTGTTCTTTGGCTTTCTCTAAAGCATATTTTAAATCTTCTTTTTTTACGTGTCTTAATTCTGCACAATGAATCAGATATTCATTTACCGTTAAATCCAAATGTAGTGGAGGGGTTTGTGGCAGGAAACCAATTAGTTTTTTGGCTTCGACAGGATTTTCTTTTAGATTAATTCCATCAATAAAGATGTTTCCTTTGGTTTGGTTTAAAACGCCGCAAAGAATATTCATAGTAGTTGATTTTCCGGCGCCATTAGATCCTAAAAGACCTAAAATTCGATTTGTTTTAATTTCAAAACTAATATTTTGTATTGCCCAATCCTTACTATATTGATGTGACAAGTCCTCAACTCTTACAATTGTTGTTTCCATAGTGTTTTTTAAAAATCGCAAGAATGTTTTTTTGAAGTAACATTCTTGCGCTTATTTTATTTATTAGTATCCAGAATTTTGGTTTAAGAAAGGATTAGATCGAATTGCCGGCTCCGGAATAGGATATAAGTTATCCGTAGATTTCCAGATTTTATCAGATAAAACAGAGAGTGTTTCGTCTAGTTTTCCGGTTCTTTTAAGATCCAGCCAGCGATGTCCGTTCTCGGCAAAGAACTCGCGTTGTCTCTCAAGAGCAATTAAGTCTAACAATTGGTTTGGATTTGTTACCGTAGTATTGTCTAGTAAGGCTCTATTTCGAATTGCATTAATATCCTGCTGAGCTCCCGTAATATCATTCGATTTTACTCTGGCTTCGGCACGTATTAAATAAAGTTCTGCTAATCGAAGCAGAGTAGAGCGCTCTGAAGGAGAGTCTCCAAAATCATTTTGATATTTACGAGGAGCAATCCCTAAAAATACGCCCAATCTGTCATTAATGTCAATGGTCCAGTTTGTTTTTCTGGCATCACCGGCTTCAAAAAGCGCATTGCCTTTTCTTAGTAATAAAGTACCACCGGTTGTAAATACAGAAGATCCTTCGTAAGTATAATCAACATTAAAATAAGGTATTTGAAGAATAGACTCTTTATTATCTGCAATAAAAGGACTGTTAGTATCTGTTAATCCGGTAATTAAACCATAAGTACCAGTTTCATTAATTACAGCAGATGCGTGGGTTGAAGCCTCATTCCATCTTTCTAAATAAAGATTTACTCTTGCCAATAAAGCTTCTGCCGCCCATTTTGTAGCTCTGATTCTTTCCTGATCATAATTTTTATAATCTGCAGGAAGATCTTTTGATGCATCGGTTAAGTCCAGCAAAATTTGCGCATAAACAGTTTCTTGCGAAGATTGCGGTAACAATGCCGATACATCTACATCTGTAGTAAGTACCAGCGGTACATTGCCCCAAAGATTGGTCAGGTAAAAATAAGAATACGCTCTTAGAAATTTAGCTTCGGCAATCCATTGTTTGCTTTTTACGGCATTAAGAGATGTGCTTTTAGTAAGCCCTTCAATTACGTTGTTTGCGTTGTAAATAGTTTTATATAATTCGCCCCAGTTCGCGTTTATAGTTCCGTCAGTTTCCGGAATTTCATTCGAACTGTAAATATTGGCAATACCTGTTCTTGGTACTAATTCATCAGCTGTTTCTCCTAAAACAGTATGTACTCTGTTATAAAAAAAATCGGCAACCATGCTTTGGTAGATTCCGTTTACAGCAGCCTCAGCTGTTGGCTCTGAAGCATAAACACTTTCTGATGATAGCTGATTGCTGGGAAGATCAACATCAAGAGCATTATCACAGCTTGTAATTCCTAATAAAAGAAAAAACGAAAATATAGAGGTATATTTTATAGAAATATTTTTCATGATTTTTTAGATTTAAAATGTAAACTGAGTTCCCAAAGTGATGGTACGTAATGGAGGCAAAGCCAATCCCTGCGTTTCAGGATCAAGACCTTTGTATTTAGTAAATGTTACTAAGTTTTGTCCCTGAACCGAAAGGCGAATACTCTGTAAATATTTCTTTGTTGCCTCATCTAAAGGAATCTGGTATGAAGCGCTTACATTTTTAAGTTTGATATACGATGCATCTACAATAGAAGCATTTGATCCTAAATAATTGAAAAAACTATTTTGAAAACCGGAACTTAAAACATTTCCTTGTGCGATATAATCATTGTATTCGTCTACCTGAAAATTCGCTGTTGAATAAGGATAACCCGGCTGAGCACCAGTAGAAGACAGTAAAGTAGTACCATCTTGTTTTACGAATTGAAACAAAAAGTCAAGTGTAAAAGCTCTATAACTTATTGTATTCGAGATTCCCCCGTAGTATTGAGGATAGGATGGTCCGGCGTATCTTCTGTCACCTCTGCCGGTTTCTGCATATCCGCTAGAGATTCTTCCGTCTCCGTTTAGATCTTCAAACTGAGCAATTCCATTGGCATTTACACCGGTATAATTATACAAATACCTGCTGCCTAAAGGGTTTCCAACAACATATTGCGAGTAATAGCTGGTAAACTCTATACCAGGAAATGATACTAACTTATTTGAATTGGTCGAAATATTAAAGGACGTTGACCAGTTGAAGTTTTTAGTATGAATATTGGTCGTAGCAAGAGTAAATTCCCAACCTTGATTTTCAACTTTTGCAGGTAAGTTTGCCGTATAAGTTGTAAAACCTGCCTGCGCACTAAGTGTATAGTTTACCAATTGATTACTTGAAGTATTTTTATAGTAAGCAGCAGTAAAAGAGATACGGTCATTAAGGAAACTTAAATCAAGAGCAGCTTCAAATTTCTTTGTTAATCCCCATTTGATGTTAGGATTTGCAATTCTGGCAGCCGCCATAGAAGCATTTCCGTCACCGTAATTACGAGTGTCAAAAGTTTCAGCATATTGATAATCTCCAATTTCGTCACTTCCTATTTCTCCATAACTAGAACGTAGTTTTCCAAAACTCAGCCAGCTAAGACTATTTAAGAATTTTTCCTGAGTAAATACCCATGCAGCACCCACAGATCCAAAGTTTCCAAAACGATTATTAGCTCCAAAACGTGATGAACCATCTCTTCTAAAGTTAATGTTCAGAATGTATTTATTGTCAATGTTGTAGTTAAGTCTGCTAAAAAGAGAAATGTATTTATATTCTGCGCTTCCGTTATTTGCGGTTATGTTTTCTGCGGTTCCGAGATTTCCAATTAAATTGTCTGAACTATATCCGCTTGAACTCACATAAGAAGGCATTTCAGATTTTCTGTTCTGCCATGAACCTCCCACAAGAGCGGTAAGATTTCCTTTCCATAATTCAGTTGTATAATTCAGTTGAGGCTCTACAGTAAAATTATTGGTGTTGTTTGTCGAAACAGTATACGATCTTTGAAAGTTCATGCTACTGCCATTGGCTTCGGCGTAAACATGATTACTTGCAGATGCCGGCATGAATTGTTTGGTTTGCATCTGAGCTCTTCCGTATCCAAGATCAGTTTTAAAAGAAAACCCTTTTGCAATCTCATACTGAAGACTTAAACTTGTAATTAAGTTCGTTCCTTTATCGTCTACTCTTTTCTCTAAAGCAGCAAGCGGATTAATATCGCTAAAATAATCCGGAGACCAGTAATAGCTGCCATCTGCATTGTACAACGGACGGTTAGGAGCAGTGCCTACAGCATAAGTTGTGATATCAAAAAAGGGCAGTTTATTGTTGTCTGTTGCAAAAATTACAGAAGCACCTACTTTTAATTTATTATCCAGTGTACTGTGATTGATATTAAAGTTGGTAGAAAATTTATCATAGCTAAAATCTCCCGGTACAACAGTAGTTTCTTTATGGTAAGTACCACTTAAAAGAAAATTTGTCGTGTCATTACCACCTCTTAATGACGCAGAATAATTATTAAAATTCGCTGTTCCGCCTATTAATTTTTTCTGCCAGTTCGTTTGCGCATTCGGGTCCCAGTCTGTAATAGCGATACCGTTGCTATCTACATCAGCAACATCACCATTATTGGTTAATGCCGTTTGCAGCATGTTTAAATACGCTGGCGTGCCTAACGTTTTTGCCATATGGGCTACTTCAGAAACTCCTGAATTGGTAGTTACAGTAAATTCTGTTTTTCCAGATTTTCCTTTTTTGGTCGTGATTAATACCACACCATTTGCTCCCCTTGAACCGTAAATTGCCGTAGCATCTGCATCTTTTAAGATCTCGATACTTTCTATATCATTTGGGTTGATGATATTAAGAGGGCTGGTCGATTTTTGAGCACCTCTAATAACATTTTGGTCCTGAACCTGTTCTTTAATGTCATCTCCAATATAAGGAACACCATCAACAATATAAAGTGGTAAATTGTTTCCGGCAATAAAATTTCGGCCACGAATACTGATATTCATGTCAGACCCTGCATAACCGGATGTCTGGGTTACAAATACCCCCGGAGTTCTTCCTTGCAGCGTTTGTAAAATATTGGTTACCGGTTGTTTTTCGATATCTTCTGCTGTAATTTTTACTACAGATCCTGTCGAAGTTCTTTTGGTTGTTGTACCGTAACCAATCACTACGATCTCATCTAGTTTAGCTAAATCGGGTTGCATTTTGATCGTAACGGATACTTGGTTTTCAACCGTAATATCCTGTGTTTTATACCCTAAATAAGATATTCTAAGGGTATGTTTTCCTGATGGAAGCTGAACATAAAATTGTCCGTCGAAATCAGAAACACCTTGTCTGTTTCCGCCTAAAAGCGAAATAGTGACACCTGGTAGCGGCTGACCATTTTCATCAAGAATTTTTCCTGAAAGCATATAATCAGCATCATCTGAATTTTCTTTTTTAGAAGCACTTGTTTCTGTTTCGGCTTCAGTTTTGGACTTTTCTTTTTTATAAATGACTACATTTTTATCTACTTGTTTGTAGACCAAATTGCTGCCCTGTAGTACACTATTCAAAATATCGCTTACACTGCGGCGTCCTTTTGGCGTACTCACTTTAGGAAAATCTTTTATGATCTGTGGCTGGTAAGCAAATAGTAATCCTGTCTTATTTTCAATCGTTTTAAAAAGGGTTTTAATATCCTGATTATGAAGTTCAATATCAACAGATATCGCTTCCAGATTCTGACCGCTCATTTCATTGGCAAAGACCATGTGCGTGCCGCAGGTCAGTAAGAAAATGTGGAATAAACTGATTCGCATGATCATAATGGTTTTTTTTGACAGGTTAAAAAAAGACGTAGATGTCTTTTCCCTGTCAAACATGGTTGTTTTACAGCGTAATTTCATAAATTTGCATGTTTTTTAATGGTTACTGGAATTAATTATTAAGAATCGCGGCCATCTGGTGTAGGAGCTAGATGGCTTTTTTATTTTGGTTTTAGCTAGTTTTTATATCGTTTTTTTAAAAGGTTAATACTCCGTTATTGGTGCTATTCACAGCCTTTTCCTTCCAGGACAATGGCGTTATTTTGATTATAATGATAAGTGGTTTCGATTACACTGCATACTACTTTTAGAACATGATCTAAATCTTCTTCGTTTAAGAAACTGGCAGTAATCCTGCATTTTTTAATGTTTTCATTTTCTAATACAATCGAGACTTTATATTTTTGAGAAATTAGCGCAACAGCCTCTTCCATATTGATATCGTCCAGAATCAGGTAATTACTTTTCCAGGCGATTGCAGTTTCGATTTTAATATTATTTTGCTCAAAGTCTAAAGTGTTTTTGTTCACTTTTATTTGTTGGTTAGGTGTGATGATACCGTAAGTTTTTTTAACATCTCCCACTTGTACCTTACCACGTTCAACCGTAACTTCTATATTATCAGATGTGTCGTAAGCATTGATATTAAAGGCAGTTCCTAAAACTTTTGTACTTACTTTCCCTGTATGCACGATAAATGGTTTTTTCTCATTTCTTTTAATATCAAAATAAGCCTCTCCGGATAAAGTAACTTCTCTGGTTTCTTTGTCAAAATCATTTTGGTCGTACGTGATACTGCTTTTATCGTTTAGGATAATCGTACTTCCGTCTGGTAAACGAATAAGCTGTTTTCCGTTAAATGCCAAAATCGAACTCTCTTTCTCTATATTTTCTTCTTTTGTTTTTATGGCATTAGGTACATTTTCATAAACAAAAGCAGTTCTTAAAGCAAATAAAATGGTGATCGCTGCGGCAATGGCAACCAGCGTTCTTCCAATTTTTCTATAAGATCTTTTATTATCATGAATCGAAATAACCTTAGGAGCTGATGATTGAGAAAGAATAAAACTAAGGATATCATCACTTTTTTGTTTATCGAGAATTTCAACATTCTGATTTTCCTTCATCAGCGACTGAATCTTTTCTTTTATAAAATCATCATGAGTGCCTGACTGGATAATCTCCATCAGCTTTTGTTGTTCTGCCTCAGATAAATTATTCTGCAGGTAGTTTTCGAATAATTCTTCAAATACTTTTTGTTGCATTTGCGTTTGATTGTGAGTTAATAATCGTTTATAATAGTAAACCTGGGTGTTTTTTGTTTTTGTTGTAATGCAATGATCTTGTTAAAAGAGGAGATAAACCTATGTCAAGTAATGATCTTTATTATAAAGACGATTGAAAAATAGGGAAGGAGTAGTCGAAAGTGAAAAAAATGTAAAAAAAATGTAAAATAATATAAAACGGCCTTTTTAGCTGTGGCCGAAAGTTTACATTTTAAAAAATAAAAACAATGTCATGAACATATTCATATAAGGTGAAATTTTTGTGCGAACAAATTTCAAAGCCTGAGCCATATGTTTTTTTACTGTTTCTGTAGAGATGCCCAAATCCTCACCAATTTTTTGGTGACTTAAACCATCCCATTTTGCCATTTTGTAGATTTTTTGCTGCTGTGGCGGAAGCTGATCAACAATTTGATTGAGAATAACATTGTACTGATCATCTTTTATAGCATCTTCGGTATCATTGGTCGATGTGCTTTTGTAATTAGTCTCAACAACTATAGACGTATCTCTCGCAATTTTCTTGATCATGTCAAAAATATGATTGCGGGAAATAATAAAAATATAATTTTCGATACTGGTAATTTCAGCCAGATTTTCGTGATTTTGCCAGATTTTCAAAAAGACATCCTGAACAACTTCTTCGGCTAAGATTCTGGATTTTGTTATTTTTAAAGCAGTAGAAAAAACAACATTTTTGTATTCATTATACAGTTTTGTAAACGCCAGTTCATTCCCTTGCGATAACTCGTAAAGGAGCTTGCTTTGGTCGGAATTGGGATTTAAAGACATTTAGATAATAATTTGTTAACTTGGACAATATTATTACTTTTTTGAATATATGCACTATTACCACTGAAAATATTTAGTCGAAATGTTATTTTGTTAATTATTTATTACAAAATTTGTTTAATTTGTAAAAATACATCAGTCATTTTATAAATCAACGAAACGTACTATTTTGAGTACGAAATTCTTTTAAAGCTTCTATTTTACAAGCTTTAAGAGCTTTGTTTTATAAAATATACGAAAATAGGTAACTATTGGTTTTAGAGATAAAAAAGAAGATTATTACTATAAAAAAAAAATATTTCATACCATAAAAGGGCATGAAATAAATGTATTTCACATACAATAACTTATCTCAAAAAAAGTGAATGTTTATTCTTGGTATATAGAAATAGGATAAGATAATAATGATTTACCAGCTTCCTTTTAAACCTTCTTTAAGTGCGCTGTTATATTTCTCTAAATCAAAGCTGTACAAATCAGGGGCTTTATGTGCGCCACCTTTTCGGGATTCATCTAGTTTGGTCAGAATATCATAGCGAAGGATTTTTCGATAAAAATTACCTCGATTTAGTTTTTTTCCTAAAATGGCTTCATACAATTTCTGCAATTCCGGCATTGTAAACTTTTCACTTAGAAGATTATAACCAATAGGATGATTGTTCAATTGCTCGCGAAGAGTAAGCAAAGCTTTATCTAAAATCGATCTGTGATCCATCATAAATGGCGGAAGATTGTCTATAGAGTGCCATTCAACGGCAGTAGAATATTCATCGATAACCAATTTTACGTGCGAATGTTCTGCGAGCGCATAATAACCAATAGATACAAAACGCTGTTTATTCCATATACTGTCATCATGCTCTTCAAAAGCACTTTCAGAACGTTTTAAATTTCCAAAAGTATAAAACTGCTGCAGGTAGATATTCTCTGTTCCTGTTCTGTCTTTTAATATTCTAACTGCCGCATCATCAACGTTTTCCTCTTTTTTTACATAACCTCCCGGAAGTCCCCAGGAATTTTGATCTTTCATTTTTACGGTTAAAACATGAAGCGAATTTTCGTTAAAACTAAAAATAGCACAATCGATAGAAAGCGTCGGAATATATTTTTTAAAGGACTCTGCAGATTGTTTTTCAAGTATATGTTTTAATTCCATAAGGGTAAAGTTAACTCCAAATTTAATCTTTTTAAGAATTATAAGCCAAATCGTTTCAATTTTTTCTGACATTTTTTTTAAGGCATAAAAAAAAATACTGATTCAGAAAACGAAGTTTTAATTTGAATTTGTTGTTCTGAATTAAAATAGGGTCAATATGACTTTAACTAGTGATTTCAATACTTTACGCAAACGAGGTAGTTTCTTTTTTGCTGTTTTTGAATTACATAAGCATATTTCTTCTTTATTGTTTTTATGAAATTTATAAGCTTGAAATAGTGAGATTATGAAAATTATTTAGGCATTTATTTGTTGATATGAGAATTTGTTTTTAATATTGCTTCATAATGAAGCAATGAAATTAAAACTTACTTAAACTAACTTACCACTTATGAAAAAAATGCTAATCTCAGCAATCTGTATGGCTGTTTTTCCGACTCTTGATGCCTATTCTCAAGATGATAAAAAGCAACAAAAAGCCTTAGACTCCATTAAAACAATTACCAAAATTGTAGAAACAGATACCAAAGAAGAAAAAAATAGAAACGTAATGCTTAACGCTGCCAATAACTCAGGTCCGCGTGATGTAAATATTGGTTTGCCATCAACCGTTGGTGGAATCACGATTCAGGAAAATGATTTGCCAGTTGTGTATTATTTCTGGCCTGAATTACCAAACAGAACCTGGAGACAAAGTAAAAGTTTGGAGAGAACCGGTTTACTAAAAATTGGAGAAGCGGCTATTACAACCGGAGATTTAGGTTTTGCGGTAAACTCATACACTAAATTAGGAACAGATAAATTAGAAATTGTTGGTAATTTCTCAGGTTCAAGTTTTGGCTGGATGAAAGGAGATCTTAATGTTTCAGGACCTTTAGCAAAAGGCTGGTCGTATACCATGGGAGCTTACGCTAATTTCGATCCCAATTCTTTCGATTTAAAATTTGCCAATTATTCTGACCGAACTCAAATTTACAGAGCAGGACTTACCAAAAAATTCAATAACGGAAAAGGGAAAATAAGCTTTTTATATAAATATGCCAACTCAGCTTCTTTAACCAACTATGCCGTTTTTAGATATAAAGAAGGCGGAAAAGTCGAAGAATACAATGATTTTAAAATTGGTCGTGACTCGTACATCGTAAATGATGGAACAATGAAATTCAAAGACATACTTACCGGCGAAACTAAGTTTGCCGATATGGGCGGGAGCGATGCAGCAACAACTTCACACACATTTGATATCTTAGGAAATTACGATTTGGCCAACGACTGGAAATTTACGTTCTCAACTCGCTTCAGAACTTCAAAAGCATCACAGTTAATTGCCATTCCGTTGAGTATTTTTCAGGGAACTGCAGCTGATAATTTTACATACGAGGCAACGGGTCAGCCTTATGTAGGAAATGTAAACTCAATGTTGGGATTGTATACTGACGGAACGCCAACAACAACCTTTTTATCCCGTTTCGAAATTAAAAAGAATGTAGAGAAACACAAATGGAGATTTGGATTATTAGAATATTATTATAATGTAGACGAGTTTACTTCAAGCCGTTCTTTCTTTAATCAAACAGTAAGCGCTAATCCTGATAAATTAGTTCGAAATACTCCGGGAGGAACTTCAAATACAGATGCTGACGGATTTTATAACTACAATGTTGGTGGAGAATACCACAACGGATTCGAGAACAAATTATCAGGTTATTTCTCTGATAACTGGACTATTTCAGATCGTTTGACATTGGCTTATGGTATCAATTTAAGATACCACAAATTAAAAGGAGATTATTACCAAACACCAAGAACACCAAATGTAGTTTTCGATCCAAGCCAAAAATCATATTTTGATAACAACTGGTTTCATTTAGGAGGTTCTGTAAATGCAGTTTACAAAGTGACAAAAAGTGCCGGAGTTCTTGCTGATTTCACTTATACAGAAAAAAATGGACAGCTTGAAAGTTATTCAGGATCTGTTGCGCCTAATTTGGCTAAAACAAAAAGTCCTTTGGCAGCATTTGGATTGTACTACAACCTGAAAAATTTAAGCATTGTTTCCCAGGCAACTTATTTAACAAGAAACAATTATCAGGCGAGATTGAATCTGGTAAATCCTGCAGATGGAAGCCAGTCAGAAGTAGCAACTGTTTTTTACGATATTCAAACCTTAGGCTGGACTACAGACATGGTAGCAACACCATTTAAAGGTTTTAATCTTCATTACTTAATTACTTTTCAGGATCCGGTTTACAAGAATTATGATTTCTCTGCTTTTGGAAATAACTATTCTTATAACGATAAAAACGTTTTGGAAATTTCTAAAGTTTTAATGGAAATTGATCCGAGTTATACTTACGGAGATTTCAAGGTTTGGGCGAGTTTCCGTTATTTCAGTAAACAATATGCCAACTTAACAAACGCGTTATTTTTTGCGCCAAGATGGGAAACTTTTGGAGGTGTAAATTACAAAATCAACGATCATTTTGATATTGGTTTAACAGCTGTGAACTTCTTAAACCAAACAGGTGCAAAAGGAGCGATTAGTGGTGCGGAGCTGATTACAGATGCTTCAGCTTATTACGACCAGCTTTTGGTAGGATCTTATATTCGTCCGTTTACATTAGAAGCTTCTCTTAATTTCAGGTTCTAAATTTTATTTAAAATGAAAAAAACAATCATAACTGTCGGTTTCGCTTTTTTTATAAGCGTTACAGTACAAGCTCAGCAGGAAAATTTTACCATTATTAAAAACAATAAAGGTGCCGATTTGGGATATTCTCCTGAATCCGGCATCAAAATTCTAACAGTTAACGGAAAGAAATTTAAAGATTTAAATAAAAACGGAAAACTGGATAAGTACGAAGACTGGCGCCTTTCGGCAGATGAAAGAGCTAAAGATTTAGCTTCTCAAATGTCAGTAGAACAAATTGCAGGATTAATGTTATACAGTCGTCATCAGGCTTTACCGGCAGGAATAGCAGGTTATAATGCAGGAACTTATAACGGAAAAGTATTTCCGGAAAGCAATGCTAAAGCGTACGACTTAACAGATCAGCAAAAGGCTTTTTTGAAAGAAGATAATCTTCGCCATGTTTTGATCACAAATGTAGAAAGTCCAGAAGTAGCTGCTTTATGGAACAACCAAATGCAGGCTTTCGTAGAAGGAATTGGTCTGGGAATTCCGAGTAATACCAGTACAGATCCGCGTCATAATGCAACTGTTACCGCAGAGTTTAATGCAGGAGCAGGAGGAACAATCTCAATGTGGCCGGATGGTTTAGGAATGGCATCAACTTTCGACCCCAAAATTGTAGAACAGTTTGGTCAAATTGCTGCTAAAGAATATCGTGCGTTAGGAATTGCAACAGCCTTATCTCCACAAATCGACTTAGGATCAGAACCAAGATGGTACAGGATTTCGATGACCTTTGGCGAAAGCCCAGCCTTAACCAGAGATATGGGAAGAGCTTATATTGACGGATTTCAAACTTCATACGGAAAAGACGAAATCAAGGATGGTTGGGGTTACAAAAGTGTAAATGCAATGGTAAAACACTGGCCAAGTGGTGGTGCTGAAGAAGGCGGACGTGACGGCCACTGGGCTTACGGAAAATTCGCCGTTTATCCGGGAAATAATCTTCAACAGCATATTGATCCGTTTATCAATGGTGCTTTCAAACTAAAAGGAAAAACAAGCAAAGCTTCAGCGGTGATGCCTTATTATACGATCACTTTTGATCAGGATAAAAAATACAACGAAAACGTAGCCAATGGTTACAGCAAATATATCATTACTGATTTATTGAGAGATAAATACGGTTATGACGGCGTAGTTTGTACAGATTGGCTTGTGACGGGAGATGAAGGAAAAACACCAAATCTTTTTGCCGGTAAACCTTGGGGGGTTGAGAATCTTTCGATTAATGAAAGACACTACAAAGCCATTATTGCCGGAGTAGATCAATTTGGTGGGAACAATGATAAAAAACCGGTTCTGGAAGCTTATCAAATGGGAATTAAAGAATTTGGAGAGTCTTTCATGAGAGCGCGTTTTGAAAGATCTGCCGTTCGTTTATTGAAGAATATTTTCAGAGTTGGACTTTTCGAAAATCCATATTTGAATGTTGCCGAAACAAAAGCAATTGTGGGTAATTCTGAATTTATGAAAGCAGGTTATGAGGCACAATTAAAATCGGTGGTTTTATTGAAAAACAAAGCTTCGGTTTTACCTCTTAAAGAAAAGAAGACAGTTTTTATTCCGAAGATTTATAAGGCTTCTACCAAAGACTGGTGGGGCGTTGCAAGTCAGCCAAAATTGGAATATCCGGTAAATTTAGAATTGGTTAAGAAATATTACAATGTAACCGAAGATCCATCAAAAGCAGATTTTGCTATTGTTTTTGTTACAAGTCCGCAAAGTTTAGAAGGCGGTTACGATTTAAAAGACAGACAAAACGGAAGCAACGGTTATGTGCCAATTTCACTTCAATACGGAACTTATACAGCAACCGAAGCGAGAGCCAAAAGTATCGCAGCCGGAGATCAGGTTATTGACCCTGCAATTAAGGACAGAACTTATAAAAATAAAACAGTAACAGTTGCAAATACTATGGATTTAAGAACAATTCTGGATACCAGAGACATGATGAACGGAAAACCGGTTATAGTTTCGGTTACGGCTTCAAAGCCAATGATTTTTAATGAATTTGAAAAACAGGTTGACGGTATTGTGTTGAATTTCGGAGTTTCTACGCAAGCCGTTCTGGATATTATTTCAGGAAAAACAGAACCATCAGGATTATTGCCAGTTCAGATGCCGGTGAATATGGAAACGGTTGAAAAACAATTTGAAGATGTTCCTTACGATATGACTCCGCACAAAGACAGCGAAGGCAATGTTTACGACTTTGCTTACGGATTGAATTGGAAAGGTGTTATTAAAGATGCGAGAACTGAGGTTTATAAGAAGTAATTTTTTTAGGCCACGAAGACGCTAAGGCACAAAGTTTTTTCTGATTGGCTTGAGTTTTAATCTCGCAGAGTCATAAAGTTTTTTTGTTTCACGCAGATTCCGTGGATTTAAGCAGATTTAAATTTATTATAATAATCTGCGCTCATGTTAAATCTTTTTAAAATCTGCGAGAAACAAAAAACTTAGCGGCTTTGTGACTTTGCGAGCAAATTAAGCAACGATTGAAAAAAAACTTAGCGCCTTTACGAGATTTACTAACAATGCAACAACAAATACCACAAACAAATGAAAAATAAAATCACCATACTATTTGCTTTTTGCCTGCTTTTAGGCACAACAGCAAAAGCGCAGGAAACCGTAAAACTATACACCGGAAAAGCTCCGGGATCTGAAAACTGGACGCAAAAAGAAGCTCAAATGTACTCTGACCTTTTTAAAACAGAAGTAGTTTACAATGTCACCGATCCTTCATTATTGGTTTATCAGGTTCCAAAAGGAGTAAAAAATACAGGAACTGCTATTGTAATCGCTCCGGGCGGAGGTTTTCAGAGTTTATCCATCAACAGAGAAGGAAAAGAATTGGCTGAAATCCTTAGCAAAAAAGGCATCACGGCTTTTGTTTTGAAATACCGTTTGAACAAAACCGAAACCAATGATCCGGCAAGAGAAATGATGGAGAAGCTCAAAGACAGAGCAGCTTTCGAAAAAAACTCTTTGGCTACTATAAAGTTAGCAGCGCAAGACGGAAAAAATGCTTTAAAATATGTGCGTGACAATGCCTCAAAATACGGCATCGATACTAAAAAAGTCGGCATAATTGGGTTTTCTGCAGGAAGTACAGTGGCGATGGAAACAGTTCTGGAAAATACAGCAGATCAATTACCGGATTTTGTAGCCAATATTTACGGAGGTCCAAGACCTGAATTATTAACGGTTGCAACTCCAGAGAAAAAAATCCCGATGTTTTTGTGCGCAGCCAGCGACGATCAGTTAAAACTGGCTCCAAGAAGTATTCAGATGTACAATAAATGGCTGGAAGCCGGACAAAGTGTCGAACTGCATATGTACTCAAAAGGCGGTCACGGATTTGGAACAGGAAAACAAAACCTGCCGGTAGATTCCTGGGAAACCCGTTTTGAAGAATGGCTTACACTACAAGGATTTCTAAACTAATATTTCTCTTTAATAAAGAGACTATTTAAACTATCTATATATGAAACATACATTTATAAAAACAGCAAGAGTTACGCTTTTGACAGCATTAGTGCTTTCTAATTTGTCCTGGAATACTCCTAAAGATGAAACGAATCCTCCGGTTTTAACCGTCAAAGGATTTAAATTTTTCGATTTAAACAGAAACGGAAAATTAGATATTTGGGAAGATACGCGTCTTTCTAATGATCAAAGAATTGATGCAATCATCAAACAAATGACCAATGCAGAAAAAGTAGAATTGCTTATCGGAACCGGAATGCCGGGTATCGAAGTTCTGACTGGTCCTGTTGGAGATTCTAAACAAGGTTTGGTTCCCGGAGCTGCGGGCGGAACTGCTGCTTTCGAACGATTTGGAATTCCTGCAACGGTTGTAGCCGATGGTCCTGCAGGTTTAAGAATTGCTTCAACGAGAGAAAATGATACAAAAACCTATTATGCAACGGCATTTCCGGTAGGTACAGCTTTGGCTTCGACCTGGAATAAAGCACTTTTAGAAGAAGTGGGAAAAGCAATGGGTAATGAGGTAAAAGAATATGGCGTTGATGTTTTATTAGCTCCTGCTTTGAACATTCACAGAAATCCTTTGAACGGAAGAAACTTCGAATATTATTCTGAAGATCCGTTGATTTCAGGGAAAACAGCAGCGGCAATTGTAAATGGAATTCAGTCGCAAGGTGTGGGAACTTCGATCAAACACTTTGCTGTGAATAATGAAGAAACCAATCGTTTAACAATTAATGCGCACGTTTCTGAAAGAGCGATTAGAGAAATTTATCTGAAAGGTTTTGAAATCACGGTAAAAGAATCTCAACCGTGGACTGTAATGTCGTCTTACAACAAACTGAATGGCGAATATACTTCTGACAGAAAAGATTTGCTAACCGAAGTTTTAAGAAACGAATGGGGTTTTAAAGGAATTGTAATGACGGACTGGCTTGGTGGTTTTCCGGGTTTCGAATCGATTTCAAAAGGTTCAAACTCTGATGTTGTTAAACAAATGATTGCGGGAAATGATTTATTAATGCCTGGAATTCCGGTTCAGAAAAAAGCACTTTTAGAAGCTTTAAATTCGGGTAAATTATCTCAGGAAGTGGCGAATACAAATGCGAAAAGAATTTTAGAATATATTTTTCGTACGCCAACTTTTGCAAAATATAAATACAGTGATAAACCTAATTTAGCTAAAAATGCTGAAGTAACCAGAAATGCTGCTGCAGAAGGAATGGTTTTGCTAAAAAACACGAATAATGCATTGCCTTTTGCTGACAAGCAAAAAGAGGTTGCGGTATTTGGGGTAACTTCTTATGCATGGATTACAGGCGGAACAGGAAGCGGAAGTGTGAATAATAAGCACACCGTTTCTCTTTTAGAAGGTTTGACTGCTGCAGGTTACAAATTAGATAAAGAACTAGTTGACTTGTATAAACCGCACGCTGAAAAAGAAGTTATTGCTGAAAAAGAAAGAAGAAAAGCAAGAGGTATTTTGGCTTTGCCGGAAAGACTTCCTGAAATGAAAATGGATGATGCTTTTATGGCTAAAAAAGCGGCTAGTTGTGAAATTGCGTTTGTAACCCTAGGAAGAAATTCTGGAGAAGGAGGAGACAGAGTGGTTGATAATGACTTTAATATGGCCAATGAAGAGATTGAAATGCTAGATAAAATTTCAAAAGCTTTTCATGCAAAAGGAAAAAAAGTAGTGGTTATTTTGAATATTGGCGGTGTAATCGAAACAGCTTCATGGAAAGATAAAGTAGATGCTATTTTACTGGCATGGCAGCCAGGTCAGGAAGGCGGACATTCTGTTGCTGACGTAGTTTCAGGAAAAATAAATCCATCTGGAAAACTGACGATGACTTTCCCTGCGAAATATTCTGATACACCATCTGCGAAAAACTTTCCGGGACTTCCTGCTGAGAATCCAAAAGAGGTGACTTATGAAGAAGGCGTTTATGTAGGATACCGTTATTTTAATACTTTCAACATAAAACCATCTTACGAATTTGGTTTTGGTAGCTCATACACGACTTTCGATTACACTAATGTAAAATTGAGTTCACCAACTTTTAAAGATAAATTAACCGTTTCTGTTACCGTTAAAAATACAGGGAAAGTAGCAGGAAAAGAAGTTGTTCAGGTTTACCTTTCTGCACCATCAAAATCTATTGATAAACCAAAAGAAGAATTAAAAGCTTTTGGTAAAACCAAAGAATTAAAACCGGGAGAAAGCCAAACATTACAATTGACTTTATCGCCAAAAGACCTGGCTTCATTTTTAGAAAGCAAAAGCGCCTGGATTGCAGAAGCAGGAACTTATAAAGTTTTTGTTGGAGCTTCTTCTTTAGATATTAAAAAATCAGTTGAATTTTCAGTTGCAAAAGAAATTACAGTAGAAAAAGTAAAGAAATCTTTTGAATTAGATTCAAAATTTACTGAGCTTAAACCGTAATTGTTAGTTAATTATTGTTAGTAAAAAAGCCTTTGAGACATTTTGTCCTGAAGGCTTTTTTTGCTTTTATACCAGCGATTTCAAAATGGACAAAAATACCTTCACCGCTTTCTTTTCATATACTTCCTTTATCGAAATAATCATGGCGTTACGCGTCATATTTTTTCCTTCGATCGGAATACACGAAATCCCTTTTTCATTTTTAATAGTAGTTTGAGTAAGAATGGTGTACCAATTAGCACTTTTTACAAGTTCTAATAATGTGGGAATATCGTTTATTTCGATAGTAACTTTTGGATGCAGATTGTTTTTATCAAAAGCTTCACTGATAAATTGTGTTGTACTGTATCCTTTTGAGGGAAGTGCAAGCGACAATTTGCTTATTTCTTTTAATGATATCGATTTTTTGTTTTTTAAGTTAGATGCTGTCGAAGTTACCAGAGTCATAGGTGATGTAAAAAGGATCTGGTAATTAAAATGATTTTCGGTAATGATTTCTTCGAAAGTCAGAATGACATCCAGTTCAAAGTGATTTAGTTTTTCTAGCAATTCCTTAGAAGTTCCAAAAACAATTTTGAATTCTATTTCAGGATATTGATTTGCAAATTCAATTACACCTTGGGTTAATATATCGCGCAGGGCATAAGTAACACCAATTGCAATTTTTCCGGTGTTCAGATTGTTTAAGTCTTTTAATAATGCCAACCCTTCATTGGCTTTGCTAATACTTTGCAAGGCAAAACCTGAGAATAATTCTCCAGCTTCGGTTAAGGTAATCCGCTTGCCAATTCGGTTAAAAAGCGGAATCTGCAATTCATCTTCCAGTTGTTTAATCTGTTGCGATAAAGTACTCTGGCTAATGTTTAAAGCATTTGCAGCCTCAGTAAAGTTGAGTAATTCTTTGGCTTTAAGGAAATATTTAAGTTGTCTGAGTTCCATTTTTTAAATCGGTTTTATCGATTGATGCTATCGAAAAATAACGTTTTACAAATATAGAAATTCTTTAGACCTTTGTAAAAATAATGAACGAGTAAAATGAAAATAATACCACTACAAGAAG
Source organism: Flavobacterium piscisymbiosum (assembly GCF_020905295.1). NCBI lineage: Bacteria > Pseudomonadati > Bacteroidota > Flavobacteriia > Flavobacteriales > Flavobacteriaceae > Flavobacterium > Flavobacterium piscisymbiosum. The sequence continues at coordinate 4,869,687 of NZ_JAJJMM010000001.1, read as the reverse complement.
GAAATTATGTTGTAAGCAGCGAAAAAGAATTTAAACTCATCAATGAATTTCCTTTAGATTCAGGGCTTAAAATGGCGATTCAGCCTTTTTTGATCATTACTCAAAATGATTATATACTTTTAGATTTAGGTTTAGGAATTAACAAAAACGGAAAACCTTTTATTCATCATTTACTGCAAACTCACAATATAGCACCGGAAGAAATTACAAAAGTTCTGATTTCGCATTTTCATAAAGATCATATCGAGGGAATTGGTTTTTTTGAGGGAGAAAACTTCATTCAAAATTTTCCAAATGCAACGATTTATATGCAGGAACGAGAATTAGATTTTGCTTTAGCGCAACAACATCCTTCTTATAATCTTGACATCCTCAATCTGTTTAAATCGTTTCCTAATGTTGAGTTTCTTAACGATGATAAGGGACAAATCACAAATGAAATTTTCTATGAAGTTTCAGGCGGACATTCGCCATTTCATCAGGTTTTCTGGATTAAGGAAAATAACGAGATCACCTTTTACGGAGCAGATGATTTGCCACAAGAAGCGTATCTAAAAATGCATGTAGCTTACAAAACAGATTATGATGGTAAACGTGCCATGCAATCTAGAAAAAAATGAAAACAGGAAGCTAGAGAACAAAGCTGGAAAGTGCTTTTGTATCATGATATGAAAAAGCCGGTTTTGGAGTTTTAGTTTTTTTTGAGAGGAAAGAGGAAAGAGGAAAGAGGATAGAATAAAGAGGATAGAATAAAGAGGAAAGAATAAAGAGGAAAGAATGAAGAGGATATAAAAAAGGGTTGAATCAAAATGTATCTGGATTCAACCCTTTTTTATGAATTACTTTTAATTTAGAATTTTACGGCTCCTTTGGGAACAGTTTCTCCAACAGTTGTTTTATTGCTTAGGTTAAAATTAGCCGATGAAACAAATTCTATATTCTGGCTGTTTTCTCCGTTAACTGTAATCGCTTTAGGAGAAGTAGAATTGAATTCTACATTTTTAAGGGACATATTTTTAGTATTGTAAATTTCAAAAACAGTGGTTTCTTCTATGTCTAGTTTCGCATTGCTTATTTTAATTCCGTTGGCATCGATGATAGAAAAGCCTTTTTTGGCATTTCCTGTCAGATTAGAAATTTCGATATTTTCCAGATTCATTTCAGGTAAACCTTGTAAAAATACAGCTTGTTGAGCTCCTTTTATCGTTACATTTTTGATGGAAATATTCTTGAACTGAGGTGTTTCTTCGTTCACCGGCATTGCTTTAGAACTTAATGTATTACCGCCTTCAGCAAGCGTTTCTTCGATCGATTTTCCGCCATAATATAAATTAAACGAAATTGCCTGCGAAGGAATATTAGTCATGAAAATATCCGAAATAAAAATATTTTCGACTACACCGCCACGTCCGCGATTACTTTTAAAACGTAATCCAACATCAGTTCCCATAAAGGTACAATTAGATACGTGCATGTTTTTTACACCGCTTGACATTTCACTTCCAACAGTTACGCCACCGTGTCCGTGATATACAATATTATTTTTTATGATAATGTTTTCGCAAGGAACGCCGCGATCACGACCGTCTTTGTCTTTTCCTGATTTAATACAAATAGCATCATCACCCACATCAAAACTAGAGTTTTCGATGATTACATTTTTGCAGGATTCTACATCAAGACCATCTCCGTTTTGAGAATACCACGGATTACGAACCGTTACGTTACGTACAATTAAATCTTCGACCATCAAAGGGTGAATGTTCCAGGCCGGCGAATTTTGAAATACCGGACCATCAAATAATACTCTTTTACTGTTTTGAATGCTTACCATTACAGGTCGTAAAAAATCATGAATGGTTTCGAACTCTTCTTTGGTTTTTAAATCCAGACGTACGTTTTGATCAGCGCCTTTAGAAGCATTCATAAAAGTTTCTGACGGATACCAGCTGGTTTTCTCTTTATTTAAAACTCCGCCCGAAGCAATCACTTTTTTCCATTGGCTATCCGTTAGTTTGCTCTTTTTTACTTGTCTCCAAACTTCTCCTGATCCGTCCCAGACACCATTACCGGTAAAAGCAATGTTCTCAAGGTTTTTACCATAAATAGGAGAGATACATCTCCAGGTATTCAATCCTTCAAAGCTGGTTTCTATAAGGGGATATAAACTTTTATCTGGCGAGAAAATGATTAATGCACCAGTTTCTGCATGAAGTTCAAGATTGCTTTTTAATAAAATTGGACCTGTAAGCCAGATTCCGGGAGGAATGATCACTTTTCCGCCTCCTTTTTTTAAAACCGCGTTTATTGCATCGGCGAAAGCCTTTGTATTTAAAACATAACCGCCATTTACAGCACCAAAATCTTTAAGGTTTACGCTGTTTTTTGGAATTACAGGTTCTTTGACTTTAGCCATTTTAAATTCAATATTCTTATAAGTATCATAAGACTTTGAATTTTGAGCAATACTGTTTTGCACACAACTTGTTATTATAACTGCCAGAGCAATACGTAAAAAGTTAATTGGGTTAGTTTTCATTCTAATTGTATTATGGTTAAAAAATTTCAGTCTTAATAGAGAGACTTTTTTGCTAAATGTATTTATTGATCCTTGTTTTTTTGCTGATTCAGAAAAAAAGAACTTCGATCGATAAATATATGTAAATGTAATCGATTACACAAATCTATTAAAAAATATTTAGAAAAGAGATTAAAATTGATCTTAGCCACAAAATAAAAGAGATTCGTTAAGAAAGTCTGATTCATCGGTTTATTTTAAAGGTATCAGGAAAGTACGGGATACATTTTTAGAATTTAAGATTTATTCTATTTTTAATTTTAGAGATAAAGAAGTGAATTTCGGCGAAAGCCAATTAAAAATATTTCACGCCCATTTTTACAGATTTCAGCAAATTAAAATTTGATATTTTTTCGCAAAATAAATCTGCATTATCTGCTTAAATCCATATTAAATCTGCGTGAAACATTTTTTTGTAACGCAATAAATTTCATTCTGATTACGTTTGCATTTTGTAGTAAAATAAACCTATATTAGCCTAAATATACCAATTTTATATGCCTGAATATTTAATCACAAATAGAAATAATAGCATGATTTGTACTATTTACTCACACCAATCCGGGTTTGATAATATTAAAGAAATAATCGTTTCTCATTTTCCGAAAGGAAATGTTTTAATTGATAAAGAGGAGGAATCTGATATCATAGAATTGGAAATTATAGATGGAAATTCTTCTCAAAAAATAAAAATCTTATATCGCGAAAGAGCCGAGCCTTCTTATCAAATTCCTGAAATTGATGATTCTGCGCTAACAGCGAACTTAAAAGGACTTTATGGTTTTGTATATGGATTGCCAACTGCAAACGAAAAAGTAAAAGAGTTATTTTTGCGCAAAATAGAAACTTTAAATTCTGAATTTACCATTATTCAGGAAGAGGGAGAATTAGCCAATTTGAAAACCATAATAGCAAATATCGCCAACGAACTTGATGCGATTTTGTTTGTTGAGCCTGATGCGGTTATTAGTAAATCGAGCGGACAACATTTTCTGGATAAAAATTTAGATTTGATTATTGATACCGAAGGAAATTGCGAAATTGATGCATTAGATGTCAGAATTAATTCGGTTTATTTTGATGCAGATCAGAATGAGTTGACAGAAGATCAGTTGCAAAGAAAAGAAAATAACGAAAAAATTCTGAAAGAATATGATATCAAAATCAACAGAAATTTGCCTTGTATTGAATCTGAAGCAGAAACTACTTTAAGAACTCCAAAAGAAATTGCGCAAAGAGTGAGTGCTTTGGCTGTCGTCAATTTAGTGGCGTTTAGTAGCATTTCTCCCGAAGAAGCGACAGAATATCTTCAAAATTATAATCTTTGGGATTTTACGACTGAGAATGAGAAAGAATTTCTGACCAACCCAACCGATGATAAAAAAGCAAACGAAAGCTGGAAATGTGAAGGAATATGGGTTTTGATGTGGGCTTTGAATAAAATAGAAACACTGGATTTTCCGGATGAATTTTGTGATCTGGAAAACATTGATCCTGATAATTACCCTGTGGGTCAGGACAAAGACCCCAATATTTTTATTGATTCGATTGTTGCAATACGATCTAAAAGTGAAATTTTGGATGCCAATGATTTGTATTACAGATTCAATTGGGCTTGCGTTGATGAGAGAATCAATGGCAGGGAAATCGAAGGAATTAATCCGGGTATCGTTTACGAAAGACAATATGCCTTAAACTGGCTGATTAATTATATGGAGCAGGATTGGGATTTTATTACTTGTGATACTTAATTTGTAAAGGTTGCTTTTCTTTGAGCATAATTTTACCGCATAGAACGCAAAGTTTATCAATCTATGGGGGTTTATAAAAAAGACAAAGTTCGCAACGCTGTATCAATAGAAAGCTTTGCGAACTTTTTGTTTATCAGTATAATATAAAGTAAAACATTTGCGTTCTTCGCGGTTAATTTATCCCTCAAGAATCACTAGTAAACAAACATTCCGCTCCAAAAATCTGAAGCGGAATGTTCTAATTAAAAAAAAACTCAAGTAATAGCATTGTTGCAATTGCATTTCTGCTATTGTTATTTTTAGAATACACCAATATAATGGTTTCCTGCTTTGTTTACCAATTTAGCTCCTTTTGTTACAGTGCCTGTTACAGCATCAATGATATAAATGTTACCGTCTTTACCAACTGGTGTTACAGCTACATATAAATCATTACCATCAACTACAAAACCTTGATATTGACCAAAATCTAAATCAGCATCGTAAGCAATACCTTCTACTTTTTTAGCTGTTTTTGCGTTAAGATCGATTCTTGCAACAAACCCTTGATTGTTAGCACCATCATGAGTATAAACTGCAAAAGCAATTCCGTTTCCTACGTATCTCCATGCATCAATGTATGATCCTTTTACGCCAAGAGCAGTATCTAAACTAAATACGTAAGAGTTGTCATATTCGTTGCTTTGGTTGATTTTTAAGATATAAGAACCGTTTTTTGTATCTCTTTGAGTAGCTTGGTAAATATTACCATCGTTAGCCACAAAACTATTAAAACTACGGTATCCGCTTGTGTCTCCAAAACCAACTGTAGAAGTAATAATTTTAGGGTTTAATAATGACGGATAATCCACCACAAGTGATTTAGAACCTAAACGCTCAAATTCAGTTTCGTTTGCTCCGGTAGCAGTATTTGTTTTACGCATCCATGTTCCGATGATTAATTTGTTTCCGGCTTTGTTTAGAGTTGGTGCATCTAAACGGAAAATATGATGTCCTAAAGCTTCTTCTTCAGGAGTTAACGGAATCTCGTATTGTTTTGCAGCAGAAATCAGGATATTTTTTAAATCTAAACTTAACACAGTAGCAGAACCTCTTGTATGTTTATATGATTTATCTTCATTAGTTACAATTACTGGCGCAGTTACGTTTACTGCTACACCTGTTTTATCTCCGTCAAAAAGTTTGGTCCATCTTGGAGAAGTTCCCGCATATTGAGATATGTTTACTGTAGATCCTGATTGTGTAAAATTATTACCGCCATTTACTTTATACGTCATAAACTCACCACCGTTTGCACCTGTATACGTAATATTAAAAAGCGTGTTTCCGTCTACAGATGATTGTAAACGAGCTGTTCTGGTTGATTGTACAGGCGTTCCGTTGTCGTAAACGTTGATAGAAATATTAGGATTTTTTGCATCTTCTTTACTAACAGAAAAAACTTTAGTTCCACCATTTCCATCCCCGGGAGCAGTTTGCATTAGGGCTCCTGCAACTGTTATCCAACGGCTCTCTGTTTCTGGCAATGTTGGTGTTATCGGGTCTTCATTATCATTACTGCTGCAGCTTGTCGTTAAGGCAAATGTGGTAAAAACCAAACCAAATGCCATTAATTTAAATGTACTTTTTTTCATATTCATGGTATTTAAAAAAATTAATTATATAGATTTAAAACTTATTCAGTATGTAATTGAATTTCAGATAAAATGCTACTCCCGGTTTTTGAACCCCAAAATTGTCGTAAACCTGTTCGTTGGTGATATTCTTGGCATCAAAACTCACAATGTATTTTTTGCTAGGAAAAGTATAACTCAAACCTAAATCATGCGGAAACTGAGAGGGCACTTTATCTATTTGAGTTTCCTGCCAGGTGGTGAAAAATTCGCCCACATAAGTAAAATTGTAATACAAATTCAACTCCGAATTAGACTGCAATACATCTTTAAAATTGTATTGAGCATTTCCATTAATAATAAAATAAGGCTCATTAGGATATTGCTTGTTATAGTAATCCAGTATTTGTCCGTTTTTATCGTATTTATCTTTAAAGAGCGAATTGAACTTAGACATATTTATTCCTATAAATAATCTTTTATTATATGAATATTCTAATGAAGCTTCATACCCTAAAGATTGTGCTGTACCTAAGTTTACTGAAGGTGAGGTCTGCAAAGCTTCATTTAAACGATTACTAAACTCACGAACGATTTTATCTTTAGAATTTCTCCAAAATCCCGAGCCGCCAAAACTAAATTTATGCTGATTAATGAGGTAAGGTCCAAAACGTAGTCCTACATTCAGGTTGTCGCTTTCTTCAGGTTTTAATGAGCTGTTACTGGTTTGATTTTCGCCCGGATTACCAAAAATTTCATTTTCAGAAGGAAGTCTGATCGCTTTTTCTGCCGATAAAGAGAACATCAATTTTGGTAAAACAAAATAAGATCCTGCGAAACCGTAACCATAAAAAGTAGTATTATTATTATCTAATTTTTCGACTATTGCAGATTGTCCGCCTGTAGTAATAATCTGCGGGGTTCTTTGTTCTGTTTTTTGGTTATAGCGTTTCCCAAACAAATTGGTTCTTAGTCGGGAATCAAACGCCTGAAGTTCGTAGGCAAAAGACAAAACGCTTTTTTGAAGATCTCGCTTTTGCTGAAAATTTCTTTCCATTTCAGATTTTAATTCATCATAATCATTTCTGGCAAAGTCATAAAGCATCGTGCTAAAAACAAATTTGTGATTATCATTTAAGGTATAGTTCAATCCGCCTCTTGTACTGAATATTTTGTTATTGATGTGCAAAATTGTAGCAGCACCTTGTTGTGCACCCGTTGGCGATAAAAAATGCTGACCATCAATACCAATTGCTTTTTCATTAAACCAATTGTAATTCCATTTTACTGTATCATTTAAAACTTCTCCTCTTTGACTAAAAACAGAGTTTACGGTGAATTCAAGTCCTTTTACAATAAAATCTTTTTTAGCATAATTAATGCTTATTACCTGTGCATCAGCCTCTGTAAACCTGCCTTTGTAGGGTTTAGACATCGCTTGTCCGTGCTGAATTTCGTTATAATCGTCAGAAGCATTAATACCAATTAAGAAAGTATCTGCCCATTTTACATCTGTAAATCCAGCTTCAAAACGTCCGCCATAAGAACGGTACGCATCATTAAACCGTTTGGCTTTTATTTGCGTCATCACTCCGTTAGGCGCAATATTATAGGCAAATTTCCCCCAGATTTCATAATCGTTATCCGAGTAATTATATAAACCGGAACCTTTTAATGTAAAACCAGATTTATCGCGGTAAGTGGTATTAAAGTTGGATTGAGTGGTATTAAACGAACCGTAAGATATCGAAGCATTCAGGGTGTTTTTAGCCCCTTTTTTCAAAATTACATTTATCGCACCTCCTAAAGCATCATCTGCCAGATGTGCCGGAATTACTCCTTTGTACACTTCGATTCGCTCAATTAATGCAGGCGGAATACTATTTAAACTGAATGAAGAACCGTAAGTCGAAATAGGAATTCCGTCTATAAATATTCGGATGGCATTTCCGGACATTCCATTCAAATTATAATTGATGCTCGATCCCAAACCTCCGTTTTGTCTGATGCGAACTCCAGCCGATTGCCCTAAAAGATCATTGGTCTGAATATTACGTTTTGCAGCTTCCTGAGTATCTATGACATTTACAGAGAAACCTTTCTCCATAATTTCTTTCTTTACAGTGGTTTTCTGAATCACAACTTCTTTCAAAGCTTTAGGATCATTTTTTTCTAAAGCAATATTAATATGATGAGAAGGCTGGTGTACGTGAATGGTATGCGTTTTAGTTTTGCCCTCAGGTGAAGAAATTTCTAAAGTATAATTTCCGTAAGCAATTGCTTTGATTTTGAAGTCTCCGTTATGATCTGCAACAGCAAAATTCTGTGTTCCTAAAACCAGTATTGTAGCACCCAAAGCCGGTTCGTTGTGAGAAAAGTGAACCTTTCCGTTAATATTTCCTTTTTGAGACCAAACTGAAAAATGAACAAACAAAAACACAACTGCTAAAAATTTCATAATTTATTTACTTACCAATAGGAGCGCAAACTTATGTTATTGTTTATATTTAATCTAAATAAATGAATTAGAAGATCATTAGAATTACATTAGAAATTCTAATGTTGGGGAAAAATGTTCCAGATTATAAGGATTATGAATAGGTTCCTGCTTCAGCTGGAGTTTTACAAACAATGTCATGGCACACGGATGACACGGATTTGCTTCGCAAAAACGCGGATTTACACAGATTTTTTTTCTGTCATCGTGAAGAATGAAGGATCACACAAGTAGCTCGACAAAGAATATCGACAAAGATTGCGGCATCACTTTACGGAGTTAGTAGTGTGATCCTTCGTTCCTCAGGAAGACAAGCTTGCGGTTACTTTGCGTTAAGCAAATGATAAAAGAATAAAAATCCGTTTTTAATCCGCGTTTTTGCGAAGCAAATCCGTGTCATCCGTGTGCCATGACAAAGAAACTCGACAAAGAATATCGACAAAGATTGCAGCATCACTTTACGGAATTACTAGTGTGATCCTTCGTACAGGAAGACAAGATTGCGGTTACTTTGCGTTAAGCAAATAAAAAGAATAAAAATCCGTTTTAATCCGCGCTTTTGCGAAGCAAATCCGTTTTATCCGCGTCTCATTCGTCGAGATTATAAACTTTCTGGTTCGCTTAATAATCGATTTATAATGTGGTCAGGCTTTCATATATTCTTCTTTATCTTTGTTTCCATTAAACCTTAATTATGCTTAATTTCAAATTGCACCATCTTGAATTCGAACCTCCTGAAATATTGCAGGATAGCATCAAATGTTTTTGGTACGACAGAAGAGATTCCGGTGAAGAATTCTCCAATTTTGAAGTTATGCCGGATGGTTATGCTGAAATTATTTTTTATTTTGGAAGTACCTGCAGTGTTTCTTATAATGGAGTTTTACAGCCCTTGCCATCACCGTTTATAATGGGATTACTCAATGAGCCTGTTATTTTAAATTCGAATAATCGTTTAGAAATTATTGCCATACGATGTTTTCCCTGGACTGTTTTTGATTTACTCGGATTGCCGTCAGGAAAGGGCAAAGGCGGAGTGCATATTTTCGAACACCCTATTGCTCAGCTTCAATCACGTTTGAATGAATTAATTCAAACCAATAAAATAGAAGAAGCGATTGCACATGTACAAGAGTTTTTTGTGAATGCACACTCACAAATTCCTGCTGATAGTTTATTGTTTAAAGCCGGACTGGCAATGCGAAATGCGAAAGGAATTATTCCGGTAAGTGAAGTAGCGTCCGCGGCTCATGCAACAGTTCGTACATTAGAAAGAAACTTCAAGCAATCCTCCGGTCATAGTGTAAAAGATGTATCCGGTTTGATGCGTTTTGAACAGGTACGCAATCATTTATGGCATTTTCCCGATGCTAATATTGCAGGTTTGGCTCAGGAATTAGGGTATACAGATCAATCTCATCTTAGCAGGGAATTTAAGCGCTACAGCGGCACCACGCCCGGTGCATTTGCAAGAAAGGCAAAACAAACTATTAGCAACGATTTTGTCGCGTTTGTACAATCCTAAGGAATGCCCTTTTTAGAATTTTGTCTTTCAATTATTACATATGAAAACAAAATCAAAAAAACACATATTTTGGATTATCATCGGGATTGTACTCCTTAATTCTGTTGGCATGTCGGTTGTATTGCCGTTGTTACCCTTTATTGTTGGAAAATATCTTCCATCAGCACAAATTGTTGTAGGCATGAGCGCGCTTATGTCGGTCTTTGCAGCCTGTACGTTTTTTGCAGCACCTATTTTTGGATCGTTAAGCGATCGATACGGACGAAAATATATTCTTATTTTTAGTTTATTAGGTTCTGTAATAGGCTATGTTTTATTCGGAATTGGTGGCGCTCTCTGGGTTCTTTTTCTGGGACGTATTATCGACGGTCTTACAGCTGGAAACATTAGCATTTTATTTGCTTACATATCTGATTCCACTGAACCAAAAGAAAGGGCCAAGTGGTTTGGTTATATAGGTTCTGCGATGGGAATAGGCAAATTGGGAGGTCCCGCATTAGGCGGATTGTTAGGCGGAATTTCTCTTTCGTTACCCTTTTTTGTTACTGCGGGATTAATTTTTATTTCGGGTTTGGCGACTTATTTTTTACTGCCGGAATCTTTGGTTCCCGAAAAAAGAACGAAACATTTAACGTTGAATAGTTTTAATGTGTTTTCGCATTTTAAAGATATTTTTAAGTTAAAAAACGTTAAGATGTTACTCGTTTTAGGCATATTCTTTTATATAAGCCTTGGGATTTTTCAGTTTAACTTTACCATTTTTCTAAAAGATATTTACAAATGGGGACCGGTATTTATTGGCACAATGCTAACATTGGTTGGTATTTGCGAGATTATTTCGCGAGCCGTTTTATTGCCCTGGTTGTTGAAACGTTTTAACGAAAAGAGTATCGGAATTGCGGGCTTAATTGTTTTTGGAATTGGTCTGGCATTAATTATGATCAGCGTATTTAGACCCTCCATAATAATTATTTCGCTTGCTGTCATCTTTATAATTACCGGCGAAGGCTTATTCGACCCCACTTATAATGCAAGATTATCACAGTCAGTAGACGAAAGTAATCAGGGAAAATTACAGGGTGTAAACCAAAGTTTGCAGTCGGCAAATAATATGATTACGCCATTGGCAGCAGCTGCTATTTATTTTTATAGTCCTTGTATATTGTATGCAACCGCTACATTTATTGTACTGGTGGCCATTGTTATATACGCGAAATACATTCCTAAAGTAACAAAAAGCTGAAACTCTAAAGCATCACTTTAAGATAATGAATCTTTAGAGAAAGCTAAAGTTTAGGCTTGAATTTCTTGATTTTAAAGTTTTTCGATTTTATTAATTTCCCATTATCGGTAATCATAACACAACTATAATCTGGATATTTTTTGAGTAAAAGCAAACCTTCTTTTTGTCCTAAAACCATTAAGGAAGTACTTAATCCGTTTGCTGTTTCTGCATTTGGACCAAAAACCGATACGCTGCACAATCCGGTTGCGGGATAACCTGTTGCCGGATTTATAATATGTGAGTAACGTTTTCCGTTAAAAACAACAAACTTTTCATAGCTTCCTGAGGTGGTTACAGCGCCATTGTTTAAAGGAACAACGGCAAATAACGCATCAGGATGAAAAGGGTTCGTCATACCAATATTCCAGTCTTTGCCATTGGGTTGTTTTCCCCAGGCAGTCATGTCGCCGGATCCGTTTACGATTCCGGCTTTAATGCCTTTTGCGAGCATCATATTTCGGCATTTATCTGTTGCATATCCTTCGCCTAAAGCTCCGAAACCAATTTTCATTCCCTTCAATTTTAGAAAAATAGTCGATTGCACCGAATCCAGAATAATGTTTTTATAGCCTACTTTTTCCACCGATTTTTTTATGGCTTCCGCCGAAGGCATTTCGGTCATCGATCCGTCAAATTTCCAGATTCTGTCCATAGCGGCAAAACTCACATCAAAACCGCCTTTTGTAGCTTCAGAAAATTCAATAGCTCTTTGTGTCAGTTCAAAAACTTCACGATCGACTTTTATGGGTTTAATTCCCGCATTCTGATTGACTTGTGATACTTGTGAATCCGGTTTCCAATCTGAGATTAAATTTTCTATTCGGGTGATTTCTGCAATAACCTCGTCGATATTTTGTTCTGCCGAAAGAGAATCTTTTGCCACGATCGTAATATCAAAACGTCCTCCCATTAATAGAGTCGTTCTTTTTCGTAATACTTGCGCGTTGACTGATAAACCGCAGATTATTACAGAGAAAAACAGGAATTTGTATAGAATTGATTTGCGCATGATGACTTTTTAAGAAGAGTTTTGGACACGAATTTCACGAATTTACACGAATATAAATGTTTAATTTTAGTGCGCTTAATTATTTCGCTAATGAAAATCTAAATTTAAAATGTACCGCCAGGTACAAAATATTGGTAGAAAATTATGTTCGAAAAATGCGTTAGCGTGCCGTAGGTACGTAATAGCAATGCATTTGTTGCGTACCTGCGGCACGCCGGCTGTTTTTAATTTATGTTTTCTACCAATATTTAGTCCCACTGGGACTTACCAAAATTAATTAGTGAAAATTAATGCAATTAGTGTTTAATAGCAATCCGTTAATAACTGACCATTCTCTCTATAATCTGATATACTTTTTGCATTTCTTTCAAGACATAATTTATCCAGAATAGCTTCAACATCTTTTTGCATGGCAAGTGATCCGCAAATCATGATGACACCATTTTCTTTTAATAAATTAATAAAAAAGTCAGCATCGCGTTTGATGAGATCCATTACATAAAAATGTTCTGCTTCGCGGGATAAAGCCAAATGAAAACTGTGCAGTTTTTGTTTCTCCATCATTTCTGATGTAAACTTTTTATATCCTGAAACAGTTTCGGTTTCCATACGGAATCCGGCATACAAATGCATTTCTGTTTTGGTTTTATTTTGTTCTATCATTCCAAGGAAAGGCGCAATACCGGTTCCGTTTGAAATTAAAGCTACTTTCGAAACCTTCTTAGGAAAATGAAAAGCTTTATTATTGATGATTCTTGCTTTGATCGTATTTCCGAGAATAAGGTTGTTTAGAAACTCAGAACCCAATCCGTTTGGATGTAGTTTTATAACCAATTGTATGTTACCGGAATGATTCCCAATAGAGTAGAGGCGTTCTCTCGTATCGTTTGCCGGATAAATAGCCAGTAGATCTCCTGAACTAAATTTGGCTCTCATATTCGCTCTTAAAGTCAGTATAAAAGTCTGTTCGTGCTCAGAAACCAGTGTTTTATCTAAGACCATTAGTTTTTGCAAACCTTTCGGGACATGATTGTATAAAGATGGCGTTGTCGATAACGGAATTCCGGTTTTGGCGCTCCATAATTTTATCCATTCGACAAATTCTGTTGCCGATTTATCGTTTACGGTTTGTACATCGATGAAACGCTCCGCCCAATCTTGATTTTCTAATTGTTTGTCAATTTCAAAAGCAAATTCACAAAAATCCGGATAAGCTTTCGAACCAAAACCAACTACTGAATAATTGATTTTTTGTTGTTGCGGATATTTCTTTAAAAGCGATAAAAATTTGCTTCCGTTAGAAGGCGCATCTCCTAATCCGTGTGTAGACGAAAAGACAATAATATGTTCTGCTTTCGGGAAAGTGGTGTAACTGTTCAATTCGGTAATAAAAGCCTTTTCTCCGTGACCAATCAATTGTTTCAGAATGGCATTGGCAAATCGAAGGGAACTTCCGTTTTCAGAACCAGCTAAAAGAATGTACTTACTTTCATTGGCTTTGAATTTATTTTTAATACGGCTTGATCTTCTTTTTAAGGTAATAACAAAACCCGAATAAATGAAAAACAGAATATTAATACTCGCAATGGCCAATATAAATGCCCAGATTCCGTTGGTTTTTCCGGTATGAAGATTCAGGCTTAAGTCAGCTAACTGAACGGTCATTGCAGAACGTTTTTCGGTTACAATTGCGCCTGTAACCTGATTGACTTCGATTTCACGATCTTTTAACTGAATGATGTAATATTCTTCGGGATCATCTGTAAAAGGAAACTCGATTTTGTTGACATCAGTCAGAAGTGTAGTCGAAAATACAGAAACAATTTTTCCTTTTGGAGCTTGTACAATCTCTGATTTTTCTGTTTTCTGTTTTTCTTTCCCTATAAAAAAGTTGAATCTCTCCAACGATAAATAGGTTCCGGTAAGTGCAATAATCAAAATTGGAATCAATGCCAATCGTCCTAAAACAACATGATAATATTGGGCAAAATAATCTTTTACCACTTTCGAAAAGAAATTACGGATGCCTCTTTGTCTGTTTAAAACAAGAGCAAAACCGGAAATTGCGATTAAGAATAATAAAAATGAAATTACACCAACAAAAAATCGTCCCGTTTCATGAAGAAACAAAGAACGATGAAAACCGGTAACCCATTGAATAAATTCGCTCTTTTTTATTGGTTTACCTAAAGCTTTACCCGTTTTAGGATCAATATAAGAGTTGATGTCATTGCCATCCTGATCAATTGCCTGAAGGGTTACAAACTGATTGTGATCTACGCTTAACTCTGTAATTTCAGCATACTGTTTTTTTAGCAGGGGTAAAGTTTGCGCCAGCGTTATCTGGTCGAAATTTTCTACTTTATACGGAAGTGTTTTTTCCTGCATTGCATCAACTGCCAGAATAATTCCTGTAGTCGAAGCTAAAATTAAAAACAAAGAAGAAAACAAAGCCAAGGCTAAGTGTGCGTAACGCCAAAAAGAAAGAGTCATTGAGTGGTATTCGAATGTATATTAATTCTCATTTTTGTCATTTCGACGAAGGAGAAATCCTCGCAAGTAGCTCGACAATTTAGGAAAAAACTCTGCCTTAGTTTTTTACGTAGATTTCTCCTTGGCCGAAATGACAATTATTGTGGTTATTGCAACTTTGTCAAAGTTCAAAACTTTGACAAAGTTTACTCAGAGCGAAAATATTAAATCTTATTTAATCGTACGTATCTGATATAGCCTTTACCTTCAGTTTTATCAGCCAAACCTTCAGTCGTAAGCGGGATTTCAACATCATTTACATGATACTTCTGATCCTCAACAGCCGATTCGAAACGTAGTTTATATCCTTTATTAATTTTCGAATCATCGATTTCTATGGTGGTAATGCTGCGATCTCCACCAGTAACAGATGCTCCGGTTTTGGCACTAATATCAGCAGGTTTTGCTGTCTGGAATTTGTTCCATTCTTTTAGTGATTTGTACCATTTTTTATCATCACCCATTATATAAAGTGTTTTCTCATATTCTCCCTTAGAATTAATAAGGGAAACTACGATATAAGCACCTTCTCCCATATAATTAGACATTTGAAGCATGCATTTGTACTTACTTGCCTGAGCATTTGCCTGAAAAGAGATTAAAAAAAGTAAAGTACTTGTAAGAGCTATTTTAAATATTGATTTCATATTTGAGTTATGAGTTGTGAGTTGTGGGTTATGGGTTATGAGTTATAAGTTATAAGTTTGATTTAACTAAAAACTCATAACTCCTAATTCATAACTTTTTTAACTATTTTAAAAATTCAACCGAAACATTGTTTTTCGTTAGTGATTCATTTTCTTTGGCCAGTGCATAAGCGCTTTCGTCAAATTCGGTATTGATGTCTTTTTTGGCACCAAGAGATACAAGGTATTTTAGGATTGAATCGTCTTTGGCTACCATTGCAGCTTTGTGTAAAGCCGTAAGACCGTCTTTGTTTTTAGCATTAACATCAATATTCAAAGAAGCTAATTTTTTCAGCAAAGCCAAATCATTTTTAGCAATAGCGAAGTGATATAAAGTACTTCCGTCTTTTTGAGCAGCAGCAAGATTTAAACCTTTATCCTGAAGTAATTTTATTTTGGCCTCAAATGGATCTTTTGCAGCATTAGCCTCGCGTCCTGCCGGTCTGTACGATTGTACTAAATAAACGCCAAGATTATTTCCGTCTTTATCTTTTACATTCACATCTGCGCCTTTGTTTAAAAGTAGCGCAACCGCTTCAGGCGTTCCTGATCTTACCGCCATTGTCAAAGCCGATTCGCCTTTCAGGTTCTGTAAATTGATGTTTTTTACTTTTGGTAATAATAGTTCTAAAACAGCAGTTTCTCTTGCTCCGGCAGCAATCATAACAGGAGTGTTTCCGTCTTTGTTTACTTGGTTGGCATCGACACCTTTGCTTAAAAAGTAATTGATAATTTCAGTCTGATTTTGTTTGCCTGCCAAAAAGTGCAGTACATTTTCTCCTGATTTAGTGGTAAAAGTTGGTTTTAGTTTTATTTCTTCTACTAAATATTTGTAAGCTTCAAGAGGCGTTGTTTCTCTGCGTGTTCCCTGAGTAGCAACCAGAAGGGCATTATCTGTAGGTTTAACTCCTTTTGCTACAAGTTTTTTCAGAAGAACTACATTTCCAGTTCTTGCAGCATAATCAAAAGCAGTTTTTCCGTTATTATCAACATCTTTAAATGATAATCCTTTAGTTGTAAGATAGTCACTAAGCATAAGTTCTTTGTCAAACGGAATTGCCATAAGTAACAAATTGGCACCGTCATTATATTTTTGCTTTGGATTTATTCCGGCTTTAAAAAAAGCATCACAAACTCCTGAGTTTAAAAGACCATTTCCTGCTGCAAAAACAAGTGGGGTAGTACCATGACTGTCTTCAAAATTAATATCGGATCCTTTTGAGATTAAGTATTCTACCAATTCTGTATTTCCTCTGTAAGCCGCCCAGTGCAAATAAATACGATTGTCATGGGTAGGTTTGTTTACAGGATTTCCTGGTTGGTCTAATAAGTATTTTATACTTGCCAGAGGTGCATCATTATTAATAGCCATAACGACCACATCAAAAGCATTTGCATTGGATTCAGAAGGGTTGTTTCCTTTTGCTATTTCGGCTTTTACGGTTGTAACATCTGGTGTGGCTTTCCAAAAAGAAGCCTCTAACATTGTGTTTTTTTGTTGGGCACTAACAAATAAAGTTGCAGCTAATGCGAAAGAGATAAAAATATTCTTTTTCATATTGGGTATTTATTGTTTTGAAATTTGTTTGAGGTTGTTTTTTGTTTACCTAATATCTTCTTTATATAAAAACTATTTAGAATAATTAAAAATAACGCAAATGTAAAAAATAATATTAGTAAATCAATTTTATTTAGGAATGAAATGCCCAATTCTAATGCAATTTTAATGTTGCAATCTCTTTAGACTTGATTTGTTTTTTAAAACAGTTTTTGTTTTCTTAATAAATTGCTTTTTTTAGAAATAGATAAAGAAAATTGTTCCATTTTATAAAATGAAACGCTTTTCCTTCTTTTTTTTCAAAATAAACGTCAATTCATAGTAAATTTACTTTTGATTAATGTGTTGATTATTAACTGTGTTTATAGAAGTAAATAAGTTTTATTTTACTTTTTTTAAGCCTTTTCAAATTATCTATCTGCCTCAGATTTTATTTTACCTCTCTTATCTTCCTTTGAAAAGAATCCAGAAATGCATTTTGTTAAATTTTAAAACTATGTCTTATCAATAGGGCATTTACATTTAGTCTTATAAGAGCTTTAGTTATTGATTGTAAAGAATACTTTGTTAGCTGGTTTATTACATAATTGTTTCCCTTTTCTTCAAAATTTAAAATTGAATAATATGAATAAAAATATACTTATTATACTGGTATCGCTTTTGTTTAATTTTGGATATGCACAAACTAATACGTGGACTGGTGCAATAAATACGGCATGGGAAAATGATTTAAACTGGAGTCTTGGAGTTGCTCCGGAAGCATTAGAAGATGTTGTTATACCTCCTGTAGTCAATCAGCCCGTAATTTCGACAGCTGGTGTAACTTGTGCTGCACTTACTTTAGGAGCTGGAAGTAGTTTAACAATTAGTGCTTCGGGAACTTTAGCAGTTATTGCTGAAATTACAATTACTGCTCCAACCTTTGATAACGGTAATACTACGCTTGCCGTAGGATCAGGAACATTGGCTGCAGGAGGAATTACTATGGAAGCCGGTGTAAATGATACCAGAAAATGTCATTTGACTATTGATACAGGAACTGCAAATGTTGTAGGGAATGTTATCATGACAGGATCAGCTCTCCAGAATAATATTGCTTTTACCAGCATAGGTTCGTTAAATATTGGAAGTACTATGACTGGTGGATCTTTAACTCCTGGTATTGGAGAGGTAAATTATAATGGTTCGGCAGCACAGATAGTAGGTAATTATGTTTATGATAATCTTACTTTGTCCGGTGCCGGAATTAAGACTTTTGATAGTGCCATCGCGGTAAATAATACTTTATCCATTGAAGCCGGAGTAATTGCAGACTTAGGAACATTTATTCACTCGACATTTTTGCTATCTCTTAATGGATCAAATTCTACAGGAACCTGGGGAGGTGTGGGGTCTGCGGCTATAAACATAAGCCCAACTTTTTTTGCTGCTAATAGCGGAATAGTAAATGTTGGACCGCCAACAGTTCAGGCAAGTAATTTAGTTTTTACAAATACTACCTCAACAAGTACTACTATTAACTGGACAAATGGTAATGGAGCGTCCAGAGTTGTATTTGTTTATGCGGGAGCAAGTGGCAGTGCTGCACCTCTTAATTATTTTCCTTATACACCTAATTCTGTGTTTGGTTTAGGAACTGAAATTGGATCAAGCGGTTGGTTTTGTGTTTACCAAGGCATTGGTACAACGGTAGATCTTACAGGTTTATCTCCTTCAACAACTTATCAGGTTATGACACTGGAATATAATGGTTCATTGGGGAATGAATTGCATCTTACAGCGACAAGCACAGGAAATCCTGCGGGATTTACAACTGCTGCTCTAAATAATAATATTGCAACATTGAGTAATTTGAGTTTAAGTGCAGGAAATTTAAGTCCCGCTTTTGCATCAGGAACTACAAATTATACTGCAACCGTAGATTTTTATACAACTGCTATAACAGTAACTCCCGTAGCTACAGATGGTAATGCAACCATAACTGTGAATGGTGTACCAGTAATAAGCGGAAATACATCAGGCACAATTGCATTGAATGTAGGATCGAATGTGATAACCAAAATTGTAACAGCGACAGATGGTATATCGACTGAAACTTATACATTAACTATAACCAGGCTTGCTGCTAGCGCGCCCCCGCCAATAATTACAAGTTTTAGTCCGGAGAATGGTCCTGTAGGTACTACGGTAATTATAAGCGGATCTAATTTTGGTGCAACTTTAGCAGAAAACACGGTGTTTTTTGGAGCAGTTCAGGCAGTTGTTATTGCTGCAACAACAACAAGTTTAACTGTAACAGTACCAATAGGAAGTACGTATCAACCAATTTCAGTTACGAATACAGCAACTGTTTTAATAGGATATTCGATGATACCATTTACTATGACCTTTACACCAAACAAAGGAGCTATAACCATAGATGATATATTGCCGAAAGTAAATTTTACTGCAGGTAGCGTAGTTTTAGGTGTAGCGAATGGGGATTTTGATGGAGATGGAAAGGATGATTTAGTATCTACAAATGCTGGTAATAATTCAATATCGGTTTTCCGCAACACGGCTGTGAGTGGTACTATTGATGCCGGTTCTTTTGGTTCTAAAATAGATTTTACAATTGGAACAGCTCCCAAAGGCGTACGTGCAGGAGATTTTGATGGTGACGGTAAATTAGATCTTGCTGTAGCAAATTTAACGGGAACTTTAGTTTCTATTTTTAGAAATATTTCAACAGGACCCGGTAATATTAATTTTGCAAATCAGGTGACTTATATAGTAGGTGCATCACCAAGTGACATTGCAATAGGTGATGTTGATGGAGACGGTAAAACAGACGTAGTTACTTCTAATTTGGATTCTAATAATATATCAGTTTTGCGAAATATTTCTTCTGGTATTGGGAATATTAATTTTGACTCCAAAGTAGATTTTGCAGCCAACGGAAGAGCTCAGGCAATTGGAAGTGGGGATTTGGATGGCGATGGTAAAATGGATATAATTACGGCTAATTTAAATAGTTCTATATCGGTTTTTCGTAATATTTCAACAGTTGGTACTGTGGGTTTTGCTGCTCAAGTTGCATATGGCACTGGAGCAAGCGGTTATAACATAGCAGTAGGAGATTTTAATAAAGATGGTAAACCAGATATTGCCGCTGCTAATGCAGGTAGTGCTTTTGTATCTGTATTTAAAAATACTTCTTCAGGGATTGGGAATATTAATTTTGATCCTAGAATAAATGTTGTAACAGCAAATAATACCAATGGTGTAGCAATTAGTGATATAGATGGTGACGGTAATCCTGATTTAGTTGCAGCCACATCAGGAGCAATCTTAGCTGTTTTTCGTAATACTTCACCAGTTGGTGGAGCTATTACTTTTGGTACCAGAGTAGATTTTGCTAATAATACTAATGCTAGAAACGTAATAATAGGAGATTTTGATGGAGATGGTAAAAACGATATAGCAACGGCAAATGGAGATGGTAATAATATATCCGTTTTTCGTAATGATCCTTTGTATCCACCAACAATTCAAGCGACGAACGTTACTTTTGTGAATACAACAGAAACAACAACAACTGCGAGCTGGACAGTTGGAAATGGATTATCGAGAGCAGTGTTTATGTATGCAGGATCCAGTGGCAGCCCTCTGCCAGTTGATCATATTACTTATACTGCTAATCCAGCTTTTGGAACTGGGACACAAATAGGAACTAGTGGCTGGTACTGTATTTATAATGGTACAGGGACATCAGTAGATATAACAGGTCTGCTTCCTGCGACAACTTATCAGGTAATGGCGGTTGAATATAATGGCTCTTTAGCGGGTAGAGAAACCTATCTTTCTACTGTAAGTACAGGAAATCCAGCCTC
Organism: Flavobacterium piscisymbiosum; assembly: GCF_020905295.1. Taxonomy (NCBI): domain Bacteria; kingdom Pseudomonadati; phylum Bacteroidota; class Flavobacteriia; order Flavobacteriales; family Flavobacteriaceae; genus Flavobacterium; species Flavobacterium piscisymbiosum. The sequence goes on along the minus strand of NZ_JAJJMM010000001.1, from coordinate 4,848,781 downwards.
AGTAACAACAATAAGCAATATAGCAACTTTGAGTGATTTAAGTATTAGTTCAGGTACTTTAACTCCGGTTTTTGCAACAGCAACAACAGCTTATACAGCAACAGTATCTAATGCAGTCACAAGTTTAACATTAACACCTATAACTACAGATAATAATGCGACTGTAACCGTAAATGGTGTAACGGTGGTAAGCGGAAGTGCTTCTGGCGCGATTGCATTAGTGGTTGGACCAAATGTTATCACAACAATAGTTACTGCCCAAGATGGTACAACAATAGAAACTTATACCATAACAGTAACCAGAACCGAACCTACTATTGTAACTACAGGTACTTTATCAGCGTTAACAACAATTTACGGCACACCATCAGTATCAGGGACTTTTAATGTTTCAGGAACCGATATGGCCGAAGGAATTTTAGTCACAGCACCAACAGGGTTCGAAGTAAGTTCAGATGATCTTACATTCACAAATTCAGTTACCATTGGAGCAGCCGGTATAATTGCTTCTACACCAGTTTATATAAGACTAAAAGGAACAATTCCGGCCGGCACATATTCCGGAGATATCGTATTAACTAGTAATAACGCAACTACAGTAAATGTAGCAGCAGTTTCCAGCACAGTAACTCCAGCAGCATTAACAATAACTGCCGATGATAAAACAAAAATGTATGGAGATGATAATCCAACTCTAACGCTTAGCTATTCAGGTTTTGTAAACGGAGACACCGTAGGGAGTTTAACTTTAGCACCCATTACAAGTGCAGCCGCCGTAACCGGAAGTCCTGTTGGCGACTACACTATTAGCGTAAGCGGAGCCGCAAATCCTAATTACACAATAAGTTATGTTGATGGAACTTTGACAATCACCAAAGCACTTTTAACAATAACAGCCGATGATAAAACCAAAGTTTACGGCGAAGTAAATCCAACACTCACAGCCAGTTATTCAGGTTTTGTAAACGGAGATACAGCAACAAATTTAACCACAGCTCCAACAATTTCTACGACGGCATTAGACGCAAGCCCAGTTGGAACTTATACAATTACAGCCAGCGGCGCAGTCTCCGATAATTATGATTTCACTTACGTGAATGGAACTTTGACAATTACCAAAGCAACATTAACCATAACAGCCGATGATCAAACCAAAGTTTACGGAGCAGCAAATCCAACACTCACAGCCAGTTATTCCGGTTTTGCAAACGGAGAAACTTCAGCGAGTTTAACCACTTTGCCAACAATTTCCACAACGGCTTTAGATGCAAGCCCAGTTGGAGCCTATACAATAACAGCCAGCGGCGCAGTATCCGATAATTATGATTTCACTTACGTGAATGGAAACCTGACAATTACTAAAGCACTTTTAACCATCACAGCCGATGATAAAACCAAAGTTTACGGCGAAGCGAATCCAACACTCACAGCCAGTTATTCAGGATTTGTCAACGGAGATACAGCAACAAATTTAACCACAGCTCCAACAATTCCTACGACGGCATTAGATACAAGCCCGGTAGGAACTTACACTATTACAGCCAGCGGAGCAGTCTCTGATAATTATGATTTCACTTACGTGAATGGAACTTTGACAATTACCAAAGCACTTTTAACAATAACAGCCGATGATAAAACTAAAGTTTACGGAACAGCAAATCCAACACTCACAGCCAGTTATTCCGGTTTTGTCAACGGAGATACAGCAACAAATTTAACTACAGCTCCAACAATTTCCACAACAGCTTTAGATACAAGCCCGGTAGGAACTTACACTATTACAGCCAGCGGAGCAGTCTCTGATAATTATGATTTCACTTACGTGAATGGAACTTTGACAATTACCAAAGCAACATTAACCATAACAGCCGATGATCAAACCAAAGTTTACGGAGCAGCAAATCCAACACTCACAGCCAGTTATTCCGGTTTTGCAAACGGAGATACGTCAGCAAGTTTAACCACTTTACCAACAATCACCACAACAGCTTTAGATACAAGCCCGGTAGGAACTTACACTATTACAGCCAGCGGAGCAGTCTCTGATAATTATGATTTCACTTACGTGAATGGAAACCTGACAATCACCAAAGCACTTTTAACCATCACAGCTGATGATAAAATTAAAGTTTACGGAACAGCCAATCCAACACTCACAGCCAGTTATTCAGGTTTTGTAAACGGAGACACGGCAACAAATCTTACTACAGCTCCAACAATCACTACGATAGCAGATGATACAAGCCCGGTAGGAACTTACACCATTACAGCCAGCGGAGCAGTCTCTGATAATTATGATTTTACTTACGTGAATGGAAATCTGACAATCACTAAAGCACTTTTAACGATCACAGCCGATGATCAAACCAAAGTTTACGGCGAAGTAAATCCAACACTTACTGCAAGTTATTCAGGTTTTGTTAACGGAGACACGGCAACAAATCTTACTACAGCTCCAACAATTACCACGACGGCTTTAGATGCAAGCCCGGTAGGAACTTACACTATTACAGCCAGCGGAGCAGTCTCTGATAATTATGATTTCACTTACGTGAATGGAAATCTGACAATCACTAAAGCACTTTTAACAATAACAGCCGATGATCAAACCAAAGTCTACGGCGAAGTAAATCCAACACTTACAGTCAGTTATTCAGGATTTGTAAACGGAGATACAGCAACAAATCTTACTACAGCTCCAACAATCACTACGATAGCAGATGATACAAGCCCGGTAGGAATTTACACCATTACAGCCAGCGGAGCAGTATCTGATAATTATGATTTCACTTACGTGAATGGAAACCTGACAATCACTAAAGCACTTTTAACAATAACAGCCGATGATAAAACTAAAGTTTACGGAACAGCCAATCCAACATTAACAGCCAGTTATTTAGGTTTTGTAAATGGAGATACAGCAACAAATCTTACTACAGCTCCAACAATCACTACGATAGCAGATGATACAAGCCCGGTAGGAACTTACACCATTACAGCCAGCGGAGCAGTATCTGATAATTATGATTTCACTTACGTGAATGGAAACCTGACAATCACCAAAGCAACATTAACCATAACAGCCGATGATCAAACCAAAGTTTACGGAGCAGCAAATCCAACACTCACAGCCAGTTATTCCGGTTTTGCAAACGGAGAAACTTCAGCAAGTTTAACCACTTTGCCAACAATTTCCACAACGGCTTTAGATGCAAGCCCAGTTGGAACTTATACAATAACAGCCAGCGGCGCAGTCTCCGATAATTATGATATCACCTACGTGAATGGAAACCTGACAATTACCAAAGCAGCATTAACCATAACAGCCGATGATCAAACCAAAGTGTACGGAACAGCAAATCCAACACTCACAGCCAGTTATTCAGGTTTTGTAAACGGAGATACAGCAACAAATCTAATTACACCACCAACAATTTCCACAACAGCTTTAGATGCAAGCCCGGTTGGAACCTATACAATAACAGCCAGCGGAGCAGTCTCTGATAATTATGATTTCACCTACGTGAATGGAAATCTGACAATCACTAAAGCACTTTTAACAATAACAGCCGATGATCAAACCAAAGTTTACGGCGAAGCGAATCCAACACTCACAGCCAGTTATTCAGGATTTGTCAACGGAGACACAGCAACAAATCTAATTACACCACCAACAATTTCCACAACAGCTTTAGATGCAAGCCCGGTTGGAACCTATACAATAACAGCCAGCGGAGCAGTCTCTGATAATTATGATTTCACCTACGTGAATGGAAATCTGACAATCACTAAAGCACTTTTAACAATAACAGCCGATGATCAAACCAAAGTTTACGGCGAAGCGAATCCAACACTCACAGCCAGTTATTCAGGATTTGTCAACGGAGACACAGCAACAAATCTAACGACACCGCCAACAATAACTACGATCGCAGATGCAACAAGCCCAGTTGGAACTTATATAATAACACCGAGTGGCGCAGTCTCTGATAATTATGATTTCACTTACGTGAATGGAAACCTCACAATCACCAAAGCGACATTAACAATAACTGCTGATGACCAAACCAAAGTTTACGGAACAGCAAATCCAACACTCACAGCCGGTTATTTAGGATTTGTAAACGGAGACACAGCAACAAATCTTACTACAGCTCCAACAATCACCACAACAGCTTTAGACGCAAGCCCGGTTGGAACCTATACAATAACAGCCAGCGGCGCAGTCTCCGATAATTATGATTTCACTTACGTGAATGGAAATCTGACAATCACCAAAGCGACATTAACAATAACTGCGGATGATCAAACCAAAGTTTACGGAGCAGCAAATCCAACACTCACAGCCAGTTATTCCGGTTTTGCAAACGGAGAAACTTCAGCAAGTTTAACCACTTTGCCAACAATTTCCACAACGGCTTTAGACGCAAGCCCGGTTGGAACCTATACAATAACAGCCAGCGGAGCAGTCTCTGATAATTATGATTTTACTTACGTGAATGGAAATCTGACAATTACTAAAGCACTTTTAACAATAACAGCCGATGATAAAACCAAAGTTTACGGCGAAGTAAATCCAACACTCACAGCCAGTTATTCAGGTTTTGTAAACGGAGACACAGCAACAAATTTAACTACAGCTCCAACAATTTCCACAACAGCTTTAGATACAAGCCCGGTAGGAACTTACACTATTACAGCCAGCGGAGCAGTCTCTGATAATTATGATATCACCTACGTGAATGGAACTTTGACAATTACCAAAGCAGCATTAACCATAACAGCCGATGATCAAACCAAAGTTTACGGAACAGCAAATCCAACACTTACAGCCAGTTATTCCGGTTTTGTCAACGGAGATACAGCAACAAATCTAACTACACCTCCAACAATTTCCACAACGGCTTTAGATGCAAGTCCAGTTGGAATCTATACAATTACAGCCAACGGAGCAGTCTCCGATAATTATGATATCACCTACGTGAATGGAAATCTGACAATTACTAAAGCACTTTTAACAATAACAGCCGATGATAAAACCAAAGTTTACGGAACAGCCAATCCAACTCTAACGCTTAGCTATTCAGGTTTTGTAAACGGAGACACCGTAGGAAGTTTAACTTTAGCACCCATTACAAGTGCAGCCGCCGTAACCGGAAGTCCTGTTGGTGATTACACTATTAGCGTAAGCGGAGCCGCAAATCCTAATTACACAATAAGTTATGTTGATGGAACTTTGACAATCACCAAAGCACTTTTAACCATCACAGCTGATGATAAAATTAAAGTTTACGGAACAGCCAATCCAACACTCACAGCCAGTTATTCAGGTTTTGTAAACGGAGACACGGCAACAAATCTTACTACAGCTCCAACAATTTCTACGACGGCATTAGACGCAAGCCCGGTTGGAACCTATACAATAACAGCCAGCGGAGCAGTCTCTGATAATTATGATTTCACTTACGTGAATGGAAATCTGACAATCACCAAAGCGACATTAACCATAACAGCCGATGATAAAACCAAAGTGTACGGAACAGCAAATCCAACACTCACAGCCAGTTATTCAGGTTTTGTCAACGGAGACACATCAGTAAGTTTAATCACTTTGCCAACAATCACTACGATCGCAGATGCAACAAGCCCAGTTGGAACTTATACAATTACAGCCAGCGGAGCAGTCTCTGATAATTATGATTTTACTTACGTGAACGGAAATCTTACAATCACTAAAGCATTTTTAACAATAACAGCCGATGATAAAACCAAAGTTTACGGCGAAGCGAATCCAACATTAACGGCAAGTTATTCCGGTTTTGTCAACGGAGACACATCAGTAAGTTTAATCACTCTGCCAACAATCACTACGATCGCAGATGATACAAGCCCAGTTGGAACTTATACAATTACAGCCAGCGGCGCAGTATCCGATAATTATGATTTCACCTACGTGAATGGAACCCTGACAATTACAAAAGCACTTTTAACCATCACAGCCGATGATAAAACTAAAGTTTACGGCGAAGTAAATCCAACACTCACAGCCAGTTATTCAGGATTTGTCAACGGAGACACAGCAACAAATCTAACGACACCGCCAACAATCATTACAACAGCTTTAGATGCAAGTCCAGTCGGAACCTATGCAATTACAGCCAGCGGAGCAGTCTCTGATAATTATGATTTCACTTACGTGAATGGAACTTTGACAATTACCAAAGCAACATTAATTATCACAGCAGATAATCAAACCAAAGTTTACGGCGAAGTAAATCCAACACTTACAGCCAGTTATTTAGGATTTGTCAACGGAGATACATCTGCAAGTTTAACCACTCTGCCAACAATCAGCACAATCGCAGATGATACAAGTCCAGTTGGAACATATGCAATAACGGTAAGCGGGGCAGCATCTGATAATTACACTATTAATTATGTTGATGGAACGCTCACTATTACAGGAGCAACATTGTTGACTATTATTGCCAATGATCAGAGTAAAATTTACGGAGAAGCAAATCCAACCTTAACTGTTAGTTATGTTGGTTTTGTCAACGGCGATACAGAAGCAAGTTTAACTACTCTCCCTACAATCACAACTACAGCTGTTCAGAGTAGTCCAGTTGGAACTTATCCAATAACTGCAAGCGGAGCAATTAATTCAAACTATACTATTAGCTACGTGCCTGGTGTATTAACTGTAACTCCTGCAAATCTAGCTATTGCTGCCGATGATAAAACCAAAATTTATGGAGAAGCAAATCCACCATTAACCCTTAATTACACAGGTTTTGTCAATGGTGATACCGAAGCAAGTTTACTCACTCCGGCAATTGCTTCTACCACAGCCGATGCGACAAGTCCAGTAGGATCTTATCCAATAACAATAAGCGGTGCAACTTCACTGAATTATACAATTGGTTATACATCAGGAGCGACATTAACAGTTACTCCCGCAAATCTAGCCATTGCAGCCGACGATAAGTTTAAAATTTATGGAGAAGCAAATCCACCATTAACTCTTAATTACACAGGTTTTGTCAATGGTGATACCGAAGAAAGTTTACTCACTCCGGCAATTGCTTCTACCACAGCCAATGCGACAAGTCCAGTCGGATCTTATCCAATAACGATAAGCGGTGCAACTTCACTGAATTATACAATTGGTTATACATCAGGAGCGACATTAACAGTTACTCCTGCAAATTTAACCATCACGGCAAATAACCAAACCAAAACTTATGGATCAGTAAATCCAACATTAACGACAAGTTATTCCGGTTTTGTAAACGGAGATACAGCATCAAGTTTTATCACTTTACCAACAATTGCAACAACCTCATTTACAGGAAGTAGTGTCGGAACTTATCCAATTACGGCAAGTGGAGCAGTAAACCCAAATTATGCGATTAACTACGTTGATGGAACTTTAACCGTTACAACGGCGACATTAACCATTACTGCAGACAATCAAAGTAAAACTTACGGATCAGTAAATCCAACATTAACGACAAGTTATTCCGGTTTTGTAAACGGTGATACAGCATTAAGTTTCAGTACTTTGCCAACAATTTCAACAACTGCAGTTACAGGAAGTAGTGTCGGAACTTATCCAATTACGGCAAGTGGAGCAGTAAGCCCAAATTATGCGATTAACTACGTTGATGGAACTTTAACCGTTACAACGGCGACATTAACCATTACTGCAGACAATCAAAGTAAAACTTACGGATCAGTAAATCCAACATTAACGACAAGTTATTCCGGTTTTGTAAACGGTGATACAGCAGCAAGTTTCACTACTTTGCCAACAGTTTCTACAACGGCAGTTACAGGAAGTACTGTTGGAATTTATCCAATAACTGCAAGCGGAGCAGTAAACCCTAATTACACTATTAGTTATTTCAATGGAAATTTAACCGTTACAACTGCGAGTTTAACTATTACAGCCGATAATAAGACCAGAGATTACGGAGCACCAAATCCGGTACTAACGGCAAGTTATTCCGGTTTTGTCAATGGTGATACATCAGCGAGTTTGACCACTCAGCCAATTATTGCAACAATAGCAAATACTACGAGTCCGGTTGGAGTGTATGCGATTACGGTAAGTGGTGCAGTAGGCGCTAACTACAATATTACATATGTTACAGGCGTGTTGACTATAGTTTCACCAACCGATTTGAATTTAGCAAGTCTTACCGTTAACAATGGTACTCTAAATCCTGCCTTTTCACCAAATGTTCTTTCCTATACTGTCAATGTTGCCAGTACTATTAGCTCAGAAGCAATAACAGCAATTGCTGATGATCCTTTGGCAAAAATTACTATTAATGGAATTACAGTTCAAGGCGGATCTCCATACACAATAGCTTTAGTTCCAGGTCAAAATACTGTAATAATTAGAGTTGTAGGAGAAGATGGAATCACAACAAAAAGCTATACCCTGAATATTATCAGAGAAAAATCCAGTACTGCAACATTATCTAATTTAACGATAAGTGAAGGAACATTAAACCCTGTATTCGAATCTGATATAAACAATTATTCGGCTCTTGTTAAATACGATGTAGCTTCAATTAATGTACGTCCAACCACAACTGATTTGGGAGCAAAAATAACAGTAAATGGTTTACCTGTTTCAAGCGGTACATCTAGCGCTCCGGTAACTCTTATTGCCGGAGAAAATATCATAGAAACAATTGTTACTGCTCAGGATGGCATTACTAAAGAAACCTATACTATAATAGTGTATAAAGGAATTTCTCCGGATCAATTGGTTGTGAATAATATTCTATCTCCAAACGGAGACGGAAAAAATGATTTCTGGCAAATTAAGGATATTGAGCTTTTCCCTAATAATATGGTCACAGTTTATGACAGAGCAGGCCGAATCGTATATTCTAAAAAATCGTATAGTAACGAATGGGACGGATCATACAGCGGATCTCCGTTAAACAATGATACCTATTACTATTTGATTGATCTGGGAGATAATCTGCCAAAAATTAAAGGTTTCATCACCATGCTTAGGGATTAATGTCTCTTACTAAGAGTTTAAAAAAAGAAATAATTGTTATATCATAACCCTATCGATATGAATACAACTAAAAAAATATTTATGAGATTATTTGCCATTAAGCCCATCTTGTTTTTGAGCATAGTTTTATTAGTAAATAATACTGCAAATGCACAATTAAACAAATTCGAAGCCATGTATTATCAGAACCAGTATTTAGGCAATCCGGCTATGGCAGGACTCAACAAAGGCCTGAATGTAAATATTGGATATCAGCGGCAGTGGGATGATGTGCCCGGAAATCCGGTAATGATGTATGCAACAGTAGAATACAATCCGGAGAGTAGAGCGGCTTATGGTCTTAATTTTTATAGTGACAGAGCAGGTTTAATTACCAATACAAGAGTTTTGGGAACCTTTGCGTATCATTTGCCCCTTGATGGCGAGGATCGCAAAATAAATTTCGGACTTTCATTAGGAGGCAGATTTCTCTCGCTTGATAAAAGTAAAATTAGTGGCGATATAAATGATCCTTCGATTCAGAATTTTGATGAAGGGGGCGCTTTAGATGGTGATTTTGGTATCTCGTACACTACAAGATTATTAACTGTTCAGGCAGCTGTACCAAATTTAAATAATACCTTTTTCGAAAATGATAATGGAGAAAGACGTTATGTAGATAGCCAGATTTTCTATTCGGCGATAAGTTATAAAATATACGTATCAAGCCGAATAAATGATTTTAATATTGAGCCTCTTGTTGCTTATAGAGGCATTAGAGGTTATAAGGATATTGTTGATATTGGTGCAAATTTTAGTATGCCGGAATATAATATGAATATATCTGCTATGTATCATACCAATGAAGTCATTTCGGGCTCGTTTGGGATTACCTTAGATAAACTGGGTATCTTTTTATCCTATTCTAGTTTTATTGGTAATACAGGCGCTTATGCAAATGATGGTTTCGAATTGGGTTTACGCTATAAATTTTTAGATTAATGATTCGTTAGTTGTATTTATTTTAAAAAACAAGACCATATTGTTTAATCAAAAAAGTCCTTTTAATTATTTAAAATACAAATAACTATAATCTAAAAGAAATGTTTTGTTTCCTTCAGATGGCAAAAAATTTGCAAAATCTGAAAAATCTGCGAGAAAAAATATTTCACTCATAGATTTAAACAGAATTGTTCGTTTAAACACAATGTATTGTATTATCATTGTCAGGCTGAGCGAAGTCGAAGCCCACCTTCCAATTGGAGCGCACTTCGACTTCGCTCAGTGTGACAATTGGAATGAAAATTTATGAACTCAATTTTTATCACCAAGCTAAGCTAAAAGATTGAAGTAACGGTACCCAATAAGCAATGATTATTTATTAATCGTGTCAATGATTTTTTCACGGTGACTTAATCCCCAATTCACCAATGTTTCTGTTACCGGAAGTACCGATTTTCCGTATTCAGTAATCGCATAAACTACCGTAATAGGTTTTGTTTGCTGTTCTGTTCTCGAAACGAGCAAATTGGTTTCTAACTCCTTCAATTCCTTGCTTAACATCTTGGCAGAAATGCCATCGATCTCGCGTTGCATTTTTTTAAAATTGATTACCTGATGCGTTCTGTTAGTTAGGAAACGTAGGATCATCAGTTTCCATTTTCCTCCTAAAACATCCAGACTGTCGCGCATAGCCATAAGTTCTTCTGAACAATTGGCTTCGCGAAGCGTTCCGTTATCATTAATTTTTGCCATAGTAGTTTCTTATTGGTAAGCGGTAACCTCGGGTTAACCCATAGCAAAAATAAAGTATTTGTATGGTAATTTTGTAGTATAAAATACGAAATATGAAAGCAGTAGTTTTAGATCAAAATAGAGAATTTACTCTTCAGGAAGTTGATATACCGCAACCAAAAGAGAATGAAGTTCAGGTAAAAATAGCCGCATCTGGTTTTAATCCTGTCGATTACCAAATGACCGAAAATGCTATGGAACGAAAGTTATTGCATTCTCCCATATTAGGCAGGGAATTCTCAGGAATTATATCGGCTGTTGGAGAAAAAGTAACCGATTTTAAAATAGGAGATCCTGTATTTTGTGGTTCAGGAAGTATGGGATCAAATGGTACTTATGCCGAATATATTGCTGTTCCCGCAACAATTGTCATGCATTTACCTCATAATATTTCTTTTGAAGAAGGAGCTTCAATTCCATCAGTTGGATTAACAGCTTTGCAAGCTATAAATAGAATGCAAGCGAATTCATCTGATTCTATTTTTATAACCGGAGCAGCGGGCGGAGTAGGGAATATGTTAATTAAATTATTGATCGAAAGAGGAAATGGCAATCTTGTTGTCACGGCAGGAAACGAAAAAAGTATCGCTTCATTGTTAGACCTTGGCTTAAAGCCAAATCAAATTATCGATTACAGAAAAGATGAGGTTTACGAAACCGCTTTGACTTTAAACGATAACAGGCATTTTGATTTTGCAGTGGATCTGGTGGGGAATGAAATATCCCTTACAGCAGCCAAACTTTTAAAAATAAACGGAACTTATGTAGATGTTACTAATTTTTCTACGCCGGATTCCCGTGAAGTTCTTTTTAGCAGAGGTGCTACAATTCTCAATATCTCCAATTATGCTTTTGGTTTAGAAAAGCAATTTGACTATTATAAAAATGGATTGAATGAATTGAGAGTTTTACTTGAAAACAAATCAATCACGCCACCAACAATTGAAATAGTTGGGAATTTAGACGAGGAAACCGTTTTGAAAGCGCTCAGCATTCTTCGCGAAAACAAAACAAACGGAAAGAAATTAATCATGCAAATCGATCGACTATGAAAACAATTCCAAGAAGGATCGTTACAGGAATACGCAATGGAAAATCAATAATCGAAAAGGATGCAATTGTATCGAATGTTTCAGAACATTTTCCGGGTTTGATTATATCCGATATTTGGTCGACAGATAGTATGCCCGTAAAATTAGAAGAAGAAAAAGTAATCGAAAATACCGCTTTCCCCAATACGCCCAAAAACGGAAGTTATTTTCGCTATGTTCAGATTCCGCCTGACAAGGATCTTGGGATTGTAGCGCCAGAAGGCCAGCCCCATCCTTTGATGCATCAAACCGACACATTAGATTATATCGTAATTCTTTCCGGCGAAATCTGGCTTATTGTTGATGAAGGCGAAACGTTATTGCAAGCGGGAGATATTGTCGTGCAGAGAGGAACCAATCACGCCTGGAGTAATCGATCTGAGTTGCCTTGTATTCAGTTGGCGATATTGTTGGATGCTGCTAAATAAGATTTTCGAAACCTATGGCACACGGATGACACGGATTCGCTTTGCGAAAACGCGGATTCGTGTGGTTTTTTTTTACAAAAGATAGAATATGTGGGGTGTCAGGCTGAGAACGGGCGTTAATAATCTACGTGAAAACTTTGTCAAAGTTCGAAACTTTGACAAAGTTAACTGCATAGTATGTCATCCTGACGCAGGAAGGATCAAACTAGGACTCCGTAAAGTAATTCCGCAGTCTTTGTCGAAACTCTTTGTCGGGCTTCTTGTGTGATCCTTCGTGCCTCAGGATGACAAGATTGTGAGTAGCTATTGCGATTAAAATAAAAAAATCCGCGTAAATCCGCGTTTTCGCGAAGCGAATCCGTATCATCCGCGTAGAATATTCAAGTTAGTTTTGATTATGATGTTCGAATCCCGTTGCGCTCTTCGACTTCGCTTAAAGTGACATCGGTAATTATCTAAGAAGAAGCTTTGTCAAAGTTCGAAACTTTGACAAAGCGATAAAAACAACGAAATCAGCTTAAATCGATTTAAATCTGTGTCATCCGTGTGCCATCAAAAAATCTATTATGAATCCTAATGCCCTAGCCCTGATGGGAGCGGCATCCTTTTTATTTTTTCTTTAAAAATAAAAAGATATAGCGGACAGCAGGAAATAGCTCCTAATTCTTAAAACAGTCTATTAAATTGATAGGGTTAAAAAAGTTTGTGATTTTGCATTGAAATTCAAATTATCTCTTTAAATTTGCCGCAGCAATGAAAAACGATAACCAGAATACCAATTATTATAGCTGCAGCATAATGTGTTGCGCGACTATGCGATGGTATGAACTGGCTTATATATAAAAATAAAATGATTTATTTCTGAAGCCTTTCATAATCTATTGAAAGGCTTTTTGATTTTAAATTTTAGAATTTCAGAAGCGTTAAGTATTTATGTCTGTGGATATAGCAGATTTAATTTGAATTAAAAAAATGATTGAATTAAAAAATGTCACCAAGAATTTTCATCAGAAAAACAGAATTGTTACGGCTTTGTCTGATGTTTCGCTTAAAGTTCCTCCGGGAAAAATATTTGGTGTAATTGGAACTTCGGGAGCTGGAAAAAGTACCTTGATTCGATGTGTAAACTTATTGGAAAGACCAACTTCGGGAGAAATTATAGTAGACAAAAAATCGTTGTTACAATTATCGAATGCCGAATTGGCAATTGAAAGAAGACAAATAGGAATGATTTTTCAGCATTTCAACCTGCTTTCGTCGAGAACGGTTTTTGAAAATGTAGCTTTTCCGTTAGAATTGGTTGGCGCATCTAAGGACGCTATTCGAACTCGTGTTTTTGAGTTGTTGGAATTAGTAGGTTTGGACGAAAAAGCAAATGATTATCCTGCAAGCCTTTCCGGAGGTCAGAAACAAAGGGTTGCGATTGCAAGAACATTGGCGAATAATCCGAAAGTGTTACTTTGTGATGAAGCTACGAGTGCGCTTGATCCTGCAACTACAAGATCGATTTTGAATTTATTGAAGGATATTAACCGTCGTTTAAACATTACGATTTTGTTGATTACACACCAAATGGAAGTCGTAAAATCGATTTGCGATGAGGTTGCGGTAATCAGTCACGGAAAACTGATCGAGCAGGGAAGTGTAGGAGAAATTTTTGCCGATCCTAAACACGAATTAACCAAAGAATTTATTGCTTCGTCCTTGCATTTGGATATTCCGAGAGTATATCAGGAAAGATTGCAAAAGGAAGATGCCGAAGGTTTGAGTCCGTTATTGAGGCTTGAAATGACCGGGAAATCGGTAAATGAACCTGTTATTTCTGAAGTTTCGAGATTGTTTGATACCAACTTTAAAATCGTGAGCGCGCAAATGGATCAGGCCGGTGATGTAAATTTTGGTGTAATGCTGATCGAATTATCGGGCAAACGCGAGAATTACGAAGCTGCAATTGAATATTTTATTTCTAAACATATTAAAACAGAAATCATAGGTTATGTCTGATTCTATTATTACCTTATTATTAAACGGTACCTGGGAAACCATCGTAATGACATTTGTGTCGGGATTTTTTGGTTTTGTATTGGGGCTTCCAACAGGTATTTTGCTTTTCCTTACGAGAAAAAATCAAATTTTGGAGCAACCCGTTTTAAACAGAACTTTATCGGTTTTGGTGAATATTTTTCGTTCGATTCCGTTCATTATATTAATCGTTTGGATGATTCCGTTTACGCGTGCCCTGGTAGGAACTTCTATTGGTGTAAGTGCGGCTTTGGTTCCGTTAAGCATTGGTGCAGCGCCATTTATTGCGAGATTGGTAGAAAATAGTCTTCTTGGTTTGCCTTCAGGATTAATCGAAGCAGCAAGAGCTTTGGGCGCAACACCTTTTCAAATTGTATACAAAGTATTGCTTCCGGAAGCTTTGCCTTCTTTAATAAACGCAGCATCGATTACTTTAATTACGCTTGTAGGTTATTCTGCAATGGGTGGAGCAGTTGGTGCCGGTGGTTTAGGACAAGTAGGATATCAGTACGGATATATTGGTTACGATGCTGTAACGATGAATTCGGTTTTGGCGTTATTAGTACTTTTGGTATTTGTGATTCAGTTTGCGGGTGACTTTTTATCAAAACGATTTGATCACAGATAAATGCTTTGAGATTACTTTGAGGTTACTTTGAGATTTTACCGCAAAGCACGCAAAGTTTTTTTTTAGAATATCGTAAATTTTGTGAGAAGGTTAAGTTCGCAAAGCTTTGCGAACTTAAGTTGTGCTAGCAAAACTTAAAACTTAACGAACTCTGCGAAAAAACTTTGCGTTCTTTGCGGTAAAAAAACACATTAAAATCCTTGCACACGTTACGGTTAAATTCTAGACAACAGATAGATTTGAATTAAAAAATAAGAATTAAAAATTAAAAAATAAAAGAATGAATACGAACTTAAATTTTCTAAAAGTAGTCGGAATTATTGCCTTGACACTTTCATTGGCAAATTGTGGCAAAGCCAAAAACAACGATCCGCACCATATAAAAGTGGGTGTTGCAACAGGACCGGAATATAAAGTCGCAGAAGCAGCTAAAAAAGTAGCAAAAGAAAAATACGGACTTGAGGTAGAGCTGATTTCTTTTAATGATTATGTAATTCCAAACGAAGCTTTGAGCCAGGGAGATATTGATGCAAATGCTTTTCAGCACAAACCTTATCTTGACGAACAATCGAAACAACGCGGATACAAGTTGGCGATTATTGGTAAAACATTTATTTACCCTATCGCAGCGTATTCTAAAAAGATAAAAAGTCTTGCAGATTTGAAAGACGAAAGCACCATTATTATCCCGAATGATCCAACAAACGGAGGACGTTCGTTATTACTTTTGGAGAAAAACGGATTGCTAAAACTGAAAGCCGGAATTGGTTTATTACCTAAAGTAACAGATATTGTAAGTAATCCTAAAAAACTTAAAATATTAGAATTAGAAGCGCCTCAGTTGCCAAGATCTCTTGATGATGCAAACGTAACTATTGCGATTATCAACAATACTTTTGCTTCTCAGGCGGGATTAGTTCCTTCGCGTGATGCATTGTTTGTTGAGGATAAAGATTCTCCTTATGTAAATTTGGTAGTAAGTCGTGAGAATAATAAAAACGAAGAAAAAGTAAAACAGTTTTTACAAGCTTTTCAATCTCCAGAAGTTGAAGCAGCAGCTCTTAAAGAATTTAAAGGCGGAGCTGTAAAAGGTTGGTAATACTTTTAATAAAATTTGAAAAAGCGATAAATCATTTTGGTTTATCGCTTTTTTGTTTAGAGTTATTTTATTGGGATAAAAATAAAATTAAAGAGTTATATTTAAGCTACTAATATTACTTTTAAAATTAAATCGACCAATAAACATTCTAATTGATTCATTTTCAATTGTCATTATTGAGCTAAAAATCCATCTCATGAATTTTCAAATAAAAAAAATTATAGCTTCATTTTTAGTTTTATTCGGACTAACAATTGCGCAGGCACAACAAAAAGATAGCGCATCAAAGTGTCGTTACATTAAAACTTCTACCGGATATTTAATGGTTCTACGGGAAGGTGATAATGTTATCGAATCTATCGAAAAACTCGTCAAAGAAGAAAAACTGTCTTCGGGAAACTTTACCGGAATTGGCTTTGCGCAAGAGGTAACTTTTGGTTTTTATGATTTTAATCTAAAGAAATTTAATCCTAAAACCTTCAATAAAGTTGAAATGGGAAGTATTACTGGTTCTATTGCCTGGAATGGAGAAAAACCATCACTGCACATTCACGGAGTCGCAACCGATGACCAGTTTAATGCATTTGGCGGGCACATTCTTGCCTTAAAAGTTGGGACAGGATCTATGGAAGTTTACATTACATTAAACAATGAAAAACTGGAACGAAAAATCGAGCAGCCTCTAAATGCTAATGTTTTGCAATTGCCCTGTATAAAATAAAAATTTTTTAATGGGAAAGAGAGATTGATTTATGCAAGAATTAAAAAAGCAAACGCCCCTTTAATTCTTGCCAAATCATTTGATTTAATCAATCTGTATGCTTTCGATTGCTTTTTTCATCGCGTTTTCTTTTACGACAGGAACTTTAAGTCCTTCAGCACGGAAGGCTGTAAGATCAGTCATGCCAAGAAAACCCAGAAAAGATTTTAAATAAGGAACGACGAAATCGTTGGCTTTGCCTGGTCCTTCAGAATATATACCACCGGAAGTCATGGCTACATATACTTTTTTGCCTGTTACTTTTCCAACAGGACCATTTTCGCCATAGCCAAAAGTTATTCCGGCTCTGGTAATATGATCAATCCATGATTTTAGAGATGAGGGTATAGTAAAATTATAAAGTGGTGCACCAATTACAATAATATCAGCTGCCAATAACTGTTTTACAACCTGATTAGAAAATGCAATAGATTCCTGATCTTTTTGTGTCAACTGATCTTCGGGAATAAAAAAAGCACGAAGCGTATCAGGATTGAGATGGGGAATTTCGGTATCGACCAAATTTAATTCTTCGACGGTACTGCCCGGATATTTATCCTGTATTTTTTCGACAATTGTTTTGCCAAGTTTAATGCTGTATGATTCGTTGCCTTGTATACTTGAAATTAAATGCAGTATCTGTTTCATAAGGAAAAATTTTAAATTTTATATAAAGCAAAACTACAATTAACAGCTATGCAAAAGTGAGTACTTACCCAAAGGAAAGCGGTTACTTTTAGGAAAGTCTCTATCTTTGCGGTATGAAAACAATTGAAGATGAAATACTTCCAACAAAGGAAGCATGCGCCGGGTCACTAAAGAACATACTGGATGCACTGTATGTTTTAAACGGAAAATGGAAGATAGCCTTGATACTAAGTCTTATACAATCGCCCAAACGTTTTAATGAAATTCAGAAAGAGATTACCGGAATTTCACCCAAAGTTTTAGCCAACGAGCTCAAGGATTTAGAACTGAATGACTTTGTGAAACGAAATGTATATCCAACAACTCCCGTTAGTATCATTTACGAAGCAACTGATTATAGCCGAAGTTTAAAGAGTGTAATCCGTGAATTGAGTAATTGGGGCGAACAGCATCGGGAAAGAATTAAGGAAAGTATGCGTAAATCTTAATTAGCTAAAATCTCAGTTTCTTTTTACTTATTTTAAAAATTTTGGATTGATCTTGAATTGATATGTTCAAAAAGAATATCAAATTTTGTTCCTAGTTTTTTCTTAAGTCTTTGTTTTGATTTTTTTACCGCATCTGGCGTAATACCTAATAATTCGGCAATTTCGTTGTTGTTGAAATTTAGTTTTTGTAACAATAAAATTCTTTTACTAGAATCTGTAATCTCAGGAAAATCATTTTGTAATAATTGATAAAATTCAGGATATTCTTTTTGAAATTCTCTCTTAAACGTATTCCAGTTGTTCTCAGTCATTAAATGAGATTCCAGCAAAGTACTCAGTTTTTTATTTTCTTTTTCAAGATAGTGAGATGATGATTGTTTTATTTGGTCAATCTCACTTTTTAGTTTCTTGATCTGAATGTTTTTATCTTTTAAATAATCGACCTGAGCGTTCAAGTTTTCATGTGCTTCGGTTAGTTTATGTTCTGTTTTTATTTTTTCTAATTCTAATAAAGTAACTTTTTGATTGTATAGTAATTGCCTGTTTTTTAATTGTTTTTTGAAGTTTAAAAATATAAAGACTGCCAAAATAAATGCCAGAATAATTACAACAGCATAAATGTTTTTCATTGCAGATTCATGCTTGACCTCGTTTGCAGTCCTGTTTATATTTTGTTGGAATTTTGTTTTCTGAATTATCCAATTAGCATTATTTATCGCAATATCACCATCTTTGTTTTTTAGAGAATCTTCTAAAACAAGCATTCTTCTTCTGAGCTCTAATTCATTATCGGTCTTATTTTGTTGTTTTAAAATATCTAATTTAAGTTTGATAATTTGCAGTTCTGATTTTTTGAAATAGGATTTCGAATCGGCAATTTTTTTGGCTTTCATCAAGATAGCTTCTGCCTGATCAAGATTATTATTTTTTAAGTACAATTCTGCCAAAAGAATAGAAGCATACATTGTATTCTGGTTACTTTGTTCCTTTTCTGAAATTTGAATATCTTCTTTCAATAGAGAAATTGCTGCTTGCAAATCGCCTTTTTTTTCTTTTATAAGAGCCAGATTACCTAAAGCTTTTGCATATCGAATTTCATCATGTATTTGTTTTGCCAGCACAGTCGTTTTATTAAAATAAGATTCGGCTGCTTTGTCATTTCCCATTCGGAAATAGTTCAACCCAATATTATCAATTATCGAAGCGTATTCGGTAGTTTTTATTGGAGTGTATTTTTTGGCAAGATTCAGGTAATATAATGATTCTGGATAATCTTCAAGGGTTTGCAGGATCCAGCCAATTTTCTTGAAAGTTTCTCCAGGAAGAATAATTTCAGTGTCAGGCAGTTTTTTAATTTTATCAATTACTTGCAGCAATCTTGGTGTCATGCTTGTATAATCCCTGTAAAGATAGAGATAGCTGATGTAGTTAAGTTGTGCCCAGATTTCAAGAGACAAATCTTTTTGTACAACAGCACTTTTTATAGATTGTAAATAATAAAAATTACTTTTTGAATTGGTGGTATTATAAAAATCACTGTATCCGTTAGCGAGCAAACCCTCGTAAACAGATCTGTATTCTTTTGATTTGCTTAAAGGTTCAAGATATTTTTTTAATGAAGCGGTATCACTTTCAAAAGATTTTTGTTGAACAAGAAGTGTCTCGATGTTGTCAATTTTACCTGGTTTAGACGGAATCTGTAATGGAACGTTTTGGGATTTTACTTGTACAATAAAAAGCAATAAAAGGACACAATATGATTTTTTAAAAAGCATTACGTTTTTATCAGTGGTTATCAAATTTGGTGCGTAAAAATAGTAAAAAAAATCTATTACTTTTTACAACGCAATTTGTAAAGTATTGGTTTTAATGGTTTTTTGAATAAAAATGTCCCTTATTTGTCCCCCTTTGATACTGTTAAAAGTATAATGTGTGAATTACATTTGTCAACAGCTCCATAAGTATTTATTGTCCGCTTCATTTGTAAATGAATATACCTTCTGATTTATACTTTAATACTACCACTATTAAATTCTGATTCAATACATGAAAAAAAAACTACTTTTCTTCCTCTTATTATTTAGTGTGTTTAAACTTCAAAGCCAAATTACTGCCGGCTATTTAAGTGATGTTACAGAGCCTTGGTTCGTCCCAGGAAATATCAATGCGATGAATTCAGTTTACGGAACTGACTGGACGCAATATAATTATGATACCGTAAATGCAACAGCACTTTTTGATTCTAACAGAAGGTTTATCTGGATAGATGGGAGTGAGTATAACACTAGTAAAATGACAGCTTTTTTGGCTGCAAATAATGTAATAATCGAAAACTGGGTTAATGCCGGTGGTACTTTACTTATAAATACAGCAACAAACGAAGTTTTCTCACCTTACAATGTAGGTTTTGGAATCACTAGTACAAGAGTACTTTTTCCTAATGCATCACCAGCAGATCCTTCCGATTCTTTTTTTACTTTATCACCATATTTGCCTATTACGACTCCTATATATACAGGAGGTTATTTTGCACATAATTTTTTTTTAGGCCCGGGATTAGAAAAAAAAATAACTTCTTCGACAGGAGAAATACTATTAGCAGAAAAAAAAGTAGGAGGAGGATTGGTGCGTTTTTCAGGACTTACAACTTCTTTGTTTGAAAATACTCAATGGGCACCTAAACCTGAAATAATGAATTTATTGTACAGGATGATAAGTAAAGTTTCTGAAGGGCCTTTTATTACACTAATTAATCCGGTAGCAATTGCTTGTAGCAGAGAATCTGGATCTGTGCAATTTAAGATTGGTGATAAAGAAACATTACCATCTAATCTCATAATATCTATATCTTCATCAAATCAGGGAGTTATTCCAAATGCTAGTTTTGTCTTACTCGGTACAGGTGATACACGTACTCTTAATTTTACAAGTAGAGCCATTGGTACTTCAACTATTACTATTGCTGTAATTGATCAAAATTCGAATTCCGCTTTTACAAATTTTATTGTAACTGTCAAGGACACAGAAGTTCCGGTAGTACAAACACAAAATATAACGGTTCAGCTTGATGCTTTAGGGAAAGCAACTATAACCGAGTCTCAAATCAATAATGGTTCAACGGATAATTGTGCGATTGACAAAATCACTTTAGATAAAAAAACTTTTGATTGTTCGAATGTTGGAGCAAATACAGTAAGGCTAACCGTTTTGGATATCAACGGAAATTCAGATTCAAAATCCGCAGTAGTTACTGTAGAAGATAAAGTAAAACCAATAGTTGTCACGCAAGATATTACCGTTCAGCTCGATGCATCAGGAAAAGCAACTATAACCGAGTCTCAAATCGATAATGGTTCAACAGATAATTGCGCTATTGCGACAATAACTTTAGATAAGAAAGATTTTGATTGTGCCAATATTGGAGATAACACCGTAACGCTTACTGTTACGGATGTCAACGGAAATTCAGATTCAAAAACCGCAACAGTCACAGTTGAAGACAAAGTAAAACCAATAGTGTTTACGCAGAATATCACAATTCAGCTTGATGCTTTTGGAAATGCTGTTATAACTGAGGCAGAAATCGATAATGGTTCAACTGATAATTGCACTATTGCGACAATAACTTTAGATAAGAAAGATTTTGATTGTACTAATATTGGAGCAAATACGGTAACACTTACAGTTACGGATGTCAACGGAAATTCAGATTCAAAAACCGCAACAGTCACAGTTGAAGATAAAGTAAAACCAATAGTAGTTACGCAGAATATCACAATTCAGCTTGATGCTTCAGGAAAAGCAACGATAACTGCAGCAGAAATCAATAATGGCTCAACTGATAATTGTGGTATTGCTACAATGACTTTGGATAAAAAAGATTTTAATTGTTCGAATATTGGAGCCAATACTGTAACGCTAACTGTTTTAGATGTCAACGGAAATTCAGATTCCAAAACGGCAACAGTAACAGTTGAAGATCAATTAAAACCAATTGTTATAACTCAGAATATCACAGTACAATTAGACGCTTTAGGAAAAGCAACTATAAGTGTAACAGAAATCGATAATGGTTCATCTGATAATTGTACGATTGATAAAATAACTTTAGATAAAACAGATTTTGATTGTTCGAATGTTGGAGCCAATACCGTAACACTTACAGTTTTAGATGTTAATGGAAATTCAGATTCCAAAACCGCAACAGTTACAATTGAAGATAAAGTAAAACCAATAGTAGTTACGCAGAACATTACCGTTCAATTGGATGCTTTAGGAAAAGCAGCTATTACGGTGACAGAAATCGATAA
Organism: Flavobacterium piscisymbiosum; assembly: GCF_020905295.1. NCBI lineage: Bacteria > Pseudomonadati > Bacteroidota > Flavobacteriia > Flavobacteriales > Flavobacteriaceae > Flavobacterium > Flavobacterium piscisymbiosum. The sequence continues at coordinate 4,826,491 of NZ_JAJJMM010000001.1, read as the reverse complement.
TGGCTCAACCGATAATTGTACGATTGATAAAATCACTTTAGACAAAACAGATTTTAATTGTTCGAATGTTGGAGCGAATACTGTGACGCTAACCGTTTTAGATGTCAACGGAAATTCAGATTCAAAAACAGCAACAGTTACGATCGAAGACAAAATAAAACCAATAGTGATAACGCAGAATATCACAGTACAATTAGATGCTTTAGGAAAAGCAACTATAACTGAATCTCAAATTGATAATGGTTCAACTGATAATTGTACTATTGATAAAATAACTTTAGATAAAACAGATTTTGATTGTACAAATGTTGGAGCCAATACTGTAACGCTAACCGTTTTAGATGTTAATGGAAATTCAGATTCAAAAACCGCAATAGTTACAATTGAAGATCAATTAAAACCAATAGTGGTTACGCAGAACATTACAATTCAATTAGATGCTTTAGGAAAAGCAACTATAAGTGTAACAGAAATAGATAATGGCTCATCTGATAATTGTGCGATTGATAAAATCACTTTAGACAAAACGGATTTTGATTGTTCGAATGTTGGAGCGAATACTGTAACGCTAACCGTTTTGGATGTCAACGGAAATTCAGATTCAAAAACCGCAACAGTTACAGTTGAGGATAAAATAAAACCAATTGTTATAACACAGAACATTACTATTCAATTGGATGCTTTAGGAAAAGCAATTATAACTGAATCTCAAATCGATAATGGTTCAACTGATAATTGCGCTATTGATAAAATCACTTTAGACAAAACAGATTTTGATTGTTCGAATGTTGGAGCAAATACCGTAACACTTACAGTTTTAGATGTTAATGGAAATTCAGATTCAAAAACCGCAACAGTTACAGTTGAAGATCAATTAAAACCAATAGTGGTAACACAGAACATTACTATTCAATTGGATGCTTTAGGAAAAGCAACTATAACCCCGGCAGAAATCGATAATGGCTCAACCGATAATTGCGCTATTGATAAAATGAATTTAGACAAGACAGATTTTGATTGTTCGAATGTTGGAGCGAATACGGTAACGTTAACCGTTTTGGATGTCAACGGAAATTCAGATTCAAAAACGGCAATAGTTACAGTTGAAGATCAACTAAAACCAATAATTGTAACACAGAATATCACAGTAGAATTAGATGCTTTAGGAAAAGCAACTATAACCGAATCTCAAATTGATAATGGCTCAACTGATAATTGTGAGATCGCTACCATGACTTTAGACAAAACCACTTTCGATTGTTCGAATATTGGTGATAATAATGTAACACTTAACCTAACAGATAAAAGTGGAAATTCAACGTCCGGAACTGCTGTCGTAACTGTTAAAGATTTGATCGCCCCAACTGTTATAACCCAAAATATAACAGTTCAACTCGATACTACAGGAAATACAGTACTAAATCCGGCGCTGATAAATAACGGTTCAACTGATAATTGTGGTATTGCTGCGATAACGTTAGATAAAACTACTTTTGATTGTTCAAACATTGGAGACAATACAGTAACATTAACTGTTATTGATGTTAACGGAAATTCGGCTTCAAAAACGGCAACGGTAAAAGTCGAAGACCAATTAAAACCTATCGTGATCACTCAGAATATAACTGCCGATCTGGACGCTTCTGGAAATGCCGTAATAACCGCTGCAGAAATCAATAATGGCTCAACAGATAATTGCGCGATAGATAAAATAGAAATCAATAAAACATCTTTTAATTGTTCGAATATTGGCCTCAATACCGTGACACTGACGGTTACGGATGTCAATGGAAATTCAGCTTCAAAAAATGCGACCGTTACCGTTCGGGATAAAATAAATCCAATAGTTGTAACTCAGAATATTACCGTTCAGCTGGATTTTTCAGGCACTTCTACAATCACTGCGGACCAAATCAATAATGGTTCAACGGATAACTGCGCTATCGATCAATTAACTTTAGACAAAACCACATTTAATTGTGATAATCTGGGAGATAATATTGTGACGCTAACAGTAAAAGATACAAGTGGTAATTTGTCTTCAGCAACGGCAACAGTAACCGTTCTTCCTCTTTCGCCGCCAGTATTTTCGAATTTAACACAAGAGTTTTGCGCAATCGAAAATCCTGTTATATCGAGCATAGCGGTAAACAGTGCTTATATAAAATGGTTTAAAGACGCTTCATCTTCTCAGACATTATCGGCTAATACAGATTTAACCAGCGGCATCTATTATGCTGCCAATTATAACGGAAGTTGTTACAGCGATCGTATTGCTGTTACTATTATTGTAAATGATGCTTTGGCACCAACAGGAAATGCAATACAGTTTATGTGTAAAGAAAAAGAAGCAACCGTAACTGATCTTATCACAAACGAAGAAGAAGTTTTATGGTATGAAACCGCCACAGGAGGTTTTGCATTAGGATCTACGACACTTCTGGAAGACAATCACAAGTACTATGCATCCTACATAGGAGCAGAATGCGAAAGTTCTAAAAGACTCGAAGTACAAGTTGTTTTTCGCTATTGCGATGTTAAAGTGTACAATGGAATCTCCGCAAATGGAGACGGAAAGAATGATTATTTTGCTATAGAAGGAGCGACAACTTTCGCGGATAATAAGCTCGAAATTTTTAATAGTTGGGGCAGTTTAGTTTTCGAAACAGCCAACTACGGAAACGAAGAAAATCTATTTAGAGGCGTTGCAAACAAAGGATTAGGCAGCGGAAAAGGATTACTTCCCTTCGGCACTTATTATTATGTTTTTAGTTTCACCAATCATGATAATAAAAGGGTAACAAAAACAGGCTTTTTACACCTAAATCCTTAATCTACAAACCAACTATTACAAATGAAATTCAATATTATAGCCACTCTGTTATTTACATTCACTTTGTTTTCTGCAAAAGCGCAGCAAGATGCACAATTTTCAGATTACAAGCTCAATATGTCGAGTTTTAATCCCGCTTTTGCCGGTTTTTTCGACGGAAGTGTTTTACTAATTCACCGTACACAATTTGCCGGTTTTGATGGCGCTCCGGAAACACAAAATCTTAATATTAATATTCCCATAGATCTTAATATGGGAGCCGGATTTAATGTTACCAATCAAAAGCTGGGAGTAACCCAGGACGTTATTATTACCGGAGATTATTCGTACACTATTTATACAGATGAACTGAATATGTTAAGTTTTGGACTTAAAGCAGGTTTGAGTATCCTTGACATCGATTATAGCCGCCTTGATCTTAATAATCCTGACGATTTAAGCTTTCAGAATAACATCGAAAATCAGGTAACTCCAAGAATAGGAGTGGGGCTTTTGTTCAATACTCCCAATTGGTTTATTGGTTTATCTGTGCCTAATTTTATTAAGGAAAGTTATAATCCAACCATAAAAACATCGACAATTACCACTAAGCCTCAAATTTATTTTACAACGGGTTATCAGACTCGTATAAATGATGATTTGTTATTTAAACCTTCGATATTAGCAAAAGCAGTCGAAAACGCACCATTGGCAATAGATTTCGCCCTTAATTTTGAATTCAGGGAAAAGTTTAGGCTCGGAGCTTCCTACAGATGGAATTCGGCCATTACCGGAATGATGGGAGTTAATCTTCTGCAAGATTTTCAGGCAGGTTATGCATACGATTACAACATCAACGGATTGGGAAAATATGCACCCTCATCGCATCAGTTTTACATTAAATACATTTTTAAACAATCTAAAAATATCCGCAGGGAATGTAGTTGCAGTTTTACTGATCCAACTAATAATCTTGGTTTTTAATTTTTTGGCTACTGAATTATATTAAAAGTTAAGTCACAATAAAAGTTAAACTTTGAAGCATTACCCTTTCTTTTTTTAACGTATGAATAGCTTTATTTATCATATATTAACTTTTGTGTTCCATAAGGTTTCAGTAAATTTATGATATCAAATTATAAATATATTCTTATGAAAGCAGTACGATATTATGGGCACAAAGATGTTAGAATTATAAATGACTTAGAAAAACCGAAACCTTCAGGTGATGAAGTATTATTAAAGATTGGCGGAGCAGGAGTTTGCCATTCGGACCTACATATAATCGATGAAGGAACCGTTTCCGGATCAACATTTACGTTAGGACATGAAAATGCAGGATGGGTAGAAGAAGTAGGACAAGATGTAAAAGGTTTTAAAAAAGGAGATGCAGTTTTAGTATACGGTCCGTGGGGATGCGGACATTGTAAGCCCTGCCAGCATTCAAACGAAAATTATTGTGATCATCAATCAGAACAAGCTTACGGTGGAGGATTAGGTTTAAACGGAGGAATGGCAGATTATATGTTAGTACCTTCATCCCGTTTATTAGTACCTATTCATGATTTAGATCCTGTAATTGCTGCTCCTTTAACAGATGCGGCATTAACACCATATTCTGCTATAAAACGCTCGTTGCATAAATTGATGCCAGATGAATATGTGGTGGTTATTGGAGTTGGAGGACTAGGACATGTAGCGCTGCAGATTTTATCTGAAATGTGCGGATCGACCATCATCGCTTGCGATATAACTCCCGAAAGACTAGAATTTGCAAAACAACTTGGGGCAACTTATGCAGTAAATTCTACGGATAAAGATGCTGCAGAACAAATCAAAAAAATTACAGGAATCAAAAAAGCAAAGGTAGTTCTTGATTTTGTTGGTGCTACTTCTACAATAGATTTGGGAACCAAAATAATTGGTTTAGACGGAGATTTAACAATTGTTGGTTTAGGCGGAGGAAAATTCGAATATAATATGAATGGATTACCTTTTGGCGTAAGTATGACAAATCCTTATTGGGGATCCAGAACAGAACTAATGGAAGTAATTGGACTGGCGATACAAAAGAAAATTCATATTGAAATTGAAAAATATAATTTAGATCAGGCACTTGAAGTTTATGACAAATTACGACAAGGAAAAATTAAAGGGCGCGCGGTTTTAATTCCTTAATTTAAAATACGAAACATTTTGTTATTTTACAAAAACGAAAGCGCTGAATCATTACATCCAGCGCTTTTTCTATATAACAATTTGAATTAGTAAAAAACAATTTAATCTTCTGCGGAAGCTTTTTTCTTTCCTTCAATATTTGGAAGAAAGGTGGTCAAAATTCCTATCAAAGGCAGAAACGCACAAACTTTAAAAACATATTCTATACTTGTAGCATCAGCTAATTTTCCTAATATAGCAGAACCTAATCCGCCCATACCAAAAGCCAATCCAAAGAAAAGACCCGCAATAAGACCCACTTTTCCAGGTACAAGTTCTGTGGCATAAACCAAAATTGCGGAGAAAGCTGATGAGATAATTAAACCAATAATTACAGATAAAACGCCTGTCCAGAAAAGAGAAACATAAGGCAATAACAATGTAAAAGGTGCAACACCTAATATTGAAATCCAGATAATATATTTTCGACCAAAACGATCTCCTAAAGCTCCGCCAAACAATGTTCCGGCAGCAACGGCACCAAGAAAAGCAAAAAGATAAATTTGTGATTCCTGTACAGATACATGAAATTTATCAATCAGGTAAAAAGTATAATAACTAGTCATACTGGCCATATAAAAGTATTTTGAAAAAATCAATACCAGCAAAATACCCAACGAAAAAATTACTTTTTGTTTTGAAAGTGAATGATGAACTTCTTCAGCTACAGCCGATTTATTTTTAGCTTTAAGGTTCAAATGTTCCTGATACCATTTCGCAACTCCCGAAAGAATAATGATTCCCACCGCGGCTGCAATACAAAACCAGATAATATTAAACTGTCCGTAAGGCACTACAATAATAGCTGCAAGCAAAGGCCCGATGGCACTTCCTGCATTTCCTCCTAATTGAAAAATAGATTGCGCCAATCCTCTTTTTCCTCCGGAAGCCATATGTGCAACCCTCGAAGCTTCTGGATGAAATATAGAAGAACCAACACCAATTAAACTAACAGCAAGTAAGATATTTACAAAACTTGAAGCCACTGCAACAGCCGCCAACCCTAAAAGTGTAAAAACCATTGCAACGGCTAACGAATATGGACGTGGTCTTTTATCAGTATAAAATCCAACGAAAGGCTGTAAAATAGATGCCGTAAGTTGATAAGTCAGCGTAATTAAACCAATTTCGCTAAAAGTCAAGTGAAATTTATCTTTTATAATAGGATAAACCGCAGGAACCACAGCCTGAAGCATATCATTAATAAAATGCGTTAAGCTAATAGTAAATAAAATAGAGAAAACAGTTTGTTGGGCCAACTGCTTCGAATGGGTAATAGTATTTGTTTTCATAATGAATAAAAAAAAATCAGATCATCTGATGAATTTGGGTAAAAAATTAGTAATTAGTATGTCCTGTTATTTTGGCAACGGTATTCCATGTTTTTTTGGGATCTTTTGCAATGATATTTTTTAAAAGCTGTTCGTGTATTGCGTATGTATCCTGAAATATTTTAGTGTTTGGATAGATTCTAAGAAACTCCTTTTTTAAATGTTTCGATACAGATTTATATAAATCGGCCAGAATTTCATTTTTTGAAGCTTGAGCAATCGCGATATGAAATTGAATATCAGCCTCTACACATTCTTCGAGTAAACCTTCATTGGCAGTTTTCATTCTGTCAGCCAAATGCTGTTTCATCGCAATGATATCATCTTCGGTTCTGTTGATGGCCGCTTTTTCAGCAATTTTCAATTCTAATAATTGTCGTACTTCGTCTAAATCCTCAAGACTTGCACGCTTCAATCGCTGATCCATAGGTTCCTGTATGCTGGTCACTTCCTGAACAAAAGTACCAACTCCTTGCTGAATCCGGAGCAAACCTGAATTGGCGAGTAGCTTCATCGCTTCTCTTATCGACGATCTTCCAACACCAAAACTTTTCATCAATTCTGCTTCAATAGGCAATTTCTCATTGATCTTATACTGACCAAGCGATATTTGCTCCTGTAATTTTGAAGCAACTTCTTCTGCGAGAGATTTTTTATTGATTAATGCCATAATTGAGTTATCATATCATCTGATGATTGCAAATGTATAAAAATATTTTAAATAACAGCAAAGAACTTAATTTTTTTACCGCAAGGCACGCTAAGAATTACGCAAAGTTCGCAAAGCTTAAGCAAAGATTGACAGATTAAAAATTTGTGAAAATTTGTGACTCGAGCGATAGCGAACAGGCGAAGCAAATTTGCGGTTAAAAAAAATATAAACTTTGCGCCCTTGCGCCTTTGCGAGATTATTACAGCCCATTAAAAAAATCCTTGCGTGCTTTGCGGTAAAATAAAAACTTTGCAGTAAAATATAAGCCTTCCAATTAATTATGTAAATTTTCCTATAAATTATATAACAGTGTTTATTTTATATTTAAGATTTTTGATCTATTCTAATATAAAAATCCCAAAACTATGAGAAATATTAACCAGATTGCTATTGTTTCGAGTATGCTAATAACCTTTTTAAGCTGCTCTAGTGATAAAGATGTCGATGTAAATCCTGGCACAACTACCAATCCTGTCGAAGGAAATGCTGCCAACACAACTTATAAACCAGCTTTCGAAGGGCAAACCAGAGTTAGTGGCGTACAAACCAACACGCCTTATCAGGGAGTTGCTATTGCTACAGGCTTAAGCAGTCCATGGGGAATTAAAAGTCTTCCTGACGGTAGATTATTGATTACCGAAAAAACAGGAACAATGCGTATTGCAACAACAGCCGGAGTTTTAAGCGCACCTATTACAGGTATTCCTGCCGTAAACGCTTCTGGACAAGGAGGTTTATTAGGTTTAACTATAGATCCTGATTTTACAACAAACCGTATGATTTACTGGGTGTATGCCGAAGCAACAACAGGCGGAAATAATACGGCTGTAGCCAAAGGAAAACTGTCAACTGACGAAAAAACAATCGAAGGAGCAACCGTAATTTACAGAGCAAAACCAGCAAACGCCAGTAATCTTCATTATGGCGGACGCATTCTATTTGATAAATCTGGTTTCTTAGTAGTAAGTACTGGAGAACGTTCTGTATTAGAAACTAGACCATTGGCACAATCTGTAGCGTCAGGTTTAGGAAAAGTAGTTCGCTTAACAAAAGAAGGTCAGCCAGCAAGTGGCAATCCTACTTTTACAGGAACGGGAGCTTTACCTGAATTATATACTATTGGACACAGAAATCCGCAAGGTTTGGCACTTAACCCTAATACAGGAGAAATTTGGTTGTCAGAACACGGACCACGCGGAGGTGACGAAATCAATCGCCTTAAAGCGGGAGCAAATTACGGATGGCCAACCATTACATACGGAATCGAATATAGCGGAGAAAAAGTAGGAGCAGGGATTCAGCAGCAAGATGGTTTAGAGCAGCCGGTTTACTATTGGGATCCGGTAGTTTCGCCAAGCGGAATGACGTTCTACACAGGAAATCGTGTGCCGGAATGGCAAAATAGCCTTTTTATAGGTGCTTTAAGCGGAATGCATATTGTTCGTCTTGCTATAAAAGACAATAAAGTAATTGGCGAAGAAAGACTTCTTGCTTCAGAAAACCAACGCTTTAGAGATATAACACAAGGAAACGACGGAGCTTTATACGCCGTTACTGATGGTGGAAAACTTTACAAAATCGATAAAAAATAGTTTCACTTTTTAAATATATATTCTTTTAGAAGAATACTTGTAATGGCGCTATATGGCGCCATTATTTGTTATGCAAAATGAGTTCCTTATATTTGGTATCGATTAAATGCAAAAACAATTGAATACAAAAATCACCACATATTCACTAGAGCATCATAAAAGTTTGTTTACTGATGCCAATAATGACAGAGAGTATTTTTATATTCAGGCAAAAGATCATCCTTACATCAGCGAACCTTATCGCGCAGAAAGTTATGCCATAGAATTTCTTCGAAAAGGAAGCATTGTAATGCAAACCAAACTCAAGAAAACAGTAATTCACGCTCCGGCAATACTAACATTAGGGCCTTCGGTAATTCGAAGTTTCACAAAAGACAGCGACGAAATTTTAATCGATATTATCTTTTTCAAACCTCAATTTTTTCTGCACAATCAAGCCAATGTTTTTTTTCTTTCGCAGTATGATTTTTTCGAAAATAGCGAAATGCACGTTTTCAATCTTGAGAGAAAAAACAAAATTAAGTTTGAACAAATCTTTACTTTGTTACGACAATCGATCGAACATAATTCTGATAATCAGCCTTCTATTCTAAGAGCTTATCTTTATATATTGATTTACGAATTAGATGTTATAAAGAAAACCATTGCAAACGATTCAGCTCAAAATCCTCTGTTCGAAAAGTTCAAAGAAATCCTTTCCAGAGATTTTGTAAACCAAAGATCAGTACAATATTATGCTGATGTTCTAAATGTATCACGTAAATATCTGTCAGAAGTAATTAAAAATAATAGCGGAAAAACCGCCAGTGACTGGATCGAAGATATTGTAATTCTCGAAGCCAAAATATTACTCCAAAATAAAGATCTTACGATTAACCAAATCAGCGATACTTTAAACTTCCCCAATCAATCCGGTTTTGGGAGATTTTTTAAAAAATGCGAAGGAATTTCACCTTTAGAATATCGCAGAAAGAATGTTTAATATATTTAAAAGTATATACGTAATTATACTTTGGGCGAGTCACCATCCCGATAAGAGGGCAAATTTACTATGCGATTATACGCCCTCTTATCGGGATGCTGTCGGGCTATCCGCGCTACTTCGGTAGCTTGCTTCTATCCCTCTCGCGAGCGACGAGCGAATGGAGTAGTTATTCGTTTTCGATCTCTTTTTTTAGTTTTTTAGCCCAATCTTGGGTTTAATTTTTTATTTAAACATTCCAATTGTCACCCTGAGCGAAGTCGAAGGGCGTTCCAATTGAAACGTGGGCTTCGACTTCGCTCAGCCTGACAATACAATGACAATACAATGCATTGTCTTTAAGCGAATAAAATTGTTAGCATCTGCATCTCAATTGTTAAAGTTGCTGCTATTGTGATTTATTAAAAGTGAAACGCCTTTGTTAAGCGATTCAACAAGCTATTTCTCTATGTGTTTAAAAAGACATCCCAATTAATTCAACCGACTTTTCGAACAAAACAAAAGCCGTTTAGCTCTTTTCTGATCAATCAAATCATCTCAACTTTGCAGTAATAAAAAAAAATAAAAGATATGTCTAAAATAGCAAAATTCGTAGTAATCATAAATGATAATGTAGTTTGGATGGAAGAAAAAGCCCTAAAATTCTATTCGGATTTATTTGGTTCTTCGAAAGAAATAGGAGAGAAGTACGCCAATGAAAACCTTTCAAGTCAGAAATTATTCAAAATACAAAATGATTTTTCGGTCGAAATGTTGATGGCTTATGATGGCGAAAATCCGTTGTCATTCATGAAACTGAATTCGTCCCGACTTTCGAATCAAAATCTTGATGCCAATAAACCAATGGGCGTAGACCATATTGTGTACTTTAATCCAGAAGATATCAACGTGCTTTTTAAACGTGCTGAAGAAGTCGCTTTACAAAGAAAATACGATTTAATTTGGGCAAAAGCTTTTACAATTGATTCCGTTTTAATCGAGACATTAAAGTCTTTGGGTTACGAAGAATTCAACTATGAAAGTGATACTACTCGCGACACAGATGAAAAGCAACTTTATCTTAAAAAATCAGTTTAAGTTAATTCTGATAACTTCATCATTTGCAATAGCATAAACAATATCGTTTTGTTCTGGTTTTAAAATGTGTTTTCCGGTAAATTCACCAAAAGCAGCCAGAATCATTTGATTTTCTTTCTGAAAAAAACAAGGTAATTTTAAAGATTGTGCACCAAAACCGCGCAGCATAATTCCGGGATGAATGTGGCCTGAAAAATTAAAAAAACCTTCTTTTAGGGTAGGATGATGTGTGAGTAAAAAATCGTCGATTTCCAGAAATTCTACAACATCAATATCAAGTTCCAGGTAATGTTTTTTATCAATAATATCATGATTTCCTGCGATCAGGATAATGGTATTGGTACAGCATTCTACCCATTTTTCGAATAAATCCCATTCCTTATTTTTAGAACTATGAAATAAATCTCCCAGGAAAATAATTTTTTCGGGTTTAAAAAAATCTACGATATCTGTCAAACGCTTAAAATTTTCAGAAACGACATTATTCGGAATCGCCACGCCGTGTTTCCTGAAATGCGACACTTTTCCGAGATGTACATCAGAAATGAGAAGCAATTTTCTGGTTTCCCAAAATAAAGCTCCACTTGTGTGCAAAATAAACGTTTGGTTTTGTATAGTAATCGTCATATAATATTACTTCATATAAGAAGCTGTCATTTTTTTAATTCGTTCCGCTAATGTTTCGCTGGATAATTTTTCTCTTAGTCTGTCTGTAATTAACGGAAAACTAAAAGGCGTAGGTTTCAAACAAGGTTTCCAGATAATCTCCTGATTGTTTATTCGTTCCAAAGCCATAATCAAACGGCCTTCTTCCAACTGATGTTCAAAGGTTTCGCGATACGCTTGCTGAAACAATAAGTTATCAGGTTCATAATCCCTGAAAACTTCAAAGAGCAATTGAGAACCGCTTTGCAAATGTTTTGTTTTGACCATTTTACCAGGAAAACCTGTAAAAACCAAACCTGCAATTACGGCAATATCCCTGAATTTCCGCCTTGCCATTTCGGTCGCATTCAGGCTTTTTTGCAAATCATGATGTACATATTCCGTGGAGAATAAATTATTATCCAGAACATTCTGCATATCAATTTCCTGATCAGAAAGTAATTCGAATCCGTAATCATTATACGCAAGCGAAAAACTGATAGGCAAAAGTAAACTAATTCTATACGCCAATAAACTTGCCAGCGCTTCATGCACAAACCGCCCTTCAAAAGGATAAAAAATAGCGTGATAGCCTTCTCTGGTTTTAAACGTTTCAATCAAAAACTGATCGTCTCCGGGAACAATAGATTCCTTTCTTTGTCTGGCAAATAAAGGTTGTAGAGCTTCGAGTTCCGGCGATAAATTATCGGTGTTGGCACGATACAATTCCTGACGCAGCAATTCGCTCATTTGTGCCGAAAGCGCCCTTCTGCCGCCCATCCAGCTTACTACTTTAGATTTCTTTTTAGGATCGGCCTTTCGAACCAAAACCTGCATATTTCTTATTCGGAACAATTCGAGTTGTTTTCCCGCGAAGATAAAAGTATCGCCTGGTTTTAATTTCGACACAAACCATTCTTCGATAGTACCAATATAACCGCCACTCATAAATTTTACGTTGATAACAGCATCGCCCACAATAGTTCCTATTTGCATGCGGTGATGCATGGCAATCAATCTACTGTTGATTTTGTAACGTCCGTCTTCTTCGATTTCTACCTTTTTATATTCGTCATAAGCTTGCAAACTTTGACTTCCGTTAGAAATGAAATTCAAAACCCAATTCCAGTTTTCTTCCGTAATTGCCTGATAGCAAAATGTTCCTTTGACTTCTTTGAAAATATCATCGGGAAGAAATCCGTCCGAAACCGCCAAAGTATTGAGGTATTGTACCAAAACATCCCAACTGTTCAAGTAGGGAACACGATCTTCAATTACATTCTCTTCAACCGCTTTTTTCAATGCCGAAGCTTCTATTAATTCAATCGCATGCGTAGCCAGAAAATAAATCACACTTTCTTTTCCCGGTTGGTGTCCGCTTCGTCCGGCTCTTTGCAAAAATCGCGCAACACCTTTTGGTCCGCCAACCTGAATAATAGTTTCTACGGGAGCAAAATCAACTCCAAGATCCAGACTTGAAGTACAAACCACAACTTTTAGTTCTTCGTCTCTAATAGCTTGTTCGACCCAAAGTCTTGTTTCACGATTTATACTTCCGTGGTGCATTGCCATTTCTCCGGCAAACTCAGGATATTTTTCGAGCAATCGCTGAAACCAGATTTCACAAGCCGAACGTACATTCGTAAATATCAAAGTCGTTTTGCTTGCTTTTATAATTTTTGCCACTTCATCAATCAGGTGCAAACCCATATGTCCGCGCCACGGATAGGTTTCCATTTTATCCGGAATAATCGAAATGACTTTTATTTTTTTATGAATCTGAGCCTTTATCAAAACGGAATTATTGTAAGCTTCGGAATCTACGCCAAGCAAAACTTCCTGCGCCTGCTGTAAATTTCCAATTGTAGCCGAGATTCCCCAAATACGCATTTTTGGGGCAATAGTTTTTAGTCGGGATAAAGCCAATTCGGTTTGAACGCCACGTTTTGTGCCCAATAATTCGTGCCATTCATCAATAACAATTGCGGTACAATTGCCAAATATTTTGTCGTAGCCTTTGGTTGCCAAAAGCAATTGCCAACTCTCCGGAGTGGTAACCAATAAATCCGGCATTTTTCCTTTTTGTTTGGCTCGTTCGCTTGCTGATGTATCGCCAGACCGAATTCCGACAGTCATTTGGGTTCCCAAATCATTAACGACTCTTTCTGCTGCTTGTTTTATTTCAACCGAAAGCGAACGTAAAGGCGTAATCCAAATTGCTTTAAGACCGGGTTTGTGTTTGGTTTTATAATCGGGATTATTTTTTATGTAGTTGAGAACAATAGGCAACCAGAGCGCATAGGTTTTTCCGCTGCCTGTAGGAGCGTTCAGTAAACCGTTTTTTCCTTGCAAAAAAGCAGTCCATGCCTGAGTCTGAAACGGAAACGGTTTCCATCCCTGATTCTCAAACCATTCATTTGCTACTGCAAAAAGTTGTTCTCTGTTCATTTGTCTTTGCTATTATTTTTTTACCATTAAGATATTAAGGTTCATTAAGTTTTGCTTTATCAAAGAAAATTAAGAAACCGATTTTAAAAATAAGTCCCAATGGGACGTCATATTTATAGAAATTTATGAGTTTATTTTTTAGAACCCCATCGGGGTGACATATTATGCATTAATTAAAATTTTATATATCGCTCCGCTGGAGCTCTTTTTCTGGCACATTCTTATGGTTTCTATAAATATTACGCTCCTCTGGAGCTTTAAAAACAAGAAATAAATAATCCTTGCTCATCTGTGTTTTCGCTTGCGAATCCGCCTCATCCGCGTCATCCGCGTGCCATTTTTTTTACCATTAAGATATTAAGTTTCATTAAGGTTTGCTTTGTGAAAGAAAATTAAGAAACCGATTTTAAAAATAAGTCCCAGCGGGACGTCATATTTATAGAAATTTATAAGTTTATTTTTTAGAACCCCATCGGGGTGACATATTATGCATTAATTAAAATTTTATATATCGCTCCGTTGGAGCTCTTTTTCTGGCACATTCTCATAGTTTCTATAAATATTACGCTCCTCTGGAGCTTTAAAAACAAGAAATAAAAAATCCGCGCTCATCCGTGTTTTCGCCTGCGAATCCGCTTCATCCGCGTGCCATTTTTTTTTACCACAATTTTATCATTTCGACAGAGGAGAAATCGCATTAAAAAATTCCGTTCCTAAAATCGTCAATCTTTGTCGAGCTTCTCGCGAGGATTTCTCCTCCGTCGAAATGACAAAAAATGCGGATAGAAAAAAGAAAACAAGAAAAAATCCGCGTTCATCCGTGTTTTCGCTTTAGCGAATCCGCGTCATCCGCGTGCCATCTCGCAATCCATAACTATAAAATCATACTCTTCAAATCCTCAATAGAATTAGCTTCATCGATTTTTTTATCATGTCGCCATCTTAAAATTCTCGGGAACCGTGTTGCAATTCCACTTTTATGTCTTTTTGAAAGCGCAATTCCTTCAAAACCAATTTCGAAAACCAATTGAGGCGTTACACTTCGAACCGGACCAAATCTTTCCAAAGTATTTTTCTTAATCCAATCATCTACCATTCTAAATTCAGCATCGGTTAGACCGGAATAGGCTTTTGCGAACGTGACCAGTTCCCGTTCGTTATTTTCGTTATTATGCCAGAGGGCGAAAGTATAATCGGTAAATAAATTTGAGCGTCGTCCATGACCGCGCATGGCGTAGGTGAGGACGGCATCAATGACCAAAGGTTCAATTTTCCATTTCCACCAATCGCCTTTTTTTCTTCCTACGAGATAAGGCGAATCTTTCCTTTTAATCATTAAACCCTCACTTTTCATTTTGCGGGAACGCAATCTTTCCTCCTTCAATTCTTCCCAGGTTGAAAATTTCACCCTTTCAGAAAGTTGCAGCGGAATATCATGGTGTTTAATATCTTCATACAATTGTTCCAATACTATACGTCTTTCTTCAAAAGGAAGATTTCGAATATCCTGACCTTTCCATTCTAATAAATCGTAGGCTTTTATAATTACAGGTGACTTTTTAAGGATTGCAGCCGAAACAGTTTTTCGTCCAATTCGGGTTTGCAGATCATTAAAAGTTCCGATTTCATTTTCTATGAATGGAAGAATTTCTCCGTCAATCACCGTTCCATCTGGAATAATTCCAATGAAAGATGCAAATTCAGGATATTTATCGGTTACCAATTCTTCACCACGACTCCAGATAAAAATTTCATTATCACGAATAATGGTTTGCGATCTGATTCCGTCCCATTTGTGTTCCGCGCTCCAATCTTCGGGATTTCCTAAATTCGAAGGTTCACCTTCGATAGGATAAGCGAGATAAAACGGAAAGGGTTTCGATAAATAATCGCTGTTTTGTTCGTCTAAAATTAATTCCTGAAAAGTGATTGTATTCGGATTCCAATCGCCCATTAATTTATGTGCCAATGAATCTTCATCAATATTTTCAGCTTTAGAAAGGGCACGCGTCATTAGTTTTTGGCTTACGCCGATTCTGAAGCTTCCGGTAATTAATTTAGTAAAAACAAAACGTTCGTAGTAATTAAGTGCCAGCCAGTTTTCGTGCAGATATTCTTTTTTTTCAATATCTGTTTTCTTTTTCAGGGCAATAATTTCCTGAAGATATTCGGTTAAACTTTTATCAGAATGTTCTTTTGTAGTTGGGATTACCAAAGCAATAGTTTCGGCCAAATCGCCCACTATATGATAACTTTCCTCAAACAACCAAAGGGGAATATTAGCCAGTTCATTTGCCCATAATCGCAGTAAAGTTGTATTTACAGGCCTTGGCGGACGACGATGCGAAAGAATAGCAATCGTCCAGACTTTATCTTCATTACTGGCATTGATAAAATAGTTGGTCAAAGCATCTACTTTTACCGAAGTTTTATTAGAACTGTCAAGCGCTTTTATAAGTTCGGCAAAGTTTTTCATGTTTTTATTTTTTTTTAAGAAGAGAGGCAAGAAGCAAGATACAAGAAACAAGATTTGATTCTTGTATCTTGCTTCTTTCTTCTATTATCTTTTATCTTTTACCTTTCTTCGTCTATCCTCTTTTTTCTTGCATCTATTCTCTTTGCTCTTCTATTCTTTCTTCCTCAACATCTTTCTTACTATCCATTTCTCCCAATTCCCCTTCATATTGCGTGTGAGCAGTTCTAGCATCGTAACCCAACTCCTTTAAATATTTCGAGAATATATCTGAATATCCGTGGGTACAAATGACCTTTTCGGCTCCGGTTGCTTTAATGCTTTCCAGTAAACCCGTCCAGTCGCAATGATCGCTTAAAACAAAACCTCTGTCTACAGCTCTTCTTCGTCTTGCACCGCGAAAAGTCATCCATCCGCTGGCAGAACCCGTAACAAAAGGAGTCATCTTTCTGATCCAAGTCGAACCGTGTGCACTTGGCGGAGCAAGGACAATGCTTCCTAGTAAATCTTCTTTTTTAGTTTCTGATGTGACTCTTACTGTGGCCGGAAAATCGACTAATGGGCGTAAAACTTCCGTCATATTTTCGATCGCTCCGTGCGTGTAAATTGTTCCAATATTAGGATCTAGGTATTTTAATAAACGTTGTGCTTTCCCTAACGAATATCCAAAAAGGACAGACGTTTTTCCTTCGGCGCGATTTTCTGCCCACCAATTATTAATATCCGTCATGACTTCGGCCTGAGGTGTCCATTTAAAAGCGGGTAAACTAAAAGTGCATTCGGTGATAAACGAATTGCATTTTACGACTTCGTATGGCACAGAAATTCCGTCATCTTCGGTTTTATAATCTCCGGTAAAAACCCAGACTTCGCCTTTGTATTCTACTCTTATCTGAGCAGAACCAATGACGTGACCTGCAGGATGAAGCGAAAATTTCACGCCATTTACCGTAAAAGTTTCGTTCCAGTCTTTTCCTGAAACATTAATATCGCCCAAACGGTGTTTTATGATAGGCACATTGTCATAATGTGTAATGTAATTTTTGTGTCCCCAACGCGCATGATCAGCATGTCCGTGCGTAATAATGGCGTTGGTAACCGGACGCCAAGGATCGAGATATACATCTGCCTGCTGGCAATATATACCTTTATCGTTGAAAGCTAATAATGGGACTTTCATAACCTGATTAAGCTATTTGAGCAATTCTTGCGCTTTTATACAAGGGATATGTATGCATAAAATCAGACACGCCATCTTTCATAGTATCGAAAGATTTTCCGTAAAAATACAAAGCGGTGGTTGAGTTTCCTTTCCAGTATCTTTCCTGGGATGTATTGGTTAATTTCGAAATTTCAGATTGTACGAAATCAACATTATAATCTTCCTGATCTTTTTTATGATCATTTCCGCCATCAAAATAAATAGCAATTCCTTCGTTTTTACCAAACGGAATTTCCTGATGTGTTTTTTCGATTATAATTTTTGATCCTTTTGGAGCGCCGCAAATTTCGACAAAATTAATAATGTCGTTTAAAACGGCTCTACTAATTTCTTCCTGATAAAATTTGACATGTATATCACAAAAGATAATTTCTCCCGGCTCTTCTTTAAGTATTCCGCCACCGGAAATTTCACCATAATTATTTTCAGATAAAAAATCATGTAAAGGCAACATATAAAGGTTTCTTCGGTCTAAAGGTGAAACTTTATCATTAATCTGAATTACAATATGGTACGGATTTTGATCAGTTTGGTCGCTTTCGAATAAATTGGATATAAATTGTAGTAACATAGCAATTAAGGTGTTAAGGATAAAATACTTTACTCAAAGTTACTAACTGAACCGAGTTTAGAATTTATACTTTTTTTCCAAAATGTTACATGATTTCTGATTAGGATTTTAGAATAAAGAACAAAGAACAAAGAACAAAGAATATAGAATATAGAAAATAGAATATAGTATATAGAATATAGTATATAGAATGATACTTTATAACGTGCTAATGATTGAAAAACAAGAATTTAAGTAACTTTAGTTTTTCACAAAACAGCCCCAATCATTGTCATTCGTGCCTCGAAATGACAATATTGCGATTACGTTACGTTCCAAGGGATTAAAATCCCTCGCTACAAAATAAATCATTCCTTCGGAATTTTATAAAGAGTTCCGGAGGAACGAAAACATATTGTAGGGATGGATTTTAATCCATTCTACGCGGTTATAATCGGCAATCTTGTTTGAAATATTGTAGTTACTTTGCTTTTTTAGTAGACTAATAATGTAAATTTAAACTGCAACTTCTTATGAAAATGATTGCCTTAGCCCGATAGGAGTGGAAATCCTTTTGTTCCGGTCCCGAGGCTTCAGGAGGAACAAAAGATTGGAACGGATTGCTTGGCCAATTCGCACTTTCAGGCTCGGGTGCGGGATTAGCTCCCGAAAAATATTCTAATAAAAATAATTACAATATCCCATCCAGAGTACTCACCAATTCCTGAAAATTATTAGGTTTTGTAAAGATCTGTACAGAACTAAATTCATTTGTAAGTTTCTTTAAGATTTCATGCGAATGCGAAGAATATACGACAACCTGAATTTTACTTAGTTCAGGAACCTTTCGTAATTCCTGTATAAATTCGGCACCGCTTAAATAAGGCATTTGCATATCGAGAAATATAAAGTCAGGCAAAACGGTTGCTACTTTTAAATTGTTTAATGCTTCAAGAGAATTATTGGAGATTGTAGTGAGTATATTTTTGTTTAATGAAGCAATCGCGGCGATAAAAAGTTCGCAGTCATCTTCGTCATCATCCACTAATAAAATTACTGTATTTTTCATTCCATGAAATTATTTTAAATTCCGGAGCTTTTGATTATATAATTTTACGCAGATGTTATATAATATAAATGTTTAATCCTCAATAAAAGAAATCTCAAAAGTAGTTTTACCGTCTTCGCTTTTATGCGATATATAACCGCCATGAGCTTCGATAATATTTTTAGACAAGGTCAGGCCAATTCCGGCGCCTTCTGGTCTTGTGGTAAAAAAAGGCAGGAATATTTTGTTTTCTATTTCTTTTTCTATTCCGTTTCCGGTGTCTGTAATTTTAATGAAGATTCGGTTTTCTTTGGCTTCCGCCGAAATTAAAATCTGCTTTTGTAAAGAGTCTTTTAGCGCATGAAAACTATTCGTTAGCAGATTAATTAATACTTGTTCTACTTGTTGAGAATCGATGTTTATGAATCTTTTGAAAGTTATGTTGTTACTGACTTCTATATTTTTCTCTTTAAATAAAGGATTCATAACCTGAAGACAGTTATCGATTAAATGCTGCAATTCTATTTTTTCTTTTTTAGGAGAAGGCAGCATTGCTAGTTTTCGATAACCTTCGACAAATTTTTGCAAATGGTCACTTCTTCTTAACATGGTTGTTACGCTGTTTTTTACATCTTCAAGATCTTCATCTGATAATGAATCCTGCTCAACCAAATCCTGTAAATTCTGGCAAATAGATCGAATAGGAGTAATGGAGTTTAAGAGTTCATGCGAGATCACTTTCATCAAATTTACCCAGGCTTCTTTCTCTTTTTTCTCGACTACATTCTGAATAGAATCCAATAAAACAATAAAATAATCCTGTTCGAAAATCTCGGTTCTCGAAGCCTGCAAAACAAAGGTTTGGTTGTTTTGTTCGTTCAAACTAATTTCTATGGATGTTTTTATTTCCTGAAAATTATCTTGTTCGATAATTTCACATAACGACGGCAATTGGTTTTTCAGATATTTCCATTTGGATACTTTTGGTACATTAAAATGTGTCGAAAAGTAGTCATTCATTAAAAAAATATTCCAATCGTTATCTTGCTTTTGCAGAATTATAATTCCGGTTTCGATGTTATTTAGAATAGAACGATAGATAATATCTTTCGAAATCTGCTCATTTTGTTTGCTTTTTAAAGTGTCATATAAAAGAAATAAGTCACTATAGTTTGTATTGAATTTATGTTTCGAAAAATCAGAACTAAAATCATTTTGTAATATCGAAGAAATGGTTTTATTATAAATGAGAACAAAATTGCGAACGTAAAAAAACATTTCACGAATCATGAGAAAAACAATAAAAAGTACAAATACTCCGGTAAAAACCAAACCATCTTTAAAAAAATAAATCGAAAGTTCAATCGCTGCAACAATTAAAATTAATCGAATAAAAAGCAGTTTATAGGTTTGAAATGTTTTAAACATATTTTTTTAATTAAAAATTGAGGATTAAAAATTAAAACTTTGAAAGCCTTCATTTTTATGCTATAGTTTGGACACAAATATTATGAATCAATTTTAAACACCAATTTACTTCGTCCGTTCGCTATCGCTCGGGTCACGAATTTGCACAAATTTTAATAATAAACTTTGTTTGTGAAATTAATTCCACAAACAAAAATTAGTGTCAATTAGTTAAATTGGTGTTACTCATCTGTTTTGATATTATATTTTTCTAAACGGCGGTACAAAGAACCTCTTGACAAACCCAATTCTTCGGCAGTTTTACTGATATTATTATTGTTTTTGAGCAATGCTTTTTCCACCGCAGCTTTTTCTACAGAGGAAAGCTGAATATCATCCGGATTGTCTTCGTAGGCTGTTATGGTTTCAAGATCTAAATCGGCAATTGTAATTTTATTGTTCTCGCACAAAATTACGGCACGTTCGATTTTGTTTTCCATTTCCCTAATGTTTCCGTTCCAGGCGTGTTTTTCGATTTGTTCCGGCACTTTTTTATCAAAAGTAATTTCGTCTCTTCCGTATTTTTCGGTCATTTTATCCAACAGATATTCGGCTAACGGAATTTTGTCTTCGTTACGTTCTCTTAGCGGAGGCAAAATAATTTCCATTGTATTAATACGATAATACAAATCTTCACGGAAATTTTTTTCGGCAACTTCAAGTTTCAGGTTTAAATTGGTTGCCGTAATAATACGAACATTCAAAGGTCTTGCTTTTGTTTCGCCTAATCGGGTTACTGTTTTAGTCTGGATCACCTGCAGTAATTTAGATTGCAAATGCAGCGGAACATTCCCAATTTCATCCAGAAAAATAGTGCCGTTTTGTGCCATTTCAAAACGTCCTGGCGTATCCACTTTCGCATCTGTAAAAGCGCCTTTTGCATAACCGAAAAGTTCACTTTCGAAAATATTAGAATTTAAAGATCCCAAATCTACCGCAATAAAAGGATTATTTTTCCTTTCGGATTGTTTGTAGATATGATGAGCGAGAACAAATTTTCCGGTTCCGTTTTCGCCCAAAATCAAAACATTTGCATCGGTTTTAGCCACTTTATCTGCTAGTGAATATGCTTTTTTTATAATCTCTGAAGTTCCAATAAAAAAGTCATTTTCAATTTCAATATTTTTTTCTTTCTTCTGTTCTTTTCGTGATTTATCAACGGCTTGTTTTACAGATTCCAGAAGTTTTTTATTTTCCCAGGGTTTTAATATATAATCAAAAGCGCCATTTTTTAAACCTTCAACAGCGGTTTCGACTTTACCAAAAGCAGTCATTAAAATCACAACTGTTTTAGGCGAAAGTGTTTTTATTTCTTTCAATAAATACAAACCTTCTCTTCCGTCTTCAAAACCTATTCGATAATTCATGTCGAGCAAAACGACATCAATGCTGTTTTTTGATAATAATTCGACAATATTTTTTGGATTATTAAGGGTATAAATGTCTTCAAAATACTTTTTCAGGTACACTTTCGACGCAAAAAGGATGTCTTCCTGATCGTCTATGATTAAAATTGAGGCATTTGTCTTTTTCATTTTTGTTCGGTTTTGGACGAAAGCTGTCCAATAATGGACACTTTGGATTGCTTAAAAAAAATAAAAATTTAAAAATTAGATAGTTACAAATCTTAAATTTTTGGCATGAAAATCACAATTAGATTAGTAAATCATCAAGTATGAGAATCATTATTGCTGGTAAATGTAACAAAAATAGATATTTATAGATTATGTTATCAATTATCTTAATTTAGGATCTGTTTTTTACTTCAGCTATAAAATTTTCAGCAAGAAAAACAAACATCAAAAATCAAATTAGTATGATCACAATTAAAAACCTTTCTAAAATTTTTAGAACTGAAGAAGTAGAAACAAAAGCATTAAGCGAAATTTCATTAACCATTAATCAAGGCGATTTTGTATCGATTATGGGACCATCCGGAAGCGGAAAATCGACTTTATTAAATATCATTGGTTTACTGGACAGCGCATCTGGTGGAAGCTACGAATTGTTAGGTCAGGAAATGATTGGCTTGAAAGAAAATCTAAAATCGAAAGCCAGAAAAGAAAATATTGGTTTCATATTTCAGAATTTTAATTTAATTGATGAATTATCGGTTTTTGATAATATCGAATTACCACTGATTTACAACAACGTTCCATCATCTGAAAGAAAGAAAAAAGTAGACGAGATGGCAAAGATATTAGGTATCTCGCATCGTTTGAAACATTATCCACAACAACTTTCAGGAGGTCAGCAACAACGTGTTGCCGTTGCAAGAGCTTTAATCAATGATCCTGCGATTATTCTTGCCGATGAGCCTACGGGAAATCTGGACAGTAAAAACGGAAATGAGGTAATGGAATTATTAACAGATCTTCATGCCAGCGGAGCTACAATTTTGATGGTAACACATTCTGATTATGATGCTTCATTTTCTCAAAGAACTATTTTAATGAAAGACGGAATCATACTTTCAGAAAAAATGAACCATAGAAATGTAGATGTTTTAGTAACTAATTCAATCAACTAAATCATGCTAAAAAACTGGATCAACATATTTATTTATCATATCAAAAACAATAAGGTTTTTACAGCCTTGAATGTTTTGGGATTGAGTATTGGAATTGCAGGTTTGATTTTTGCCATTTTATATTGGAACGACGAACATTCTTATGATCAATGGAATCCCAATAAAGACAGTATATTTTTAGTAGCAAATCAAATGGATGCGACTACCTATTGGGCTTCAAGTTCAGCACCAATAGGATCTACTATAAAAGACGCAAGCCCTGAAGTAGAATCTTACTGTTATCTAAACGGTTACTATAGCAATGATATTATTCGCTTTAATAATAAAAAAGTGCAGTCTGACAAAATAATTGAGGCGCAAGAAAACTTCTTTGATTATTTTCCTTATCAATTTATCGAAGGAAGTGCAAAAAATGCATTACCAGATGTAAACAGTATTTGTTTGTCGCAGGATTTGGCCGTTCAGATTTTCGGAAACCAACCTGCCGTGGGCAAACAAATTGTGCTGCAGGGTAAAAACCTAATAGTAAGAGGTGTTTATAAACTCGATAAAAAATCACTTTATAATCCTTCGTGCGTAGTTAATTTTATAGATGCAAGAATAAAAGAAACTATTCAGCAATGGGGTAATTTTCAATTTGTTCTGTTGTTAAAATTAAAGCATCCTAATGGACAGCAACGAGTGATTCAAAATCTTCAAAAATTATATTTTGACAACATGACCTCCCTTTTTGCAAAAGATCAGGGTATTTCACCTGAAGAGTTTATTAAGAAATATGGCCAGGTAAAACCGGGGTTAGAGTCGTTATCCTCTATACGATTACATACTAAAACCAGTGGCGTGATAGAAGCAAACGGCAATCTTCAATTTTTGCTTATCATGGTAGGATTATCTGTTTTAATTCTCATTCTGTCTATTGTAAACTATGTTAACTCAGCTACAGCAAATGCCATAAAGAGAGCGAAAGAAGTTGGAGTGCGTAAAATTATCGGAGCTTCAAAATCTGCTATAATCAAGCAATTTATTTTTGAAACCGCTATCATTTCGTTGTTTTCAATTTTGATATCGCTTGTTATTGTTGAGCTTTCTCTGCCTTATTATAATACTTTTTTAGAAAAAACGCTCGTATTGCAAAGTGGTCAGTTCTATTTGCAGCTTGTGGCTATATTTATTTTGACTGTTATTCTTGCAGGAATATTTCCTGCAGTGTATGTTTCTAATTTTGAGGCACTAAAAGTATTAAAAGGAAATTTTGGAAGAAGCAAAAGCGGTGTCTGGCTTAGAAACGGAATGCTGATTTTTCAATTTGCTATTGCGGCTTTCTTTATTGTTGGATCTTATATTGTGTATGAGCAAATTGAGCTTATGAACTCTAAAGACCTTGGGTTTAGCGGAAAACAAATCCTTAATATCTCCTACAGAAATATCTACGGCGACGGAATAACTGATAAAGACCGTTTTGAACGATATAGTATTATTCAAAACCAATTGAAGCACATAAAAGGAGTACAACAAGTTGCAGGAGGTGGTTTTGTTTTTGGAAGTGGGGCAAAATCTGTAATATCATATCATTATAAAGACAGAAATATTGACGGAAATAATGTGCCAATAGATTTTGGACTGCTGGAAATGATGAAAATAAAAATCGTAAAAGGGCGTTATTTGAGTCCTAAATTTGCTCAGGATACTATTGCTTCAATGTTAATTAATGAAACGGCCTTAAAACTATTAAATGAAAAAAATCCGATAGGCAAAAAATTGCACTGGAACGGACAAGATGCTATTATTGTTGGGATTGTAAAAGATTTTAATATAGGAAATCCGGGAGATCCAATCCCTCCAATGTCTTTTTTCCATTTTAAAACCGTACCCTGGTTTTCAGGAATTTTAAACAATATTTATATTACGGCCGATCCTGAAACCATGCAGCAAACCATAGCTGATATAGAAAATCTCTGGACAAAAAAAGTAGATACAGAATATCCGTTTTTATATGATTTCGTAGATAAAGAATATAAAAAGTCTTACAGCAGTTATGTAAAGCAAAAGAATCTCTTCTCTTTATTGAATGTTGTTGTTATTGTAATTGCACTTTTCGGGTTATTTGCTTTGGCTTCATATTCTATAGAAAGACGCATGAAAGAAATCGCGATTCGAAAAACACTGGGTGCCGAAACGAATGTTTTATTAAAAGAACTTTGCAAACAATATGTGATCTTTAGTATCATAGGATTTTTAATAGCTTTATTTCCAGTCTATTATTTGCTCAATAAATGGTTAGAGAATTTTGCTTACAGAATTACGATATCTGTTTATCCGTTTATAATTGGGTTTACTGCGTTATTGGTATTAACGTTATTAGTGGTGCTTACAAGAGCTTATCAGGCAACGAAAATTGATGTTTTGAAATACCTGAAATACGAATAGCTAAAAACAATTTTGCTTTTCTAACATTAACTCCACAACCAAAACCATGATACTAAACTATATCAACGTATTTATTTACCAGTTAAAACACAATAAACTGTTTTCATTTCTCAATATTCTTGGTTTGTCAATAGGGATTTCGGGATTAGTTTTTGCCTTGCTCTATTGGAACGACGAACAAAGTTACAATGCCTGGAATCCTGAAAAAGAAAAAGTATACCAGGTTTTGGTTCAACTAACCGATATGCCCGCTTTGTCAGATTGTGCCTTATTCCTGAAACCGGCTTTAGACGAAGATCCAAATGTCAAATCTATACTATATGCTGATAGCTGGTATCAAAAGGATAAAATTATTTACAAAGGAAAAAAGGAATTTGTAGATAGAATTATCAATGTCGAACAAAATTTCTTTTCTTTTTTTCCTTTCAAAATTATTAAGGGCGATGCAATTTCAGCTATAAAAGATGATTCCAGCATTGCGATTTCAGATATTACGGCTAAAAGGATTTTTGGAAATGAAAACCCCATTGGAAAACAAATAAAATGCTTTGACAAGCTGTTTTCTGTACGGGCGGTGTATCATATTCCAGGAAATTCTTCGATTGCGCCAAATGTCATCATCAATAAAATGAAAGAACTGACAACTTCCGGAATGACAAATCCGTTTATTTTAAAGTTATTATTAAAAGTAAAAGACCCTTCTAAAGTTGATCTTACAAGACAGAAACTCGAAAGAATCTACAACCACGATTTTATTGCGCAACTTGCCAAAGAAGCAGGTTTTACACCCGAAGTTATGGCTAAAAAAGTAGGTCACTTTTCGGTTATTCTTGAACCTTTGTCAAAAGCCAGATTACATTCGATAACAGATGGTTATCCTGAAACGCGAGGAAATTATCAATTTTTAATGATCATGATGGGGTTGTCTCTTTTGATTCTCATTTTGTCAATTGTAAAT